>CAVSYA010000019.1:0-38588 GCA_963731985.1 uncultured Actinomycetota bacterium | reverse complement strand
CGGCCTGCGATTGCGCCCCCAAGGTCTGGCGCCGGTCTTGTCAGGCGCCGTCGAGGTCGAGGATGAAGCGGACGCCCTGGGTGAGCTCCTGGTTGGTGGGCTGCCGGTTGCCGCCGGGGAAGGCCACGGTCGGCGTGTCTGCGTGCCGGGCGGCGGAGCCGGCGTCGGCGGTGGCGTCCGCGGCGACACGCAGCCACGCCCGCCACAGGGGGAGCCAGCCCATGGCCTCGGCGACATCTCGCCCCACAGGCTGCGGCTGGTACCCCTCGGGCTGCGGCCGGATCAACGGGTTCTGCCCGTCGCGGACCGGGTCGTTCGGGGGCGGCGTCGCGCCGTGGCCGGTCACGAGGGAGCGCCACTCCTCGACGCGTCGCTCCGAGAGGTTCCAGCGTCGGAAGACCTGTCGCACCTCGCCCACCGCGGGGTCGGGGAGCGGGGGCAGGGGGTCGGCCACGGTCACCTTGCCGAAGCTCGGCGCCGCCGCCGTGACCAGGAGCGCCCCGAGGTCCGCGGCGGCGCTCAGGCCCGCCTCGGTGTCGGTCGCCGGATACTCGGACAGTATCGGGAAGCTGTCGGTCGACCCGGGCGCGGTCCCCGCCGGGGTCGACCGCTCAGAGCGCGGCGCTTCGCGCAGCACGAGGCCTGCGTCCTCGTCCGTCGGCACGCGCACGAAGGACCCCCGCAGGGAAGCGGCTGTCGAGAGCGGCCCCAGATCTCCGGGGCCGGCCAGGCCCAGGGGCAGGGGAACGGTGTTCGGCGGCTCGTCCGGGCCGATCACGGTGGCGCGAACGCCGTCGACCGCGCCGTCCAGGCTCGCGGCCAGGCTCGTGGCCGTGAGGGGGTCGCCGAGCGGCACGGCGGTCTCGTCGGTCCCCAGCCGGAACGTGACCCGGTCGCCGCCGTACCGCACCGCGAGTTCGCCGTCTCCCTCGTACCAGAGGCGGACCAGCGGTCGCGTTCCCGCGGGGAACCCCTGGCGGTCGCTCTCGGCGCCCGGCGCGGCCGCCGGCCACAGGGTGTCGGGCTCGAAGATGCGCGCCGCGGCCAGGGGACGCGGGGCGGGGACTCCCGCGTGCTCGAGCGCTCCCAGGACGGGGATGCCCGAGAGGTCGCGGCGGAACCACGAGGCGGGCGTGGAGCCGGCTAGGGCGAGGGCCACGGGGATGCCGACCGCGGTGAGGAGGACGACGCCCCCGCCGGCGACGAGGAGCCAGAAGTCCCGCCGGTCCTTGTCGGGGTCCCGGGGGACCCGGCCCTCGCCGGTCGCGCGGGCCAGGCCGGCGAGCCCGAGCGTGGCCAGCCCCGTGAGGGTGGGCACCGTCTGGAGGGCCATCACCTTGGCGGTGCCGGGACGGGATCCGCTGAAGATCGCCCGGAAGAGGGCGTAGACGTCCGCCCCCGCGAGCGGCAGGAAGAGCCCTCCCCAGCGCACCCCTGCCGGTTGGCTCTCGTCGCCGGACGTCGCCAGGCCCGCGGTGACGAGCCCGGCGCGCACCATGCCCATCAGCATCGCGGTCACGAAGTCCTCGGTGTGCTCGTCGAAGCTGGCCGCCAGGATCATCGAGTAGACCAGCGGCATGACCGCGCCGATCCCCATCGAGGCGACGAGGGTCTCGAAGTACGCGCGCTCGGTCAGCTCGCCGCCCTCGAAGAAGGCCTTCGCGTGCGGGAGCGACCGCGCGGCGATCAGCGACAGCGACGGACCGACGAGGATCGGCGCCAGGAGGCCCCACCAGGGCCAGGCCGACCAGCTGTCGGAGTGCGCGTCGTCGAGGAGGAGCTGGTAGCCGTTGCGCAGGCGGTCGGCGGTCAGCGGCAGCCCGACCTCGAAGCCCGCCTCGAAGGGCCCGAAGCCGTGGTGCCGGATACCGGGGAGCCCGTAGGTCTGCGTGATGGCGGCCACGTACTGCTCCCACAGCTCCTGCGGGACGTCGGGAGCCCGGGGCAACCAGCGCTGCAGCCTCCCCACGCCGGTGGCCCCGCCGAGGAAGCCCTGGCGCAGGTGCGCCTCCAGGGCGGCGGCGCCGGCGGAGACGCGGCCGTGGTCCCAGTCCGCGTGGGTGTCAAGCGCGTGCAGGTCGGCGAGCTGCGGGGACAGGAGCACGTGCGCCGCGGTGCCGGTCAGCAGGCCGCCGGCGAAGGCGCGCACCGCCTGCCGGGCCGCGCCCGCGGTCGCGGGCACCCCCAGCCCCGCGAGTTGGAGCGGCAGCTCGGACGCAGAGACCGCGACGTGGCTCAGGTGCGGGTCGCCCGTCCCGCGCCGCAGGCTCTGCGCAACCCAGGCGCCGCCGGGGACGAGGGCGTCGACGTAGCCCGGCAGCTGAAAACCCAGCGAGCCCAGCAGCGCGTAGCTGCCGACGGCCGCCCCGGGCAGCGACGACGGGACCGAGGGCTTCGGACCCGCCTCGAGGCTCGCCAGCCCCCCGCGCGCCATCGCGAGGACGCGGCGCTCGACGGGGTGCACCGTCGCGCCCGGGGCGGCCACCTTGGCGCCGAGCCGCGCGGTCACGGTGGTCAGGCGCTGGTGGGTCAGCAGGGTCGCGCTCATCGGGACGAGCAGGCCCGAGCCGCCGGGCGGCGCCGGACGCCGGCGCGCCGCCCGGACCGTCACCCGGCGCAGGGCCGCGTGGCTGGCGCCGGCGACGAGGGTCGCCGGGTCGGCGCTGTCCACCGGCTGCGTGCCGGGGAACGGGTCATCGGCGTGGTGCAGCAGCGCGACGAGGTGGAAGGGGTCGCCGACCGCCTCCGTGATCGGGGGCAGGTTCTCCGAGGAGACGTCGAACGTCGCCACGCGCGGCCGGTTGTTGCGCAGCCCGGACAGGAGCACGCTGCCGGCGACGAACCATCCGCCGGCCGGTGCCAGGTTCCCGTTCTCGGCGACGTCGGCCACGGACCCGGGCAGGTCCCGGTCCGCCGGCCCGACGAGCAGGGTCGCCCGGACGTCGTCCAGGTTGTCCACGCCGCGGTTGCGCACGACCACGTGCACCCGGGTGAGTGCCGGGTCGCCGGGCTCGGCGCCGAGCACCTCCGCGGCGGGCGGCAGGTCGACCAGCTCGGTGACGAGCGGGGGGCGACCGCTCGGCAGCGGGAAGCGGCCGTCGTCGCCCGGGAGCTCCACGACGATGTCGGGGCTGGCGTCCAGCGCGCTCTCCTCGCCGAGGTCGCCGGGTAGGCGGACGCCAGCGCGCGCCGGGCGGCGGCGCTGGTCGAGCTCGTTGGCCCGGATCATCAGCTCGACGCGGCGCGGTGGCTGGTCGAGGCGGAGCTCGAACACGCCGCGGCCGTGGGTGCTGGCGCGCAGCAGCTCGATCGTCCCGCCCCCGTCGGCCGGGATCCGCAGCAGGTCGAGGTCGACGACCGCGGCGTCCGGGAGGTTGCCCTCCAGCGGAGACCAGGTGCCGCCCGCGTCCCCGGTGACCCAGACGCCGAGGTCTGCTCCGACCCACAGCCGCTGGGCGTTCGCCGGGTCGGCGAGGATCGCGTTGTGCTGGATGTCGGGCAGGGCGTCGGCCCCCGAGCCCGACGCCGCGGTCCACACGGGGTTGGCGCCGCTGTTGTCCAGGTGCCACACGTGCGACGTGGTCGCGCCGCCGAAGCCGCCCAGGCAGACGTAGACCGCGCTGCCGTCAGCCTTCGCCGGGTCGATCGCGATGCCGGTGACGGGGCGGCTCTCGGTGGGACGGCTGACGTCCGTCATGGCCCAGCCGCCGCCGGTCCGCCGGTAGACCGCGAGGTGCCCTGAGTTCCAGCCGGCGTAGAGCAGGTCGTCCGAGACGGCCGCGAGGGACCGCAGCAGGTTGCTGCCCGCCGGTCCCGCCGGCAGGGCGTCCCAGTGGTCCCCGAAGTCGTCGGTCACCCAGGGCACGTCGCCGCCGTAGAAGACGACGTCCCCGTCGGCCGGTGAGCCGACCATCGGCGGGTAGAACCGCGACGTCGCGGCCGGGACCCGGATGAAGTCGTACTCGTAGCGCTCGCCATCCAGGGCGGCCCGCCGGATGTCGCGGTTGGTGTACACGCTCAGCAGCGACCGCCCGGTCCCGTGGTGGACGACGGTGGCGCCGCCGTCGCCGTAGAGCTGGTGGTCCCAGACGTCCCCGCCGAGCCACCGGATGCCGCCGTTGTCCTGGACCCCGCAGAACGCGTACGCCTCCTCGCCGGGGAGGTGGTCCAGGCCCATCAGCGTGTACGTCCCGAGCCCGGTGTTGCGCGCGTCGAAGACGCGGCTCGTCCCGAGGCGAGCGTCGGCCGACACGAACACCCCACCGTCGCACCCGAGCCAGAGCTCGGCCGACGACCCGGGGCGGAACGTCAGGGTGTGGATGTCGCCGTGCACCGAGCCGCCGATCATCGTCTCGTCGCACCGGAAGCCGCCGCCGGTGGCCACGACGCGGCAGCGGAAGATCGAGCCCGAGAACTCGTCGCCGACCTTGATCGTCGAGCCTCCGATGTAGACCAGACCGGCGTCGGAGGGGTCCACGACGACGGCCTGGTCGTAGTTTCCCTGGCCCCGGGGGCCGGCCGGGTCGCCGAAGAGGTTCGCCGGGACGCCGGCGAGCCGTCGCCACGCGGGGGCGGCCGCTCCGGGGTCACGCCGGTGCAACCCCTGGACGAAGCCGTTCGAGGTGCTCGCGAGGGCGTAGAGCACGGTGGGGGTGGTGCCCGAGGCGGCCAGCGTGACTCGCCGGCAGCCGGGGCCCGTCAGGCTCCCCTCCGCGGTCCAGGCGCCGCCGGCCCGGGACGAGAACACCTGGCCGACGGCGCTGGCGACGTAGAAGACCACGTCGGCGCCGGAGCGGGCGACCGCGACGCCGGAGCAGCGCACGCTCGCGGAGAGGCCGGGCAGGGTCTCGGCCTGCCACGGCGTGGCCCGGCTGCGGCGCCGGTAGGTGCCTGCGGTGGTGACCGCGACGGCGTGGTCGGGGTCGTCGGGATCGACCGCGATACCGAAGACGCCCTCGCCCGCCAGCCCGGGCGACGCCGCCTCGCGACTCCAGGTGTCGCCGCCGTCCGCGGAGCGCAACATCCCGACACCCAGGTAGCCGAACTCCGGGGCCCCCGAGCTCGCGTTTCCCTCGCCGGTACCGAGATAGAGCAGGTCGGCGGCCCGCGATCCGCCGTCCACCAGCGCGAGCGCCCCGCACGCGAGGGAGTCGACCTGCTGCAGGGTCGGGGCCAGCTCCTCCTCGTCGGTGGTCGGTTCCCACTCCCGGCCGGCGTCAACGCTGCGCCAGACGCCGCCGTTGGCCGACGCGACGTAGACCCGCTGGCCGTCGGCCGCGACGCCGATGCCGCGCACCCGCCCGCTGACGACGGGCAGGGTGAACGCCTGCCCCCGCCGGACCGCGAACGGCCCGATCGGCGTCCAGTTCTGGGCCGCCGCCCCGGGCAGCGGGCCGACGCCCATGCGTTCCGGCCGAGCGCGGCGGTACTCCTCCAGGGCGCGCAGGCGGCCGGCGGCGGGCGTCGCGGGGGCGACGAGGCCCGCTGGGTCGTGGGAGACCCGCTCCCCGAAGAAGTCGTCGAGCCGCGTCTGGGCCCGGGACGTCCCGGCCATCAGAGGCTCTCCCCGATGTCGACCGAGGCGCCCGTGTCGGTGGACGTGACCTCGCCGGGCAGCGCCGCCTGCAGCCCCGTCAGGGCGTCCCCGGTGCGGTCGAGGCCGGTGTCGAGCTGCGCGCCGATCGCGTCCAGGGCGTCGAGCACCGGCCGCAGCAGGGAGACCACCTCCAGACCGCCCACGATGCGCATCACGTCGCCGTGGAGGTCCACGGCCGGGGCGAACACCACCGTGGGTCGCGCCGAGGAGAAGACCTGCTCGGCGGCCTCCACGGCGCCGACCAGGACGTCGCGCACGGCGGCCAGCGGGTCGAACTCCTCGAGCCGCGAGACGACCTCCTCGGCGCCGGCCACCGCGTCCCCCAGCAGCTCCTGGGGGGTCAGCGCGGCGATCTCGTCGCGCACCTGGGCGTGCAGCGCCGTGACCTCGGCGACGATGGGCGCGAGGTCGAGCACGGCGAGCACCTCCTCGACCGAGCCGAGGGTCTCGAGCGCCGCGTCCGCGGCCACATCGAGTGCTTCGACGGCCTTGTCGCGCACCGCGTCGACGAGGGTCGTTAGCGC
This sequence comes from uncultured Actinomycetota bacterium, assembly GCA_963731985.1. Lineage (GTDB taxonomy): Bacteria > Actinomycetota > Actinomycetes > Propionibacteriales > Nocardioidaceae > Nocardioides. Next base: position 32,468 of record CAVSYA010000019.1, on the reverse strand, counting down.
CGTCGTGAGGCCGCCGGGTGATCGGAGGAGGTCCAGCAGCACCTCCCGCAGGGGACGGCTCCCCGGCTCGAGCCCCAGCGCCTCCAGCAAGGCCCGGAGGCGGGCAGGAAACGCGCTGAGGGGGCCGAGGGCGACGCGCAACGCGCCCGCCGTCTCGGTCACCTCGCTGCGGCCGGAGGCGCCGAGGCCCCCGACGAGCGCGGCCTCCGCCTCGAGCCCGACCCGGTAGCGCCGCTGGTTCTCGGCCAAGCCGCCGAGCACCTGGGCGGGCGACGCGGCGGCGAGGATCGGGTCCACGGCCGCGCGCAGCGGGCTGTCGTCCGGGTGGCCGGCGACCGCGTCGCGCAGAGCCCGGTGGTGGGCCGCGGCGGCGGCGACGGCCGGGGAGGGGTCCAGCCCCGCGACGGTGTCGCGGACCGACGTGACGTGCTCCCCGGCCAGCCGGAGCCGCGCGCGCACGACCTCGCCGCCGACCGCATCGCCGCGGATCCACCCGATCACGTCCGCGACGGCGGGCTCGTCGGCCCGGAAGCCGCTGGCCTCGGCCAGGGACACGAGGGCGGCGCCGGCCGCGCCTCCGGGAGGGCCCTCGGGCAGCTCCGCCAGCGCCGCCACCGCCCGCGCGTCGAGGGCCCGCGCCACGGCCGCGGCGTCGATCCGGACCAGCGCGTCGGCGGCCCGCGCGCGGAACGCCCGCAGGGCCTCCTCGGCCGGGCCGAGCGGCACGAGCCCCGACAGCGCCTCGCGGGCGTCATCCACCTGCTCCTGGACGGGCGCGAGGAGGGCCGCGGGATCGAGCGCGTCGACCGCCTCGAGCACCGGCCGGAAGAGCTCGCGCAGCGGCTCCATGACCTCGGCCTGCAGGTCGAGGCCCGCGAGCAGGCTGCGCAGCTCGCCCAGCGCCTCCTCGACGGGCGCCAGCAGCGCAACCGGGTCGATCGCGTCGAGCTGCTCCTGCAGCTGCCCCATCGTCTCGGCCTCGAAGTCCGCCAGCAGCGGAGCCGGATCGAGGGACCGCAGGACGTCGAGGACGTCGGCGTACGCCGCCTCGACGGCCGCGAGCGCGTCCGCCTGGAAGTCGCTGCGCACCTGGGCGAGCTCGGAGCGCAGCTCGTTCTCGATCGGCTCGAGCCGGAGCTCCTTGATCGGCTGGCAGGCGTCGACGATCTCCTGCTGCACGTCGGTGGGCAGCAGGCCGAAGGGCACCGCGTCGACGACCTCGGCGATCGTGTCGATCACGTCGATGGCCGCGTCGAAGTACGGGCTCAGCTGCGCCGAGCCCAGGGCGTCGGCGACTTTGCGGAGCTCGTCGCTCAGGGTGTCCCCGAGCTCCTGCAGCGGCAGCGCCTCGAGCGCTCCGCCCACCGCCTCGAGCGCGCCGGTGACATGAGTGGCGGCGTCCTGCACGAACCCCGCGACCTGGTCCAGCGCGGTCGTGATCGTGGTGGCGACCTCTCCCAGCGTAGCCTCGGCCGCCACAACCTCCGTCGCCACCCCGTCGAGGACCTCGGTGACCGGGCGCAGGGCGCTGTCGATGGCGCCGGTGAGGGGGGCGAGGTCCAGCTCGCCGACGAGGCCGCGCAGCCCCTGCAAGGCCCCGGTCACCTCGCTCTCGACGGCGGCGAGGGCCCGCTGGAGCTCCGTGATCGGACGCAGCGCGAGCGAGGCGAGGTCCGTGACGGGGTCCAGGGTCCCGGCCACGTCCCAGCCCTCGACAACGGCGGTCAGCTCCGTGGCGAGCTCGGCGACCCGCGTCACGAGTCCGCCGGCGAAGGAGGCCGGATCGGGGAGCGGGGCGTCGAGGAAGACCGCGCCGGCCCGGCGGATCTCCGCCACCAGACCCGCCACCGCGTCGAGGTCGGCGCCGTCGAGGGCGACCCGGGCCACCTCGATGGCCGCGGCGGTGCCCGCGACGTCGACGAACGGCAGCGTGGCCTCGCCGTAGCCCATGCCGGCGGACCAGGTCTCGCCCATCACCAGCACGGCGTCACCGAAGGCGGCCACCCTCGGCACCAGCTCGGCCAGCGCGGCGGCGTCCGACGGATCGGCCGCGCCGAGGGCGGCGACGAGGCCCGGGTCGCCGGCGAGGAGCCGTACGCCGTCCGCGGCCGACTCGGCGGCGGCGCCGTCCAGCAGGCCGGCGAACCGCTCGGTGCGTTCGACGAGGTGGCGCGACGTCGCGGCCGTCGCGGTCAGTGCCGCCAGCACGCGCAGCAGCTCGACGAGTCCGCCGAGGTCGCCGCCCAGCCTGCCCAGCAGCCCCGGCCACTCCAGCGCCGGCGCCAGCTCGAGCAGGTCTGCCAGCGGTCCCGACTCCACGGCGCCGCGCACAGCCTCGAGCCGCCCGCCCAGACCGTCGAGGCCGACGAGGTCCGGCACGGTCGCGTCGGGAACCAGCGTCTCCAGCGACCCGAGCCGGTCGGTGAGCTCGAGCAGTGCCGGGGGCACCCTGACGCCGGGGATGCCGAGGTCGAGCCGCTCGCCGCCCGCGGCCAGCACCGCGGCGACGGTCGACCGCAGGGCGTCCAGATCCGGCCCCTCGGCCCCGGCGACGAGGTCCAGCACCCCGGAGGCGTCGAAGGTCACCGCGCCGAGGTCGACACCGAGGACGTCGGAGGCCAGAGAGCCGAACAGGTCCGTCAGGTCGAGGTTGGCCTGGGCCTCGAGGTCCGTCGCCAGCGGCGCCATGGCGGTCCCTAGCCCTCGACCCGCATCGTGAGCCGCATCAGGCCCCCCGGGGTCAGGGCGTCGGTGCGGCGGAGCAGGGGGGTCAGCGATGATGAGAAGGGGCGACCGTCCGGGCCTTGGAGGAAGTCGCAGCCCACGTCGATGAAGAGGGTGCCGCCGACCTCCAGCATCTGGCCCAGCTGGTCCCTCCCGGCGCTGGGGATGACCTGGAGCACGTTGCGGCCCGCCTTGACGTCGCGGTCCAGCCCGATCATCGGAAGCAGACCGTTGGCCGGCGCGTAGAACACGTGCACGGCGGCGTGCTCGAACGGCGTGAAGGAGCGGACGTCGATGTCGCCCGACCAGGACAGCGTGAGGCGTTGCAGGCGCGCCGGAAAGTCGTCGCGCGGGACGGTCTCCTGCAGGTTCCAGCTCAGCTCTTGCAGAAAGGTGAGGTCCAGCTGTGAGTCCGGCGGCCCCGGTGGGCCGGCCGGGCCCGGCTCGCCGGCCGGGCCCGCGGGGCCGGGCTCGCCGTTGCGGCCTCGCAGGCCCCGCTGACCGCGCTCGCCCTGGGGGCCGGGCTCGCCGGGCTCGCCGGGCGGGCCGGTCTCGCCGGTGCGACCCCGGGTGCCCCGCTCGCCGGGCTCCCCCGGGGGGCCGGTCTCGCCGGCGGGGCCGGCTTCGCCCCGTTCCCCGGCCGCGCCGGGCGGACCCGGTGGCCCCGGCGGGCCCGCCGGCCCCGGCTCGGTTGATCCGGAGACGCCGAGGACGGTGCCGTCGTAGCGCCACAGCCCCGCCTCGTCCTGCGTCCACTCCCCGGTGTGGGCGTGACCCGGGCCGGCCACGAACAGCGCCGTGTCCTGCTCGATCGTCGTCTCGCCCGCCTCGCGGTGCAGGGTGCCCACGACCAGGGTCTCGTCGTCCGGCGGGATGTCGGGCGCGGTCAGGACCTCGGTGCCCTGGAAGACGATGGTGGGGTGGTCGCCAACGCGGGTCGCCTCGTCCTCGCGGACGATCGCCCGCACCGCGACCTCGAGAGACGCGCCGTTGTCGGGCGCCTGGAGCGCCGTGGCCTCGTCGCGGCGCACGGTCGCGCCGCCGCGGGTGAAGCCGATGCCGGGGGAGAGCGTCGCGGTGCCGTCGCCGGCCACCTCGATGCGGAACCCGGCGCCGACGCGGCCGAGGCCGACGACGTGGCGCAGGTCGTCCCAGGCGGCCGTGGCGACGGACTGCGCGTGGTTGAGATGGGCCGGGGTGACGCGTAGCCCGTCGACGAAGCGGGTGCCGGGTGCGGTGGTCATGCTTCACCGTCCTTCCTGTAGGAGACGACGACGTCGTCCGCCGTCACGGTCCCGGGGGCCCCGAGCCTCAGCCTCAGCGGCACCGCGCCCCCGGGGGCGGTCACACCGGACCCGAGCCGCAGCAGGACCCGGAGGGCGTCTCCCGTCGGGTCCGTGAGCGCGGCGCCCGGGGCGCCCGGGACGGACAGGGCCACCGCGGGCAAGGGCTGGCCGGGCCCGGGGCGGCCGACGACCCGCAGGCAGGCGAGCAACGTCGTCTCCTCGCCGGCGTCCCTCGTCCCTCGCAGCGTCGACAGCGGCTTGGATCCCCCGCCGGACAGTCGTCGGCGCACGGGCGCGCCCGGGGCCTCCGGCCCGGTCGCGGTGGTGAGCGCGCAGCGGATCTCGCCGTAGGAGGGGAGCAGCTCCAGCCACGCCGCGACCGGGTCGCCCTCGTTCGCGGCCAGGGACACCGGCTCGGGCAGAGTGAGCGTGAACCAGCCGTCGTGGCCGGACGGCACGGGCGTCGCGGGGAGCTGCGCCCCCGGTAGCGCCAAGCCCGGCCCGCCCCCCGGGCCGTCGGCCGCCAGGAGCCGGGCGCCGAGCTCGCCGCCGCGTGGCGAGGCGAGCAGGAGCCGGATGCCCGTCAGCTCACCGAAGCGGGCGGCCGTCGAGGACGGCACACCGAGCAGCGGGACCCGCCCGGGGCCGAGCACCAGTTCCGCGTCGCCGTCCACCGGCGGGCCGTCGACCGGCTCCACGCGCTCCGGCCCGAAGGAGCCCGTCACCGTGACGGCCACCTCGCGCACCGCGTCCTGAGGGCCGTAGGGGCCGTCGAGGTCGAGGGTGCGGGTCCCCTCCTCGGGCGCGTCCACGGTGGCGCTGAGCGCGCTCGTGCCGAAGGCGACGGCGTGCTCGTGCAGCTGGAGGACGGCGGGCGTCAGCATCAGCGTGCCCGGGGTGCCGGCCCGAAGGGTCACGATGGCCGCGCGCGCCCCGTCCTCCTCGCGCGGCCGGGCACGGGCCAGGGCGTCGCGCACCGCGTCGGTGCGGTCGACGTAGAAGGACCGCGTGCCGTCGGGAGACTCGGTCGGGTTCGCCGGGACCAGGTCGGGCGCGCTGCCCTGACGCTCGAACCACACGGTCGTGCCGTGCACCGCGAGCTCGAGCGCGCCGGGCGGGGCGGCGAGGCACGCGAAGCCGTGCTCTCGCACCAGGTTCGCCGCCGTGGTCTCCTGCTCCGTCTCGACCTCGACGCGCAGCCGCTCGGTGGTGAGCTCCATGAAGGAGCCAGGTTCGCCCACGGACCGCCACCTGTCCCCGGACCAGCGCATCAGCGACTTGACGACCTCCACCGTGTCGTCGTCGTACCTGATCTCGAAGGCGCGGACGGCGATCATGCGTCCGAAGTCGACGACACACGCCTGGTCCGTCTCGCCGGTGCGCACCGTGGCGACGGACTTGATGGCGGCCTCCCCGGCGGGTGCCGCCTGGATCGTGAAGGCGGCGCGCTCCAGGCGTGCGCCCGCCGGCAGCTCGACCCGTGTCTCGATCGCGACGGCGGCGTGTTCCGTGGCCGGGCCGAGGACCTTCTCGACCGGCTCGAGCTGCGTTCCGGCCGTGAGGATGCGACCAGCAATGCCGTTCTTGGTCAGGACCTGCGAGACCAGGTGCCCGGTGGTCATCGACTCACGCCCCGAACGTCGTGAGGATGGCCAGCGTCGTGACGGCCGTGTCCAGATTGGCGTCGGCCTGGTCGTCGATCACCGGCGCGTCCGCCGCCTCGAACATGCGCCGGACCTCGTCCGTGTCCTGGGCGCTGAGCCGACCCTCGGCCGCGTGGTTGAGGATTCGCTTCACGATCGGGAAGTTCTGCTGGCCGATGAGCCGGCCGTAGGCGGCCGCGATGTTGTCCTCCCTCAGGGCCGAGTGCATCCCGGTGAAGATCCTGCCCGGCAGCGTGCCCGGCCGGGTCATCACCAGGTCGACGCTGGTGCCGACGGGCACGGGCGTGCCGGGGGCGACGCTCTGCGAGACCACCCGCACCGAGAGCAGGGGTCGCTCGAAGAGCTCTTCCTTGAGGAGGTTCGGGTCGACGTGCAGGACGTTGATCGGGATGCCGTCGCGCTCGATCTGGCTCTCGATCTTGCGCGAGCCCACGTCGACGTAGACGGGCAGGCTGGGCGCGATGCTCCCCAGGCCGGCGAGGCGGCCCTCCAGGATGCTGCGGGCGTCGCCCGACCTCGGGAAGGGAAAGCTGGGGAGCTGGAAGTCTTCTGCGTCGGGCATGGCCCTCTCCTCAGTTGCGGACGTTGGAATCGCCGAGGACCAGGCCGAGGCGGTCCAGGACCTGCTTGGCTTCGGTCAGGGACAGGCCGACCAGGCTGGGCATGGTGACCACGGGGTCTCGCCGCAGCGCCGAGGCGACGACCAGCCGGACCCGGCCACTACCGACCGGGACCACCGCCCCGGCCTCGGGCAGCTGGAAGAGGACGGGGCTGGAGACGTACTCGGGCGGGAGAGCCGCGCGCGAGACCTCGCGGCCGGTGGTGTCCAGCAGCACGTCCGCGTCGATCCCGGCCTCGCGGAGCCGGTCCAGCACGCCGCGCACGGGCTGACCGAAGAAGTCCGGGACGACGACGCCAGCCCTCTCCAGCGCCACGCTCACCGGGTCCGGCTGCGGCATGATGACCTCGCGCTGGGCGGCGGAGAAGCCCGGTGCGCTGACGTGCAGCCTCCAGGGCCCGTCGGTGAGCCCGACCAGCAGGTGCCGGCCACGGCTGCCGAAGGGCGGCAACGCCTCGGTCGCACGGCCCTCGCCGAGCGGCTCGGCGACCACGGTGGCCCCCGGGGGCCGGGTGTCGCCCTCGCCGGTGACCTCGACCTCCAGGGTGGCGCCGCCAAGCGCGATGACCGCGTCGTACAGGCCGATCATCCCGGTGACGAGGGCGTTCCACGCCTGGGCGGTGAGCGGCTCGCCCGGGTTCACGGACACGAGCGTGGGTCTGGTCAGTGGCATCGTGTGCTCCTCCGATTCATCAGCCGTCCTCCGGCTGGGGCGTTCCGTCGGTCCACAGCTCCGTGCCCGACAGCACGGTCCCGATCGCGTCGTCGGGCTCCTCGCGCACGACGCCGGCGCCGAGCGTCCACCGGGGGTCGGCGTACTCGATGCGGACGTCGACGCCCGCGGCGCGGTGCCGGCCCAGCAGCCGCCGCAGCGGCTCGCGCAGGTGCGTCCCCCGCTCGTCGTCGAGGCCCGCCAGGCGGCGCGGCAGCAGCACCCGCACGGCGAACGGCTCCCGCTCCTCCCAGGAGAAGCCCAGCTCCATCGCGGGCGCACCCCCGGTCACGCCCGCTGGCCCCACGGCCTCGGCGAACACCTGGGTGTCGAAGCGGCCGAGCTTGGTGCGCGGCGACCCCCCGGCCGGGCCGCTCGTGTGCGCGATGCGGACGAACACCGCCCACGCGCTGACCCCGCGCGGCAGGCCGAGGGCCGCGACCGTGGGCGCGCCGTGCGGGAACGCTGCGGAGCCGAACGCGTCGGCCAGCGGCGCGGTGACGGCGAACCGCGCCTGCCGGTCCCCGTCCGCCGGGTCCCCGGCGAAGACGAAGTCGCGGCTGCTCGCCGGGTCGCTCGACGACCCGAACACCGCCCCGTGGAACGACCACACCGAGCCGGTGACGTCGGTGCCGTCCAAGGTGGCCCGTCCCGAGGACTCGAGCCGCAGCTCCGAGCCCTGGTCGACGGAGCCCTCGAAGACGAGCCCCCGCCCGGCGTGGCACTCGACCACCATGGGCCGGACCGTGCGCGAGGCCACACCGACCACGTGCACCGTGACCACGACGTCGTCGATGCCGCCGCGGATCACCCGGAACACCTGCCCGTGCTTCTTCGGCGTCGGCTTGATGTCCGCCGGGCGGAAGGGGTTCTCCTCGAGGGCGACGAGGTCGGGGAGCGGCGCGACGCTCTCACCCGGCGCTGGCACCAGGCGGATGCGGTCGCGACAGGTGACGACGTGCCACCACCGGTCCTCGGTGTGGTGCAGATCCTCGACCTCGAACCCGAGGTAGGCCGCCGTCGCGTGGAGCAGCGACGCCGCGGTGGCGTTGCCCACGACGTGGGCGCCGACCGCCGCGCGCACGATGTCGCGACGCAGCTCCAGCGACGGCCGGTGCCGCGTCGGGCGGGCCGCCAGGGCGCCGATCGGTGCGTCGCCGTCGGCGTCCAGCGAGGAGAGCACCTCCTCGGGAACGCCGAGGAGACGGGCGAGCAGCGCCGGATCCGGCGGGTCGGCCTCAACCGCCTGCGCCAGCGCCTCGAGGCGGGTCTCGAGCGGGTCCCAGACGTGGTCGCCGAGCCCGTGCAGACCGACGAGGCTGCGCAGGTCGCCCACCGTGGGCGCCTCGGAGAGGCGGTGTGCTCGGCGCACGTCGCCGACCTGACGGGTCAGCACCTCCAGGGCGTCGGTCAGGCCGCCGACGACCTGGGAGAAGCGCTTCTCGGGATCCGACGCCGCGACGTGCAGCGGGAACCGGTCGAGGACGGCGCGGGCTCGGGCGCTCACGGCAGGGTCCCCGCGGTCTCGGTCACGGAGACGGAACGCACCCACACGACCTGGCCCGGGTCCAGCCGGAGCGTGACGTTGGCCTTGCTCACGCGGAGGCCCTCCTCGACCAGCTCGACGTGGTAGCCGATCGTCTCCACGGCGTACTGGTCGGTGTCCGGCAGCGCGCCCTTGATCTCGGCGGGGTCGAGCGTCTCCGGGGTCACCTGGAAGTAGGCGAGCAGCCGGGTCTCGAGGTCCTGGGTGATGGCGGCGATCGCGGCGCCGCGCTCCAGGCCGGCGGTCTCGACCCCGCGCTCGACGCTGGCCGCCACGTCCAGCATCACGCGCTCGCCGCGCAGCTCGACGGTCAGGTCGGCCGGCTTGAGTCGGGCCCGCTTGTTCGCCACCGCCGGCAGGTTGAAGCGGCGTAGTTCCGGCGTCGCAGACTCGTCGGCCGGCTTGAATCCGATCTCCAGCACGGCGTCGAGCACCCCGTCGATCGCCATCACCGCAGCGATCAGCCGGTTGTAGACGACCGGCTCCCCCGGGCCGACGACTCCCACCGCGGCCACGAGTGTCTCCTGCGCCTCGTCCGAGAGGCGTTGACGCCCCGCCGGGCTGAGCTGCACGTCGGCCGGCGTCACCACCAGGTTCGCCGCCAACGGCGCGAAGGCGTCCGGTGTGGTCAGCATCGTCTCGCCGACCGGCCCGTCGCCGCCACCGCCGGTGTCTGCGGCCAGGTTCGGGAGCGGCGTCGTGGGGGCCGGCAGGTTGTGCGCGATCCGGACACCGGCGGGTCGGTACTGCTCGAGCAGGCGACTGGCAAGGATCCCGGTCGTCTCGGGGAGGCGGTCGGCCGCCACCGTCACGTGCACCAGCCCCGGGGAGTTCAGGTGGTCCTCCTGCACGAGCACGTCCTGCTCCCGGATCCCCTCCAGCCCGGCCAGGGCCCCCCGTATCGCGCCGACCGTGGATCGACCACCGACGTCGAGGGCCCGCCGCGCCCGGGCGCGCATCGTCTCGTCCGTCTCTGCTCCGCCGCGGAAGGACATCGGCTCCGGGTTGAGCGCCTCCTCCACGCCGAAGATGGGGCGGCGCACGACCCGCAGCCGGCCTTCGGCGGCGACCCCGCCGGGGCCGGGGCGCAGCGCGCGCACGGGGGCGGCGGCGGAGAGGGTGCCGCGACGGAGTGACACGGTCTCGGTCGTCTCGACGGTCACGGCCGGCGCATCCGCAGTCGACACGACGGTGCCTCCCGGGATGGTGATCTCCGCGGTGGCCGGGGTGGACCGGCGGAAGACCACCTCGCCGACCGCGTGCGTCGCGCTGCGGCGCTCGAGCCCCACCAGCGCCGCGACCTGGTCGAGGTCGCGACCAGAGGCGGTGTCGAGGAAACCGCCGTCGTGGACCAGGTCCAGCTGCTCGGACAGCACCGCGAACTCGCGCGCGAAGGACTCGGCGAGCGTCCGCAGGACGCTGCCGGGGTTGCGGTCGTTGAGCAGCGGCTCCGGCCCGCCCGGGAGCCGGTCGAAGCCGACCCACACAGTGGTGCCCGGATCGGGCAGTACGGCGCCCGGCTGGTTGAACCCCTCGGAGCCGGCCCAGACGATCGTCAGGTCCGGAGCCACCTGGAAGTCGCGATCGCCCTCGAACTCCGCGTACTCCCCCTCGGCGATGCCGTGGATGCGCACGCTGGCCCGTCGTACCCGCTCGTGCTCCGGGAGCCGGAAGGGCAGCTCATCGTCGACGTAGGTGAACCGGACCCGGCTCACGCCACCCGTCAGGTTGGCGAGCAGGTCCTCGACGAAGGTGCCGTACGGCTCGGCGGCGAAGCTCATCGGCCACCTCCCAGGTCGAGGGGCAGGACCAGGTTCAGCGGCTCGTCGGCGTCGAGGAGTCGCACGACCAGCTCGACGCGCACCACGTCCCGCTCCCGCTCGGCGGTGCGCACGACGCAGCGGAGGACCCGGTCCACGCGGGGCTCGGCTCGCAGCGCCTCCAGGACGTGGATCTTGACCAGGTTGCGGGTCCGCTCGGTGTTGGGCTGGCCGATCAGCTCGTGGTGGCGGCTGCCGTAGTCCGGGTGCCCGAGCGCCGCGAGCTCGCCGCGGCGGGTGCGCAGGCGGTTGATGAGGAACTGCACGGCCTGCGGCACCTCCGCGGCCACGGCCAGGTCGACGACCTCGCCGCGCGGGCCGAGGCGGCGGCCGCCGGCGAGGTCTCCGTCGGTGAACGCCCCGGCCGGGCCCGCCCACCGCAGCAGCAGGTCGCGCCCCAGGCGCCGGTGCAGGTCCTGGATCTCGGCGTACGTGCGGCGGCTCACGGCGCGTTCCCGTCCATGACGAAGGGTGCGGCCGGTGGACCCACAACTTGCAGGACCCCGGGGCCCGACGGGATGAGGTCGCCCATCCGCACGAGCGCCGCGCCGTCGACCGTGACGCCGGTGGAGGCTCCGGGGACGCCGATCGTCAGGGGATACGGCGCGCCGCTGACCGAGTTGACCATCTGGCACAGCGACCCGGAGACCGCGACCGGCAGGCCGCCGGTCATGAGGGTGGTCTGGGTGATGGCCGTGATCGCGCCGGTGTCGGGCGGGCCGGCGGCGCCCGGCGTCACGACGACGACGCAGCCGAGGGAGACGGGGGGTCCGGACACGGGTCACCCGGCCTTGAACTCAGTGATGCCGGCGATGCTGGTGACCGCGCCCTTGAGCGTGGCGCTCGCGGACGCCTCGAGCGTGGCGTTCGCGGCGGCCTTGATCTCGACGTTGCCCTGGGCCTCCAGCGCCAGGTTGCCGTTCGCCGCGAGCGTGATGTCGCCGCCGGCCTCGAGGACGATGCCGCCGCCCGACTCGACGCGCACCGTCGTCCCGCCGAGGCTGATCTCCACCTCGTCGTCGGCGACCGTGACCGTGTTGCCGTTGGGCAGCCGCATCTCCAGCCGGCGGGCGTCGCCGCCGGCGTCCGGCACCTCGTAGACGACCTCGTCGGGCGCCGCGTCCGGGGAGGGCGTCCCGGCCGCGTGGATGGTGCCGAGCAGCACCGGGCCGTTCACGTCGCCGCCGACGAAGCCGACGACGACGAGGTCGCCCACGCGAGGCAGCGCCGACAAGCCGGGCCTGGCCACGGCGACGGGGACGTGCTGCAGCACGAGCTCCGACCCATGCATGCGCACGTGGCAGTCGAGGTGGTGGTCGCCGCCACCGCCCTCGTTGCTGAAGGCCTCCGTGACCACGCCTAGGGCCAGCGACTGCTGGGCGGCCACCTCGCGGCGGGCCACCTCCGACATCACCCCGACGAAGGTGCTCACTTGTCTCCCTCCAGCGCGAGGTCGCAGCGGTAGCCGCTCCCCGCGTCGAGCACGTGCCGGGCCCGGAGGACGCGGTAGTCCTCGCCGCGCGCCGTGACGGTCCCGCCGGCGCGCAGGTCGGCGCGCCCCGGCACCACGACCCGGGCGGTGCGCGCCCGGCGGCGCGACGCGGCCACGCGCGCGGTCGTTGCGGCGTCGGCCGCCTCTCCGGTGCGCAGCGCGTGGTCCAGGTCGACCGGAGGGCCCGAGCCGCTGTCGGGCTCGGCGACGAGCAGGCCGGCGCGCCCGCCGACGGCGGTCAGCACGGACGCGGCGGGCGGGGCCGCGCGGGGCCCGGCACGGAACGTCAGCAGCTCGGCGCCCTCGCGCAGCTCGCCCCGGGTGCCCAGGCCCACAACGCCGGCGACGGCCCCCAGGGCGGCGCCGAGCCCGCCGCCGACGGCGCCGGGGATCGGCGTGAACGAGAGACTGCCGTCCGCGGCCGTGGTGATCTGGCACCCGCTGCGCCGGGCCAGGCCATGCAGGTTCGCCCAGACCGAACGGCGAGGGTCGACGTGCAGGACGGGCAGCGTCAGCGGGGCGTCGACCTCCCCCTCGTCGACCTCGCCCTCGGCGAGCAGGTCGGAGACCACGTCGCCGACGGTGCGGTCGACGTAGGACCGCCCAACGCGGGCCGCCGAGAGCCGGCGGCTGGGGGCGTAGGCGGTGACGACGGCGCCCCAGTCCGTCGCGTCGGCGCCCGCCACCTCCCCTGTGAGGACGTCCTCGACCCCGTCGCCGTCGACGCCGAGGCCGATCGCGAGCGTGGACCCGGGCTCCGCCCCGGCCAGCGGCGAGCCCCGCCACACCGCCAGCTCGGCCCGGTCGTGCGCCTCGTCGACCGAGAGCTCGACCACCAGCCGGCGGACCGCGGCCTGCGCGGCGTCCAGGCCGGAGCCGGCCAGGGCGAGGGCGCCGCCCCCGTCGAGCAGCAGGGCGGCGGTGGGACGGGGGAGGCTCACGGCGCGCCCCCCTCGAGACCGTGCTGCTCGACCTCGCGCTGCAGCAGCTCGTGCAGGGCCTGACCGACCCAGTCGAGGGGGTCCCGGTCCGGCTCCGTGTCGTGGGGGTGGGCCGCCTCCCCGCCACGGTCGGCGGCCGCCGGTGTGAGCGGCGCGAACGGCGCGAACGGCGAGGGCGAGGGAGGCGAGGGCGAGCCGCCCCGCCACAGCGGACCCGGGGGAGCGGACCGCTCCCACCGGTCGACCAGCTCGCCGAGCGCTCCCGCGGCACCCGCGGCACCCGCCAGCGCGGCGCCGCTGCCGCCGGGCGGCGCGTCGGGGGCCTCGGCACCGGGCGGATGGCCGGGGACGACCACGCCCGCCTCGACGCGCGGCGGCCACCGGGCCCCCGCCCCGTCGGTGGGCGTGACCGTGGCGGGCGCCGGCGCAGCCGCCGCCGGGGGGACGACGCGGGCGTCTCCGCCCCTCGCCACCCCGGGGGCGCCGCGCGTGGCTCCCCGCGACGCGTCGGCGGGTGACGGTGGCTCGCCGGGCGTGCCCGGCGACTCGACCTGCCTGCCGCCCGCGCCCCGGGCGACGCGGGCCAGCTCCGCCGTGCCGAGGCGTCGTAGCCCCTCCCTCGGCGGTCCGTGCGACCCGGTCGAGCCGGGCCCCGCAGCGCCGGGACCAGCGGGCGGGGCACTGGCGGCGGTCTCCGCGGCTGTGGCCGTTCCGCCGAGGACCCGGTGCCGCTTGTCCGCCGGCGCGACCGGCCGCGCGGGAGCGCCAGTCCCCGCCGGGCTGTCCGCCCGCGTCGGGGTCGCCCGTGGCCCGGCGGCCGCCGTAGCGGCCGGTGGTCGTCGGCTCGCCCCGACGGCGGGCCCGTCGGCCTCCGCCCGCGCGGCGGCGGCGGCGAGGTTGCCCAGGTCGGGCGGGCCGGCCCGCAGCGACCCCAGGGGGTCGGCGAGCGCGGCCAGCCGAGGGGGCTGCACCAGGGTCAGCGAGGGCAGGCTGGCCGCCCGGACGGCCACCGCGGTGCGAGCCACGGCGAGCCCGCCCGCCGTGGTCCGGAAGACCCGGGCGCGGCTAGACCGGTGGGTCATGGCCGCTCCCCCCGGGCGAGCATCTCGAGGTACAGCAGCACCTGGCCGACGGTCAGCTCGGCGCACTTGTCGGGGGTCCAGCCGAACTCCCGGGAGAGCACGAAGCAGCTGCGGGCCAGGGGCGCGTGTACGGCGTCTGTCAGGTCCTCGGCACCCATGGACAGGCCGCTGGTGCGGTTCACCTCGCCCAGGAGGAACTCGACGAGCCCGGCCGGCAGCCGGTGCACCTGCTCCAGCGTCATCTCGGGGTCGACCAGGGCGCGCTGGACCATGAGCGCGCTGGCGAGCTCGCCGTCCTCGCCCGCGGCGCGGTGCAGCCGCATCACGTCCGCGAGCACGAGCGGCCGCAGGACCACCTCGCGCGCTGGCCCGTCGGGCACGCCGGGCACCAGCTCGGGCGGGACCTCCACCTGGTGCGTGAGGGTGGAGCCCGCGAGGAGGTCCTCGGTGGTCAGGGTCGTCATCGGGGCGTCCCGCTCATTCCGGCGTCTCGTCCTGGACGGAGATCCACAACGCCTTGAACGACGCCTGCTCCATCACGAAGTCGTCCTCGGGCATGGCGTAGCTCCAGCCGTCGAGCTTCACGCCGTGCACGGTCAGCGTCGACCGCACCCCCGGCTTGGCGGGGTTCTCGAGCAGCAGGCTCAGGTTGAAGCTCGGGCTCACGAACGCCCCCGCGGGCCGGGTGCCGGCGGCGCCGTCGCCCAGCATCAGGCGGAGCAGGGCGCCGTTGATGTGGGCGCGCCCCATCGTCCCGCTGACGTCGACGTTGCCGGGGCGCAGCTCGGTGGCGTACCGCTGCCCGACCTCGTGGAACGGCCGCAGCTGGGACGTCACGTGCACCGTGACGTCGGACGCCCGCCCCACGGGCGAGAGGGCGAAGGCGTCGGACACGGCGCTGGCGGCCTGTCCCTCCGGGGACTCGGCGTCGTCGACGGCGACGGTGATCGAGCCGTCCATCCCGGTGAAGACGTTGGTGTTGGGCATGGTCGCTCCTGGCTCACTCGAGGTTCATGGTCACGCGGATGTAGTCGATCGAGAACGTCGGCTTCAGGTTCATCACGACGGCGCACACGCCCGTGATCTCCTGTGCTCGGGTGGCCGTCACGGTGAGGTCGTAGCCCGTGAGCATCTCGTCCAGCACCATCTGGGAGAGGAAGCCGTCGAGCGTCGCCTTGAGCGCGGCGCGCACGCGGGCGTTGTTGAGCCGCCCGATGTAGGGGTCGGACCCGAGGCGCACCCCCGCCTTGGCGAAGTCGACGATCCGCCGGACGCTGATCTGCGAGAAGGGCGGCGCCGACGTCGTGATGCCGCGGACCACCTGGGTGCCGTACTTCTGGCGCACGACCAGCACCTGCTTGCCCAGCAGTGTGGTGATGACGCCCGTGGAGTAGCGGACGTCGGGTGTGGCCGCCAGCGACTTGTTGGTCAGGCTGACGTGCGGCGCGAGGGTGGCGAGCTTGCCGGCCACCACCGCCGCGAGGTAGGAGGGCGGCAGGGTCCCGTCGGCGGTCCTGAGCCCCGGGGCGACCAGGACGACCCGGTCGCTCTCCAGGGCGTCCGCGTCGGTGACGACCTCGCCCGGGTCGGTCGCCGTCCCCGGGGCATGGGCGCCGAGGACGGCGATCCGCTCCCGCCCCTCGCCGAGGGTCCTCGCCAGGTGCCCCTGGACGATGTTGCCGACCGCCCTCGCGCTCATCCCCGCCACCAGCAGGATGTTCACCGGCTGGTCCTCGAGCTTGGCCAGCGCGTTCCCGATGTCCGAGGCAGCCGCGTTCGCCCCGTCGGTCCCGTCGGCGAGCGCGGTGGGCTCCAGCTCCGGGAGCTCCTTGTCCGGGTCCGAGTTCGCGACGGCGACGAAGGAGGAGGAAGCCAGCGCCGCGACGAGGGCGGCGGTGTCGGCCCCCGTGAACACCTCGCTGCGCCGCCGGTAGCGCACGGTCAGCCGGGTGCCCTCGGTGACGTCCTTGACCACGGACACCCTGAGGTCCCGCCCCCACGTGCCGCTGCTCCCGTCGCCGCCGGAGCCCTTGGCGGCCAGCGTGAGGGCCGGTTCAGCGCCACCCGGGATCGCCAGGGTGGCCGGTGTGACGTCCCCGTTGGCGGCGCGCACGGCGAGCACGGTGCGCGCCCCGCCCTCGAACACCTGCCGCAGCGTCCGCACCAGGGACAGCGGGTGGCCATCGGTCCGCGGGCTGCTCAGGTCGTCCTCGAGGCCGTAGAGGTCGATGGCGTCGGCGAGGGAGCTGAGGGTCTTCACCTCCCCGACCGGGCCGCGGGCCGCCGTGCCGACGATGCCGATGTTGCCGGTCACGATGCCGCCGACACCGATCAGGCCCTCGGCGCGCACCTCGATGTAGGTGTCGGGAATCACCATCTCGCCGATGGACTCGCTCATGCTGGACCTCCTGAGGGGTGCCGGACGATGTCAAAGGTCTCCGTGCGCGTCTGGCCGTTCTCGGCCGCGCGCAGGGTGACCGCGACGTCTGCGATGACGCCGCCTCCGGAGGTGAGCACGGGCTGCTCGATCTCCGCGTCGAAGAGGTAGGTCAGCTCCTGCGCCCGCGCCACGTCGGGCAGCGCCGCGTCGGCCGGCCGGGCGGCGCTGCCCCACGAGCGCGGGGCGAGGCGCAGCGCCTCGTCGGGCGCGGCGAGGGCGTCGGTCACCCCGCGCGTGAGCTCGCCCAGGGCGGCGCGCTCCGCGGTCATGCGCACGTCGAGGCGGCCCTGGAACCGGCTGACCGTCGCGTCCCAGAGCCCGATGAAGGTGGTCACCCGCAGCGTCCCGGAGGCCGGCAGCGGCTCGCCGAACAGCAGGATCCCCGCGTCGACGTCGGGTGCGACCTCCCGGCCGGCGGGATCGGCCGCCGACACCGCCCAGGCCCCGCCGTCGTCCTCGACCACGAGGTCGCCCGCGGCGAAGGGCAGGTCGCGCGTCCCGTCGGCGCGGACGATCGGCCCGTGCGGCAGCACGAGGCTGCGCCGGTCCGCGGGGACCAGCCGCACGGACTCGCCCCCGCCGAGGTCGAGCACGGGGTCGGCCAGGTCGACGCTGATCGTCACCTCGAGCGCCCCCTCGCGCGTGCCCCCGGGGAGCCGGCCAATGCCGGCGAGCCGCGTCGTCGCCTCGTCGAGCGTCAGGGTGACCGCCGGCAGGTCGGCGCCGTCCGGCTCCGCGTCGCCGACGCTCGTGCCCGGGCCGAGAGCGTCGCTCAGCCGCTCGGTGAGGTGGTCGACGACGACAGCGAGGCTCATTCCTCGACCCCCAGCGCCGAGCGCAGGCCCGCCAGAGCCGTGGGCACCCGACCCGTGGCCTTCCGCACCGAATCCAGCGCGGGCCGGACGGCCTCGGTGGGGTCGGCCAGGTCCGGGACGCCGGCCAGGAGGCCCGGCAGGTCCATCGCGTCCATCAGGTTGCCGGCGAGGTCGGAGAGGTCGTCCAGCAGGTCGTCCGGCAGCTGCGGCAGGCCGGACGGCGGCGGTGGCGGCTCGACGTACTGGCGCAGCAGGAGGCGGTAGTGCGTCTCGGCGTGCTCGTGGGTCTCGACGACCTCGAACGAGACGATCACCACCTCCTCGAGCTCGCTGCTCTCCACGATGTCGGCGACGAACGGAAGTGGGTCCCCAGCCAGGTAGGCCTCCTGCAGGGACCCGAGGAGGTCGCCGCGGCGTTGGTCGCCCTCGGTGCTTCCGGTGATCGCGACGGTGAGGCTCTCCGCACCGAGGTCCTGGTGCAGGTCGCCGACCAGACCCGGGACACCGAGCCGGGTGAGCCGACGGGACTCCACGAGCTCCACGCGCTCGACGCACGGCAGCTCCCAGTCGCCCAGCATCGGTCGGATGATCATGCGGGCCCCCTCTGGCTACGCCTCGTGGCGGCGGACGCTAGGGCCGCGCCGTCACCGGATCGTCACGCTGCCGGCGTGCCCGGATCGGCGGTCAGCTGGAGTCGCGCCAGACGCAGGTCGCGCCGCCCGAGCAGGGCGACCACCACGGTGCACACGGCGAGGACGGCCACCAGGCCCCACTCCGCCGCCCCCGACCCGCCGTCTGGCTCGAGGCCCGTGAGGCTCTCGATCCACGTGGGCCAGATCAGGGTCGTCGCCGTGGCGACCCCGAGAACCGCCGCGAGGACCAGCTCCAGTCGGGCGCGGAGACGACGAGCCTCCGCGGCTCCCGATCTCGGGCCTCCGGACGGATGATCAAAGCCGCGCTTGCGCCTCGACAGCACGGTGGCTCCCTTCGCTGCCGGCCGCCCGGCCGGTCCTCGCGGGAGCCGAGTGTGGCGCGGGGGTCGTCACGACGGCGTCACCGCGGCTGGCGCGACCCGAGGTGTTCACCGTCGGCAGTCTGAGCCCGAATCGTCGGCGTCGGTGTGGGCGTGGGCGTCCGGGGCGGCATCGTCCGGGCCGTAGGCCGGTTCCTCGGTGGCCGTCTGCCGCGGGTCCGCGCCGGTGCCGGCCTCCACGTCGGTCGCCGGCTCCGGTGGGGGCGTGCCCGCACGCTCGGCCGTGCGCTCGAGGAGGTAGCGCGCGACGACCGCCGCGATCGCGACGAAGGGCACGCCGAGAAAGGCGCCGACGACGCCGAACAACGACGAGCCGAGGACCACCGCGAGCAGGACGACGCCGGCGTGCAGCCCGAGGCTGCGCCCCTGCAGCCACGGCAGCAGGACGTTGCCCTCGAGCTGCTGCACCCCCAGGACGATCGCGCCCACGACGACCGCGGCCACCCAGCCCTGCGAGACCAGGGCGACGAGCACGGCCAGGGCGCCGATCACGACGGCGCCGACCACGGGCACGAAGGCGGCCACGAAGGTGAGCAACGCGAGCGGCAGCACGAGCGGGACCCCGACGATCAGCAGCCCGATGCCGATGAGCACGGCGTCGATGAGGCCGACGAGGGCCTGCGTGCGGATGAAGCCGCCCAGCGTGTACCAGGCGCGCTCGGAGACCTCCTTCAGGTGCCCGCCGACGCGGGGACCGCTCACCCTCTCCAGCCAGGGAAGGAAGCGCCGCCCGTCCTTGAGGAAGAAGAAGGTGAGCACCAGCGTCAGCACCGCCGTCACCAGCGCCGAGCCGATGGCGCCGACGCCGACGAGCAGGCCGGAGGCGATGTCGCTGCCGCTGGAGCGCAGGCGTTGCTGGGCCGTCGCGACCGCGTCGTCCAGCTGGGACTGGCTGATGAGGCCGCTCCTGCCCAGCCATTCCCGAACCTGGGCCAGGCCGTCGGCGGCGCTGTTGGCGAGCGCCACCGACTGGTCGGCCACGACCGGGACCGCTAGCGAGACGACGCCGGCGACGACACAGAGCGCGGCGAGGACGGCGAGCACGGCGGCCATCCCGGCGTGCATCCTGAGGCGGCGCTCCAGCAGCCGGGCCGGCCCGGCCAGCACGGTGGTGAGGACCAGCGCGAGCACGACCGGCAGCACGATGCTCCACACCTGACCCACCAGCCAGCCGGCAGCGACGACGCCGACGCCGACGATCAGCCATCGAAGAGTCCAGCGGGCCGTCCAGGCCACGCCGTCCCCGAGGACCTGCTCGTGCGTGCGCTGCAGCGTCGTGGCCATGCGGGAACCCTAGGCGGACCTGCGAATGCGCGGTCTCCCGCCCGGCCCTGAGGCGTCGATCCGCGTCTCGGCGCGTCGGGCGGCCGCGGCGGGGATACCGTCGCCGCGATCACCAGCCACTTGGCCAACACCACGTCGCCCTACCTGCTCCAGCACGCCGAGAAACCCGTCGACTGGTGGGAGTTGGGGCGAGGACACATTCGCCGAGGCCCGCCCCCGCGGTGTGCCGGTGCCGCTGAGCGTCGGGTCCGCCGTTGCGCACCGTGTCCGGGGCCTTCGTGCATCGCCCTCGTGTATCACGTGGCGCGCGGAGAAGCGGTCCGATCAGGTCGGCGAGACCGTCCATCGCGTAGCGACTGACGAGCAGGCCCAGCAGATCGCTGGGGGAGTGCCTGGATCGGGGAGCCCGAACCTGTCCTCCACGTTCTCCCAGCCGATGACGATCGCGTCATCGCAGGCGATCCGCATCTGGCCGATGAGGTACTCGGCGCGGGCGGTGGCGCCTCGTCGACCGGAGTGCCTCGGCTGAGGAGCTTCATTGCCTCGTGCTCCTGGACCTCATCGAGGATCGCTTGGCTCCAGAGCGGTCGATAGAGACCCTCGGCAGTGAGGGAGAGCAGGAAGCCGCGCTGAAGGCTCGGCCACGGGACATGCGTGTCGAGGAGCGCCGAGAACATGCCGCGAGCCTGTCGGGCGTTGGCCCTTGCGCGGCGTCGCGCCGCGACCTCAGCGCGGACGCGGCCCAGCTGCTCGGCGATCTTCTCGGGGTCGTCGTCCTCGGCCGGGTCATCGAGCGGATCGACCGCCGGTTCGGTCTCGGGTTTGCTGTCTCGCTCGGCGTGCCTGCTGTCTGTGCAGCCCAGGCACGGGCACCGCTGCCCGACGCTACGCGAAGACCGTGCCCCAGTCGTCGGCCATGCTGATCACGGTCCAGCCGAGTCGGGCGCCGACGTCGGTGATCGGCTCCGGCTCGGCGAAGGTCTCCGCGGTGCTGACATGGGCGAACTCGCGAACTGCGTCGTTGTGGTCGACGAGCAGCGCCAGCGTGGGCCCGTCGGCGGCGGAGGTCCACTCGAGCATCTCCCGGTCCCCGCCGGAGTTGCCGGCGGCCAGGATCGGGCGTCGCCCGAGCTGGGTCTGGATGCGGGTGACCTTCGCCGCGCCCTCGTTCGCGGCGCCGACCAGCCGGTTGGCCCTGGTCAGCGTCGGGCCGGACCCGGCGGTCGCGGACATCAAGTCGTAGTCGATCAGGCTGCCGACCACGGCCTCGGGTGGTACGCCGTACAGCTCCTGGCTGATCGCGCGGACGAACTCGGTCCCACCGCCGGTCACGATGAAGACCGTGAAGTCGATCCGGCGCAGTTGCGCGATGAGCTCCCGCATCGGCAGGTAGGTGTTGGTGCGGAGCGGTCGGCCCAGGGTCGGGTGCTCCGCTCGGGAAAGGAACTCGCGGACCCGGGCCGTGAACTCCTCGGGCGCGAGCCCCTGGAAGAGACCGGTGAGGGCGAGCGCGATCCGCTCCAGCCCGATCTCACCGATGGCCGCCTGGTCTCGGGTCAGCAGCGCCGCGAACTCCGGCGTCTCGGACAGGCCCGGGTCCGCCCGGACCGCGGTCTGGAGGGCATCGACGAAGAAGTCGAACTGGGCGTAGGTCGGCGGAGGGCGAGGACGGCGTCGCGGGTCGCGCCGGGACGCCACGAAGGCAGGATCTCGGTGCTCATGCCGGGTTCCTCCCCTCGCTGCGGCGCAGGCACCGGAAGCCCTGGTGGCTGGTGCCGGTGTCGATCATCTGGGGTCGCCGCGCCCCAGGTCGGTAGCGCAGGCAGTAGGAGTCGGCGCAGAGGTGCGATCCGCCCTTGACGACCTTGCGTCCGATCCGGAACTGCGGCTGGGCGGGGTCGTAGCTCTGCTCCAGGCGCCCGCCGCGCGGGTTGCTCGGCAGGCAGCAGGGCTTGTCTGCCTCGTCGGGGTGGCGCTCGGTCCACCAGTCGTCGGTCCACTCCCAGACGTTGCCCGCCATGTCGAAGAGCCCGTAGCCGTTGGGTGGGAAGCTGCCGACCGGGGCGGTGCGGAGGAAGCCGCTCTCGCCGCTGCTGCGCCACGGGAAGTCCCGGACCGTCCCAGGTGTTCGCCATGATCTTGCCGGCCGGCCTGGCCTCGTCACCCCAGGTGAAGGCCGCCCCCTCGAGACCACCACGCGCGGCGTACTCCCACTCGGCCTCGGTCGGGAGCCAGGCGCCGACCCATGCCGCGTAGGCCTGCGCGTCCTCGTGGGCGACGTGTACGACGGGATGGTCGAGTCGCTTGTCGATCGAGCTCTTCGGACCCAGCGGGTGCTGCCAACAGGCGCCGGGCTTCCACCGCCACCACTGGCTGAGATGCCGGAGGTCGACCGGGCCGCGGGTGGGCGTGAAGACCATCGACCCGGGCTGGAGGTTCTCGGCGGGCGCGTCCGGATACTCGGCCGGGTCGAGGTCGCGCTCGGCGACGGTGACGTAGTCGGTGGCTGCCACGAACGCCGCGTACTCGGCGTTGGTCACCGCGGTCGCGTCGATCGAGAAGGCGTCGACCCGCACCCGGTGGGTCGGCGCCTCCTCGGGGTAGTGGACATCGGAGCCCATGGTGAACGTCCCACGGGGCAGGTCGACCTGCACCTCAGCTGCTCCCGATACCCGCCCTGAGCTTCTCCATCACCTTCTCCACGTTGAAGCTGGCCGGCTCCTGGCGGGGCGGGAACTCGGCCAGGCTCTGCAGCATCTGGGCGACGTACGCCTGTGCCGGGACGAACGTCCAGGCGTGGTCGAGCACCCAGTCGTAGTAGGTGTTCGAGGTGATGTCGGCTCGCTCGTACGGGTCGGTCTTCAGGTTGAAGAGCTTGGGGAACCGCAGCTCGGTGAATGGTTCGGCCCAGATGCTCAGCGTGCCGGTCGCGCGCTGCTCCAGGAAGACGAACTTCCAGTTGTCGTAGCGCAGCGCGGTCAGGTCGCCGTCGTCGGAGACGTAGAAGAAATGCTTGCGGGGGCTCTCATCCGCCGCGCCGGTCACGTAGTCGAGCTGGTTGTGCCCGTCGAGGTGCACCTTGTACGTCGTACCCGCGAGGTCGGCGCCCTCCTTGAGCCGCTCGGCGACATCGGTGTCGCCCGCCGCGGCGAGCAGGGTGACGAACCAGTCGTTGTGGCTCACGATCCCGGTGCGCACCTCGCCGGCCGGGATGTGTCCCGGCCAGCGGACCATCGCAGGCACCCGGTAGGCACCCTCCCAGTTGGAGTTCTTCTCGTTGCGGAACGGCGTCATGCCCGCGTCCGGCCAGCTGTTCATGTGGGGGCCGTTGTCGGTGGAGTACATGACGATCGTGTTCTCCGCCAGGTCGTGCTCGTCGAGGTAGTCGAGCACCGTCCCGACCAGGTCGTCGTGGTCACACATCGTGTCGTGGTACTCCGACTGCCAGCGGCCTGCCCTGCCTCGGCTGCCGTCCTTGACGTGCGTGCGGAAGTGCATGTGGGTGGTGTTGAGCCACACGAAGAACGGCGTCTCACTGGCGTGGGCGTCGCTCATGAACCGGACCGCCTCGGGGACGATCTCGTCGTCGATGGTCTTCATCCGCTCCTTGGTGAGCGGACCCGTGTCCTCGATGCGCTGAGAGCCGTCCGGATTCGCCCACGAGTGGATCACGCCGCGAGGGCCGAAGTTCTTCCGGAAGCTCGGGAACTCCTCCTCCGACGGGTAGTCGTAGAGCTCCGGCTCCTCCTCCGCGTTGAGGTGGTAGAGGTTGCCGAAGAACTCGTCGAAGCCGTGGGCGGTCGGGAGGAAATCGTCGCGGTCGCCGAAGTGGTTCTTTCCGAACTGCCCGGTCGCGTACCCGAGGGACTTCAGCGCCGTCGCGATCGTCGGGTCCTCCGCGCGCAGGCCGATATCCGCGCCCGGCATGCCGACCTTGGTCAAACCGGTGCGATATGGGTTCTGGCCGGTGATGAACGCCGCGCGGCCCGCCGTACAGCTCTGCTCCCCGTAGTAGTCGGTGAACCGGACGCCCTCTTCGGCGACTCGGTCGACGTTGGGTGTCCGATAGCCCATCATCCCGTCGCTGTAGCAGCTCACGTTGCTCACACCGATGTCGTCGCCCCAGATGATCAGGATGTTGGGCTTCTCGGACACGCATTGCTCCTCGGGACGCGCGGATCCTCGACGCCACACAGGTCGACCGCACCAGCAGGGTAGACCTCGCGCCGAGCCGATGACCTCACCGAACACGGGTGAACCGCGAGCGAGCCCGCTGCGTCCACCAGAACTCGTGGCTGTCCGAACAGCGCCAGCGCTCGCCCTGCTCCAGCGACCCCGACCATTTCGCCGGCCTCCCCGCCGAGATCCGTGGCCTATCGCCAATCAAAGTATTCCCGGTGGATGTGCCTTGATGGGACACCGCGTTTGCGCAGGCCGACCTGCAGATCACGCAACATGGCCTCGGGGCCGCAGAGGAAGACGGAGAGGTTCGCTGGTTGTGCGGTCGCCGCGGTGGTGATCCGGTCGGCGGTGAGACGACCATCGACGGCGGAGTCGACGAGGTGGACCCGGACGTTGTCTGTGGTTGACCCAATGGCGTTGAGCTCCCCGGCGAACGGTGCTGGTCCTCCGGTGAAGGCGTAGTAGAGATCCACGTTGCCCGGAGGCGGGTGGTCGGCGAGTGCGCGCATCCAACTGAGGAAGGGAGCGATACCGACGCCTCCCGCGATCCAGACCTGGTCTTTGGTCCCCTTGGCGTGGTTGAAGCGACCGTGGGGACCGCCAATCACCGCAGGCATCCCGGGTTCGAGGAGGTTGCCTAGGGACGACGTGTAGTCACCCAACGCCTTGACGGTGACCCGGACGACCCGTTCGGTGGGTGCGCTGGCGATCGTGAACGGGTGTCGATGCCAGCCATCCTTGGCTTCGATGTAGACCAGGGCGAATTGGCCCGGGACGAAGGAGACCGGTCGACCGAGAGGCCGTAGCGAGATCTCGACGAGACCTTCTCCAGCCGAACTGACCTGGTCGACTTCGTAGTCGTGCAGGGAACGGAAGAATCGGGCCAACAGCTCTCGGTAGACGTAGAACGCGATTCCGATGCCGCCCATCACGACGTACGACCACCGCAGCAGCGGTGACTTCGGGAACGGTGAGCCATCGAGCAGTCCGTGGACGAACGCGGCTGCGACGAAGAGTCCGGTGAGGCGGTGGACCTGGCGCCAGCGGTCGTAGCCCCCGAAGATCTTTCGGACCTCGCGGACCACCGGTGCATCCTTGAGGACCTTGATCGAGCCGCGCAGAGGCCGTGGGACGACCGACTGCCAGCGCGGGAGAATGGCCCACAGTGCCAGGGCGACCATTCCCCCCGCTCCGATGGCGCCGAGCTGGCCGCCCCAACGCGACTGGATCGGGCTCGACGACAACGGGATGTGAGCGGCCAACAGCACCAGGCCGGCTATCGCCATCCGCCGGTGCCAGATCGCCGCACGGTCGATGCCGTCGAACCATTCCTCGACCCACGGCAAGGAACTGATCAGGACCAGTGCAGCGGACAGCAGCAGGATGGAGACTGCGCCGATCAACTGCCCGACGTACGCGCTGGCTGGTTCCCCGGGCGGGCGTGCGAACGCCCAGAGCACGACGTAGCCGACGAGCAGCCCCACGATCGTGACCGGGCCGAGATTGCGCGCGGAGGGGACCGGTCGCAGTTTCATTCCCCGACGCTAGTGCGCCGGCGAACCTTCCTGCACACAACGCTCCCATGCGCGCAGACGCTGCACCTCAGTCGTCCGGCCATCACGACCCTCGTCCGCTCATCGGCCCCGGTCCGCGCCTGATCGCGGCGGTATGCCGCGCCTTGGCACCCGCAGCAGCAGGGTCGCTGGACGTCGTCGGGTGCGCGGGCTTCACGGGAGGCCGGGATCGGGGTGGTCACTCTCGAACTGTCGAGCGGCGCCGTCCTCGATGAGTTCTTGATCCAACAGCCACTGCACAGCCCGCCGCTGGGCTCGAGCATCACGCAGGGCGTGCCACGCCGAGATCAGTTCGGGGTGGTGTTCATAGACCTGGTTCTTGAAGCGCCGGAACGCTCTCTTCCCCTGTAGCGACTCAGCCCGGATGCACCGATGGCCTTGCTGGCGGTCGCGTGATCGCTGTCGGCGCGGGGTGAGCGACTGTGGGCGTGACGGGGTTGCCGGACCTCGCTGTCCGGGGTGTTCCACGTTGGTCCTTGGGGTGGCGCAGTGGTGGCTGCTCGGCGGTCAGGTCACGAGCAGGGCTGGTGGGTCGCTGACCCTGTCGAACAGGGCGGTCCAGGCGGTCTCCCAGGGCCAGGCCATGGGGAGGTGCAGGATGATCCGGCGGGCCGAGGTCGCCACCCGGGCGGGCACGATGATCAGTTTGCGGCGCAGGGTCGCGGTGGTGGCCCTTGCCAGGTCGGGTGCTGCGAGAGTGCCGGCGCAGCGGGTGAGGTTGAACGCGATCACGGCCAGCACGAGCCAGGCGGCGTTGGCGGTGAACACCCCGGACGGCAGGTGCGCCAACGCTGAGCTCTTCAGGTCAGCGTGGACCTGCTCGATGACCGCGTGACCGCGATGGGTCTTATCGACCGCGACAGTGTCGAGGACCTCTGGGTCGGCGGTGGTGAAGAACGCGTGGAACCGCCACACATCGAACAAGGTGCCCTGGCCTGCTGCCTTGCGCTTCTCGGCGTTGAAGTCGGGGATCCGGCGGACCACGAGCCGCCCGGTGACCCGCTCGGACTTCTTCGCCGAGGAGAACGCGGTGAAGCCGATCTCGGCGACCTCGGCGCGGGAGATCCAGCGTCCGGTGGTCTCCTCGAACACCGCGTCGGTGTACTCGATCGTGACCCACGCATCCTCGGGGATCGTGGCGATCGCCTTCTTGACCGCCTTGTCCATCCGGACGGTGACCGAGACCGCCGCTCCGCCGGCAAGGGCTGCGTGGACCGGGCCGCGTCCGTAGAACGCCGAGTCCATACGCACCAGCACCAGCCTGGTCTTGCCGAGCAGGCGTCGGCTGGTCTTCACCGCGTCACCGACCAGACGCTTCGCCCCGCGCGGCGATCCAGTCGAGCCCTTGCGGAGACGTTGGGCCACCACCACCGGCGCGGACGTCGCAGTCGTGAGGGTCGCCAGCAACGCGTTCAGGCCGCGGACCCCGGAGTAGCCGAACCCGGCACCTTGCTTGGCGTGGCCATGGACCTCGATGATCGTGTCGTCCACGTCGACCAGCGCATAAGCATCCGCATTATCGGTGCTGGCTTCGGCCACCTCGTGCCTGGCGCACAGCCCGACGAGGTTGGCCAGGGCGAGCAGGAACCTCCAGGCGACCGCGTCGAGCTGCCGCACGTGCCCGAAGGCGAACGACCTCAAGAACGACCCCAACGTCGAGGGCGCGTAGGCCCGGGTGAACAACCGGCCCATCCCTCCGTGCCGCAACACGGCCATATCCAGGATCGAGTCCGCACCGGCGACCATCCCAGCGACCAGCGACGCGACCTTCAACCCCGCGTTCGCGCCCTTGTCCGACGGAACCGTCAGATGCTGTTCAGCAAGCTCACGGAGCCCAGCCTGATCCGCCAACGCGAGCACCGGGACCAGGCCCGCCGACGACACCAGGTTCGGGTCGTCGAACACTACCGAGCTCCGCGCAAGAGTGTGAGAGAGTCGCATCCCAGAGGTGCCCTTCCGGGTTGAACTGATTGAGGCCGTCGCAAGTCCCAATCTCCCAGCCGGCAAGGGCATCCTCGCGTTACGGCACGCTCACGCCGCCCAGCAGACACGGCTCATCGGTGCATCCGGGCTCAGTGAGTCGCTGGGCAGCGACTCGGTCGCTGATGCCCTCGGCGAGGTCGACCATGTCCTGGTACCAGACGTAGGACGGGAGGGGATCGATAGGGATGAGATCCAGCTCGTCGAGGTCGACGGGGCTCTCCCCGTCGATGCCCGTGTCGCTGGTCCAGAACGCCACCTGGCCGGTGCGCGGGTCGACCAACCATCGGTGCTCGTCGTCGGTCTGATCCGCCAGCGCGGTAGCGATCTCCTCAACGTCGACTTCTTCCAGGTCGAACATCTATCCAGAGTAGAACCAGAGCCCGGCACCCTGGGAAGGCCGCGCTATCCGCGTCGTGGGCGCTGCCCAGCTCGCGGCGAAGTGAGGCGGGTTCTCCCGGTCGTTGCTCGTGCTGCGAGCTCGGCGAAGGCTGGGGCGACGCTGGTCCTTGCGCTGAGTGACCTTCTTCCCCTTGATCGCTGGGCCGGGCAGGCAGACGGTGGTACCTGAGTACATGTAGTCGACCGACTCGGAGTTTCCCTCGTGGCACTTCCTCGAACGGGTGCTCGTTCACCGGACTCGCGGTTCGCGGCTGCGGTGGGCTCTCGCCCCGTTCTGGCGTTCGCGGTTCTCGCGTTCGCCTTGTCGTGGAGCATGTGGCTGCTTCGCTTCCTGACCTCTGTGGACGTCTTCTTCTTTCTGGGGGGTCTCGGGCCTCTTGCTGCTGGGTTCATCGTGTCCTGGCAGCTGGGCACCACACAGGCGTGGCTGCGCAGGCTCGTGCGCTGGCGCGTCTCGCCGTGGTACTACGCCTTTGCCGTGCTGTTCCCGGTCGCTCTCTACGCGGCGACGAATGGTGTGGCACTGCTGTTCGGAGAACCTCTGGACACCTCGCTGCTCGACGGGTTCGTCCCGTCCTACCTGGGTACGTGGGGCGCTGTGCTGTTCCTGGGTGGACTGGAGGAGCCGGGGTGGCGGGGCTTCGCGTTGCCACAGTTGGAGGGCCGGTACACGCCGGTGCGCGCCACCCTGGTGCTGGGCGTGATCTGGGGACTGTGGCACCTACCGATCATGCCGCTGGCCATCGTTCTGACGGTGCCCATGGCGTTCTTCTACACCTGGCTGTTCAACCGTACCCAGAGCGCGCTGCTCTGCATCGTGCTGCATGCCAGCATGACCCCGGCCCAAGATCATGTGCGGGTCGTGGCAGACACCCCCGCGCTGGAGCTGGCCGTCGTCCTCGTCATGGTCGCGGCAGCCGCCGGTTTCGTGGCGGTGACCCGCGGACGACTCGGCCAGGCCGCCGGCATCCCGAGTCCAATGGGATCTTGACGTCGTCTTGGGGCGCGCGGCGCGACCCAGCGTCCCCACGATTCTCCGTCGAGCCGACCGACGCCACCGCCCCAGCCTCGGCCAGACGCTGGCTGTAGCGCACGGCCAGGTACTGACTGGATTCAACCGGTCCTTGCAACACCGGCTTCTTGGCGCCCCTGGACCGGTCCTGGGGCTCACATCACTCGCCCACCGTTGACGGTGATCCGCTGACCGGTGATGAACCCCCCTGCGTCGGAAGCCAGATGCGCCACCATGGCGGCCACGTCCTCCGGCGTGCCCATCCGGCGCAACGGGACTTCTGCAGCGTAGTCCTCGGTGTCCATGCCAGCGTGTCGTTCGACGGGGATCCAGCCAGGCTGCACGAGATTGACCGTAATGTCATCGGGGCCGAGTTCCTTGGCCCACACCTTCATGAGCCCGATCTGGGCGTTCTTGGCCGCCGCATAGGCCGAGGCCAGCGGCTCCGCCCGCTCGGCCAGGTCGGAACCAATGAGGATGACCCGACCACCCCCAGACTCCCGCATGCTCGGGAGAGCAGCTTGCACCAGAAGCGTCGGGCTCTTGACGAAGAACTCCAGCTGGTCGAGGTGATCGCGCCAGGTCAGATTCTCGAGGCTCACGTCGGGCTGTGGGCCGGTCGCGTTCGCTACGACTGCAGTGACGGGGCCGAGCACCCTCCCCACCTCCCTGAAGAGGTGCTCGACGCCTCCCTCGTCGACAACGTCTGCTCCAAAGGCTTCGGCGACACCGCCCGCCGCCTGGATCTTCTCGACGACGGATTCGGCCTGCTCCCGACCACGGGCATAATTCGCAGCCACCGACCACCCGTGGGCGGCCAGCCGTTGCGCGATGGATGCGCCTAGGCCACGCGAGGCGCCGGACACAACTGCGACCCCGGGGGCACTCACGCGACCAGGCTACGGGCGGCGGCAGGGAGACTGTCAATCTCGGTGGCGGCGACGCCTCATGCTCGCGACGACCAACGCAATCCGCGGGCCGTAGGCGACCTGGGCAGTGAGAGCTTCGCCCGGGCATGCGAGGACATCTCGGCGGCCCTACATGCTCGCGAGCTTGGTCACCGAGTCGCGGAGCGCGTCTTCGCCGGCGCGCACCTGGCCCCATCGAGAACAGGGCGTGGCCCTCGTTTTGATGGTGGGCTCGATGGCGTCGAGGCCGGCGAGCACGTCGGCTTCGAGCTGGGTGAGGTCGAGGAGATAGCCCCGGAAGATCACCACCGAGGGGCTTGCGGCGTGTTGCGTGGCGAGGTACTTCGTCATCCTCTTGTCCACGTGAGGAGCATGACGTCGTTCTGCCGGCACCACTCGAGGATGTCTTCGTCAGCCGTGCGCTCCATGCTCAGTTCGGTGGTGTGCTGGGCGTCCTGTCCGGCGGTGATGAGCCGGGCAGCGAGCCATGGCGGGAGATTCTGGTCGACGAGGAGCTTCCTGCGGGCTGTGCGGTCGGAAGGTAGAAGTCGCGATCCGCCAGGGCTGCGGCGTAGCCGAGGACGTGATGCGCATCCTCGACCTCAAGGAAGTCGAAGCTCTCGTGGATCTCGTCGAACGACTTGCCGGCTGCCAGCAGTTCCAGCAACTGCTGGGCGCTGAACCGGTAGCCGCGGATGGCACGGCTGCCCACCGAGCTTTCCAGGCGCTAGGGTCAGCCGGTCGAAGCCGGGCACGGTGCCGGTCATGGCACGAGTCTACGCGGGATGTCGGGCCGAAGGCGCTCACAGCAGGTCGGCGAGCAGGTTGGCCCCGGGCAGCAGGGAGCGTGCCGATGGGCCGGCGGACCACGCCGATCGGGTGCGGGTGATCAGGTCGAGGGCCTGGAGCTGGTGCGAGAGGATGTGGAGCTCGTCTTCCACGTCCCCCGTGGTGATGGGCTTCCCGCCGCGACTCCATCCGTGGCCGAGCAGGGGATGCACGTCGGCGGCGATCTCGGCGACCGGCAGCGGGCCGCGGGCCGCGACGAGAGCGCCGGCTCGTTCGGCGACCAAGGTGGAGAACTGGTTGGGCTCGAACCACGATCGAAGTCGACGTACCGTCTCGAGCTCGTTTGCCGCGGCCTTGGTCGGATGCAGCACCCCGTGGCTGAGGCGGACCAGCCGGACGTGACGCAACAGGTCGTGCAGGACGGCCAGGGGGAGCAGGTCCTCGTCGATCGAGGCGAGCCGCCCGAGCGGATGCCAGCCGGGGCGCTGCTCCTGCACGGCGCGGATCCCAGTCCTCGAACCCGTCCTCGAAGGGGACGGTGTAGACGGCGTCCTCGATGCGGAACTGGTGCGGGTGGGAGATCGGTCCAGCCGATGGCCACCTGCACCACCTCGTGGAGCTCGTCGAGGGTGATCGCTGCAGGCACGTCGATGACCCGCTCGACCCGGGGCACGACGTCGCGCATCGTGACCAGCAGCCTGGTCGTCCTCACGGCAGCTCCTGGGCACCGGGTGCTCCGCAGCACTTCTTGTACTTGCGCCCCGAGCCGCACCAGCACGGCTCGTTGCGCCCTGGCGGCCAGGGAACCGTCCGGGACGGGTCCCGCGCCACGTCGGCGGCGTACTGCGCCCGCAGCTGTGAGGGGTCCGGTTCGTCCGGGGCGTTCTCGGCCACCCAGGGGATGAACTCGTCGGAGCTCACGGGCACTACAGCCAATCGGGGCATGCCGGCTTCCGAGTGGGCGCGCAGCCGGCCTTCCATGCGCCGGCAGTAGGTGGCGTGATCGACCGGTTCGCCGTCCTCGTCATGCAGCAGCGCGCTGTCGGCGAGGTCGGGCCAACGTTGCGGCCAGTCGGCGTACTCGTCGGCGGGTAGCCAGGCCAGTGCCACCGGCATCCGTGTGGACGGCTCGGGTGCGTTGCCGACCGGGCGGTCGGTCTGCGGGACGGCTCGAGGTCCGGCCGGTGCCTGCCACCGAGCTGGCAAGGTCGGCGACGGAGTCGCGGTCTGGAGCTCGTCCGGCTCGCGTCCGAGCGCGGCGAGCGACGCTGCTCGCAGGTCTCGGAGCTGCCCCAGGAGCCGTTCCGGGTCCCCGGTGCGAACCGCGAGCTCGAGCGCGCGCGTCAGCCACGACAGCGCCCGCTCGTGCTCGCCGACGGCGCCGTACTCCAGCCCGGCGTTGTTGTAGACCCACACGTCGTCGGGAGTGTCCGCCGCGACCGCATCCCAGATCTCTGCGGCGGCCTCCAGCCGGCCGTGCCGGGTGAGGATCTCCGCTCGGCGGCAGCGGGGATCCGGCTCACTCCGGTACCCGTGCTCGACGAGCACGTCCGCGTGCCGCAGCGCATCCTCGACCCTGCCGAGCTGGTCGCAGATGTCGGCCAGTTCGCTGTGCAGTTCGAGCACGTCGAGGTACGCCGCCGCGGCCGGGTCCGCCTCGCATGCGGCGATGGCGCGCTTCAGGACCTCGGCGTATGCCTCGGCGGGGCCACGACTGGCCCTGCGGATCTCCTGGTCGAGTCGATCAAGGTCGTCGTTTCGCACCGCGGCATCATGACCCAGCCGGGGTCGCCCGAGCCAC
The DNA here is from genome assembly GCA_963731985.1 of uncultured Actinomycetota bacterium. Lineage (GTDB taxonomy): Bacteria > Actinomycetota > Actinomycetes > Propionibacteriales > Nocardioidaceae > Nocardioides. Next base: position 362 of record CAVSYA010000019.1, on the reverse strand, counting down.
CGCGGCACGGGTTCGCAGCTGAACGCTCATGCTGAACGCGCTGACCGATGTCGAGGATCTCAGACCGAGGTGTCAACCCCGATCAGATCGAAGCCGACAGCAAGTCTTGCGCGAGGAAGCTGAGCAGTCTGTAGGTGTCGTGTGCCTCCTTGTCGTCGAGGCGGTGCGGAGTGTGACCAGGAGCGCGGCGGGCCCGCCGACGTCGATGGCGCTCCGGCCGTCGCCATCGAGGGACTCGACGGTCAACGGTGAATGGTTCGGTGACCATGAGGTCGACCAATATCCCGGTGGGGGACATCCAGTCACCCGGCTGCTGGCTGACCGGATCGAGAATGGAGCCCGCGCGGATCGACGGTGAGGTC
>CAVSYA010000018.1:0-391460 GCA_963731985.1 uncultured Actinomycetota bacterium | reverse complement strand
CGGCGGCACGGTCGCGTCCCAGGGGATCAGCCAGGCGGCGTTGCGCGAGCGGACCTCGCGCCACGCGCGACCGTCGCGCCGGGACAGCGGCCGCAGCTCCACCTCGCCGTCCCTCAGTCGCGCCGGCCAGCCAGGTGCGCTCAATGGTCGCTCCCCACGACCTGCTCCACCGCGTGCACCAGGATGGGTCCGAGCACGGCGAGGGCGTCCTGCACGCCGCCCCGGGAGCCGGGCAGGTTCACCACCAGGCACGAGCCGACCACGCCGGCCACCCCGCGGGAGAGCACGGCGGTCGGCACCCCGCTCTCCACGCCGTACCGGCGGATCGCCTCGGCGATGCCCGGCACCTCGCGGTCGAGCAGGGCGCGCGTCGCCTCGGGCGTCGCGTCGGTCGGTGTCAGCCCGGTGCCGCCGGTGGTGAGCACGACCCGGCAGCCGTCCGCCACCGCCTGGGCGATGGCCCGCTGCACGGGGTCGCCGTCCGGCACCACCGCCGGCTCGCCGACCGCGAACCCGAGGTCCCCGAGGAAGGCCCGGATCAACGGACCCGTCGCGTCCTCGTAGACGCCCGCGGCGGCGCGGTTCGACGCCACGACCACCGCGGCCGGCAGCCCGGCCACGGGGTCGGGCGCGTCCCCCCCGGTCATCCCTCGTCCTCCGAGCCCCGGCGCCGGACCCACGTGCCGCTCCTGCCGCCGGCCTTCCGCTCCACCCGGACGTCGGTCACGACGGCCCCCCGGTCGACGGCCTTGATCATGTCGATGACCGTCAGCGCAGCCACGGAGACGGCCGTCAGCGCCTCCATCTCCACGCCCGTGCGGTCAGTCGTGCGCACGGTTGCCGCGATCGCGACGCCCTCGTCGACCACCTGCAGGTCGACCTCCACCCCGCTGATGGCCAGCGGGTGGCACAGCGGCACCAGGTCGGGGGTGCGCTTGGCGCCCATGATCCCGGCGACCCGCGCCACGGCGAGCGCGTCGCCCTTCGGCACCCCCTCGCCGCGCAGCAGCGCGACCACCTCGGGGCTGGTCAGCACCCGACCGGTCGCCACCGCCTCGCGGGCCGTCACGTCCTTCCCGGACACGTCGACCATGCGGGCCGCGCCCGCCTCGTCGACGTGGGTCAACCGGTGGGCTCCCCTCGCCTCGTCGGGCGGCCCGTCCTGGCTGGTCACGCGGTGCTCCCCCGCCCGTCCACTCAGAAGCCGACGTCCAGGCGGAGGGTCGGCACCTGCTCGCCCGTCTCGAAGCCCGAGGAGTCCTCCGGCACGACGACCAGCGCGTTCGCCGAGGCGAGGTCGCCGATCAGGTGCGAGCCGTGCCCACCGACCGGGGTCACGCGCAGCACGCCGCGCTCCTCGGCGTACTCGGCGCGCACCAGCCGCCGCCGACCGGGCAGGCCGGAGATCGGGTGCGTCAGCGTCGCCACCACGGGCGGTCGCGAGTAGGGCACCTTGCCCATCATCCGCCGGATCGCCGGCAGCACGAACATCTCGAAGGAGACGTAGGACGACACGGGGTTGCCGGGCAGCGTGAAGATCGGGGTTCCGTCCTCCCCCACGACGCCGAACCCTTGCGGCTTGCCGGGTTGCATGGCGACGCCGCCGAACCAGACCGACCCCCGGCCGGAGAGCGCCTCCTTGACCACGTCGTAGTCCCCGGCGCTCACCCCGCCGCTGGTGACGACCAGGTCGGCGCGGACCAGCTGGTCCTCCAGCGCATGGGTGAAGGCCCGCGGCTCGTCGGGGACGATGCCCACGCGGTACGCGATCGCGCCGGCCTCGCGGGCGGCCGCGGCGATGAGGTAGGAGTTCGCGTCGTAGATCGAGTCGTGCCCGAGCGTCGTGCCCACCTCGCGCAGCTCGGTGCCGGTGGAGATCACCACCACGCGGGGGCGCGGCCGCACCCGCACCGACGCGCGGCCGACGGCCGCCAGCAGCCCGAGGTGGCGCGAGCCGAGCACGGTGCCGCTGCCGACGACCAGGTCGCCGACCCCGACGTCCTCGCCGGCCGGGCGGATGTACTGCCCGCGCTCCGGCGCCCGGGTGATCCGCACCTCGGCGACACCCCGGTCCGTCCACTCGTGAGGCACCACCGCGGTGCAGCCGCGCGGCACCGGGGCGCCGGTCATGATCTTGACGGCCGTGCCCCGCGACATCGCCAGCAGCGAGGCCTGCCCCGCCCCGATCTCCCCGACGACCGGTAGGTGCGCCGGCTGTTCGTCGGAGGCGGTGAGGACGTCGTCGCAGGCCACGGCGTAGCCGTCCATCGCCGCGTTGTCGAAGCCGGGCAGGGGGCTCGGCGCGACGACGTTCTCGGCCGCCGCGAGGCCGAGGGTCTCCATCAGCGGTTGCGGGAACTCGGGCAGCGGCGCGACCCGGGTGAGGATGCGGTTCTGGTGCTCCTCGACGGGCACCAGGCCGGCTGACGCGTCAGCCAAGGTCAGCCGTTCCCGGAGTCGGAACCCGAGTCGGACCCGGAGTCGGAACCGGAGTCGGAACCCGAGTCGGACCCGGAGTCGCCCAGCGTCGCACCCGGTTGCACGCGCTGCGCGACCGATCCGGCGGCGAGCGTGACGTCACCCCGCACGGTGACGTCGCGGCCGAAGGACCAGTCCCCCTCGACGACCAGCGACGTGGCCTCGCGCAGCGACGGGGCGCCGGCGCCGAAGCGCTTGTCGAAATCGTCCACCGTCTTGTAGTGGTCGTCGTCGAGCTCCACGAAGGGCAGCTGCTCGGCCACCTGGTCGAGCACGTAGTCGTCGGTGATCCGGTACACGTCCGAGCGCAGCACCAGCAGGTCGTCGGTGGTCTTCACCGGGACGAACCGGTCCCGGCCCACCTCGATCGTGAGCGCGCCGTCGAAGACCTCGATCGCCGCGCCCATGGCCGTCTCGATCTGGACGACCTTCGGGGACTTCTTGTCCGCGGGATCGACGTTCTTCTCGTTGCGGATCAGCGGGAGGCCGAGGATGCCGTCGCGGGAGTCGAGTGCCTGCCTCATCGCCGCCACGTCGAACCAGAGGTTGTTGGTCGACGCGAACCGGTGCCGATCGAGGTCGGCGAGGGCCCTCTGGTCCTCGGGAGGCGTCTGCGCCGTCTCGCGCAGCACGATCCGTCCGTCCTCCTTGCGCCGGGCGAAGTGCCCGCCCTTGCGGTCGGAGGCGGTGCGGCGCACGGCCTCGATCGCGAACGGGGCTCCGGAGTCGGCGAACCAGCCGGCCACCCGGGGGTCGGGAACGGCGCCGAGGTTGTCGGAGTTGGAGACGAAGACGTAGCGGAAGCCCCGCTCCGTCAAGCGCTCGAGCAGTCCGTTGCCGCGCAGGGCCGTGTAGAGGTCGCCGTGGCCGGGCGGGCACCACTCCAGGTCGGGGTCCTGCGGCCAGCTCACCGGTGCGAGGTCCTTGGCCAGCAGCTTGGGCTCCTTGTTCTGCAGGAACTCCAGCGGCAGGCCCTCGACGGCGAGGTCGTCGTAGCGGGCCAGCGCCGCCATCGAGTCCTCGGAGGTGCGGAAGCTGTTCATCAGGATCAGCGGGAGCGCCGCGTCGTGGGCGCGACGCAGCTGCAGCACCTGCCGCGCGATGATGTCGAGGAACGACATGCCGCGGCGCACGCACAGCAGCGACTTGGCGCGGTCCATGCCCATCGACGTCCCGAGGCCGCCGTTGAGCTTGATCACCGCCGTGCTGCGGATGGCCTCCCGGGCTGCCTCGTCGGGCACCTCGACGTCGGCGAGCGAGTCCATGTCGAGCGGCTCGATCGTCGCCTCGGGGATCATCCCGGTCTCCCCGTGCTCCAGCAGGCGGTAGTAGTGGGCGAACGTCTGGACCGCTGTGTCGTCCAGGCCCGCCTCCCGCATCTTCTCCTGGGCGCGTTTCAACGCTGCACTTGCCATGAGACCGATCGTAGGCTGGCCCCGTGCCCGCGCCACCACCCCCTCCGGATCACCGGCACCCACCGGGCGCCCCGCCTGCGAAGACCGCCCTGAGAGATCAGGTCTCGGCGGCCCGGCGGCGGCTCTCGATCTCGCAGCTCTCGCAGGTCTCGATGGCGCTCTCGGAGCGGGTCATCGACCTTCCCGAGGTACGCCGGGCGGCGACGGTCGCCGCGTACGTCTCGGTCGGCAGCGAGCCCGGGACCGGGATGCTGCTCGAAGCACTCGTGGCGCAGGGACGCCGCGTCGTGGTGCCCGTGGTGAGCCCGGGCCTGGACCTCGACTGGGCCGAGTACCAGGGCAGGGAGGCGTTGGCGAGGGCGCGCCTGGGGCTGCTGGAACCCACGTCCCCCCGGCTGGGCTTCGGCGCCGTCGCGACCGCCGACGTCGTGCTGGTCCCCGGCCTCGCCGTGGGCGCCGCCGGCGAGCGGCTGGGGAGGGGCGGCGGCTGCTACGACCGCGCGCTGGCACGCGTGCCCGTCGGCACGCTGACCTGCGTGCTCCTGCACGAGGGCGAGACCGACCGCGACGTGCCCACCGAGGACCACGACCTCCCGGTCGGGGCGGCCGTCACCGCCGCCGAGGTGCTCCGCTTCGGCTGACGGGGGCGCCGCCCGCGTGGCGCCCTACTCACCGACCGGGGCCGGGGTGCCCTCCTCCTCGGGGGCCGGGACGAGGGTCAGCGCCTCCTCGGTCGCCGCGTCCACGGCCTCCGGCCCGTGCGCCCAGGGCAGGGTCTCGCCGTCGGCCCAGAGGTCCGTCTGGTCGGTGTAGTGGGAGCTCCCGGGGTGGCCGCTCACGCCGGTCATGTTGATCCATCGGGAGGCATCCAGGTCGTCGAGGTCGACCACCATCCGCATCGACGGGCCCGTGATGACCTCGTAGCCCTCGACGGCGTCCCAGCCCGTGGCGTTGACGATGCTGGGACCGCCCGGCATGCGCCACGGTCCCCGGTTCACCAGCCCGGTGGCGAGGTTGCTCTGGGACTGGCCGATCGCGATGCCCTCCAGCTCGAGGGTGTGCAGCCGCCCCCACTCCCACCCGCCGGGATCGCGGGCCATCTCGCGAGTCATCTCGTCGCGGGCGTCCCGCAGCGCGCGTTCGAGCACGTCGTCGAGGTCCTCGCGCTCGCCGGCGGTGTCGCGGTTGTCCCACCAGGGGGACCTCGGCTTCTCCAGCAGCCCGGAGACGACCTCGAACCAGCGGTCGCCGCCGTCCGGCCAGGCGGACGCGGGCAGGTCGTCGTGGAAGCCGATCTCGAGCAGGTTGTCCCACACGGCGTTGTAGTACGCCGCCGCCGCGCTGTCGGCAGGCTGCATGAAGTCCCAGTCCTGCAACAGCTCCTGCCCCTCGGAGTAGTAGCCCTCGGGCAGGCCCACCTCCAGCAGGAGCGGCACCAGCGTCGGCGCCATCGGGTTGCGGGTGTCGAGCTGGAGGGCCGTCATCTCCTCGACGGAGAGCGGGTCGCCGCTCTCGACCTGCTCCTCGAGCAGGTCGCGGATCCGCTCCGAGCGGTAGCCGTAGTCCGAGTCCTCGGTGATGAAGAACGGGTAGTCCGGGCCGATCACCGGCTGGTTGGCGGTGACCACGAAGCCCTCCTCGGGATCGAGGACCTGCGGCAGACCGTCGAAGGGCACGAAGTCGCCCGTCCAGTCGTTCTCGGGTTTCCAGCCGGCCACCGGTGCCCGACCGTCGTTGCCCGACTTCCGGATCGGGATCCGACCCGTCGCCTGGTAGCCGATGTGCCCGTCCACGTCGGCGTAGACGAGGTTCTGCGCCGGCGTCCCGAAGGGGCGGACCGCCTGGCGGAACTGTTGCCAGTCGCGGGCCTGGTCGACCGCCAGGATCGCGTCGGCGACCCGGCCCGGACGCAGCGCCGTCCAGCGCAGCGCCACGGCGTACTCCGCCGTCGCCGAGTCCCCCGGCCCGTCCGGCGTCGCCGGCTGACCGGTCAGGGGGTCGGCTGCCAGGGCGTCCGCCCGCGTGGCGGCCACGCCGACCAGCTCGACGTCCGCGTCGGAGAGCAGGGGGCCGTGGTCGGTCGCGCGCACCTCGATCCGCACGTCGTCGCCGCCGGCCACCTTGATGGTCTCCCGGCGGATGCTCAGGTCGCGCAGCTTCCCGTCGTAGAGCCACTTCCTGCCCTCGACACGCTCGACGAAGAGGTCCGCCACATCGGGGGCGAGGTTGGTCAGGCCCCACGCGATCCGGTCGTTGTGGCCGACCACCACGCCGGGGAAGCCCGAGAAGCTGAAGCCCGAGACGTTCATCGGACAGTCGTCGCTGCGCTCGCGGCAGTGCAGGCCGACCTGCATCCAGACCCCCGGCAGGCTCACGCCCAGGTGCGGGTCGTTGGCCAGCAGCGGCTCGCCCGAGACGGTGTGGTCGCCCGCGACGACCCAGGCGTTGCTGCCCAACCCGTCGCCGGAGCCGAGCAGGGCGGGGGCGGCCTCGAGGGCTCGCCCGGTCGCCGCGAGGGCCCCGCGGGCGCTGCCGGGCCACCCGGGGCGCGTCGGCAGCCGGGTGCCGCCGGAGACCGCGTTGGGCTCGTAGACCCCGTCGACCACCTCGCCACCGGAGACGGCCGGACGGCGTTGGTCGTACGGGAACGGCGGGAAGAGCTCCGCCGCCCGCTGGCGCCCCACAGCGTCGCGGGCCAGCGCCCGATCGACCTCCTCGGAGAGATTGCTGCTCAGGTCCCACGCCATGGCCTTGAGCCAGGCCAGGGAGTCGGCCGGCTCCCAGGCCTCGGGCGAGTAGTCGAGCCCGCTCAGCCGCAGCAGGGTGTACTGCGCGCCCAGCTCGGTGACCCCGCGCGGAGCGATGTAGGCGTTCACCCCGTCGGCGTACGCCTCGAGCGACGCGCGCGTCTCCGGTGAGACCAGCGCGACCTCCTGCTCGGCGACCCGGCGCCACCCCAGGGTGCGCACCGTCCGGTCGGAGTCCAGCGCCTCCGCGCCGAAGAGCTCGGCGAGCCGGCCCGCGGTGGCGTGCCGGCGCACGTCCATCTCGAAGAAGCGCTCCTGGGCGTGCACGTAGCCCTGGGCCAGCATCAGGTCGTGCAGGGAGTCCGCGTAGACGTGCGGCACCCCGCTGCCGTCGCGCACGATGTCCACCGGCCCCTCGAGCCCCGGGATCTCGAGCGTGCCGCCCGTCTGGGGCAGGGGGCGCCGCACGAGGGTCGCGGCCGTGATGCCGATGACGATGGCCAGCACCAGCAGGCCGACCAGGCCCAGCAGCGCATAGCGCCCGAGGCGGGGCCAACCGCGGTACGCCGCCCACCAGGCCGCGGGACCGCGCGCGGCGGGTGGGTCGTCGGCGTCGCTCATGGTGCGCCATTGTGCCGGGCCCACACAGGGGTGGGAGACCGTGCCATATGATTGGCAGTCGAAGACGGCGAGTGCCAATGAGCGGTTCGTCGCCGCGCGAGCCCAGGCGAAGGATGCGAGCGGTGCCCACCTACCAGTACGCGTGCACGCAGTGCGAGCACTCGTTGGAGCAGTTCCAGAGCTTCACCGACGATCCGCTGACCGAGTGCCCGGAATGCGCCGGTCGGCTGCGCAAGGTCTTCAGCGCCGTCGGCGTGGTCTTCAAGGGCTCCGGGTTCTACCGCAACGACAGCCGCAGCCAGAACGGCACCTCCGAGGGCAAGCAGGGCGAGTCGGCCGCGGAGCCCGGCTCGAAGGACTCCGGGTCGAAGGACTCCGGGTCGAAGGACTCCGGGTCGAAGGACTCCGGGTCGAAGGAGTCGGGGTCGAAGGACGCCGGCTCGAAGGACTCCGGCTCGAAGGACTCCGGCTCGAAGGACTCGGGGTCGACGACCGCGAAGAAGGGCCCCTCCTCGTCGGGAGCGCCCTCGTCCCGGTCCGCGCCGGCGCGGAGCGCCTGAGCCGGTCCCCTGCGGCGCGCGGGCCGCACCCGGAAGCCGCCTGTGGAGGAGTCGCACGCGCGCCCCGCCGGGCGCCCTAGCGTTCCCGCATGGCCCGGGCCCGCGACGCGCAGGATGACCCGCTGGGCTTCCCGCCGTCCGGCACCGCTCGGGTGCGCGACCCCGCCACGGCCCGGTTGGCCCGCGGGGGCGCCCGCGTCCGCAGAGCGCTCCTGGCGCGCCGGCGGCTCCTGGCCGCGCTGCTGGTCGGCGTCGCGGTGCTGGCCGGGCTCCGCACCCTGGCCCCGCCACCGGCCCCGACCCTGAGTGTCCTGACCGCGGCGCGGGACCTGCCCGCCGGAGCCGTGCTCGAGGCCGGTGATCTCGAGACGCGTCGGCTGAGCGAGGCGGCGGTGCCGGACGGCGTCGTCTCGCGCGAGGCCGCGCCGGGGCGGACGTTGGCCTCACCGGTGCGCCGCGGCGAGCCGCTGACCGACGCCCGGCTCGCCGGGCCCGGCCTCGCCGCCGGATACCCCGGCCGCGTGGCGGTGCCGGTGCGGATCCCGGACCCCGCGGTCGTGGGTCTGCTGCGCGTCGGCGACGAGGTGGAGGTGCTCGGCGTCGATCCCGCTGGTGGCGACGCGCGGACGGTCGCGGTGGCGCGCGTCGCCGGGCTGCCCGGCCCGACGGCCGACGTCGGTGGCCTCGGGGGTGACTCCGGCGCTCCACCGGGCCGCCTGGTGCTGCTCGCGGCGACGGCGGACAGCGCGCGAGCACTGACCGCGGCGGCGGTGCGCGACTACCTGACGCTCGTGTGGACCGACGAGGTTTCCCGGACCCGGCGGGACGACGCCCTGCTCGCGGACCGTCGTCCGGGCGGGAACGACGAGAGCCGCTAGGCCGCGTCCTCGTGGGTGCTCGGCAGGCGGATCAGCCGTGGTGGGGTGGGACCTGCTCTCGATACCAGCGGTCGCGGTCGTCATCGGCCCCGTTGTGTTCGGCCCCGTTCTGGTCGGCCCCGTCCTCACCGGCTGAGCCCCGCTCGTCGCCGGTCGTCTCGGGAAGCACGTCGCCGAACACCTCCGCGACGCGCCGACGGCGAGCCGCCTCGGCACGGGCGTCGTCCCCCGGACGCGGCCTCACACGCACAGCCCCGCGGCCTCGGCCTGGTCGCGGGCCTCATCGGGAGCCGCCGTCCGAGCCGCCGTTTCCACCCGTGCCGTCGCCCCCGCCGAAGGGTGAGGAGCCGGGCGAGTCGGCCGCGCTGATCGAGCCCGTGGTGAGCCCGGGCGGCAGTGGCTTGTCGTTGCGCAGCAACCGCCACACGCGCTTCGCCTCGGGCGCCCACACGAGCCGGTTGGGGTTTCGCGGGTCGGCCGTGAAGGGGACGGTGAGGAACTGGATGTTGTCGAGCCCGATGCCCTGGAACTCCAGGCCGAGCCCGGCGAGCTGGCGGACGTCGTCGAGCTCGGGGTCCACGGTCAGCGACTGGGTCGCCGCGCTCAGGAAGCGGTAGATCCTGTCGGGGCGGCTCAGGGTGCCCGCGGAGACGACCTTGTTGGCCATCGAGGCGATGAAGGCCTGCTGGCGCTTCATTCGGCCGATGTCGGAGCCGTCGCCGACGGCGTACCGCTGGCGCACGTAGTTGAGCGCCTCCTTGCCCTGGACCTCGCGCGTGCCGGCCTCGAGGTAGATCCCGTGCGCGCGGTCGTCGATGGTCTCGGGGATGCAGACCTTCACGCCGTCGATGGCGTCCACCATGTCCTTGAAGCCGGCGAAGTCGAGGACGGCGTAGTTGTCGACACGGATGCCGGTCAGCTGCTCGAACTGCTGGATCGTGCAGGCCTGACCGCCCAGGGTGAAGGCCTCGTTCCACTGCACGTAGTCCTCCGCCGGCACCTTGCCGCCGTTGCACTCGGGGCGGTCGACCATCGAGTCGCGCGGGATGCTCACGCCGTAGGCGCTCTCGCGGTCGGCCGAGAAGTGGAAGAAGATCGTGGTGTCGGACCGCGCGCCGCTACCGGTCAGTCCGTCGATGTCGTTGCCCTGGCCGTCGCGGGTGTCCGAGCCCATCACCAGCATGTTGAGCGGTTCCTTGGGGCCCTCCACCTCGACCGGTGCGGGACGGTCCGCGAGGAGGCCCTCGACGTCGACGCCGGTGAGGTTGTCGTTGAGCTGCCGGTAGAGATAGACCACCGTCAGCCCCGTGACCAGCGCGAGGGTCACGGCCGACGCAGCGACCACCTTCGCGACCGTGTGACGCCGGCTCCGCTTGGCGCGGCGCCCGCCGCCGAGGCCGCGCCCGCCCCGGGGGTCGGCCGGCCCGCCCGACGATCTGGCCGGGCTGACGTCAGCGGGGTCATCGGTCACGGGACAGCCTTCGCGAGGCGGAGCGCACGCGGGAGGTAGCATGCGCAGACCCGGCGGCGACCGCCGGGTCTGACCACGAATCTAGCCGCATTTCCCAAGTAGACGGTCATTTTCCATGAGACCTCCCTACCGGCCCGCCGCTCGGAGCGGGCCCCTCGGGTGGGTAGTTTCACAGCCCCGCGTCCCCGCGTCGACCATCCTCAGGGTGCACGCACCGGGGCCAGGGCCCGCCGACGGCCGCGCGTGCCCGCCCGGGCGGGCGGATGTCAGGATGTCGCGCGTGCCCAGGTTCCGCGCCGGGCCGGCCCCAGTAGCTCAGCGGATAGAGCAGCCGCCTCCTAAGCGAAAGGTCGCAGGTTCGACTCCTGCCTGGGGCACGACCTGCGTACGGCTCTCACCTGCTCCGCGCCTGGCCCGAGACCGCGGAGCGCGTGGGCTGGCCGGGAGAAGCCGGCGCCGCTTCGGGGCCCGTGGTCCCTCCCCCGCTTCGTCAGGAACGGGATGAGCGACCCCATCGAGTTGGTTCCGCGTCCTTCCCCGCGGCAACCGGCGAGGTCAAGCCCTCCTCGGCGGCCTGGTCAACGCCTGGCCCTCGTGGAGGACCACTCCTTCACCCACCAGATGCGCAGGCATGGCTGTCCGGCCCTGTGGGCGCCGACGGCGGACGGCCCGGTCGCGGTCTCCCACGGGTCCGGGACGCCAACCTGCGACGGGTGGTCGTTGATCTGATCGAGGAGTACGCCCGCCACACCGGCCATGCCGATCTGATCCGCGAGTCCATCGATGGACGGGTCGGCGAGGACGCTCCACCGTAGCGGGAGCGCCACGATCCTGCCAGCTGCCCACCGGAAACGACCCCCAACCGCCACAGATCCGCGGGGGCCGACCTCGGGGGATCTCGGGAGGCTGTACCAAAGAGGCCTTGCGCGTCCCCGTGGTCCGTAGTTGCCTACACATCCAGGGCACTGGTTGATCGACGGAGAGGCGAAGATGTTCAAGCGAGTCGCGGTGGTCAACCGCGCGGAACCTGCGGTGCGGCTCATCCGAGCGGTTCGCCAGCTCAACGAGGAACGCCGCAGCGACATCAAGGTGGTGGCCCTGCACACCGAGGCCGAGGCGCGAGCACTGTTCGTCCGCGCGGCCGACGAGTCGGTCTGCCTCCGCGACACCGGGTCCTCGGCCAGCCCGTACCTGGACCTCGAGGAGCTGGAGCGGGCGCTGCGCGTCAGTGGCGCCGACGCCGTCTGGGTGGGTTGGGGCTTCGTGGCCGAGGACCCGGCCTTCGCGGAGCTCTGCGAACGCCTGGGCCTGGTCTTCATCGGCCCCTCCGCGCGGGCCATGCGGCAGCTCGGCGACAAGATCGAGGCCAAGCTCCTGGCGGAGAAGACCGGGGTCCCAGTGGCCCCGTGGAGCGGAGGTCCGGTCGGCAGCCTGGAGGAGGCGACAGCAAGCGCCGACACGATGGGCTACCCGTTGATGATCAAGGCCCGCAGCGGCGGCGGCGGGCGAGGCATCCGGATGGTGCGATCCGCCGACGAGCTGCCGGAGGCCTTCGAACGGACGCAGGCCGAGGCCGAGGCGACCTTCGGCGACCCCGTGGTCTTCCTGGAGAGCCTGGTCAGCGGTGGTCGCCACATCGAGGTACAGGTGATCGCCGACGCGCACGGCACGGCCTGGGCGCCGGGCGTCCGCGACTGCTCCATCCAACGGCGCAACCAGAAGCTGATCGAGGAGTCCGGCTCGCCGGTGCTCAGCGAGCAGCAGATGTCCGACCTCCGGGAGGCTTCGACGGCGCTGGTCTCGGCCGCCGGCTACCAGGGTGCGGGCACGGTCGAGTACCTCTACCAGCCAGAGGACGAGACCTTCGCCTTCATGGAGGTCAACACCCGGCTCCAGGTCGAGCACACCGTCACCGAGGCCACCACCGGCCTCGACCTGGTCAAGCTCCAGCTCCTGGTGGCGGCGGGCGAGCCCCTGCCCGGCGAGGCGCCGACGGAGAGCGGGCACGCGGTGGAGGCTCGGCTGAACGCCGAGGACGCGGAGGAGGGGTTCGCCCCGGCGCCGGGCACCGTCACGGCGTTCGACCCGCCGGCCGGCCCCGGCATCCGCGTCGACACCGGCATCGCCGCGGGCGAGGTGATCCCCCCGGACTACGACTCGATGGTGGCCAAGATCATCGCCTGGGGACGCGACCGCACCGAGTCGCTGGCCCGCCTCCGGTGCGCCCTGCGGGAGACGACCGTGCTCATCGAGGGAGGGACGACGACGAAGTCCTTCCTGCTGGATGTGCTCGACCGCCCGGAGGTCCGGTCCGGCGAGGCCGACACCCAGTGGCTCGACCGCGTCGGCAGGGAGATGGCCGAGTCGCCCACGCGGCACGCGGACATCGCCCTGCTCAGCGTCGCCATCACCATCTACGACGCCGAGGAGAGTCTCGAGCGGGCGTCGTTCCTGACCTCTGCTCGCGGCGGCCGCCCCCGTGCCAGCCACGCCGTGGGTCGCAGCTTCGAGCTCGACTACCAGGGGCAGACCTACGCGTTCACCGTCGCGCAGGTGGGGCTGCAACGCTATCGGCTCGAGGTCGGCGACCATGTCGTCCTCGCGGAGCTCGACCGGCTCGACGAGCACCGCAGCCACCTCACGGTGGACGGGCGTCGCTACCGGGTGAGCACCGTCGCCGGCACCGGCAGCCACCTCGTGGACGTCGACGGCTTCAACCACCGCGTCCTGCGTGATGAGGAGGGCGTGGTTCGCGCCCCCGCGCCCGCGGTCGTGGTGGCGATGCGCGTGCAGGCGGGCGACGAGGTGGAGGCCGGCGCCACCGCGGTGGTCCTCGAGAGCATGAAGATGGAGACCATCGTCCGCGTCCCCCAGGCCGGTGTGGTGCGCGAGGTGCTCGCGGTGGTCAACTCCCAGGTCGACGCCGGCGCACCCCTGCTGCGCCTGGACCCGCTGGAGGAGGAGGCCGAGGAGCCCGACGCCCCGTCGGTCGCCTTCGACGAGGCCAGCCGGACCGCGTCGGTCGAGCCACGGACCCGCGCCCTGCAGCTGCTCGATGACCTGCTGGCGCTGGTCACCGGGTACGACGTCAGCGCACAGCGCGCCCTGACCCTGATCGAGGACTACCTCAGCCTGCGTGACGAGGGGGACGACGCCGACGGCAGCCTGCTGCGCGGCGAGCTGGCCCTGCTCACCGCCTTCGCGGACCTGTGCGACCTCTCCCGCAATCGTCCCACCGGCGAGGAGGAGTCGGGCGAGGAGCAGGTGCACAGTCCGCGCGAGCACTTCCACACCTACCTCCGCTCGCTCGACGTCGAGCAGGAGAGTCTCCCGGAGTCCTTCCAGGACCGGCTCCTGCGCGCGCTGCGGCACCACGGGGTCACCGACCTCGAGCCGAGCCCGCGCCTGGAGGAGGCGGTCTACCGGGTGTTCCTCGCCCAGCAGCGCGCCGGCGACCACGTCCCGGTCATCGCGACGCTGCTGAAGCGCTGGCTGGGTCAGGGTGACGACCTGGCGACCACCGAGCTCGAGGGGGTCGGCGAGGTCATCGACCGGTTGATCAACGCGACCCGGCTGCGCTACCCCACCCTGGGCGACCTCGCGCGCAGCATCCGCTTCGAGCTGTTCGAGGAGCCACTCATCGAGCAGGCCCGTCGCGAGGCATACCAGGGCATCCGCGAGCACCTGGAACATCTGGACGCCCATCCCGACGCGTCCGACCGCAGCGAGCACATCCAGGCGCTGGCGGCGCTGACCGAGCCCGTGGTCCGGTTGCTCGGGGAGCGCGTCGTCGCGGACGCCCGCGGTGCCGAGCCGCTGCTCGAGGTCCTCACCCGGCGCTACTACAAGGTGCGCACGTTGGAGCGCGTCGAGTCCTTCCTGCGGGAGGGCCGGCAGTTCGTCACCGGCAGCTTCGATCTGGCCGGGCAGCGGCTGCACCTGATCTCCACCGTCACCGACTTCGAGAACCTCTCGGCGACGACGGAGTCCGTGTCCGTGCTCGCCGAGGAGGCCGCGGACCCGGCGAATCTGGTGGTGGACCTCTACGTGGCGTGGCCGGACGCGCCGGAGGACACCGACGAGGCGGCGGCCACGTTGCGCGGCCTGCTCTCCGAGGTGCCCCTGCTCGCACGCGGCCGGCGGGTGACGGTGATCCTCTTCGGGGAGGGCGGTGGCGAGGCCGTGCGGCACGTGACGTTCCGGCCGTCGGACGAGGGGCTCCACGAGGAGCGCGTCATCCGGGACATGCATCCCCTGACTGGTCAGCGGCTCGATCTGTGGCGGCTGAAGAACTTCGACGGCACGCGACTGCCCTCGCCCGGGAACACCTACCTGTTCCACTGCGTGGCGAAGGACAACCCGGCGGACGAGCGGCTCGTGGCGCTGGCCGAGATCCGGGACGTGACACCGCTGCGCAACGCCTCCGGCGAGGTCGTCGCCTTCCCGGCCGTGGAACGCACGTTGACCGCCTGCCTGGACGGCATCCGGCGTCACCAGGCGCAGGGCGGGGGCGAGCGCCTCGACGCCAATCGCATCTTCCTCTACGTGTGGCCCACGATCGACGTCTCCCCCGACGAGCTCGGAGAGTTCGCGCGCGCCACCGCACCGCTGACGGTCGGAGCCGGGCTGGAGGAGATCATGCTGTTGGGCCGGATGCAGACCGAACCCGACCAGGAGCCTCGCGACGTCGCCCTGCTGTTCTCCTACAGCCCCAGCACCGGCGTGCGCGTCTCCGTCACGGACCCGCCGAGCGAGCCGCTGGCGCCGCTGAACTCCTACACGCAGAAGGTCCGCCGCTCGCGCGCCCGCGGCACCACCTACCCCTACGAGCTGGTGCCGCAGATCAGCGGCGTCGGGGGCACCTTCACCGAGTACGACCTGGACGAGGACGGCAGGCTCGCGCCCGTGGAACGCCCGCCGGGGGAGAACGTCGCGGGCATCATCGTCGGGCTGGTGTCGACCCCCACCACGTCCTACCCCGAGGGCATGACGCGGGTGGCGCTGTTCGGCGACCCGACCAGGGCGTTGGGTTCGGTCGCCGAGGCCGAGTGCGCACGGGTGATCGCCGCCCTCGACCTCGCCGAGGAGCGGCAGGTGCCCGTCGAGTGGTTCGCCCTGTCCTCGGGCGCCAAGATCTCGATGGACAGCGGCACCGAGAACATGGACTGGGTGGCGCGGGTTCTCCGACGCCTCATCACGTTCACCCAGGCCGGTGGGGAGGTCAACGTGGTGGTCGCCGGGATCAACGTCGGCGCCCAGCCGTACTGGAACGCCGAGGCGACCATGCTGCAGCACACCCGGGGCATCCTGATCATGACGCCGGACAGCGCGATGGTGCTGACCGGGAAGCAGTCGCTGGACTACTCGGGCGGCGTCTCCGCCGAGGACAACTACGGCATCGGTGGCTATGACCGGGTGATGGGCCCCAACGGCCAGGCGCAGTACTGGGCACCGAACCTGAGCGCGGCCTGCGCCACCTTGTTCGCGCACTACGAACACACCTATGTCGCGCCCGGGGAGTCCTCCCCCCGACGTACCACCACCGAGGATCCGCACAACCGGGACGTGCGGGACTTCCCGCACGAGCACCCGATCAGCGACTTCGAGACCGTCGGCGGCATCTTCTCCGCCGACTCCAACCGGGAGCGCAAGAAGCCCTTCGACATCCGCACCGTGATGCGCGCTGTGGTCGACCAGGACCACGAGGTGCTCGAACGATGGGCCGGCATGGCTGACGCCGACACCACCGTCGTCCTGGACGCGCACCTGGGCGGCTACCCGATCACCGTGCTCGGCGTCGAGTCGCGCCCCATCCCGCGGCGGGGCGCCCTGTCGGCCGATGGTCCCGACCAGTGGACCGCCGGGACCCTCTTCCCGTACTCGTCGAAGAAGACCGCGCGAGCCGTCAACGCCGCCAGCGGCAACCGGCCGCTGGTGGTGCTCGCGAACCTCTCGGGATTCGACGGGTCACCCGAGTCGCTGCGCAGGATGCAGCTGGAGTACGGCGCCGAGATCGGGCGGGCCCTGGTGAACTTCGACGGCCCCATCGTGTTCTGCGTCATCTCCCGGTACCACGGCGGCGCCTTCGTCGTCTTCTCGGGCGCCCTGAACGACAACATGGAGGTGGTGGCCGTCGAGGGCTCCTACGCCTCGGTGATCGGGGGCGCGCCCGCGGCGGCCGTGGTCTTCGCCCGCGACGTCACCACGCGCACCTCCGAGGACCCCCGCGTCGTACGCCTCGAGAACGCGGTGGCCGAGGCGGACGAGGCGCGGGCGCCCGAGCTTCGGCTCGAGCTGGCCGATCTGCGCGCGGCCGTGCGCTCGGAGAAGCTCGGCGAGGTCGCCGACGAGTTCGAGCAGGTGCACGACATCGAGCGGGCACGCCGGGTCGGTTCGGTCCACGAGATCATTCCCGCCCGGGAGCTTCGTCCCTACCTGATCGGTGCCGTCGAACGCGGTCTGGAGCGCGCGTCGGCCGACGCTTCGAGCCCGGTGGTCACCTGACCGGCCCTGCCGCCCCCGAAGCCCCCGTCGAAAGGACCCCGCAGTGCAGCCCTTCCTCGTGAACCGTCATGACCGGTTGGTCTTCCCCTCCAACTTCGTCCCGCAGCTCGACCTGTCCGCCATCGACAGCCTGGACCAGCTCGACCGGGTGATCCGGCGCGACTTCGAGACCAAGGCACCCACGGGGACGGACATCCTCGGGCGCGTCGAGGCAGGGGGGTACGAGAGCCGCTACGCACTGATGCGCGACGTTGCGCTCAACATGTTCTGGACGGGCCGCTATGCCCTGACGATGTATGAGAAGCGCCCGACGAGATGGCGCGACGTTCCGCGCCGCCGCAGCGATGTGTTCATGCCGATCGTGAGGCCCTGGAACGAGGGGGACCGCAAGGTCGCCGCGGTCGCGAGCGCCTACGACGCCCTCCCCGCCACCTGGGACACCGAGGCGGAGGACCGCATCTTCCGGCTCCTCTTCGACGTGTTCGGTCACCGCAAGCACCAGGCCACGGAGCTCTCGGCGCTCAAGCCCACCGTCGCCGACATCCTCTCCGACCCCCGCAACCTGACCTTCCGGCTCAACGGCTACGACCCGGACTTCCCCACCTTCGGTCTCGACGACGTCATCAACTGCGCCGAGGAGGCCCCCGAGCTCGAGGCCCTGCACCGGTGGGCGATGGTGCTGCACAACCAGTACCCCTGGGACCGGGACCAGGCAGAGCTCGTGGAGGTCGGTCAGCTGGAGGACGACGACTACGTGGTGGCCTTCCATCCGCGCGACGAGGAGGTCCGCCACTTCCTCCGCCGCCTGGAGGAGGGGGCCGCTCGCACCACCTCCTCCCGGGCGAGGGACGCCACGCCTCCGGTTCGCCCGTATCCGGCCGTCGACGTGCGCACCCACTTCACCGTGATGCCGCGGATCGAGGCGCTCGCCGTGGTGCACGGCGACCGGGCCTGCACGAACGAGGACCTGATTCGCAACGCTGCCTACAACTGGTCGCCGATGGCCGCCGACGAGATCCAGGACAAGACCGGGATCGAGCAGCGGATGTACTCCTCGCTCTCCCTCGAGGAGATGGCGCTGCAGGCGGCCGAGGGCGCGCTCGCCCATGCCGGGCGCGGACCCGAGGACATCGGAGCCGTGATCGTCTGCACCTGCACCAGCACCCGCCTGATCCCCTCGGTGGCCACCTGGATCTCCGGTGAGCTCGGGATCCAGCAGACCCACGCGTCCTACGACCTGGTCGCCGCCTGCGCGGGAATGCCCTACGGGCTCTCCGAAGCGACGCGGATCCTCCAGGAGGTGGAGCGCCCGGTGCTCGTCGTGTGCGTCGAGAAGTTCTCGGACAAGATCGGCAACGTCCGGCCCTCTCGGATGATCTTCGGCGACGGCGCCGCCGCCATGGTCATCGGCGTGGCGCCCGACGGCGAGCAGCCCGACATCGACTACCTCCAGACCTACGCCAGCGGTCCGGCCTCCGAGGTCAACTCGATCATCTGGCCCAACCCGGACTTCGACAACAACATCACCGTCTACGGTCCCGAGGTCAAGTCGCTCGCGGGCCGCTACCTGGTCCAGATGATCGGCGAGCTGGAGGCTCTCCCCGACCCCGACGGCACCGCGAGTTCGCTGCTGGACAGCATCAATCTGATCGTCCCGCACCAAGCCAACGCGACGATGGTGGTCAAGCTCGCCACGGACGCGGGACTCTCCGAGGACGACCTCTACTTCAACATCAGCAAGGTGGGCAACGCCTCGTCGGCGAGCATCCCGCTGGCCATCCATGACGCGGTGCGAGACGGCGTGATCACCAAGCCGATGCGGATCTTCGCCCCCGGCTTCGGGGCAGGAGCGGTGGCGGGCTTCAGCGTGATGCGCATCGATCCGGACAGGGTGGCCCTGGCGGGCGCGTCACCACGAGAGGTTCCCGAACCCGACGGCGAGACCCGGCACGCTCCGCCGGAGCAGTCCGCGGACAACGTGGGTCTGGCGTTCGGGTAGCTCTACCCGGCAGGGACGTGGGTGTCGTGTCGGTGCTGGCGAACGAGGAGAGCCTCCCGGCTTGGTGGAGATGCCCGACATCTTCACCGACCAGGAGGTCCTCGTGGCCCCGCTCACGCCTCAACAGGTAGCCGAGCAGCGGACCCTCACGCCCGGGCGCGGACGTAGCTCCCGGGGGCCGGCTCGAGCGGCGGATGGTCCTCGCTGCCGAGCACTCGCGGAGCGGCGACCTCGGGACCGCCCTGTGCGGCGATCCACGCCGCCCAGTCCTTCCACCAGGTGCTCTCCTGCAGCGTCGCGGCCTCCTTCCACTCCAGCGGGTCGACGGGGAGGCTGTCCTCGTTGATCCAGTGCTTGGCCTTCGGGTGGGGCGGGTTGACGATCCCGGCGATGTGACCGGACGTGCTGAGCACGAACCGGTTGTTGCCCCCGAACAAGTGGGCCGTGCGATACGCGGAGGCCCAGGGCACGATGTGGTCGTCGACCGCCGACAGCACGTAGGTGTCGACCTGCACCTTCCCGGGGTCGAGCTTGTGCCCGTCGACCTCGAACTCGCCGCGGGCGAACTGGTTGTTCAGGTAGCACGCGCGCAGGTACTCCGAGTGCATCCGTGCCGGCATCCGGGTGTTGTCCTTGTTCCACACCAGGAGGTCGAAGGCCGGGGGCTGCTTGCCCAGCAGCCAGTTGTTGACGACGTAGTTGAACACGAGGTCGTTGGCCCGCAGGGCGTCGAAGGTGTGTGCCATCTGGTCGGACTCGAGGTAGCCGCGCTTGGCCATCTTCTTCTCGAGGCCGGCGATCGTGGCCTCGTCGGTGAAGACCCCCAGCGTGCCCTTCTCGGAGAAATCGGTGAGGGTGTTCAGGAACGTGGCCGACTTCACCGAGGTGTCGCCGATGGCTGCCTGGTGGGCCAGCCCGATCGCGGTCATGGTGCCCCCCAGGCAGACCGACAGGGTGTTGACCTCTGGGGCCCCGGTGATCTCCCGGACCACCCGCAGCGCGTCGAGCGGCCCTTGGCGCAGGTAGTCCTCGAAGCCCAGGTCACGCATCGACGCGTCGGGGTTGCGGTAGCTGATCGCGAAGCAGGTGTGGCCGTGCTGGACGGCCCACTCGATCAGGCTCTTCCCGGGTGCAAGGTCCATGATGTAGTACTTGTTGATCCAGGGCGGGCAGAACAGCAGCGGAACCTCGTGGACGCGCTCACCCTGGGGTTCGTACTGGATCAGCTCGATCAGCTCGCTGCGATAGACCACCGCGCCCGGGGTGGCCGCCATGTTGACCCCGACCTCGAAGCCGGACGCGTCGACCTGGGAGGGCCAACCCCCGTTGTGCCGGATGTCGTGCAGCATGTTCCTGGCGCCGCGCAGCAGGCTCTTGCCCCCGGTGTCGAAGGCCCGGCGCAGCGCCGCGGGGTTGCCCTGCGGCGTGTTGGTGGGGGCGAGAGCATCGAGCAGGAACGAGGCGGCGAAGCGGGCCTTGGCCTCCCGGTCCGCCTCGAGCCCGGCCGCGTCGAGCAGCTCGTCCACCAGTCGCCGGGTCAGCAGGTACTGCTGGGCGAGCAGGAAGTAGAACGGGTTCTCGGCATAGGCCAGGTCGTCGAACCGCTTGTCACCCTTGGCGGGGGCAGCAGGTCCCGCGATGTCGCGACCGACGGACCGGCCGGCCGCTGCGCGCACGGCCGCGGCCAACCCGAGCATCATGCGACCGTTCGCGGTCACCGCTGCCTTCGGATGCGCGACCAGGGCCGGCGCCACGGACGCCAACGATCGCAGGAACGAGACGGGATCGGCGCCGACCACCGGGTCCTCCACGATGCCGAGCCGGTCGAGGACCGCCGAGCTGGGCGACCAAGCCTTGTCTGCGTGTGCCATGGGTCGATCTCCTTCGTGCTCAGGTCTGTTGGGGGCCTGTTGGGTGGCCACGACGCCGGACGGCGTGCCTCTCACCGTGCGTCCTCCTGCCTCACATGTCCATCCCGCCGTTGACGCCCCACACCTGACCCGTGATGTAGGCGGACGCGTCCGCGGCCAGGAAGTGGACGACGCGGGCGATCTCCTCCGGACGGCACAACCGTCCCAGCGGGATCTGCGAGGTGATCTTCTCCAGCGTCTTCTCCGGGATGCCCTCGAGCATCTCGGTCGCCACGAAACCGGGCGTCACCGTGTTGACGGTGATGCCCAGGCCGTACTCCTCGAGGTTGCCGCTCTTGGCCAGGACGAAGGCCGCCTCCTTGGCAAGGGTCTTCGTCAGGCCGAGCATCCCCGACTTCGAGGCGGCGTAGTTGGCCTGACCGATGTTCCCGGTCTCGCCGATCACGGAGGAGACGAAGATGATGCGCCCGGTTCCGCGTTCGACCATGTGCTCGAGCGCCGGCTGGGCCATGTAGAAGGAGCCCGAGAGGTTGACCCCCAGCACCGAGTCCCAGTCCTCCACCGACATCTTCATGGCCATCTTGTCGATCGTGATACCCGCGTTGTTGACCAGGATGTCGAGGCGGCCATGCTGCTCGAGGACCTCCCCCACGGTGCGGCGGCAGTCCTCGGGGACGGAGACGTTCCCCTGGTGGATGGTCGCCCGCCCGTGGCCGGCGAAGTCCCGCTCGAAGTCCTTGAGGAAGCTCTCCGCGCGCTCGGTGTTGCCGCTGTAGCCGACGGCCACGGAGGCACCCTGGCTGGCCAGGCTCCGCGCGATGGCGGCACCGATGCCGCGGGTCCCTCCGGTCACCAGGGCGACGCGGCCCGAGAGCTTGTCGCCGGCCATGACCGTCGAGGGTGCGTCGGACGTGCTCGAGGGGCTGTTCACCGTGATGCCTCCTGTGTTGAGGGAAAGAACCACATCATAGGATGTGTGTGGCACCGATCACACCAGAGATCCACGCCTTCCCAGACCCCCCCAACAGGTCCTCGCGCACGCGAACCGTCCGCCGACCGCACGTCCGCGCCGCGCCCGGGACCCTGGCGCGGGGAGTGGCCTACGCTGCTGGGCACGACCGGCGGGAGGCGCAATGGACGACCTGTTCTGGTTCTCCCTCGTGCTCGCCGCCTGGGCCGCGCTGGTGGTGGACATCTGGCGCTCGCCGCTGTCCGAGGCGCCGACGCTGGCGTGGTTGACCTGCGCCGTCCTGCTCTCGATCCCGACCGCCGTGCTCTGGCTCGCGTGGGGGCGTTGGCGTGCGCACACGTGGGTTCCGCGATGGCCGACCCGGGGCGGGTAGTTTCGGCCCGTGCCGGACGCCCCCCCGCTGCCCGCCCGACTCCGCTCGCTGGGGCGTCCCGGCCGCGTCCCGATGGTCGACGCGCAGACCGTCCTCCGTGGGACCGGAGAGGCGATCGCCGTGCTGGCCCTGAGGGGCGTGCGGACGTCCTCCTGGCTGGTCCTCGCGATCGGCCTGGTCCTCGAGTGGGTGACCGGCCAGGCGACCGGATCGCCGAGCTGACCACCGTGGCTGGGCTGGTGGACTCACTGCGCACGCCCTTGGGCGTCGTCGCCTGCGGGCTCGTCATCCGTTTCCTGCTGGCGCCGGCTGCGTGGCTGCCGGCGTTCAGGGCCATGATGCGCGTGCCGCATGGTGGAGACCTGCCGGCCGGCACCGGACTGACCTGGACCGACGTGATGCGGACCGCCGACGGATGGCGCGCCCCACGGGCAGGTGACGGCGACGCCGGGCCGCGCTGGTCGCGGCGGATGACGTTCCCGCCCGGCTAGGGTCCCCCCATGACGGGCCGCCTGCGCCGGGCCACGATCGGGGGCGCGTGGGTGCTTCCGCTTCTCTGCGCGGTGCTCGTGTGGACGGCCTCCCCGGCGTCGGCGGCGGACTCCGACGAGGAGGCGCTGGCCGAGCAGTACGCGCCCCGGGCCCGGTTGATGCAGCAGCCCGAGGCCTGCGGCCCCGGGGAGCCCTACCGCCCCAACGACGTCGACCGCCTCTGGAACGCCAGCTCCGTCGCGCTGCGCGGCCCGTGGCAGCAGGCGGACCTCGTCGAGGTCGGTCCGGCCGCCCGGACCCTGGCCGCCGGGCTGCCTCGCTACGCCCTGGACTACCCCGGCAACCCGTTGAAGCCCGGCTGCAGCTACGAGGAGTGGGCCGAGGACACCTGGGCCGGCTCGCCCAGCACGGTCTATGCGCACGTGGCCACGGAGGCGGCGGAGCCGGGACGCCTCGCCCTGCAGTACTGGTTCTACTACCCCTACAACGACTTCAACAACAAGCACGAGGGCGACTGGGAGATGATCCAGGTCGAGTTCGACGCCCCTGACGCGAAGGCCGCCCTGGGCGCGGACCCGGTCACCGTCGTGTACAGCCAGCACGAGGGGGCCGAGCGCGCGGCGTGGGACGGCGAGGTGCTCGAGCGGGCCGACGGCTCCCACCCGGTCGTCTACGTCTCCGCCGGCTCCCACGCCAGCCACTTCGACTCGGCGCTGTTCCTGCTCCGTTCCGGCGAGCAGGGCTTCGGGTGCGACAGCACCCTGGATCCCGGGCCGGAGGACCAGCTGGCCGTGCGCACGATCCCGGCCGACCCGTCGGCGGCGACGGCGGCGTTCCCCTGGATCGGCTACGAGGGCCTTTGGGGACAGCGGGAGAGCCTGTCCATCTACTCAGGACCGACGGGACCCAGCGCCAAGGACCGGTGGACCGAGCCCTTCACCTGGTCCGCCGAGGCGGGCGACCAGAGCTACGCCGTGCCCGGCGGCGAGGTCTACGGCGTCAAGACCACCGAGTTCTTCTGCGGGATCGTGGAGCAGGGCTCCCTGGCCGTCCTCCGCTTCACGGCCGACCCGTGGCCGGTGCTCGGCATCCTCGCGGCCGCCCTCCTGGTGGTCATCTGGCTCGTGCGCCGCGCGGCGTGGGGCACCTCGCAGCCGGCGCCCGTGTGGCGGGAGCGGGGCTTCGGCGAGGTGGTCGCCGTGGCGTGGTCGCTCTACCGGACGCGCTGGCGGCTCTTCCTGGGCATCGGGTCCGTCGTCGCGCTCGTGTCCCTGGGCACCAGCCTGCTGGCCCAGCTGGCCAGCGGATCGCTGACGGGGTCCACGGCAGAGGTCGAGGCCGATCCCGCTCCCCTGGTCGTCGCGGCGACCGCGATCGGGGTCCCCCTGCTGCTCGTCATGGTCCTGCTGGCCCAGGGCGCGACGGTCCAGGCGCTGGAGAGGATCGCCGCGGGCGAAGCGGTCGGCGTCCGGGTGGCCTACCGTCTGGCGCTGGGGCGGGCCGGCGCCCTCGCGGGCACCGCGGTGGTCTGGGGGCTGGTCATCGGAGCGCTGGCGCTTACGATCTACCTCGCCCCGATCTCGGTGCTGCTCGTCGTGGGCTGGGGCGTGTTCGTCCCGGTCACGCAGCTCGAGGGGCTCGCCGGGGTGGGCGCGCTGCGCCGGAGCTGGCGGCTGGTGCGGCCGCAGTTCGTGAAGGTGGCCGCGCTGCTGACCTTCGGCGGCCTGCTCACGGGCCTGATCGGCGGTCTCGCCGGCGTCCTCCCGCTGCTGGTGGCCCAGGTGCCGTTCCTCGTGGTCAACCTGATCCCCGGCGTCGTCGCCGCGCTGCTGGGGCCGTTCACCTCCCTGCTCATGGCCTATGCCTACGCCCACGGCCTCGCTGCGGAGGCGTCGCGCAGGGACGACGGGGTCGGCTACCCGGCCGGCGCGGGGATGGCCGGGTAGCCGGCCACCCCTCAGCCGGTCGCGAGCACCTCGAAGCGGATCCCCGCGGCGCGAAGCCGGTCGAGGAGGTGCTCGCCCATCGCCTGCGCGGTGGTCACCTGGCCGCTGCTCTGGGGGTTGTCGTCCAGCGCGAGACACATCGCCGACTCGGCCAGCATGGTGGCGGTCTCGGTGTAGCCGGGGTCACCGCCGGACACCCGGGTGTGCACCTGCCGGCCTCCGGCCTCGCCGACGAAGTCCACGGTGAACCAGGACTTCTCGCGGCGCTTCGCGTCAGGCCCCTCCCCCTGGGGCATCCTCGCGAGCATCAGATCGCGCAGCGGCTTCACCTGTGCCGCGAGGCCGACGCCGCTGACGAGGGCGCCGCCCCCCACGGCGTACCGCAGCGTCTTGGCACCGGCGTAGTGCGAGTAGCGGAAGTCGGGCCCGTAGGAGGCGAGTGCGGCGCCGCTGCGGGCGACGACCAGCGGGTCGATGACGGGCATCGGGAGCAGCCAGTAGCCCAGCACCGGGTCGCGGTGCGGCTTGCCGGCCACGGGCCGCGACGAGCGACCCTCGGGGCGCGGTTCCGCGCGGCGGCGCTTCTGGCCGACCTCGCGCATCTGCTTCATCCGCGACATCGCGTTCATCGCGGAGTGGAAGGTGCCGCCGGAGGCCATGCCACCGGCGCGGACGACGCCACGGAGCCTGATCGGCTCGTCCGAGGGCAGCTGACCGACGGTGAACATCGCGCCGAGATCGTGCGGGATGGAGTCGAAGCCGCACGCGTGCACCAGCCGGGCGCCGGTGCGCACCGCGGTCTCGTGATGCGCCAACCACATCCGGTCGACGAACTCAGGCTCGCCCGTGAGGTCGAGGTAGTCGGTGCCCGCCTCGGCGCACGCGGCCACGAGCGGCTCGCCCCACTGCAGGTAGGGCCCGACCGTCGTCGCGACGACGCGCGTGCGGCCGGCCAGCGCCGCGAGCGAGGTGCGGTCGGTGGAGTCGGCGTGCACCAGCTCGACGTTGCCGGCGTCCGGCGAGATCGCGGCCAGATCCTCGCGCACCCGCTCCAACTTGCCTTTGTTGCGGCCCGCCAACCCCCACCGCAGGCCCTCGGGGGCGTGGCGGGCGAGGTATTCCGCCGTGAGGCGACCGGTGAAGCCGGTCGCTCCCATCAGGACGAGGTCGAGGTCGCGAGCGTCGGCAGGCATCTCGCCATCGTCGCAGCCTCCCGGACGCCGCGGAACCGAGGGACGGCGTGACGCGTCTCATCCTCGAC
Organism: uncultured Actinomycetota bacterium; assembly: GCA_963731985.1. Classification (GTDB taxonomy): domain Bacteria; phylum Actinomycetota; class Actinomycetes; order Propionibacteriales; family Nocardioidaceae; genus Nocardioides. Next base: position 365,874 of record CAVSYA010000018.1, on the reverse strand, counting down.
CGCCCGCAACCGAGGAGCTCCCCGTGCCCGACGACGTCCCCTCCATCCCCCCATCGCGCCAGCCCTCCCGCCGGCCCTCCGGGCGGGGCCACCTGAAGGTCGGGGCGGCGGTGCTGGCCGCGTTCGTCGCCGGATCGGCGTTCGGTGGCACAGTTCCCCACGGCGCGGCGGAGCCGACGGACGACGGAGCCGGCGGACGCCGGGCCCTCGCGGTCGGCGGCGGCGCCCTGCCCCCCACGGACAGCGGCGCCGTGCGGGCAGCCGCATCGTGCGACGCGCTGCTCGCGAAGTACGTCGAACGCGGCCAGGAGCTCGTCGGCCCGTGGGGATGGGACGGGGGCGGGGGGGTCGTCTACCTCGATGGCGTGCTGTCCGACGTCGGGTCGAGCGAGGTCGCGCCGCCCGGCGCGCAGTCGCGGATGCGTGCTGCGACCTCCAGCGCCACCGGCACCAACGTCCAGGAGAGCGGGGTCGACGAGCCCGACGTCGTCAAGACCGACGGCGCGCTGCTCGTGCGCCTGGACGACGACGAGCTGAGCGCCTGGGACGTGACCGGCCGCGACCCCGTCCGCCTCGGCACGGTGGGGTTGCCCGACATCGAGCAGGGCCAGATGCTGCTCGTCGGTGACCGGGCCGTCGTGATCGGGCGCGGCGGAGACACGCGACGGCCCGAGACCGAGGTGGTCGTCGTCGACCTGGCGGATCCGGCCGACCCGACGGTGCTTGCCCGCTCCTCCCTGGACGCCCGGCTGGTGGAGGCCCGCCAGCACGGTGGGACCGTCCGGCTGGTGACCGCGTCGGGGCTGCCCGACCTGGACTTCGTCGAGCCGGGTGACCGGCGCAGCTCGACCTCGGCGCTGCGCGAGAACCGCGAGCTGCTGGAGGGGACCGATCTCGACGACTGGCTGCCCCACGGCCCCGACGGCGGGCTCCTGCTGCCCTGTGACGCGGTGGGCGTGCCCGAGGCCGACGGCGGGCTGGGCACCCTGGCGATCAGCACGCTGCTGCCGGCCGGCGAGAGGCCCGAGGAGCCGGTCGCGGCCACCGGGCTGCTCAGCGCCAGCGACACGGCGTACGTCTCGCAGACACGGATCTACGTCGCCACCGCCCCCGCGACCGCTTCCTGCTGCTGGCCCGTCGGGCCCGTCGCCGACTCCGGTCGACCGTGGCACGGACCGGGCCACGCGAGGGATGACGGCGCCACCGCGCTGCACGCGTTCGCGCTCGACGGCGACCGCACGACGTACGTGGCCTCCGGTGAGGTCGACGGGCTGGTCCGGGAGCGCTGGTGGATGGACGAGCGCGGCGGGGTGCTGCGCGTGGCCGTCGCCCCCACGAGGGCGACGGGCAACTTCAACTCGGTCGTCACCCTCACCGAGGACGGCGACCGGCTGGTCGAGATCGGGCGCCTGGACAAGATCGGGGTCAACGAGGACATCCAGTCGGTGCGCTGGTTCGACCGGATGGCCGTGGTGGTCACCTTCCGGCGCATCGATCCGCTGCACGTCATCGACCTCACCGACGACACCCGGCCCACTCTGCGCGGGGAGCTGAAGGTGCCCGGCTTCTCGGCCTACCTGCACCCGCTCGGGACGCAGCGGCTGCTGGGCATCGGCGAGGGGCCCACCGAGCCCGGCGCCGGCCGGCGCGGCGGATGGGGCGCGCAGGCCGCGCTCTTCGACCTGGCCGACCTCGAGAACCCCCGCGCGATCAGCGAGCTGCACTGGGCGCCCCGCTCGGTGGCGGGCGCGACGCGCGACCCGCGGCAGTTCACCTGGCTGCCTCGGGAGCGCGTCGCGCTCACCGTGGTCTGGCGGCGCTCGGCACGCCTCGGCCGCACGGGGCGGGTCTCGGTGCTGGACATGGGCGGGGGGACCCTCGCTCGGCGCTCCGTGGAGGTGGAGTACGGCGACGACGTCGAGGACGTCCGCCTCGTGCCGTTGCCGGCTGAGCCGGACGACCAGCGAGCCGACGGGCCCACCCGGGTGGTCCTCGTGACCGGCGACGGCGTGCAGCGCTTCGACCTCCGCGGCTGACCGCCCGCCCCCGGCCCGGCCGCCCGGTTGCTCGAGCCGTCGGTCGGGTCGGGGACCTACGCTGGGTCCATGTGCCGCAACATCCGCCAGCTCCACAACTTTGAGCCACCTGCCACCGAGGACGAGGTCTCCGCCGCGGCGCTGCAGTACGTCCGCAAGGTCAGCGGCAGCAGCCGGCCGAGCCAGGCCAACCAGGAGGCCTTCGACCGGGCCGTGGCGGAGGTGGAGCGCAGCACCCGGCGGCTGCTCGACGCCCTGGTCACCGCGGCGCCGCCGAAGAACCGCGAGGCCGAGGCGACCAAGGCCCGAGCCCGCGCGCAGGCGCGCGACGCCCGCTGAGGCGGTGAGAGCCCCATGAGCCAGCCCGGCGCGATCCCCGGACCGATCGTGCGCGCGCCCTCGGCCCGGGACGCCGCGCGCAGCCGGGCGCGCGACGGGGGCTCCGCGCCGGGCCGCGGAACAGACCCGGGGCCGGCGCTCGACCTCCTCGCGGGCCGCCCGCTGGTCACGCTCACCGGGGCGGGCGTGAGCACCGACTCGGGCATCCCCGACTACCGCGGACCGCAGGCGCCCGCGCGCACGCCGATGACCTACCAGGAGTTCGTCTCGGGGCCGGGGGCGCGGCAGCGCTACTGGGCCCGCAGCCACGTCGGCTGGGGCCGGATGCGCGGCGCGGAGCCCAACGCCGGCCACCGGGCGCTGGCCCGCATCGACCCCGACCTGCTGGTCACCCAGAACGTGGACGGCCTGCACGAGGGCGCCGGAAGCCGCGCCCTGGTGGCGCTGCACGGCCGGATCGCCGAGGTGCGGTGCCTGGACTGCCACGCCACGCACTCCCGCGCGGGGCTGCAGGAGCGACTCGCGGAGGCCAACCCCGGGTACGCCGAGCGCCACGCCTCGGCGGTGTCCCGGCCGGACGGCGACGTGGTCCTCGAGGACGCGGCCGGCTTCGTCGTGCCCGGCTGCGAGCGCTGCGGCGGGGTCCTCAAGCCGGACGTCGTGTTCTTCGGGGAGAACGTCCCGAAGGCGCGCGTGCAGCGCTGCTACGACGCCGTCGACGGGCTGCGGGAGCGAGCGGGTGCCTTGCTGGTGGTCGGCTCGTCGCTGACGGTGATGAGCGGCCTGCGGTTCGTGCGGCGCGCGGCGAAGGCGGGCACCCCGGTGGTCGTCGTCAACCGCGGGGCGACGCGCGGCGACGCGCTGGCGACCCACGCCGTCGAAACCGGCTGCAGCCCCTTCCTCGAGCGGCTGGCGGCCGCGCGGGGGGCCTGAGCGCGCGCCGCGGGCGGCCCCGATCAGAGCAGCCGGACGAAGATGTGCTCGGCGGCGTCGGCCTCGATCTCCGCGGTCTCGCCCGCGGACCCGATGAGGACGCCGGCCGCGGTCGCCACGATGGTCACCGTCTTGTCCGGCGTCGCTCCCGAGCGGCGCAGGGCGCTGATCAGCGCCTCGTCCTTTTGCAGCTCCTCGGAGATCCGCCGCACGTGCACCCGGCTCTCGGTCCCGGTGGCGACGGCGGACAGCGGCTTCACGCCGTCCATGAACGCCTCGCCCAGCTCCTCGCCCAGCTCGTCCAGGCCGGGGATCGGGTTGCCGTAGGGCGACTCCGTCGGGTGGCCCAGCAGGGCGACGAGGCGGCGCTCGACCGCCTCCGACATCACGTGCTCCCAGCGACAGGCCTCGGCGTGCACCCGCTCGAGCTCCATCCCGATCACGTCGGTGAGCAGTCGCTCCGCGAGCCGGTGCTTGCGCATCACCCGGGTGGCCAAGCGCCGACCGCGGTCGGTCAGCTCCAGGTGCCGGTCGCCCTCGACGGTGAGCAGGCCGTCGCGCTCCATCCGCGCGACGGTCTGCGAGACGGTGGGGCCACTCTGGTGCAGACGCTCCGCGATCCGCGCGCGCAGCGGCACGATGCCCTCCTCGACCAGCTCGTAGATGGTCCGCAGGTACATCTCGGTGGTGTCGATCAGGTCGCTCACCCCGCCAGTCTGTCAGCCCCCCGTCGCGACCGGGCGGACATCCGGTCGGGGTGAAGCGCCGGGGCGGGCGCTGGCACAGTGGACCGCGTGAGCCACACGGGAGTCCACACGGTCATGTGGTTCCGCCGCGACCTGCGGCTGGCCGACAACCCCGCGCTGGTGGAGGCGGCCGCAGCGGACGGCGTCCTAGCCCTCTTCGTGCTGGACCAGGCCCTGTGGGGCCCGGCCGGGCCGTCGCGACGGGCCCAGCTGTGCGCCTCGCTGCGTGCCCTGGACGCCTCGCTGCGCCAGCGCCGGGGGCGACTGCAGGTGGTCCGGGGCAAGCCCGAGCGGCAGGTCCTGCTCGCGGCGCGGGAGGTCGGTGCGCGCGCGGTGCACGTGGCGGCCGACTACGGCCCCTACGGTCGGCGGCGCGACGAGGCGGTCGCGGCGGCCCTGGCGGACGCCGGGGTCGACCTGGTGCGCACCGGGTCGCCGTACGCCGTCGCGCCCGGCCGCGTGGTCAACGGCTCGGGGAACCCCTACCAGGTGTTCACCCCCTTCTCGCGCGCCTGGGCGCAGCACGGCTGGCGGGAGCCGATCGCCACGCCCACCGGCGCGCGCTTCCTGACGCTGGCCAAGACGGTCGAGATCCCGGAGCCCGCCCTCCCCGACGGGCTCACCCTCCCCGAGGCCGGCGAGCGGGCGGCCCTGCGGCAGTGGGCGGCCTTCCTGGATCGGGTCGCGGCCTACGGCGAGGAGCGCGACCGGCCGGACCTGGACGCGACCTCGCGGATGTCGCCGCACCTCAAGTACGGCGCCGTGCACCCGCGCACGCTGCTGGCCGACCTGGCGCAGCACCGCAGCCGGGGGGCCTCGACCTACCGCACCGAGCTGGCCTGGCGGGAGTTCTACGCCGACGTGCTCCATCGCCGCCCCGACTCGGCCCGGGAGTACTACAAGCCCGCGTTCGCGGCGATGCCGTACGACGAGCCGGGCGAGGCGTTCGCGGCGTGGCAGCGCGGGGCGACCGGCTTCCCGGTCGTCGACGCCGGGATGCGCCAGCTCCGCGCCACCGGCTGGATGCACAACCGACTGCGGATGATCACCGCCAGCTTCCTCGTCAAGGACCTGCACGTGGAGTGGCAGCACGGGGCGCGCTGGTTCCTGCGCTGGCTCGTGGACGGCGACCTCGCCTCGAACAACCACGGCTGGCAGTGGACCGCCGGGTCGGGTACCGACGCCGCGCCCTTCTTCCGCGTCTTCAACCCGACCACGCAGGGGCGGCGGTTCGACCCCGACGGGGCCTACGTCCGCCGCTGGGTCCCCGAGCTCGCCGACCTGCCCCCGGGCGCGGACGTGCACGACCCGACCCCCCGGGAGCGGGAGCGGGTGGGCTATCCGGCCCCGATCGTCGACCACCAGGCCGAGCGGCGCGAGGCCCTCGAGCGCTTCGAGCAGGTCTCGTGAGCCCGGGCAGCGCCGCCGAGCTCTGGATGGTGGTCCCGTCCCGCTTCTGCGGCCCGCCGCGGTCCGGCAACGGCGGCTGGACCGCCGGTGCGCTGGCGGCGCACCTGCCCGGCGGGCCGGAGAGCGCCGTGGCGGTCACGCTGCGCACGCCGCCGCCGCTGGACGTGGCGCTGGCCCTCGAGCGCGAGGGCGCCACCACCCGCGCGATGCACGGCGAGACGCTCGTGGCCGAGGCGGCGGCCGCCCCCGGGGATCCCGCACCGGTGGCCGCGGTCGACGTCGAGACGGCCCGCGAGGCCCAGACGCGCTTCGTCGGCCTCGAGGAGCACCCATTCCCGACCTGCTTCGTGTGCGGCACGGCCCGGCGGGAGGGGGACGGCCTGCGGATCTTTCCGGGCGTGGTCGAGCCGGAGGACGGCCGCACCCGCGTGGCCGCCACCTGGGAGCCGCACCCGAGCCATGCCGGGCCGCCGCCCGCGGACGCCGTCGCCGACGAGCCCGGGGTCGTGTCGCTGGCCCACGCGTGGGCGGCGCTGGACTGCGTCGGCGGGTGGTCGGCCGAGGGTATGGCCGAGGGCGCCATGGTGCTCGGCCGGATGACCGCCGTGGTCGACGCGATGCCCCGGATCGGGGCGGAGCACGTCGTCGTGGGCACGACCCACCGCTCCGAGGGACGGCGTACCGACACCTCCTCGACGCTCTACGACGACGCCGGGCGGGTGGTGGCCCGGGCCGCCCACACGTGGATCGCCATCGACCCCGCGGGCTTCCGATGAGCAGGCGCGCGCCGGCCGCGGAGCCGTCGACTTGCGCGGCCGCCCCGCGCTCCGGAGACTGGCGACCATGAATTGGAACGATCCAACCGACACGGCGCCCGGCTGGTGGCGCGACGCGGTCTGCTACCAGGTCTACGTCCGCAGCTTCGCCGACTCCGACGGCGACGGCGTGGGAGACCTGCCGGGCATCACCGAGCGCCTGCCGCACCTGGCGTGGCTCGGCGTCGACGCCGTCTGGCTGACGCCGTTCTACGACTCGCCGCAGCACGACCACGGTTACGACGTGGCGGACTACCGCCAGGTGGACCCGCTCTTCGGGGACCTCGGGGCTGCCGAGCAGCTGATCGCGGCGGCGCACGACCTCGGGATCCGGGTCATCGTCGACCTGGTGCCCAACCACACCTCCGATGAGCACGCGTGGTTCCGCGAGGCGCTGGCGGCCGGGCCCGGGAGCCCGGCGCGCGCCCGGTACCTCTTCCGCGAGGGCCGCGGCGACGACGGGTCCGAGCCGCCCAACAACTGGGAGTCGGTCTTCGGGGGGCCCGCCTGGACCCGGATCACCGAGCCGGCGACCGGCGAGCCGGGACCCTGGTACCTGCACCTCTTCGACACCACCCAGCCCGATCTCGACTGGCGCAACCCGGAGGTCGGCGACATGTTCGTCGACGTGCTGCGGTTCTGGCTGGACCGGGGCGTCGACGGCTTCCGGATCGACGTGGCACACGGGCTGTTCAAGGAGGAGTCGCTGCGCGACCAGGTGCTCGCGCCGAACGAGCACGTCGGGAGCAGCCACGAGGACCGCGAGCCCCGCTCGATGGTCGACCGCCACGTGCGCGACGAGCCGATGTGGGACCAGCCGGAGGTGCACGAGGTCTACCGGCGCTGGCGTGGCGTGCTCGACGAGTACGGCGCGATGGCCGTGGCCGAGGCCTGGACCCAGACGGTCGAGTCGATGGCCCGCTTCATTCGGCCAGACGAGCTGCACCAGGCGTTCAACTTCGCGTGGCTCCTCGCCCACTGGTCGGCCGAGGAGTTCCGTGGTGTGGTCACCGAGACCTTCGCCGCCACGGCACCGGTCGGCGCCTCGCCGACCTGGGTCCTCAGCAATCACGACGTGGTGCGGCACCCCACGCGGTACGGCGGCGGCGAGCGCGGTCTGGCCCGCGGCCGCGCAACCACGCTGGCGATGCTGGCCCTGCCCGGGTCGGCGTACCTCTACCAGGGCGAGGAGCTCGGGCTCGAGCAGGTCGCCGTCCCGCCGGAGGACCGCCAGGACCCGGCGTGGTTCCGCGGCGGCGAGGAGGGCCGCGACGGCTGCCGGGTCCCGATCCCGTGGGAGGGCAGCGAGGCGCCGTACGGCTTCGGCCCCGGCGACGGCCAGCCCTGGCTCCCGCAGCCCGCCGACTGGGCCGAGGAGACCGTGGCCGCCCAGCGCGGCCGGCCGTACTCGACCCTGGAGTTCTATCGAGACACCCTGCGGGCGCGGGCCGAGCATGCGACCCCGGCCGGTGAGCAGGTCGCGCTGGTCGACCTCGGCGAGGACGTGGTGGGCCTGCGGCGCGGCGGGCTGCTCAGTGTGCTGAACTGCGGCACCGCCCCCGTCGAGCTGCCGGACGGCGAGGTGCTCATCGCCAGCGGCGAGCTGACGCACACCTCGACCGGCTCGGCGCTCCTGCCGCCCGACACCTGCGTGTGGCTGCTGGCATGAATCAGTCGGGCGCAGGGGCGTCCGGCCGGCGGCCGGCCGCCTCGTTGTAGCGGTTCAACAGCGACGCCAACAGCTCGAGCTCGTCCGTGCCCATGGGGTGCAGGCGGGCGCGGTACTCCTCGCGCCGCCGCGCGTCGACCTCGCCCTGGCACCGGATGGCCTCCGGCGTGGCGGCCACGAGCTGCGCGCGGCGGTCCAGGGGGTCGCGGGTGCGCTCGGCGAGGCCGGCGTCGACGAGGTGCTGGACCAGCCGGCTGATCGCCCCCTTCTCCGAGTCGAACCGGGCGACGAGGTCGACCTGCCGGGAGGGGCCGTCGGCGATGAGATGTCGCAGCACCAGGTAGCCCCCCGGCGAGACACCCTCGCCCAGTTCTGCGGAGCGGTGGAGCAGCACGCGCCGCAGGCGGCGGGCGAGCACGTCAACCTGCGACTCGACACGCGCGAACGCCTCCGCGCGCCGGTGCGGATCCTGTTCGTCCACCGCGTGGCCTCCACGTCGTTGTCCGGGTCAACCGTACCGCCGATCTCGGGGACCGACGGGAGACCCCGGTGAGGTTGCGGAACCTCGTGCGAAGCGGCGGCGGGCTGGGGAGGATGCATCCATGACCATCGCGCATCCGGCGCGCTCCGAGGCCGCGGGCGAGCGATCCGTCGTGCGCGTCTTCCTGCTCGACGACCACGAGGTCGTGCGGCGCGGTCTGCGCATGCTGTTCGAGGCCGAGGGCGACATCGTCGTCGTCGGCGAGGCGCGGACGGTCGCGGAGGCGACGCCGGCCATCCTCGCGGCCCGGCCGGACGTGGCCGTCCTCGACGTCCGCCTGCCCGACGGCTCCGGCATCGAGGTCTGCCGCGACGTGCGCGCCTCCTGTCCGACGACCCGGGTCCTGATCCTGACCAGCTACGACGACGACGAGGCGATGTTCGCCTCGATCATGGCGGGCGCCGCGGGCCACATGCTCAAGCAGGTCGAGGGCGGCTCGCTGCTGCGCGGCGTCCGCGCGGTGGCGCGGGGGGAGTCCCTGATCGACCCCGCGGTCGCGGCCCTGGCCCTCGAGCGGGTGCGCCGCGACACCGCCATCGCGACCGGCCTCGAGTCCCTCACCTCGCAGGAGCGACGGATCCTCGGCCTCATCGCCGAGGGCCTGACGAACCGGCAGATCGGCGAGCGGCTGTTCCTGGCCGAGAAGACGATCAAGAACCACGTCACCGGGGTGCTCTCCAAGCTCCGCGTCGAGCGGCGTACCCAGGCCGCCGTCATCGCCTCCCGCCTGCGCCACGGCTGAGCGTCAGCGCAGGAACTCGCGCATCGACGACTGCAGCACGCGGCCGTTGCAGGCCAGCGCCGACCGATACGCGATCTGCTGCAGCCACAGCGCCGCGACCGCGTCCCGGTCGGCCTCGGCCGCGACGGAAGGTTCGCACCCGTCGCCGGATCTCGTCACGTCGCCGGCCTTCCGCCATCGAGGGGATGCAGCCGGCGCGCCGGCGGCTCGTCCCCGGGGACGGCGCGGTCCGAGCCGACCCCCAGCGCCAGCAGCGTCTCGCATGCCGTGCGGTAGCCGTCCGTGAGCAGCTCGCGGTTGGCCTCCGCCAGCGAGGTGACCTCGCGCATCGCTGCCTCGAAGGCTTCGCGGTGCTCGTGCAGGATGGAGCGCCACGGTTCGTCGGCCGCGTCGGCGAGGGCTCGCAGGCTGGGGTTGCTGGCCAGGCCCCGCTCCGCGGCGGCCTCGTCGGCCACCATCGCGCGCAGGATCTCGGTCTCGCGGAGGGTCCCGAGCACGGCCTCCACCTCGTCGGCGGCGCGCGCCAACCGGCAGGCTCGACCGCCCGGCAGCATCAGCTGCTCGGTCTCCAGCCGGTAGACCAAGGTGTCGAGGAGCTCGCGCTCCCGCCACAGGACGAGCGACAGCTGTTCCATGCCGGTCCGTCCTCCTCCTCCCCCGTCTTCCAGGGGTCTGCGCCCCCCGATCGGCCGGCCCCGCGTCCCCCTGAGGCTTCTCGGCCGACCGGTAGGCAGCCGGTAGCCCGCACGGGCCACCGCGCCGGGGGGTCAACGGGCCCCCGGCGGGACCCGACCGGTCCGACCTCCCGCAAAGCATCCTCAACTTATTGAGGAAGCACTCAGGGTTCAGGAGTGGGCACCAACGCGCAGACCTCCGAACGACTGGTCACCGGCCACATGGCGCTCGTGGGCCACATCGTCCGCGAGACCCTGGGCCGGGTCCCCTCGCACGTGAGCCGCGACGACCTGACGTCCGCCGGGCTGACCGCGCTGGTCCAGGCCGCCCACGGGTTCGAGGCCGAGCGGGGCGTGCCGTTCGCGCGGTACGCCGCCACCCGCATTCGTGGCGCCATCCTCGACGAGCTGCGCAGCGTCGACTGGGCCTCCCGGTCGGTGCGCCGTCGGGCGCGCGACCTCGACGAGACCCGAGCACGGCTCGCCGTGAGCCTGCGCCGGGTCCCGAGCACGGCGGAGGTCGCCAGCGCCACCGGCCTCTCCGCCGGCGAGGTCGCGGCCAACCAGGACGACATCGCGCGCGCCCAGGTGCTCTCCCTCCAGGGTGCCCGGGAGACGCCCCTCGATGAGCTGCTCCCGAACGCCGGCCCGTCCACCGAGGAGCTGCTGGAGCACCGTGAGCGGCTGACCTACATGATCGAGGCCCTCGCCGAGCTGCCGGAGCGGCTTCGCACCGTCGTGCAGGAGTACTTCCTCGCCGAGCGCCCCATGGCCGAGATCGCGACCTCGCTGGGAGTGACCGAGTCCCGCATCTCGCAGATGCGCGCCGAGGCGCTCGTCCTGCTGCGCGACGCCATCAACCAGCAGCTCGACCCGCACCTGGTCGAGGCCGAGGCCCGGCCCGGCGGCTGCGTGGCCCAGCGCCGCCAGACGTACTTCGCAGCGGTGGCGGTGCGCCACGCCGCCCAGCTGCGCCCGGTGCCCTCACCCGGCCTCGTGGCCGCCTGAGCCCGGCCCCCCTCGGCACCGGTCACCCAGCAGCGACCCGCAGGCGTGGCTCTCGGAGAGCCGACACCGGCGGACACACCGGATCGCCTGCGGGTCGGGTGGCTGCTGTGGATTCGCCAGCAGCCGTGTCGGGCTGGGCGGGCTGCTAGCGGGCAGCCACCTCACGCGTCCCATGAGCATGCATTACGTAGGACCACCTCCTTTCCCGTGTGCGCCGAGCGTACGCCCGCGGCGGGGCCAGCTCAATCGACAGGGGGGAACCCGCCGCCCGGGCTTCAGGGCGCCAGGCGGTACGTCGTCCAGGTGCCGGTCGAGGGACCGAGGCGCGGCTGCTCCTCGGCGCGGCGATAGACCAGGCGATCGTGCATCCGGTCGCGGCGGCCCTGCCAGAACTCGACGATCCGGGGCCGCACCACGTATCCGCCCCAGCCGGGCGGCACCGGCACGTCGTCGACCAGCCGTGCGTCGGCCTCCGCGAACCGTTCGTCGAGCTCGCCGCGGCCCGCAACGACCTGGGACTGGGGTGAGGCGTGGGCGCCGATCCGGGAACCACGGGGCCGCGAGGCGAAGTAGGCGGCCACCTCCTCCTCCCCCAGCCGCTCGGCGATCCCCTCGATGCGCACCTGGCGCTGCATCGGGTGCCAGGGCAGCAGCAGCGCGCAGCGCGGCTCCGTCGCGAGCGCGACGCCCTTGCGTGAGGTGTGGTGGGTGTAGAAGACGAAGCCGCGCTGGTCGAGGCTCTTGAGCAGCACCGTGCGCGCGGACGGGCCGCCGTCGGCGTCGACCGTGGCGACCACCATGGCCGTCGGCTCGGGCAGGTCGGCGGCGATCGCGTCCGCGAGCCAGCGCCCCACCATCGCGATGGGGTCGGGGTCGAGGTCCCGCTCGTCGAGGCCCCCCACGGCGTACTCCTCGCGCCGCGAGGACAGGTCGTGCTCCATGAGCCCGAGCCTAGGCGGACTCGGGCCGTCGGTGGTGGGGCGGACCGGTGCAGGGCGGTGGGCATGCGTGCAGAATGCCTCCGGGGCTTCCCCGTGGCCCCCAGGACCAGGCCGGCAGCGCCGCCCGCGACGAAGGAGCCCGAGGATGACCGAGGTACACCACGGACTGGAAGGCGTCGTCGCCTTCGAGACGGAGATCGCCGAGCCCGACAAGGAGGGGTCGGCGCTCCGCTACCGCGGTGTCGACATCGAGGAGCTCGTGGGTCGCGTCCCGTTCGAGAACGTGTGGGGTCTGCTCATGGACGGCGCCTACACGCCGGGACTGCCGCCGGCCGAGGCGTTCAGCCTCCCGGTGCACACCGGCGACGTGCGCGTGGACGTCCAGGCTGCGATCGCCATGCTCGCGCCGGCGTTCGGCTTCGAGCAGACCTACGACATCTCGGTCGAGCAGGCGCGCGCGGACCTCTCTCGCGTGGCCGTGATGGTGCTCTCCTACGCCGCCCAGTCCGCCCGCGGCGTGGACCGCCCCGTCGTCCCCCAGTCGGAGGTGGACCAGGGCAGTCGGCTCGCCGAGAAGTTCCTGATCCGCTGGAAGGGCGAGGCCGACCCCAAGCACGTCACGGCGATCGACGCCTACTGGTCCTCGGCGGCCGAGCACGGCATGAACGCCTCCACCTTCACGGCGCGCGTGATCACCTCCACCGGCGCAGACGTGGGTGCGGCCTTCTCCGGGGCGATCGGCGCGATGAGCGGCCCGCTGCACGGCGGCGCCCCCTCGCGCGTGCTCGGGATGATCTCCGACGTGGAGGAGTCCGGCGACGCCGAGGCCTACGTCAGGGACCTGCTCGACCGCGGCGATCGGCTGATGGGTTTCGGTCACCGCGTCTACCGCGCCGAGGACCCGCGGGCCCGCGTGCTGCGCCGCACCGCCCGCGAGCTCGACGCCCCGCGCTACGAGGTCGCCGAGGCTCTGGAGGAGGCCGCCCTCGCGGAGCTGAAGGAGCGTCGTCCCGACCGCGTCCTGGAGACGAACGTCGAGTTCTGGGCGGCCATCGTGCTCGACTTCGCCGAGGTGCCGGCGCACATGTTCACCTCGATGTTCACCTGCGCCCGCACCGGCGGCTGGTCAGCGCACATCCTGGAGCAGAAGCGCACCGGCCGGCTGATCCGGCCGTCCGCGGTCTACGTCGGTCCCGACACCCGTGCCGCCGCCTCCGTCGAGGGCTGGAGCGAGGACTGGGCGGGCTGACGGAGGGGAGGGCCCTTCGGCTCCCTTCGGCTCCCTGCGGCTCCCTGCGGCTGCGCCCTCCCCGGGGAGTCACTCGAAGCGCTGGTACCAGCTGGTCCGGGCGTGGGCGCCGCGCCGGCTGAGCGAGACGTGCATGTGGTCGCGGTGCCGGGCGGTCTTGGAACACTTCCGGCGCGGCGTGCACGGCAGGTAGGGGCCCGGCTCGAAGCGAGCGTAGGACCGCCAGATCCGGTCGTTCCAGATGATGTACATGATGCCCATGCGCCGCGCCCGCGCGTGAAGGTCGCCCTGACGGTTCGTGGTGAACACGGTGCCCAGGAAGCGCCGCGCCCTGAGACGGTCGGCCTTCAGGCCGGCGTCCAGCGTCCAGTCGAACGCGCGCCCCTCCTTGTGCTCGGAGCGACCCCCGACGTCGCAGCCCCGCAGCGTGGGTCCCGTGCTGCCACCGAACCGGCGCACGGCCCAGGCCTGCAGGCGCAGGGTGCCCGGCCTGGTGTGCTTCGCGCAGCGCGTCTGGGGGTCGTAGGAGGCGTAGTCCTCGACCGGGGCGGCGGAGGCGGCCCGGGCGGTCAGCACCACCAACGAGGCGACGAGTGGGAGCACCAGCAGGGGCGCGAGGAGCCGGGCACGGAGGCGGAAGGAGGAGGGACACATGGTCCTCGAGCGTAGGCATCCTCGTCGGGCCCGTCCTTGGAACGGGCGATTAGACTATGGAGGCAGCATCGAGGGGAGTACCTCGTCTCGCGGCACCCGGTCAGTACGGCGGCCCCATGGCCTCCCCGGGCGTCGGCCCGAACCAGCCGCTGACCAAGGTCTCATCGGGTGAGGGAGACCTCGGACGCCACCGCCCCGGCAGCAGCCGCGACTGATCGATCCGAGGAGACCCGTGCTGGACAGCATCGCGACGCCCACGCTGTGGGCGGTCACGCTCGGGGCCGTCGTGGCCCTGCTCGCGCTCGACTTCGTGCTCACGCGCAAGCCCCACGAGGTCTCGATGCGCGAGGCGCTCGGCTGGTCGGCGTTCTACATCGCCCTCCCCCTCGCCTTCGGGTGCTGGATCTGGGTGACCTACGGCAGCACCACCGGGGTGGAGTACCTCACCGGCTACCTGGTCGAGAAGTCGTTGAGCGTCGACAACCTCTTCGTCTTCATGCTGCTGCTCACGGCCTTCGCGGTGCCGAAGGCCCTGCAGCAGCGCGTGCTGCTCTACGGCATTGTCGGCGCGCTCGTGCTGCGGGGCATCTTCATCGCACTCGGGGCCGCGGCCCTGAATGCCTTCAGCTGGGTCTTCCTGGTCTTCGGCCTGGTCCTGCTGGCCACCGCGGTCAAGATCCTGCGCGACACCGTCCGGGGCGCCGACCACCAGGTCGACGTCGACCGGATGCGCTCCGTCCGCCTGGCCCGCAAGATCTTCCCGGTCACCGACGACTACGAGGGCCCGCGGCTGTTCGGCCGGATGGACGGCAAGCGGGCGATCACGCCCTTGTTCCTCGTCGTGCTGGCCGTCTTCATCACCGACATCGTCTTCGCGGTCGACTCGGTGCCCGCGGTCTACGGCATCACCGAGGACCCCTATCTGGTCTTCGCCACCAACGCCTTCGCCCTGCTGGGCCTGCGCGCCCTCTACTTCGTGCTGGAGGCGGCGCTGAGTCGGCTGGTGCACCTGGGCTACGGCCTGGCCGCGATCCTCGGCTTCATCGGCGTCAAGCTCGCCCTGCACTGGGGCCACGAGACCTGGTCGTCGGTGCCGGAGATCCCCACGGTCGCCTCGCTGCTGGTCGTGCTCGGCATCCTCGCCGTCACGATCACCACCAGCCTGCTCGCCACGCGCGGCGTGCTGCCCGCTGAGGGAACCGACGACCCGGCGGACGACGAGGGCGAAACCGTCAGCGCCCGCTGAGCCGGGCGGGGCGGCGTAGCCCCTTGAGGGCGACGTCGTCCGCGCAGTTCCCCTCGGTTATGCCTGCCCCGGCAAGGCTGGCATGCTGGACGCGACCCAGGCTGACAGCGTCGTCACCCGCACCCCCACGCACGAGAAGGGCCGCACGTGACCGACGCGATCCAGATCCCCGCCGAGATGAAGCCGGCCGACGGCCGCTTCGGTGCGGGTCCCTCGAAGATCCAGACCTCCCACCTCGACGCGCTCGCCGCGACCGGGCAGTCCCTGCTGGGCACCTCGCACCGCCAGGCCCCGGTCAAGGACACGGTAGGCCGGGTGCGCGAGGGCGTCGCCGCGCTGTTCGGGCTGCCCGAGGGTCACGAGGTCGTGCTCGGCAACGGCGGCGCGACGGCCTTCTGGGACATCGCCACCTTCGGGCTGATCCGCGAGAAGAGCCAGCACCTCTCCTTCGGCGAGTTCTCCTCGAAGTTCGCGAAGGCCGCGCAGCAGGCGCCCTTCCTGGCCGACCCGACGGTGATCGAGTCCGAGCCCGGCAGCCGCCCCGATGCCGTGGCCGAGGACGGAGTGGACGTCTACGCCTGGGCGCACAACGAGACCTCCACCGCCGTGATGTGCCCCGTGATCCGGCCGGTCGGCGCCGACCAGGACGCCCTGGTGCTGGTCGACGCGACCTCGGGCGCCGGCGGGCTGCCCGTGGACCCGACCCAGGTGGACGCCTACTACTTCGCCCCGCAGAAGTGCTTCGCCTCCGACGGCGGACTCTGGGTCTCCCTGATGTCCCCGCGGGCGCTGGAGCGTGCCGCCGAGCTCTCCGATCGCTGGGTGCCGGCGTTCTTCGACCTGCCGACGGCGATCGACAACTCGCGCAAGAACCAGACCTACAACACGCCGTCGGTCGCGACGCTGTTCCTGATGGCCGAGCAGCTGGACTGGATGAACGCGAACGGCGGGCTGCCCGGGATGGTCGATCGCACCACCGCCTCCTCGGACATCCTCTACGGCTGGGCCGAGAAGACGTCCTACACGACGCCCTACGTGAGCGACCCCGACCACCGCTCGCTCGTGATCGGCACGATCGACCTGGACGACGCCATCGACGCAGCGGCGGTCGCGCGGACGCTGCGGGCCAACGGGATCCTCGACACCGAGCCCTACCGCAAGCTCGGCCGCAACCAGCTACGGGTCGCGATGTATCCCGCGATCGAGCCCAGCGATGTCGAGGCCCTGACCGTCTGCATCGACCACGTCGTCGACCAGATGTGACCTACCTGGCCAGGCGCGCGGCGACCACCTCGTAGCTCGCCCGGTCGAACGCCACGATCCGGGCCTCCTCGACGCCGCCGGAGGAGGCCCGCGCGGTCTCGCGGAGGGTCTCGACGGCAGCGTCCACCGCGTCGTCCTTGGGCCAGCCGTAGACGCCCGCCGAGACGAGCGGGAAGGCGATGCTGCGGGCCCCCAGGTCGCCGGCGAGTCCGAGGGCGCGGGCGTAGCAGGAGGTCAGCAGCGACCGGTCGGTCTCGCCGGCGTTCCGGTTCGGCCCGACGACGTGGATCACCCACCGGGCCGGCAACTCGCCGGCCGTGGTCCAGCCGGCCTCGCCGGTCGCCAGGCCGTCGGGGAACCGCGCCACGCAGTCCGCCAGGATCGCCGGCCCCCCGGCGCCGTGGATGGCGCCGTCGACGCCACTCCCGCCACGCATCCGGCGGTTCGCGGCGTTGACGACCGCGTCGACCTCCTGCGTCGTGATGTCGCCCTGCACCGCGGTGAGCCTCATCGCCGACCTCCTGCCGCGAGCCTAGTGGCCCGAGTCCGGCCGACGCAGGAGGAGGGCCACGCCCGCCGCGAGCCCACCGAGGAGGGCCGACGCCACCAGGACACCGCGCCACGCCACGCCGTTCTCGTCGCCGTCCGAGGCCGCCGGGCCGGCGGCCTGCCCGGGCACCGCGCGGGGCTCGGCGCTCGGCCCTGACCCGGGGTCGCTCTCCAGCGCAGCGCGCGCGTCCGCTGGCACGGCCACCTCGAGGACCGCCTCGCCCGTGCCCTCGCTGGTCACCAGGACCCGCCCGTCGGGGGTCACCGCGAGGGCCTCGCCCTGCGGCTGCGCCGGCAGCGCGAAGGACGCGACCTGGTCGAGCCCGGGCCAGCTGTAGACCACCGCGCGCCCGTAGTTGCGCAGGAGGACGTGCCGCCCGTCGGGCCAGAACGCGCCGCCCGTCGTCAGCGAGAGTGCCCGGCCCACCCGGCGCATCTCGCCGACGGCCCCCGGGGCGACCCGGTCGGGGACGGCGTAGACGGCTCCCCCGACCACCCTCTTGCTCACGACGAAGAGCCGCCCGGTCCGCGGGTGTCGCAGCAGAGCCTCCGCGTCCCGGGGGCCGTCGGCATAGCGCAGGTCGGTCCACTGCGGGGACGCGTCACGATCGCCCGCTGCCACGGGCAGCAGGGCCACCCGGACCGTGTCGCGACGGGACCGGTTGTCGCCGATGTCGCCGACCCAGACCCCCGTTGTCCCGTCCGCGGCCCGCGCCGGCGCGAGCGCCTCGACGTCCTCGGGGTCCTCCCCCCAGCGGGTCACCCCGATCGTGTCGCAGGTGCCCGCGTCGAGGACGAAGATCCGTCCCTCGTCGCCGGAGTCGTTGACGGTCACCAGGAAACCGTCCGGAGGAGACCGGGTGGCCACCAGGCCCGAGGCCTCCCGGATCCGGTCGTCCGAGACCCGGCACAGCTCCCGCCCATCCTCCGTCCCGGGCGCGGCGCCCACCCCGAGCAGGAACGCCAGCCCCAGCAGAACGGCGGTTGCGAGGCCACCCACCGACCTCACCCCCGTCCCGGGGGCGGTGGGCCCTCGTCGAGGAGCTGGGCCAGGCGGGGCCGGATCTGCCAGAGGGCGACGAGGTCCTCGTAGTCCCGGCCCGGCCCGCCGGCCGGTCCGCCGCCGACCGGCCCGCCGGTGCGCACCGCCCGGAGCATCGTGTTGCGCGGCGTGTGCCGGCTCTCCACGAACTGCACGACGTCGACCCGGTAGCCCTGCAGCCGCACCAGTGAGGCCCGCAGCGCGTCGGTGAGCGTGTCGGCGAACCGCTCGCGCAGGATGCCGTGTCGGGTCAGCTCCGCGTACGGCGCCGGCGTCGGCGCCGCGCGCAGCTGCGCGGCCACGTCGTGGTGGCAGCAGGGCGCGGCGAGCACGACCGGGGTCTCCCAGGCGATGGCCCGCGCCAGCGCCTCGTCGGTGGCGGTGTCGCAGGCGTGCAGCGCGAGCACCACCTCAGGCGTCGGCTCGACGCGCGCCCCGGCGATGCTGCCGACCACGAAGCGGGCGTCCGCCTCGAGCACGCCGGCGAGGTCGGTGTTGTGGTCGTGGGACTGCTGGCGCACGTCCACGCCCGTCATCGTCACGGGCAGGCTGCGGACCGCGGTCAGGAACCGGTGCGCCGCAAAGGTCAGGTAGGCGTTCCCACAGCCCAGGTCGGCCACGCGGAGCGGGTCGTCCGGGGTGGGCCGGCGCAGGTGCCCCTGCTCGAACGCCTGGGAGAGCGTGGCGTCGAGCAGCCGCAGGAACTCCTCGACCTGGCGGTACTTCGCCTGCCGGCTGGGCTTGATCCGCCCGTCCGCGTCGGCCAGCCCGAGCTGGCGCAGCACCGGGTCGTCCCCCGGCAGCAGCCGGTCCTTGTCGCGGTCGTGCTGCCGGCTCGGCCGCACCGCCGCCTCGCGGTCCTGCGTGTGCAGCACCGCCTCGAGCCTCCTGGTCACGCGCACCTGGTGCACCTGCGTGGTCGTCTCGACGTGCCAGTTGCCGAAGGGCTGGCCGGCCAGCTCGTCGACGACCCCGCGGGCGGCCTCGCCCGCGGCGTGGTTGCTCGCGTTCGCCTGGGCCTCGTCGTACGCCGTGACCTGCAGGAGGCGCCCGCCGCGCAGGTCGACCCAGCGCAGCTCGACGCGGCGCACCTCGCGTCCCTGCCAGGCCGGCCGCGGCCGGCCCTTGCGGCGGCCGGCCAGCACGGCGCGCACAAGCGTCTGGTCGTCCAGGACGGCTGCGCGCATGTGGCTCAGCACGCGGTCCAGGGGCTCGGGGGCGGGCACGGTGTCGGGGCCTTCGGGGCAGGCGCGCTCAGCGCAGCGCGGCGATGACGACGATCAGGATCAGCCCCGCCAGCGCCACCGGGATGACCAGGCGGCGATAGCGGGGATGCACGCCCGCAGTCTAGGGGCCGACGGCCGGGGAGGGCCGCTGCCGCGAGGCGATCAGGCGGGCGAGGTGGACGGCCTCGACCCCCGCCAGGTCGGCCAGCTGGTGCCGACAGGACAGCCCGTCGGCCAGCACGACGGCACCCGGGCCGGCCGCGCGCACGGCCGGCAGCAGCCGCGTCTGCGCCACCGCCTCGGAGACCTCGCGGTGCCCGACCTCCATGCCGAAGCTGCCGGCGAGCCCGCAGCAGCCGCCGACCCGGGTGATCTCGGCGCCGGCGGCGGCCAGCAGCCGCTGGTCCGCCTCCCAGCCGAGCACCGAGGCCTGGTGGCAGTGTGGCTGCGCGACGACCGACACGCCGCTCAGGTCGGGCAGAGGGACCCCGAGGCGCTCCATCAGCTCGCCGAGCGTGTGCAGCGCCCCGCCCACACGCGCGACGCGGGGGTCGTCGAGCAGCCGGCGGGCGTCGTCGCGCAGGGCGGCGGTGCAGGACGGCTCCAGGCCCAGCAGCGGGACGCCGGAGTCCGCGTACGGCGTCAGCGCGTCCATCGCACGCCGCACGACGCGCCGCGCCGTGCCGAGCCGACCCGTGGTGAACCAGGTCAGCCCGCAGCAGGCACGCTCGGGAATCACGCGCGCCACCAGGCCGTGCGCCTCGAGGAGGTCGACCGCGGCCGCAGCGTTCTCGGCGGCGAAGTGGTCGGTGAACGTGTCCGCCCAGATCCACACGTCGGGCGGCTCCACGGGTCCGGCGGCCCGGCCGCGCGCGGGGCGGCGGGACAGGCGGGGCAGCGACCGCGACCGGTCGACGCCCGCGGCCGCGCGGGCGATCCGGCCGGTGGGCCCGAGCCCGGCCAGGGCGTTCACCGCCGGCGCGACGGGCGCGGCGAGACGGGCCAGCCGCGGGAGGCCGCCCAGCGTCCAGTGGCTGCGGGGTCGCGCCCACGGGCGACGTCGGTAGCGCTGGTGGAGCGCCTCGGCCTTGTAGGTCGCCATGTCGACGCCCGTGGGGCAGTCCCGCGCGCAGCCCTTGCAGGCCAGGCACAGGTCGAGCGCCTGGTGGAGGGCGTCACCGCCGAGGCCGCCCGCGAGGAGCCCGCCGGGACCCGCGTCCAGCGCCTCCTGGAGCACCCGCGCCCGGCCCCGGGTGGAGTCCTTCTCCTCGCGCGTGGCCAGCCAGCTCGGGCACATCACCGCGTCGCCACCGGGGGCGGGCGCGACGCAGGAGCCGACCCCGGTGCAGCGGTGCGCGGCCGCGGCGACGGACGGGTCGTCCATGAGCCGCAGCAGCGGGCGCGGCTCGCGCCGGGGGCGGGCCGGCCGGAGGTCGTCGACGGGGTCCGCCGGGTCGACGAGCACCCCCGGGTTGAGCACCCGGTCGGGGTCGCAGATCGCCTTGGCCCGCGCGAAGAGGGCCAGCGAGCGCTCGTCGTACATCAGCGGGAGGAGCCCCGAGCGCGCCCGGCCGTCGCCGTGCTCGCCGGACAGCGAGCCTCCGTAGGGTCGCAGCGCGCCGGCGCAGGCGCGCAGGAACGCGCCGAAGGCGGTCGCCCCGCGCCCCGGGCCGGCATCCTCGCCGAAGGGCACGTCGATGCGCACGTGCACGCACCCATCGCCGAAGTGGCCATAGGGGACGCCGTCCAGCCCGTGCTCCCGCAGGAGCGCGTCGAAGTCGCGCAGCCACGCGCCCAGGTGCTCGGGCGGCACGGCGGCGTCCTCCCAACCCGCGTGCGCCGGGCGCGCGAGGCTGCGGGCGGCGAGGCCGGCGCCGCTCTCCCGGATCCGCCACAGGGCTGCGGCCTCGGCCGGATCCCCGACGACCCGGTGGTCGAGCGCGCCCGCCGCGGCCACGACCCGATCCGCGCCGGAGCGCGCCTCACCGTCGGTCGCGCCGGTGACCTCCGCGAAGAGCCAGCCCGAGCCGCGCGGCAGGTCGGGCACCCGCGCGCCGGGTCGGTCCCGCACCAGGTCGACGATCCGGGCATCGAGGCCCTCGCAGGCGACCAGCGCGCCGGCCTCCTCGCCGGCTCCGGCTCCCGCCGGGGCGGCCGCGGCCGGGCGGCAGGCCGCGAGGATGCCCGGCACCGCGTCGGCCGCCTCGACCATGGACGGGTAGCCGAGCGCCACCAGCGTGCGCACCTGCGCGTCGGCCACCAGCGCCACCTCGGCCTCCAGCACCACACCGAGGGTGCCCTCCGAGCCGACGAGGAACCGGTCCACCCGGCGGCCGTTCTCGGGCAACAGGTGCTCCAGCGCGTAGCCGCTGACCTGGCGGGTGAACCGGCCGTGGTGGGTGCGCACGTGCCCGAGGTCCGCGGCGACGAGGTCGGCCAGCGCCGCGCCGGCGACCCCCGGGCCGGAGCCGGCGGAGGACGCGTCCAGCACCTCCCCGGTGCCGAGCGCGGTGCGCAGCGCGACGACGGTGTCGGCCGTCCGCCCGTACCCCAGCGCCCGCGAGCCGCAGGCGTTGTTGCCGATCATCCCGCCGATCGTGCAGCGGGTGTGCGAGGACGGATCGGGCCCGAACCGCAGGCCGAGCGCGCGCGCCCGCCCCTGCAGCACCGCGTGCACGACACCGGGCTCGACGCGCGCGGTACGCGTCTGAGGGTCCAGCGCCAGCACCCGGTGCAGGTGCCGGGCGGTGTCCACGACGATGCCGGGGCCGACCGCGTTGCCGGCGATGGAGGTGCCGGCCCCTCGCATCGTCAGCGGGGTGCCGGACTCCCGCGCGAGGTCGAGCACCGCGAGCAGCTCGTCGGCGTGTCGCGGCCGCGCCACCACGGCCGGCGGCACCCGGTAGAGCGATGCGTCGGCGGCGTACAGGCTGCGCGTCAGCGGGCTGGCGTCGGCGTCGGTGACGCCGCGCCGGGTGAGGCCGTCGAGCAGCTCGGGTCCGGACGCCGTCATCGCTCGCCGGGCTCCTCCGAGCGGCCGGGCTCCTCCGGGCGGCCGGGCCCCTCCCCGTGACGGGGCTCCCCGGAGTCCAGGGCGTGCCGCACGACGGGCGTCACCGGCACGACCCCCGAGAGGACGTCGGCGACCCGCACCCAGGCGGCCTCGTCGGTGGTGCCGTCGCGCTCGGCGACCCGCGGCTCGGCATCCTCGGCGACCCGAACGGAATAGAGCAGCTGCACCGAGTGGAAGTCCTCGTGGCGACCGGTGGGGGCGGTCCCGGTGAAGTGCTCGTGGTGCACGTCGAGCAACGCGCCCACCCGCGCGTCGAGGCCGCACTCCTCGGCGAGCTCGCGGCTCACGGTGGTCGCGGGGTCCTCCCCGTGGGCCACACCGCCGCCGGGCAGGCCCCAGGTGCCGGGTCGCGGACTGCGGGCGGAGTGGCGCGTCAGTAACACCTCGGGCCCGCACCCCTCGCCCCCCGGGCCCCCCGCGCGGTCGCCGGCCCCGCGACGCACGACGGCATACGCCGCCAGGCGCTGCACGCGGGACGGGCAGTGGTCCTCGAGGGCCGCGCGCACCATCGGCACGACGGCCACGCGCCGCGCGAGCACGTCGTCCACCGGCACCCAGGCGGCGTCGCTGGTGGACCCGGCCACCTCGACCACGTGCGGCTCGGGCGCGTCGGGGGGCACCCAGCCGTCGTAGACGATGCGCAGCGCGTGGGCGTCGACGCGGGCGCCGTCGCGCCAGGCGTGCGGCACGTGGGCGGAGTACACGCGGGCCGTCTCGCTCACCTCGGCCCGCAGGCCGGTCTCCTCGGCGATCTCGCGGATCGCGGCGTCCCGCGGGTCCTCACCGTGATCCAGGCCCCCTCCGGGGAGCGTCCACAGCTCCTCGCGAGAGATGCGCGTCGCCAGGCGCGCCAGCAGGATCGCATCGTCGCGCAGGATCACGGCGTACGCCGCCACGCGCTGCCTGCGCGGTGGGCCTCCCATGCCTAGCACCGTAACGGCTCGACCTCAGCTGAACGGCGGACGCGCGTCCCATGCCAGCGACCGCCGACCGGCCCAGCGCCAGATCCGCGCGGCGCGGTCGCTGTCCTCGTCGGTGACCAGGTTGCCCATCCAGCGCAGCGCCAGCGTCATCAGGTGGTCCGAGCGCATCCCCAGCGGGCCCAGGCTGGGCAGCAGCCGCGGGATGGTCACCAGCCCCGCCAGCCGGCGGGCCACCGAGAACGCCTCCCCGTAGTGCGCCGTCAGCAGCGCCGGCCACCCGCGGCCGAGGTCGGGCCGGGCGCCGGGCCGCAGCAGGTCGGCGACCAGGCGCCCGGTCTCCAGGCCGTAGTCGATGCCCTCCCCGTTCAGCGGGTTCACGCAACCGGCGGCGTCGCCGATCAGCGCCCAGTTCGCGCCGGCGACGTTGCTGACCGCGCCGCCCATCGGCAGCAGGGCGGAGGTGGGGGCGCGCAGGTCGCCGTCCAGCTGGAAGCCCGCGCGGCGCTGCTCGGCGTAGTGCCGCATCAGGGGTCGCAGCGCGATGTTGGCGGGCCGCTTGGCGGTGGCCAACGTGCCGACGCCGATGTTCACCTCGCCCCCGCCGAGCGGGAAGATCCAGCCGTAGCCCGAGAGGATGTCGCCGTCCTCCCCGCGCAGCTCCAGGTGGGAGGAGATCCAGGGGTCCTCGCTCATCCCCGAGCGGACGTAGGCGCGGCCCGCGACGCCGTAGACCGTCTCGCGGTGCCACTGCCGCCCGAGCATCCTGCCCACCGGGGAACGCACGCCGTCGGCCACGACGAGCCAGTCGCACCCCACCTCGACGCGCTCCCGCTGATCGCCCTGGCCGCGCTCGAGCACCACGCTGGACACCCGCTCGCCGTCGCGGTGCACCGCGACGGCGCGCGCGCCGTCGATGCCGGTGGCGCCGCTGTCGATCGCCTCGTCGCGCAGCTGGTTGTCCAGCTCGGTCCGCGGCACGGCCGACCCCCAGTCGGGCAGCGAGCCGCCGGGCCACGGCAGCAGCAGCGTCTGACCGAACCCGTGGGCGCGCAGCCCCCTGTTCACCGGGTGCTTGCGCAGCCAGTCGCCCAGCCCGAGCCGCTCGATCTCGTGGACCGCGCGGGGGGTCAGCCCGTCCCCGCAGCTCTTGTCGCGGGGGAAGACCGCCGCGTCGGCGAGGACGACGTCGCGACCGTGCCGGGCGGCCCAGGCGGCAGCCGCCGAGCCCGCCGGCCCGGCGCCGACGACGAGGACGTCGGTCCTGCGCGGGATCGGTGTGCTCACTCGGCAATGCTCCCAGACGGGCGGTCGGCCGCCCCCGAGCCGGTGGCTGCCAGACGCCGAACGGCCCCGCCATCCGTGAGGAGGACGGGGCCGTCTCGGCCTATCGGGACCCGATCAGTTCTGGTAGGAACCGAAGTCGAAGTCGTCCAGCGCGACCGCCGAGCCGTCGCCGAACTCGTAGTCGTAGGAGTCGTAGCCGGTCACCGAGTAGGCCGCGGCGCGCGCCTCCTCGGTGGGCTCCACGCGGATGCTGCGGTACCGCTCCAGGCCGGTGCCGGCCGGGATCAGCTTGCCGATGATCACGTTCTCCTTCAGGCCGCGCAGCGAATCGCTGCGACCGTGGATCGCCGCGTCGGTGAGCACCCGGGTCGTCTCCTGGAAGGAGGCCGCCGAGAGCCACGACTCGGTGGCCAGCGACGCCTTCGTGATACCCATCAGCACCGGGCGACCCGACGCCGGGGTGCCGCTCTCGGCGACGACCCGGCGGTTCTCCTCCTCGAAGCGGATCCGGTCCACCAGGTCCGAGGGGAGCAGGTGGGCGTCGCCCGACTCGATCACCGTGACCCGACGCAGCATCTGCCGCACGATGATCTCGATGTGCTTGTCGTGGATCGCCACGCCCTGCGAGCGGTAGACCTGCTGGACCTCGTCCACCAGGTGCTCCTGCGCCTTGCGCACGCCGAGGATGCGGAGCACGTCCTGCGGGTCCGGCGTACCCGAGGTGATGTGGTGCCCCACCTCGACGTGCTCACCGTCCTCGACGTTGAGCCGCGAGCGCTTCGAGACCGGGAACTCCTGCGGCTCCGCGCCGTCGTCGGGGATGACGACGACCTTGCGGGCCTTGTCGGTCTCCTCGATCTCGACACGACCGGCCGACTCGCTGATCGGGGTGCGGCCCTTGGGCGAGCGCGCCTCGAACAGCTCGACGACGCGGGGCAGACCCTGCGTGATGTCGTCGGCCGAGGCCACACCGCCGGTGTGGAAGGTCCGCATCGTCAGCTGGGTGCCGGGCTCACCGATGGACTGCGCCGCGATGATGCCGACGGCCTCCCCGATGTCGACGAGCTTGCCGGTGGCCAGGGAGCGGCCGTAGCACTTCGCGCAGGTCCCGGTGCGGGCGTCGCAGGTCAGGACCGAGCGGACCTTGACCTCCTCGATCCCCGCCGCGACGAGCTCGCCGATCTTGACGTCGCCGAGGTCGGCGCCGGCCCCGGCCAGGATCTCGCCGGTCCCTGGGTGGGCGATCTCGACGGCCGCCGTCCGGGCGTACGCCGCGGTCTCGGCATTCTCCGCCTTGACCACGAGACCCTCACCGGTGCGCTCGCCGATCTTCTTCGGCAGGCCGCGCTCGGTGCCGCAGTCGTCCTCGCGGATGATCACGTCCTGCGAGACGTCGACGAGGCGACGCGTCAGGTAGCCCGAGTCGGCGGTCCGCAGCGCGGTGTCCGCCAGGCCCTTCCGCGCGCCGTGCGTGGCGATGAAGTACTCCAGGACGGTCAGGCCCTCGCGGAAGTTCGACTTGATCGGGCGCGGGATGATCTCGCCCTTCGGGTTCGCCACGAGGCCACGCATGGCCGCGACCTGCCGGATCTGGTTCATGTTTCCGGAGGCCCCGGAGTCGACCATCATGTAGATCGGGTTGGAGCGGTCGAAGGTCTGCTCCATGGCCCGGCCGACCTCGGCCGAGGCCTGGGTCCAGATCTCGATGAGCTCCTGGCGCCGCTCGTCGTCGGTGACGAGGCCGCGCTCGAACTGCTTCTGGACCTTCGCCGCCTGCTTCTCGTACGTCGCCAGGATCTCGGCCTTCTCGGGCGGCGTCGTCACATCGTCGATCGACACGGTCACACCGGAGCGGGTCGCCCAGTGGAAGCCCGCGTCCTTGAGCGCGTCCAGCGACGCGGCGACCTCGACCTTGCTGTAGCGCTCCGCGAGGTCGTTCACGATCGCCCCGAGGGCCTTCTTGCCGACCTCGTAGTTCACGTACGGGTAGTCGGCGGGCAGCGTCTCGTTGAAGATCGCACGCCCGAGCGAGGTCTGCAGGGTCAGGGACTGGCCCTGCTCCCCGTCCGCGCCGGCCTCGGACCCCAGCGGGGGCACGATGTCGTCGAACCGGATCCGGACCGGCGACTGCAGGGAGATCTGGCCACGGTCGAACGCCATCCGGGCCTCGGCCGCCGAGGAGAACGCGCGGCCCTCGCCGGGCTGCGCGTCACGCTCGGTGGTGAGGAAGAACAGCCCGATGATCATGTCCTGCGTCGGCATGGTCACCGGACGCCCGTCGGAGGGCTTGAGGATGTTGTTGGTCGAGAGCATCAGGATGCGGGCCTCGGCCTGCGCCTCGGCCGAGAGCGGCAGGTGCACCGCCATCTGGTCGCCGTCGAAGTCCGCGTTGAAGGCGGTGCACACCAGCGGGTGGATCTGCACGGCCTTCCCCTCGATCAGCTGGGGCTCGAAGGCCTGGATGCCGAGGCGGTGCAGCGTCGGCGCCCGGTTCAGCAGGACCGGGTGCTCGGTGATGACCTCCTCGAGCACGTCCCAGACGACCGGGCGCGCGCGCTCCACCATCCGCTTGGCGGACTTGATGTTCTGCGCGTGCGAGAGGTCGACGAGCCGCTTCATCACGAACGGCTTGAAGAGCTCCAGCGCCATCTGCTTGGGCAGGCCGCACTGGTGCAGCTTCAGCTGCGGGCCCGAGACGATGACCGAACGACCCGAGTAGTCCACGCGCTTGCCGAGCAGGTTCTGACGGAACCGGCCCTGCTTGCCCTTGAGCATGTCGGAGAGCGACTTCAACGGACGGTTCCCCGGCCCGGTGACCGGGCGACCGCGGCGGCCGTTGTCGAACAGCGAGTCGACGGCCTCCTGGAGCATCCGCTTCTCGTTGTTCACGATGATCTCGGGCGCGCCGAGGTCGAGCAGCCGCTTGAGCCGGTTGTTCCGGTTGATCACGCGGCGGTAGAGGTCGTTCAGGTCAGACGTGGCGAACCGGCCGCCGTCCAGCTGCACCATCGGGCGCAGGTCGGGCGGGATGACCGGGACGGCGTCGAGCACCATGCCGATCGGCTGGTTGCCGGTCTTGCGGAAGGCATCGACGACCTTGAGCCGCTTCAGCGCGCGGACCTTGCGCTGGCCCTTGCCGTTGGCGATGACGTCGCGCAGGTTCTCGACCTCCGCCTCGACGTCGAAGTCCTGCAGGCGCTTCTGGATCGCCGTGGCGCCCATGTGGCCCTCGAAGTACTTCCCGAACCACGAGGTCATCTCGCGGTAGAGCATCTCGTCGCCCATCAGGTCCTGGACCTTCAGGTTCCTGAACGTGTCCCAGACCTCGGTGAGGCGAGCGATCTCGGAGTCCGAGCGCTTGCGCAGCTGGGCCATCTCGCGCTCCGCGGCGTCCTTGACCTTGCGGCGCTGGTCCGCCTTGGCGCCCTCGGCCTCCAGCTGGCCGAGGTCCTCCTCGAGCTTCTTGGACCGGTCCTCGATGGCGCCGTCGCGGCGGTTCTCGAGCCGATCGCGCTCCATGCCGATCTTCTTCTCCAGCGAGGAGAGGTCGTCGTGCCGGGCGTCCTCGTCGACCCAGGTGATCATGTACGCCGCGAAGTAGATGACCTTCTCGAGGTCCTTCGGCGCCAGGTCGAGCAGGTAGCCCAGCCGCGACGGCACACCCTTGAAGTACCAGATGTGGGTGACCGGGGCGGCCAGCTCGATGTGGCCCATCCGCTCGCGGCGGACCTTGGAGCGGGTCACCTCGACGCCGCAGCGCTCGCAGATGATGCCCTTGAAGCGCACGCGCTTGTACTTGCCGCAGTAGCACTCCCAGTCCCGGGTGGGACCGAAGATCTTCTCGCAGAAGAGGCCGTCGCGCTCGGGCTTGAGCGTGCGGTAGTTGATGGTCTCCGGCTTCTTGACCTCACCGTGGCTCCAGCCGCGGATGTCCTCCGCGGTGGCCAGGCCGATCTTCAGCTGGTCGAAGAAGTTCACATCGAGCAAGACAGATTCCTTAGGTTACTTCCGCTACGGATGGAGGTTTGCTGGGAAGGAGCACGGACGGCCTTCGGCCGCGCTTCGCCCGTTCCGGGGAACGAGCGCTTCGCGCGTTCCCCGGCTACACCTCTTCGACCGAGCTGGGCTCGCGGCGGGAGAGGTCGATGCCGAGCTCCTCGGCCGCACGGAAGACGTCCTCCTCCGCGTCGCGCATCTCGATGGCGCTGCCGTCCTGGGAGAGCACCTCGACGTTCAGCGCGAGCGACTGCATCTCCTTGACGAGCACCTTGAACGACTCGGGGATCCCCGAGTCCGGGATGTTCTCGCCCTTGACGATGGCCTCGTACACCTTCACGCGGCCGGGAACATCGTCCGACTTGATGGTCAGGAGCTCCTGGAGGGCGTAGGCGGCGCCGTACGCCTCCATCGCCCAGACCTCCATCTCACCGAACCGCTGGCCGCCGAACTGTGCCTTTCCGCCCAGCGGCTGCTGCGTGATCATCGAGTACGGGCCCGTGCTGCGTGCGTGGATCTTGTCGTCCACGAGGTGGTGCAGCTTCAGGATGTACATGTAGCCGACCGAGACCGGGTCCGGGAACGGCTCGCCGGAGCGGCCGTCGTACAGGTCTGCCTTGCCCGTCTCGTCGATGACCCGCCGGCCGTCGCGGTTCGGCAGCGTGGCGCCGAGCAGGCCCGTGATCTCGTCCTCGCGGGCACCGTCGAAGACCGGCGTGGCCACGCGGGTGTCCGGCGTCGCCTTCTCGGCATGGATGTCGATCAGGCGCTGCTTCCACTCCGCGCTGTCGGGATCCCCGGAGAGGTCCAGGTCCCAGCCCTGCTTGGCCAGCCAGCCCAGGTGCAGCTCGAGGATCTGCCCGACGTTCATCCGGCGCGGCACGCCGAGCGGGTTCAGGATCACGTCGACCGGGGTGCCGTCCTCCATGAACGGCATGTCCTCGATCGGCAGGATCTTCGCGATGACGCCCTTGTTGCCGTGGCGGCCGGCCAGCTTGTCACCGACCGAGATCTTGCGCTTCTGGGCCACGTAGACACGCACCAGCTGGTTCACGCCCGGGGGCAGCTCGTCGCCCTCCTCGCGGTCGAAGACCCGGACACCGATGACGGTGCCGGACTCGCCGTGCGGCACCTTCATCGAGGTGTCGCGCACCTCCCGGGCCTTCTCGCCGAAGATCGCGCGCAGCAGCCGCTCCTCGGGGGTCAGCTCGGTCTCGCCCTTGGGCGTCACCTTGCCGACCAGGATGTCGCCGGTGGTCACCTCGGCGCCGATCCGGATGATGCCGCGCTCGTCGAGGTCGGCGAGCATCTCCTCGCCCACGTTCGGGATGTCGCGGGTGATCTCCTCCGGGCCGAGCTTGGTGTCCCGGGCGTCCACCTCGTGCTCCTCGATGTGGATCGAGGTGAGCACGTCCTCCTGCACCAGGCGCTGGGAGAGGATGATGGCGTCCTCGTAGTTGTGGCCGTGCCAGGGCATGAAGGCCACGAGCAGGTTGGTCCCGAGCGCCATCTCGGCGTCGTCGGTGCACGGACCGTCCGCGATCGGAGAGCCGATCTCGACGCGGTCCCCGTCCCGGACCAGCGGGCGCTGGTTGATGCAGGTGCCCTGGTTGGAGCGCACGAACTTGGCGAGGCGGTACGTCGAGTACGTGCCGTCGTCGTTCATGGTCTCGATGAGATCAGCGGAGACGTCCTTGACGACGCCGGCCTTGTCGGCCACGAGCACGTCGCCCGCGTCGACCGCGGCCCGATACTCGATGCCCGTGCCCACCAGCGGCGAGTCGCTCTTGATCAGCGGGACGGCCTGACGCTGCATGTTCGCGCCCATCAGCGCGCGGTTGGCGTCGTCGTGCTCCAGGAAGGGGATCAGGGCCGTCGCGACCGAGACCATCTGACGCGGCGAGACGTCCATGTAGTCGATCTCGCTCGCGAGCAGCTCGGAGACCTCCTGGTCGCGCTGGCGCACCAGCACCCGCTCGTTGGAGAAGTGTCCGTCCTCGTCGAGCGTCGCGTTGGCCTGCGCGATGACGAAGTGGTCCTCGTCGTCGGCGGTCAGGTAGTCGATGCGGTCGGTGACCCGGCCGTCGGTGACCTTGCGGTACGGCGTCTCGACGAACCCGAAGGGGTTGATCCGGCCGAAGGAGGCCAGCGAGCCGATCAGGCCGATGTTCGGGCCCTCCGGCGTCTCGATCGGGCACATGCGCCCGTAGTGCGACGGGTGTACGTCCCGGACCTCCATGCCCGCGCGGTCGCGCGAGAGACCGCCGGGGCCGAGCGCCGAGAGCCGGCGCTTGTGCGTCAGCCCGGCGATCGGGTTCGTCTGGTCCATGAACTGGGAGAGCTGGGAAGTCCCGAAGAACTCCTTGAGCGCCGCCACCACGGGCCGGATGTTGATCAGCGACTGCGGCGTGATCGCCTCGACGTCCTGGGTCGTCATCCGCTCCCGGACCACGCGCTCCATCCGCGCCAGGCCGGTGCGCAGCTGGTTCTGGATCAGCTCGCCGACCGTGCGCATCCGGCGGTTGCCGAAGTGGTCGATGTCATCGGCTGCGATCGGCCGGTCGTCGGCCTGGGGGGTGTCCAGCGTCTCCTGGCCGTCGTGCAGCGCCACGATGTACTTGATCGCCGCGACGACGTCGTCGACCGTGAGGGTCTGCTGGTCGAACGCCTGGGTCAGGCCCAGCTTCTTGTTGATCTTGTAGCGGCCGACCTTCGCCAGGTCGTAGCGCTTGGGGTTGAAGTAGTAGTTGTCCAGCAGCGTCTGCGCGGCCTCGCGCGTCGGCGGCTCGCCGGGGCGCAGCTTGCGGTAGATGTCGAGCAGCGCGTCGTCCTGGCCCGAGGTGTGGTCCTTCTCCAGGGTCTGCTCGATCGACTCGTACACCGTGCCGTCGGGGCGCGTGAACTCCTCGCGGATCTCGTCCGCGCTCCAGCCGAGGGCCTTGAGCAGCACCGTGACGTTCTGCTTGCGCTTGCGGTCCAGGCGGACGCCGACCATGTCGCGCTTGTCGATCTCGAACTCCAGCCAGGCTCCGCGGCTCGGGATCAGCTTCGCCGTGTAGATGTCCTTGTCGGAGGTCTTGTCGGCGGAGCGCTCGAAGTAGACGCCGGGGCTCCGCACGAGCTGGGAGACGACGACCCGCTCCGTGCCGTTGATGATGAAGGTGCCCTTGTCGGTCATCAGGGGGAAGTCGCCCATGAAGACCGTCTGGCCCTTGATCTCGCCCGTGTCGTTGTTGGTGAACTCCGCCGAGACGTAGAGCGGGGCGGAGTAGGTGAAGTCCTTCTCCTTGCACTCCTCGACCGTGTACTTCGGGTCGTAGAAGACCGGGTTCTCGAACGAGAGCGACATCGTCTCGGAGAAGTCCTCGATCGGCGAGATCTCTTCGAAGATCTCCTGCAGCCCCGACTTGGGGCTCACGTCCTCGCCGGCGTCCGCGCGGCTCTGGACCTGCCTGTCCCACGACTCGTTGCCGACCAGCCAGTCGAAGCTGTCGGTCTGGAGGGACAGGAGCTGCGGGAGCTCGAGGGGCTCGGAGATCTTCGCGAACGAGATACGACGGTTACCAGCGTTCGTGCTCGAGGCCAAAGGGTGTCCTTCGAATGTTCTATACGCACCAAACGCGCCGGCCAACCACTCTCTCCGACCACCGGGCAGGGCGAAGGGCATTTGAAAGCGGACGCAACATGAGATAGTAGCGCACCAAACACGCGCCAGCAACCCGGATCCGACGAGTGGTCGCGCCCCGGGGCGGCGTGTCAAGAGGATCATGGCCCCTGGTGCTTGCCCGGTCAAGCATCCGGGGGCCAAGCAACAGCAGGGCCCCGCTCGCGCCAAGCGCGAGCGGGGCCCTGCTGTCAGGCCGCGCGGCCCCCCGGGACCCGGTCCGGCGCATCGCGGCCGGACCGCCGCCACCGGGGCGGCCGGGTGTCACTTCAGGGTGACGGAGGCGCCGGCGCCCTCCAGCGCCGCCTTGGCCTTCTCGGCCTGCTCCTTGTCGACCCTCTCCAGGACCGCCTTGGGGGCGCTCTCGACCAGCTCCTTGGCCTCCTTGAGGCCGAGCGAGGTGAGGCCGCGCACCTCCTTGATGACGTTGATCTTCTTCTCGCCCGCGGACTCGAGGACGACGTCGAAGTCGGCCTGCTCGGCCGCCTCCTCGCCGCCGTCCGCGGCGCCGCCGGCGGCGGCCGGGGCCGCGGCGGCCACCGGGGCCGCGGCGGTCACACCGAAGGTCTCCTCGAACTGCTTCACGAACTCGGAGAGCTCGATCAGCGTCATCTCCTTGAAGTGGTCCAGGAGCTCGTCGTTGCTCAGCTTCGCCATGATTGCGAACCTCTCTCACATCTGTGCCGGACGCCGTCTGGGCCCGGCCGGGTTTCAGGGGTGGTGGTCGTCGTCCCCGGGGTCAGGCCGGGCTCTCCTCGGCAGCGTCAGCCGCGGTGTCCCCCGCGGGCGCACCGGCACCACCGGCGAGGATCGAGGGGTCCTGCTCGGCCTTGGCCTGCAGCGCGCCCGCGAGGCGGGCGACCTGCGAGGCGGGGGCATTGAACAGGTAGGCAGCCTGGGTCAACGAGGCGAGCATCGCGCCCGCCATGTTGCCCAGCAGCACCTCGCGCGACTCCAGGTCCGCCAGCTTGGCGAGCTCGGAGGGCTCGAGGGGGCCGCCGTCGAGGTAGCCGCCCTTGATGATCAGGGCGGGGTGCGCCTTGGCGAAGTCACGCAGGCCCTTCGCGGCCTCGACGATGTCGCCCTTCACGAAGGCGATCGCCGTCGGGCCGACGAGCAGGTCGTCGAAGCTGTCGATCCCCGCCTGCGAGGCAGCGATCTTGGCGAGCGTGTTCTTGACCACGGCGTAGCTGGCGTTCTCACCGAGGGAGCGGCGCAGCTCCTGCAACTCCTTGACGGTCAGCCCGCGGTAGTCGGTCAGCACGGCGCCGCTGGACTCGTTGAATTCTTCAACGATCTCTTCGACGGCGGCAACCTTCTCTGGCCGCACGGCCATGGGTCTCCTTCCGAACTCGGACGGTGAGACCGGCGGAGAACGTGCCGAGGCGGTGCGCGCCCGCGACAGGGCAGGGCACCGGAACGCTGGCGACGCTGCGCGTCGTCGGGTCGGGCACTGTCACCTGCGCTGGTCGTCCGTCCTGCGGAACCTTCGACCGTGCCGCGCCGGGCGCGTCACGGATACCGGCGGTCTCTGGATCGTCCGCAAGTCTAGGCGGGTGGCCCGCCGGCGACCAAATCGTCCCCCGGCCGCCGGGCCGTCAGCGCTCTTCGGGCAGCCTCGCGACCAGCACGTCGCGCTGAACCGAGGCGTCCACCCGGTGCTCGAGCTCGCGCCAGGGGCCGCGATCCAGCGGCTCCAGACCCGCCGCGGCCAGGACGGCGATCGCGTCCGCCCGGGGGGCGACCCGGACGTTCCAGGCGAGACCGACCGCGCCGCCGGGGCGCAGCACCCGCAGCCACCCCGGCAGCGCGGCCTCCAGCAGGCGCAGCGGCGACCGGTCCCTCCCACCGCCGGGCCCCCGGGCGTGGGAGCCGTGCCGCACGCCGTACGGCGCGTCGGTGACCACCACGTCCGCCGCGTTGCGGGCGAGCAGGTCTCCGGTCGCCACGGTGTCCGCCTCGAGCACCCGCAGGCGCAGGCGCTCGCCGGACTTCCAGCGCTGCCGGTCGGCGGCCAGCGCCACCTCGAGCCGGCGGCCGAGCACGCGGCCGTCACGTCGCAGCGGCACGCGCTCGACCTCGTGCTTGAGGCGCTTGCGGCGAAGCCAGGTACGGAGGAAGCCGTCGTACGCCTCGACGTCCTTGCCGTCGATCTCGACCCCGAGCGCGTGATGGCCCAGCCACAGCGCCCGGTTCAACGTGGTGCCGCGGCCGCACATCGGGTCCAGGACCGTGAGCCCGCCGCTGACCGACGCGCGCCCCGAGGCCGAGGCCCACAGCGTGAGGTTCAGCAGCATCGCCGTGAACGCCTCGTTGGTCTTGCCGCCGTACTTCTGGATCGTCAGCAGGTCCTCGTCGAGCACGCCGGGGTCGGGCACGGGCACGGGATGCAGCGCCCGGTCCTCGGCCGGCCCGTCCAGCCGAAACAGCGCGTAGCCCGAGGACAGGCGCGCGAGGTGGGCGAGCGCCTCCGGGTCGTCCGCCGACCCGGTGAACCTCACGTAGGGCAGGCCGGCCAGCTCGGTCGTCCGGACATCGTGCAGGACACCCTCGAGCACCTCCGCGGCGAGCACCGTCAGCTCGGCGCGGAGCAGGGCGGGCGCCGCCCCGTCGTAGACCCGGTTCGCCGAGGGGCGCACGAGCAGCGCCCACTCCTGGGCCCGGTCGTCGGCGGCCATGGCTGGGAAGCCTACGGGCCCCGTTATCCGGGTGGTCGGACCCCGGGTCGACTGGCAGGGTGGCGGCATGAGCCACGCTCCCCTTGCCTCCCTGCCCCCGGACGAGCTCGCTGCCTTCGCCGAGGACCGACGCGCGGCGTACGAGGCGCTCCGCGACCGCGGCCTGGCGCTCGACCTGACCCGGGGCAAGCCCTCCGCCGAGCAGCTGGACCTCTCCGACGCCCTGCTCTCCCTGCCGAGTGGTGCCCACGACCGCAACGGCGTCGACGTGCGCAACTACGGCGGGCTCGAGGGCCTGGCCGAGCTGCGGGAGCTGTTCGCCGAGCTGCTGGAGGTCGAGCCGTCGGCGGTGATCTGCGGGGGCAACTCGAGCCTCACGATGATGCACCAGGCCGTGAGCTTTCTCCTACAGTTCGGCGGCCCGGGCTCGCCGCGCGCCTGGGGCCAGGAGCCGGTCGTGACGTTCGTCTGTCCGGTGCCGGGCTACGACCGGCACTTCGCCATGCTCGCCGACTTCGGCATCGAGATGGTCACCGTGCCGACCCGCCACGACGGTCCCGACCTCGACGCCGTGCGCGCCCTGGTGGCCGAGGACCCGTCGGTGAAGGGCATGTGGGTGGTGCCCACCTATGCGAACCCCTCCGGCGTGACGGTCTCCACGGAGGTCGCCCGCGGCCTGATGGCGATGCCGGCGGCGGCGCCGGACTTCCGGATCCTCTGGGACAACGCCTACGCGTGGCACCACCTGACCGACCGGGAGCAGGCGAGCGCCCCGGTCCTGGAGCTCGCGGAGGAGGCGGGGAACCCGGACCGGCCGCTCCTCTTCGCGTCGACCTCGAAGATCACGTTCGCGGGCTCCGGCGTCGCCGTGATGGCGCAGTCGCCGGCCAACAAGGCCTGGTTCCTCCACCACCTCGCCATGGCCTCGATCGGCCCGGACAAGGTGAACCACCTGCGGCACGCGCAGTTCTTCGGCGACGCCGAGGGCGTGCGGCGGCACATGCGCCGGCACCGCGAGGTGATCGCGCCCAAGTTCGCCGCGGTCGACGCCGCGCTCACCGCCGAGCTCGAGGGGCTCGACGTGGCGGAGTGGACCCGCCCCTCGGGCGGCTACTTCGTCAGCCTCGACGTGCTGGACGGCACGGCGAGCCGGGTCGTCCAGCTGGCGAAGGAGGCCGGGATCGCGCTGACGCCCGCCGGCTCGTCCTTCCCGCACGCGCACGACCCGCGCGACCGCAACATCCGCCTCGCCCCCACGTTCCCGCCGCTGGATCAGGTCGAGACCGCGATGGCCGGCGTGGCCACCTGCGTCGCCCTGGCGGCGGCGGAGAAGCTGACCGGCTGAGCCGAACGGGCGGGGCTCAGCCCTGCTCGTCCTCCGCGGCCACATTCTTGACGCGGTTCGGGTCGACGGGGACGCCCGGGCCCATGGTGGTCGAGACGGTCACCTTGCGCACGTAGCGGCCCTTGGAGGCGGCGGGCTTGAGCCGGAGGACCTCCTCGAGCGCGGCGGCGTAGTTCTCGGCCAGCGCGGCCTCCGGGAACGAGGCCTTGCCGATGATGAAGTGCAGGTTGGCGTGCCGGTCCACGCGGAACTCGATCTTGCCGCCCTTGATCTCGGAGACGGCCTTGGCGACGTCGGGCGTCACCGTGCCCGTCTTCGGGTTCGGCATCAGGCCGCGGGGCCCGAGCACGCGGCCGAGCCGACCGACCTTGCCCATCATGTCCGGGGTCGCGACGACCGCGTCGAAGTCGAGGTAGCCGCCGTTGACCTTCTCGATCAGCTCGTCGGCACCGACCTCGTCGGCGCCGGCCTCACGGGCTGCCTCGGCCTTGTCGGTGTTGGCGAAGACGAGCACGCGGGCCGTCTTGCCGGTGCCGTGCGGCAGGTTCACGGTGCCGCGCACCATCTGGTCGGCCTTGCGGGGGTCGACGCCGAGGCGCATCACGACATCGAGGCTCTCGTCGAACTTCTTCTTGGCGGTGCCCTTCGCCAGCCGGATCGCGGCCAGGGGCGCGTAGAGCGCGGCGGCGTCGATCTGCTCGGCGGCGGCACGGTAGGTCTTGCTGCGCTGCATGTCTGGTTCAGCTCTCTTCCAGGTGTGGTCGGGTGAGCCAGCGCGGCTCTGCCACGGGTGGGCCCGGCCCCCGGAAGACTCCGGGAGGCGGGGGGGTGCGGACCTCAGTCGGTGGTGACGCCCATGGAGCGGGCGGTGCCCTCGACGATCTTCATGGCCTGATCGATGTCGTTGGCGTTGAGGTCGGGCAGCTTCGTCTGTGCGATCTCGCGGACCTGGTCCTTGGTCAGCTTGCCGACCTTCTGCTTGTGCGGCACGCCCGAGCCGCGCTGCAGACCGGCTGCCTTCTTGATCAGCTCCGCGGCCGGCGGGGTCTTGGTGACGAAGGTGAAGGAACGGTCCTCATAGACCGTGATATCCACCGGGATCACGTTGCCGCGCATGGGCTCCGTCTCGGCGTTGTAGGCCTTGCAGAACTCCATGATGTTCACGCCGTGCGGGCCGAGCGCCGTGCCGACCGGCGGGGCGGGGGTGGCCGCTCCGGCCTGCAGCTGCACCTTGACCAGGGCAGCGACCTTCTTCTTCTTCTTGGGGGGCATCTGGGTGGTTCCTACTCTCGTGTCGTGGTCATGACGAGGGCGGTACGGCGATCACTCGCCGCGCGTCCCCTGCCACCGGGTGGTGCGCTGGGCTCCGCCGGTTCCGGTCCGGCCCTCGGGGTCAGACCTTCTGGATCTGGCTGAAGCTCAGCTCGACCGGGGTCTCCCGGCCGAAGATCTCGACGAGGGCCTTGACCCTCTGGGACTCTGCATTGATCTCGGTGATCGTGGCGTGCAGCGTCGCGAACGGGCCGTCGATCACCATCACCGAGTCGGAGACGTCGAAGTCGGCGACCTCGACCTGCTTGCGCGGGGTGCCACCGCCCGAGCCGCCGTCGGCCTTGGACTCCGAATCCGTCTCGCTGACGAAGGTCGGCGCGAGCCAGTTCTCCACCTCGGAGAGGGTCAGCGGCACCGGCTGGTGGCTGTTGCCCACGAAGGAGGTGACCGACGGCGTGTGCCGCACCGCGGCCCAGGACTCGTCGGTGAGGTCCATGCGGACCAGCACGTAGGCCGGGAAGCGGGTGCGGTTCACGGTCTTGCGCTGGCCGTTCTTGATCTCGGCGACGTCCTCGGTGGGGACCACGATCTCGTAGATGTAGTCCTCCATGTTCAGGGAGACGATCCGGTTCTCCAGGTTCGCCTTGACCCGCTTCTCCATGCCGGCGTAGGTGTGCACCACGTACCACTCCCCCGGCTTCATCCACAGCTCGCGCCGCCACACCTCGAGCGGATCCTCGTCGGCCTCGTCCGCGACCGCCTCGGCATCCAGGGCGGCCTGCGCGGCCTCGGCGGCGCCGAGCGCGGACTCGCTGTCGTCGGTGGCGGCGGCGAGCGGCCGGTCGGTGACGGGGTCCTCGAGCTCCTCGGGGGACACCTCCGGGACGGGCGCCTCGTCGGCCGGCCCGGCGACGGGGGCGTCCGGCTGGGCGGCTGCCTCAGGGGCGGGCTCCCCGGGGGCGGCCTGGGCGACATGGGGCGTCTCGGCGCTCGCCCCGTCCTCCGGGTCGACCGCGAAGGGGTCGTTGTGGTCCTGGTCCTGCGACACGTGTTGCTCCGTCTACTCGTTGCGGGGGCGGCCCGCTGGGGCCGGTGGTCTGCCGGTCGGGACCGCGGTCGTCAGCCGTTGCCGGAGAAGAGCTTGAACATCAACTGGCCGAGCCCGAGGTCCAGCGCGGAGACGATCGCCATCATCACCAGCACGAAGACCATCACCACGATGAAGTAGGTGATCAGCTGCTGCTGGGTCGGCACGACCACCTTGCGCAGCTCGGCGATCACCTGCCGGAAGAAGGTGCGCGGACCGGTGCGCTCGGGGCCGCCCTCGTGCGCATCGCGCGAGGGGGCCTTGCTGTGGGTCACGCCCTTCACCTCACCAAGCTGTCGTCTCTTGGGCCGCTCGCCAACCGGCCCACGGTCGGGACCAACGGATCCCTGCAGGGCACGAGGGACTTGAACCCCCAACCTTCGGTTTTGGAGACCGATGCTCTGCCAGTTGAGCTAGTGCCCTCCGGCGTCGTCCCCGCCGCCCCGCCTGCCTCGCACGATCGGCGCGAGGGCAGGGCGAAGCATCGGAAACAGCACCAATCGGTGAGTCTACGGTGTGGCGGTTCCGGCGTCCAAACCGCCCGGTCCCCATGACGCGCCGGCGCGAGGCCGCCCGATCGCCCGTCGCACCGCTTCCGTGAGCGCGGCCCTCCGGCTCCTAGGATGTCGCGATGAGCACCCGGCGGCGCGACCTGCGTGCGCTGCCCAAGGCCCACCTGCACCTGCACTTCACCGGGTCGATGCGTCACGAGACGCTCCTCGAGCTGGCGGAGCGGGAGGGCATCTCCCTGCCCGACTCGCTCGCGCAGGGCTGGCCGCCGCACCTGTCCGCGACCGACGAGAAGGGCTGGTTCCGCTTCCAGCGGCTCTACGACGTGGCTCGGTCGGTGCTGCGGACCGAGGACGACGTGCGCCGCCTGGTCCGCGAGGCGGCGGAGGACGACGCCGCCGATGGCGGGCGCTGGCTCGAGATCCAGGTCGACCCCAGCGGCTTCGCCGCCGCGTTCGGGGGCGTCACCGCCTTCACCGACCTGGTCCTCGACTGCGCGCGGGACGCCGCGGGGCGCACCGGCGTGGGCATCGCCCTCGTGATCGCGGCGAACCGGACCCGGCACCCCCTCGACGCCCGGGCCCTGGCCCGGCTGGCCGCGCAGTACGCCGGTCGGGGTGTCGTCGGCTTCGGGCTCTCCAACGACGAGCGCCGCGGCACCACCGCCGATTTCGCCCGGGCCTTCGCGATCGCCGGGCGGGCCGGGCTGGCGCTGGTCCCGCACGGCGGCGAGCTCCGGGGGGCCGACCACGTGCGCACCTGCCTGGACGAGCTGCACGCCGACCGGCTCGGCCACGGGGTGCGCTCGGTCGAGGAGCCGCGACTCCTCGACCGGCTGGTCGCCCGGGGCGTCGCCCTGGAGGTCTGTCCGATCTCCAACGTCTCGCTCGGGGTCTACTCCGACCCCTCCTCGGTCCCGCTGCCCGAGCTGCTCGCCGCGGGGGCGACCGTGGCGCTCGGCGCGGACGACCCGCTGCTCTTCGGCTCACGCCTGGCCGGCCAGTACGCATCGATGCGCGCCGCGCACGACCTCACGGACGAGGACCTGGCCCGCCTGGCCCGGATGTCCTTTGCCGCCTCGCGGGCGCCGACCGACGTGGTGGCGGCCGGCAGCGCCGCCGTCGACGCGTGGCTCGCTGCCCCCCCGGAGCCGGAACCGACCTGATCAGAGGGAGCAGCCGACCAGCACCGGCTCGTTGACCAGCCGGACGCCGAACCGCTCCGCGACGCCGTCGCGCACCACCCTCGCCAGCGTCAGGAGGTCGTCGGTGCGGGCCTCCCCGCGGTTGGTCACCGCGAGCGTGTGCTTGCTCGACAGCGTGACCCGGCCGTCGCCGACCTCGAGGCCGAACCCCCTGCCGAAGCCGGCGTGCTCGATCAGCCAGGCGGCGCTCGTCTTCACCCGGCCCTCCCCGGCCGGCCAGCGCGGCGCCTCGGCCGGCAGCGCGTCGGCCTCGGCGGAGGCGAGCAGCGGATTGGTGAAGAAGGACCCGGCGCTCCAGGTGTCGTGGTCGGCGGCCTCGAGCACCATCCCCTTCCCGCCGCGCAGCCGCAGCACGGAGTCGCGCACCTCGGTCATGGGAGCCCGCTGCCCGATCTCCACGTCGACGGCGCGCGCGAGCTCGGCGTACGCGACCGGCGCGGACAGCTCGCCGCGTGGCAGCTGAAAGGTGACCTCCAGGACGACGTATCGGCCGGGCTCGGCCTTGAAGCGGCTGCTGCGGTAGTCGAAGCCGCACTCGGCGCCCGCGAAGGACCGCAACCGGCCCTCGCGCCGGTCCCAGGTGCGCACCCGGGCGATGGTCTCGGCAACCTCCTGGCCGTAGGCACCCACGTTCTGCACCGGCGTCGCCCCGACCGAGCCGGGGATGCCGGACAGCGCCTCGACGCCCACCCAGCCGGAGGTGACGGCGCGGGCGACGAGGGCGTCCCAGTCCTCGCCCGCCGCAACGCGGACGGCGGCGCCCTCACACGAGGCGTCGTCGGCTCCCGCCTCGGGGTGCACGCCGCGGGTCGCCACGGCGAGGACGGTGCCGGGGAAGCCCTCGTCGGCGACGACCAGGTTGCTCCCGCCGGCGAGCAGTAGCAGCGGAATGCCCGCGGCGTCCGCCGACCGCACCTCCGCCAGCAGCTCCTGCTCGGTGGTGGCCTCGACGAAGCGGCGGGCCGGGCCGCCGAGCCGCAACGTGGTGCGGTCGCGCAGCAGCACCTCGCCGGGGAGCTCAGGCACGGACGACCGCCCGAGGGGTGCCGAGCACCTTCCTGTCGCCGCTGGTCACCTCCAGCGCCAGGGACGCGCGGCCCTCACCGATCTCGCGCACCGTGGCGCGCACGGTCAGCTCCGCGCCCTCGTCGGTGTCCGGGACGACGACGGGGGCGGTGAACTTGGCCCCGATCTCGAGCACCTCGGCGTGGTCGCTCCACTCCGAGACGGCCTGGGCGACCAGGCCGAGCGTGAGCATGCCGTGCGCGATCACGCCGGGAAGGCCGACCTCGTGGGCGACCTCGTCGGACTGGTGGATCGGGTTCTGGTCGCCGGAGGCGTCCGCGTAGCGGACGAGGTCGGCCCGGGTGATCCGGAAGACGCGCGGTCCCAGCGTGGCGCCGGACTCGAGGGCGCTCACGCTCCGCTCCCCTCCTCGGCGGCACCGGAGTGCACCAGCGTGGCCGACGCCGTGCACACCAGCGCTCCGCTCGCGTCCGTGATCGCACTCGAGGTGCCGACGATGTCGGTGCCCCGGACGGAGCGCACGGAGGACACGGTCAGCGTGGCGCTGAGCTCGTCGCCGGGGACGACGGAGCGCTCGTGCGCGAAGCGCTGCTCGCCGTGCACGATCCGGTGCAAGGACACCCCGACCTCGGCGAGGAAGACGTTCATGGCGTCGAAGGCGAGCACGATAGGGAACGTCGGCGGAGCGGGACGACCCTCCTCCCACGCGCCGCCGGTGGCGGCGCCGAACGCGCGCAACCGCTCTGCGGTGACCAGGAACGGGCTCGTCGGCGGGAACTCCCGGCCGACCAGGGACTCATCGACGGGCATGCCGCCACCCTAGGCGCCCCCGCGATGCGGCATCAGCACCGAGGCAGGTGAAACCAGGAGGCCGGAGGGGTCAGCGCGTCTCGCGGTGCGCGGTGTGCGTGCGACAGCGCGGGCAGAACTTCTTCATCTCCAGGCGGTCCGGGTCGTTGCGCCGGTTCTTCTTGGTGATGTAGTTCCGCTCCTTGCACTCCACGCAGGCGAGCGTGATCTTCGGTCGGACGTCAGAGCTCTTGCTGGCCACGGGAAGTCCTTCGTGATTCGGGTGTGGTGCGGGGGGTCGCGCGGGTGTCGATCGAGTAGCGGGGGCGGGACTCGAACCCGCGACACCACGATTATGAGCCGTGTGCTCTAACCACCTGAGCTACCCCGCCACTGGACAGGGCCTTCCGCCG
The DNA here is from genome assembly GCA_963731985.1 of uncultured Actinomycetota bacterium. Taxonomy (GTDB): domain Bacteria; phylum Actinomycetota; class Actinomycetes; order Propionibacteriales; family Nocardioidaceae; genus Nocardioides. Next base: position 323,527 of record CAVSYA010000018.1, on the reverse strand, counting down.
CACCACGCGGCCGACGGGGCCCGACCAGAGCCCCTTTACGGAATCGAACCGTAGACCTTCTCCTTACCATGGAGACGCTCTGCCGACTGAGCTAAAGGGGCAACGGCCGAGAAGACTACAGCCCGCCGCGGAGTGACCCAAAATCGCCTCAGCCGCTAGCGATCCGCGCGAACGGGGCGGCCTCCTCGAGCTCGAGCCCGAGCTCCAGCAGGGTCGCCTCCCGCCCGTGCCCGGCGGCCAGCATCATGCCCACCGGGAGGTCGTCGTCGTCACGCGCGAGGGGCAGCGAGAGGGCCGGCTCGCCCGTCGCGTTCTGCAAGGGCGTGAAGGCCACCCACCTCAACAGCCGCTCGACGAGCTCGTCGTACCCGTGCGTCGGATCGAGGTGCCCGAGCCGCGGCGTCTCGGCGGCGAGCGTGGGGGTCAGGAGCACGTCGTGCTCGGCGTAGAAGCGAGCACTGTGACGCCGGGACGCCGCGAGCCGACCGATCGCCCCGGGCAGCCGGTGCAGGCGGCGGCGCACGTGCCGGTCGAGCCCGAGGGTGAGCGGGTCGAGCCGCGCCCGGTCCCAGGTGCTCCCGAAGTGGGCGCGCCCCGTCCAGACGAGGTAGGAGGCCATCGACGCCCAGTACAGGAAGAAGTCCTCGCTGAAGCCGGGGGGCGTCGGCGGGTCCACCTCCGCCACCCGGTGGCCGAGATGCTCCAGCAGCGCGGCCACCTCGAGGGTGCGCTCCCGCATCCCGGGCGTGGCGGCGCGACCGCCCGGCGATGCGGTGGCCACCCCCACCCGGAGCCTCGCGGGCGCAGGCCGTCGGACGTCGCCCACGGGGGGCAGCCGCAGGTTGCGGTAGACCTTCTCCGCCTCCCGCAGGAACGCCGCGGTGTCGCGGACCGACCGGGTCAGCACGCCGTCGGCGACGAGGCGCACGGGCATCTCGCGGAACAACCGGTCCTGCGCGAGGCGGGCGCGGGTGGGTTTCAGGCCGACGAGGCCGTTCACGGCCGCGGGGATCCGGATGGAGCCCCCGCCGTCGTTGGCGTGCGCGATCGGGATGGCACCGGCGGCCACCAGGGCGGCCGAGCCGGCGGAGGAGGCCCCCGCCGTGTGCTCGCGGTGCCAGGGGTTGCGCACCGGCCCGATCCGTCCGTGCTCGGCGGAGGCGTTGAAGCCGAACTCCGAGAGCTGGCTCTTGCCGAGCGTGAGGAGGCCGGTCGAGTGGGCCATCCGGGCGACGTCGCCGTCGGCCCTGGCCGGCCGGGCCCGGAAGGCGTCGGTGCCCATCTGGGTCGGCATGCCGGCGACGTCGCAGTTGTCCTTGACCACGAACGGCACACCCGCGAAGAAGCCGCCGCCGGGGTCGGTGGCCTGCGCCCGTGCCCGGTCGTACGCCGTCCAGGCCAGGGCGCCGAGGCCCGGGGCGACGCGCTCGCAGCGATCGATCGCGGCGTCCACCACCTCGGGGACCGAGACGCGGCGGGCCCGGAGCTCGGCCGCCAGCGCGGTGGCGTCGTGTTCGGCCAGGGCGTCGTCGCCGAAGGCGTGCACGCACGTCATGCGCCGCAGGGTACGAGCGCCGGCCCGTACGACGCCACCGGCGCGAGCGTCGGGGCGGCCTCAGGCGCCGGCGGCCAGTCGGGCGTCGACGCCGGCCGGGGCGAGCACCTGGTCCAGCGCGAGCGCCGCGCACCCGACCACGCCGGCGCGGTCGCCGTGCCGGGCCGGGACGATCCGCAGGTCCCGCGTGGCCAAGGCGGTGGCGCGGGCGTACAGGCTCTCGCGCAGGCCCGCGGCGTAGAGGTCGAACGCCGCGGCCATGTCCCCGCCGACCACGACGGACTGAGGGTTCAGCAGGTCGACGGCGACGGCGAGTGTCTCGCCGAGCAGGCGCCCACCCTCGCGCAACAGGCCCCGCGCGGTGGCGTCGCCGGCGAGGGCGACCCGCACCAGGTCGCGGACGTGGGTGACGGCACCCGCCCCCCCGGCACCCGCTCCCCCGGCACCGGTCATGGGGCCCCGTTGTTCCCCATACCGCTGCACCAGCGCCCAGCCACCCGCCACCGCCTCGAGGCAGCCGGTGAGCCCGCAGCGGCAGGGACGGGCGCCGGCGGATGCGCTGCGCGTGTGGCCGAGCTCGCCGGCGGCGCCGAGGTGTCCCTCCACGACCACGCCGTCGGCGACGATCCCCAGACCCAGTCCCGTCGAGGCCTTGACGACGAGGACGTTGGTGGTCTCGCCCGGACGGCCGGCGCGCTCGGACCGGGCCAGGACCATCGCGTCGTTGCCCGCGAAGAGCGGGGCGGGCGCCACGCGGGCGACGTAGGGCGCCAGCTCGACGCCCGCCCAGCCCGGCATCACCGGGGATTCCAGGCTGGCGCCCCGGACGGAGTCGACGGCGCCCGGCAGGCTGACCCCGGTGCCGAGCACGTCGGTCGGCCTGCGACCGGCGGCGACGAGCAGGTCACCGAGCGCGTCGACCACCGCCGGCATCAGCGCGTCCGGCCCCACCCCGAGCGGGTGGTCGCGCGAGAGGCTGGCCAGCTCGGTCCCGGACAGGTCGCAGACCGCCAGCTGACTCCGGGTCCGGCCCAGCGCGACGGCGAGCACCACGCCGGCGTCGCGACCCAGGGCGAGCCCCGCGGCCGGACGCCCCCCGGTGGAGGCCTGCTCCTCCCCCTCCACGACGAGGCCGGCCGAGACGAGCACCGCGAGTCGGCTCCCCACGGCCGTGCGCGAGAGGCCCGTCGCGCGGGCGAGGTCGGCACGGGTCCGTCCGCGACCGGTGCGGATCAGCTCCAGCAGCCCGCCGGCGGTGGGCGGTACCGGGTCGGTCATGCCGCGATTCAACCATGCGATCGGGCTCCGCTGGGGGGAAGTTCACCCACTTGTGTCCACAAAGTACAGAAGAATGCTTGCAATCCACATAAGGGGTCCGCGACGATGGGTCCATGGCACCCCCCGAGCTGCACCCCGTCATCGCCGACGTCACGGACCGCATCGTCGCGCGCAGCGCGCCCGGCCGCGAGGCGTACCTGGCCAGGATCCGCGGCGCCGCCGAGCGCGGCCCGGCCCGCGGGCAACTCGCCTGCGCGAACCTGGCGCACGGCTTCGCCGCTGCCGAGGAGCCGGTGAAGGCCGGCCTGCGCTCCGGCGGCAAGCCCAACCTGGCCATCGTGTCGGCCTACAACGACATGCTCTCCGCCCACCGGCCCTTCGAGACCTACCCGGCGGTGCTCAAGAAGGCCGCCATCCGGGCGGGCGGGCTTGCGCAGTTCGCGGGCGGCGTGCCGGCCATGTGCGACGGCGTGACCCAGGGCCGGGCCGGCATGCAGCTGAGCCTCTACTCCCGCGACGTGATCGCGATGTCGACGGCCATCGCCCTCTCGCACGACATGTTCGACGGGGCGTTGATGCTCGGCGTGTGCGACAAGATCGTCCCCGGCCTGCTGATCGGCGCGCTCTCCTTCGGCCACCTGCCCACCGTCTTCGTGCCGGCCGGCCCGATGACCTCCGGTCTGCCCAACGACGAGAAGGCTCGCGTGCGGCAGCTGCACGCCGAGGGCAAGGTCGGGCGCGAGGAGCTCCTCGAGGCCGAGGCGCAGTCTTACCACGGGCGCGGGACCTGCACGTTCTACGGCACGGCGAACTCCAACCAGCTCATCGTCGAGGTGATGGGCCTGCACCTGCCCGGGGCCACCTTCGAGAACCCGGACACCCCGATGCGAGAGGCCCTGACCCGCGAGGCCGCCGAACGCGCCGTGGGCATCACCCGGCAGGGCGGCGAGCCGACCCCCATCGGAGAGGTGGTCGACGAGCGGGCCATCGTCAACGCCTGCGTGGCGCTGCTGGCCACCGGCGGCTCGACGAACCACACCATGCACCTGGTGGCGATCGCCCGCGCCGCCGGGATCACGCTGACCTGGGACGACCTCGCCGACCTCTCGGCCGTCGTGCCGCTGATGGCGCGGATCTACCCCAACGGCACAGCGGACGTGAACCACTTCGCCGCCGCCGGCGGGCTCTCCTTCACCATCGCCTCGTTGCTACGTGCGGGCCTGCTGCACGAAGACGTGATCACCGTCGCGGGCCGCGGCCTGCGCCGCTACACCACCGAGGCCCGCCTCGACGACGAGGGCCGCGTGGTGCGCGAGGGGGGCCCGGAGCGCTCGCTCGACACCGAGGTGCTGCGCGGCGCCGACGAGCCGTTCGCCCCCGACGGCGGCCTGAGGATGCTCGATGGCGAGCTCGGCCGCGCGGTCCTGAAGACCTCGTCCCTGCAGCCGCAGCACCGGTCCGTCACCGCGCCGGCGCGGGTCTTCGACGACCAGGCCGAGTTCCTCACCGCCTTCGGCGACGGCGAGCTCGACGACAGCGACCTCGTGGCCGTCGTGCGCTACCAGGGTCCGGCCGCCAACGGGATGCCCGAGCTGCACAAGCTCACGCCGGCGCTGGGCGTGCTCCAGGACCGCGGCCACCACGTCGCCCTGGTCACCGACGGCCGGATGTCGGGCGCCTCCGGCAAGGTGCCCGCGGCCATCCACTGCACCCCCGAGGCGGCGCTGGGCGGCCCGCTGGCGCGGGTGCGGGACGGGGACCTGGTCACCGTCGACGCGGATCGCGGCGTCCTGCGGCTCCACGTGCCCGTCGACGAGCTGGCTGACCGCGAGCCCCCCGGTGGCGCGCCGGAGGGCCGGGAGTGGAGCGGCACCGGCCGCGAGCTCTTCGCCGCCTTCCGCGCCACGGTCGCCACCGCCGACGCCGGGGCAAGCGTGTTCCCCGCGCCCGCGACGGCTGTCCCGGCCGACACCGACGCCGTGGAGGTGCCCGGTGCCCGCGTCTGAGTCCCCCCGCACCCCCGGACGGGGCGACGCCTCGGTCCTCGACCTGGTGCCGGTGCTTCCCGTGGTGGTCGTCGACCGGCTCGAGCACGCCGTTCCCCTCGCGCGGGCGCTCGTCGCCGGTGGCCTGCCGGCCGTCGAGCTGACCCTGCGCACCCCGGTCGCCCTGGACGCCATCCGGGCCATCGCGGACGAGGTGCCCGAGGCCGTCGTCGGCGCCGGGACCGTCACCACGCCCGCGCAGGCGGATCAGGCGCGGGCCGCGGGGGCGCGGTTCCTCGTCTCTCCCGGCGCGACGACCGCGCTGCTGGACGCGATGGCGGACACGGGCCTGCCGTTCCTGCCCGGCACGTCGACGGTCTCCGAGGCGCTCGCGGTGCTCGAGGCAGGCGTGGCGGAGATGAAGTTCTTCCCGGCCGAGGCGTCGGGGGGGATCGCGTGGCTGACGTCGGTCGCGTCGCCCCTGCCCGCGGCGCGGTTCTGCCCCACCGGCGGGATCACGCCCGCCTCCGCTCCGGACTACCTCGCGCTGCCCAACGTCGGCTGCGTCGGCGGCTCCTGGCTCACTCCCCCGGATGCCCTCGAGGCCGGGGACTGGGGGCGCGTCGAGGCACGGGCCCGCGACGCGGCCGCCCTGGGGCGGGCGCCGGGCTAGCCGCGACTGCGCAGGCGCGCCTTCGGCATCGGGGGGGCCGGGAGCGGCGGCAGGTGGTCGTCGACCACCACGCCGAAGGGGCCGTTGCGGACCTCCTGGGAGTCCGTGACGACGGCGTCGCCGGGCCCCCGCACGAGCTGCCGCTGCCACGCGGCGCGGGCCGTGACGACCTCCTCGTGGGTGCGGCCCACGAAGTTCCACCACATCACGATCTCCTCGCCGAAGGGCGGGCCGCCGAGCAGGAGCAGCCGGGCGCCGTCCTCGCCCGCGCGCAGCGACAGCGCGGTCTCCCCCGGCGCGACGTAGCCGAGGTGGTGGCCCGCGAGATCCGTGGCCGTGCCGTCACCCCGGACCACCGCGACCACGCCCTCGTCGACCAGCACGCCCAGCTCGTAGGACGGGTCGACCGCGATCTCGATGCCCGCGCCCGGCTCCAGCAGGATCTCGGCGCCCAGCAGCGGCGTGGCCGTCTCGACCGGCGAGCGCGCGCCCAGCAGCTCGCCGAGGAACACGCGGGCCTCGACGCCCGGGCGGGTGACGGGTCCGGGGGTGTGGTGCTCGAAGGCCGGCAGGGCCGCGCGCCGCTCGCCCGGGAGCGCCACCCAGAGCTGGACGCCGTGCAGCACGTCGGTCCCGGGCGTGGAGACCTCCGAGTGGCTGATCCCGCGGCCGGCGGTCATCAGGTTCAGCTCCCCCGGACGCACCATCGCATGCGTGCCGATGCTGTCGCGGTGCTCGACCTCGCCCGTGAAGAGCCAGCTGACCGTCTGCAGTCCGGTGTGCGGGTGCGGCGCCACCGTCATCCCGCCGGTCTCCGAGACCCGGTCGGGGCCGTAGTGGTCGACGAAGCACCACGCCCCGATCAGCGACCGCCGCCGCTGGGGCAGGGTGCGGCGCACCCGCATCGCCCGCGGGCCGCCGAGCGGGACCTCGCGGGGCTCGATCACCTCGACCCCCCGCGCGCTCTCCTCGGCACCGCAGACCACCTCGTCGGGGTCGCTCTCCTGATTGCTCATGGCCGCCTCCTGGTGGTCGGTGCCCGCTGCCGAGGCCGGGCCCAGTCTGGCGGATCACCGGGCACGATCCGGCGCGCGCTGACTACCGTGGTCGCCATGAGCCCGTCCCTCACCCCGGATCCCTTCTGGTCCGGCCTCCTCGACGTCCCCGCCCCGCTCGAGGATCCGGCAACCGGACCGCTGGCGCCCCCGGACGGCGGCGGAGCGCTGCGCGTCGCGGACACCGACCTGCCGGCGCTGGCGGCCCGCGCGACCGGGGACGGGGATCCACTGCCCGTCGCGGTGGTGCTCACCGGCGGCGCGGCACAGGTCTCCGGACCCGCGGCACGGTGCACCCGCGAGCCGGGCCTGGCGCTGCGCCGGCTCGAGCTGGCGCTGCGCGACACCGGGGACCTCGCGGGAAACGCGCGCCGGGTGGTCGCCGCGGTGGACGCCGCGCGCGGCGAGGGCGTCCTCGAGGACGAGGCCGCCGTGCACGTCGCGGTGCCCGACGTGCACGGGTCCGACCCGGCACGAGCGGCCGGCCCCTCGCACGGCTGGCTCGCGGCGGCCGACGAGCTGGCGGCCGCCGGGCTCGCGCTGGCCCTCTCGGCGGACGGGCCGCCCGGGGCGGTGGTGGCTCGGATCGACGCGGCCCTCGACCGCGAGACGCCGTTCACGGCCTCGGTCGCCGGGCCGGAGGCGCTGCTCGGGCTGCTCGCCGCCACCACGCTCGCCTTCGACGGCGACCCGGAGGCGGCCGCCTCGGCGATCCTCGACGAGGGGGGCTCCGCCGAGCGCCGCGACCCGGCATCGCTCGTCCGCGCCCGCCGCTGGCTGCGCGCGGCGACCACTCCGGACCCCGCCGAGGCCCTGGCCGTCTGCCGGCGCCTGGCGCCCTAGCATCGGCCCGTGTCCCGTTCCCCGCCCCGACCGCTGGGCCAGTACCCGCACCCCGCCCACGTCGTCGCGCACCTCAGCGACCCGCACCTGCTGGCCGGGGGCGCCCGTCAGTTCGGCGTGATCGACACCGAGGCCGGGCTGCGGCGCGCGCTCGCGCGGCTGGCCCGGATCGACCCGCCACCCCGGGCGCTCGTCTTCACCGGTGACCTCGCCGACAGGGCCGAGCCGGCGGCGTACGCCCGGCTGCGCGGGCTCGTCGAGCCGGCCGCGGAGGCGATGGGCGCCGTCGTCGTGTGGACGATGGGCAACCACGACGACCGGGGACCGTTCGCCGCCGGGCTCCTCGGGCCGGACGCCGATCCGACGCGGCCGCAGGACGGGGTGCACGAGGTCGACGGACTGCGGATCGTCGCCCTCGACACGAGCGTGCCCGGCTACCACCACGGCGAGCTCAGCGACGACCAGCTCGCCTGGCTCGCGGACGTGCTCGCGACGCCGGCGCCCTGCGGGACCGTGCTGGCGATGCACCACCCGCCGATCCCGGTGCCGATGATGCGGGCGGCGGCCATGATCGAGCTGCTCGACCAGGACCGCCTGGCCCGCGTCGTGGCGGGCACCGACCTACGCGCGATCCTCGGCGGGCACTTCCACTTCAGCAGCCACAGCACCTTCGCCGGCGTGCCGGTCTCGGTGGCGTCCGCCACCTGCTACACCAGCGACATCACGCCCGCGGACCGGCTGATCTCGGCGGTGGACGCCCACCAGTCGGTGAACGCCGTCCACTTCTACGACGACCGGGTCGTGCACAGCATCGTCCCCGTCAACGACTCCCCCGAGGTGGACGGCTACCCGGCCTCCGTCGTCGAGATGATCGAGGCGATGACGCCCGTGGAACGGCGCGAGATGCTCTCCCGCAAGGACTCGGCCTTCTACCGCGGCGAGATCCCGCTGGAGTGAGGCCCGGGGGTGGGGCCGGGCCGTGCGGGTGCCATCGTTCGGTCGGTCAGGACAGCGCCTTGCCCTTGAGCCGCTCGAACTCCTCCTGGCTGATCGTCCCCTCCTCGAGGAGCGACTTCGCGGTGGCGATCTGGTCCGACGGCGAGGCGTTGCCCGCCACCGACTGGATGTAGCTCGCCTGGGCCTCCTGCGCCCGCTGCATCGCGCCCACCTGCCGCTCGGCCATGCCGCGGCCCCTCGCCACGAGGTAGATCAGCGCGGTGAGGAAAGGCGCGAAGATCAGCGCGAGGATCCAGACCGCCTTCACCCAGCCCGAGGTGCCGTGGTCGCGGAAGAGGTCCGTGATGATGTTGAACATCACCATCAGGTAGGCGATGAACGCGAAGCTGACGATGATGAACCAGATGATGTCCCAGAAGTCCATGCCAATCCTTGTCCTCCGGCGCGGACGTCCCGCGCTCGCCGCAAGGATGACAGGCGGCCCCACCCGTTCGCGGGGTGGCGCGCCGAGATCGGCACCGGACCCAAAATCACCGAGGCCCCCGCCGCGCGTCGCGGTCGGGGACCCGGTGGCAGATCAAGGATTCGAACCTTGGAAGGCAAAAGCCGACGGATTTACAGTCCGCTCCCATTGGCCGCTCGGGCAATCTGCCGTTGCCGCCGGGGGGCCTCTCGCCCCGCCCGCGGCAGGACGAGACAATAGCAAGCGCGCCGGGCGGCACGGAAACCGGCGCGGAGCACGCAGCTGCACCCGCAGCGCACCCTCCGAAGCGAACCGGAAGAGGATCAATCGTGGCCGACTCGTCCTTCGACATCGTCAGCAAGCTCGACCGCCAGGAGGTGGACAACGCGCTGGGTCAGACGGCCCGCGAGGTCGCCACCCGCTACGACTTCAAGGGCACCGGCGCGTCGATCGAGTGGCAGGGCGAGCACGCCGTCGAGGTGTCCGCTTCGGCCGACGACCGGGCCCGGGCCGTCCTCGACGTCTTCCAGGGCAAGCTGGTCAAGCGCGGCGTCTCGCTGAAGGTCCTCGACGCCTCCGAGCCGCGACCGTCGGGCCAGCAGTCCAAGATCTCCATCGCGCTCAAGGAGGGCATCTCCTCGCAGGAGGCGAAGAAGATCTCCCAGCTGATCCGCGATCAGGGGCCCAAGGGCGTGAAGGCGCAGATCCAGGGCGACGAGCTGCGCGTGTCCTCCAAGAAGCGGGACGACCTCCAGGCGGTCCAGCGGCTGGTCACGGCGCAGGACTACGAGCTCGCGCTCCAGTTCACCAACTACCGCTGAGCCGCACGCGGGCCCTGCACGAGCTCGCCCTCAGAGCAGGAAGCCGAAGAGGGGCGAGTCGGGAGGGACGCGCTCGATCTTCGGTGGCGCGGCCTGCATCCGGCTCCACAGCGCGTCGAAGTCCGCGGGGTCGCCGAGCTCGACTCCGACCAGCGCTGGTCCGGTCTCGCGGTTGTTGCGCTTGACGTACTCGAAGAGCGTGATGTCGTCGTCCGGCCCCAGGACCTCGTCGAGGAAGCGGCGCAGGGCACCGGGCTCCTGCGGGAACTCGACGAGGAAGTAGTGCTTGCGGCCCTCGTGCACGACCGCGCGCTCGACGACCTCCGCGTACCGGCTGACGTCGTTGTTGCCGCCCGAGAGCACGACGAGCACGTCCGCGCCGACCGCGGGGGTGTACGCCGGTCCCGACGCGGAGGGTGCCAGCGCCGCCGCGGCGAGCGCTCCCGCGGGCTCGGCGATGATGCCCTCCGACTGGTAGAGCGCCAGCATCTCCACGCACACCTGACCCTCGGGGACGGCGACCACCTCGACCGGGAGCGCGCCGGCCCCCTCGCGCAGGACGCGCAGCGGCACGTCACCGACGCGGCGCACCGATGCGCCGTCCACGAAGCGGTCCAGCTCGTCGAGGGTGACCGGGGCACCGGCCGCCAGCGCCGCCGCCATGCTGGCCGCGCCGGCCGGCTCCGCCCCGACCACGGTGACGCCGGGGTGCCGCTGCGCCAGCCACGCCACCGATCCCGCGATCAGCCCTCCCCCGCCGACCGGGACCACGACCACGTCGGGGACCGCGCCCTGCTCGGCCAGCTGACCGAACGCCTCCGCGACGACCGTGCCCTGGCCGGCGACCGTTCGCGGGTCGTCGAAGGCCGGGACGGGCGTCGCGCCGGTCTCGGCCGCGATCCCGGCGGCCTCGGCCGCGGCCTCGTCGTAGGTGTCCCCGATGACGCGCATCTCGACCGCGTCGCCACCGAGCGCGGCGATCCGGCCGCGCTTCTGCCGCGGCGTGGTCCGCGGCACCACGACCGTGCCGCGGACACCCAGGCGGGCGCAGGCCAGCGCGAAGCCCTGCGCGTGGTTGCCGGCGCTGGCGCACACCACGCCCCGCGCGCGCTCGGGGGAGCTGAGTGAGGAGACCAGGTGGTAGGCGCCGCGCACCTTGTAGGAGCGCACGGGCTGCAGGTCCTCGCGCTTGAGCCAGACCCGCGCCCCGGTTGCCTCCGAGAGCCGGTCGCCGGTGTGCACGGGGGTGGTGGCCACGACCCCGTCGAAGCGGGCCGCCGCGGCCTCCACGGCGGCGGCGTCGACCGGCTCGGCGGCCGCGCGGTCGGGGGGCTCGGGGGTGCGCATCGCCACAGGCTAGTGAGTCCGCTCACACCGGCCGCTGGGGCCCGTTCCAGCAGGGAAGATGCCCCGGCCGAGCATCACCCGCGTGGCTAGGGTGGGAGCGGTCCGCAGGAGGAATAGAGAGGAGTTGCCGAGTTGGCCAAACAGGTCAAGCAACTCGACCGCGTCATCATTCGTTTCGCCGGCGACTCCGGCGACGGGATGCAGCTGACCGGGGACCGGTTCACCCAGGAGTCCGCGTCGTTCGGCAACGACCTCGCGACGCTGCCGAACTTCCCGGCCGAGATCCGCGCCCCCCAGGGCACGCTTCCCGGCGTCTCGTCGTTCCAGGTGCACTTCGCGGACCACGACATCCTCACGCCTGGCGACGCGCCGGACGTGCTGGTCGCGATGAACCCGGCGGCGCTGAGGGCGAACCTGCCCGAGCTGCCCCGGGGCGCCACGGTCATCGTGGACCGTCACGACTTCACCTCCCGGAACCTGTCGAAGGCCGGCTACGAGTCCGACCCCCTGGAGGGCTTGGACCAGCCGGGCTCGCAGCTCGCCGAGTTCCAGGTGCACCCGGTGGACCTCACGGGCATGACGATCGAGGCGGTCAAGCCGCACGGTCTCTCCCGCAAGGACGCGACGCGCGCCAAGAACATGTTCGCCCTCGGGCTCCTCTCCTGGATGTACGGGCGGCCCACGGAACAGACCACCGACTTCCTCTCGAAGCGGTTCAGCCGGACGCCGGACATCCGCGACGGCAACATCGCTGCCTTCCGCGCCGGCTGGAACTACGGCGAGACCACGGAGGCGTTCGCCGTCTCCTACGAGGTCAAGCCCGCGCCCGTCCCCCCCGGCACCTATCGCAACATCACCGGCAATGCGGCGTTGGCCTACGGCCTGGTGGCGGCGGGCGTGCGCTCCGGCCTGTCGGTCTTCCTGGGCTCCTACCCGATCACCCCGGCCAGCGACGTGCTGCACGAGCTCTCCAAGCACAAGGCCTTCGGCGTGACCACCTTCCAGGCCGAGGACGAGATCGCCGGGATCGGCGCCGCCATCGGCGCCGCCTTCGCCGGCGGGCTGGGTGTGACCACGACCTCGGGCCCCGGCATCTCGCTCAAGAGCGAGGCGATGGGCCTGGCCGTGATGGTCGAGCTGCCGCTGCTGGTCATCGACGTCCAGCGGGGCGGCCCCTCGACGGGCCTGCCGACCAAGACGGAGCAGGCCGACCTGCTGCAGGCGATGTTCGGCCGCAACGGCGAGGCGCCGCTCCCGGTGGTGGCGCCGTCGAGCCCCTCGGACTGCTTCGACGCCGCGCTCGAGGCGGCGCGCATCGCGATCACCTACCGCACGCCCGTCGTGCTGCTCTCCGACGGCTACCTGGCCAACGGGTCGGAGCCGTGGCGGATCCCCGACGTGGCCGACCTGCCGACGATCGACCCGGCGTTCGCCGCCCCGGCGGCATCGGGCGAGCCGGCGTTCCAGGCCTACGACCGCGACCCGGAGACCCTCGCCCGGCCATGGGCCCCGCCGGGCGTCGCCGGGCTCGAGCACCGGATCGGCGGCCTGGAGAAGAAGGACGGCTCCGGCGACATCTCCTACGACCCGGCCAACCACGACCTGATGGTCCGCGTCCGCCAGGCCAAGGTCGACCGCGTGGCCGCGACGATCCCGCCGATGACGGTGGACGACCCGACCGGCCAGGCGAAGGTGCTCGTGCTGGGCTGGGGCTCGACCTACGGCCCGATCGGGGCCGCCGTGCGCCGGGTGCGCCGCGCCGGGCACCAGGTGGCGCAGGCGCACCTGCGCCACCTGAACCCGTTCCCGAGCGACCTCGGCGACGTGCTGGGCCGCTACGACCGGGTGCTCGTGCCCGAGATGAACCTGGGCCAGCTCGGGATGCTGCTGCGCGCGCGCTACCTGGTCGACGTCGTGGGCCACCACGAGGTCCGGGGGATCCCGCTGAAGGCGGCCGTGCTGGCCGACGTCGTCGGCGGTCTCGTCGCCGAGGCGGAGGGCGTTCCCGAGGACGAGATGCGCGCCGACCTCGCGGCCGTGGCCGCCACGCACATCACCGGCCAGGGCGCGCTGGGAGGAGACGACTGATGAGCACCGACCCGACCGGATCCGTCGAGCTCGAGATGCCGCAGGTGCGCTCCGGCACGGAGGGCGTCCCGCAGCTCGGCGACGACGCCCCCGCCCAGACCGCCAAGGAGTTCACCAGCGACCAGGAGGTGCGCTGGTGCCCCGGGTGCGGCGACTACGCCGTCCTGAAGGCTGTCCAGGGGTTCCTCCCCGACCTCGGCCTGCGCCGGGAGAACATCGTGTTCGTCTCCGGGATCGGCTGCTCGAGCCGCTTCCCGTACTACCTGGACACCTACGGGATGCACTCCATCCACGGCCGCGCCCCCGCGATCGCCACCGGCATCGCCACCACGCGGCAGGACCTCTCGGTCTGGGTCGTCACCGGCGACGGCGACGGGCTCTCCATCGGCGGCAACCACCTGATCCACGCGATGCGGCGCAACGTCAACATGACGATCCTCCTCTTCAACAACCGCATCTACGGGCTCACCAAGGGCCAGTACTCCCCCACGAGCGAGCCCGGCAAGATCACCAAGTCGACCCCGATGGGCTCGGTGGACCACCCCTTCAACCCGATCTCGCTCGCGCTCGGCGCCGAGGGCAGCTTCGTGGCCCGCACGATCGACTCCGACCGCAAGCACCTCACCGGCGTGCTGGCCGCAGCCGCCGCGCACCGCGGCACCAGCCTCGTCGAGATCTTCCAGAACTGCCCGATCTTCAACGACCACGCCTTCGACGCCGTCAAGGGCATGGGCGAGTTCCGGGGTCGCCGCGACGAGGCCGTCATTCCGCTCGAGCAGGGCCGGCCGATCCGCTTCGGGGCGCCGCTGTCGGAGGACGAGGGCGGTGACGGTGGCGGCTCCCGCGGCCTGGCCCGCGGCGAGGACGCCGGCGGCGTCCGCGTCGTCGACGTCGGGGACGGGCAGGACCAGGTGCCCGCCAACGCGCTGATCGTGCATGACGCGACCCGACCCGACCCGACCCTGGCCTTCGCGATCAGCCGCCTCACCGACGCCGGCTACCTGCACCGCGCCCCGATCGGCATCTTCCGCCAGGTCGAGCGACCGACGTACGACGACCAGACCCGCGCGCAGGTCGCCACCGCCACCGACGCCGCGACCGGTAGCCCCGAGGAGCGCCTCGCCGCGCTCATCGGCGGCGGCGACACCTGGACCGTCGCCTGAGCGGGACCCCGACCCCCGCCCCGGACGCGAGGCCCGCCGCGCCGGACACCTCGGGGGCCGGCCTGGCCTTCGGGGCCGCCGCCTACGGCATCTGGGGGCTGTTCCCGCTCTACTGGCCGCTGCTCGAGCCGGCCGGGCCGGTCGAGATCCTGGCCCACCGGATGCTCTGGTCGGCGGTCACCGTCGTGCTGGTCGTGCTCGCGCTCGGCCGGCGCCGGCGGCTGATGCACCTCCTCGGCCAGCCGCGGACCCTGCGCCTGCTGGCATTCGCCTCCCTGGCGATCACCGTCAACTGGGGCCTGTTCATCTACGGGGTCAACAGTGGCCGCGTCGTGGAGACCTCGCTGGGGTACTTCGTGAACCCGCTGGTCACCGTGCTGCTCGGTGTGCTGGTCCTGCGCGAACGCCTGCGCCCCGCGCAGTGGGCCGCCGTCGGCATCGCCACCGTGGCCGTGCTCGTGATCGCCTTCGGGTACGGCCGACCCCCGTGGATCGCGCTGGGGCTCGCGGGCTCCTTCGCGGCGTACGGGCTGACCAAGAAGCGGGCCGGGGCCGGCGCCCTGGAAGGCCTCACCGTGGAGGCGTGGCTGGTGGCGCCGCTGGCGCTCGGCTGGATCGTGTGGCTCGGCAGCACCGGCACCGCGACGGTGGGCAGCGAGGGCACGGGCCACCTGCTGCTGGTCACCACGACCGGCATCGTGACCGTGGTGCCCCTGGCCTGCTTCAGCGCAGCCGCCACGCGGATCCCGCTCTCCACGCTGGGCCTGCTGCAGTACCTGACGCCCGTGACCCAGTTCCTGATCGGGGTGCTGGTCCGCGGCGAGGAGATGCCACCCTCACGCTGGGTCGGGTTCGCCCTGGTGTGGCTGGCGCTGCTGGTCTTCATCAGCGACTCGCTCCGGCACCGGAGACGCTCGCGGGTGCCGGCCACCCTCTGAGCCGGGGATCAGGTGGAGCGGATCGCCACGACGTCCGCGAAGGCCTCCAGCGCCGCGCGCACCGGCCCCTCCTCGAGCACGGTCAGACGCTGCTTGGCCTCCTCGGCGCGCGCGACGACGTAGTCGCGCGCCTGCCCCAGCGCCGGGTGCCGGCGCAGCAGGGCAAGCGCCTCGGCGTGGGCGTCGTCGTCCGTGAGGTCCGAGGAGAGCAGGTCCCGCAGGCGGTCATCGGCCGGATCGGTGGAGGCCCGCGCCATCAGCACCGGCAGCGTGGGCACTCCCTCGCGCAGGTCGGTGCCGGGGGTCTTGCCCGACTCGGTCGACTCCGAGGCGATGTCGAGGACGTCGTCGGAGAGCTGGAAGGCCACCCCGACGATCTCGCCGTACGCCGCGAGCGCCTCCTCGACCTCGCGACCGGCCCCGCCGAACCGGGCCCCGTAGCGGGCCGAGGTGGCGATCAGCGACCCGGTCTTGCCGGACACGACGTCGAGGTAGTGCGCCACGGGGTCCTGCCCCGGCTCCGGCCGCACGGTCTCCATGATCTGGCCCTCGACGAGACGGGTGAAGGTCCTCGCCTGGATCCGCACCGCCTCGGCGCCGAGGTCGGCCGTGAGCTCGGAGGACTTCGAGAAGAGGAAGTCGCCGGTGAGGATCGCGACGAGATTGTCCCAGCGCGCGTTGGCGGAGTCTGCGCCGCGGCGCAGGGACGCCTCGTCCATCACGTCGTCGTGGTAGAGCGAGGCCAAGTGGGTCAGCTCCACGACGCAGGCGGCCGTAACCACCTCGTCGCTCTCGGCCCGGTCGCCGCACTCGGCCGCGAGCAGCACCAGCAGGGGGCGGAACCGCTTGCCACCCGCCTCCAGCAGGTGGCTCGCCGCCCGGGTGACGTACGGCGCGCGGCTCACCACGTGGCCCGCCAGGGCCGTCTCGACGCGCTCCAGCCGGGCGCTGAGCCGGTCCGCCAGCTCGTCGTCGACGACGGGGAGGGCGAGCCCGGCGGTGGCCCCCGTCGCGGGGCTCGCTCCGGTCACCGCAGGAACGACCCGGCGCTGCCGGCGAGATCCAGCATGGGTCCGGGCACGATCCCCAGCACGAGCGTGACCGCCACACCCAGCCCGATCGCGGTCGCGGTGAGCACCGAGGGCGCCGCCACGGCGGGGCCCTCGCCGACCGGCTCGGAGAAGTACATCAACACGATGACGCGGATGTAGAAGAACGCCGCGACGACGCTGCTCAGCACGGCCGTGACCACCACCGGCCACGCGCCCGCCGCGAGCGCGGCCGCGAAGACCGCCCACTTGCCCACGAAGCCGCTGGTCAGCGGGATGCCGGCCATGGAGATGAGGAAGACGGCGAAGACGCCGGCCACCATCGGGGACTCCTTGCCGAGCCCGGCCCACCGGGAGAGGTGGGTCGCCTCGCCGCCGGCGTCGCGCACCAGGGTCACGACGGCGAAGGCGCCGAGCGTGGCGAAGCCGTAGGTGACCAGGTAGAACATCACGGCCTGCAGCGAGGTGATCTCGCCGGGACCGAGGTCGACGGTCGCCTGCAGCCCGAGCACGCCCGTGAGCAGGAAGCCGGTGTGCGCGATCGAGGAGTAGGCGAGCATCCGCTTGACGTCGTCCTGGCTGATCGCGAGCACCGCGCCGACGACCATTGTCAGGATCGCGACGCCCCACATCATCGGCTGCCAGCTCCACCGCTCGGTGCCGAAGGCGACATAGAAGAGCCGCAGGATGGCGCCGAAGGCGGCGACCTTGGTGGCCGCGGACATGAAGGCGGTCACCGCGGTCGGGGCGCCCTGATAGACGTCCGGCGTCCAGGAGTGGAACGGCACGGCGCCGACCTTGAAGAGGAGGCCGACCGCGAGCAGGGCGATGCCGGTGAGCAGCAGGCCGTCGCTGCCGACGCCGTTGCGCACCGCCTCGTTGATCGCCGCGAACTCCATGGAGCCCGCGTAGCCGTAGACCAGCGCGATGCCATAGACGAGGAAGCCGGAGGAGAAGGCGCCGAGCAGGAAGTACTTGAGCGCCGCCTCCTGGCTCAGCAAGCGGCGCCGGCGGGCCAACCCGCAGAGCAGGTAGAGGGGCAGCGAGAGCACCTCGAGCGCGACGAAGAGGGTCAGCAGGTCGTTGGCGGCCGGGAAGAGCATCATCCCCGAGACGGAGAACATCAGCAGGGGGTAGACCTCGGTGTGCTCCAGGCCGGCGGCCGAGGAGCGTCGCTCGGCGTCGGAGCCCGGCAGGGCGGCGGCCATGCCGGCGAAGCCCGAGAGCCCGCTCTCCAGGCGACGCTCCGCGAAGAGCATGACGCCGGCCAGCGAGAGGACCAGCACGAGGCCCCACAAGAAGACCGTCGGACCGTCGATCGCGATGGTCCCCCCCACGGCGATCAGGCCGCGGGCGACGCCGTCGCCGACCCCCTCGAGCCCCACGCCGACGGCGATGGTGCCCGCCAGCGCCACCAGGAGGCCCGTCGCGGCGAGGGCCGTCTGCACGCCGAAGCGCAGGCGACGCGGCAGGAACGCCTCGAGCAGGACGCCCAGGATCGCCGTACCGAGGACGACGAGCAGCGGCCAGATCTCGGCGTACTCGATGGTGGGCTTCACGTACTCCATCAGTCCACCCCTTCCTCGCTCGCCCCGGGCACCGTGGGCGCTTCGTCGGAGACGCCGACCTGCTCGAGGACGGTGTCGGTGGTCGGGTTGATCACGTCGAGCAGCGGCATCGGGTAGAAGCCGAAGAACACCAGCGCCACCAGCACGGGCGCCACGGCCCCGACCTCCCGCCGGTTGAGATCCGACATCGCCGCGACGTCCGGCGGGGTCGGGCCGGTCATGGTGCGCTGGTAGAGCCAGAGCACGTAGACCGCCGCGAGCACGATGCCGGTCACGGCGATCACGCCGACCCAGGGGGCGTAGTCGAACGCCGAGACCAGCACCAGGAACTCGCTGACGAAGGTGGACAGGCCCGGCAGACCCAGCGTGGCCAGCCCGGCGACGAGCAGCACGCCCGCCAGCACCGGCGCTACCTTCTCCACGCCGCTGGTCGCCCCGATCGACGCCGTGCCGCGACGGCGGATCAGGTAGCCCGCGACGATGAACAAGGCGGCCGTGGCGAGCCCGTGGTTGACCATGTAGAGGATCGCCCCGGTCTGGCCCTGGCTGGTGAAGACGAAGATCCCGAGCACGATGAAGCCGAAGTGCGAGAGCGACGTGAGCCCGATCAGCCGGAGCATGTCGTCCTGCCCGATGGCGACCAGGGCGCCGTACACGATCGAGATCAGCGCCAACGCCACCACGACCGGCGTGGCCCACTGCGAGGCCTCCGGGAAGATGCCGAGACAGAAGCGGATCATGCCGTAGGTCCCGATCTTGTCGAGCACGCAGACCAGCAGCACGCTCGTGCCGGGCGTCGCCGCGGCGGTGGTGTCCGCCAGCCAGGTGTGCACCGGGAACAGCGGCGCCTTGATCGCGAACGCGATGAAGAAGCCGACGAACAGCCACCGGGCGGTGTCGGTGCCGATGTCGAGCGCGGCCAGGTCGGCCACCAGGTAGGACGGGGTACCCGCGTCGGCGGAGGCCACGTAGAGCCCGATCACCGCCGCCAGCATCACCAGGCCGCCGAGGAGCATGTAGATCAGGAACTTCACGGCTGCCTGACGGCGGGCGGGCCCGCCGAACCCGCCGATCAGGAAGTAGGCGGGGATCAGCGTGGCCTCGAAGGCGACGTAGAACAGGAACACGTCCGTGGCCATGAAGACCGCCAGCGCGGCCGCCTCCAGCGCGAGCACCCAGGCCACGAAGGCGCGGGTGTTGCGATGGTCGACATCCGGCCACGAGGCGAGGAGCACGACCGGCACCAGCAGCGCGGTGAGCAGGACCATCACCAGCCCGAGGCCGTCGATGCCCAGCGCGTAGTGGGCGCCGATCACCTCGATCCAGAGGTGGTCCTCGGTGAACTGCATGCCCGCGCCCACGTCGTACTGCGCCCAGACGGCGGCGGCGGCGAGCAGGGTGAGCCCGGAGAACCCGAGGCCGAGCTGCTTGGCGACCGCGCCACCGGGCGGAGAGGGGGTCACCGCGGTGATCGCCGCACCGAGGGCGGGCACGACGATCAGGGCGGAGAGCCAGGGGAAGTCGGTCATCGGAGGTTCACCGCCAGCATCGCGATCACGACCAGGGCCGCACCGACGAAGAAGAGGAGCGCGTAGGAACGGACGAAGCCGGTCTGCACGCGGCGCAGCGCGCCGGAGATCGCGGCCACCGAGGCCGAGCTGCCGCGCACGACGCCGTCCACCCCGGTCCGGTCGAAGAGCGTCAGGCCGCGGGCCAGCCGTCTGCCGGGCCGGACCACGAGGCCGTCGTTGATCGTGTCGCCGTAGAGGTCGGCCCTGGCCGCGCGCACGGCCAGGCTCACGTCCTGCGGCGCGCTTCGCGGGACCTCCCGCTTGCCGACCAGCACCCAGGCGAGCCATACGCCCACCGCGACCGTCGCCAGGATGATGAGGGTCATCACCCAGGCGGGCAGGAAGGGATTGTGCTCCGGCTCCTCGCCGACCACCGGCTCGAGGAAGCTGACGATGAAGTCGCCGGCGAGCAGCAGGCCGCCGAAGGCCGAGAGGGCCGCCAGCACGATCAGCGGCACGGTCATCACCTTCGGCGACTCGTGCGGGTGCACGTCGGGCTCCCATCGTTCCTTGGTGAAGAACGTCATCAGCATCAGCCGGGTCATGTAGAAGCCGGTCACGCCCGCTCCGATCAGTGCCGCCAGGCCGGCGATCACGTTCTGGTCGAAGGCGACCTCGATGATCTTGTCCTTGGACCAGAAGCCGGAGAACGGCGGGATCCCGATGATCGCAAGGTAGCCCATCGCAAAGGTCAGGAACGTCACCGGCATGACCTTGCGCAGCATCCCGTAGTGGCGCATGTTCACGTCGTCGTTGGTGCCGTGCATCACCGACCCGGCCCCGAGGAACATGTTCGCCTTGAAGAAGCCGTGCGTGAGCAGGTGGAAGATCGCGAAGGCGTAGCCGGCGACGCCGAGGCCCGCGGCCAGCATCATGTAGCCGATCTGGCTCATCGTGGAGCCCGCGAGCACCTTCTTGATGTCGTCGCGCGCGCACCCGATCACCGCACCCCACAGCAGCGTCACACAGGCGACGACGACGACCGCGGTCTGGGCCGCCGGCGCGTAGTCGAAGATGAAGTTCGAGCGGACCACCAGGTAGACGCCTGCGGTCACCATCGTCGCCGCGTGAATCAGTGCGGAGACCGGCGTCGGGCCCTCCATCGCGTCGAGCAGCCACGCCTGCAGCGGCACCTGGGCCGACTTGCCGCAGGCCGCGAGCAGGAGGAGCAGCCCGATCGCGTTCAGCGTGCCGCCGGACGCCTCGCCGGCGGCCTCGCTGACGCCCACGAAGGAGGAGGTCCCGAAGGTGACGAACATGAGCATGATCGCCAGGGAGAGGCCCATGTCGCCGACGCGGTTCATCACGAACGCCTTCTTGGCGGCTGCGGCCGCGGAGGGCTTGTACTGCCAGAACCCGATGAGCAGGTAGGAGGCCAGGCCGACGCCCTCCCAGCCCAGGAACAGGACCAGGTAGTCGCCGGCGAGGACCAGCATGAGCATCGAGGCCACGAAGAGGTTGAGGTAGCCGAAGAACCGCCGCCGCCGGACGTCGTGCTCCATGTAGCCCACGGAATAGAGGTGGATCAGGGCACCCACGCCGGTGATCAGGAGCAGGAACAACGCGGCGAGTGGGTCGTAGAGCAGGTCCAGGCCCACCCGGTAGTCGCCGGCGTCGACCCAGGTGAAGAGGGTCTGGCCGACCTGCCGCTCCTCCTCGCCGCGGCCGAGCAGCGCGAAGAACATGGCCAGCGAGACCACGAAGGAGCCGGCCACCGTCCCCACGCCGAGCCAGTGCCCCAGCCGGTCGGTCGCCGACCGGGCCACCAGCGGGCCCACGAGGAGCAGGATCAGCGCGCCGGCCAGCGGCAGCGCGATCACCAGCCAGGCCAGCGAGAGAACGCCCTCGGCGACCCCGGGATCGACGACGGGCGCCGAGCCCTCGCCCTCCGCGAGCACCCGCGCGCTCGAGATCATCAGATCAGACACCACTGCTCTCCCCTAGTACTTCAGCAGGCTGGCGTCGTCCACGGACGCCGAGCGGCGGGTGCGGAAAATGGCCATGATGATCGCGAGGCCGACCACCACCTCGGCGGCGGCGACGACCATCACGAAGAAGGCGGTCACCTGCCCCTCGAGGTTGCCGTTCTGCTTCGCGAAAGCCACCAACGCCAGGTTCGACGCGTTGAGCATCAGCTCGACGCACATGAACACGACGATGGCGTTGCGCCGCGTCAGCACGCCGACGCAGCCGATGGTGAACAGAATCCCCGAGAGGACGATGTAGGGCGTCACGCTCATCGCTGGTCCTCACCGCCGTTCTCCTGGTCGTCCGGCTCCGAGGGCGCATCGGTGGTCTGGCCGGCAACGGGGCCCGTGGCTGTGCCAGTCGGGTCGTCGGGGTCGTGCCGGACCGCCGCCGAGCCGCCCTCGGTGGTCGCACCGCCGACGCCGGCCTCCGCCCCACCCGAGGAGCCCTCGGAGTCGACGCCCGCGTCCTGTCCGAGCGCCCGCTGCATGTCCTCGACGTGGTCCGCGTACTCCGGCGTCGTGCGCACGGAGCCGCGCGCGGCGAGCACCCGGGAGACCGACGAGTCCGCCGCTGTCCCGTCGGGCAGCAGCGCCGGCGTGTCCACGGCGTTGTGCCGCGCGAAGACGCCGGGCGAGGGCAGCGGGCCGAGGTGGTTGCCGGTCTCGCTCCAGTCGCGCATCCGCTGTGTCGCGAGCGACGCCTGGGTCGGCCGGGGGTCGAGGCGCTCGCGGTGGGCGAGCACCATCGCACCGAGCGCGGCCGTGATCAGCAGCGCAGCGGTGGCCTCGAACGCGACGACGTAGCGGCCGAACATGATGTCCGCGAGGGCCTCGATGTTCCCGCCCTCGTTGGCGGCCTCGAGCCCCACCGCCGCACCGAGGGCGACCTGGCCGAGGCCGACCACCACGAGGCCGGCGAAGACCAGCCCCGTGACTCCAGCGAAGAAACGCTGGCCGCGCAGCGTCTCGACCAGGGAGTCCGAGGCGTCGACGCCGACGAGCATCATCACGAAGAGGAAGAGCATCAGGATCGCGCCGGTGTAGACGATGATCTGCACCGCGAAGAGGAACGGCGCCTCGAGCGGCAGGTAGAGCACGGCGAGGCTGAGCATCACCACGGCCAGCAGCAGCGCCGCGTGCACCGCCTTGCGCACGAAGAGGATGCCGAGCGCCGCGGCGACCATCACCGGGGCGAGGATCCAGAAGGCGATCACTGCGCCGTCCCCTCCGCGCCGGTGCGGCCGCCGGCGAAGCTGCCGCGGTAGTAGTCGGTCTCGTCGTCGCCGAGCCGCATCGGGTGCGGCGGCTCCTCCATGCCGGGCAGCAGCGGGGCGATCAGGTCCGACTTCTCATAGATCAGGTCGGCGCGGTTGTTGTCCGCCAGCTCGTACTCGTTGGTCATGGTCAGCGCGCGGGTCGGGCACGCCTCGATGCACAGGCCGCACAGGATGCACCGCAGGTAGTTGATCTGGTAGACGCGGCCGTACCGCTCGCCGGGGCTGTACCGCTCCCCCTCGGGACCGTCGCTGTTCGACGCGCCCTCCACGTAGATCGCGTCCGCCGGGCACGCCCAGGCGCACAGCTCGCAGCCGATGCACTTCTCCAGGCCGTCCGGCCAGCGGTTGAGCTGATGCCGGCCGTGGAAACGCGGCGCCGTCGGCACCTTCTCGAACGGGTACTGCTCCGTCACGACCTTGCGGAACATGGTGCGGAACGTGACGCCGAAGCCGGCGACCCTGTCCAGCCCCAGCTGCTCGGTGATGGTGGCCATCAGATCTCCTCACCCTGCACGGGGGTCGACTGCGACGAGGACGTGAAGTCCAGGGGTGCGGCCGGGCCTTGGCGCGCGCCTCCGGCGGGCATCGGCGGAACCGGGAAGCCGCCCACCACGGCCCCGGTGTGGTCGCGCGCAGCGGCCTGCTCGGCGTCGCGCTTCTCCGCGGCCCTCTTGCTCTCGGGCAGGAACACGATCACCAGGAACACGGCCGCCAGGGCGGCGCCGCCGATGATCAGCCAGCGCTCGGAGGGGGCCCCCTCCAGGGAGGTGACGCGGACGGCCGCGACCAGGAAGATCCAGCCGAGGCTGACCGGGATCAGCACCTTCCAGCCGAGCGCCATGAACTGGTCGTAGCGCATCCGCGGCAACGACCCCCGCAGCCAGATGAACAGGAAGATGAAGAAGAGCACCTTGCCGAAGAACCAGAGCAGCGGCCAGTAGCCCTCGTTGGCACCCGGCCAGACCTGTTCGATGCCCCACGGGGCGTGCCAGCCGCCCAGGAACAGGGTGGTCGCGAGCGCCGAGACGGTTGCCATGTTGATGTACTCCCCGAGGAAGAACAGGGCGAACTTCAGCGAGGAGTACTCGGTGTGGAAGCCGCCGACCAGCTCGCCCTCGGCCTCGGCGAGGTCGAAGGGCGCCCGGTTCACCTCGCCGACCATGGAGATCGCGTAGATGACGAACGAGGGGAACAGGATCAGGCCGAACCAGTAGTCGTCCTGGGCCTGGACGATCTCCGAGGTGGACAGCGAGCCGGCGTAGAGGAAGACGGCGACCAGCGCCAGGCCCATCGCGACCTCGTAGGAGATCATCTGGGCGCTCGAGCGCAGCCCGCCGAGCAGGGAGTACGTCGACCCCGAGGCCCAGCCGCCGAGCACGATGCCGTAGATGCCGATCGAGGCGATCGCCATCACGAACAGCACGGCGACCGGCATGTCGGTCAGCTGCAGCGGGGTGACCGTGTCGGTGAACGGGATCCGCACCTCGGGGCCGAAGGGGATGACCGAGAACGTCACGAAGGCCGGGATCACGGTCACGATGGGCGCGATGACGAAGACCGCCTTGTCGGCGGCCTTCGGAATGATGTCCTCCTTCAGCGCCAGCTTTACGCCGTCGGCCAGCGACTGGAGCAGGCCGAAGGGGCCGTGCACATTGGGTCCGATGCGGTGCTGCATCCGGGCCACGACGCGCCGCTCCCACCAGATGTTGAAGAGGGTGAGCAGCACCAGGACCACGAAGATCAGGAGGGCCTTGAGCAGCACCACCCATAGCGCATCGTTGCCGAACACCGAGAGGTCCCGGGACTCGCCTGGCACCAGCTCGGTCAGTCGCATCATGCCCGCCCCGTTCATGACCTCGATCATGAGGACGCCCCCTTCACGCTCACGCGGCTGCCCGGTGAGGCCAGATCGGCGAGGACCCCGCGCCCGGACGAGAACGCCGGCAGCCACACCGTGCCCGGGGGCATGTCGTCGCGCGGCTCGGCCGGCAGCGTCACGGAGCCGCGGTCGCCGCCGAGGGTCACCGTCCCACCGACGCGCTCGTGCAGCTCTCGGGGCAGCCGCACCACCGCGGGGCGGGCGGTCGAGCGGAGGTTGGCGTCGCCGTCCTGCATGACGCCGTGGTCGAGCATCTGCTTCCAGCTCGCGAGGGCGTAGGAGCCCTCGGGGCGGCCCGCCTCGGGGGCGGGGACGGCGGGCGCGTCCGGCCGTTCGCCGTCCCAGGGGCCCACCTGTTCCATCTCGGCGCGCACCTCGGCCACCGTGCGGAAGCCGAGGGGGCGGCCGAGCTCCTCGGCGATCCCGGCCAGGACGCGCAGGTCGGGCAGGAAGCCCGGCACGGAGAGCACCGCGTCGAAGGGCCGGACGCGGCCCTCCCAGGTGACGAAGGTGCCCGCCTTCTCGCCCGCGGCGGCGACGGGGAACACGACGTCGGCGTGCCGCGTCACGTCGGTGGCGCGCAGCTCGAGGCTGACCACGAACGCCGCGGTTCCGAGCGCCTGCCGGGCGAGGGCCGGGTCGGCGAGATCGTCCAGGTGCACCCCACCGACCACCAGGCCGCGGAGCTCGCCGGCGGCGGCGGCGGCGAGGATCGCGTCCCCGTCCCGCCCGGGGGTGGTGGGCAGGTGGTCGACGCCCCAGGCCGTGGCCACGTCGACCCGGGCCGAGGCGTCGTCCGCGGGACGGCCACCGGGCAGCAGCCCGGGCAGGCAGCCCGCCTCGACGGCGCCGCGGTCGCCTGCGCGGCGCGGGACCCAGGCCAGCCGGGCGCCCGTCTTGCCGGCCACCTCGGCGGCCGCGGAGAGGGCGCCGGGAACGGACGCGAGGCGGTCGCCCACCAGGATCACCGAGCGCGGGTCGAGGCCGAAGTCGGAGCGGCTGACCATGGCGCGCAGCGCCGACGCCTCCTCGCCCGGGACCGTCGGCACCAGCTCGCCGTGCATCTTGACCAGACCCCGCGAGGCGTACGGCGCCAGCGAGACCACGCGGGTGCCGGGCGTGCGCCGGGCCGCCTTGCGCAGCCGCAGGAAGATCGTGGCCGCCTCGTCCTCGGGCTCGAGCCCGGCGAGCACGACCGTGGTGGCGGACTCGAGGTCGGCGTACGTGACGCCGCCGTGGCCGGGGCCGGTGAGCGCGACCCGGGAGGCCAGGAACGCCTCCTCCTCCCTCGAGTGGGGACGCGCCCGGAAGTCGACGTCGTTCGTGCCGAGCGCCAGGCGTGCGAACTTGGCGTAGGCGTAGGCGTCCTCGCCGGTCAGCCGGCCGCCGGGCAGGACGCCGGTCGCGCCGGCCCTCGCGAGGCCGCGCGCCGCCACGGCGAGCGCTTCGGGCCAGGAGGCCGGGCGCAGCTCGCCCGTGTCCTCGTCGCGCACCTGCGGGTGAGCCAGCCGATCGTCCTGGCGGGCGTAGGCGAAGGCGAATCGGTCCTTGTCGCTGATCCACTCCTCGTTGACCTCGGGGTCGTGTCCCGCGAGGCGGCGCATCACCCTGCCGCGCCGGTGGTCCACGCGGATCGCGGCCCCGCAGGCGTCGTGCTCGCCGACGCTGGGCGTGGACACGAGGTCGAACGGGCGGGAGCGGAACCGGTAGCCGGAGCTGGTCAGGGCGCCGACGGGGCAGATCTGGATGGTGTTGCCGGAGAAGTAGCTCTCCAGGGGCTCCTTCTCGTAGATGCCGACCTGCTGCAGGGCCCCGCGCTCGACCATCTCGATGAAGGGGTCGCCGGCGATCTGCTCCGAGAACCGGGTGCACCGGGCGCACAGGACGCAGCGCTCGCGGTCGAGGAGCACCTGCGCGGAGATGTTGATCGGCTTGGGGAACGTCCGCTTGACCCCGCCGCTGCCCGCGAAGCGGGACTCGCCGCGGCCATTGCTCATCGCCTGGTTCTGCAGCGGGCACTCGCCG
Organism: uncultured Actinomycetota bacterium; assembly: GCA_963731985.1. GTDB lineage: Bacteria > Actinomycetota > Actinomycetes > Propionibacteriales > Nocardioidaceae > Nocardioides. The sequence continues at coordinate 297,022 of CAVSYA010000018.1, read as the reverse complement.
CCCTTGTCGCACACGGGGCAGTCGAGGGGGTGGTTGATCAGCAGCATCTCCATCACGCCCTGCTGCGCCTTGTCGGCGACCGGGCTGGTCGCCTGCGTGCTCACGACCATCCCCTCGGCGACGGCGATGGTGCAGGAGGCCTGGGGCTTGGGCATCGCGCGGCCGTTGCCGGCGTCCGGGATCTCCACCAGGCACTGGCGGCAGGCGCCCACCGGGTCGAGCAGCGGGTGGTCGCAGAACCGCGGGATCTGGACGCCGATCTGCTCCGCCGCCCGGATCACCAGCGTGCCCCGCGGCACGCTCGCCTCCACGCCGTCGATGGTCAGCGTGACCAGGTCGGTCCGCTCCGGGGCGGCTGCGTCGGTCTTGTCCGGCGTGGCGGTCATGCGCTGGCTCCCGCGGTCGCGCTGGTCGAGAACACGGTCGAGGCGGCCGGGTCGAACGGGCAGCCGCCCAAGGACAGGTGGGCGAGGAACTCCCCGCGGAAGTACTCGATCGCCGAGGTGATCGGGCTGGTGGCGCCGTCGCCGAGCGCGCAGAACGCGCGACCGAGGATGTTGTCGCACTGGTCGAGCAGGGTGTCCAGGTCCTCCTCGGACCCCACTCCCCGCTCGAGGCGGGCCAGCGTCTGCACGAGCCACCAGGTGCCCTCGCGGCACGGTGTGCACTTGCCGCAGGACTCGTGCTTGTAGAACTCCGTCCACCGCAGCACCGCGCGCAGCACACAGGTCGTCTCGTCGAAGATCTGCAGCGCGCGCGTGCCCAGCATCGACCCAGCCTCGCTGACCGCCTCGTAGTCCAGGGGGACGTCGAGGTGCGCGTCGGTGAGGATCGGCGTCGAGGAACCGCCCGGCGTCCAGAACTTCAGCTCGTGGCCCTCGCGCATCCCGCCGGCGAGGTCGATCAGCTCGCGCAGCGTGATGCCGAGCGGCGCCTCGAACTGGCCCGGGCGCCGGACATGGCCCGAGAGCGAGTAGAGCACGAAGCCCTTGGACTTCTCGGTGCCGAGCGAGGCGAACCAGTCGGCGCCCATCTCGATGATGGCCGGGACCGAGGCGATCGACTCCACGTTGTTGATCACCGTCGGGCTGGCATAGAGCCCGGCGACGGCGGGGAAGGGCGGCCTCAGCCGGGGCTGGCCGCGGCGCCCCTCCAGGGAGTCCAGCAGCGCCGTCTCCTCGCCGCAGATGTACGCGCCCGCGCCGGCGTGCACGACGATATCCAGGTCATAGCCGGTGCCGTGGATGTCGTTGCCCAGGTGGCCCGCGTCGTACGCCTCGGCCACCGCCTGCTGCAGTCGCCGCACGACGTGCAGGATCTCGCCCCGCACGTAGATGAACGCGACCTTGGCGCGGATGGCGTAGGAGGAGATGATCACGCCCTCGACCAGCGTGTGCGGGCTGGCCATCATCAGCGGCGTGTCCTTGCACGTGCCCGGCTCCGACTCGTCGGCGTTGACCACGAGGTACTTCGGCTTCGGGTTGTCCTGCGGGATGAACCCCCACTTCATGCCGGTCGGAAAGCCGGCGCCGCCGCGTCCGCGCAGCCCCGAGTCCTTCACGGCCGTCACGATCTCGGCGGGCGACATCTCCAGCGCCGTCGCGAGGGCGCGGTAGCCACCCTTGTCGGTGTAGGACGCCAGCGTCCAGGGACGGTCGTGATCCCAGTCGTCGCTGAGCACCGGCGTCAGCACGTCGGTCGCTCGATCCGTCATCGGGCGCCACCACCCTCGTTGTCCTTGTCATCCTTGTCGTGCTTCACCTCGGCCGGGCTGTCGGCCAGCTCGCGCTCGTGCTCGGCGTGCTGGGCCTCGCGGCCGCCCGCGGAGCCCTCCGCCGCGCGCCCGATCGCCGGGGCCTCCCCGCCGCCGCGCCCCGGGGCACTCCAGCCCCGCTCGCGCGCGATCCTCAGGCCGATGAGCGACGCTGCGCCCGCGGCCGGGCCCTCGTCGGCCAGGCCGTCGGGGAAGCCGGCGAGCACCCGCTCGCCCTCGCGCCAGGTGCGGATCCGGGGTCCGCGCGTGGAGCGGACCTCGGTGCCGGCGCGGAGATCGTCGACGAGCCGGACCGCGGACTCCGGCGTCTGGTCGTCCATGAACTCCCAGTTGACCATGACCACCGGGGCATAGTCGCAGGCGGCGTTGCACTCGAGGTGCTCGAGGCTGACCCTGCCGTCCTCGGTGGTCTCGTCGTTGCCGACGCCCAGGTGGCCCTCGAGCCGCTCGAGGATGGCGTCTCCGCCCATCACGGCGCACAGCGTGTTGGTGCACACGCCCACGTGATATTCGCCGACGGGGCGACGCTTGTACATCGTGTAGAAGGTCGCGACGCCACTGACCTCGGCGCTGGAGAGCTCCAGGATCTCGGCGCAGGCCTCGATCCCCTCGGGCGTTACCATGCCCTCGGTGCTCTGCACCAGGTGCAGCATCGGGAGCAGCCCCGAGCGCTTCTGGGGATAGCGCCCCGCGATCTCCTCGAGCTCGGCGCGGGTCTGCGCGGAGAGGGTCATCGGTCCACCCCTCCCATCACCGGGTCGATCGAGGCGATGGCGACGATGATGTCGGAGACCATCCCGCCCTCGCTCATGACGCTGGTGCCCTGCAGGTTCACGAACGAGGGGTCGCGGAAGTGTGCGCGGAAGGGCCGCGTCCCGCCGTCGGAGACCACGTGGGCGCCCAGCTCGCCGCGGGGCGACTCGAGGGGCACGTAGGCCTGTCCCGGCGGCACCCGGAAGCCCTCGGTCACCAGCTTGAAGTGGTGGATCAGCGCCTCCATGGACTCGCCCATGATGTGGCGGATGTGGTCCAGGCTGTTGCCCATGCCGTCGCTGCCGATGGAGAGCTGGCTGGGCCAGGCGATCTTCTTGTCCGCGACCATCACCGGGGCACCGTCGAGGTCCGCGAGGCGCTCGACGCACTGCCGGACGATGCGCAGGGCCTCGTGCATCTCGGCCAGTCGGACCCGGAACCGGCCGTAGGAGTCGGCGGTGTCCCAGGTCTGCACGTCGAAGTCGTAGGTCTCATAGCCGCAGACGGGCTCGGACTTGCGCAGGTCCCACGGATAGCCGGTGGAGCGCAGCGCCGGGCCGGTGATGCCGAGGGCGAGGCAGCCCTGCATGTCGAGGTAGCCGACGCCCTCGAGACGGGCGCGGAAGATGGGGTTCGCGTTGCACAGGGCGGCGTACTCCAGGAGCCGCTTGTCCATCAGCGTGCAGAAGTCGCGGATCTCCTGCAGCGCGCCCGGGGGGAGGTCCTGGGCGACGCCGCCGGGACGGATGTAGGCATGGTTCATCCGCAGCCCGGTGATCAGCTCGAAGAGGTCCAGCACGTTCTCGCGGTCGCGGAAGCCGATCGTCATCACGGTGAGCGCGCCGAGCTCCATGCCGCCGGTGGCGATGGCGACGAGGTGGGAGCTGATCCGGTTCAGCTCCAGCATCATCACGCGCAGCACCTGCGCCTTCTCGGGGATGTCGCCCTCGATGTCCAGCAGCCGCTCGGTGCCGAGGGTGTAGGTGGCCTCGTTCCACAGCGGGGCGAGGTAGTCCATCCGGGTGCAGAACGTGACGCCCTGCGTCCAGGTGCGGAACTCCATGTTCTTCTCGATGCCGGTGTGCAGGTAGCCGATCCCGGCCCGGGCCTCGGTCACCGTCTCGCCCTCGAGCTCGAGGATCAGCCGGAGCACGCCGTGCGTGGAGGGGTGCTGCGGGCCCATGTTGACCACCACCCGCTCCTCGGCCTCCTCGCCGAGGCCCTGGGAGATGGAGTCCCAGTCCTGCCCGGTGACGGTGAAGACCCGGCCGCCGGAGGTCTCGCTGCCGGGAGCGAAGAGGTCCTCCTCGCCGCCCGCCTGAGCGTCTGAAGGGGTGTGGGTGCTCATCAGTTGTAGGCCCTTCGCTGGTCGGGCGGAGGTACGGTACCGCCCTTGTACTCCACCGGGATGCCGCCCAGCGGATAGTCCTTGCGCTGCGGGTGGCCCGGCCAGTCATCGGGCATCAGGATCCGGGTCAGCGCCGGGTGACCGTCGAAGATGATCCCGAACATGTCCCAGGCCTCGCGCTCGTGCCAGTCGGCGGTGGGGTACTGCTCGGTCACCGAGGGGATGTGCGGGTCGGCGTCCGGCGCGGACACCTCGAGGCGGATCCGCCGGTTGTGGGTCATCGAGAGCAGGTGGTAGACGACGTGCAGCTCGCGGCCGGTGTCGTCGGGGTAGTGCACGCCGCTGACCGAGGAGCACATCTCGAAGCGCAGGGCCGGGTCGTCGCGCAGCTGCCGGACGACGGCGCGCAGGTGCTGGCGGGAGATGTGGAAGGTGACCTCGCCGCGATGCACCACGACCCGCTCGACCGCGGCCGACGCGTCCCCACCCAGCGAGGTCGCCAGCCCGGCGTCGAGGGCGTCGGCCACCTCGTCGAACCAGCCGCCGAACGGGCGGCGGCTCGCGCCGGGGAACAGGGTCGGCTTGACCAGGCCCCCGTAGCCGGAGGTGTCACCGGACCCTCGGGCACCGAACATGCCGCGGCGCTCGCCGACCTGGCGGACCTCGCCCTCGGGTGCGGGGACGTTGTCCGGGGACTGCTCCGGGGCAGCCTGCTCGACGGCCTCCCTCGGTCCCTCGCGGTCGCTGGTGCCCCCGCCCGTGGCCGGAGTGGTGTCGTCCGGGCTCACCGCAGCTGGCCCTTCATCTCGACGGTCGGCAGGGCGTTCAGCGCGGCCGTCTCGCGCTCCTCGATCTCGCCGGCGCGGTTGGCACCCAGCTTGGTGTGCTGCACCTGGTCGTGCAGCTTGAGGATCGCGTCGAGGAGCATCTCCGGCCGCGGCGGGCAGCCGGGGAGGTACATGTCCACCGGCACGACGTGGTCGACGCCCTGGACGATCGCGTAGTTGTTGAACATGCCGCCGGAGCTGGCGCACACGCCCATGGCGAGCACCCACTTGGGGTCGGCCATCTGGTCGTAGATCTGGCGCAGCACCGGCGCCATCTTCTGGCTCACGCGCCCGGCGACGATCATCAGGTCGGCCTGGCGGGGGCTGGCGCGGAAGACCTCCATCCCGAAGCGCGCCATGTCGTACCGCGGCCCGCCCGAGGTCATCATCTCGATCGCGCAACACGCCAACCCGAAGGTGGCGGGCCAGAAGGACGCCTTGCGCATGTAGCCCGCCACGCCCTCGACCGTGGTGAGCAGCACGCCGCTCGGCAGCTTCTCCTCTATTCCCACGTCACTTCCCTCTCACGTCGCTTCCCTCTCACGTCGATGGTGCGCCGCTCAGTCCCAGTCGAGGCCGCCGCGGCGCCACTCGTAGGCATACGCGACCGTCAGGTTGATCAGAAAGAGCGTCATGGCCACGAAGCCGAAGACACCGAGCGCGTCGAAGTGGACGGCCCACGGGATCAGGAACATGATCTCGACGTCGAAGATGATGAAGGTCATCGCGATCGTGTAGTACTTCACCGGGAAGCGGCCGCCGCCGAGGGCCTGCGGCGTCGGCTCGATGCCGCACTCGTAGGAGTCGAGCTTGACCCGGTTGTATCGCTTGGGGCCGACCAGCGAGCTGACAGCGACGGAGAAGATGGCGAAGCCGGCCGCCAGGGCCGCGAGTGCCAGGACCGGCGTGTACAGCTCCATCCCGCAAACCTCCTCCGGGCGCCGCCACGTTCGCCCGTGACTTTGTGAATACCTTCACTAAGTGCTGCGCGGCACAGTCTACGAGTCTGAGATCACATCCGTCACCGGGGGGTGAGCGCGTGTCTGCGGTCCGTCGGAGCCGGGACGGGACCCGGGAGGCTCACGCCGTGGCCCGGTGCAGGGCCACGATGCCACCGGAGAGGTTGCGCCACTGCGGGGTGCTCCAGCCCGCGCGCGCCATCTGGTCGGCGAGGCCGCGCTGGTCGGGCCAGGCACGGATCGACTCCGCCAGGTAGACGTAGGCGTCCGGGCTCGAGGAGACGGCGCGCGCGAGCGCGGGCAGGGCGCGCATCAGGTACTCCAGGTAGAGGTTCCGCAACGGCGCCCACGTCGGGTGGCTGAACTCGCACACGACCAGGCGGCCCCCGGGCCGGGTGACGCGCCGCATCTCGCGCAGGCCCGCGTCGGGGTCGACGATGTTGCGGAGCCCGAAGGAGATGGTCACGGCATCGAACGTGTCGTCCCGGAAGGGCAACCGGGTGGCGTCCCCGGCCACGAACGGCAGCGCCGGCCGGGCCCGCTTGCCGACCCGGAGCATGCCGAGCGAGAAGTCGCACGGGACGACGCCGGCGCCCCGCGCCGCGAACGGCTCGCTCGACGTGCCGGTGCCGGCCGCGAGGTCGAGCACGCGGTCACCGGCCTGCGGGCCGACGGCCTCCAGCACCTCCTGCCGCCAGCGCCGGTCTTGGCCCAGGGAGAGGACGTCGTTGGTCACGTCATAGCGCCGGGCGACGGCGTCGAACATCCGCCGGACGTCGGTGGGCTGCTTGTCGAGGTCTGCGCGAGGCACGCCCGAAGCCTAGGCAAATCCCGCCCGGTGGGGTTACCCCGACCCAGCCCTGACGCCGAGGATCCGCTGAGTAGTCTCGACGCGTGACGAGTGGGGCGACGAGCGAGGGCGAGGTTGTCCCCGCGGCCCCATTGGTCGCGCGCACGGTGGCGATCGACCCCGGCGACGTCGCCTCGCTGCTCGCGCTGCTGCCGAGCAAGGACCCGGTGAGCTGGCTGCACCGGGGCGAGGGACTGGTCGGCTGGGGCGTGGCCGCGCGCCTGCGCACCTCGGGCCCGGACCGCTTCGTGGAGGCCGACGCCTGGTGGCGCGCGCTGACCGGGCACGCCGTGGTGCGCGACGAGGTCACCGTGCCGGGGACCGGCTTGGTCGCCTTCGGCACCTTCGCCTTCGCCGACGGCAGCGCGGAGAACCCGGAGGCGGGACTCACGGAGGCGGGACTCACGGAGGCGGGATTCACGCGCACCGGGTTCACGCGCACCGGGTTCGCGGGCGAGGGGTTCGCGGCCGAGGGGTTCGCGGGCGCGGGGTTCCCGGACCAGGGGTCCACGGACCCGGCCGCCTCGGTCACCTCCGTGCTGCAGGTGCCCGAGGTGGTCGTGGGCAGGCGCGGCAACCGGGCCTGGCTGACGCGGGTCAGCCGCGGTGCGCTCCCCGCGGCCCAGCCCGACCTGGCCGAGCACGCGCCGGACCCGCCGCACGCCCCGCAGAACCTCGCCTTCGCCGACGGCGCCCTGGACGGCGACCGGTGGATGTCGGCCGTGGCCGACGCCGTGCGCCGGATCGACGCCGGCGACCTGGAGAAGGTCGTCCTGGCGCGCGACCTCGTGGCCCGCGCTCGCGGGCCCGTCGACGTGCGCTGGCCGCTGGGGCGGCTCGCCGAGGGCTACCCGATGTGCTGGACCTTCCACGTGGACGGCATCTTCGGCGCCACGCCCGAGATGCTGGTGCGCCGCGAGCGCGGGCTGGTCACCTCCCGGGTGCTGGCCGGGACGATCCGCCGAAGCGGCGACGACGAGCACGACCTGGCCCTCGCCGGCGCGCTCGCGCGCAGCTCCAAGGACCTCGAGGAGCACGAGTACGCCGTCCGCTCCGTGGCCGACGCGCTGGAGCCGCACTGCTCCTCGATGAACGTGCCCGAGGTGCCCTTCGTGCTGCACCTGCCGAACGTGATGCACCTGGCCACCGACGTCGCCGGCGTCGCGCACGACGCAGACGAGGTGTCCTCGCTGCTGCTCGCCGCGGCCCTGCACCCCTCGGCGGCCGTCGGCGGCACCCCCACGCCGGAGGCCACCGCGCTGATCGGGGAGATCGAGGGGATGGACCGCGGTCGCTACGCCGGCCCGGTCGGCTGGATGGACGCCCGCGGCGACGGCGAGTGGGGCATCGCGCTGCGCAGCGGCGTGGTGTCGGGAGAGACCGTGCGGCTCTTCGCGGGCTGCGGGATCGTCGCCGGATCCGACCCGGAGGCCGAGCTCGCCGAGGCGCAGGCCAAGTTCGTACCGGTGCGCGACGCGCTGGCCGAGGACTGACGGTCGGCGACCACCGGGCCCGGAGCCGGCTCAGAGATCGGATCCGGGAGCGAGCCGGTAGTACGTCTGGTGGTGGGGCTTGAGGAACCGCTGCAGGTGGCCGTCGACGATGCCGAGCCCGGCCTCGGAGTAGACCTCGTCGTGGATCGCGAGGTTGCGGGCGGCCCCGACGTCCCGCGCGAAGTCGATCGCCTCGCTGGCCTTGAGCCAGGGGGCGGAGACCGGCAGCAGCAGCACGTCGACCGGGCGCCCCGGGACGCTCAGCGCGTCACCGGGATGGAAGACCCGGGTGCCGTCGACGTCGAGCAGGTAGCCCGAGTTGTCGAAGTGCGGCAGCTCGGGGTGGATGACCGCATGCTTCTCCGCGACCACCTCGACCGGCAGGCCGGCGACCTCGAGCAGCTCGCCGGGCTCCAGCACGGTGAGACGTTCGGCGACGTCCGGCGCCTCGTCGCGGATCTTCCCGGCGACGGCGCCGATGGTCAGGACGGGCGCGTCGGCGCGCCGCAGGTGCCCGGCGTCGTAGTGGTCCGGGTGCTCGTGGGTGATCAGCACGGCGTCGGCGCCATCCACCGCCTCCGGCGAGGTCCACCCGCCGGGGTCGATCACCACGGCTCGTCCGGCGTGCTCGACCCGGACGCAGGCGTGCCCGAACTTCGTCAGCCTCATGCGCGTCACCGTAACCCGGGTCGGCGGCCCGGTCCGGGCTCCCCGTGGCGGAAGCGTCGCGCGCCCCGCCGGGGAGTCAGCCGCCCGTCCAGCGCGGCCCGAAGCCCTCGACCACGACCCGCCGCGGATCGGCGCCCTCGGTCTCCTCGCCGCCGGATGAGCGCGTGATCCGCACCTCCAGGCGGGAGTCGGCGAGCACCTCGGCCATGCCGGCACCCCACTCGACGACGGTGACCGCGTCCTCGAGCGAGGTGTCCAGGTCGAGGTCGTCGAGCTCCTCGACGCCGCCGAGCCGGTAGGCATCCACGTGCACCAGGGCGGGCCCGCCCGCGAGGCTCGGGTGCACGCGCGCGATCACGAACGTCGGCGAGGTGACCCCGCCGCGGACCCCGAGACCCTCCCCGACCCCCTGGGTCAGCGTCGTCTTGCCTGCCCCGAGCCCGCCCGCGAGCACGACGAGGTCGCCCGCCCGCAGGTCGACGGCGAGCCGGCGTCCGAGGGCGCGCATCTGGGTGCCGTCGGCGACGTCGTACACCGCCGTCACCGCCCGACCCGCTCCGCGGCGGCCGCGAGCAGCTGGTCGAGGGCAGCGTTGACCTGCTGGTGCCGCTCCATGATGACCAGGTGGCCGGCGCCCTCGCACTCGATCAGCGTCGAGTTCGCGATCCAGGAGTGCAGCTTGCGGCTGTGGCCGACGGACGTGAGGCGGTCGGCGGTGCCCGTGACGATCGTGGTCGGCACGGCCGACAGCGCCCGGACGGCCTCGAACTTGTCGAGCCGGTCGAAGTGCGGGAAGAAGTGGGCCAGCACGGCGAACGGCGTGTTCGAGAGCATGTCGTCGACGAACGCGACGTAGGCGGGCGGCACCTCGCCCCCGAAGGCGAACGTGTCGGTGAAGACCCGCGCCACCGGCTTGCCGATCCGGCGCACGCCGTCCACGGCTCGGTGTCCCCGCGCGAGCGTCGCGATGGTGCGGCGGCCGAGCCGGGAGCCGAAGTCCCGCGGCAGCAGCGGAAGCAGCGCCTGGCTGGGCTGGAGTCCCCCCGCCGTGGTGCTGATCAGCGCGACGCCCGCGACCCGCTCGGCGAAGAGCTCGGGGTGGCGTTCGGCGAACGCCACGATGGTCATGCCGCCCATCGAGTGCCCGACCAGCACGATCGGGCCGCGCGGCACCGCCTGCTCGATCACGCGCCACAGGTCGTCGCCGAGCTGCTCGATGCTCGTGTGCTCCTCGGTGGAGCGTCCGGACCGGCCGTGCGAGCGCTGGTCGTAGAAGACCGCCCGGACCAGCCCGCGGTAGCCGGCGCGCTGGAAGTGCCAACAGTCCTGGTTGAGCATGAAGCCGTGCACGAAGACGACCGTCAGCGCGGGGGCCCTCTCCCGGCGCGGCCGCTTCCCCCCGTGGGCGGCGATGTCGGCGTCGAGCTCCTCGACCTCGACGTGCAGCGGCACGCCGTCGTCGGCAATCACCGTGATCGAACTCGATCGCAGGGTTCCGAACGCCGTGCCGTCCCCGGCGTGCTGACGTGCCTCGACGTGGCGCTGGTGGACCGCCCGCGCGGCGCCGCCCGCCAGCAGCACCCCTGCGGCTCCGGCGGCGATGCGCGCGGCGAGCGCGCCGCGTCGGGACGGGCTCACGAGACCTCCTCCCGGTCGTCCCCACGGTCGAGGTAGTGGCGTTCGAGGCGCCCGGCGTTGCCGCCGATGCGGGTGACGATCTCGTAGCTGATGGTGCCGCAGGCCTCGGCCCACTGCTGTGCGGTGGGCTCGCCGTCCGCGCCCGTGCCGAAGAGCACGACCGGCTCCCCCGCCGCCACCTCGTCGCCGTCGAGGTCGACCATGAACTGGTCCATGCACACGCGTCCGCGGATCGGTCGGCGGGCGCCGGCGACCCAGGTCTCCCCGACCGAGCTCGCGTGTCGCGGGACGCCGTCGCCGTACCCGGCGGGCACGAGCCCCACCGTGGTCGCGGCGGGTGCGGTCCAGGTGTGCCCGTAGGAGACGGACGCACCCGCGGCGAGCGCCTTGGTCTGCGCCAGCCGGCCGCGCACCGTCATGGCCGGCACCAGCCCCGGGTCGCCGCCCTCCCACGGGGCGGGGTGCAGGCCGTAGGAGGCGATCCCGCAGCGCACGAGGTCGAACCGCGCCGACGGGCGCAGCAGCGTCGCGGCCGAGTTGGCCAGGTGGCGCACCTCGGGCCGCAGCCCCGCGGCCTCGGCCTGCTCGAGCGCCCCACGGAAGGCGGCCTCCTGCGCGTCGTTCGCCCGGTGGCGCGGCTCGTCCGCTGCCGCCAAGTGCGACCAGACGCCGGTCACGGCGACGCGGCCCTCCCGCTCCGCCGCGCGCGCGGCGGACAGCAGGGTCGGCCAGTCCTCGGCGGTGGCGCCACCACGAGACAGACCGGTGTCGACCTTCAGCTGCAGGCGCGCCCGGTGACCCACGCGCGCGGCCGCCTCGACCACCGCGGCCACCTCGGCCAGCGTGTATGCCGTGACGTCGATGTCGGCGCGGATCGCCTCGTCATACGGCTCCGCCGGCACGGCGAGCCAGCACAGCACGCGCCCGGCGTCACCGGCGGCCCTGAGCCGAAGGGCCTCGCCGAGTGTGGCGACACCGATCCACTCGGCGCCCGCCGCGCGGGCGGCGCGGGCCACCTGGACCATCCCGTGGCCGTAGCCGTCCGCCTTGACCACGGTCATCATCGCGACCCCCGGCCCGGCCACGCCCCGCAGCGCACGGACGTTGTGCCGCAGCGCCGCGAGGTCGACGACCGCCTCCAGCCGCGCGTCCGGCGGGGGGCCCGCGTGCGGACCGAAGCCAGGGGGCGGGGGGAGGCTCATGGGCACCGATGCTCTCAGGCCGGCGGGGGCAGGGCGCGCACCGCCGCGGGAATCGCCGCTGCGACCTCGCCCGCGACCAGCGGACCGCCGGCGGCGGCGAGGCTGGCGGCCGACCCGTGCAGCCAGGCGCCGACCGAGGCCGCGTCGAAGGGATCGAGCCCGGCGGCCAGCAGCGCCCCCACCAGCCCAGCGAGGACGTCGCCGGCTCCGGCGGTCGCCAGCCACGGCGCACCCGTCGTGTTGACCCGGACGGCGCCGTCGGGATTCGCCACGAGGGTGCGCCTGCCCTTGAGCAGCACGGTCGCACCGAAGAACTCGGCCGCCGCACGCGCGTGCACCAGCGGCTCGGCCTCGATCGCGGGACGACCCACCCCGGTCATCTCGGCCAGCTCGCCCGCGTGCGGGGTCAGCACCAGCGGGACGCCTCCCCCCGGCCGGACCTCGGCCAGCGCGTCCGCGTCGACGCAGACGGGCACGCCGTCGCCGAGCGCCGCCTCGACCGCGGCGGCGGCGTCGTCCCCGGTGCCGGAGCCGACGGTCCAGGCCTGCACGCGACCGGCTCCGACCACCTCGGGATGCGCCTGCCGCACCCGGTCGGCGACGGCGTCGTCGCCCACGTAGCGCACCATCCCCGCGAGCCCGGCGGCCGCGCCCGCGACGCAGAGGACGCCGGCGCCGGGGTACTGCGCCGATCCGGCGCGGACGCCGGCCACGCCACGGGTGTACTTGTGGTCCGGGCCGGCCGGTCGCGGCAGCAGGGCGGCGACGTCCGCGGGCTGGAGCGCGGTCACCGCCGGGGCGGGCATCGCGAGCCCGATGTCGACGAGGTGCACGACCCCGGCTGCCTCGGCGGCCGGGTCGATGAGGTGGCAGGGCTTGAGGCTGCCGAAGGCCACGGTGAGGTCGGCATCCACGTGCCGGCCCGACAGGGCGCCGGTGTCGACGCCCACCCCGGAGGGCACGTCGACGGCCACCACGGCGGCCCCGGGCGCGTCGGCGGCCGCGGTGTCCAGGGCCTCGGCCGCGTGGTCGCGGAGGCCCCCGTGCCCCCCGATGCCCAGCATGCCGTCGACGACGACGTCGGGCGGGGACAGCACGTGCGCCGCGGCGTCGTCCGAAGAGACCGCGTGACCGCCGGCGCGCCGCAGAGCGAGCAGTCCCTCGGCGTGCGCCTGCCCCGAGAGCAGCACGGCGTCGACGGCGACGCCCCGCCGGCGCAGCATCGCGCCCGCCCACAGGGCGTCGCCGCCGTTGTTGCCGGAACCCACCAGCAGGCGGACCCGGCGTCCGTAGGCGGGGCCGAGCAGGTCCAGCACGGCCGCCGCGAGGCCCGCCGCCGCTCGCTGCATCAGGGCACCCTCGGGCACCTGGGCGAAGGCCACCTCCTCCGCGGCCCGCACCTGCTGTGTCGTGTACGCGCTCCTCATGTCGCGCGACGATAGTCCGAGACGTCTCGGCGGCACCGGGCGCCCGGTCAGGACTCGACGATCACGGTGGCGATGGCGAGGCCGCCGTCGTGGGCCAGCGAGACGTGCACGCTCGTGACGCCCAAGGCCTCGGCGCGGGCGGAGACGGTGCCGCGCAGCGCGAGCCGGGGAGCGCCGGAGGGCTCGGGAACCACCTCGGCGTCGTGCCAGGCGAGGCCGGCCGGCGCCCCGAGCGCCTTGGCCACCGCCTCCTTGGCCGCAAAGCGGGCCGCCAGGGAGGACGGCGGGCGGGGGGACCCGTCCGGCAGCACCCGCTCCGCCCGGGTCAGCAGCCGGTCCGCCAGGGCGGGCGTGCGCGCCAGCACGTCGGCGAACCGGTCGATGTCGACCACGTCGGTGCCCACGCCCAGGACCGGCACGGCTCACTCCACCGTGACGGACTTGGCGAGATTGCGCGGCTGGTCGACGTCGTGGCCCTTCAGCGTGGCCAGCTCGCAGGCGAAGAGCTGCAACGGGACGACGGCCACGAGCGGCTGCAGGAGGGTCGGGACCTGCGGCAACCGGATCAGGTCGTCGGCGTACGCCGTGATGGACTCATCGCCCTCCTCGACCAGGCAGATGGTGTGCGCGCCGCGGGCGCGGACCTCCTGGATCGCCGAGAGCATCTTCTGGTGCAGCTGGTCGCGGCCGCGGGGCGGCACGACGCACAACATCGGCGTCCCCTGCTGGACCAGGGCGATCGGGCCGTGCTTCAGCTCCCCCGCCGCGAACCCCTCGGCGTGGAGGTAGGCCAGCTCCTTGAGCTTCAGCGCACCCTCGAGGGCCACGGGGTAGCCGGCGTGGCGGCCGAGGAAGAACACCGAGCCCGTCTCGACGTGCTGCTTGGCCAGCTCGTAGACCTTGTCCGCCCCGGCCAGCACCTCGGCGATGCGGTCGGGCATCGCGTCGAGCTGGTCGACGATCTCGGTGATCTCGTCGCCGTAGCGCGTGCCCTTGATCTGAGCGAAGTAGAGCGCGAGCAGGTAGCAGGCGACGAGCTGGGTCAGGAAGCCCTTGGTCGAGGCGACGCCGATCTCGGGGCCGGCGTGGGTGTAGATCACGGCGTCGGACTCGCGCGGGATCGAGGAGCCGTTGGTGTTGCAGATCGCCAGCACCTTCGAGTGCTGCACCCGCGCGTGCCGGATGGCCTGGAGGGTGTCGGCGGTCTCGCCGGACTGGCTGATCGCGACGACGAGCGTGGAGTGGTCGAGGATCGGGTCGCGGTAGCGGAACTCCGAGGCCAGCTCGACCTCGCACGGCGTCCGGGTCCAGTGCTCGATGGCGTACTTGGCGACGAGGCCGGCATAGAAGGCCGTGCCGCAGCCGACGATGATGATCTTGTCGACCTTGCGCAGCTCGTCGTCGTCGAGCCGCATCTCGTCCAGCTGCAGCTCCCCCTCGGCGGTTCTCCGACCGAGCAGCGATTCGGCGACGGCCCGCGGCTGCTCGTGGATCTCCTTGCGCATGAACCAGTCGTAGCCGTCCTTCTCGGCGGCGGAGAGGTCCCAGTCGACGTGGAAGCGGCGGCCCTGCGCGGGGGCGCCGTAGAAGTCGGTGACCTCCACCGAGTCGCGGGTGATGGTGACCACGCGCTCCTGGCCGAGCTCCATCGCCTCGCGCGTGTGCTCGATGAAGGCGGCCACGTCGGAGCCGACGAAGTTCTCCCCCTGGCCGAGGCCGACGACCAGCGGCGAGCTGCAGCGGGCCGCGACCACGCGATCGGGGTCCTGGCCGTCGATGGCAACGAGGGTGAACGACCCCTCGAGGCGCCGGCAGGTCTGCTGCATCGCCGCGGTGAGGTCGGCGCCGTCGAGCAGGGCCCGCTCGAGCAGCTGGGCGGCGACCTCGGAGTCCGTCTCCGAGAGCAGGACCGCTCCGTCGGCCTCGAGCTCGGCCCGGAGCTCGGGGAAGTTCTCCACGATGCCGTTGTGCACCAGCGCGACGCGCCTCGTGGCGCCGAGATGCGGGTGCGCGTTGCGGTCGGTCGGCGGCCCGTGGGTGGCCCAGCGCGTGTGCCCGAGCCCGGCCGTCGACTCCGCGAGCGGTGTGACGCCGAGCGACTCCTCGAGGTTGGCCAGCTTCCCGGCCTTCTTGGCCCAGGCGACCTTGCCGTCCGCGACGACGGCGATGCCCGCGGAGTCGTAGCCGCGGTACTCCAGACGCCGGAGGCCGTGGAGCACGACGGCCCCCGCCTGTTGGTTCCCGACGTAGCCCACGATTCCGCACATGTCGCGGGAGTCTATCGGCGGGGGAGCCGGGGCGGTGGTGGCGGCTGGCCCCGGCGGCGCCCCTGCAACAATGCCGCCCATGGCAGCGGGCCGCTCGGCAGGGAGTGCCGAGGCGAGCAGCGAGGCGGGCCGCGAGGCGTCGCCGTACGTCGAGCTCGACCGCTCCTCGTGGGCCGCGCTCGCCCGCGCGGGGGAGAGCCCCCTCTCCCGTGAGGAGGTCCGTCGGTTGCGTGGCCTCGGCGACGCGCTCGACCTGGACGAGGTGCAGCAGGTCTACCTGCCGCTCTCGCGCCTGCTGAGCATGTACGTCGAGTCGGCGCGCGCGCTGCACCGGCGCCAGGAGCACTTCCTGCTCAAGCCGCAGCCCCCGCGCACGCCGTTCGTGATCGGGCTGGCCGGCTCGGTGGCGGTCGGCAAGTCGACCACCGCACGCGTGCTGCAGCAGATGCTGGCGCACTGGCCGGAGCACCCCGAGGTCGCGCTGGTCACCACGGACGGCTTCCTCCTGCCCAACGCCGAGCTGGAGCGGCGCGGGATCCTGCAGCGCAAGGGCTTCCCGGAGTCCTACGACCGCAAGGCCCTGCTGCGCTTCGTGGTCGACATCAAGTCGGGCAAGGACGAGGTCGGGGCCCCGACCTACTCCCACCTGACCTATGACGTGGTGGCCGACGAGACCGTGGTGGTCCGCAACCCGGACATCGTGATCATCGAGGGGCTCAACGTCCTCCAGCCCGCCCGCGTGCGTGACGACGGCCGCACCGGGCTGGCCGTCAGCGACTTCTTCGACTTCTCGGTGTACGTCGACGCCGCCACGGACGACATCCGTCGGTGGTACGTCGATCGATTCCTGCGGCTGCGCGAGACCGCCTTCCGCGACCCGGGCTCGTACTTCGCGCGCTATGCCGAGCTCAGCGAGCCGCAGGCCGTCGCCCAGGCGCGCCGGATCTGGGACACCATCAACGGGCCCAACCTGACCCAGAACGTGTTGCCCACGCGGTCGCGGGCCACCCTGGTGCTCCGCAAGGCCATCGACCACTCCGTGCGATACGTCCGCCTGCGCAAGCTCTGACCCGGGCCGGCTGGGAGGCGCGTCCCGCTAGGAGGAACGCGGGGCCCCGGCGCCGCCCGCCACGCGGACGCCGGCCAGCAGGCGGTTCACGACCGACGCGGGCAGGGCTCCCGGGACGCCGACGTCCCGGAGGGCGACGACCACGGCGAGGTCGTCCTCGGTGACGACGCCCAGCACGGACAGCGCGACCGCCGGCGGGGCGCAGCGCGCACGGTCGCGGGGCACCGGCGTCCGGCCCGTGGCGAGCCACGCCGGCGTGCCGTCGGCCAGGCGGACGCGGCGCACGCGGACCGGCCGCGGGCTCGCGCCGGTCCCGTCGGCCAGGTCGTCGCGCCAGGCCGCGGCGGCGCGGCGGGTGGCCCGGCGGGTCGCGCGCAGCGGGGCCCGCGGCGCGGTCGGGACCACACCGACCAGGGCGCGGTTGCTCCAGCGGCGGTCGCCGGGGCACCAGCCGCGGCGCAGGTACGCCGGCCCGCTGACGACGGTGCCCCCGGCCCGGTCGAAGCCGACCAGGGTGCCGGCACCGTCCACGCTCCAGGCGGGCGCCCGGGGCACAGCGAACCGGACCCCGCCCGCGGCAACGGCGCGGGTCGGCCCCGTCAGCGGGCGGGCGAACGGCGCACCCACGTCGCCGTCCTCGGGCCTGCCCGGCCCCTCCGGCTCGACCAGGACCGCGGCGGTGGTGGCTGCCGCGACCAGCAGCAGCGCGAGCGCGCCAACCAGCACGAGCAGCGGTCCGCGCACGGGCTCCCGGAATCCCCGCACCCTCCGGCTCCCGCCCGCCAGATCGACCACGAAAGGACGCTAGCCCGGACCGCGCGTGCTGCGCGCGGCCCGGGCCCGTGCCTGTGGATAAGGCGGGAGATCAGCGCTGCGTGTTCACGTCCGTGTGCACCGACTCCCTGCTCAACCCGGGCCTGGGGATCAGCCGACGTGGGTCTTCGGGCGCACCAGGTTGCCGGAGCCGGACACCGTGTACACGTGGTACTCCCAGGTGCCCCAGATCGCGTGGTCGGGGTTGCCGGTGTAGCGCGGGTCTTCCTCGCTCACGATCAGGTAGCTGTACGTGCCCTGGTCGTCGAACCCGGAGCACCGGATGTTGTTCCTGATCCACCCCTCGTCCATGAAGGGGTCGTTGCCGAAGTCGGCACGATAGACGTTGACGTAGGTGCAGGTGGTCAGCGTCTCCTGATCCAGCTCCTCGACCGACCCGACCGTCCCCTGCTCGCGGCCGTCTCCGAGGTCCCAGTAGGAGTCGCCGTTGTCGTCGTAGGCGTACAGCGAGGTGTACTTGCCGGTGACGTAGACCCCCTCGTCAGGGATCTCGTTGCCGTCCGCGTCGATCGTGTCGCCCCTCGGTCCGTCGGGGCTGTGACCGCGAACGGTCGTGCTGTCCGCCGACGCCGACGCCGCGAATCCGAGGGTGGCGATCAGGGCCACCCCCGCAACCAAGCCGGTGCGCATCATTTTCATTGGTTCCCTGCGCTGCATGAAGCTCTCCCCCGTATCAATCGGTAGTTGCCGAGACCGGGCAAAGGCTCCCCCTGCCCGGTGCCACAGCATCTGTGCCTGTGCGGCCGCCAAGGTTTCGCCGGCCAGGTGCGGAGACAACCCCATGAGCAGGACTTGAGCAGACCTTCAGGAACGCGTCCGACGGAACTCCGGGTGCGTGTTCCGAACACCCGCGCCCGAATGCGCGAACCGTCGCGTGGACTTGCGCTTCCGGAAACGGGATTCGGACACGCGAACGGGCGGCCGGCTCACCGCCGCGCCGCCCGCCGTGCGCCCGGGAAGGCTCAGCCAGCCTTGCCCGTCACGGTGACCGGGACGTTGCCGCGCGTCGCCTTGGAGTAGGGGCACACCTGGTGCGCGGCCTCGACGAGCTTCTGCGCCGTGGCGTCGTCCACGTCGGGGATGGTCGAGGTGAGGTCCACGGTGATGGCGAACCCCGAGCCCTCCGGGCCGAACCCGACCTCGACATGCGTGGTGGCGGCGGAGGCGTCGATCCCCTCGCCCTTGGCGACCAGGGCGAGGGCGCCGTTGAAGCAGGCGCCGTAGCCGACGGCGAAGAGCTGCTCGGGGTTGGTTCCCTCGCCGTCGCCGCCCAGCTCGGTCGGGGCCGCGATGGTGACGTCCACCTGGGCGTCGTCGGTGCGGGACGAACCCTGCCGGCGACCACCCTGGGCGGAGGCCGTGGCGGTGTAGAGAATCTTCTCGGGGGTATCAGTCATGGGGGCCGAACCCCGGACCCAGCCGCGACCTTCCCGAGCGTCCCATATCGCGAGACCCCGGTCGGTCTCAGAGGGCGAGCCGGTCCCGCACCACGACGGCGAGCCGATCGGCGGTCTCCTGCGCGCGCTCGGCCGTGTCGGCCTCGACCATGACGCGCACCAGGTCCTCGGTCCCGGAGGGCCGCAGCAGCACCCGGCCGTCGTCGCCGAGGGCGTTCTCCTCCTCGGCCACCGCCGTGGCGAGGCCGTGATCATTCGTGCGGTCCTTGTCCACGCCCTCGACGTTGACCAGCACCTGCGGCAGCCGGGTCATCACGCCTGCCAGCTCGGCGAGCGTCCTCCCCGTCACGGCCATCCGCTCGAGCACCTGCAAGGCGGTCAGCAGGCCGTCGCCGGTCGTGGCGTGGTCGCGCATGATCACGTGGCCGGACTGCTCGCCCCCCAGGGAGTAGCCGCCGGCGTTCATCGCCTCGAGCACGTACCGGTCGCCCACCCGGGTGCGCAGCACCCGCAGCCCGTGCGCCTCCATGGCCTGCGCGAAGCCCAGGTTGCTCATCACGGTCGCGACCACCGTGTCCTCGACGAGGCGGCCGCGCTCGTGCAGGCCGAGCGCGAGGATCGCCAGGATCTGGTCGCCGTCGACGACCGCGCCGGTGTGGTCCACGGCCAGACACCGGTCGGCGTCACCGTCCAGCGCGAAGCCGACGTGCGCACCGTGCTCGATCACGGCCGCCCGCGTCGGGCCGAGGTGCGTGGAGCCGCAGCCGTCGTTGATGTTCAGGCCGTCGGGCCGAGCGTGGAGGGGGATCACGGTCGCGCCGGCGTCGCGCAGCGCGCGCGGTCCGACGTTCCACGCGGCGCCCTGCGCGCAGTCGAGCACGACGCGGATGCCGGCGAGGGGCTTCTCGATGGTGCGCACCAGGTGCTGGGCGTACTCGGCCACGGCCGTCTCGTGCCGGCGCACCCGCCCGACGTCCGCGCCCGTCGGACGCGCCCACGGCTCCCCCAGGCGCTCCTCCACCGCGTCCTCGACGCGGTCGTCGAGCTTGGTGCCGCCGCGCGCGAGGAACTTGATGCCGTTGTCGGGCATCGGATTGTGCGAGGCCGAGAGGACCACGCCGAAGTCCGCGCCCAAGAGGTCGGTCAGGTACGCGACGCCGGGCGTGGGCAGCACGTCGAGCAGCACCGCGTCGATCCCGGCGGAGGCCAGACCGGCCACGACCGCCGCCTCCAGGAACTCCCCCGAGACCCGGGTGTCCCGCCCGACGACGGCGAAGGGCCGGCGCGCCGACCGGTCGTCGGCGCCGCCGAGCTCGCCGCGCTCGGCCAGCTCCCGCGCCGCCGCGGTGGACAGGGCGAGGGCCAACTCGGCCGTCAGGCGGCCGTTGGCCAGACCCCGGACCCCGTCGGTGCCGAAGAGCTGCTGCGCCACGGACGCCGCCGCGCGATCAGCGCTTGCTGAACTGCGGCGCCTTGCGGGCCTTCTTCAGGCCCGCCTTCTTGCGCTCGATGACCCGCGCGTCGCGCGTGAGGAGGCCCGCGCGCTTCAGCGGCGGGCGGTTGGCCTCGAGGTCGACAGCGTTCAGCGCCCGGGCCACGCCGAGGCGCAGCGCGCCGGCCTGACCCGTGATGCCGCCCCCCTGCACACGGGCGATCACGTCGAACCGGCCGTCCAGGTGGGTCGCCACGAAGGGCTCCTTGACGACCTGCTGGTGCAGCTTGTTGGGGAAGTAGGAGTCCAGGTCGCGACCGTTCACGGTCCAACCGCCGGTGCCCGGCACGATCCGGACGCGGGCGACGGCCTGCTTGCGCCGACCGGTGGCCCGCGCGGGGGCGACGGTGGCGGGGCTGGCCTCGTGGGCCGCCGGAGCGGACTCCGAGCTGTACGCGAGACCCTGCTCGTCGGTGGTGAAGGTCTCCTCGACCTCGGTGCTGTTCTCAGTCATGTGGCTCTTCGTCCTCAGTTCTGCGCTCTCAGGCAATGGAATTACTGGGAGACCTGTGAGATCTCGTACGGCGCGGCCTTCTGGGCCCGGTGCGGGTGGTCGGGTCCGGAGTAGACCTTCAGCTTCTTCAGGATCTGCCGGCCGAGGCGGTTCTTGGGGAGCATCCCCCACACCGCCTTCTCGACGACCCGGCGGGCGTCGGACTCCAGCAGCTCGCCGATCGGTCGCGCCGACAGGCCACCCGGGTAGCCCGAGTGACGGTAGGACAGCTTGTCGGTCCGCTTCTTGCCGGTCAGCGCGACCTTGTCGGCGTTGACGATGATGACGAAGTCGCCCATGTCCATGTGCGGCGCGTAGGACGGCTTGTTCTTGCCCCGCAACAGCGTTGCGGTCTGCACGGCGAGGCGACCGAGGACGACGTCGGTCGCGTCGATGACGTGCCACTCGCGCTGGATGTGAGCGGGCTTCGGGCTGTACGTGCGCACGGCGGTAGTACCTTCTCGTTCGTGGTTCCCGCACCGGGAGGCCGGTCGGGTGGTGCTCCCACGCCCCCTGACGAACACGGCCCGGCTCGACTCGCAGACACCCCGGTGGACCTGGGGGCTGGACCGTCCGGATCTGCGCCGCGCGCCGACCGGAGGACCGGAGGCGCGGACGCGGCAGAGGGCGCGACCTCTCACTCTACGCACCCGCCGGGGGCGGCGACAATTCCCGCCCCACCTACCCGGGGGTGGTCCGGCGCATTAGGTTGGGTCAGTCCGAACCTGACGCCATGACCAAGGAGCCGCCGTGACCGATGACCCGGCCACCAGCGAGCGCAACGAGTCGCTCACCGTGCGCGACAACCGCACCGGGCAGTCCTACGAGCTGCCCATCGCCGAGGGCGCCGTGAAGGCGAAGGACTTCGCACAGATCCGCCCCGACGACGACACTCCCGGCATCGCGCTCTACGACCCGGGCTTCACGAACACCGCCTCCTGCCGGAGCGCCGTGACCTACATCGACGGCGAGAACGGCGTGCTGGAGTACCGCGGCTACCCCATCGAGCAGCTGGCGGAGCACTCCAGCTTTCTCGAGGTGGCCTACCTGCTGATCCACGGCGAGCTGCCGACGCCGGACCAGGCGGCGCAGTGGGAGCACGAGATCACCTACCACACGTTCGTCCACGAGAACGTGAAGTCCTTCATGCAGGGCTTCCGCTACGACGCGCACCCGATGGGCATGCTGATGGCCTCGGTCGGTGCGCTGTCGACCTTCTACCCCGACGCGAAGAACATCCACGACCCGGGGAACCGGCACATCCAGATGGTCCGGATGATCGCGAAGATGCCCACACTGGGCGCCTGGTCGTTCCGGCACGCCCAGGGCAAGCCGTATGTCTACCCGGACAACGACCTGTCCTACACGGGCAACTTCCTCTCGATGCTCTTCAAGATGAGCGAGTCGAAGCACCAGCCCGACGAGCGTCTGGTGCGCGCGCTGGACACGCTGTTCATCCTGCACGCCGACCACGAGCAGAACTGCTCGGCCAACGCGGTGCGCTCCGTGGGCTCCTCGCAGGTCGACCCGTACTCCTCCGTGGCGGCCGGCGTGGCCGCGCTCTTCGGCCCCCTCCACGGAGGCGCCAACGAGGCGGTCCTGCGGATGCTGCGCCGGATCGGCTCGAAGGAGAACATCCCCGCCTTCATCGACGGCGTGAAGAACGGCAACGAGAAGCTCATGGGCTTCGGCCACCGGGTCTACAAGAACTACGACCCCCGGGCGAAGATCATCAAGAAATCCTGCGAGGAGGTCTTCGAGGTCACGGGGGTCAACCCGCTGCTCGAGATCGCCCTGGAGCTGGAGAAGATCGCGCTCGAGGACGACTACTTCGTCGACCGCAAGCTCTACCCCAACGTCGACTTCTACTCCGGGCTGATCTACGAGGCCTTCGAGTTCCCGCCGGAGATGTTCACGGTGCTCTTCGCCATCGGGCGGACGCCGGGCTGGCTGGCCCAGTGGCTCGAGCTGGTGCAGGACGAGGAGCAGAAGATCGCGCGACCGAAGCAGATCTACACCGGGTACCGGGGGCGCGAGTTCGTCCCCCCGGGCCAGCGCTGAAGCGACGGGCCGCGCCCCGGCCACACCGGCCGGGGCCGGTCCTCCTCAGACCACCTGTGAGGCCCGTCCCGCCCAGTAGGGCTGGCGCAGGTCCTTCTTCAGGATCTTGCCGGTCGGGTTGCGCGGCAGCGCGCCCGACACGTCGACCGAGCGGGGACACTTGAACCCGGCGAGGTGCTCGCGGCACCACTCGATCAGCTCGTCCTCGGTGGCGTTCTCGCCCTCCCGGAAGGCCACCACGGCCTTGACCGCCTCGCCCCAGGTCCGGTCGGGCACCCCGATCACCGCGCACTCGGCGACCGCCGGGTGCTCGGAGAGCACCCGCTCGACCTCGGGGCTGTACACGTTCTCACCGCCGGTGATGATCATGTCCTTCAGGCGGTCCTGCACGTAGAGGTAGCCGTCCCGGTCCAGGGTGCCCATGTCGCCGGTGCGGAACCAGCCGTCCTCGGTGATCACCTCGGCCGTCTCCTCCGGCTTGTTCAGGAAGCCCCGCATCAGCTGCGGGGTGCGCATCCAGATCTCGCCCGCCGCGCCGGTGGCGACGTCCTCGAGCGTGTCGGGGTCCACCACCCGCAGCTCCACCCCGGGAATCGGTGTGCCGGCGGAGAGGAGCCGCTCCGGGTGGTCGGGGTCGCGGTGGTCCTCGGGCATCAGGTGCGTGGCCACGCCGCCGACCTCGGTGAGGCCGTAGACCTGGATGAAGTCCGTCTCGGGCCACGCCTCCATCGCCGCGCGCAGCAGCGGTGGCGGCATCGGCGCGGCGCCATAGGTGTAGGTCTTGAGCCGCGAGAAGAGCCGGATGGCGTCCTCGCCCTGCGCGAGCACCTGGGCGAGCACCGCCGGCACCAGGAACGTGCGGTTCGCGCCCGCCATGATGGCCCCGGCCAGCGAGGCGCCGTCCGGGTCGCGGGTCATGATCGACGGGACGCCGTCGTGGATCCCGAAGAGCACGTAGGACGACCCGCCCACGTGGAAGAGCGGCATGGCGACCATGCTCTTGTCGCCGGGCTCGAAGCTCCAGCCCTCGTGGGCCGCGATGGTGTGGGTGACCATGCTGCGGTGGCTGAGCATGATGCCCTTCGGGCGCCCGGTGGTGCCCGAGGAGTACATCACCAGGTAGATGTCGTCCTCGTCCACCTCTCCCGACCGGCCCAGCGGCTCCGCCCCGGCCAGGAGCGCCTCGTACTCGTCGCCCTCGCGGCCCTCGGAGGTCACGGTGACCACGGTGTGCACCGCGGCGAACCGGTCGCGCACCCTCTCCACGGTGGGCATCAGCTCCTCGCCGACGAAGAGCACCTGCGCGCCGGAGTCGTTGACGGCGTACTCCACCTCGTCAGCGGCCGAACGCCAGTTCACGATGGCCGTCGCGGCGCCGAGCGAGCCGGCGGCCAGGCTGACCTCGACGCACGCGGGGTGGTTCTTGTCCAGGAAGGCCACCACGTCGCCCCGGCCCACGCCGAGCGCGCGCAGGCCTCCGGCGGCGCGCCGGACCCGCTCCTCCCACTCCCGCCAGGTCCAGGAGCGCGACAGGTAGGAGATCGCCTCGCCGTCAGGGGTGGCCTCGGCCCAGTGGGCGAGGCGGTCGTCGGTGAAGCGAGGGTCGGGTGCGGACACGGGGTGCCTCTCTCGGCGGCGGACGCGGGACAGCGCCGATTGTGACTCCCACCACAACGCCCGGGCAATCTCGCAGACCCGGTGGCACACCCCGGCGCACCCGCCGGGATGAGGTTTCCGCAGGTGAGACAGCGCATGGGCGTCACCGGGTGGGTATCACCATGGGGGTGACAGGACGGCGAGGGGCCCCGCGTGCGGCACGTCTTGACGGCTGCCCAGCCCCGTCTCAGGAAGCACACAGCAACGCCCGACACGGTGGAGACCATGAGCGACGATCAGCAGCAGCCGCAGGACCCTCGGCGCGAGAGTCAGGACGGCCCGACGCACCCTGAGGGAGACACCGAGGGGGGCACCGAGCACACCCAGCCGATCTGGCGGCAGGACGTCGACGGGGACCGGTCCGAGGTCGGCCGCGGCGACCGGCACGAGCACGAGTCCGACAGCGTCGCCCCCCGGAGCGCCCCGGTGATGCCGCCGGCGGCGGAGGAGAACCAGACCTCGTGGTTCCCGGCCGCGGTGGGGAAGGAGAGGCGGCACCACCGCCCCGGCCGGCGCGGCATCGCATCGCTGGCTGTCCTCTCGCTGCTGCTCGGCATCGGCGGCGGCGTCGCGGGGGCGGCGCTCTACCAGTCGCTCGACGACGACGGCGCGGCGACGTCCGAGACGCCCGCCTACACCTCGACCGCCCGCGACACCGGTGACGAGGGCTCCGACCAGGCCACCCGCTCCGGGGTCGACGACAGCCAGGCGCCGAAGGAGGGCTCGGTCGAGTCCGTGGCCACGAGCACGCTGCCCTCGGTGGTGCAGATCGATGTCGTCTCCGCAGGCGGCAGCGCACGCGGCGGCACGCCCCAGGGCGGCTCCGGGTCCGGCATCATCCTCAGCTCCGACGGCCAGATCCTCACCAACAACCACGTCGTGGAGCTGGCGCAGGACGGCGGCGAGGTCAGCGTCTCGTTCAACGACGGGTCCGCGGCCCAGGCCGAGGTCCTCGGCACCGACGCGCTCACCGACACCGCGCTAATCCAGGCGAAGGGGGTCTCCGGCCTGCGGCCGGCGACCATCGGCAAGTCGGGCAAGCTGAGCGTCGGTCAGGACGTCGTGGCCGTCGGCTCGCCCTTCGGCCTCGACTCGACGGTGACGACCGGGATCGTGAGCGCGCTGAACCGGCCCGTCAGCGTCGGCAGCGACCAGGACGGCAACTCGACCACCTATCCCGCGATCCAGACGGACGCGGCCATCAACCCCGGCAACAGCGGCGGCCCGCTGGTCGACCTCGGTGGCCGCGTCGTCGGCATCAACTCCTCGATCCGCACCGCCGGCGGCGGCCTCGGCGGCGAGGCCGGCTCCATCGGGCTGGGCTTCGCGATCCCGATCGACGAGGTGCTTCCGATCGTCGACCAGATGGCGGCCGGCGAGGAACCGACCCACGCCCGGCTGGGCGTCTCGGTCGGCGACGTCTCGTTGGCCGGCTTGCCGGACTACGGCTTCGAGGGCAACACCGAGGACCTGCCCCGCGTGGGCGCCCTGGTCCGCGAGGTTCCCGGGGGCGGCGCGGCCGCGGATGCCGGGTTGGAGACCGGCGACGTGATCACCAAGGTCGATGACACCCTCATCACCGGCTCGGACTCGCTGGTCGCGACCATCCGGTCCTACCGGCCGGGGGACGAGATCACGGTGACGTGGGTCCGCGACGGCACGAAGCAGAGCGCCACGCTCGAGCTGGGGAACGACACCGACATCGCCGGCGGCTGAGCAGGGCGTCACCGCCCCAGGGCGCGGAGGTCCGCGAGGCTCACGCTGCCGCGCTGCTGCTCCAGCCGCCCGACCAGGGTGACCAGCAGCAGCGCCGCGGACAGCGCGTCGCGGAACGCGTGGTGCGCCGGCAGCGACGGGACGCCGTACCGCGCAGCGGCGGCCGCGAGTCGGGCATCGGCCTCGGGCCGGCCCTCGCGCTCGTCGATCCGGCGCACCATCGCCAGCGTGTCCAGCGACTCCGGGACCCCGACGCCCCAGCGGCCGAGCACCGCCCGTTCCAGGTCGGCGCCGTGCGCCACGAGCACCGCCCCGTCCAGCACTCCGGCCAGCTCCCGGGCCACCACCGCCGGGTCCTCGCCCTCGGAGAGGTCGTCGGGCAGCAGGTTGTGGATGCTGACACCGGCGGCGGGCAGGTCTCCCTCGTGCCGCAGCAGGCGGTAGTCCGCGGTCTCGAGGAGGACCCGCCCGGCGTCCACCGCGACCCACCCCGCCGAGAGCGGCACGGCCATCCGTGGGTCGGCCGTGGTCGTCTCCAGGTCGAGCGAGACCAGCCGCACGGTGCGCCAGTCCCGGGAGCGCCCCTCGCGGCGGCTGGCGACGGCCGTCACCCGAGCATCCCGGTCAGGTAGCGCGTGGAGAGGACCTCCTGGGCCGTGCGCACGGCGCGGAAGGTCTCGCGCAGCACCGAGCGCTCGTGCGGGTCGAGGTCGCCGGGATCGACCCAGTTGTCGCGGGGCAGCCCCTCGCGGTACTGATGCAGGTGCAGGCGGAGCCGGAGCCCCGTCGCGAGCTCGTGACCCTCGCGCAAGGTCGAGACGAGCTCCCGCGACATCGCGCCGGTCTCGCCCGCCGCGACCAGTCGCTCGTCGGTGCCGATCTCCACGCCGCCGCGCGCCAGCGTGGCCAGTCGCGCGAGGTCGGTCACCGGCAGCATCGCGCCGGCCTTCACGTCGAAGCGGCCGCTGTGCTCGCCGCCGCGCTCGACCGCGAGGCGGCGCAGGAAGCCCAGCGGCGGACGGTGCCCGGCGGCCATCCGGGCGAGGTGGCCAAGGAACGACGCCTGGTGGCGCGCCTGCCCGATCGTCGGCCCGAGCAGGGCGCGGGCATCGAGCGCTCCCCAGACCGTGCGCAGGTCGAAGAGGATCGTCGACTCCATCAGGTGGTGCTCGCTGGGGCGCCGCAGCAGCCGGTCCACCCGGGCGCGCCACTGGCCCACGGTGCCGCACCAGTCGGCCTCGGTGGCCATCACACCGCCCGGGCAGCGGGGGTAGCCGCACTCCTCCAGGCCGGCCACCATCCACGACGCCAGCGCCCCGGCGTACGCCGTCGCCTCGGCGAGCGCGTCGGCGTCGAGCTCGTCGGGCAGCAGCAGGCCGGTGTCCTGGTCGCTGTGCAGCGTCTGCTCGCGCCGGGCCTGGCTGCCGAACGAGACCCAACCCAGGTCGACCGGCGCCGGTCCCAGCTCGTCGGCGGCCATCCGCAGCAGCCGCTCGTGGACGCGGTCGGTGATCGTGGCGACCATTCGCGCCGCCTCGCGCGGCGGCGTGCCGCCGGCCAGCAGCGCCTCCACCCCGGCGGGGAGATCGTGCAGGGCCGCCGCGACGCCGGGCACGTCGTCGGCCCGGTCCACGGCCACGCGCACGCGCATCGGGCTGCGGGACTCCAGCAGCTCCAGGTCGCCGGAGGAGAGCATCCCCACCACAGAGCCCCCCTCGGCCACGGGCAGGTGGTGGATGCCGCTGGCCACCATCTCCAGCAGCGCCTCGAATGCCGTCGTGGTCGCGTCGATGGTGCGCACCGACCAGGTCGCGACCTCCCCGACCGGCGTCGCGGGATCCCGTCCGGCGGCGACGAGACGACCGCGCAGGTCGCGGTCGGTGAGAATACCCAGACGGTCGCCGTCGCGCACCAGCACCGAGGAGATGCCGTCGTGCGCCATCCGGGACGCCGCGTCCCGGCAGCTGTCGGTGGGCTCGACGTGGGCCACCGGGCCGTGCATGAGGCTGCGGACCGGCACCCGGCGCAGGTCCGTGGTCGGCCGCTCGCGCACCAGCAGCCGCCGCGGCAGCCGGTCGGCCGGCACCGACCAGGCCAGCTCGCGCGCCGCCTCCGGGAGCCAGAGCACGAGGCAGGACTCGACCGCGGCCACCCGCTCCCCCGCGCCGAGGGCGGCGTACTCGCCCTCGCCCACCATGTCGGCGGACCGGCCCTGCTCGTCGCGCACCAGCAGCCCGCCGCGCAGGACCACGAGCGCGTCGGTGACCGGGTCGGCCACGTCGGCCAGGTAGGCGATCTCGGCTCGGCGGGCCACCGCCGCCAGCTCGGAGCGGGCCACCCCGGTGAACGCGGGGCAGCCCACCAGGGTGTCGACGACGTCGGCGAGCACTTCGGGTGGCAGGCGGTCTCGCTCGGCGCGACGGCGGATACCAGGCAAGGGCATGGCCGCTTGCCTACACCCTCGACGCCCCCGATCTCAACGGGAGCGCTGCACGCGCCCCTCGTCCCAGACTGGAGCGTCCGCCTCGTAGAGAGCACCGTCGGCGCCGTAGACGAGGAACCGGTCGAAGCCGCGCGCGAACCACCGGTCGTGCGTCACCGCGAGCACGGTGCCCTCGAACGCGGCGAGCCCGGCCTCGAGCGCCTCGGCCGACGTGACGTCGAGGTTGTCGGTCGGCTCGTCGAGCAGCAACAACGTCGCCCCCGAGAGCTCCAGCAGCAGGATCTGGAAGCGCGCCTGCTGGCCGCCCGAGAGGGACTCGAAGCGCTGCTCGGCCGAGGCGCTGAGCTCGTAGCGATCCAGCACGCGGCTGGCCTGCTCCCGGCCCATGCCGGCGCGGCCGCCGGACCGCCCGTCGCCGCGGTGCAGCACCTCCAGCAGGCTGCGACTCAGGAGCTCGGGGTGCTCGTGGGTCTGCACGAACCAGCCCGGCCGGACGCGCGCACCCAGCCGAGCGGTCCCCGTGTGCTCCACCGCGGCGATCGGCACGTCCTCGACCGGTTGGTGCTCCACGTCGGGAATGCTGCCGCCCCGCGCGAGCAGGCGCAGGAAGTGCGACTTGCCCGAGCCGTTCGATCCCAGCACGGCGACGCGCTCGCCGTACCAGACCTCCAGGTCGAAGGGCTTCATCAACCCGGTGAGCTCGAGACCGGTGCACACCACGGCCCGCTTGCCGGTGCGCCCGCCGGTCAGCCGCATCCGGACCTGCTGCTCGCGCGGCTGCTCCGTCGGCGGCCCGGCGTCCTCGAACATGCGCAGGCGCGTCTGGGCCGCGCGGTAGCGGCTGGCCATCCCGTCGTTGTAGGTCGCCTTGTGCTTCAGCGTGGCCACGAGCGTCCTGAGCTTGGCGTGGTCCTCGTCCCAGCGGCGGCGCAACTCGGAGAAGCGGGCGAACCGGTCGGTGCGCGCCCGGTGGTAGGACGCGAAGCCGCCCGGGTGGGTCCAGACCCGGTTCCCTGCGGCGTCCCCCTGCCCACTGGCCAGCTCCACGGTCACCACCCGGGTCGCGGTGTTGGCGAGCAGCTCCCGGTCGTGGCTGACGAAGAGCACGGTCTTCTCGCTGTCCCGGATCCGCCCTTCGAGCCACTGCTTGCCGGGGACGTCGAGGTAGTTGTCGGGCTCGTCGAGCAGCAGCACCTCCTCGGGCCCGGCCAGCAGGTACTCCAGCACCAGGCGCTTCTGCTCGCCCCCGGAGAGGGTGCTCAGGTCGCGGTGCCGGGCTTGCTCGTAGGGCAGCCCGAGGGCCACGGTGGTGCACACGTCCCACGTGACCTCGACGTCGTAGCCGCCCGCGTCGGCGTACTCGGCCAGCGCCGTCGCGTAGCGCATCTGGGTGCGCTCGTCGTCGGTGTCCATCAGCGCGAGCTCGCAGGCGTCCACCTCCGCGGTGGCCCTGCGCACCCGCGGCGGGGCCACGGAGCCGAGCAGGTCGGCCACGCAGGGGTCGGAGACCGGAGTGCCGTCGTCGCGCAGGACGCCGTGGCCGACGAACTGGCGCATCACGCCGAGGCCGCCGCTGCGGGTGACCGCGCCCGCGTGCGGCGCCAAGTCACCGGTGACGATGCGGAGCAGGGTGGTCTTCCCGGCGCCGTTGGCCCCCACGAGCGCGACCTTGTGGCCGTCGCCGACGCGGAACGACACGTCGTCGAGCAGCACGCGTCCATCCGGCAGCTCGCAGCGCACACCGGCCACGTCCACATGTCCCACGGGCATCCATTCTCCATGAGGTGGCCGGGGGGCCGCACCCGATTTCCGGCCGGTGGCCGCGCGGGCGGCTACGGCGACAGGGCCCAGTAGAGGACCTCCGGGGTCAAGGCGCGCCGCGTGCCGTCGTCCACGCGGACACCGCGGTGGCAGGGCGGGCCCGTGAGGTCCACCGTCACGCGCGTCCCGC
Source organism: uncultured Actinomycetota bacterium (assembly GCA_963731985.1). Taxonomy (GTDB): domain Bacteria; phylum Actinomycetota; class Actinomycetes; order Propionibacteriales; family Nocardioidaceae; genus Nocardioides. The sequence goes on along the minus strand of CAVSYA010000018.1, from coordinate 266,703 downwards.
CGTAGCGCGGCAGCACGCGCCCGTCGCTGTGCTGCTCCACCGAGGAGGCGCCGCACGACGCCTGCACCAGCAACCCCTGGGCGCCGTAGCGACACGCCGCGACCCCCTCCCCCATCGGGAGGAACGTGTTCACCACACGCACCGGGCAGCCGTGCGCGTCCCGGAAGGCGACTCGGCGCGCGAAGCTCCGCGGGGGACCGCGTCACCACGCGGACGGCGGCCCATCCCTGCTGCGCATAGCCCACCCGGGGCCGGATCGGGGGTCGCGCGGACGCTGCACCACAGGCGGGGACGGCGTGCTGCCGGGGGCGCCACAGGACCGCGCGCCGGCGTAGCCCCAGTCGTCGGGCACCGCGACCTGGAGCCGGTGCCAGGTCTCCCAGCGGTATCCGGCGGGTCGCGGGCGTGGTCGGGCCCCGGGCGGCTCCGCGTCCGGCTCGAGCGGCGCGCTGTCGCGGGGACGGTCCGGGCTCGGACCCGCATCGGGTCCGCCGCCGTCGGAGGTCGCGAGGGCACCCGCGACGGCGCCGGAGAGGCCGACCAGGGCCAGGGTGGCGGCCACGCGACGCCGTCTCGTCGCCGACGCCGGTCCCGCAGACGCCGGCGGGCGGCGTCGGCCAGGCCCCCGCCGTCGGGCAGGTCGTCCTCCTCGGGGGTGAGCGCCTTCCCGCAGCAGGGTCGGCACCCGGCCGTGGCGCCGCGCCACCCCCGCCTCGTCCGGCAGGCCCAGCACCCGGCGCGGCGACGCGAGCCCGCGCTCGACCTGGCCGGGCACCGCGCCCCCGCGCGCCCCGGCGAGGCCGGCGGCGCCGGCCCAGGACCGGTCCTCGACGTAGCGCAGGACCAGGGCCGTGCGTTCCCGGGCGGGGAGCGTGCGGAAGGCCGCCCGGACGGCGGAGCAGGAGTCGCCGGTGCCGCGTCCGGCAAGGCGCCCCCGACCGGTCCGCGATCGAGCCCACGGGCGGCCACCCACGCGTCGACGTCGACGGACACCCCCGCCGCACCCCGGTCCCCCGCCACACTCCCAGCGTGGCCCGCAGGATCAAGCAGGAACCGGCGGCCCCGCCCCGCGCGTGGTCAGGCCTCAGCGCCGACCATCCGCAGGGCGAGGGCCCGGTAGCGGGCGGCGACCTCGTCGGGCGACCATCCGGCGCCCGTCCGGAACCAGCGCGCCACGTCGATGCCGAGCGAGAGCAGCGCGGCGGCGGCGATCCGGGGGTCGGGCGCGGCCAGCTCACCGGAGCGCACACCCTCGGCGACCAGCCCGACCACGGTCTGCTCGATCCGGTGCCGCACCTCGTGGGTGGCCGCCAGGTGCTCGGGCGACAGCGCGGCGAGCTCGTAGTTCACCACCCGGGCCGAGGTGTGGTTCACCGCATGGTGCCGCACGAACTCCTCCACGAGGCTGCCGAGGCGCTCGGCCGCCGATCCGGGACCCGCCGCCGCGGTCTCGACGATCGCGAGCGTGCGCGCGTGGCCCTCGGCGGCGAGCAGGAAGAGCAGCTCCTCCTTGGAGCGGTGGTGGACGTAGAGCGCCGCGGGACTCATCCCGGCTGCGGCGGCGATGTCGCGGGTGGTGGTGCCGTGGAAGCCGCGGGCGGCGAAGGCCTCCACGGCGGCCGCGGCAAGCCGGACCCGGCCGGCGTCCGCGCGGTCGACGGGCTCCGCCGACGCAGCCTTCGACGGGGGGTCGGCTGCGGGCTGGCTGGCCATGGCGCTCCTCGTCGGCTACGGCGGCGAACGCGTCGACGATCATCCCCGACGGGGGCGTTGACGACCGGACCGTGGTGCACCATAGTAAGCAAGCGCTTAGTCACCTGACAACGACGCACCGGAGCCGCCCCCATGCCGATCGCCGAACCGCCCGCCGGGCGACCGGGACGCAGAGCGTGAGGGGGCTGGCCGGCAAGGTGGCCGTCGTCACCGGTGCCAGCCGCGGCATCGGCCTCGGCATCGCCCGCAGGCTCGTCGCGGAGGGCGCGCGGGTCTGCGTGACCGCCCGCCGGCCCGAGGCGCTCGAGGAGGCCGTGACCGCCCTGGGCGGCCCCGAGCATGCGATCGGCGTCGCGGGCAAGGCCGACGACCCCGACCACCAGGCGCGCGCGATCGAGCGCACGCTGGAGACCTTCGGATGCCTCGACCTGCTGGTCAACAACGCCGGCATCAACCCCACGCAGGGGCCGCTGATGGAGCTCGACCCCGACGCGGCGCGCAAGATCTTCGAGGTCAACTGCCTGGCCGCCCTCGGCTGGGTGCAGCGGGCGCACCGGTCCGGGCTCGGCGAGGGCGGCGGAGCCGTGGTCAACGTGGCCTCGCTGGCCGGACTGCGCCCCGCACCCGGCATCGCGTTCTACGGCGCCAGCAAGGCCATGCTGGTCTCGCTGACCGAGGACCTGGCCGTCGAGCTGAGCCCAGACGTCCGGGTCAACGCCGTCGCCCCCGCGGTCGTGAAGACCCGGTTCGCCAGCGCCCTCTACGAGGGCCGCGAACGGGAGGTGGCGGACCTGTACCCGCTGAAGCGGCTCGGCGGCCCCGACGACGTCGCGGGCGCCGTGGCCTATCTGCTCTCCGAGGACGCCGACTGGGTCACCGGCCGCACGCTGACCCTCGACGGCGGCGTGAGCCTCACCGAGGGCGTCTGATGGCCGGGTCGCGCGGCCAGGGGCCGCAGCAGCACGGGCCGCGGGGCCTGCTGGAGGGCGAGGGCGTGGTGGTCACCGGTGCCGCGGGCGGCATCGGGCGCGCCCTGGCCGAGCGGGCCTTGGCCGAGGGCGGCCGCGTCGTCGTCAACGACCTCGACGCCGACCGGGTGGCCGCCACGGCCGAGGAGATCGGTGCCGCGGCGGTGCCGGGTGACTGCGCCACCGACGCGGGCGTCGCCGCGCTGCTCGAGGCGGCCGAGGCCGAGCTCGGTCGCGTCGACACCTTCTTCGCCAACGCCGGGACCGACGCCGGCGCCGGGATCGAGACCGACGAGGACACCTGGGCCAGCGCGCTGGACCTCAACCTGATGGCACACGTGCGCACGGCTCGGCAGCTCGTGCCGCGCTGGCTCGACCCCGACCACCCGGGTGCAGGACAGGGCGACGGACGGGGCGGTCGCCTGGTGGTCACGGCCTCCGCGGCAGGCCTGCTGAGCATGATCGGCTCGGCGCCGTACTCGGTGACCAAGCACGCGGCGGTCGCCTTCGCCGAGTGGCTCTCGCTGACCTACGGCGACCGCGGCATCTCGGTCCAGGCGATCTGCCCCCAGGGCGTCCAGACGCGGATGCTCGAGGGCGCCGGCCCGCTCTCGGCCCTGCTCTCCCACGATGCGGCGCTGGAGCCGGCCGACGTGGCCCAGGCCTGGGCGGACGCCGCGACCGAGGGCCGCTTCCTGGTCCTCCCGCACCCCGAGGTCGCCGGCTACTACGTCGCGCGCGCCACCGACACCGACCGCTGGCTCGGCGGGATGCGCAAGCTGCGCCGGTTCGTCGACGAGAACCCGTCATCCGAGAACCCGGGAGGAAACCCGTGACCACGAGCGCCCCCGAGAGCCCCCAGGGCCTGGACCTCGACGCGTTCCACACCTGGTACGACGCGCAGCGGCCCGGCGACCTCGGCGCTCCGCTGACCGGCGAGCTGATCGCCGGGGGGCGCTCCAACCTGACCTACGTGGTCTCGGACGGCTCGACCGAGCGGATCGTCCGCCGGCCTCCGCTCGGCCACGTCCAGGCCACCGCTCACGACATGGGCCGGGAGCACACGGTGATCTCGGCGCTGGCGGAGACGCCCGTGCCGGTGCCGGCGACCTACGCGAGGTGCACTGACGAGGCCGTGATCGGTGCTGACTTCTACGTGATGGAGCGGGTGGCCGGGACGCCCTACCGCACCCGCGCCCAGCTGGAGGAGCTCGGCGAGGCGGCGACGGCCCGCGTCTCGGGCGCGATGGTGGACACGCTCGCCGAGCTGCACGCGGTCGATCCGACCGCAGTCGGGCTGGCGGAGTTCGGGAGGCCCGAGGGGTTCCTCGAGCGCCAGGTGCGCCGCTGGGGCAAGCAGCTCCAGGGCTCGCGCAGTCGCGACCTGATGGGCGCCGAGGAGCTGCACCGCATCCTCGCCGACCGGGCGCCGGCCGCCGCCTCGGCCGATCACACGATCGTCCACGGCGACTACCGGCTCGACAACCTGCTGGTCGACCCGGCCGCCGAGGGCGCGGAGGTGCGCGCCGTCGTCGACTGGGAGATGGCCACGCTCGGCGACCCGCTGACCGACCTGGCCCTGCTCGCCGTCTACCACCGGCTCTCGGGCCTCGACGCCAGCGGCGCGATCGTCACCGACGCCAACACCGCGACCGGCTTCCTGGACAGTGACGCCCAGCTGGAGCGGTACGCCACCGTGTCCGGCCGCGATCTCGGCGAGCTGTCCGTGCACCTGGGGCTCGCCTACTTCAAGCTCGCCGTGATCCTCGAGGGGATCCACTACCGCTACCTGCAGGGCCAGACCGTCGGCGAGGGGTTCGACGCCGTCGGCAACGCCGTCGAGCCCCTGCTCACCGCGGGGCTGGACGCCGTGCGCAGCGGCTGAGCCCACGCACGCAGCACCGCACCCAGCCCCGGCACCGACCCCCAGCACCCACCCAGGAGGACCCGATGGACTTCGCGCTCGATGACCGCACCGAGGAGATGCGGGCGACGCTGCTGGACTTCATGGCGAGCCACGTCCTGCCGGCGGAGGCGCGCTTCGCCGAGGAGATGGCTGCGCTGGAGGACCGCTGGGCGTGGTCGCGGACCCCGGTCGTCACCGAGCTGCGAGCCGCCGCCCGCGAGCGCGGGCTGTGGAACCTCTTCCTGCCCGGCAAGGCGGGCACCGAGCACGGCGCCCCCGGCCTGACCAACCTGCAGTACGCCCCGCTGGCCGAGCTCAGCGGGCGCTCCATGCACCTGGCCCCTCCGGCGATGAACTGCGCGGCGCCCGACACCGGCAACATGGAGGTGCTGGCGATGTTCGGCTCACCGCAACAGCAGGAGCGGTGGCTTACTCCGCTGCTGGCCGGCGAGATCCGCTCCGCCTTCGCCATGACCGAGCCGGCGGTCGCCTCGTCCGACGCCACCAACATCGAGACGCGCATCGAGCGGGACGGTGACGAGTATGTGCTCAACGGGCGCAAGTGGTGGATCACCGGGGCGATGAACCCCGACGCCCGGGTGTTCATCGTGATGGGCAAGACCGACCCCGGGGCCTCGCGGCACCGCCAGCAGTCGATGGTGCTGGTCCCCCGCGACGCGCCCGGGCTGACGGTCCTGCGCGGCATGGAGGTCTTCGGATATGACGACCACGAGCACGGCGGCCACGCCGAGCTCGTGCTCGAGGACGTGCGGGTGCCGGCCGAGAACCTGATCGGCGAGGAGGGGGCCGGGTTCGCCATCGCGCAGGCACGCCTGGGGCCGGGCCGGATCCACCACTGCATGCGCTCGATCGGCATCGCCGAGCGGGCCATCGAGCTGATGTGCACGCGCGCGGACGCCCGCACCGCCTTCGGCCGCCCCCTCTCGCAGCAGGGCGTCGTGCGCGACTGGATCGCCGAGTCGCGGGTGAAGCTGGAGCAGCTGCGGCTGCTGGTGCTCAAGACGGCCTGGCTGATGGACGAGCGCGGCACCAAGGCCGCCCACACCGAGATCCAGGCGATCAAGATCGCCACCCCGGCGACCGTGCAGTGGATCCTCGACAAGGCCATCCAGACCCACGGGGCCGGGGGCCTCTCACAGGACTTCCCGCTCGCCGCGGCGTACGCCGGCATCCGCACGCTGCGCTTCGCCGACGGTCCGGACGAGGTGCACAAGAACGCGCTCGCGAAGGCCGAGATCGCCAGGCACGCGGGCTGAGGGCCCCGGGCCGGTTCGCCATCCACGCAGGGAGGCAGCACGCCGATGGACATGTCACTGGACGAGGAGCAGGAGGCCTTCCGCAGAGTTGCGCGGGAGTTCCTCGACAAGGAGGCCATCCCGCACCGGATGGAGTGGGACCGCCGGGAGGCGGTCGACCTCGCCATCGTCCCGAAGCTGGCCGAGATCGGCTTCTTCGGGCTGACCATCCCCGAGGAGTACGGCGGCCTGGGCGGGGACTACGTGATGTACGCGATCGCCATGGAGGAGCTCGGCCGGGCCGATTCCGCCCTGCGCGGCATCGTCTCGGTCTCCAGCGGACTGGTCGGCAAGTCCATCCTCTTCTTCGGCTCCGAGGAGCAGAAGCAGGAGTGGCTGCCGCAGCTGGCGACGGCGTCGAAGCTGGGCTGCTTCGGCCTCACCGAGCCGGACGTCGGGTCGGACGCCGGAAACCTGGCGGCCAAGGCGCGGCGAAACGGCGACGACTGGCTGATCTCCGGCCAGAAGCTCTACATCACCAACGGCACCTGGGCCGACGTGGCGCTGGTCTTCGCGCGCACGGGTGGGGAGGGTCCGAAGGGCATCAGCGCCTTCCTGGTCCCGAGCGACAGCGAGGGCTTCGAGGCCCGCGAGATCAAGGGCAAGCTCGGTCTGCGTGGGCAGGCCACGGCCGAGCTCTTCCTCTCCGACGTCCGGGTGCCGGCCTCGGCGATGCTCGGCGAGGAGGGCCAGGGGTTCCGGATCGCGATGAGCACGCTGGACCGGGGGCGGCTCGCCGTTGCCGCGGGCTGCGTGGGGATCGTGCAGGGCTGCCTGGAGTCGTCGGTGGAGTATGCGACGGGCCGCGTGCAGTTCGGCAAGCCCCTGGCCGGCTTCCAGCTGGTGCAGGACATGATCGCGGACATCTCGCTGGACGCCGACGCCGCGCGGCTGCTCGTGTGGCGCTGCGCCGACCTGATCGACCGCGGGCAGCCCTTCGGCACCGCCGCGTCGAAGGCCAAGCTGTACGCCTCCGAGGCGGCCGTCCGCGCGGCCAACAACGCCATCCAGGTGCACGGCGGCGCCGGCTACGTCGATGAGTACCCACCCTCGAAGTACCTGCGGGACGCCCGCGTGATGACGCTCTACGAGGGCACCAGCCAGATCCAGAAGCTGCTGATCGGGCGGGCCGAGACCGGGATCAGCGCCTTCGTCTGAGGCCGTTGCGGCGGGCTAGGGACCGGGGCGCGTCTCGAGGACCCGGAAGCCCTTGGCGCTGGCCACGCGCGCGGTCGGCCACCCCTGCTCGCCGAGCCAGCGCTGGAGGGAGTCCGCGCCGAGGTTCTTGCCGACGACCAGCACGGCGCGGCCGCCCGGCCTCAGCCGCGGCAGCCAGTCGAGCAGCAGGGCGTGCAGGGCCGGCTTGCCGATCCGGATCGGCGGGTTCGACCAGATCTCGTCGTAGGTCTCCCCCGCCGGCACGGCGGCGGGAGGGTGGGCGACGTAGCGGTCGGCGACGCCCAGGGCGGCCGCGTTCTCCCGGGCCAGCAGGAGCGCGCGCTCGTTGACGTCCACGCCCGTCACCCGGCAGCCGGGCACCTCCCGCGCGATCGCCAGACCGATGGCGCCGTAGCCACAGCCGAGGTCGAGCAGGGTCCTGGCGCCGGTCGGCGGCTCGGTGGCGCGCAACAGCACCGCGGTGCCGGCGTCGAGGCGCCCGGCGGCGAAGACGCCCGAGCCGGTGGTCAGCGCCAGGGGTCGGCCCCAGACGTCGGCGACCATCGGCTGGCGGCGGAACGGCGCCCGCGGGTCGGCCGAGAAGTAGTGGTCCTCGCTCACGCGTCCCCCGTCGGCAGCACGCGGACGTTGCGGGCGGCGGCGGCGCGCGCGGCCAGATCGGCGGCCGGGGGGTAGCCGACTTCTTCGAGCGTGAGCCCGTGGGCCGGCGCCACCGTGACGGCGGGGTCGCGGCGCCCCGCGGCGAGCACCTCGCCCGGCCAGGTCGCCGGGCGCCGGCCCTCACCGACGGTGAGCAGGCAGCCGACCAGGGCCCGCACCATCGAGTGGCAGAAGGCGTCCGCCACCACGGTGGCCACCGCGACGCCGGTCGTGTCGCGGTGCCAGGCGAGCCGCAGCAGGGTGCGGATCGTGGTCGCGCCCTCCCGCTTCTTGCAGAACGCGGCGAAGTCGTGCTCGCCGGTCAGGGGGGCGGCTGCCCGGTCCATCGTCTCGAGGTCGACCGCCCTCGGCCAGGCGAGGACATGGTTCCGGGCGAGCGGGTCGAGCGCCTCGGGCGCATCGGCGAGGCGATAGGCATACCGACGCCAGAGAGCCGAGAAGCGGGCGTCGAAGCCGGCGGGCGCCTCGGCGACCGCGCGAACGCGGACGTCGCGCGGCAGGATCCCGTTCAGCCGTCGGAGCAGCGCATCGGCCGGGGGGACCTCCGACCGGCCCGCCGACGCCAGCAGGTCCCCCTCCTCGACGTCGAGATGGATCACCTGCCCGCGCGCGTGGACGCCCGCGTCCGTGCGGCCCGCACAGACGACCGCGACCTCCGGGACCCGCAGGGCGGTCGCGAGCGCGGCCTCGAGCATGCCCTGGATCGTGCGCAGCCGGGGCTGGGTCGCCCACCCGTGGAAGTCGCCGCCGTCGTAGGCGAGGTCGATCCGCAGCCGCACGGGGGCATCGTCGCATCCCGACCGCCGGTCGCCCTCCGCCAGATCCCGGGTCAGGGCGCCGACCGTCAGTGGCGGCGAACGGCCACCGGCTCGACGATGCCGAACCCGCGCACCGGGCGCGCGGGCAGGGCGCGGGTCTCGAAGTCCTCGCGGGGCAGGGCCTCGGCCGTGGCGGCGTCCACGATGACGCGGTTGCGCCGCGCCACCGCGGTCAGGCGCGCGGCCATGTTCACCGGAGGGCCGAAGACGTCGCCGAGCCGCATCACGACGGACCCGGTGGCCAGACCGACCCGCACGTCGGGCATCCGCTTGTCGCGCCCGATGACGCTGATGATTCCCTCGGCGATCTCGATCGCGGAGGTGGGCGAGTCCGTGGTGAAGAGGACCGAGTCACCGATGCTCTTGACCACGCGCCCCCGTTGCGAGGCCACCACGTCGGCGCAGCGGGACTCGAAGAGTTCGACGACGTCGCCGATGCGTCCGCTCTCCAGACGGTTGGACAACGCGGTGAAGCTCACGATGTCGGCGAAGCCGACGGTGACCTGGGTGGTGTGGAGATCCTCCTCGTTGCCCGTCAGCGCCTCCAGCCGGGAGACCGTCGCGGACAGGTGCCGCCGCCACACGTAGACCAGCAGCTCCTCGAACGGTTGGCCGAGCTCGTCCGCGAGCCGCCGCGCCGAGCCGGCCATGCTGCCGGTGGCCCGGTCGGTGCGCTCCAGCGCCTCGACCCGGTGGAGGATCGTGCCCACGCCCCAGTCCGCGAGCCGCGCCATCGTCTGGCCCATCGCGCGGGTCAGGTCGGTCGCGCTGTCCAGGTCGAGATTGCCCGAGGAGATCATCCCGGCGATCGTGCGCAGCGCGACCGCGTCGGCCTCGGTGAAGGCCTTCTCGCCCTGCTGACCGGGGAAGCCCAGCGCACGCCACAGCCGCTTCGCCTGCTCCTCAGGCACGCCGGCGCGCTGGGCGACCTCGGCGGCGTCCAGGGTCGGGGGCTCACCCAGCAGCGTCCTCGCCAGCCCCCTGACCCCGTCGAGGTTGTCGAGCCCGCCCTGGGCCAGGGTCTCGTGGGCCGACGTGCCGTCCGGCGGGGGATCGAGACCGGGGTCCTCGGCCGGGTCCACCGGCGCCCCCGAACCGCCTGCCTGGTGCCGCTCCTCCCCGCGACCGTCGTGACCCATCGTCACGTCCCGTCGTCAGCCCTGGGCCCGGCCGCGCGGTCGCGGTCGTAGCCGCCACCCAGGCGGTGGAGCTCCTCGGCGACCAGCAGCTGCACCTGCTCGACCCTCGGGACGTCGCGGACCTCGACCCGGCCGTGCTCGCTGGCGTCGGAGACCACCAGGGTGCCGCAGCCGAAGACGCGGTCGCTCAGGTCGATGTCGTAGTCGACCCCGCTGATCCGGTTGAGGGGGATGGTGCGGCCCTCCTTCGAGAGAAAGCCGGAGCGCGAGATGAAGCGCCGGTCCGTGAAGGTGTAGGTCGTGGTCAGCCAGCGCACCATCGGGGTCACCGACCAGCGCAGCAGCGCGACCAGCGCGATCACGCCGATCACCACCGAGACCACCCGCTCGGGCGTCCCCGACATCTCCCGGCTGACCAGACCCAGCCCGACGGCGGCGGCCGCAGCGACCACGATCACGATCACGAGCGGGCCGACGAACGCCTTCGGGTGCGTACGCGTCGAGACGACGATCCGCTCACCTTCGTTGAGCAGCCTGCTGGGAAATGCCACGCGCCATTGTCTCACCTCCGGCCATGAATGACCCGGCCGATGGACACCCCCGGGCCCCAAGCGGGCAGCTACGCCGGCGCCTCGGGGCCGAGGGCCCGGACGTGGACGACGTCACCGGCCCCCACGGCGCTCACCGCGGCACCCTCGGCGACCACCAGGCGCCCGGCCTCGTCCACGGCGGTCGCCGTCCCCGTCAGCGGGGCCCCGCTCGGCAGCTCGACCCGAACCGCGCGGCCCAGCGTCACGCAGGCCCGGGCGTAGTCGTCGCGGAGCCGGTCCGGCGAGCCGCCCCCGGCGCACCAGGCGGCGTACCTCCGCCCGAGGGCGCAGAGCAGGTCCGCGAGCAGCGCCGTCCGGTCGGGCTCGACACCCGTCTCACGACCCACCGAGGTGGCGCCGGGGAACGGCAGCGCCGACCGGCTCAGACCCGTGTTGAGGCCCGCGCCCACCACGGCTGCCGGGCCTGCGGGGGTCTCGACCCGCTCCACCAGGATCCCGCAGATCTTGCGCTCGGCCACCAGCACGTCGTTCGGCCACTTCAGCCCCGCGGCCCCGGGCCCGAGCAGGCCCGCCAGGCCGTCGGTCACCGCCAACCCGGTCAGCAACGGTAGCCAGGGCCACCCCTGGGGCGCCACGGGCGGGCGCAGCAGCACCGAGAAGGTCAGCGCGGTGCCGCGCGGCGTCTGCCACACGCGGTCCAGGCGACCTCGGCCGGCCCGCTGGTGCTCGACGACCAGGACCGTGCCCTCCGGGGCGCCCGCGCGGGCCTCCTCGGCGACGACCGCGTTCGTGGAGGCGGCGGCGTCCTCGACCCTCGCCCGCCACGCGCGACCGGGGCGGGGACCGGTGGCGCCGAGGAGCGCGGCGAGGCGGTGGGGGTCGAGCAGCGGTGGGGTGGCAGGGCCGGAGGTCACGGCCACTACATTGGCCCACGACGACGCGAGGAGGCCAGATCACGTGAGCGCACAGACCGAGGGCACCGATGTCCCCGACGGCATCGACGTCCACACCACGGCGGGCAAGCTCGCCGACCTCGACCGGAGGCTCGACGAGGCCATCCACGCCGGCTCCGCCAAGGCCGTGGACAAGCAGCACGCCAAGGGTCGCCAGACCGCGCGGGAGCGGATCGAGATCCTCTTCGACGAGGGATCCTTCGTCGAGATGGACGAGCTCGCCCGGCACCGCTCGGTGCACTTCGGGATGCAGGAGAACCGGCCCTACGGCGACGGCGTGATCACCGGCTACGGCACGATCGACGGTCGCCAGGTCTGCGTGTTCTCCCAGGACTTCACCGTCTTCGGCGGCTCTCTCGGCGAGGTGTACGGCCAGAAGATCGTCAAGGTGATGGACCTGGCCATGAAGACCGGGTGCCCGATCATCGGCATCAACGAGGGGGCCGGCGCCCGGATCCAGGAGGGTGTCACCTCGCTGGCCCTCTACGGCGAGATCTTCCGGCGCAACGTGCACGCCTCGGGCGTGATCCCGCAGATCAGCCTCATCATGGGCAACTGTGCGGGCGGCCACGTCTACTCCCCCGCCGTCACCGACTTCACGGTGATGGTCGACCAGACCTCGGCGATGTTCATCACCGGCCCCGACGTCATCAAGACGGTCACCGGGGAGGACGTCACGATGGAGGAGCTGGGCGGCGCCCGGACCCACAACACCAAGTCGGGCAACGCGCACTACATGGCCTCCGACGAGGAGGACGCGCTCGAATACGTCAAGACGCTGCTCTCCTACCTGCCGCAGAACAACCTCGACGAGCCGCCGGCCTACGACGAGGACGTCGATCTCGAGCCCGACGACGACGACCGCGCGCTCGACACCCTGATCCCGGACGGGGCCAACCAGCCCTACGACATGCACACGGTGATCACCTCGGTGCTCGATGGTGCGGAGTTCCTCGAGGTGCACGAGATGTTCGCGACGAACATCATCGTCGGCTACGGCCGGGTCGAGGGCCGCCCCGTCGGCGTCGTGGCCAACCAGCCGATGCATTTCGCCGGCACGCTCGACATCGACGCCTCCGAGAAGGCGGCGCGGTTCGTGCGCACCTGCGACGCGTTCAACATCCCCGTGCTGACCTTCGTCGACGTCCCGGGATTCCTGCCGGGCACCGACCAGGAGTTCAACGGCATCATCCGGCGCGGCGCCAAGCTGATCTACGCCTACAGCGAGGCCACCGTCCCGCTGGTCACCGTGATCACCCGCAAGGCCTACGGCGGCGCGTACGTCGTGATGGGCTCCAAGCACCTCGGCTCCGACATCAGCCTCGCTTGGCCGACGGCGCAGGTCGCGGTCATGGGCGCACAGGGCGCGGCCAACATCCTCTACCGCAAGGAGCTCGCCAAGGTCGAGAAAGAGGGCGGCGACGTCGAGTCGCGGCGAGCCGAGCTGATCGACGAGTACGAGACCACGCTGGCCAACCCCTACATCGGGGCGGAGCGCGGGTACGTCGACGCCGTGATCACCCCGCACGAGACGCGCGCGGAGATCACCCGCGCCCTGCGCCTGCTCCGCACCAAACGGGAGACGCTGCCGCCGAAGAAGCACGGGAACATCCCGCTGTGAGCGGGGCCCGGAGGGTCCTGGCGCGGGACGCCGTCGACCCGACCGTCGCTTCGCCGGGGAGCGGAGCGGAGGGGGGAGACTAGCGCCGTGCCAACGCCCACAGACGACCCACGAGCGACCCGCGAGCGACCCGACGGGGACCGCCCGGCCCCACCGGTCCTCCGCGTGATCACGCCCGATGCCACCCCCGAGGAGGTCGCGGCACTGGTCGCGGTCTTCACCGCGATGGGCGGCGAGGCGACGCCACCGCGGCGTCGGCCGGAGTGGAACGCCCCGCACCGGCTGGTCCGGCGCACGCACACGGCCAGGCCCGGGGCCTGGCGGGCCAGCGGCCTGCCCGGCGCCTAGCACCATGGCAGAACCGGCCGCTGGGCCGACCTTCGTCCTCGCCTCCGGCTCCCCGGCCCGGCTGGCCACCCTGCGCTCGGCCGGCCTCGACCCGGTGGTCGTGGTCTCCGGGGTGGACGAGTCCCGCCTCGACGGCCTCCCACCGGCCGAGCTCGCCGTGGGCCTGGCCGAGCTCAAGTGCGAGGCGGTGGCCGCCCGCCGCGACCTGCCCGCCGGCGCGCTCGTGCTGGGCTGCGACTCCGTGCTCGAGCTGGACGGAGCGGTGCTCGGCAAGCCCGGCACCCCCGACGAGGCGACCCGCCGGTGGCGCGAGATGCGGGGGCGCACCGGCCTGCTGCACTCGGGCCACTGCCTGGCCGATACGGGCTCCGGGCGGCGGGTCAGCGAGGGGGCCGCCACGCTGGTGCACTTCGCTGACCCCGACGACGAGGAACTGGCGGCCTACGTGGCGACCGGCGAGCCCCTGCACGTCGCGGGCGCCTTCACCGTCGACGGCCTCGGCGGGGCCTTCGTGCGCGGTATCGAGGGCGATCACCACACCGTCGTCGGGGTGAGCCTGCCGCTGGTGCGCCTGCTGGCGCGCCGGCTCGGCCACCGCTGGACCGACCTGTGGGCCGGCGGGACGCCCCGGTGACCTCCGCGTGAGCCGGTCCGCTGCCCCCCGCCCTCCCATCCCCGGCGAGCTCCGGGTGCTGGTGGCCTCCGCGTTCGTCATCGCGGTGGGCTACGGGATCGTCGCGCCCGTGCTGCCGGCGTACGCCCGCAGCTTCGATGTCGGCGTCGCCGCCGCCTCCATCGTGGTCTCGGCGTTCGCGTTCTTCCGGCTCGTCTTCGCGCCCGCCGGGGGCGCGCTGGTCTCCCGGCTCGGGGAGCGTCCGGTCTACCTCACCGGCCTCGGGATCGTCGCCGCCTCGTCGCTCGCCACCGCCTTCGCGCAGTCCTACGCGCAGCTCCTGATCCTGCGCGGCCTGGGCGGACTCGGTTCCACCATGTTCACCGTCTCCGCCATGGCGCTGGTGGTGCGGCTCTCCCCGCCGTCGATCCGGGGCCGGGTGACCTCGGCGTGGGCCAGCATGTTCCTGATCGGCGGCATGCTCGGGCCGGTGCTCGGCGGTGCGCTGGCCTCCTTCGGTTTGCGCGTTCCCTTCGTCGTCTACGCCGTGGCGCTCGTGATCGCGGCCGCAGCCGTAGCGCTCCGGCTCTCGGGTGCCCAGCTCCGGCCGCCGCCCGAGGGCGACCGGCAGCCGCCCATGCAGGTCCGCGAGGCGTTCGCGGACCCCGCCTACCGCGCCTGCCTCGCCTCGGCCTTCGCCAACGGCTGGTGCAACTTCGGCGTGCGGGTCGCGATCCTTCCCCAGCTCGCGGTCGCGATCCTGGACGAGACGTGGGTCGCGGGTGTGGCGCTGGCGGTGGCTGCGGCGGCGACCGCCGTTGCCCTGCAGCTGGGCGGGCGGCTGGCGGACCGGATCGGGCGCCGCCCGCCGGTGATCGCCGGGCTCGCGATCACCGCGCTCGGACTCGGCCTCATCGGCTACAGCACCGGCCTCGTGATGCTGCTCGCGCTGGCGGCCGTCTCCGGCTTCGGCGCCGGCTTCGTGAACCCGGGCCAGCAGGCCGCGGTCGCCGATGTGGTCGGCACCGAGCGCAGCGGCGGCACGGTGCTGAGCACGTTCCAGATGTTCCAGGACGGCGGCGCGATCCTGGGACCGGTGCTCACCGGCATCGTCGCCGACCAGCTCGGCTTCGGGCCGGCATACGCGATGACCGCGGTGATCAGCCTGCTGGCCGTCGTGCCGTGGCTGCTGGCGCCCGAGACGCTGCCGCGAGAGGCGGAGCCGGCGGGCTAGCGACCCGGCGGGCAGGCCCGGCTCATTCGGCCGGGAAGACCTGCACGCCCACGCCGACGGCGACGCCGCTGGACCCCTCGGCCTGCAGCCTGGCGGGGCCCTGGGCCTGCCCGTCCGGGACGACCACGGTCCAGCTGATCTCGCCGAGCCGCTGCTGCGGGCCGGCGCCGGCGTCCGCGACGCCGAGGGTGATCGCCCGCCGCGTCACACGGCCGCCGACGACCTCGAGCTGCACCCCTCTCATGGACGTCGGCTCCCGGACCGGCTCCCCGCGGTTGCAGCCGAGGAGAGGCCCGGCGTCGGGATCACCGCACCCGTCCACGAACCCCCGGCCGGTCACGGTGATCTCCTGCCCCCGGCGCAGGGCGACGACGCCCGGGGGCGCCTCCTCGATGGTGAGCGTCGGTGTCTCGCAGGCGTACCCGGCGTTCGCCGGCGACCACGGCACCACCATCGGCACGGCCAGCGCGCACGGGACGAGCCACCGGGCGGCGAACGTCCGGCGGGCTCGGCGACGAGCTGGCTCCGGCATCCGGCCCCTGCTGCGTCCTAGGCCTCGGGGCGCGGCCCGGCGCGCGCGGGCGAGGCCGGGGCCGCCACGCCGTCCTCATCGGCATCGCCCTCGGGCCGCGTCAGCAGGTCGCGCAGCACCGGGCCGTTGCCCTCCGGGACCTCGCCGGGCAGGTGATGGAGGTGCCGAAGACGCACCGGGCGGCGGAAGACGAACTGCCGGAAGAGCCAGAACCTCGCCACCAGACCCAGCACCAGGCCGATCACGTTGGCGGCGATGTTGTCCGAGAGCGGGTCGTCCAGACCGAGCACGTTGCGGCTGACGAACAGGCAGGCGACCGGCAGCGACATCGTGGCCACGTTGATCACGACAAAGGCGGTGCGCCCGCCGTCGGCATGCACGGGCTCGCGGTCGCGGAAGGCCCAGTGCCGGCTGCCGCGATAGCTGATGACCATGCCGACGAGGTTGGCCAACACGTAGGCCACGATCGGCCGGTCACCCAGCAGCGTGACCCGCTCGACGCCGTATCCGTGCACCAGGAGGTTGAAGAGGACCAGAGCGACGAGCGTCGCGACACCGCCGACGGCGAGGAAACGCCCCGCCTCGGCTATCAGGCGATCCCAGCGCCGACCCATGCGGGCAAGGCTAGCCGCACCCCGGGCTACTCGACCGGCAGGCCGAGCCCCCGGGCGATCAGCATGCGCTGCACCTCGCTGGTGCCCTCCCCCACCTCGAGGACCTTGGCATCCCGGTAGAAGCGCGCCACGGGGTACTCCTCCATGAAGCCGTACCCGCCGAACACCTGGGTGGCGATCCGCGTCGCGGTGACGGCGGACTCGGTGCTGTGCAGCTTGGCGACGGCCGCCGCCTGCTTGAACTCCTGGTAGGTCGGCCCGCCGGCCCCGCCCACGACGCTCGCAGCCGACATCGCGTCCTTCATCGCGGCGGCGCGGTAGGTGACCAGGCGCGAGGTGTGCAGCAGCACCTCGAGGTCGGCAATCTGGAACGCCACGCCCTGCTTGCGGCCGATCGGGCCCCCGAAGGTCTGCCGCTGTCCGGCATAGGTCACGCTCATCTCCAGGCAGGCCTGGATGCAGCCGACCGCGAGCGCGGAGATCGCGACCCGGCCGTCGTCGAGCGTGGAGAGGAACTGGGCGTAGCCGCGCCCCCGGTCGCCGAGCAGGTGGTCCTCGGGCACGCGGGCCTCGTCGAAGCTCAGCGCGTGCGTGTCCGAGGCGTGCCAGCCCAGCTTGTCGTAGGCCGGCTCGGCCGTGAAGCCGGGTGTGCCCGACGGCAGCAGGATCGCCGAGATCTCGGCCTTGCCGTCCTCGCGCTCGCCGGTGCGGGCGGTGACGGTCACGAGCGAGGTGAGCTCGGAGCCCGAGTTGGTGATGAACTGCTTGCTGCCGTTGAGGACCCACTCGCCCCCGTCGAGCACGGCCTTGGTGCGGGTCGCGCTGGCGTCCGAGCCGGCGCCCGCCTCGGTCAGACCGAAGCCGGCCAGCCGCCGACCGGCCACGAGGTCGGGCAGCCAGCGGTCCCGCTGCGCGTCGGTGCCGAAGCTCTGGACCGGGTTGATGCCCAGCCCCACGGCGGCTTCGAGGGTGATTCCCAACGACTGGTCGACCCGGCCGATCTCCTCGATGGCCAGGCACAGGCTGCTGAACGCGCCGTCCTCGCCGGTCATCCCGGAGCCGCCGTACTCCTCGGGCGCGGTGAGGCCGAAGAGCCCGAGCTCACCCATCTTCGCCACGACGTCGATGGGGAAGTGGTGGGCGCGGTCCCACTCGGCTGCTCGGGGCGCAATCTCGGCCTCCGCGAACTCGCGGACGCTGCGGCGAAACTCCTCAAGCTCCCGGGACAGCTCGAAAGCGGGGGTGGAGGCGATGCTCATGGGGCCGCACTCTACCGCCGTGGTTAGCGGTTGTTAACCACGGCGGCCGTCGCCCTGCCCACCCGCGCGAGGGTTCACCCGGGTGGGCGAGCACCGCGGTGGCCGGCGCCGCGGGGCCCGACCTCGGCCCCTAGACTCCGCCGGTGAGGGCTCGCGCGCCGCTGCGGGCACCGCACGGTCAAGCAGGAGGAGTTGCAGGGTGTCGCAGGTCAAGCCGTTGCAGAAGGTGCTCATCGCCAATCGCGGGGAGATCGCGGTGCGGGTGACCCGGGCCTGCCGGGACGCCGGGATCGCAAGCGTCGCAGTCTACGCGGAGCCCGACCGCGAGGCGCTGCACGTCCGCCTGGCCGACGAGGCCTACGCGCTGGGAGGATCCCAGCCCGGCGACTCCTATCTCTCCATCGAGAAGATCATCGCGGCGGCCCAGCAGTCGGGGGCGGACTCGGTGCACCCCGGCTACGGCTTCCTCTCCGAGAACGCCGACTTCGCCCAGGCGGTCATCGATGCCGGCCTCGTCTGGATCGGCCCGCCGCCGCACGCCATCCACAGCCTCGGCGACAAGGTGCAGGCCCGACACATCGCGGAGAAGGTGGGCGCCCCGTTGGCGCCGGGCACCAAGAACCCGCTGAAGGACGCGCAGGAAGCCGTCAGCTTCGCCGAGGAGAACGGCCTGCCGATCGCGATCAAGGCGGCGTACGGCGGCGGCGGCCGCGGCCTCAAGGTGGCCCGCGAGATGTCCGAGGTGGCCGACGCCTTCGACTCGGCGGTGCGCGAGGCGACCTCCGCGTTCGGCCGCGGCGAGTGCTTCGTGGAGAGGTTCCTCGACCGGCCGCGGCACGTGGAGACCCAGTGCCTGGCCGACCAGCACGGCAACGTCGTGGTCGTCTCCACGCGCGACTGCTCGCTGCAGCGCCGGCACCAGAAGCTGGTCGAGGAGGCGCCGGCGCCGTTCCTGACCGACGACCAGGTGAGCAAGCTCTACGAGGCCTCCAAGGCGATCCTGCGCGAGGCGGACTACGTCGGGGCCGGCACGTGCGAGTTCCTCATCGGGGAGGAGGGCACGATCTCCTTCCTCGAGGTGAACACGCGCCTGCAGGTGGAGCACTGCGTCTCCGAGGAGGTCACCGGTCTCGACCTCGTGGGCGAGATGTTCCGGGTCGCCGCCGGGGAGGAGCTGGGGTATGGCGACCCGGAGATCCGCGGCCACTCCATCGAGTACCGGATCAACGCGGAGGACGGCGGCGCGAACTTCATGCCCGCGCCCGGCACGCTGACCGCCTGGTCGCCGCCGCAGGGCCCGGGCGTCCGCGTCGACGGGGGCTACGAGAACGGCGAGACCGTCCCGGGGTCCTTCGACTCGCTGATCGCCAAGCTGATCGTCACCGGACGCGACCGCGCCCACGCGCTCGCTCGCTCGCGCCGAGCGCTCCACGAGTTCGCCGTCGACGGCATGCCGACCGTCATCCCGTTCCACCGCGCGGTCGTGGACGACCCGGCCTTCGTCGGCGACGGGTCCGGCTTCTCGATCTACACCCAGTGGATCGAGACGGACTTCGACAACGACATCGAGCCATACGGCGGCGGCACCGGGGGGGCCGAGGAGGCCGAGGAGCGCCAGAGGGTGACCGTCGAGGTCGGTGGCCGCCGCCTCGAGGTCGTCATCCCCGCGGGCCTGGGCGGCCTCACCGGGGGCGGCGCTGCCACCAAGAAGCCGAAGCGCAAGGCCGGCAAGCGGGGCGGGGGCGCGGTCTCGGGCGATGCGGTGACCAGCCCGATGCAGGGCACGGTCGTGAAGGTGACCGTCGAGGAGGGCCAAGAGGTCTCCGAGGGCGACACGGTGGTGGTCATCGAGGCGATGAAGATGGAGCAGCCCCTCAAGGCGCACAAGGGCGGCACCATCACCGGCCTGAAGGCCGAGGTCGGGGCCGGCGTCGACAACGGCGAGGTCATCTGCGAGGTCAAGGACTGAGGCTCCCGCCGGCGCTCCGCGTCCGGCCCGGAGCGGGATAGCCTGCCCCCATGTCCCCGGAGAAGGCGCGGCCCGATCGTCGAGGACAGGTCACCGCACCCTTCCTGGGCACCGTCACCGTGCGAGTCGAACCCGGTCAGCAGGTCGCCGCCGGCGACACGGTCGCGACCATCGAGGCCATGAAGATGGAAGCGGCGATCACCGCCCCCCACGCGGGGCGCGTCGCCCGGCTGGTCGTCACCGGCACCCGCCCGGTCGAGGGCGGTGACCTGGTCCTGGAGCTCGCCTGACCCGGACGCCCGGCCCGGGAGGTCAGCGCCGGCGGACGCGGAAGGTGTACCAGTCCGACGGGAGGCCGAGCCGCCCGCGCAGCTCGGAGCCGGAGACCGTGGCGCTGCCCCGGTTGCCTGTCACGACCAACCGGCCGACCCGACCGCCGAAGTCCCCGCCGCCGGTGCGCTGGACGACGGTGAGCCGGGTGAGGTTCCCGATCGCCGGGAAGGCGCTCTCGAGCGCGGTGTCGATGACGCCGCGGCGCCAGGTGTGCAGTGGGTTCCCGGAGTGCTCGTCGTACGGGTCGCGCTGCGCGGGCAGGTAGGGCCTGGAGCCGGCGGCGGTCCACCCGCCGCTCGACGCGTGGAACTGTGTGAACGCCGGCTGTCCATCGGCGAGGAGACCCTTCCCGCGGGTTGCTCGGATCGCCGCGTCTGAGCCCGGGTGCTCGGCGTCGGCACCGGCATAGACCTGGCAGGAGGAGGTGTCGCAGACCTGGTAGTGCGATGCCCGAGGGTGCCCGCGCTCGAACGCCGCGTAGGTCCTCGCCGCGATCGTCTGGGCCCGCACCGCGGCCGGCGTCCAGGAGGCCGGCATCTCGCGCGGCACGACTCCCCTCAGGTAGGCCTGCATGCCGACCCGATTCACGGTGTCGCGGGCGCGGCTGCCCGGCGTCGGCGCTGCGGCGCGGAGCCGGCCCCGGTAGGAGGCCGTGCCCCCCGGCGTGACCAGCGTGATCGGCTCGCCGCCGGCGAGGAACTCGCCCTCACCCTGCAGGAGACGGTGGAAGCGCCAGCGGCCCTGGAGCCCGTGCACCACCACCCGACCCCGCGCGTTGACCCTGATCCGCCACCGGGTGGCACCGTCGTCGGGCAGGCTCCACCCGCGGCCCGTCGCGACGTCGCGCAACCTCAGGCCCGGGCGGGCGACGACCACCAGGTCGTCGGTGGTGTCCGCGCTGATCAGCACCCGGATCCGACCGCCCACGCGGCCCATCCGGGTGCCCGGGTAGTAGAAGCGGACGATCTGGCGAGCCGAGAGCCCCTGCCGGGCGGCCCCTTCGGCGCCGTACTGGGACATCCCGTGGCCGTGTCCGTAGCCCCGGCCGTTGATCGTGATCCATGCGCTGCCCGGCACGCTCCAGGACTGGTCGGCTGCTCCGGCGCGCGCGACGCCCGGGGCCAGGGCGGCCAGAGCGGCCGCGATCGTCAGGACGAGCACGAGCACCGAGCGGCTACGCATGGCTGGAGTCGACCACGCGGGCGGCCCGTTCGCCCCGAGAACGGGGGACGGGCGGGCCGCTGTACAGACCACCCGGACCCCGCCCGCGCGGGGTGGCCTAGACTGGTCATGTCCCGTTCCGGTCAGCGGGGCCTACGGGGGTGTGGCCGAGGCACGGACCCTGGGGCGGAGGCACCGATGGAACCAGCGTGTGGTGGGGGTGGCTCCCTCCGCGGCCCGACGATGGCGCGCGCACGGCGCACGGTCGCCGCGCTGCTCGGCGCAGGAGTCCTGGCGCTGTCGCTCGCGGCCTGCGCGGGCGAGGAGCCGAGCACGGACCCCCCCGACCCCGGCGCACCGATCACCCGCTCTCCCAGCTGACCCCTCCCCGACGGTCAGCGGGAATCGGGAGCGGCGCGGGACCAGAGCCGGTTCGCCGGGTCCGCGGCGTCGTCCTGCACCAGGGTGCGCACTCCGCGGTAGGCCGCCACCGCCGCGAGCTGCGAGTTCAGGCCCAGCTTGCGCAGCAGGGACTTCACCTGGCTGCGCACGGTGGCCTGGGACACGCCCGAGGCGCGCGCGATGGCGCCGACCCGTTCGCCCTCGTAGAGGCACTGGAGCACGCTCAGCTCCCGGGGCGTGAGCGTCTCCATCCGCCCGACCAGCTCCTGCTCACGCTCTCTCGCGCGGCCCCAGGCACGCAGGACCTCGCTGCGCTGAGCGGGATCCATCACCTCGCCGCGGACGGCCGCGCGCCGGAGCGCCACGACCAGCTCCGTCATCGTGAGCCGCCCGGGCAGCACCGCGTGCGCCCCCGCGAGCAGGGCACCGGCCCACGCGGGCCCGGGGTCGCCGGTCGCGAGGACCACCCAGGGGACGGGGTCGTCCGTGCGGAGCAGGTCGCCTACGCGCGCCGCGACCTGGCTCTCGCGGTCGTGCAGGCTCAGGCACACGTGTGGCCGGAACGCGAGCAGCCGGCGCCGCGCGGCACCGGTCGAGGCCGTGGTCGGCCAGTCGACGGTGGTCGTGTGCACCCCCACGCCGGCCAGGGCGGCCGCGGCCATGTCGGCGAGCAGCCGTTGGCCGGAGGTGACCACCACGCGCAACGGCATCGAGGGCAGCGTGTGGGGTCCGGGGTCGGCGTCGTGGGCGCCCACGGACGGGGTCGGGATCGGCGGCGGGACCGCCTCCGGGTGGCTGATTTCGCGCGCCCCGGGCGGGCCCGTGTCTTCGGTTCCGGGCAGGTCAGCGCGGATACTCGAGGAAGACATCATCGACCACTCCGTTGAACTGGTCGGTGGAGGAGGTGGTCACCTGCCCCCGCGGGGAGACCTTGCCGCCGATGGCCAGGGGGATCTTCCGCGCCGGGCTCACGGACCCGGTGCGACCCGGGTCCCGAACAACTTGCTGCTGCTCGGCCCCGTCGTCCCGCTCGACCCGCAGCTCGACGCCGTCCCCGTCGCGCGTGCACGAGACCGTGTACCACGTCTCCCGCTCCACCTCGGCCGTCGCCTTGACCAGAACCTGTCCGTCCTCGCCGCGGACGAGACACGACGGGACGCCTCGGTCGATCTGCAGCTTGTACTGCGTGTCGCTCTCGAAGACGCCGCGCTGCATCAGGTTGTCCCCGTCATCGGTGTCGGAGCCGTCGGACTCCTGGTCGAGCCTGAAGCGCGCCCCGAAGCGGAAGTCTCGGTCCCCAGGTCGCAACGGGTCGTACTTTCCGTTCGGACGCACCAGGAGGGCCGCTGCGGGGGTCGCCCCCGTGGGACTGTAGGCCGGGAAGCGCAGGGCCCTACCTGCGCCGGCGGGGCCGTCGGCAAGGACCATCCGGCCGTCCGCGGCGGTTGCCACCGAGAACCACACCGCGCTGTCCACTGCGTTCGCCACCGTCGCCACGACGTCATTGGGACTGCCTACCCGGCCCTCCGCGTCCACGTGCAGCACGCGGGTCACATCGTCGGGGACGGACGGGCCCTGGGTCGCCGGGGTGCTGGCCCGCTCGCCTCCCGCCCCCTGCCCGGCGCAGGCGGCGAGCAGCAACAGTGCTGGCGCGGCCACCAGCCGCTGCGAGAGCCGCCCTCTCGTCGTCATGGGCTCACACGCGGCCGAGGACCGTGGAGAACATGACCACGCGGCTGGTGTTCTCGCTGGTGGTGCCGACCAGGCCACCGACCTGACCGGTGCCCACAGGACCGTTCGAGTCGCTCATCACCCCGGTCAACCGACCGCCACCGATGCCCGCGCCGTCGACGCGACGGGTCTGGCTGGCCGGCAGCGTCCAGCTCAGCTCCGCCGACTTCTTGGCGACCCAGGAGGTCACCAGCCACGAACCACCCGTCGGATTGTTCACCGTCGGCGAGGTGCGCGTGCTGCTCACGTCCTCCTCGATCTTCCCCGCGTGGCCCAGCACCGCCAGTGACCCCCCGTCACCGCGGTAGGACCCCAGCGAGAGGTCCACCTTCAAGACCTCGGAGGTCGAGACCTGCACCGTCGAGCCCGCGTCGGACGCCGTGGCTGTGCGCGTCCAGCTGCGGCCCCGGATGTTCGTCCCGGACACGGAGTCCAGGACCGTCCACCCGGCGCCCGGGTTGCCCAACGTCCCGGCGGTGCTGTTCACCGTCGCATGCAGCAGCAGCGTGTCGCCCGCCTGCACACTTGAGGGCACGCTCACCTGGTGGGTGTAGCCCCGGTCCGCGTAACCCGCGACCCCGACCAGCGAGACAGTCGTCCCGCCACCGGTCACCGGCTCCGTGGGGTTCGCCGTCCCCATCGCGGAGCCGGTCTTCCCACCGTTGTCGGTCACCGTGAGCGAGACGTTCTTAGCGCCGGCCGCGGCGTAGGTGTGCTCCACCACGTCGCCGCTGTCCGAGCCACCGTCACCAAAGTCCCACGCGAACCCGTCCACCGTGCCGTCCGAGTCCGTGGACGCCGACCCGTCGAAGGTGCACGTCAGGTCCGCGCACGAGACCGAGAGCCGGGCCGTCGGCGCCTGGTTGGCCGGCGGCGGCGTGGTGCCGCCGTCGGGGCCGAGGACCGTGGAGAACATGACCACGCGGCTGGTGTTCTCGCTGGTGGTGCCGACCAGGCCACCGACCTGACCGGTGCCCACAGGACCGTTCGAGTCGCTCATCACCCCGGTCAACCGACCGCCACCGATGCCCGCGCCGTCGACGCGACGGGTCTGGCTGGCCGGCAGCGTCCAGCTCAGCTCCGCCGACTTCTTGGCGACCCAGGAGGTCACCAGCCACGAACCACCCGTCGGATTGTTCACCGTCGGCGAGGTGCGCGTGCTGCTCACGTCCTCCTCGATCTTCCCCGCGTGGCCCAGCACCGCCAGTGACCCCCCGTCACCGCGGTAGGACCCCAGCGAGAGGTCCACCTTCAAGACCTCGGAGGTCGAGACCTGCACCGTCGAGCCCGCGTCGGACGCCGTGGCTGTGCGCGTCCAGCTGCGGCCCCGGATGTTCGTCCCGGACACGGAGTCCAGGACCGTCCACCCGGCGCCCGGGTTGCCCAACGTCCCGGCGGTGCTGTTCACCGTCGCATGCAGCAGCAGCGTGTCGCCCGCCTGCACACTCGAGGGCACGCTCACCTGGTGGGTGTAGCCCCGGTCCGCGTAACCCGCGACCCCGACCAGCGAGACAGTCGTCCCGCCACCGGTCACCGGCTCCGTGGGGTTCGCCGTCCCCATCGCGGAGCCGGTCTTCCCACCGTTGTCGGTCACCGTGAGCGAGACGTTCTTAGCGCCGGCCGCGGCGTAGGTGTGCTCCACCACGTCGCCGCTGTCCGAGCCACCGTCACCAAAGTCCCACGCGAACCCGTCCACCGTGCCGTCCGAGTCCGTGGACGCCGACCCGTCGAAGGTGCACGTCAGGTCCGCGCACGAGACCGAGAGCCGGGCCGTCGGCGGCGCGTTGTTCGAGGCGTTGTCCGGCCCCAGGAACATGGCGTTGGAGGTCCAGCTCACGGGGGCCGGTGTCTGCTCCAGGTTGCCACTCCCGGCGACCGGTGCACCGTGGGCAGGACCGCGCTGCCAGGCGAGCGAGCGCAGGTTTCCGACGGCGTCCGCGAAGTACATGCGGTTGCCTGCCAGGAACATGCCGCGCATGCCCTGGAAGTCGATGCCCCCGAGGTCCGGGCCGTAGGCGGCCCGCAGCTGCTTCGCGCCCACCACGCCGCTCTCGGCCGTGAAGTACCGGTAGAACAACCGGTCCTGGCCCTGAAGCGTGTAGTAGATGCGCCCGTCGTCGAGGAACATCCCAGTCATGGCCTGGACGTCGGCGTCCCAGTCGGCCATCGCAACGTTCTGGTCGCCCGTCTCGATCGGGACTGCCGGTCCCCAGGTCGCGCCGTCGAAGGCGTGCCGGACGAAGGAGCCGTCCGACCGGGCGAGGTACACCTCGCCGTTGAGCATGAAGGCGCCCTTTGCATTCGCCCAGTCCTGCGGGCCGTCCGGGGCGTCGGTCGCCGGGGACGCACCGCCACTGTCGAGGCGGCTGGCATCCAGGCCTGAGCCGCGGCCGAGGTAGACGGTGCCCGGCAGCTGCGGAGTGGGCTGCGAGGGGTAGGTGCTGCCGCCCGCGGAGGGCAGGAGCGCCACGCGCCCGTGGTACTCATAGGCCCCGATGCGGTCGGTGTCCGAGACCGCCCACAGGCCCTGGTCGGTGTAGAGGAAGTCGAAGACGCCGACGCCCTTGGTGCGGCCCGGGTTCCAGGACAACGGGAGGCCGTTGGCGGGGTCGAGCGCCGCGATGCCCTCGCGGGACACGGACCCCGAGCCGGGCCGGTCACCGGCGTACGCGTTGTTCTGCCAGCGGAAGTGGCCGCCGACGTAGACCGCACCCGGGGTCACCTCGACGCCGTAGGTCGTGTCACCGCCGGTGTAGTCGACCCAGGAGGGCTCCACGTTGGGACCGACCCCATCGGTCTCGAAGCGGGAACTGGTGTCACAGGCCGAGGTGCTGCCGCGGTAGGCCCCGGTCGTGGTGACCACAAAGAAGTCGCCGCTCGGCGCGAAGTCGACGTCGCGCATGTAGGAGTCGAAGGCCCCGGCGCAGGTGCTGGTGAAGAACTCCGTGCGGAAGGGGGAGAAGGTGGCGCTGGCGCCGCTCGTGTCCAGCTGCACCAGCTGGCGGTTCTCCACACCGTCCACGGTGCGGAAGTTGCCCACCGCCACCAGCCGGTTCCCGTTGGGGCTGATGTCGATCTTGAGGACCTGGGTGACGCCGCCGTTCTGGTTGCCCTCGATATTCATCGTCATGTAGTTCGTGAGGGCGCCGGTCTGGGGGTTCAGCGTGGCCAGGGCCGGCCGGGCGGTTCCGCCGATGTGCGTGAAGGCGCCGCCGACCCAGAGCCGACCGTCGGAGAGCCGCAGGTCGCGCACCTGACCGGTGATGCTGCCGGGGGAGAACGTGCCCACGACCGCGCCGTCGGAGAGGCGGACCCGCGCCAGGCTGTCAGTGTTCTGGCCGTTGATGCTGGTGAAGCTGCCACCGACGTAGACCGTGCTGCCGTCCCCGGCCGGGATCACGACGCGCACCGTGCCGTTCACGTTGGGCGCGAAACCGGTGCGGATCTGCCCGGTGTTGGCATCGAAGGCCATCAGGCGGTTCCGGGTCAGCTCGGCGCTGCTGCCCTCGTTGCGGGCGCGGCTGAAGGTGCCACCCAGCACCATCGTGGTGCCCACCTGGACGATCGAGTACACCCGGCCGTCCAACACGTGCGGCGTGATGTTCGCCGGGTTGTCCGAGACGACAGAGCCCCCCGGCACGTCGGCTGCGGCGGGCACCGTGGCCAGCGCCACCGGAAGCAGCGCGGCGAGCAGTACGGCGAGAAGCGCACGACACGCTCGCGGGCTGATCAGAGACATGGTTCTCCTCGGTGGCGACGCCGGCGCCACCAAGACGCCGGTCTAGTCTTGCCGGATTCCCCCGGCCAACTGGTGCGGAGCCTCGCACCGTTCACGCCCGGAGACAGGGGCTGGCACCTAAGATCCCCACATTTGGTGAGCGGGCTTCGGAGCCTCACCGGGGAGGCTTGATCGCATGACCTCGACGACGGCGGTGCACGCGCACTCCCCGCTGTCGGGCCAGCCCGGCGGCTCCGCGCGCCGGAGCCACCACGCCAGGCGGGGCGGTCTGCTCGATCGACCATGGCCGGCCCACTGGCCGCTGTCGCTGCTGGTCCTGGGCTACCCCCTGTGGTGGGTGCTAGGCCTCGCGACCACGATGCCCGTGTTGCTGGCGGTGCCGCTCGCAGCGCAGCTGATCCGCCGGCGCGATCTGCCGCTCCCGCGCGGCTTCGGCTGGTGGCTGCTCTTCCTGGCCTGGGTCTGCCTCGGTGTGCTCGTCCTCTCGGTCGACGCGCCGGGCGCGGTGTCCGGCGGCGACCCGACCCGGCTCCTGGTCTTCGGCTACTGGCTGGCTTGGTACATCGCGACCACCGTGTGGATGCTGTGGCTGCTCGACACCGCGCGCGACCGGCTCCCCGACAACACCGTGTACCGGCTGGTGGGCGGGCTGCTGGCGGTCGCGCTGTTCGGCGGCGTGCTGGGGATGCTGGCACCCGACCTGGAGTTCCGCTCGGCGATCGAGTTCCTCCTGCCTCAGTCCCTACGGAGCAACGGGTTCGTCGCCTCGGTGGTGCACCCGGACGTCGCCGACATTCCGGACATCCTGGGCCGCCCCGAGCCCCGGCCGAAGGCGCCCTTCGCCTTTGCTAACACCTGGGGCAGCGTGGTCTCGCTGTCGTTGCTCTTCGCCGTGGCGGCGCTCGTCCGGTCGGGGCCGCGGGCCCGCGTCGCATGGATCGCCCTGCTGCTGCTCGCCCCGGCTCCCGTGATCTTCTCCCTCAACCGCGGCCTGTGGGCCTCGCTCGCCCTCGGCGCCGCGGGCCTCGTGGCGCTCCTGGCCATCCGCGGTCACTACCGTCTGCTCACGGGACTCGCGGCCCTCGGCGCGCTGTGCGTGCTCGTGTTCGCCCAGACACCGCTGGCGGGGGTCCCCGCGGAGCGGCTGGCCAACCCACACAGCAACGACCGGCGCGCCGAGCTCACCGAGACCACGGTCGACTCCGTCACGCGCGGCTCGCCCCTCGTGGGCTTCGGTAGCACCCGCGACGTCGAGGGCAGCTTCAGCTCCGTCGCCGGGGCCGACACGCCGGAGTGTCCGTCCTGTGGCGTACCCCCGCTGGGCACTCAGGGCCAGGCCTGGCTGCTGCTCTTCGCGCAGGGCTGGGTCGGCCTCTTCCTGTTCGGGGCGTTCATGGTCGGGGCCCTGTGGCGCAGCGTGCGCTGCCGGACGCTCAACGAGACGCTGTGCACCTTTGCCCTGGCCTTCCTCGGCCTGCAAGTCTTCGTCTACGACACGCTGGGCCTGCCGCTTCTGGTGGTCTTCCTGGCCATCGGGCTGGTGGCCCGCGAACAGCGCGACGCGACCGGGCTCGCCCGGCAGCCCAGCACCCGCCGGCTCATGGAACGGGTGCGACCGGCTGTCGTGCCCGGGCTCGTGCTGGTGATCCTCGGCGGGACGGGCGGGCTCGCCTATGGGCTGCTGCGTCACGAACCCGAGTGGAGCGCCACGACACAGGTCCTGCTGCTCCCGCTGCCGGACAGCCTCCCGGGCACCGCGAGCGAGCCCGGCCCCGGTGACGGCCCTGGCACGATGACCGTGGACACCGAGGCGGCGCTGACGCGCGCTGCCCCCGTCCGACTCCTCGGCCAGGACACCATGACCCGGGACGGGCCGCTCCAGGTGACGGCCGAGCCGAGCACCCGCGTCCTGAAGATCACGGTGACCGGTAGCGACCCGGACGAGGTCCAGGCAGCCAGCCGAGAGGCAGTCACCGCCTGGTCCCAGCTGCGGCGCCGGCAGCTGTCCAGGGAACGGGTCGGCCAGCTGGAGCGCTTCCAGCGGCTCGCCCGGCGCCTGCGCTCCGCCGACGGGATCGGACCCACCGGTGCGGCACTGCGCGACTCGACGCTCCCCGCCGACCGGTTCATCGGGGCCGCGGTGGCGTCGATCTCATCAAACCCGATCTCCCCCGGTGAGGTGATCACGGCCGACCCCGCCGTACGCCACCCGCCGGAGATCGCCGTCCCGATCGCCTCGGGCCTCGGACTGGGCCTGCTTCTAGCGGCGCTGCTGACGCGGCGGCGAGGAGTTTCCCGCCCCTGGCGCAGGCGGACCTGAGATGATCCCCCTGAAGAGCATGGGGGCTGGTCGTCTGGCCCGCCGCCTGCTGCCACGTCATCGGAGGAGCTCATGAGTCCGAGCACCTCGCCCCGCCCCGGTGTCAGCGGCTTCCCCGACGCACGTTCCATGACGCTCCCCGGGGACGCCCCGGGCGTGGATGTCGTGGTCGCCACCCGCAACCGACCGGAGATGCTGCGGCAGGCGGTGGCCGCGGTGGTCGGCCAGGACTACGCCGGCAAGGTCCACTGCCACGTCGTGTACGACCGGTGTGAGCCCGACCCACGCGTGAGCGCGCTTGCCGAGGGGCGTGCGGGGCGCACGATCGAGGTGCACACGAACCAGCGCGCGGGTGGCCTCGCCGGTGCGCGCAACACCGGCATCCTCGCCGGCGGCGCGCCCGTGGTCGCCTTCTGCGACGACGACGACTTCTGGGAGTCCGACAAGCTCACTGCCCAGATGCGGGTCCTCGACGCGCAACCGGACGCGCTGACCTGCGTGAGCGGCATCGTCGTGGAGTACAACGACCACAGCGTCCGCCGGGTGCCGTCGCCGGAGGACGTGGCTCTCGAGCGCCTGGTGCGCCGACGCGTCATGGAGGCTCACCCTTCGAGCGTTCTGGTGCGCCGCGAGGCTCTGCTCGGACCGATCGGCCTGGTGGACGAGGAGATCCCGGGCAGCTACGGGGAGGACTATGACTGGATCCTGCGCGCAGCCGAGGCCGGACGGATCGCCGTCGCCGAGCGGCCACTGGTCCACGTGCGCTGGGGCAGCTCCCAGTTCTCGCGCCAGTGGCAGACCATCATCGATGCGCTTGACTACATGATCGCCAAGCACCCGGCCTTTCGAGCCGACCGGCGCGCACACGCCCGGGTCCTCGGCCAACGTGCCTTTGCGCTGGCGGCATCGGGACAGCGGGGCGCACTGGCCGGCGGCGCACGCGCCGCACGCACGTCGCCTCGTGAGCCTCGCGCCTGGCTCGCCGCCGCCGTCGCCCTGCACCTCGTGTCGGCGGATCGGCTGCTCGACCTGGCGAACCGGCGGGGCCGAGGCATCTGAACCCGCGGTCTGGACCTGTGAATATGCCGAGACGCCCGCGACCACCGCCCTCGCCAGCGGAAACGGGAACCGGTGGACGGCTCCCTTCCGCCAGATCCCCGAGGGGCGGTATGGCTCGCCGCTCGCCGCACCGCCGGCGGGGAGCCTTCCTCCTCCTGGGCCTGGCGATCACAGTTTCGCTGCCATGGCCGCTGACGGCCCCGGAGAGCCAACAGAGTCCGAGCCCCGACGCTCGGGCGCCCGACGCTCGGACAGCGGCCGCCCCCACCATCCCGCCCCGCGCGACGGCGCCGACCATGACCGATCGGAAGTCGGCGGACAAGCGGCTGAGCAACGGCTGCAGGCTCAGCGGTCGCGGGGTCCCGCAGTGTGGCGCGCTCCTCGGCGCAGCCCACGGCGCCAACACGAGCCCCGCCTGTCTCGAGCGCCGCATCGGCCGTCGCCTCGGAGTCCGGCGTACCTATTGGCGCGCCGACCAGATCGACTCGGCCGTGTCGACCGCTCGCGCTGACCTCCGGGCCGGTCGACTGCCCTGGATCAGCTTCAAGCTCCCGGTCTCCTGGGAGGCGATGAACAGTCCATGGGGTGCGAGCTGGGCCCGGGACCTCGCACGTCGTCTCCGACGCCTACCCGGCCCCGTGTGGATCGCCTTCCACCATGAGCCCGAGCACGACGGCGACATCCTAACCTGGAAGCGCATGCAACAGCGGCTGATTCCGACGGTCCGGAGGACGGCGCCCAATGTCGCCTTCACGGTCGTGCTGACGGGATGGCACCAGTTCTACGGAGCCCGGCGGTTCCGCCTCGAGCGGATCTTTCCGCGCGGTGCCGTGGACGTCGTGGGCTTCGACGTCTACAACGAGTACGGCGTGGTGAGGGACGGCCACCGCAACACCACGGGAACCAACCTCACCACGTCGTACTTCGCGAAGATCAGCCGGTTCGCGCAGCGGCGCGGTGTGGCCTGGGGCCTCGCCGAGACCGGCTACGCCGACGCGGCGACCCGGCGATACCCCGGCTGGATCCAGAGGACATACCGTAGCCTGCGCAGACGGGGCGGGGTCGCCTACAGCTACTTCGACACCCCCCTGAACAGCATCGCCGACTGGACCCTCAGAAAGGCCGTCAAGCGAGAGGACTTCACGCGTGCCATCCGAGGGTCGCCCCGGTTCCCGCGCTGGTGACGCGGGAGTCCTCCACCACTGAGGAGACCCCATGGATGACCCGCAGGCGGCGGTCCTGCACTCGATGCCGTTGCCGGCGCGGGAGCTGGCCGACACGATGGCGAGCCTGTGGCCGGGGGCCCGCGTCTCGCTGGGGCCTGCTCGCACGCGTGACCGGGCCTGCCTGGCCGAGTGGGCGCTCGTGCCGGGGATCCGTGCGCCGCAACAGCTCGTCCCCCTGGCCAGCCCGCGGGCGGCCTCCCGGGCCCTGCGCCGGTTCAGCGCCGCTGCATCGCTTCGAACCACGTCGGCGCGCCTGGCCGCGGCCGCGGCGACGCGCACCACGCGGGGCGCCGCGTTCAGTCACCGCGTGCGCGTGCACGGCTCGGCCGAGGGCTCGCTCGACGAGCACCTCTCCGCGGAGCTCGGCCAACCGGTGTGCTGGAGCCTCGGGATCGGACCCGAGCGGGTGAACCGCAAGCCGGTGCTGCAGGTCTTCGACGCACGCGGCCGCACCCTGGCCTTCGGCAAGGTCGGCGACGCTGACTCGCGGCGCGACGTGGACGCGGAGGCCGCGGCGCTGGCCGAGGTCGGAGCCCAGCCCTGGCGGACGATGCTGGTCCCGCGGCTGGTGAGCCGGACCGAGTGGAACGGCATGCTCGTCGTGCTGATGAGCGCGCTGGAGACCAGCCCGGCACAGCGGCCCGCCGACCAGTGGAAACCGCCCGCGGGGCCCATGCGTGAGCTGGCGGACCGGTATGCCGAGGCGTCGGCGCCGCTCGACGAGCTCGCCTGGACCCGGCGCCAGCGAGACCTGCTCGCCGGCCTCTCCGACACCGAGAAGCGCTCCCGCACCGCGACGTGCCTGGAGCGCTTGGTCGAGTTGGGCGGCGACGCCAGCTGCGCCGTCTCGGCCATGCACGGCGACTGGACCCCGTGGAACGTCGCGCGCGCGGGTCGCCGGCGGTGGCAGGTCTGGGACTGGGAACGCTTCGAGATCGGTGTTCCCGCGGGCCTGGACCGCCAGCACTGGCACGTCAACGCCACGACCAGGGCCCGTGGCGCCTCTCCTGAGAGCATTCGCGCGGGGCTCGATGCCGCCCGGCGCGGCGCCGGCACGGGCCTCTCCGAGGACCTGGTGGGGTCGATCTATCTGGTGGCCACCGCGGTGCGCTACCTGGTGCACCGGGAGCGGCCCCGGGGCGCCGATATCGACTCCCGCACCGGAATGGTCGTCGACCTGCTCGAGCAGCGGCTGCGCTGACCGGCGCCAGCCAGCGGACTCGGATTCAACGGTCCTTGATGATTCAGCGGTCCTTGATGATTCAGCGGTCCTTGACGCAGGCGAAGAGGTGCCGGCCGTAGTTCCGCTCGAACGGCGCAACGGCGTCGTGGTCCGGCCCGAGGTCGAGGACGCGATCGAAGCTGCCGTGCTCGGACAGGAAGTTCCCGATGTACGCGGTGTCCCACTCGGCCAGCGAGGTCTCGAACCACTCCTCGTGCGCCTGGCCGGTGTCCAGAAAGAGCACGCGACCGGTCACCCGGTCCAGCAGCCGCACCAGCTCCTCGGCACCGACGGACGCCCGGCCGAGCGCGAAGTGGTGCAGCAGGCTGAAGCAGGAGACCACGTCGCTCACGGGCGCGCCGCGCAGGTGCTCGACGGCGTCCCCGACATGCACGCGGGACGCGGGCAATCCGTAGATCGTCTCTCCGAGCGCGGGACCCAGCGGGTCGCGCTCCACGCCACGCGCGTCATAGCCGGCTTCGGCCATCGACGCGACGAACCAGCCGTAACAGCTGGCCACATCCAGGTAGGTGGCTGGCGGCTCCACGCCCTCGGCCGCCAACAGCTCGCGCATCGCCCCGAGGCGGTCGGTGCACCGACGCACGGTGCTCCAGCCGTCGAGCTCGGGGGCATCCACGGGCTGGTAGAGCTCGCGGAGGCCGCCGATCCAGGACATCTCGTCGAGCATGTCCTGCAGCGGTGTGGTGACGGTGGTGCGACGGATGCGGGCGAGCAGGGACCGTTCCCCGGCGACGTCCGCGGCGGCCACGCGGTGGTGGCCGTCCACCACCTGGAAGAGCTGCGACCCGCGGATCGGGGCGAGCAGCACCGGCTCCCCCTCGCGGCTCTGGTGCGGACGGGGAGGGCCCCCCGGCGGCCGCGCCAACCGCCCGCCTGCTCGATCGGTGGACGGCGCCACGCCCGCGCGCGCCAGCTGCTCCCGGGCGACCTCGACGATCCCGGCATCGCCGGTGGCCGAGAAGTACTGCCCGCATCCCGCGACGATCGCGCGGGCGAAAGTGCCGTACGCCGAGGAGAGGATCTCCTCGTCGCTCAGGGGCCCATGGCCGCCGCGTCGCAGGAGGTCTGCGTGCGGGCCGTCGGCCACCCGCGTGGAGGCGAAGGTGACCAGACCCGTCGCCTCCGTGATCTCCGCCGCGGACATGCCGTTCTGCCCGCCGACGAGGATCCGGTGCGTGGGCACGTCGACGAGGTCACGGTGCCAGAGCAGACGGCGCGCCAGGGGTCGGCGTACCCCCGGGGGCAGCGCGTTGCGCAGCGCCCGGACGCCGGCGCCACCTCGGTGGCGGACCGAGCGGAGGGCCCGGGAGCGGGCGCGCCGCACGCGGTCGCGGGTGCCGCGGGGGATGGCTCTCACGCGGCCACGGGTCTGGTCGCTCACGGCGACACCTCCTGGGTGCTCGTGCTCTCGTCCGTCCGGGTCAGGTCCGTCCGGGTCAGGTCCGTGCGGGTCAGCTCGGGCGTTCCCGGGTCCGGTGATCGGCGCCACGACGGGGTGCGACCCGTCAGCCGCGCCAGGGCCTCGTCGTGCGGGGCGAAGTAGGCTTCGATCCGGCCCCGCAGCCCGGGCTCGAGCGGGGCCCCGGGCGCCGGATTCCAGCGCTCCACCGAGGGGGGTGTCCACTCGGCGAGACCCAGGGCGCGCTCGAGCACGCGCAGCTCGCCGCCGGGGTCAGCGAAGAAGTCGTCGGCGTCGACGACGTGCACCCGATCGGCACCGAGCGCCGCGACAAAGCGCTGTAGCTGCTCGGCGTAGTGTCCGCGGCCCAGGTAGGCGTGGTGCCGCAGCGCGTCGCTGCGCGCCGACGGGTCGGCGGCCAGTCGCTGCTGCTCACCCTTGGTGCGGCCAGGCTCGCCCGCGAGCGCCGCGTCGAAGGACAGGTTCTCGAAGCCACGGTGGGCCTCGTGGCGATAGGCGGAGTGCGCGCGCTCCGCTGGGTCACGGAGCATGGCGACGACCTGCACCCCCGGCAGCTCGCGCGCGATCCGCTGCGCCGCGAGCGGGTGCACGAGATAGAATCCGCTGATCTCGAAGGTGCGCACCGTACCGGCTGGCAGGCCGAGCCGCCGCTCCCGGCGGCGCGCGCTCCACCGGAGCGGGAAGTGCGAGCGGTACCAGCGTGCGCCCCGGTGGTGCTCGTCGTCGAAGTAACCCGTGCCCTTCACCGTGGTCGGCCGCAACATCTGGGGGTGCGCCGAGAGCAGACGGAAGAGGGTGGTCGACCCCGAGCGCTGGGCACCGATCACCAGCACGGACGGGGTCATCCGGGCATCAGCGGTGGCTCGTCCCCAGCCATCGACCAGGCGCCGCAGCAAGCGCACCGCCCGGTCCGGTAGCCGCCGACGCAGGCGGCTCGTCACCTCTCGTGCGGGGATCATCATGCGGAGTGTTCCTTCCGGGGAGGGCGCGGAGCAGGGCCGCGACGAGCACGTCGAGGCGTAGCCGCTTGCGAGAGAGGTAGAGACCGGCGAGGTAGAGCAGGCACGCCACAGCGGCGGAGAGGATCCACGACACGAAGCCGTCCGCGAGCCGCGCCGTGAGTCCGACGGGGAGGGCGACGAGCAGCAGGGGCAAGAGGAGGGCGGTCCGGACCGCAGGCCCACCGGCGACGACCCGGAGGTCGCGCCGGACCTGGATGACGGCCAGGCCGTTGCGCAGCACGACGGCGGCGCCCCAGGCCAGCGCCGCGCCGACGATCCCGAGCACCGGCAGGAGCAGGAGGCAGCCGACGACGTCGACAGCCAGGGCGGCCACGGCGTTGGAGACCGAGAGTCCGCTGCGGCCAGCCATCAGCAGCAGCGTGTCGACGGCCCCGGCGGCGACGCCCACCAGCATGGCCGCGGTCATCAGCAGCACGACGCGCGTGGCCTGCTCGCCGCCGTACCCCTCTCCGAAGAGGGACAGGTAGACCGCGGGGGCGCACCCGATGACCAGGTAGATCGGCCAGGCCAGAGCGATCGCCCACGCGGTGCCGGTGCGGAAGACCTCGCGGAGCACGGCGATGTCGCCCTCGACGAGGATGGAGGTGAACCGCGGCTCGAGCACCTGCTGCAGCGCCTGGGTGACGAACTGGCCGAGGACGACGAACCGTGTGGCGGCGGTGTACACGGCGGCCTCGGCGGGTCCGAGAATCGCCGCGACGAGGATGACGTCGGCCCGCTGGATGGCCACTTGGGCGATGCCGGCGACGCCGCGCCAGCGGGTGTAGGACCAGAACTCCGCCGCAAGGGTCGGCCAGCGGCTTCCGTGGCCCGTCGCCGGCGGTCGACCATCGGCCTCCGGCGACAGGCCCGCCTCCCGCTGACGCCGCCGCAGGAAGGCGAGCAGCGACCACACGGCCAGCGTTGCCGCAACCATCCAAGCCGCGGTCCACGCCAGGGCCACAGCCACCACGCCGCCCCCTGCCGCGAGGACGACGCCGGCCAGCACGGCTTGGAGCCCGGCGCGCAGGAAGCGGTCGACGAACGCCGTCGTGCGCATCCGGCCGAGGGCGCGGGTGCCCGCGAGCGCGAGCTCGGTGACCACGGCAAAGGGCAGCGCCAAGGCCAGGGCCTGGACGAGCAACCCCCCGTCGGTCCAGCCCAGGACGTCTGCCAGGGGCCCGGCGAGCAACAGCAGCGCGGCGCAGAGCACCAGCGAGAGAAAGACTACCGGCACCGCGGCGAGCCCGAGAACCCGCCGGACGTCCCCGTGCCGCCCCTCGGCCTCGAAGCGGAGCAAGAAGCGAGCGAGGCCGGTGCTGGTGCCAAGGCTGGAGACGGCCGCGAGCAGCAGGACGACGGAGCTGGCCGCGAAGAAGCGGCCGGCATCGTCCGGCTCGAACTCGCGGGCGATCAGGACGACGAGTGCCAGTCCCGCGACGGCGTTCGCGATGCTGCCGACGAGACCGATGGCGCCCCCCCGGGCGACATGCCCGAGGTGGCGGGAGGAGGACCCGCCGGTCACCGCGGCTCCTGCGGCGACCACGTCGGTCGCGCGGTGACCTCCCCCTTGGTGGACCGGCGGGGCGAAGCATCGGCCGCATGCGCGGTCTCCGCACTCGGTGCACCCTTGCGTGCTGAGCCGGCGGACGACCTGCCTCGGCGGGCAGGCTCGACGCCGGCGAGGACGAGACCGCTCAGGCGGCCGCCCCACCTGGGCAGTCGCTCCAACGAGGTCTCCAGCTCGCGGAAGGTCGAGGTTCCCTCCGTGAGCGTCAAGACGACCCCGTCGACAGCGCCGACCAGCGACTGGGCGCTGGTCTCGTCCAGGGACCCGATGTCCAGGACAACCGCGTCGGCCACACGCCGCATGGCGTCGAGCACCGAGCCCATCTCGGGCGAGGAGGCACGGTCGGAGAGCCCCCCGTCACCGAGGTCGTTCACGACGGCCAGCGGGAGCCCCGCGGCACGGCGACGAGCCAGCACGCCCGGCACGTCCTGCACGGCGTCGAGCAGCACCGACAGCGCTAGCTGGGCCCCTTCGTGGCCAGCCTGGGCCTCGTCAACGCTCCTCGCCGGCCCCGGGCTGGTCGCGAGGTCGAGGACGGCCACCACCATGCCCGCCCGACGCAGGGAGAGGCTCAGCTCGCCAGCCAGATCGGACGTCATCGTGACGGCGTGGCCCTGGTTGGGGGCGGATACGGCGGCCACCCCGAGCACGAAGGGCCGCGCGGGCTCCGCCGCGAGGATGGCGGCCCGCACCTCGCCGATGGCGCGAGGGCGCTCGTCGGCCTGCCAGGGCAGCCGCCCCAGCACCGGGATGCCGCCGTCGGCCAGGTCCTCGGGACCGTGGACGCGCTCATCGAGGCGGCGACGGCCACCGAGCAGGAGCAGCGCGGCGCCCAGCCCCAGGAGTCCTCCGAGCAGCGGCAGGACCCCAGGCTGGCCCAAGGGGCCGCGACCCGCGGCCGCGGCGGTGGTCACGACCTGGCCCGGGTCCTTGGAGGCAGCCTCGAACTCCGCCAGCTGCAGGCGAAACTCCCCCAGCTGCGTCGTGAGCTCGCTGATCCGCTGGCGCCGGATGACGCCTTGGGCCGAATCCTCTTCCACCTCACCCAGGTCGGACACGATCTGTCGCCGCAGCGCCTCGCGCGTGCGGATCTCCTCCCGCAGCCGGGCGCTGCGGTCGAAGATGTCGGACTCGGCGCGGTCGCTCCGGAAGGCCAGGAAGGTCTCGGCGAGCGCCTCGGCGCGATCGACCGCCTCCTGGGCGTCCGACCCCTCGGTGGTGATCGCCACCAGCTGGGTGTTCGGCGGCACGGCGACGTCGAGCCCGTCGCGGAGCTCAGCCGCTTGGTCGGGCGTCCCTAAGCGGTCGGCGGCGAGAGCGGTCACGACGCTGGAGGAGACCAGTTGGGCCTCCGTCTCCATGTTCAGCAGATCGGTGCCCGTGGTCGAGGGATTGAAGGCGTTGCCCTCCAGGGGGCGCAGCAATACCACCACGTCGGCAGTGCGCACCTCCCCGCCGCGCTGGGTCGACCACACCAGGCCCAGCAGGGCCCCGACCGTCGTCAGGCCCAGGCACAGCAGCACCGCGGCCGCCGTGAGCCGGCGACCACGTCGTGGCCTACGAAGGCGCCCCCCGCCACGGTCGGCGAAGCGCCCGACCGTCCTGTCGTCCGTGTCCTGCATCCGTCCTCCTCCATGGGTCGCGACCATCCTCGGTGGCACGGAGCCGTCGGGGGAGTGAAAGCGCTGCAAGCCCCCCATATTGGGGACGCCGGTCGTCGAGGACCCTCCGCACGGGGGCGAAGGGAACGATACGGGGGTTTTCCTGAGCATCTGGTTCGAACGGCCTATCGTCACTTGGTATGACGGAACAGGGGCGTCTGTCCCCGGAAGGGCTTGCTGCCCTCGGGGAAGGCGTGGCTCTGGATGCCCGCACGCGCCGAGACCGGAAGCGGCCGCGATCCGCGGGGGGCGAGCCGCCGCCCGAGGAGACGCCGCACGCCCGCGGACCGTCGGAGACCCGTCCGTCCCTCATCGCCGCGTCGGGGCCGCCCGCCCCGGGGGCCGCCGCTCTCTCCCGGCCCCACGGCCACCGGTGGGGCCGCTCCCGCGCAGCCGCGGGAGCGCTGGTCCCGGCCCTCGCCCTCCTCGCCCTCGTGGTGCTGCACCCGAGCCGGCCCTCCGACGACCGGACGGTGCTGGTCCTCGCCTGGCTGACGGTCTCCCTCGTGGTGACCGTGACGGGCCTCACCGCCTACCTGGCGTGGCGCCTGGACGGCGGGGGCGGTCTGGCGTGGGCCAGTGCCGGGCTGGTGACGCTCGGGCTGTACGGCGCCAGCGGTGCGGTCCTGGCCCTCGCCCGGGTCAACCTTCCGCAGGCGCTGCCGACCCCGACCCTGGTCGACCTCGCCGTGCTCGCGGCCGCTGCCGGATGTGCCCTGGGGGCGAGGGCCCTGCCGTGGCCCGGTCGCGACCCGCTCGCCGTGGGCGTGACGACGACGGCGATCGGCGGCCTGCTCCGCGCGCTCGTGCCGACGGCGCTGGTCCCTGCGCCGGGCGCGACCGGCGCGACGGTGCTCGCGCTCGGTGTCCTCGGCCTGGCCGGCCTCGGCGGCCTCGGCCTGCTCACCGGGCGGCTGCCGCGGCAGATGCGCTGGAGCCTGGCCATCACCTTCGCCCTCGGCGCGGCGTCGGGCGTGGTCGCCGGCGGTCAGCTCGGCGCCGTCCCGGATCGCGCCGCGGGCTGGACGGCGGCAGCCGGGCTGGCGGTGGCCACCGCCGCCGGGGTGGTCAGCTGGCGCCACCTGCGCGAGCTGGACCGCTCTCGGCAGCGCAGCCTGCGCTCCCTGGCGCTGAGGGCCAGGCGGGGCGAGGCCGCCAGCGAGCACAACCAGGACCGGATGCACGAGCTGCGCGCCACCGCGGCCGGCGTGGCCTCCGCCTCGGAGGTGCTGGCCCAGGAGCACGCGGACATCCCCGCGGCGCGGCGCGAGGCGCTGTGCGAGCTCCTCGTGGACGAGACGGCCCGGTTGCGTCGGCTCACCGAGTCCTTCGAGCGCGGCAGGGTGGAGCGGGTCGCGCTCGACGGGGTGCTCGGCCGCGTGGTGGGCAAGCAGCGGGCCCTGGGCCAGGTCGTCCGCTGGGAACCCGCCCAGCTCGACGTCGAGGCCGACGGCGACATGCTGCGCGAGGTCGTCGACATCCTGCTGGTGAACGCGCAGGTCCACGCGCCGGGCGCATGGGTG
Source organism: uncultured Actinomycetota bacterium (assembly GCA_963731985.1). Taxonomy (GTDB): domain Bacteria; phylum Actinomycetota; class Actinomycetes; order Propionibacteriales; family Nocardioidaceae; genus Nocardioides. The sequence continues at coordinate 226,921 of CAVSYA010000018.1, read as the reverse complement.
CGAGTCAGCGCCCGGCACCGTCAGGACAAGGTGGTCGTCCGGGTGCGGGACACCGGACCGGGCGTCTCACCCGAGGTCGCGGACCGGCTCTTCGAGCGCGGAGTCCGCGGACGGGACTCCGAGGGAAGCGGCGTGGGGCTGCACCTCGCGCGGCGCCTGACCGAGGAGATGGGCGGCTCCCTGCACCAGGAGCCCACGCAGACCGGCACCTGCTTCGTCCTGACACTCGTCGCGCACGCCGAGGGGGTGGACCATGGCGCCGTCGCAACGTGAGGACATCCCCACCCGCGTGGTGCTGGTCGACGACCACACACTCTTCGCCCAGGCGCTCGAGGTGATCCTGCGCGCCCACGGGTGCGAGGTGGTCCGCGTGCAGCTGCCCGACCAGGTGCTGACCACCTCCCAGCTCGTCCGTCTGTGCCTGGACCCGGCGCCGGGGGTCGTCCTGCTCGACCTGGACCTCGGCGCGCACGGTGACGCCACGCGGCTGATCGGGCCGATCGACCAGGCTGGCACCTCGGTGGTCGTCATCACGGCGGAGACCAGCGAGGCGCGCTGGGGCAAGTGCCTGGACCTCGGGGCGCGCCGCGTGCTGTCCAAGTCGCTGCCGCTGGGCGACATCATCGCCACGCTCCGGCGGCTCGCCAACGGCCTGCCGATCATCTCGCCGCAGGAGCGCGAGCGGCTGCTGGAGGCCTGGCGCGCGGAGCAGATCCGTCACCGGCGCGAGCGTGCGCTCCTGGAGACGCTGACGCCCCGGGAGCAGGAGGTGCTCGCCGGCCTGATGCGGGGCCGTCAGGTGCGCGACATCGCCCGCCACGGGGTGGTCTCCGAGGCGACGGTGCGCACGCAGGTGAAGTCGATCCTCCACAAGCTGCAGGTCTCCTCGCAGCTCGCGGCCGTGGGTCTGGCGAGCCGCGCCGAGTGGACCCCGGAGGTCCCGGCCCAGCGTTGACCCGATCGCCTGACCCCTGGTGGGTCAGCCGGTTCGGATGCCTCATTTGCGGCATGCACCCCCCGCCGGTCCTCACTACCGTGAGGAAGACGTGGATGGGGCCAGCCGTGCGACGAGGAGCACCAGGAGTGTGGAGGTAGCGATGCGCGTGCTGTTCGCGACCTCCTCCGGGGGACACCTGGCGCAGCTCATGCAGCTCGAGCACTGGTGGTCCGCCCACGAGCGACACTGGGTCACCTTCGACACGCCGGACGCGCGGAGCAAGCTGAGGGGCGAGGACGTCACCTGGGCGCACCACCCCACCACCCGGAACGTCCCGAACCTGCTGCGCAACACGGTGCTGGCGCGCCGGCTGCTCTCGGACTTCCGGCCGGACGTCGTCGTCTCGACCGGCGCCGGCGTGGCGGTCCCCTTCTTCTATCTGGCGCACGCCTACGGCGCCTCGACGATCTACCTCGAGGTGTTCGACCGCATCGACAGCCGCACCCTCACGGGCCGGATGTGCCGCCCCGTCAGCGACCTCTTCCTCGTGCAGTGGCCCGAGCAGCTGTCGCTGTACCCGAAGTCCGTCCTGCTCGGGACGGTGTGGCCATGACCGGCGTCCCGCAGGGCCGCCTGCCCCTCGTCGCCGTGCTCCTGGGCACCGACAGCCACCCCTTCGACCGCCTCGTGCGCTGGGGCAGCGAGCTCGCGAGCATGGGGACCTGCACCTGCTTCATCCAGCATGGCGCCACCTCGATGCCGGCGCTCCCGCCCAGCGGCGTCGACGGCACCGTGATGCTCGGCTCCACCGAGCTGGCGGACCTCCTGAGCCGGGCCGACTGCGTGGTCACGCACGGCGGCCCCGGCCTGATCATGGAAGCCCGCGACGCCGGCCACCGACCGATCGTGGTCCCCCGCGACCCGGCGTTCGGCGAGCACGTCGACGAGCACCAGCTGCGCTTCGCCAGCGTCGTCGCGAGGGCGGGCATGGTGGTGCGCGCCGACTCCCAGATGGGCTTCGAGCTCGCCGTGCAGGCGGCCGTCCTCCGCGGACGGCATCCGCAGGAGGCCGGCGATCCGTCGGCCGTGGCCGACCGCTTCGGCGCGCTGATCGAGCGCATGCCCCGTCCCCGCCGCCCGCGGACGTCGCGATGACCCTCGCGCCCGAGCGCTCCGGCCTCGCCACGCCCGACACCGCCCTCCGCGCGCACACCGCGCGGACGCCGGCCCCGTCCCGACCGGCCCCGTCCAGCCCGGCCCCGTCCAGCCCGGCCCCGTCCAGCCCGGCCCCGCCCACCCCGATGCGGGCGCCCGGCCGCCTGCTCGCGACGCTGCGCGCGATCGGTCGTTCGCCCCTGCCCGTGGTGCTCGGCGACGTCGGCGCGGCGCTGGTGGGCGCCTGGGCGGCCGGCCAGGCGCAGGCGCAGGCGAAGCGGAACCGCGACGCCGGTGCCCTGGGAGCGCCTGCCGCAGGTGGATCCCTTCCTGGCCCCCCTGTTCGTCGCGCTGGCCTGGGTGCTCCTGGTCTGGATGACCCACGGCTACGGGCCGCGACACGCGGCCGATGCGGCCAGCAGCTGCCGTCACGCGCTGCTGCTCGGACCTCCGCTCCTGGTGGCCGCGCTCGCGGCGGCCGCACTCGCCGGCGTGGAGGTCGACCCGCGCGGGCTGCTCGTGCTGGCCGTCGTCACCAGCCTCGGCTCGGTGCTGGCGCGCGCCGTCATCCGCGCCGCCCGCGGAGCCACGACCCACGGTCGTCGCGTCGTGGTGCTCGGCCACCGGCGCGAGGTGAGCGAGCTGGTCGAGGAGTTCGGCCGCTCCCGGGGACAGCGGTCCGACGTCGTCGGCGTGGTCCTGCACCAGGTGGGCAAGAAGGCGCGCTTCGAGGTCCCGACCACGCAGGGCGTGGACACGGTGTGCGATGCGGTGGAGGCCCTCGAGGCCGACACCGTGGTGGTCCTCCCGTGCCGCCACCTGCACCGCGACCGGATGCGTCGCCTGGCCTGGGACCTGGAGCGGCACGGCGCGGAGCTGTTCGTCGGCCCGGGGCTGCTCGACGTCGCGCCCGGTCGCGCCCGCGTCCACAGCCGTCAGGGTGTGCCGCTGCTGCACGTGCGCCGCGCCGACCTCGGCGGCTGGCGCCGCCGGGTGCTCAAGTCGGTGTGGGAGCGCGGACTCGCGGCGCTGATGCTGGTGCTCGCCGCGCCGATGCTGGCGTTCCTCGTCGTGGCCATCCGGGTGCAGTCCCCCGGGCCGGGCCTCTTCCGGCAGACCCGTGTGGGCCTGGACGGCCGCACCTTCCAGCTCTTCAAGCTGCGCACCATGACCCAGGGCGCCCCCGCCCTCGTCGCGGACCTGAGTCAGCAGAACGAGGCCGCCGGGCCGCTGTTCAAGGTGCGCCAGGACCCTCGGGTCACGCGACTCGGCCGAACCCTGCGCCGCTACTCCCTCGACGAGCTGCCCCAGCTGGTGAACGTGCTGCGCGGCGACATGTCGCTGATCGGACCGCGGCCGCCCCTGCCCGCGGAGGTCGCAGAGTACGACGAGCTCGTGAAGCGGCGGCTGCGCGTCAAGCCGGGGCTGACCGGCGCGTGGCAGGTCTCGGGGCGCTCCGACCTCGGCTGGGAGGAGAGCGTCCGATTGGACCTCGACTACGTCGACAACTGGTCGGTGTGGACCGACCTCGAGATCCTGGTCCGCACGCCGCTGGCCGTGCTCGGACACCGCGGCGCGTACTGACCCGGGTCGGCCCGCGGGTCGCCCTACGCCTCGTGCACCCGGTGCAGCCGGCGCGCCGCCTCGGCGATCGAGCCGCTCAGCGACGGATAGACCGTGAGCACCTGGGCCACCTGATCGGCGGTCAGGGAGTGCGCCACCGCGAGCGTGACGGGGTGGATGAGCTCGGACGCCCGGGGGCCCACGACCACGCCGCCGGTGACGATCCCGGTCCCGGGCCGGCAGAAGAGCTTGACGAACCCGTCCCGCACGCCCTGCATCTTCGCCCGCGGGTTGCCGGACAGCGGCAACTGGATCTCGTCGGCGTCGACCGTGCCGTCGTCGAGCTGTTGCTGGGTCCAACCGACAGTGGCGATCTCGGGGGCGGTGAAGACGTTGGCGCAGACCGTGCCCAGGTCGAGGGGGTGCACCGTGTCGCCCAGGAAGTGCCACATGGCGATCCGGCCCTGCATGGCGGCCACCGAGGCGAGCATCATCACCCCGGTGCAGTCGCCGGCCGCATACACGCCGCGCGCGGTGCTCCGCGAGACGCGGTCGACCTCGATGAAGCCGCGGTCGTCGAGCCGGACGCCGGTCTCCTCCAGGCCGAGGTCGGCGGTGTTCGGGATGGACCCGAGCGCGAGCAGGCAGTGCGACCCCTGGACGGTGCGCCCGTCGGTGAGCGTCACGGTGACGGTGTCGCCGTCGCGCGTGACCGACTCCATCCGTGAGCGCGAGAGCACGTTCATCCCCCGCCGCTTGGAGACCTCCTCCAGCACCCGCGAGGCGTCGGCATCCTCCCCGGGCAGCACGCGGTCCCGGGAGCTGACGAGCGTGACGTCCACGCCGAGCGCGAGATAGCCGGAGGCGAACTCCGCGCCCGTGACCCCCGAGCCCACCACGATGAGGTGCTCGGGCACCTCCTCGAGCGTGTAGACCTGCTCCCAGGTGAGGATGCGCTCGCCGTCGGGCTGTGCGGACGGCAGCACCCGCGGGGCGGCGCCGGTCGCGACGAGCACGGCGTCCCCGTCGAGCACCTCGGTGCCGCCGTCCAGCAGGGTCGCCTCGACCCGCTGCGGGCCGTCGAGGCGACCGCGGCCGCGGAGCACGCGGACGCCCTCGCGGTCCAGCCGCTGCCCGATGTCGACGGACTGATCCTCCGCCAGCCGCCGCACGCGCTCGTTGACCCGGCCGAGGTCGGCCCGCACGTGCGTGGCCAGGTCTCCATGGTGATCGGCCGTCTCGACGCCGAGCTCCGCGGAGGCCTCGACCTCCGTCATCACCTCGGCGGTGGCGATCAGCGTCTTGCTGGGGACGCAGTCGGTGAGCACCGCCGAGCCACCGGGCCCGTCCCGGTCCACGACGGTGACCTCGGCGCCCAGCTGGCGGGCGACCAGCGCGGCCTCGTACCCGCCCGGACCGCCCCCGAGGATCACGACCTTCGGCGCGTTGGCGTCCATGCCGCGCCTCAGAGGTTGATCATGTGCCCGGCGATTCCCTCGATGGCCTCCTTCATGGCCTCGGACAGGGTCGGGTGGGCGAAGACGTTGCGGGCGACCTCGTCGGCGGTGAGGTCCCACTTCTGCGCCAGCGTCAGCGCGGGCAGCAGCTCGGTGACCTCCGGGCCGATCAGGTGGGCGCCGAGGATCTCGTTGTGCTCGGCGTCGGCCACGATCTTGGCGAAGCCCGCGGTCTCGGCCATGCCACGCGCCTTGCCGTTGGCGGAGAAGGGGAACGAGGCGGTCTTGACGTCGTAGCCGCGCTCCTTCGCCTGCTCCTCGGAGTAGCCGAACGAGGCGATCTGGGGCTGGCAGAAGGTGGCTCGCGGGACGAAGTCGTACTCCACGGGCATGGTCTCCGCGCCGGCCATCGTCTCGGCGGCGACGACACCCATCGACTCCGCCGTGTGCGCGAGCATCAGCTTGGCGGTGACGTCGCCGATCGCGTACACGCCGTCCACGGTGGTGCGGCACCAGTCGTCGATGGCGATGGCGCCGCCCTCGGTCATCTCGACGCCGACCTTCTCGAGGCCGAAGCCCTCCACGCGGGGGGCGAAGCCGATCGCCTGGAGCACCTTGTCGGTCTCCAGCACCTGCTCCTCACCGTCCTTGCTGACGGTGACCTTCACCTTCTCCCCGGAGTCGTCGATCTTCTCCACCTTGGTGGAGAGCATCACCTTCACGCCGAGCTTCTTGTACGCCTTCGCGAGCTCCTTGGAGACCTCGGCGTCCTCGGTGGGCACCATCCGGTCCAGGAACTCCACGATCGTGACGTCGACGCCGAAGCTCGACATCACGTAGGCGAACTCGACCCCGATCGCGCCGGAGCCGGCGATCACGATCGAGCCGGGCAGCTCGTCGGTGAGGATCTGCTCCTCGTAGGTCACCACGCGCTCCGAGAGCTCGGTCCCCGGGACCAGCCGGGTCTGCGCGCCGGTGGCGATCACCAGCTTGTCGCAGGTGTAGGAGGACGTCTTGCCGTCCGCATCGGTCACGTCGATGCCCTGCGTGCCGCCCTGCTCACCGGTGAGCTGGCCCACACCATCGATCTCGGTGATCTTGTTCTTCTTCATCAGGTAGTGCACGCCCTTGGCGCTGGCGTCGGCCACCTTGCGGCTGCGCGCGTGGGTGGGGCCGTACGCCATCGTGGCGTCGCCCTCGATCCCGTAGGTCTTCTTCTCCTTGGTGAGGGTGTGCGCCAGATGGGCGTTGAAGAGCAACGACTTGGAGGGAATGCAGCCGATGTTGAGACACACCCCGCCCCAGTACTTCTCCTCGACCACCGCGGCGGTCAGGCCGAGCTGCGAGGCGCGGATGGCGGCGACGTAGCCGCCGGGGCCGGCGCCGAGGACGAGGACATCGAAGTGCGTGGTCACAACCCCACCCTAGGAGGTCGGCGATCCGGCGGCCAGCCAGGTCGGGGTCATCCGTGCAGGTGAGCACGGCGGCGCACTAGGGTGCCCGGAATGGACGCAGCCACGCCGGACCAGACCGCGTACGACCGGGCCGCGGTGGCCGCGGAGCGGCTGGCCGAGCTGACCGGTGTGGGGCGGCACGACGTGGCCCTCGTCCTCGGCTCCGGGTGGCTCCCCGCGGCGGACGCCCTGGGCGAGGTGACCGCCGAGCTCGAGGTGACGGAGCTGCCGGGATTCGCGGCCCCGGCGGTGGCCGGTCACGCGGGCCGGGTCCGCAGCGTCCGCGCCGGGGAGAGCCAGCTGCTGGTCTTCGGCAGCCGGACGCACTACTACGAGGGCCGCGGTGTCGACGCCGTGGTCCACGGGGTGCGGACGGCGGCCGCGGCCGGCTGCCGGGCGATCGTGCTCACCAACGGCTGCGGCGGACTGCGCGCGGGCTGGACGCCCGGCACGCCCGTGCTGATCTCCGACCACATCAACCTGACCGGTCGCTCGCCGCTGTCGGGGGCGCGGTTCGTCGACCTGACCGACCTCTACGCCACGCGGCTGCGCGAGCTGTGCCGGTCGGTCCAGCCGGACCTCGACGAAGCCGTCTACGTGCAGTTCCCGGGCCCCCACTACGAGACGCCGGCGGAGGTGCGGATGGTCCGGGTCCTCGGCGGTGAGCTGGTCGGCATGAGCACGACCCTGGAGGCGATCGCCGCCCGCGAGGCGGGGATGGAGGTCCTCGGCATCAGCCTCGTGACCAACCTCGCCGCGGGCATCGGCGGGCAGCCGCTCGACCACGCCGAGGTCATCGAGGCCGGCCGCGCCTCGGCCGAGCGGATGGGCTCCCTGCTCTCCCGCGTGGTTCCCCGCATCTGAGGGACCGCGGCCGCACACGGCCGCACGGGGCGGCCCCGCCCGGACCCCGCGCTACGGTTCCGCGCATGACTCCGCCGGCCCCCGACGCCCGAGGCCCCGAACCCGACCTGTTCGCGCAGGCGCGGGCCTGGATGGCCGCCGACCCCGACCCCGAGACCCGGTCGGAGCTCGGGGAGCTCGTGCCCGCCGCCGAGGGCGGCGACGAGGCCGCGCTGGCCGGTCTCGCCGACCGGTTCTCCGGTCCGCTGACGTTCGGCACGGCCGGCCTGCGCGGCGCGATCGGGGCCGGACCCCACCGGATGAACCGCCTCGTCGTGCGGCGCACCGCCGCGGGTCTGGCGGCGTACCTTCTCCACCGGGCCGTCCGAGGAGCCGGGCGCGGCCGCGTCGTGATCGGGTACGACGCTCGGCACGGCTCCGCGACGTTCGCCGCGGACACCGCCCGGGTGATGACTGGGGCGGGCTTCGAGGCGCTGGTGCTGCCACGAGCCCTGCCCACGCCCGTGCTGGCGTTCGCGATCCGCGAGCTCGGCTGCGTGGCGGGCGTGATGGTGACCGCCAGCCACAACCCGTCGCAGGACAACGGCTACAAGGTCTACCTCGGGGACGGATGTCAGATCGCCCCGCCGGCCGACGCGGAGATCGCCGAGCGGATCGCGGCCGTGGGCCCGCTCGACGAGCCGCGCACGGGGGAGGACGGGACCGTGCTGGACGAGGCGGTCGTGGACCGCTACCTCGACGCGGTCGCCGGGCTCGCCGAGGACGGGCCCCGGGACCTGCGCGTGGTGTACACCCCCCTGCACGGCGTCGGCGCCGAACCGGTCGCGGCGGTGCTCGAGGCCGCCGGCTTCGCGGCCCCGGTCGTGGTGCCGGAGCAGGAGGAGCCCGACCCGGACTTCCCCACGGTCGCCTTCCCGAACCCCGAGGAGCCCGGCGCCCTGGACCGGGCGATCGCGCTGGCCGAGCGGCACCACGCCGATCTCGTGGTGGCCAACGATCCGGACGCCGACCGCTGTGCCGCGGCGGTCCCCACGGACCAGGGTTGGCGGGTGCTGCGCGGCGACGAGGTGGGTGCGCTCCTGGCCTCCCACCTGCTGGCGCGGGGGCGCACGGGCGTGCTGGCCACCTCCATCGTCTCCTCGAGCCTGCTGGGCCGGATGGCCGCTGCGGCGGGTCAGCCCTACGCCGAGACGCTGACCGGCTTCAAGTGGCTCGGCCGCATCGAGGGGCTCGCCTTCGGCTACGAGGAGGCCCTCGGCTACTGCGTGGACCCCGCCCACGTGCGCGACAAGGACGGCGTCTCCGCACTCCTGCTGCTCTGCGAGACGGCGGCGCGGGCCAAGGCGGAGGGCACCGATCTCCTCGGCCGGCTCGACGCCATCGCCACCGAGCACGGGCTGCACGCGACCGACCAGCTCTCGGTGCGCGTGGAGCGTCCCGACCAGATCGAGGAGGCCATGACCCGGCTGCGGCACCGGCCGCCGGACGCTCTGGGCGGGCTCGAGGTGGAGCACGTCGACGATCTCGCCGCGGGCGGCGACGGCCTGCCGCCGACCGACGGCCTGCGCTACCGCCTCGCGGACGGCGCCCGCGTGGTGGTGCGGCCGAGCGGGACCGAGCCCAAGGTGAAGTGCTACCTCGAGGTCGTCATCCCGGTCGACCCCGAGGGTGGCGTCGACGCCGCACGGATCGCCGCGGTCGGGCGGCTCGACGCCCTGCGCGCGGACATCCGGGCGGCCGCCGGGCTCTGAGAAGCGGCACGGCTCCTGCACGGCCCCGACCGGGTTCAGGCCAGGACGACCAGGAGCACGACCAGAACCGCGGCCGGGAGCGCTATGAGCGCGATGACCGGCCCGGACCAGGTGCGGAACGCGTCGGCGGCGAGCGTCCGCTGGTCGTCGCTGAGCAGCCCGACACCGGCCCGGGCGCGCGCCTCCTCGGCGAGGCGGCGCAGCCGCTCCTCGACGAGCTCCGCCTCGGAGACGACCGGGCGATCCGCGGGCTGCTTGCGATCCCGCGGGGTCCGACCCATCACGGACCGCATGCTCCGCTGCACTGACGGGGAGACATACCGCCGCTCGCCGGCGAACACCGCCAGCACGCGCCCCACGCTCACCCGCTCGACCGCCGCGAGAGGGATGTGCATCGTGCTGACCATGCCGCGCAGGTGCAGCGTCTCCGGGTCCACGGTGGCGGCCGGGCGCTGCAGGACGGCGAAGACCACGCCGCCCAGCAGGGCGCACGCGGCGAGCACGGTGAGGTCCAGGGGCTCGAACCCGTCCGAGAGGGCGACCCACGCGAACACGGCGGCCGTGACGTAGCCGAGCGCCGGCCACAGCGTGCTCCCGCTCCGCGGGAGCCGCTCGGGCTTCGCCTCGCTGCCGGGCCCCATCGGAGAACCCTATGCTGAGTCCGTGCGCGCCCACGTGATCGTCCTCGCCGGACCCTCGGGCGCCGGCAAGACCCGGCTCGCCCAGCGGCTGGGCCTGCCGGTGCTTCGCCTCGACGACTTCTACGTCTCGGCCGGCGACCCGCGACTGCCGCTGGTCGCCCATGGGCCCCGTCGCGGCACCGTGGACTGGGACCACCCCGACTCGTGGCTCCTCGACGACGCCGTCGAGGCGCTGGAGGGGCTCTGCCGCGACGGTCGCGCCGAGGTCCCGATCTACGACCTCGCCCAGGACGGGCGGTGCGGCAGCCGCGTCGTCGATCTCGGCGACGCCGCGTGGGTCGTCGCGGAGGGGCTCTTCGCCGCCGAGGTGCTGCCGGCCTGTCGCGAGCGCGGGCTGCTCGGCGCGGCGTACTGCGTACGACGACACCCGGTGATCACCGCGTGGCGTCGCCTGGTGCGAGACCTGCGCGAACGGCGCAAGCCCGTGCTGCTCCTGATCGAGCGCGGGGTCACCCTGCTGCGCACCGACCGGAGGGTCATCGCCCGCGCCGTCGACGCGGGCTGCGAGCCGGTCACAGACGAGGAGGGCTATGAGCGCGTGCGCGCGCTCGTCGAGGCCGTGGGGAGCGCACCGTGACCGGGCCCGGCGCGGCGCACCTGCGGCTGCTGCGCGGCCGTCGGCAGCCCAACGACGTCACCTGCGGCGCCTCGTGCACCCTCGCCGTGTCGATGCTGGCCGACCCCCGGGAGGCCGAGCGCCTCGAGGGTGAGGAGCCCTGGGCGGCCGAGGTGCTGATGACGCACCGGGAGATCACGCGGACCCGGGATCCGCGCGCGCCCGGGCTCGGGCTGCCGTGGCCGCGGTCGCTGGGTACGCCGCCCTGGGCCGCCGCGCGCCGTCTGCGCGCGGAGCCGGGCGGCGCGTGGGAGGTGCGCACCGTGCGCAGCGGCCGGGGCGCCGGGTGGGCGGCGCTCGTCACCTCCGCCCGGAACGGGGCGCCGTCCCTGCTGTGCGTGGGCACCCCGACCGTGCCCCGGCACTTCCTCCTCGTGCTGCCCGACACCCGGCCCGACCACACCCGGGGGCCCGCCGTCCGGGAGGCCGGCACGGAGGACCTGAGCGAGGCCGAGGCGCGCGAGCGGCTCCTGCTGTGGGACCCCGCCCGCGGCGAGGTACGCCCGCTGGCCCGCGACGGCTTCATGGACGGCGCCCTCACCGGAGGCTCGTTCCCGATGCCGTGGTTCCTCGTGCTCCGCGAGGCGTCGCGCTCCTAGCCCCCTTGCCCGGCGGGACGGCCGGCGGCTCCGTCCTGCTGGGCACGCAGGGCGGCGTAGCCCGGCTTGATCACGTCGTCGATCAGCGCGAGGCGCTCCTCGAAGGACAGGAACGCGCTCTTCATCGCGTTGACGGTGAACCAGCGCAGGTCTTCCAGGCCGTAGCCGAACGCCTCGACCAGCGCGTCCATCTCGGAGGTCATCGAGGTGTCGCTCATCAGCCGGTTGTCGGTGTTCACCGTGACGCGGAACCTCAGGCGGGTCAGCAGGCCGATCGGGTGCTCCGCGATCGAGAGGGCGGCGCCGGTCTGCAGGTTCGACGCCGGGCAGAGCTCCAGCGGCATCCGGCTGTCGCGGACGTAGGCCGCCAGCCGGCCCAGCCGGACGGACCCGTCCTCGCCCACGGTGATGTCGTCGACGATCCGGACGCCGTGGCCCAACCGGTCGGCGCCGCACCACTGGATCGCCTGCCAGATCGACGGAAGGCCGAAGGCCTCGCCGGCGTGGATGGTGAAGTGGGCGTTCTCCCGCTGCAGGAACTCGAACGCATCCAGGTGCCGGGTCGGCGGGTAGCCGGCCTCGGCGCCCGCGATGTCGAAGCCCGCGACGCCGCGGTCACGCCAGCCGACCGCGAGCTGCGCGATCTCGCGGGAGCGCGCCTGGTGCCGCATCGCCGTGAGCAGCTGGCGCACCACGATGGTGCGGTCCTGCGCGGCGGCCTCCGCCATGCCCGCGTCGAAGCCCTCCTGCACCGCGGCGACGACCTCGTCGAGGGTCATCCCGCCCTCGACCAGCAGCTCCGGGGCGTAGCGCACCTCGGCGTAGACGACGCCGTCGCCGGCGAGGTCCTCGACGCACTCTCGGGCGACCCGGGCCAGCGCCGGGCCCGACTGCATGACGCCGACCGTGTGACCGAAGGTCTCGAGGTAGCGCTCCAGGGAGCCCGAGTCGGCCGCGTCGCGGAACCAGACGGCCAGGCGCGCCGCGTCCGCGTCGTCGTCGCCGGTGACCTCGATGGGCAGCTCGTGGCGGCACTCACGGGCCAGCTCCAGCACCGTGCGCGGACGCAGGCCACCGTCCAGATGGTCGTGCAGGAGCACCTTCGGCGCGCGGCGGATGGCGTCGCGGCTCGGGCGGTCGGCTCGGGGGGCTCCGGCGGGGAAGCCGCCGGTCAGCTCGCTGGTGGTGCTCATGGGGACCATCCTCCCCACCGGCGTCGCGCGGCGCGGTGGTGGGTCGGATCAGCGCAGCGTGAGCAGCTGGTCCACGGGTGCGTGCTCGTCGGTGAGCACGTCGGCATCCCCGGCCCACCGCGCGAGCACCTCCCCCGACCGCGCCGTCCAGGTGAGGTCACGCTCCCCCAGGGCCCTCGCGAGGGCGGCCGGGGCGAGCCGCTCGTCCGACCCGACCACGACCATGTTGCCGCCGTCCGTGCCCGCGTGGACGCCCGGCTCGGCGAGCAACGCGACGTGGTCGAAGACCGAGCGCAGGGTCGCGACCTCGGCCCGGGCGAAGTCCAGCGGACCGCGATCGATCAGGTTGGCGACGTACACGCCCTCGGGCCGGAGCACGCGCCGCACCTCGGCCATCGCCTCGAGGGTCGTCAGGTGCCACGGCACGGTGCGACCGCCGAACGCGTCGCCGACGACGAGGTCGCGACTGTCACCCTCCAGCCGCCTCAGCCCCTCGCGGCCGTCCTCGACCCGGACCTCCAGGTCGGGGCCGGTGCGCAGGCCCAGCCGCTCGGTGTCGATCTCCACCACGCCCGGGTCGATCTCGGAGACGACGCTACGGGTGCCCGGGCGCTCCTCGGCGAGGTAGCGCGGCAGGGTCACACCGCCACCGCCGAGGTGGTAGGCGACCAGCGGTCGGCCCGGGTCCCAGGCCACGTCGACGACGGCGGCCATCGCCCGCACGTACTCGAAGTCGAGGTACGTCGGGTCGTCCAGGTCGACGTAGGAGTTGCGGACCCCGTCCAGCACCAGCACGCGGCCCGACTCCCGCTCGGAGTCGGAGACGATCGCGGCGCAGTGATAGCGGGTCTCGACGTCGCACCCTCCGGGCGCCACCACCGCGGCGAGGCCCCCGAGCCCGACCAGCAGCGTCAGGTGTGCGATCGAGCGCCAGCGGCGCGCCCGCCAGCCCACGACGACCGACCCCGCCACCAGCGTCGCGCCCAGCCCCACGAGGATCGCGCTCACCGGGACGGCTGCGACGAGCACGAACCCGGTCACGACGGTGCCGACGATGGCCCCCGCGGTGCCGATACCGGAGAGGCGGCCGACGACCGTGCCGGTCTCGTGCAGGGTGGCGAGCCGGAGCTTGGTGACCATCGGCGTGATCGCCGACAGCGCGGCGCCGGGCACCACGATGCACGCGGCGGCCGTGGTGATCAGGAAGACGCCGTCCAGCACCTCGGCGGAGGCTCGCACGGCCGAGGGCGTGATCGCGACGACGACGCCCGAGACCGCCAGCAGCGGGGCGAGCGCGAGCCGTGGGTCGACCCGGTCGGCCGCCCGGCCACCCGCCCACGACCCGCAGGCGATCGCGGCCAGCGCCAGTCCGATGACCAGGGTGTTGGTCTCGAGGGTCAGGCCGAGGTAGGGCGCGAGCAACCGGAGCGCCACCAGCTCCACGACGAGGACGGCCGCCGCGGAGCAGAAGACGAGCACCACCGCGGCGCGATCGGCCAGCGGCGGCCCGGCGGTCACCGCTCCGATCCGGTGGCCACGCGGTCCAGCACGAGTGGACTCGGCTCGAAGGCCGTCGCGGACGGCGCCACCTCGACGCCGCCCTCCAGGGCGGTCACCGCCCGCGCGAAGCGCTCCGGCGTGTCGGTGTGCAGCGTCAGCAGCGGCTCGCCGGCGCGCACCTGGTCGCCGGGGCGCGCGTGCCAGACCACGCCCGCGCCGGCCTGCACGGGGTCCTCCTTGCGCGCGCGACCGGCACCGAGGCGCCAGGCGGCCGTGCCGACCGCCAGCGCGTCGAGCCGGGTCAGCACGCCGGACGCCGGCGCCGGGACGACGTGCGTCTCGCGCGCCGTGGGCAGCGTCGCGTCGGGATCGCCACCCTGAGCGGCGATCATCCGGCGCCAGGCGTCCATGGCGGAGCCGTCGGCCAGCCGCTCAGCCGGGTCGACGTCCCCCCTGCCGGTGGCGGCGAGCATCTCGCGGGCCAGGGCCACGGTCAGCTCCACCACGTCCGCGGGACCGCCGCCGGAGAGCACCTCCACCGACTCGGCCACCTCGAGGGCATTGCCCGCGCTGTGGCCCAGCGGCGTGGACATGTCGGTGAGCAGGGCGACGGTGCGCAGGCCGGCGTCCCGGCCGAGCGTGACCATCGTGGTCGCGAGCTCGCGGGCGCGATCGAGATCCTTCATGAACGCGCCACTGCCGACCTTGACGTCGAGGACCAGCGAGCCGGTGCCCTCGGCGATCTTCTTGGACATGATCGACGACGCGATCAGGGGGATCGCCTCGACGGTGCCGGTGACGTCGCGCAGGGCGTAGAGCTTGCGGTCCGCCGGCGCCAGGTCGTCGCTGGCCGCGCAGACGACCGCGCCGACCGACGCGAGCACGTCGAGCATCTCGGCCCTCGAGAGGCCCGCCCGCCACCCGGGGATCGCCTCCAGCTTGTCCAGCGTGCCGCCGGTGTGCCCCAGCCCCCGGCCGGAGAGCTGGGGGACGGCGACGCCGCACGCCGCCACCAGCGGGGCCAGCGGCAGGGTGATCTTGTCCCCCACGCCGCCCGTCGAGTGCTTGTCGGCCGTCGGGCGCGCGAGACCGGAGAAGTCCATCCGCTCCCCGGAGGCGATCATCGCCCGGGTCCACCGGTCGATCTCGCGCTGCTCCATGCCGTTGAGCAGGATCGCCATCGCCAGGGCGGACATCTGCTCGTCGGCGACCTGGCCGCGGGTGTAGGCGTCGATCACCCAGTCGATCTGGCCGTCGGTCAGCGGGTGCCCGTCGCGCTTGGCGACGATCACTCCGACGGCGTCGTGCTCGGACACGGGGCTCCTCCGCTCCGGGAGAATGCCCGCGCGGCATGCGGGCAGTCGGGGGAGGGGCAGCCTACGCGGCCCGGCCCCGGACGGGGACCCGCCGGTGGCCACGGAGGACGAAGGTGCCGCGGCCGACGGGGTCGCCGTCCAGACGCAGGCCGGGTCGGGCGGCCACCAGCGCCGCGAGCGACTCCACCAGCTCCATCCGCGCGAGCGGGGCCCCCAGGCAGAAGTGGGTGCCCGCCCCGAAGGCCAGGTGCGGGTTCGGCCGACGCCCCGGGCGGAAGGCGTCCGGCTCCTCGAAGGCCGCCGGGTCCCGGTTGGCCGCCCCGAGCAGCATGGCCACCCGCTGGCCCGGCTCGACCCGCACGCCGCCCAGCGCCACCGGCGCGGTTGCGGTGCGCTCGAAGAGCTGGAGCGGCGGGTCGAACCGGAGCATCTCCTCCACACAGGCCTCCGGATCCGCTCCCGGGCCGGGGCCGCGGTCCCCACCCCGGCGCAACATCGCGACCAGCCCGTTGCCGAACGCGTTCACCGACGCCTCGTGACCGGCGTTGAGCAGCAGGACGGCGGAGGCGACGGCCTCGTCCTCGCTCAACCCGGCCCCGGCCAGGTCGCTGAGCAGGTCCCCGGCGGGGTGCGCGGCCCGATGCCGCAGCAGGCCGCGCACCAGGTCTGCGATGTCTGCGGCGGCCGCCACCGCGGCGGCGGTGGTGGCCCGCCCGACCGACGGCTCGTACATCCGCACGATCGCCTGCGACCACGTCCGCAGGTCGCCGGCGTACGAGGTCGGGACGCCGAGCAGCTCCGCGATCACCAGCACCGGCAGCGGCTCGGCATAGTCCGTCAGGAGGTCGAAGCGCTCACCCGCCTCGGCGAGCAGCCCAGAGGCCAGCTCGCGTACGCGCGGGCGCAGCCGCTCGACGTGGCCGCGGGCGAACGCCGCCTGCACCGGTCGGCGCAGGCGGGTGTGCTCCGGCGGCTCGTTCTCCATCATCTGGTGCCGGTGCAGCAGGTTGAACGGCTCGAGGTACTCCGCCGGCTCGCGGTCGGTCCACAGCCGGCCGAGCCGGCGGTTCCGCTGGGCGTTCGAGACACCCGCGTGGTCGAACACCAGCCAGCGGTCCTCGGCCTCGTGCCAGGCGATCGGGTGCGCGGCCCGCTCGGCCGCCAGCGCCGGATAGGGGTCGGCCACCAGGCGTGCGTCGGTCAGGTCAAGCGAGGTCGTCGGGACCGAAGGCATCCGGGAGCACCTCGCTCATCGCTCGCGCGCCCGAGACGGTCATCAGCAGCAGGTCCGGGCCGCCCTGCTCGTGCAGCAGCTGGCGGCAGCGCCCGCAGGGCATCAGCACCGCGTCGCCGCGGCCGACGCACACGACGTGCGTCAGCCGGCCGCCCCCGGTCGCGTGCAGCTGGGAGACCAGCCCGCACTCCGCGCACAGCCCCACGCCGTACGCCGCGTTCTCGACGTTGCAGCCCACCACGAGCCTGCCGTCGTCGACCAGCGCGGCCGCGCCGACCGGGAAGCCCGAGTACGGCGCGTAGGCCCGGTCGCGGGCCTCGACCGCGGCGGCGCGCAGCGCGTCCCAGTCCCCGGCCGGCGGGGTCGACCCGGGGCCGGGAGCGGGCACAGCGGTCCCCACTAGCCGGCCGATCCCTTGCGGTAGACCTGCCCGTCGGCGGCGGGCATCCGCAGTCGTTGCGAGGCGAACGCGAGCACCAGCAGCGTGATCACGTACGGGGTCATCGCGGTGAAGTCGCCGGGCACGGTGTCCACCGACAGGTAGACCAGGATCAGCACCAGCCCCCCCACGAGGGCGAAGGCGCCCATGCCGATCTGCCGCTGCCGCAGCTGCCAGACCGCCACCGCGAGGGCGAGGACCCCGACCGCCAACAGCAGCGCGCGCACCGAGTCGCCGCCCGACCGGAGGCCGAGCGTCTCGGTGTAGCCGAAGAGGCCCGACCCCACCAGCAGTCCGCCGGGCCGCCAGTTCCCGAAGATCATGGCGGCCAGGCCGATGTAGCCGCGCCCGCCGGTCTGGCCGTCCCGGTAGTTGCTGGAGGCGACCAGGACGAGGAAGCCGCCCGCGAGACCGGCCAGCCCGCCGGAGACGAGCACGGCGACGAACTTGTAGCGCATCACGGCGACGCCGAGGGACTCGGCGGTCGGGGGGCTCTCCCCGACCGAACGCAGCCGCAGCCCGAAGGAGGTGTGCCAGAGGACCCAGGAGGTCCCGACGATCAGCAGCAGCGCCACCACGACCAGCAGCGAGAGGTTCGTCGTCAGCGCGCGCAGCAGCGCCGCCAGCTCGGAGACGAAGAAGATGCCCGACCGGTCCAGGCCCGCGAGCCCCTCCGAGATCGGTTCGATCGTGATGCTCCCGACGTCGCCCAGCTTCGGCGACTGGGTGCTGCCGCCGCCCGGCATGCCCGCGAAGGTCAGCGACGCGAGGTACTGCACGGCCCCGAGCGCGATGATGTTGATCGCCACGCCCGAGATGATGTGGTCGACGCCGAAGATGACGGTGGCGGTGGCGTGGATCAGGCCGCCGAGGGCGCCCATGAAGATGGCCCCGGCGACGCCGGCCCAGGGGCCGAAGTGATAGCCGAAGTACCCAGCGCCGTAGGTGCCGAGGATCATCATGCCCTCGAGCCCGATGTTCACGATGCCCGCGCGCTCGGACCACAGGCCGCCCAGCGCCGCGAGCGCGATGGGCACGGTGGCGATGATCGTCGCGCCGAGCGCGCCGGCGGAGGCCAGGTCGTCGGCGCCCGTGATCACCCGCAGGCTCGACAAGGCGAAGATCGCCCCGGACAGCACCAGCAGCCAGTACCAGGGCGAACGACGCATCGACGTCCCGGAGGTGCCGGCCCGGATCCTGCGCCAGAACCCGGTCGGGCCCCCTGCGCCACCCGAGGCCGTGGCGGACGCGGCGGGGGCGCTCACGCGCGGGCCTCCTCGGACTCGCCGGGGGACGGGGTGCCGGCATCCGCGGGCGCGCCATGGCTCGAGGCGACCGCCGACCGCTCCAGGCTCACCTGGTAGCGGCGGACGACCTCGTAGGAAATCACGACGGCGAAGACGATCACGCCCTGGGTGATCGCCACGATGTCGCTGGAGACGCCGACGAGGATCTGCAGCGCGTTCGACTGCTCGTCGAGAAAGGCGAAGAGGAGGGCGCCGAGCGCGATCCCGACCGGGTGGTTGCGACCCAGCAGCGCGATGGCGATGCCGGCGAAGCCGAGGCCGGACTGGAAGGTCGTGCCGTAGTTGTAGGAGTCGCCGAAGATGATCGGGAGCCCGACGAGGCCGGCGACCGCCCCCGAGAGGAGCATCGCGACGATGACCATCCTCCGCACGTTGATGCCGCTGGCGACCGCCGCCGTGCGCGACTGGCCGGTGGCCCGCAGGTCGAATCCGAACCGGGTCCGGTTGAGCACGAACCAGTAGAGGAAGCCGACCACCACGGCGATGACCACGAAGCCGTAGATCTCCAGGCCCGGAACGCCACCCACGGGGATGCCGGGGACCCGGCTGCCCTCCGGGATCTCCCTCGTCCCGATGGTGTTGCTGTTCCCCTCGCGGACCGCCACGCGGCGCAGGAGGTAGGCCACCAGCGAGGTGGAGATGAAGTTCAGCATGATCGTCGAGATCACCTCGCTGACCCCGCGGGTGGCCCGCAGGACGCCGGCGATGCCGGCCCACAGCGCGCCGACCAGCATCGCGGCGAGGATCGCCAGCAGGGTGTTCAGGTAGCCGGGCAGCCAAGCCTCCCCGGCGACCCAGGCGGAGGCGAAGGCGGCGATCCGGTACTGGCCGTCCACGCCGATGTTGAAGAGCATCATCCGGAAGCCGATGGCGACGGCCAGGCCGGAGAGGTAGAGCACCGCCCCGTTGTTGACGATGTTGACCATGTTGCGGGTCTCGGGCACCGACAGGATGGTGCGCCACACCTCGCCCACGGGGTCGCCGGCGACGAGCAGCACCAGGCTGGTCACGAGGAAACCCGCGACCAGCGCCAGCGCGGGCGTGGCGAGCGCGAGCAGGACGCCCTGGAGCCGGGGGTGCAGACGGTTCACGCGGCGCCACCGTGACCGGTGGCGCCGGCGTGCGGATCGGGCTCGCCCGCGCCGGTCATGGCGGAGCCCAGCTGCTGCGGCGTGACGCTGCTCGGGTCGAACTCTCCCACGAGCGCGCCGCGGAGCAGCACCTCGATGCGGTCCGAGAGGCCGATCAGCTCGTCGAGGTCGGCCGAGATCAGCAACACCGCGAGCCCCTCGCGCCGCGCGTCACGGATGTGCTCCCAGATCGCCCCCTGCGCACCGACGTCGACGCCGCGCGTGGGGTGCGAGGCGATCAGCAGGACCGGCTCCCCGCTCATCTCCCGGCCCACGACCAGCTTCTGCTGGTTGCCGCCCGACAGCGCGCGCGCGTTCACGTCGGGGCCGGGCGTGCGGACGTCGTAGGCGTCGATGATCCGCAGGGTGTCCTCGCGGGCGCCACCCCGGTCGATGAGGCCGCGCCGCGCGCTGGGGCGCCGGGTCTGGTGACCGAGCACCCGGTTCTCCCACAGCGGCGAGTCCAGGAGCAGGCCGTGCCGCTGGCGGTCCTCGGGGATGTAGCCGATGCCCGCCTCGCGGCGCTGCCCGGTGGACCGCCCGGAGAGGTCGCGCCCGGCGAGGGTGATGCGGCCGCTGGCGTCCGGCCGCATGCCCATCAGCGACTCGACCAGCTCGGCCTGACCGTTGCCCTCGACACCCGCGATGCCGAGCACCTCGCCGCGGTGGATGTCGAAGGAGACGTCGTCCACGAGCGGGCGCCCCGCGGGGCTGGGCAGCCGCAAGCCCGCCACGGAGAGGAGCACCTCGTCGGTGACCGTGGAGGCCTCCTCGGACGGCGAGGGCAGCTCGGCGCCCACCATCAGCTCGGCCAGCTCGCGGGAGGTCACCTCCCCCGGGGTCACCGTCGCCACGGTGGTGCCCTGTCGGACGACGGTGATCTCGTCGGCCACAGAGCGAACCTCGTCGAGCTTGTGCGAGATGAAGATGACCGTCAGGCCCTCCTCCTTGAGCTCGCGCAGGTTGGCGAAGAGCTCCTCGACCTCCTGGGGCACCAGGACCGCGGTCGGCTCGTCGAGGATCACCACCCGGGCTCCGCGGTAGAGCACCTTGAGGATCTCGACCCGCTGCCGGGACCCCACGCCGAGCTCCTCGACCAGCACGTCGGGACGCACGTCGAGGCCGTAGGCGTCGGAGAGCCGGCTGATCTCCGCTCGGGCCGCCGCGCCGATGCCGTGCGCCTTCTCGGCGCCGAGCACGACGTTCTCGGTGACGGTCAGGTTGTCGGCCAGCATGAAGTGCTGGAAGACCATGCCGACGCCCGCCTTGATCGCATCGGCCGGGGAGTGCAGCGAGACCTCGCGGCCGTCGATCTCGATGGTCCCCTCGTCGGGCGGCTGGACGCCGTAGAGGATCTTCATCAGGGTGGACTTGCCCGCGCCGTTCTCCCCCACGATCGCGTGGATGGACTCGCGGGGGACGTCGATGTTGATGTCGTCGTTGGCGACGACCCCCGGGAAGCGCTTGCCGATGCCGCGCAGGCGCACCGCGAGCGGCGCGTCGCTCGCCCTGCTGTTCACGCCGACCGTCCCCTTCCGCTGCGCCGGACCGCCCGCGGGCGGCCGAGCCCCGGGCAGACGCTACCGCCGCCGGGACGCAGCGGGAGCCCGGGGGCCGTGCCCCCGGGCTCCCGCCTCACGTCGCGTCGACCTGAGCGATCACGGCCTGGTCGGGACCTCGATCTCGCCGTCGATGATCTGCTGCTTGTATGCGTCGAGCTGGTCGGTGATGTCGTCGACCTTGCCGCCCGACGTGGAGTAGCCGACCCCGTCGACGCTGAGGTCGTAGCGGGTGACACCGCTCGGCGCCTCGCCGTCGACGACGCCGGAGAGGAAGTCGTAGACGGCGACGTCCACGTTCTTCAGCATCGAGGTGAGGATCACGTCCTGGACGGACGAGTCGGCCGTCTCGTACTGGTCGGAGTCCACCCCGATGGCCAGGGCGTCGGAGTCGGCGGCCGCCTCGAAGACGCCGCCGCCGGATCCGCCGGCGGCGTGGAAGACGACGTCCGCGCCACCGTCGTACATGCCCTGGGCCGCCGTCTTGCCCTTGGCCGGGTCGGCGAAGCCGCTGAAGTCAGGCGGCTGGGTGAGGTAGGTGACGTCGACCTCGACCTGCGGGTCGACCGCCTTGGCGCCCGCGACGTAGCCCGCCTCGAACTTCTGGATCAGCGGCGTCTCGACGCCCCCGACAAAGCCGATCTGGCCGGACTCGGACTTCAGCGCCGCGGCCGCTCCGACGAGGAAGGAGCCCTCCTCCTCGGCGAAGACCAGGTTGGCCAAATTCGGCGCCTGGGCCGCCTCGTCGTCGATGATCGCGAAGTCCACCTCCGGGTACTCGGGCGCGACCTTCGCGACCGCCGCGGAGTAGACGAAGCCGACCGCCACGACCGCGGTGAATCCGTTCTCCGCGAAGGTGCGCAGGCGCTCCTCCCGCGCCGACTCGGGCTCGCCGTCCTCGGCCTCGGACTCCTGTGCCTCGAGGCCGTACTCGTCCTTGGCCCGGTCGAGGCCGGCAGCGGCCGAGTCGTTGAACGACTGGTCGCCGCGCCCGCCCACGTCGTAGGCCATCCCGACCTTGACGTCGGAGGCCTCCCCGCCGCCGTCACTGCCGCTCGAGCTGCCGGAATCGTCGCTGCCACAGGCCGACAGGGCGAGGACGCCCGCCGACAGCAGGGCCGCGATCTTGGTCGCTGGGCGCAAGACGTCTCCTCGGTTCGCGGGGCCCCGCTGCGGGGCCCTGTCGGCGCACACCCTAGACCTCGCGTCGCGCCGCCACAGGACGGCGACCGGGTCGGGGCCCAACCTTTACCGGACGGTGACACGGCCGGACCCGATCCTGCGCACGACGGTGCCGCGGAGGCCCTCCGCGGCCCGTGCGTGGCCGCCCTCAGAGCCCGGAGGCGAGGGTGCGCAGCGCGACGTCGGCGAGCACGCGTGCCGCGATCGGGATCGCCCGCTCGTCCACCCGGAGGTCGCCCTGGTGCAGGTCGTAGGTTCGCCCGCCCGGCGTCCGGGTGCCCAGCCGGCCCATCGCCCCGGGGACGTGCTCGAGATACCACCCGAAGTCCTCCCCACCCAGGCTCTGAGGGGTGGGCACGTGCCCCTCCACCCCCAGCACGCGCTCGACCGCGTGCGCCAGCAGGGTGACGGACGCGTGGTCGCTGACCACCGGCGGGACACCGCGGGTGTAGGTCACCTCGGCCCGCACGCCGTACGGCGCGACCACCTGGTCGACCAGGGCCCTCACCAGCTCCTCGGCCACGGACCAGGCGACCGCGTCGAGCATCCGCACCGTGCCGGCCAGGTGGCCCTCGTCGGGGATCACGTTCGGCGCCTGACCGGCGCGGACCATCCCCCACACCACCGACGCGCCGGCGCGGGGGTCGAAGCGGCGGGAGAGCGCCGCCGGGAGGCCCGTGATCAGCGTGCCCATCGCGTAGGTGAGGTCCTCGGTCAGGTGCGGGCGCGACGTGTGCCCGCCGCCCCCGACGAGGCGCACGTCGAGCTGGTCGGCGGCACCGGTGAGGGCCCCCTCGCGCAGCCCGACCTCGCCCACGTCGACGGAGGGGTCGCAGTGCAGACAGAAGATCCGGTCGACCCCGGCGAGGACGCCGCGGTCCAGCAGGCTCAGCGCCCCGCCGGGCATCACCTCCTCGGCCGGCTGGAAGATCAGGCGTACCGCTCCGCGCAGCCCGCCGGTGGCGTGCACCTCGGCCAGCGCATGCCCGGCACCCAGCAGGGCCGCCGTGTGCACGTCGTGGCCGCAGGCGTGCGCGACGCCCGGGACCGTGCTCGCCCAGGGGTCGTCGCTGTGATCGGTGAGCGGCAGCGCGTCCATGTCGGCACGCAGCGCCACCCGTCGGCTCCCGCTGCCCAGGTCGGCGACCAGCCCGGTCCCCGGCAGTCGGGTGACCCGCCAACCGGCCGTCTCCAGCTGCGCGGCGACGACGCCGGTCGTGCGCTCCTCGTGCCAGGAGAGCTCCGGGTGCGCGTGCAGGTCTCGCCGCAGGTCGACGAGGTCGCCGGCGTGCTTCTCGACGACGGCGTCCACGAGCGCCCCGGGCCCGTCGTGGAGATCACCGGGCGGGCGTTCGGGAAGGGGCTCGGGGCTGGCAGGCATTGCCGTCAGCCTAGTCCTCGTCGTAGGCCGCCAGGATCCGGTCGGAGGCCTCGGCCGCGGCCAGCTCGCCGTCCAGCACCGCCTGCCGGACCTCGCCGCGCACCCGCTTCACCCCGGCGTGGCTGCGCAGGCGCTGGTCGAGCTCGTCGCGCACCAGCGCCCAGGTGAAGTCGAGCTGCTGCTCGGCGCGCTTGCGCGCGAGCCCGTCCTCGCCGAGGTGCGCGCGATGCCCGAGGACCTTCTCCCACAGGTCGTCGACGCCGACGCCGGTCAGGCCGGAACAGGTGAGCACCGGTGGCACCCAGTCGTCGTGGCCGCGCACCAGTCGCAGCGACTGCGCCAGCTCCCGGGCCGCGCCGCGGGCCTCGCCGGTCCGGTCGCCCCCGCCCCCGTCGTCGGCCTTGTTCACGGCGACCAGGTCGACGATCTCCAGGATCCCCTTCTTGATGCCCTGCAGCTGGTCCCCGGTCCGGGCGAGGGTGAGGAAGCAGAACGTGTCCACCATCCCCGCGACGGTCACCTCGGACTGCCCGACGCCGATCGTCTCGATGATCACCACGTCGTAGCCGGCGCTCTCCAGCACCACCATCGCCTGGCTGGTCGCGCGGGCGACGCCGCCGAGCGTGCCGGCCGCGGGCGAGGGGCGGATGTAGGCGGCGGGGTCGGTCGTGAGCCGGCCCATCCGGGTCTTGTCGCCGAG
Organism: uncultured Actinomycetota bacterium; assembly: GCA_963731985.1. GTDB lineage: Bacteria > Actinomycetota > Actinomycetes > Propionibacteriales > Nocardioidaceae > Nocardioides. The sequence continues at coordinate 202,883 of CAVSYA010000018.1, read as the reverse complement.
CACCGATCCGCCGGTGCGCATCGACGAGGGATCCACGGCGAGCACCCCTACGCGATGGCCGGCGCCGGTCAGCCGGGTGCCGAGCTCCTCGATGAAGGTCGACTTGCCGACGCCGGGCACGCCCGAGAGCCCGACCCGGACGGCGGGCGACGTCGTGGTCGGCGCCTCGTGGGTCAGCGCGGTGAGCAGTTCCCGGGCCGCCGCGCGGTGGTCGAGCCGCCGCGACTCGACCACTGTGATCGCCCGGGCGACCGCCGCGCGCTGGCCCGCACGGACGCCCTCGACCAGGGCCGGGACGTCGACCGGCCTGCCGCGCACGGAGGCGCCGCTCACCCGGCGAGCTGCGCGGAGAGCTTCTCGAGCAGCTCCAGCGCGGAGTCGGCGATCACGGTCCCCGGCCCGAAGACCGCGGCCGCGCCCATCTCGCGCAGCGTCTCGACGTCGTCGGGCGGAATCACACCGCCCACCACGATCATCACCTCGGGGCGGCCGAGCTCGGCCAGCGCCTCCTTCAGCGCGGGCACCATCGAGAGGTGTCCGGCCGCGAGCGAGGAGACGCCGACGATGTGCGCGTCCGCGTCCACCGCCTGCTGGGCGACCTCCTCCGGCGTGGAGAACAGCGGCCCCACGTCGACGTCGAAGCCGAGATCCGCGAAGGCGGTCACCACCACCTTCTGACCACGGTCGTGCCCGTCCTGGCCCATCTTCGACACGAGGATCCGGGGCCGGCGACCCTCCTGCTCCTCGAAGCGCTCGGTGGCCTCGAGGACGGCGCCCGTCTGGGCGCCACCCCCCTGGTCGGACTCGTCGCGGTACACGCCGCTGATCGTACGGATCTGCGCCCGGTGCCGCCCCCACACGCGCTCCAGCGCATCGCTGATCTCGCCCACCGTGGCCCGGGCGCGCGCGGCGTCGACCGAGAGCTTGAGCAGGTTGCCGTCCAGCGATCCGGACTCGCCGCCGCGCTCGGCGGCGTTCGACAGGGCCTCGAGGCTCGACCGGACGCCGCCCTCGTCGCGCTCGGCGCGGAGCCGCTCGAGCTTGGCGGCCTGCTGGGCGAACACGTCGTCGTTGTCCACCCGGAGCACGTCGAGCTTCTCCTCGGTCTGGAGCCGGAAGGTGTTCACCCCGATCGACTTCTGCCTGCCGGCGTCGATCCGGGCCTGGGTGCGCGCGGCCGCCTCCTCGATGCGCATCTTGGGGATGCCCTGCTCGATGGCCTGGGCCATGCCGCCCGCCCGCTCGGTCTCCTCGAGGTGCGCCCACGCCCGCTCGGCGAGGTCGTGGGTGAGCCGCTCGACGTAGTACGAGCCAGCCCAGGGGTCGATGATCTCCGTGGTGCCCGACTCCTGCTGCAGCAGGAGCTGGGTGTTGCGGGCGATCCGCGCCGAGAAGTCGGTGGGCAGGGCGATCGCCTCGTCGAGGGCATTGGTGTGCAGCGACTGGGTGTGACCCTGGGTGGCGGCCATCGCCTCGATGCAGGTGCGTTGCACGTTGTTGAAGACGTCCTGCGCGGTCAGCGACCACCCGGAGGTCTGCGAGTGGGTGCGCAGGGACCAGGACTTCGGGTTCTCCGGCTCGAACTGCCGGACCAGCCGGGACCAGAGCGCGCGAGCCGCGCGCAGCTTGGCCACCTCCATGTAGAAGTTCATCCCGATCGCCCAGAAGAACGACAGCCGCGGGGCGAACCGGTCGATCTCCAGGCCGACGCCGAGCCCGGCGCGGATGTATTCCACGCCGTCGGCGAGCGTGTAGGCCAGCTCGAGGTCGGCCGTCGCCCCGGCCTCCTGCATGTGGTAGCCGGAGATCGAGATGGAGTTGAACCGGGGCATCCGCTCCGCGGTGAACGAGAAGATGTCCGAGATGATCCGCATCGACTCCCGCGGCGGGTAGATGTAGGTGTTGCGGACCATGAACTCCTTGAGGATGTCGTTCTGGATGGTCCCGGCGAGCTGCTCCGGCGCCACCCCCTGCTCCTCGGCGGCGGCGATGTAGAGCGCCATCACGGGAAGCACCGCACCGTTCATGGTCATCGACACCGACATCTCGTCCAGCGGGATCCCCTCGAAGAGGGTGCGGGTGTCGAGGATCGAGTCGATCGCGACCCCCGCCATGCCGACGTCGCCGCGCACCCGCGGGTGGTCGGAGTCGTAGCCGCGGTGCGTCGCGAGGTCGAAGGCCACCGACAGGCCCTTCTGGCCCGCCGCGAGGTTGCGACGGTAGAACGCGTTGGACTCCTCGGCGGTGGAGAACCCGGCGTACTGCCGGACGGTCCAGGGCTGGGTGGTGTACATGGTCGGGTAGGGCCCGCGCAGGTAGGGACTCAGCCCCGGCCAGGTCTCCAGGGCGTCGAGCCCCTCCAGGTGCCCGGGCCCGTAGCCGGGCAGCACGTCGAAGCCCTCGGGCGTGTGCCAGGGCGCGCGGTCGCCGCGGGCCGCGGACGCCGGCGGAGCGACGTCCCCATCCAGCGGCAGGCCGGCGAACGACTCGGGGATGCTCATGCCCGCTCCTCTTCAGCCTGCTTGTCGTCAGCCTGCTTGCCTTCAGCCGGGTCCTCGTCAGCCGGGTCCTCGCGGTTCAGGGCGCGCCGGGTCCTCGAGAGGAATGCCAGCGCGTCCACCCCGGCCGCACAGGAGTCGTCGAGCAGGTCCTCGGCCACGGTGCGCTCCCCCGGCTTCCCGGCCAGCACGATGCGCGCCGCCCCAGCGTCCCGCAGGGCGCGCACGGCGTCGGCACCCCACTCGGCGTACGCCGTGTCGGAGCCGGCCAGCACGGCGACCGGCTGGGCGTCGTACGCCGCCGCCAGGTCCTCGGCACCCTCGGTCGGCCCCGCGACGTCCACGCCGACGCCGCCCACCGCGAGCAGGTTGGTCACAAAGCCCTCCCGGGCGGTGTGCGTCGCGACGGGCCCCAGCGTGGCCAGGAACGCGCGGGCGGTGGCCGGCTCGTCGCGCATCGCCTCGAAGGCCGCGCCGTAGCGGCGCACCGGTCGCGCGACCTCGTGGGGCGCGCGCTCGGGCAGCGTCTCGCCGAGGTGCGGGAACTCGCTGAGCCCGGTGAGGGGGCGCTGCCGCGAGGCGACCTCGGCCTCGCGGCGCTCGGCGACCTCCCGGACGCGGCCGGCCAGGGAGCCGTCGCCGAGCGCCGCGACGACGCCGCCCGCCTCCTCGATGCGGCCGAGCTCGGCCCAGGCGGAGCGTGCCAGGTCGTCGGTCAGCCGCTCCACGGACCAGGACCCGCCGGCCGGGTCGGCCACCCGTGCGACGTGCGACTCGTACAGCAGCAGCATCGAGGTGTTGCGGGCGTTGCGCCGGCCGAGGGCTCCGGGGATGCCGAGGGGCTCGTCGAACGGGACCACCGTCACCGCGTCGGCGCCCCCGACCCCGGCCGCGAAGGCCGCGATCGTGCCGCGCAGCATGTTCACGTGGCTGTCGTAGCGCGTCATCATCGGCCGCGAGGTGACCGCATGCTGCCGCATCGCGCGGGCCTCCGGGGAGGCGCCCGAGAGCTCGGCGACCCGGGCCCAGGCACGCCGGGCCGCGCGCAGCTTGGCGATCGTCGGGAACTGCTCGTCCGTCGCCGCGAGCCGGAACTCCAGCAGCCCCAAGGCCGCATCGACGTCGTGGCCGGCGGCGACCAGGTGGCGCAGGTATGCCGCGCCCTTCGCGAGGACGTAGCCCAGCTCCTGGGCGTCAGAGGCGCCCCGGTCGTGCAGCGCGGCCCCGTCCACGACCACGGCGAGGGTGCCGGCGTCGCGGGCCGCTCGGGCCGCCTCCGCGAGCGTGTGGCCGACGTCCCCGGGGCTCACCTCGAGGTCATCGCCGGCGCTGGCGCCGCGCAGCGCGGCCCCGACGGGGTCGACGCCCAGGTTCGTGCCCGGCGCGGGCGTCACGCCTTCGTCGTCGAGGTGCGCCACGAACGCCCGCGCGGCGGCGAGCGGGTCCCCGGGGGCGTCGAGCACGACCGGGGCCAGGTCGAGGTAGACGCCGGCCAGGGCCGCCGGCAAGTCGGCTTCGGACAGCGGGCCGCCGATCTCGAGCCACAGCGAGGTGACCCCGTGCTCGAGGTCGGCCAGCACGGCCTGGTTGACGGCCTCCGCGGACTGGCCGCCGTGCGGGGCGCGCACGTCCCAGCCCTCCTCGGGCGGCTGGGCCAACCGGCCGCGGGTGAAGGGCGCGGCCCCGGGCGCTCCGGTGCCGGGAAGGCCGGCCACCAGGCCCGGGTGTCCGACGGGGGGGACCTCGACACCGTCGAGCGTCCGGCGGGTCAGGACCTCCCAGACCCGTTCGTCCGGCTCGTCCTCCCCCAGCCGTCGCGCCTTGCGCAGCGCGGCCGCGGCCGCCTTCTCCCACGCCGCGCGGTCCGCCGTGTCCCCGGGACCGGCCAGGGCGAGCGTGCCCTGCTCCGGCTCCAGGTCGGCGGGGTCATCGAGCCCGCCCTCCACGTCGGCCTCGCTGGGCTCGGTGCCGGGCTCTTGGGTCATGGCCCGCACGATAGAAGGTTCGCTCGTCCTGCGGGTCGCCCCATCGGGGGTGGACCATCTCGCGGACCAGAATCCCTCGCGGGACGAACGCAGACCTGGCGGCTGGTGCGACCCAAGAGGCGCTGCCCGTCACCCTCGACGCCCGGGCCCGCTGGGGAAAGGCCGCCCTCACCCCGATCACCTACCGCGGCCTCGACCCCGACCATCCCCTCGCCGCCCTCGCCGGTGACACCGAGCCCGGCAACACCACCGGCACCGGCGACAGTGCCACCATGTGGACCCTGCTGCTCCACCCCGCAGGCTGAGCGCTCATCGGCGTGATCCGGCGTGGCCATGGCCAGGCTCTCTCCGGCCTTCGTCTAGCGTGACCGTTGCGAACCGGAGCGTGCGCGCGGGTCTCCCGACCTGGCGGGCGGGCCGGACGAACGGACCGGATGCACGCGGGGGGAGGCGACCTGAGTGCCGATGCTGTCGGGCACCACGGCTCGCACACGCCTGGTGCTCACCGCGGCGGCCGTCGTCCTGGCCATCGTCGCGGTGTCGCTCGCGGTGTGGCACGTGACCCGGCCGGCCGGGACCGGGCAGCCGACCGCGTCGCCCGAGGTGACTGCCACCCCCATCCCTGAGCCGGAGCCGGTCCCCTCGACCGTGGAGACGGTCCCGGGCACCCACAGCGAGGACAGCATCGACGACCCGGCCATCTGGATACATCCCACCCGGCCGCGACGCTCGCTCGTGATGGCCAACGACAAGCTCGGTGCCTTCGAGACCTATAATCTGGACGGCGAGCTGGTGCAACGGATCACCTCCGACACCCGGTTCTGGGGGAACACCGACGTCCGGCAGGACGTCGCGATCGGGTCAAGGAAGCTGGACCTGGTGGCCGTGGTCAACGGCAGTGCCGTCCGGTTCTACACCCCCGACTCGGCGACCCGCCGGCTCTCGCCGGTCACCGAGGGAGCCGAGCCCATCGGCCCCGCCGGCGAGGGGTTCTGCCTCTACGAGAGCCGCGTGGACCGAAGGGTCTACGGCTTCACGATCACCCGCGACGGCACTCTGCGCCAGTTCGAGCTGCTCGACGCCGACGACGACGGCCTGCTCGAGGCCGAGCTCGTCCGTGAGCTCGAGGTGGGCTCCGAGGCCGAGGGCTGCGTGGCGGACGACACCACCGGAGGGCTGTATGTGAGCGAGGAGGACGTCGCGCTGTGGCGCTACGACGCCGAGCCCAGCGGAGGGACCGCCCGCGAGGCCGTTGACACGGTCACCTCCGAGGGCGGCCGCCTGACCGCCGACATCGAGGGCGTCACGCTCGCCCAGCAGCAGGGCGACGCCGGCTACCTGCTCGTGTCGGCGCAGAACGTGGAAGACCCGGACGCCTCCTACTTCGGGGCCTACCGCCGCGAGGCCGGCAACCCGTTCGTGAAGACCTTCCGGATCAGCGCCGGGGAGGACTCCGACGACTGCGATCGCACGGACGGGATCGCGGCGACGACAGCGGACCTCGGCCCCGCCTTCCCGCGGGGCGTCTTCGTCTGCCAGGACAACAACAACGACGCCCCCGGTCGGGCCGGCAACCAGAACCTGAAGCTGACGCCTCTGGAGACGGTGGTCGACTTGAACGCGCCGTCGCCCGGCTGACCCGGCGGCCTGGCCGGGCGCGGCGTCAGACCTCGGTGCGCCCCTCGTCGTCCTTGTTGCGCACCCCGATCTTGCTGCCCAGCCAGACGAGCGGGTCGAACTTCTTGTCGGCCACGCGCTCCTTCACCGGGATGATCGCGTGGTCGGTGATCCTGATGCCCTCCGGGCAGACCTCGGCGCAGCACTTGGTGGTGTTGCACATCCCGAGGCCGGCGGCCACCTGGGCCAGCTCGCGCCGGTCGTGGGTGTCGAGGGCGTGCATGCCCAGCTCGGCGTACCCAGGAAGAACCGCCGCCCGGCGAAGGCCGGCTTGTTCTCCTCGTGGTCACGCACCACGTGACAGGTGTTCTGGCACAGGAAGCACTCGATGCACGTGCGGAACTCCTGCCCGCGCTCCACGTCGACCTGGGCCATCCGGCGCCTGCCGTCGGCGTCCCGCGGCCCGAGCTGGGCGGAGGGCAGCTCCTTGGCCTTCTCGTAGTTGAAGGAGACATCGGTGACCAGGTCGCGGATCACCGGGAAGCTGCGCATCGGCGTCACCACGATCGCCTCGCCGGGGTCGAAGTCCGAGAGCCGGGTCATGCACATCAACCGGGGGCGGCCGTTGATCTCGGCGCCAGGCGCCGCACTTGGCGGCCTTGCAGTTCCAGCGGACCGCCAGGTCGCCGGCCTGGGTGGCCTGGACCCGGTGGATGGCGTCGAGCACGACCTCGCCCTCGGAGACCTCCACGGTGTAGTGGCGCAGCTCCCCGCCGTCGGCGAGTTCTGCAGGATCAGCGGAAAGCGCGTCTCATCCGAGTAGGCGGTGTGCGGCTCGGCCACGGCGCACGCCGGCGGGCTCAGCCACAGGCCCGGTAGGAGGCCCTGCGGTAGGCACCCTCCACGCGGTCGCCGAGGCAGGGGGAGTAGGAGGGCGAGAGATGGGGCTCGGCGTAGGAGGAGGAGTCCATGAACGCCCGGACCGTCGCGTAGACGACGAGGGCCGAGAACGCCACGAAGGTCGCCGTCGGGGCCGCCCACCATCGATCCGTGCGCAGCGTCCGCGCCCCGATCCGGGCCCTGGTGGGTCCGTCCACGCCAGTCGTCCTTCGCCATCCTTCGCCGAGAGCCGCGCGACACCGGTGCAGCCTGGCCCGTGGAGTCGGAAGTGAAGGAGGCCACACTTGCGGAGACGCGTCTCACGCTCCCGGATGCCCACCCCCGGGTGCCGGGCGGTAGCGTGGGTTTCTGTGGCAACCACTTCCCCTCGACCACCGCTGGTGAAGGCGCCGCGCGCCTCGGGCTCGACGATCGCGCTCAAGCTGCTGATGGCCGTGAGCGGCATCGTCTTCATCGGGTTCGTGCTGACGCACATGTACGGCAACCTGATGGCCTTCGGCGGCCACGACACGTACAACGAGTACGCCGAGCACCTGCGCGAGATCGGGGAGCCGACACTCCCTCGCGCTGGCCTCCTGTGGGTCCTGCGTGTCGGGCTGGTCGCCGCGCTGGCCGTGCACCTGTACGCCGCCGTGTCGCTGTGGAGCCGCGCCCACCACGCGCGCTCGGTGAAGTATGCGGTCAAGAAGCATCCGTCCACGCTCTCCTCCCGGACGATGCGCTGGGGGGGCGTCACGCTGCTGGTCTTCCTGGTCTGGCACCTGTTGAACTTCACCATCGGCAAGATCAACGTCTCGGGCGGGCCGACGAACGACCCGTACAACCTGCTCGTCGACTCGTTCAGCGTCTGGTGGTTGACGCTGATCTATCTGGTGGCGATGACGGCACTGGGGATGCACCTGCACCACGGCGTGTGGAGTGCCGCCCAGACCCTCGGCCTGACCAGCAGCGCCCGTGCCCGCACCAACGCCAAGCGGTTGGGGGTGATCGTGGCCGTGGTGATCGCCGGTGGTTTCTCGCTGGTCCCGATCTTCGTCCTGGCCGGCGTCATCACGAAGTAGGGAGCCCGCCATGAGCGACACGCCCGAATCGCCCGATGTGGACATGCCCGACACGACGAACACGTTCGATCCATCGCGCTCCCGTCCCTCCGACGACCGCCAGCCGAACGACGACGCCGCCGGGTACTACGTCGCCGGCGACCCCATCGCCGACGCCAAGGCTCCCCAGGGCCCGATGGACGAGAAGTGGGGGACCCGACAGTTCGAGGCGCGGATCGCCAGCCCGGCGAACCGCCGCCGACTCTCGGTGATCGTGGTCGGCACCGGCCTCGCCGGGGGCTCGGCAGCCGCCACCCTCGGCGAGGCCGGCTACCAGGTGAAGTCCTTCTGCTACCAGGACTCCCCCCGCCGGGCCCACTCCATCGCCGCCCAGGGTGGCATCAACGCCGCCAAGAACTACAAGGGCGACGGCGACTCGGTCTACCGGTTGTTCTACGACACCGTGAAGGGCGGGGACTACCGCTCGCGGGAGTCCAACGTGTTCCGCCTCGCGCAGGTCAGCGTCAACATCATCGACCAGTGCGTCGCCCAGGGCGTCCCCTTCGCGCGGGAGTACGGCGGCCTGCTGGACAACCGGTCCTTCGGCGGCGTGCAGGTCTCGCGCACCTTCTACGCCCGCGGCCAGACGGGCCAGCAGCTGCTGATCGGGGCATACCAGGCGCTTGAGCGCCAGGTCGCGGCCGGCACGGTGGAGACCTACACCCGGCACGAGATGCTCGAGCTGGTCGTCGTCGACGGCCACGCGCGCGGCATCATCGCGCGGGACCTGGTCACCGGCGAGATCGAGACCCACCTCGCCGACGTCGTGGTGCTCGCCACCGGCGGCTACGGCAACGTCTTCTTCCTCTCGACGAACGCCATGGGCTGCAACGTCACCGCCTCCTGGCGTGCGCACCGCAAGGGCGCCTACATGGCGAACCCCTGCTACACGCAGATCCACCCGACGTGCATCCCGGTCTCCGGGGAGCACCAGTCCAAGCTGACGCTGATGAGCGAGTCGCTGCGCAACGACGGGCGCATCTGGGTGCCGAAGAAGGCGGAGGACTGCGACAAGGATCCGCGGGACATCCCGGAGGAGGACCGTGACTACTACCTGGAGCGGATCTACCCGGCGTTCGGCAACCTGGTCCCCCGCGACATCGCCTCGCGGCAGGCCAAGAACATGTGCGACGAGGGCCGGGGCGTGGGCCCCAAGGTCGGTGACTTCCGCCGGGGGGTCTACCTCGACTTCGGCGAGGCGATCGAGCGCCTGGGACGCGCGGCCGTGGAGGCGAAGTACGACAACCTCTTCGACATGTACGCGCGGATCACGGGGGAGAACCCGTACGAGGTGCCGATGCGCATCTACCCGGCCGTGCACTACGTGATGGGCGGGCTCTGGGTCGACTACGACCTGGAGTCGACCATCCCGGGGCTCTTCGTCACCGGCGAGGCCAACTTCTCCGACCACGGCGCCAACCGGCTCGGGGCCTCCGCGCTGATGCAGGGCCTGGCCGACGGCTACTTCGTGTTGCCGAACACGATCCGCGACTACCTCGCCGGCGGCCCCTTCGAGACCATCGAGGAGGACCACCCCGCGGTGGTCGAGGCCCGCAGGTCCGTCGAGGACCGCGTGCAGCGGCTGCTCTCGATCGACGGCAGCCGCACCGTCGACAGCTTCCACCGCGAGCTCGGCCACATCATGTGGGAGTACTGCGGCATGGAGCGCAGCGAGGAGGGCCTGCGCAAGGCCATCGACTTGATCCGCGAGCTCAACCGGGAGTTCTGGACCGACGTGAAGGTCCTCGGCAGCGCGGACAACCTGAACCAGAGCCTGGAGAAGGCCGGCCGCGTGGCCGACTTCCTCGAGCTCGGGGAGCTGATGTGCATCGACGCGCTGAACCGCCGCGAGTCCTGTGGCGGCCACTTCCGCGTCGAGTCCCAGACCGAGGACGGTGAGGCGCTGCGCGACGACGCGGGGTACGCCTACGTCGCCGCCTGGGGTTGGGGTGGCGAGGACGGCACGCCCGTCCTGCACAAGGAGCAGCTCACCTACGAAGCCATCGAGATGAAGCAGCGGAGCTACAAGTGAGACTGAAGCTGAAGATCTGGCGCCAGGACCGGGCCGACGCGCCGGGCGGGTTCAAGGCCTACCACCTCGACAGCGTCTCTGAGGACATGTCGTTCCTGGAGATGCTCGACGTGCTCAACGAGCAGCTCATCGCCGGGGGCGACGAGCCGGTCGCCTTCGACCACGACTGCCGCGAGGGCATCTGCGGGTCCTGCAACCTGATGATCAACGGCGACCCGCACGGCCCGGAGGTGACCACGACCTGCCAGCTGCACATGCGCTCCTTCTCCGACGGCGACGAGATCGTCATCGAGCCGTGGCGGGCCGACGCCTTCCCGGTGATCAAGGACCTCGTGGTGGACCGGTCGTCCTTCGACCGGATCATCGCGGCCGGCGGCTACATCTCGGTGAACACGGGCTCCGCGCCCGACGCGCACGCCACCCCGGTGCCGCAGGACGAGGCCCAGCGCTCGTTCAACGTGGCCACCTGCATCGGCTGCGGCGCCTGCGTCGCCGCGTGCCCCAACGGGTCGGCCTCGTTGTTCGTGGGCGCCAAGGTCACCCACCTCGGGCTTCTGCCGCAGGGCCAGCCCGAGCGCGACGGCCGCGTGGTCAACATGGTGGCGCAGCACGACGCCGAGGGCTTCGGCGGCTGCACGAACATCGGTGCCTGCGCCAGCAGCTGCCCCAAGGAGATCCCGCTCGACGTGATCTCCCAGCTGAACAAGGACCTGCGCACCGCCATGAAGCACGGCCGCTGACCCCTCAGCCCGCCGGGTCGGCGCTCACCCGTCTCCCCGGCGGCGCACGGCGGCCACGAGGCCCAGCATCGTCGCACCCCCCGCGGCGAAGGCGCCCGCGAGCAGGCTGCGGTCGGGCGTGGTCACGGGCACGTGCGGCGCCTCCCGCAGCTCGACCCTGGCGAGGTCCTCCATCCACCGGGTCGTGAGCCCCTGCTGCTCGCGGGCCTCCCGCGCCCGGCGGGTCGTCCAGGCCCAGCAGGCAGCCAGGACGACCACGCGGGAGAAGTAGTTGATCCACACGAGCAGGATCAGCGCGATCCCGAACGCCTGGGACGCCGGGCGCCCCTCGGTGGCGGCGATCAGCACCCCGGACACGCGCTTGAGCACCTCGAACCCCAGGGCGCCGACGAGGGCCCCCTTGGCCAGCGACCGGCTCGAGAGCGGCGGGCGCGCCAGGAGCTTGAAGATCAGGAAGAAGAACAGCGTGCTGGCCGCGATGCCGAGCACCAGGGAGAGGGCCACCACGAGCGGCGCCAGCTCGGTGCCGAGGCCCACGAGCTCGAGGAGCTGGCGGGCGCCCCAGCCCAGCAGTCCGGAGATCGCCACCGAGGCGAGCAGCGTCGTCCCGACGGCGGTCAGCACCGCCAGGTCGCGCAGCTTGAGCAGGATGACGTTCGGGCCCTCCCGGTCGGCGGTGTCGAACACCATCGCCAACGCCTGGCGCAGGGCCGAGACCCAGCCGAGCCCGGCGTACAGGAGGCCCGCCAACGCGATCGGCCCCGTGTAGGTGGCGGCGTTCTCGATCACGGTGAGCTGCATCTGGCCCTCGCCGCCACCGATGATGCCCGGGAAGATCCCCTCCACCAGACTCACCAGGTCGGTGCGGTACCGCGGGTAGAACCGGGAGATCCAGCCGACCAGCGTGAAGGCCAGCAGCAGGATCGGGAAGAAGGACAGGAACCCGAAGTAGGTCATCCCGCCCGCCTGCAGGTTGCCCTTCGCCTCGCCGTAGCGCTGCACCACCCGCACCACGTGGTCGACGAGCGGTCGGCGGCGGGCCGCCGCGACCCACCCGCCGAGCCGCTTCTTGAGGCCGCGCTGCTGCCCCTGCTGTCCAGTCATCCCGTCCCTCCGTCGCGGCGCGGGGCCTCAGGTCGCGACGGCGGCCCGGGTGGGCAGGGTGAACTGCTTCGTCGGCCGCCAGCCGCTCGCGTCGTCCAGCTCGTAGAGGCAGAACGCCGCCGCCTCGAACTCGCACTCGAAGTCCGCCAACTCGGCGAAGGCCCGGTCCAGCAGGGCGGGGGCGAGATCGTGCGCGACCGTGACGTGCGGGTGGTAGGGGAACGCGAGCTCGATCGCCAGCGGGCCGTCCCGCACCGCCCCGGCCAGCAGCTCGCAGTGGCGGATCCCCTCGACCAGGTTGACGAAGACCACCGGTGAGACGGGGCGGAAGGTGCCGGTCCCGCGCAGGTGCACGGTGAAGGCCGGCACCGTGGCCGCCGCCCGCGCCAGGTGGTCGACGACGTCGTCCGGCCCGCCGGGCAGCTCGGTGGGCGGCAGCAGCGTGATGTGCGTGGGGATGCGCGTCGCGGCGGGGTCACCCAGCCGAGCACGGTAGTCCTGGAGCTGCCCCGCCCAGGGCTCGGGCAGGGCGAGGGAGACTCCGATCGTGGGCACGGGATGACAGTAACGGGTGGGACGTGCGCCGACCTGACCCCTCGGTAGGATCGACGGCCGTGACCGAGTCCTATCAAGCCTCCCTCGCCCGCAGTCGTGAGCTCGAGGAACGCCTGGCCACCGACCCGGGCTCCTTCCGGATGCTGACGGGAGACCGGCCGACGGGTGCGCTGCACGTCGGGCACTACTTCGGCTCGATCGCCAACCGGCTGCGGCTGCAGGAGAGCGGCGCCGACATCATGGTCCTGGTCGCCGACTACCAGGTGCTCACCGACCGGGAGATCGCGGGCGACATCGCCGGCAACACCCGCCACCTGCTCCTGGACAGCCTCGCGGCCGGTATCGACCCCGAGCGGTCGACGATCTTCGCCCACTCGGCGGTGCCCGCGCTGAACCAGCTGCTGCTGCCGTTCCTGGGGCTGGTGAGCGTCGCGGAGCTGCAGCGCAACCCAACCGTCAAGGACGAGGCGGCCAGCGCCGGCATCAGCTCGATCTCCGGCCTGATGCTGACCTACCCCGTGCACCAGGCCGCCGACATCCTCTTCTGCAAGGCCAACATCGTTCCGGTCGGCCGCGACCAGCTGCCGCACCTGGAGCAGACCAGGGTGGTCGCCCGCCGCTTCAACGAGCGCTACGGCGAGACCTTCCCGGAGCCCGCGGCCCTGCTCTCGAGCGCGACCCTGCTGCTGGGCACGGACGGCACCAAGATGAGCAAGTCGAAGGGCAACGTGATCGAGCTGCGGATGAGCGCCGACGAGACGGCCACGAAGATCAAGGGCGCCAAGACCGACAGCGAGCGGAGGATCACGTTCGACCCCGAGGGTCGCCCCGAGGTGGCCAACCTGCTCACCATCGCCGGCCTGTGCGAGGAGGCGGACCCCGCCGTGATCGCCGAGGAGATCGGCGACGGCGGCGGCGGGGCGCTCAAGGCACGGGTCACCGATGCCCTGAACGCCTACTTCGCTCCCCTGCGGGAGCGTCGTGCCCAGCTCGAGCGCGACCCCGGGTACGTCGACGCGGTGCTGCGCCGCGGCAACGAGCGCGCCAACGAGATCGCCGACGCCACGCTCGCCGAGGTGCGTGAGCGGATGGGGACCGTCTACGGCGCCGGCGTGGCGCACGGGAACAGGGTCCGCCCGAGCTGACGGCGGTGCACGACCCAGGACCAGAGGACCAGCAGCACGCCGACGAGCGCCAGGCCGGCCCCGACCAGCGCGGTCGAGCGGTAGCCGTACCCCGCGGCGATCACCACGCCGCCGAGCCAGGCGCCCAGCGCGTTCGCGACGTTGAGCGACGCGTGGTTCATCGCCGCGCCCATTGTCACGGCGTCACCGGCCACCGTCATCAGCCGCAGCTGGAGGCCGATCACCAGGAACGAGCCGAAGACGGTGACCAGGAAGACCACGGGGAGCAGCCACCAGCCGTAGGGCGCGGCGAGCCAGGCCAGCAGCATCGTCACCAGGGAGGCGACGGCGCCGAGCACGAGCGACCCGAAGAGCGACCAGTCGGCCAGCCGCCCGGCCAGGGCCGTGCCCACGACCATGCCGAGCCCGAAGACGAGCAGGAAGACCGGCACCCGCGACTCCGCGAGGCCGGAGACGTCGGTCACGGTCGGCGCGATGTAGGAGTAGACCGCGAACATGCCGCCGAAGCCGAGCGCCCCCGCGAGGAGGGTGATCCACACCTGGCGCGAGCGGAAGGCGCCGAGCTCGCGGCGCCCGGATGCCGTGGCGTCCCCGGGCATCGACGGCACGAACGCCACGACCATCGCCGCCGCGGCCAGGGAGATCAGCGCGGTGGCGACATAGGCCGCCCGCCAGCCGAGGGCCTGACCCAACCACGTGGCGGCGGGCACGCCGACCACGTTGGCCACCGACAGGCCGAGCATCACCGAGGCGACGGCCCGGCCCCGGCGCCCCGGTGGTACCAGACCCGCCGCGACCAGCGAGGCGACCCCGAAGTAGAACCCGTGCGGGAGTCCGTCGAGGAAGCGGGCGACCAGGAGCACCTGGTAGGACCAGGCAGCGGCGCTGAGCAGGTTGAACGCGGCGTACGCCGACATGAGGGCGACCAGCAGCCCCCGGCGCGGCCAGTGTGCCCCGAGCAGCGCCAGCAGCGGCGCGCCCACGACCACGCCGAGCGCGTACGCCGAGATCAGGTGCCCGGCCTCGGGGATGGACACGCCGACGCCCTCGGCGACGCGCGGGAGCAGGCCCATCGTCACGAACTCCGTGGTGCCGATCGCGAACCCGCCCATGGCCAGGGCGAGCAGCGCCGGGCCGGGCGCGGTGGCGCGCGGCGCTGCGGGTGCCTCGGCTGCGGCGGGTGCGGCGGGTGCGGCGGGTGCGGGGGTGGACGGTCACGGATCTCCCTGGGTGGTCGGCCGGCGACCGACGACAACGGCCCCGGGGGCGCCGGTGTTCCCGACACCCCCGGACCCGCGACGTCGGTCGGGTCACACCCGGCGGGCCGCCGTCAGGTCGAGAGCGTCGCCAGCGCCTCGTTGAGCGTCGCCGAGGGGCGCATCACGGCGTCGGCCTTGCCGTCGACGGGCCAGAAGTATCCGCCGATGTCGACCGGCTCACCCTGGACCTCGGCCAGCTCGCCGAGGATCGTCTCCTCCTGGCTGGACAACGTCTCCGCGAGCTCGGAGAACGCCTGGGCGAGCTCCTCGTCCTGGCTCTGCCGGGACAGCTCCTGCGCCCAGTAGAGCGCCAGGTAGAAGTGCGAGCCCCGGTTGTCGAGCTCGCCGACCTTGCGGCTGGGCGACTTGTCCTCCTCGAGGAAGGTTGCGGTCGCGCGGTCGAGGGTATCGGCCAGGATCTGCGCCCGGGCGTTGCCGGCATACCCCGCCAGGTGCTCGAAGGAAGCCGCCAGGGCGAAGAACTCGCCCAGGCTGTCCCACCGCAGATGGTTCTCCTGGATCAGCTGCTGCACGTGCTTGGGCGCCGAGCCGCCGGCGCCGGTCTCGAAGAGCCCGCCCCCGTTCATCAGCGGCACGATCGAGAGCATCTTCGCCGAGGTCCCGACCTCGAGGATCGGGAAGAGGTCCGTGTTGTAGTCGCGCAGCACGTTGCCGGTGACCGAGATGGTGTCCTCACCCTTGCGCACGCGCTCCAGCGTGTACGTCGTCGCCTCGGTCGGCGCCAGCGTCTTGATGGTCAGACCCTTGGTGTCGTGGTCGGGGAGGTACTGCTCGAGCTTGGCCATCAGCTTCCGGTCGTGGGCTCGCGACTCGTCGAGCCAGAACACGGCGGGCACGCCCGCGGCGCGGGCGCGGGTGACGGCGAGCTTGACCCAGTCGCGGATCGGCGCGTCCTTGGTCAGGCACGCGCGCCAGATGTCACCGGGCTCCACGGCGTGCTCGGTCAGTGTCTCGCCGCCGGAGGTGACCAGCCGGATGGTGCCGGCGGCCGGGACCTCGAAGGTCTTGTCGTGCGAGCCGTACTCCTCGGCCTTGCGGGCCATCAGACCCACGTTGGGCACCGAGCCCATCGTCGCCGGGTCGAACTGACCGTGCGCCTTGCAGTCGTCGATCACGGCCTGGTAGACGCCGGCGTAGGAGGAGTCCGGGATCACGGCGAGGCAGTCGTGCTCCTCGCCGTCCGGGCCCCACATGTGACCCGAGGTCTTGATCATCGCCGGCATCGACGCGTCGATGATCACGTCGGAGGGCACGTGCAGGTTGGTGATGCCCTTGCGGTCGTCGACCATCGCCATCCGCGGGCCCTCCGCGAGGCCGTGCTCGACGGCACCCCGGATGGCCTCGCCCTGCGGCGTGCCCTCGACCCCGGTCAGCAGGGCGGCGAGGCCGTCGTTCGGGGAGACGCCCGCGGCGTCGAGCGCGTCGCCGTACTGCTCGAAGAGCGTGGGCAGGAAGGCCTTCACGGCGTGCCCGAAGATGATCGGGTCGGAGACCTTCATCATCGTTGCCTTGAGGTGGATCGAGAACAGGACGTCCTCGGCCTTGGCGCGGGCGATCTGCTCGGCGAGGAAACGGCGCAGCGAGCCGACGCTCATGAAGGTGGCGTCGACGACCTCGCCCTCCTCGACCGCGATGTCGTCCTTGAGCACGGTTTCGGAGCCGTCCCCGGCGGTGTGCACCACCGAGAGGGTGTCGGCCTGCTCCATGACCACGGACTCCTCGTTGGAGCGGAAGTCGTCATGGTCCATGGTCGCGACCTCGGTGCGCGAGTCGCTGCTCCACTCCCCCATCGCGTGGGGGTACTTCCTCGCATAGCCCTTCACCGAGGCGGGCGCGCGGCGATCGGAGTTGCCCTCGCGCAGGACCGGGTTGACCGCGGAGCCCTGCACACGCTCGTACCGCGCCCGGGCGTCCCGGTCCTCCTCGTCCTGCGGGTCCTCCGGGTAGTCCGGGAGGTCGAGGCCGGCCTGCTGGAGCTCCTTGATGGCCGCCTTCAGCTGCGGCAGCGACGCCGAGATGTTCGGCAGCTTGATGATGTTGGCCTCGGGGTGCCGGGCGAGCTCGCCGAGCTCGGCGAGGTGGTCCTCGATGCGCTGCTCCTCGGTGAGGCGCTCGGGGAACTGGGAGACGATCCGGCTGGCGAGCGAGATGTCGCGCGGCTCGACGTCGACGCCCGCGGTGGACGCGAAGGCGGAGATGATCGGGAGGAGGGAGTACGTCGCGAGGAGCGGCGCCTCGTCCGTCTTCGTGTAGATGATCTTGGCCGTGTGGGGCATGGGAGGGGCGACTCCTGAAGTCGGGGGCGGGGGGTCCGTCGGGCTGGCTCGCCTCGACATCCTCTTGACGTCAAGATACCTGAGGTGGACCCACCCTCACCTTGGCACCCACTCCCGGCCCCGGCAACGCCCCTCCGGGGGGCCCGGTGGGGCCGCCGGCCCGCTGCTACCGTCCGGGAGAATCCCGCGCCCACCCCCGAAGGAGTCGACGTGACCACCACTCCCCTCAAGGTCGCCGTCACCGGCGCCGCCGGCCAGATCGGCTACAGCCTGCTCTTCCGTCTCGCGGCCGGTGCGCTCGATCCCGACCGGCCGGTCGAGTTGCGGCTGCTCGAGATCGAACCCGCCCTGAAGGCCCTGGAGGGCGTCGTGATGGAGCTCGACGACTGCGCCTTCCCCGGCCTCGCCGGCGTCGAGATCGGCCACGACGCCGAGAAGGTCTTCGACGGCGTGAACCTCGCCCTGCTCGTCGGCGCCAAGCCCCGCGGGCCCGGCATGGAGCGCGGCGACCTGCTCGAGGCGAACGGTGCGATCTTCACCGCCCAGGGCAAGGCGCTCAACGCGGTGGCCGACGACGATCTCCGCGTGGGCGTGACCGGCAACCCGGCCAACACCAACGCGCTCATCGCGCGCTCCAACGCCCCGGACATCCCCAACGAACGCTTCTCCGCCCTCACCCGCCTGGACCACAACCGGGCGATGTCGCAGCTGGCGCAGAAGACGGGCGCGCCCGTGAGCGAGATCAAGAAGATGACGATCTGGGGCAACCACTCGGCCACGCAGTACCCCGACCTCTTCCACGCCCAGGTGAGCGGGCGCAACGCCGCCGAGGTGGTCGACGACCAGGCCTGGATCGAGAACGACTTCATCCCGACCGTGGCCAAGCGCGGCGCCGCCATCATCGAGGCGCGGGGGGCCTCCTCGGCCGCATCGGCCGCCTCGGCGACGATCGACGCGGCCCGCGACTGGCTCTACGGCTCCCCCGCCGACGACTGGGTCTCCATGGCCGTGCTCTCCGACGGCTCCTACGGCGTGCCGGAGGGCCTGGTCTCCTCGTTCCCGGTGATCACCCAGGACGGCGACTGGGAGATCGTCCAGGGCCTTGAGATCGACGAGTTCTCGCGCGGGCGCATCGACGCCTCCACCGCGGAGCTCGCCGCGGAACGGGACACCGTCAGCCGGCTCGGCCTGATCTGAGCACGGCTCACAGCGGGGGCGGCTGCTCCGGGATCGAGCCGGCGAGCACGATCAGGACGACGCCCATGGCCAGGAGCAGGCCGGCGTCGAAGAAGCGGTTCCGGACGGCCAGCATCCCGGCATCGCGCTCCGGCAGCGCCAGCCGCAGGGCCGCCGACCCCAGGAGGGCGGCGCCCTCGACGCGCACGCCCAGGCGCCAGTCGACGAGAGCGACGAGCAGGAGCCCGACGACCGTGACGCCGAGGATCAGCAGGTAGAGCATCCCGCCCAGCGTGGACGGGTGCCGCCGCTGACCCGGGCTGCGGTCGTGGGCGCCGCCGCGCGGCAGGCTCGCGCCCACCTCGGCCTGCGGTGCGGTCTGCTCGTCGGAGGCCACGCCCCTCAGTCTGCCCGGTGACCCGCCACGTGGGCCTCTGCCAGGCCGACGATGTTCGCCAGGAGCATCGCGCGGGTCATCGGTCCGACGCCGCCCGGATTCGGCGAGACCCAGCCCGCGACCTCCCAGACGTCGTCCGCGACGTCGCCCGCGATCTTGCCGTCGACCCGGGAGACGCCGACGTCGAGCACCGCGGCGCCGGGCTTGACCGTGGCGCCCGTGACCATGCCGGGAACGCCGGCCGCGGCGACGATCACGTCCGCCTGGCGCAGGTGCGACGCGAGGTCACGGGTGCCGGTGTGGCACAGGGTGACGGTCGCGTTCTCCGAGCGCCGCGTCAGCAGCAGACCCAGCGGCCGGCCGACCGTCACGCCCCGCCCGATCACCACGACGTGCGCCCCCGGCAGCGGCACGTCGTGACGCCGCAACAGCTCGACGATGCCGTGCGGGGTGCACGGCAGCGGGGCGTCCTTGCCGAGCACCAGCCAGCCCAGGTTGGTGGGGTGGAGTCCGTCGGCGTCCTTGGCGGGGTCGATGAGGCCGAGGACGGCGTTCTCGTCGCGCCCCTTCGGCAGCGGCAGCTGCACGATGTAGCCGGTGCAGGAGGGGTCGTCGTTCAGGCCCCGGACCGCCTCCTCGATCTCCTCCTGCGTCGCCGTCGCGGGCAGGTCCCGGCGGATCGAGGAGATGCCGACCTCGGCGCAGTCCTGGTGCTTGCCGTTGACATACCACCGCGAACCCGGGTCGTCTCCGACCAGCACGGTTCCGAGCCCCGGCACGACCCCGTGCTCGCGCAGGGCGGAGACACGCACCGCGAGCTCGGCCTTGATGGCCTTCGCGGTGGCGGTGCCGTCCAGCTTGTGTGCAGTCACGGCGTGCAGTCTGCCACCCCGCCGCCCCTCACCCCGCGGTGGTCGCCCAGGCCTCCAAGGCGCGTGCGACCGCCTCGGCGCCGGGGTCGGCGACGCCCTCGAGGGCCTCGGCCCCCAGGTAGCTCGAGCGCCCCACCACCGTGTTGGTCACCGACGCGGTGGACTCCGCCCCCTTGCGCGCGGCGCTCGCCGCCGCGCCGACACCCTGCGGGAGCGCGTCCACGGCGGGCGAGAGGGCGTCGACCATGGTGCGTCCGCCCACCTCGGCGTCGCCGTGGGCGTGCAGCCGCTCTAGGCCGTGGGTCAGCGCGGTGGGCAGGTCGGCGCCGTCGTCGAGGGACCCGGCGGTGGCGGTGAGCAGGATGGAGAGGACGACCCCGCTGGAGCCGCCCATCCGCTGCTCGACCAGCGCCGCGAGCTCGCGCGCCAGCCGGGCGGGCGTGCCGGTGGAGAGCCGGTCCTCATCGAGCGCCTCCAGGACGCCCTTCGCGCCACCCCCGAGGGTGCTGCCGGCGTCGCCGTCGCCGACCTTCGCGTCGAGCTCATCGAGCTCGGCGCGGGACTCGACGAGCGCCTCAGCCGCCGCCCGCAGCCCGGCCGCCGTGGCCACGTCGCGCTCCCCGGCGCCCCATTCGGGCTCCTCGGAGTGGCGCGGCTCAAAGGTCTGGGGCTCGGCCGGCGCGCTGACGGCCGGCCAGTCGGCGGGCTCCACAGGCTGGCGCAGGGCCTCCTCGAGCTCGTCGGTGTAGGGCAGCAGCGAGATGGAGAAGCCGTGCATGTCCACCGAGGTCATCACCGCAGCGGGTCCGACGAGCAGGCGCAGCCGCCGGCCCGTGGCGCGCAGCAGGTCACGGGTGAGCACCCCGAGCTCCTGGGTGGTGCACCCGCCGGCGTCGTTGAGGAGGGCGACCATGGGCGTCTCGCTGCCGTGGCGCTCGTCGAAGGCGGCCATCAGCGGCTCGAGCACCAGCGCCACGGCCTCCTGCGAACCGGCCGGGTCGATGTCGCGGGCGCCCGGCTCGTTGTGGATGCCGATGCCCAGCTCGGCGCTACGACGCTCACCGTCCTGGCCGGGCAGCAGCGCCGAGGACAACGCCACGGCCAGCGTCATCACGTCCTCGGAGGTGCGCCGGGCGGCCTCGGCCACGCTCGTCAGGTCCTCCCCGCGGCGCGCGAGGTGACCCGCGACCTTGTGCACGAGCACCGTGCCGGCCAGCCCGCGCGGCTGCGGGTTGTCGGGCAGGGCGATGTCCTCCTCCACGGTGACGACCTCGACCGCCAGGCCCTCGCCGCGGGCCCGCTCAGCGGCCAGGCCGAAGTTGAGCCGGTCGCCGGTGTAGTTCTTGACCACCAGCAGGCACCCGCCGGGCCCGGTGACCTCGCGCACGATGCCCAGCACCTCCTCGACCGACGGCGAGGCGAAGAAGTCGCCGCACACGGCCGCGGCGAGCAGTCCTTCGCCGACCAGGCCGGCGTGGGCGGGTTCGTGTCCCGACCCGCCGCCGGAGACGACGGCGACCTGCTCGGGGTCGAGGTCGCGGCGCACGACCGCGCGCACCCGGGATCCGGGCTTCGTCATCCGCAGCGGGCGGGTGCGCGCGAGCGCCTCCAGCATCTGCTCGACGGTCTCATCGGGGTCGTTGAAGAAGCGAGTGGGCATGTCGCACCTTTCGGTCGGGCGGAATGCGGAATGCGGAATGCGGAATGGCCCATCCTGCCCAAGTGCCACGGCTAGTGGAAGAAGTGCCGGGTGCCGGTGAGGTAGAGCGTGACGCCGGCCCGGGCCAGCACGGCCACGACCTCGTCGTCCCGCACCGAGCCTCCGGGCTGGACGATCGCGCGGACCCCCGCGTCGAGGAGGATCTGCGGGCCGTCGGGGAAGGGGAAGAAGGCATCGGAGGCGGCCACCGCGCCCACCGCCCGGTCTCCCGCGCGCTCGACCGCGAGCCGGCACGAGTCGACGCGGTTGACCTGCCCCATCCCGACCCCGACCGAGGCGCCGTCGCGAGCCAGCAGGATGGCGTTGGACTTCACCGCCCGGCAGGCGCGCCACGCGAAGGCCAGGTCGGCGAGGGCCCCCTCGTCGGCGGCCTCGCCGGCGGCGAGGGTCCACGCGGCGGGGTCGTCGCCGCCACCCCGGACGACGGCGTCCAGCGCGTCCCGGCGCTGCAGCAGCAGGCCGCCGGAGACCTGGCGCAGCTCCGCGCCGGCGGCCGCGGGGGGCGGGCACACCAGCAGCCGGATGCTCTTCTTGCGCGCCAGCACGTCGACGGCGCCCTCCTCGAAGCCCGGCGCGACGACGACCTCGGTGAAGACCTCGGCCACCTGCCCAGCCATCTCGACGGAGACCGGCCGGTTGGCGGCGACCACCCCCCCGAAGGCCGAGACGGGGTCGCAGGCATGCGCCTTGCGGTGGGCCTCGGCGACGTCGGCGCCCACGGCGATGCCGCAGGGGTTGGCGTGCTTGATCACCGCGACCGCCGGCCCCGCGAAGTCGTGGGCCGCCCGGCGGGCGGCGTCGGTGTCCACGTAGTTGTTGTAGGACATCTCCTTGCCGTGCAGCTGCTCGGCGCCGGCGAGGCCGGCCTCGCCGACCTCCGAGGCGTACAGCGCGGCGGCCTGATGGGGGTTCTCGCCGTAGCGCAGCACCTGGCGTCGCCGCCAGGTCGCGCCCGCCCACACGGGAAAGCCCGAGCCGTCCGAGGTGTCGGTGAGGACGTTTCCCATCCACGAGGCGACGGCGACGTCGTAGGAGGCGGTGTGCACGAACGCCTCGGCCGCGAGCCGCTGCCGCTCGGCGAGGGTGAAGCCGCCGGCGGCCACGGCCGCCAGCACGTCGGCGTACCTCTCGGGAGAGGTGACGATCGCGACCGACGGGTGGTTCTTCGCGGCCGCCCGCACCATCGACGGGCCGCCGATGTCGATCTGCTCGACGCACGCCTCGGCGTCGGCGCCCGAGGCGACGGTCTCGGTAAAGGGGTAGAGGTTCGAGACGACCAGGTCGAACGGCTCCACCTCGAGGTCGGCGAGCTGACGGACGTGCTTCGCCGAGCGACGGTCCGCCAGGATGCCCGCGTGGACGCGGGGGTGCAGCGTCTTGACGCGGCCGTCGAGGCACTCGGGGAAGCCGGTCAGGTCCTCGACCCGGGTGACCGGCAGCCCGAGGCCCTCGATCGTCCGGGCCGAGCCCCCGGTGGAGACGAGCGCGACCCCGGCGGCGTGCAGCCCGCGGACGAGGTCCTCCAAGCCGGACTTGTCATGGACGGAGAGCAGCGCGCGCCGGATCGGGACGCGCTGCGCGGACCCGGAGCTCTCGGCGGGAGGGGGGGCGGGCAAGGGGATCACTCCTGCTGTGTCCGGCGGGGGGGTCAGCATAGGAGACCCGGAGGCGGGAGGGGCGAGCGACCCAGCCGCACGCGTCGGCCGTCGACGCTCCATCCCTCGCGCGCCATCCGGCCCACCGCATCGACCAGCATCGCCCGCTCGGCGACCTTGATCCGCTCGTGCAGCGTGGCCTCGTCGTCGTCGTCCTCGACGGGCACGGCCGACTGCGCCACGATCGCGCCGGTGTCGACGCCGGCGTCGACGACGAAGAGCGTGCAGCCCGAGACCTTCACGCCGTGGGCGAGCGCGTCCCCGGGTCCGCGCATCCCCGGGAAGGACGGCAGGAGCGCCGGGTGCGTGTTCACGGTGCGAGCGCCGAAGGCCGTCAGGAAGGCGCCACCGAGCAGCTTCATGAAGCCCGCCAGGACGACGAGGTCGGGCTCGTGCGCGGCCACCGAGGCCCGCACGGCGTCGTCCCACTCGCCGCGGTTCGCGTGGTCCTCGACCCGGTGGACGAACGTCGGCACCCCGGCCCGCTCGGCCCGGGCCAGGCCCTCGATGCCGGACCGGTCGGCGCCCACCGCAGCGACCGTGGCGCCGTACGCCGGGTCGGCGCAGGCGTCCAGCAGCGCCTGCAGGTTCGTGCCGGCCCCGGAGACCAGCACGACGACGCGGGCGGGTCTACGGGCGCTCACGCGGCGCAGCCTATGCCGGGCTACGCCCGGGCCACGGCCCGGCGCTGCCAGTAGGTGGCCAGCACCCCGCCCAGGAG
Organism: uncultured Actinomycetota bacterium; assembly: GCA_963731985.1. GTDB lineage: Bacteria > Actinomycetota > Actinomycetes > Propionibacteriales > Nocardioidaceae > Nocardioides. The sequence goes on along the minus strand of CAVSYA010000018.1, from coordinate 179,110 downwards.
CCCGCCGATGCCAAACGCGGCGACGGCGTGCAACAGCACCTCGCCGGCCGCCGGACCCCACTGCGCCATCCGGCCTGGACCGACGGCCCCGCCCGCCACCGCCGCGGCGAGGCCCACCGCGACGCCCGCGACCACGCCCGCCACGCACCCGCGCAGCGGGCCCTCGTCCCAGCGCGACGTGGGCAGCCGCCGCTGGGTGCGCAGGACGGACCCCAGGGCGACGAGGAAGGGCACCCCCAGGACGGCGAGCATGACGCCGGGAGGGTTGCCGTCCGGCAGCGCGGCCACCAGCGGGAAGAGCGGCAACGGTCCCACGACCACGAGCGTGGGCGAGACCAGCGTCTCGGCGCCCACCGCAAAGCCGGGCCCGAGCAGGTAGGACCCGGCGAAGACGATCGCGTTGGGCAGCATCACCACGCAGGCGAGGCCCAGGATCACGGCGGCCCCGGCGTCCGGCTGCAGGCGGGAGAACACGGTGACCAGCTCGCCGGGGTGCAGGGCGAGGCCGACGAGGACCAGCACGCCGGCCGCGGCCGCGTACGCGAGCAGCAGCGAGCGCACGGCGTGGCCACCGGCGCGGACCCGCGGCGGCAGCGAGGTCGCCCAGATCGCGAGTCGCCCGGAACCGGCCGCGAGCGCCGGGCCGCCGACGAAGACGCTGAGCGCCAGGGACCAGGCCAGGGCCCGGCCGATCGAGGGCGCCGTGGCGGGGTCCGCCGCGAGCACACCGGTGGCGACCGCGACGACCGCGTACCCCGCGGCGAAGGTGCCCGCGCCCACGGGGACGGTCCAGTCGCGCTCGCCGTCGGCGATCCTGTCGGCGTCGGGGCCGTGCCCGGAGACCGCGCCGCCGACGCGGTAGCCGATGCGCCAGGTCGTCCACGCCGCCAACAGCGTCAGCCCGAGCGGCATCATCGTGACGGCGGAGCCGCGCACGCTGAAGCCACTGCCGTGCCCGCTGAGCCAGGCGAGCGCACCCGTCCGGAGCGCGTCACGGGGCTCGCCGTGACCGCCGGCGTCCGCGAGGAACCAGCCGGCCAGCGCCAACACCAGGCACACCGAGAGGGTCAGGCCGGCGGAGGCCATCCCGCCCGCGGTGCTGAGCAGGACCAGGGGGCGCCGGCGGTGCGGATCCGGCCCCCCGGGCCCGCCGTCGCGGGCGCCGGCGGCACGTCGGGACAGCCGGGCGGGAGAGAGAAGCAGCGACGTCATGGTCCGGCCATGATGACCCGGCGAACAGCGGCGCAGGCGGCCCCACGCCGCCGCCGACGTAGGCTTGCCCGGCCATGGTCCACCCCGCGCCCGACGACTTCGACGCGTTCTACGTCGACGCCCGCCACCGGCTGCTGCTGCAGACCTACGCGCTGACCGGCGACCTGCGCGCCTCCCGCAGCGCGGTACGCAACGCCTTCGTGGTGGCGTGGCACCACTGGCCGCGCGCGTCCCGTTCGGAGCACCCGGAGGGCTGGGTGCGACCCTATGCCTGGCGGCACGCCCGGCGTCGCCACACGGCCCGGCTGTGGCACCGTACCCGCGGCCTGGACGAGGAGGCGCGGGCGACGCTGGCCGCGCTCGGCGCCCTGTCGCTGACCCAGCGCCGGCTGCTCCTCCTCGCGCACCTCGCGAACGTGTCCATGGGCGGGATGGCGCGCGAGGTGGCGCTGCCTCGCGAGACGGCCGAGCGCGAGCTGCAGCGGGCGTCCTCCGCCTTCGCCGCGGAGCGGGGCGTGCCCGCGACCGGCGTTCGCGTGGCCCTGGAGCGGCTGGACACCGTGGTCGCCGAGGAACCGTGGCCCCAGCCGCTGCTGCTGCGGCGGGCGGGCAACGCGCGGCGCCGGACGCACACGGCAGCCGGCATGGTCGGCGCCGTCGCGGCCCTGGCGGTGGCGGGCGTCGTCGTGGTCGGCCAGGAGCCGGGCGATGTCCGCCCGACCCTCGAGAGCGAGCGGCTCACCGAACCGGCCGAGCTGCCTCCCGAGGCCTCGCTCGACCCCGACGACCTCCTCGACGCACAGCAGGCCCGGCAGCTGCTGCCCGGCCGCCGCTGGCGCACGCGGGATGAGGGCGACAACACCTCCGGCACGGGCCTGGTGGTGCGGTGCCAGCAGGAGCGGTTCGCGGATCCGGTCGGCAGCGCCGCCGTGCGCCGCTTCGCCGCCGTGCGCGCGCGCAACCAGCCGAGAGCCTCCGGGGTGCAGCTCGCGGAGCTGTCGAGCAACCAGCCGGCCGCGCGCCGGGCGTTCGCGACGACCGCGCAGTGGTACGCCGGCTGCGCCGAACCCGCGACCCGCCTCGCCAGCACGCACACGCTACCGAGGATCGGCGACCAGGCCTCGCTGTTCGTGCTGCGCTCCTACCGCCCCACGGCGGTCACGACGGTCGGTGTCGCGCGCAGCGGGCGCTTCACCCACACGGTCGCGCGCACCGTGCGCGGCGGCTCCGCGGCGGGTACCCAGCGGGTGGCGGCCGTGCTCGCGGACGCCGTCGACGCGAACTGCGGGCAGCCGGGCGCCGGGAGCTGCGCCGGCATCCCGTACGTCGAGCCCCGAGGGCCGTACGCCGTCCCCCCCGCCCCGGCACTGCTCGCGGAGTTCGACCTGCCCGCCGTCTCGGGGGTGCCGCGGCCCTGGGTCGGCACCGAGCCCACCCGGGCGAAGGTGAACCCGGCGGCGACCCCGTGCGACGAGACGTCCTTCCGCGGGCGACCCGGCAACCGCACCCGGACGTTCCTGATCCCCGAGGCCCGGGTCCCCGACGCCTTCGGCCTGGCCGAGTCGACGGCCCGGTTCCAGAGCCCGGGGCGGGCACGCGCCTTCGTGCGCCAGCTCCGCGGCCGGCTCGCCCGGTGCCCCCGGGACGACCCGGCGAGCGAGGTGCGCGGCCTGGCCAGCTCCTCCGGCGGCGGCCGGCAGCTCTTCGCCTGGAAGGTGTCCACGGAGGTCTCCGACGCGCGGTCCGTGCGCTACCTGATGGCGGTCGTGCGCACGGGTCCCGTCGTCGCCCAGGTCGGCTTCGTGCCGGCCGGGGACCGGACCATCTCGGTCTCCGACTTCCGCCGACTGGCCCGGCGCGCCCAGCAGCGGCTCGCCTTCGCCGTGCCCGACCGCGACGAAGGCGCGGAACGACAGGAAGCCGACCGAAAGCAACAGCCCGGCAACCAGGGCTCCGGCAACCAGAACTCCGGCAGCTGACGCCCGGAGGACGCGCCACTCACCGAGCCGGCGCTCAGGAACCGGTGCTGCCGGAACCCGGCGCCGACCCGGCGGAGCGGATCACCTGTTCTCCAGGATCTCCCGCATCAGGGAGGCGGTCTCGGACGGCGTCTTGCCGACCTTCACGCCCGCCGCCTCCAGGGCCTCCTTCTTCGCCTCGGCCGTGCCGGAGGAGCCGGAGACGATGGCGCCCGCGTGGCCCATGGTCTTGCCCTCGGGCGCAGTGAACCCGGCCACGTAGCCCACGACGGGCTTGGTGACGTGGGCCTGGATGTACTCGGCCGCCCGCTCCTCGGCGTCGCCGCCGATCTCGCCGATCATCACGACCGCCTGGGTCTCGGGGTCCGCCTCGAAGGCCTCCAGCGCATCGATGTGCGTGGTGCCGACGACCGGGTCGCCGCCGATGCCGATCGAGGTGGAGAAGCCGAGGTCGCGCAGCTCGAACATCATCTGGTAGGTCAACGTGCCCGACTTCGAGACCAGCCCGATCGGGCCCTTGCCGGCGATGCTGGCCGGAGTGATGCCGGCCAGCGCCTCCCCGGGCGTGATGATGCCCGGGCAGTTCGGCCCGATCATCCGGGTCGAGGTGCCCTCGAGGTAGGCGAACACCTCGGCCGTGTCCTGCACGGGCACGCCCTCGGTGATCACGACCATGAGGTCGATGCCGGCATCGACGGCCTCCATGCAGGCCGCCTTCGTGAAGGCGGGGGGCACGAAGAGCACCGAGGTGTTGGCGCCCGTCTCCTTCATGGCCTCCTCGACGCCACCGAAGACGGGCAGCTCGATGTCGTTGCCCTCCCGATCCTGGTGGGAAACGGTGGTCCCCGCCTTGCGGGCGTTGACACCCCCGACGACGTCGGTGCCGCACTTGAGCATCAGGGCGGTGTGCTTGGTGCCCTCGCCGCCGGTGATGCCCTGGACGACGACCTTGCTGTCCTTGTTCAGGTAGATGGACATCTCTTCGCTCTCGTTCTCTCGTCCCGCTGAGTGGTTCGGGTCCGGTCAGGCCTGCTGGGCCAGCTCGGCGGCCATGTCGGCGCCACCATCCATGGTGTCGGCCGTGTAGACCAGCGGGTGGTCCCGCTCCTGCAGGATCCGCCGGCCCTCCTCGACGGCGTTTCCGTCGAGTCGCACGACCAGAGGCTTCGTCGCCTCGTCGCCCAGGATGTCGAGCGCACCGACGATGCCGTTGGCGACGGCGTCGCAGGACGTGATGCCGCCGAAGACGTTCACGAAGACGCTCTTGACCTGCGAGTCCTGGAGGATCACGTCCAGCCCGTCGGCCATCACCTGCGCCGAGGCGCCGCCGCCGATGTCGAGGAAGTTGGCGGGCTCGACCCCACCGTGATCCTCGCCTGCGTACGAGACGACGTCCAGCGTGGACATCACCAGACCGGCACCGTTGCCGATGATCCCGACCTGACCGTCGAGCTTGACGTAGTTGAGGCCCTTCTCCTTGGCCTTGGCCTCGAGCGGGTCGGAGGCGGCCGTGTCCTCATAGCCCGCGTGCTCCTCGTGGCGGAAGTCGGCGTTGTCGTCCAGCGACATCTTGCCGTCCAGGGCCTCGAGCTTGTCGCCCTCGAGCCGCGCCAACGGGTTCACCTCGACCAGCGTGGCGTCCTCCGCGACGAACGCCTTCCAGAGGCCGAGCACGGTCTGCACGGCCTGGTCGGTCAGCGCCTCGGGAAACGCCACCTCGGCGACGATCTCCCGCGCCTTCGCCTCGTCCACACCGGCGCCCGGGTCGATCGCGATCTTGTGGACGGCGTCCGGGTTGGTCTTCGCGACCTCCTCGATCTCGACGCCGCCCTCGACGCTGGCGATGCACAGGTAGCGGCGGTTGGAGCGGTCCAGTAGGAAGGAGAAGTAGTACTCCTCCTCGATCGTGGCTCCCGGCGCGACGAGGACCCGGTGCACCGTGTGCCCCTTGATGTCCATGCCGAGGATCGCCTCGGCGTGCTGCTCGGCCTCGTCGGGGGTCTTCGCCAGCTTCACGCCGCCGGCCTTGCCCCGGCCGCCGGCCTTGACCTGCGCCTTGACCACGACGACACCGAGCTCCTCGGCGGCAGCCCGGGCCTCGGCGGGGGTCTCGGCGACGATGCCCACGGTCACCGGCACGCCATGCTTCGCGAAGAGCTCCTTCGCCTGGTACTCCATCAGGTCCACGATCCACCTGTCCTTCTTGAGTTGACAGACCTTCCGCGTGCGCCAAGCACGCCGCCTTGCACCCTAGACCCGAGCGCCGGTCGCGGCCACGCCGTAGGAGGGTGGGGTGACGTGGCACACGCCAGGCGCCCGCCGCGGTGGTTTCGCGGACCCGTGAGCGAGGGGTTACCGTGAGTCAGGTGAGCGCCCCGTGACGGACGCGGGCGATACACATCACGCGCCCGTCATCTTTCGACCACCTGTCTCGGTCCGTTAATCTCAAGATTCGCTCAGTCACGGAGCGAGACCCCTCGACCGAAGGATACCCAGAACCGTATGGGCAGCCATCGCGCCGATCGACCCGCACCGCGAGACCGTTCCGACGCCACCGCGTCGACGGGTCGCCCGTGCCCGCCCGAGCACCCGACCCCCCGCGCCGTGCGCGGGCCCCGTCTGCCGTCGGCACCGGTCATCGGTGGAGTTCTCCTGCTCGTCATGGCCATCGGGGGCGTGATGAGCGACGTGAAGCCGCCGGACACGATCGAGGCGACCGCGGCCGCGGCGGACATCTCCACTGGCGGCCTCTCGGTCTCCGAGTCCGTCGGCGGCACCAGTGGCGTCGCCCGCGTCCAGCAGCTGGCCGAGCGCGAGGCGGCCGTCAGCCGCGACTCGCGTCGCGACGCCCAGGAGGCCGCGGCCGACAAGAAGGACCTCGCGATGGCCGAGGCGCAGGCGCGCCAACGCAACGCCGCCCTCGCCCAGTTCGCGCAGCAGGCCGAGAAGCAGGCCGAGAAGATCGCGATGAACACCTGGGTGCTGCCGGTCCGGGGCTACCGCCTGACCAACACGTTCGGGGTGGCGCGCGGCTACTACGCCTCCGGCTACCACACCGGCCTGGACTTCGCCGCCCCGTCGGGCACGCCGATCCGTGCGGTCACGGCCGGAAGGATCACCGAGGTCGGCTACTCGGGCGCGTACGGCAACAAGACCGTGCAGACGCTGAAGGACGGGACGGAGCTCTGGTACGCACACCAGACGACGGTCGCCGTGCGCCCGGGCCAGCAGGTCTCGCCCGGTGAGGTCATCGGGTACGTCGGCACGACCGGCAACTCCTCCGGCCCCCACCTGCACCTCGAGGTGCGTCCCGGCGCCGGCGACCCCGTCGACCCCGACCAGGCGCTGGCCTACCACGGCGTCAGCCCCTGACGGAGTAGCCCCGCGCCCGCTACAGCGGGCACCCGTCCTCCCGAGGAGTGAACCGGACTACAGCTTCTCGACCGGGGCGTAGCGCAGCAGCAGGCGCTTGACGCCCTCGGAGCCGAAGTCGACGGAGGCCACGGCCTTGTCTCCCGAGCCCTCCACGGTGACGACCGTGCCCATGCCGAAGGAGTCGTGCACGACGCGGTCGCCCGGCGTCAGCGACGGCACGGGGCGGGGCGACTTCGCCTTGGACGCGGCATCGGCCCGCATCGCCGCCGAGGAGAAGTTCCTGCGCCCGGCGGCGGTCGGGGTCCCGACCCCCGGGGACGCCGCGGCCGAGCCGGCGGCCACGTCCGGCCGCGACCAGCGGGTCTGGGCCGCCTCGGTCCGCCGCCAGTCGACGAGGTCCACGGGGAGCTCGTCCAGGAACCGCGAGGCCGGGTTGTGCGACGGCGCGCCCCAGGCCGACCGGACGACCGCCCGGGAGACGTAGAGCCGTTGCTCGGCCCGGGTGAGGCCGACGTACGCGAGCCGCCGCTCCTCTTCCAGCTCGGGCTGGTCGCCGAGCGATCGCTGGTGCGGGAAGACACCGTCCTCCCACCCGGTCAGGAAGACCACGGGGAACTCCAGCCCCTTCGCCGTGTGCAGCGTCATCAGGGTAACCATGCCCTGGTGGGCGTCCTCCGCACCGTCCCCGCCCTCTCCGGGCGCGTCCGGGATCTGATCGGCGTCGGCGACCAGCGCAACCCGCTCCAGGAAGTCGCCGAGGCCGGGTTCGACGGTGCCGGCGTCGACGTCGGCCGGGTCGGCGGACGGACCGGCCACCGGGTCGTCGGAGAACTCCCGCGCCACGGCGACCAACTCGGCCAGGTTCTCCACGCGCGTCTCGTCCTGCGGGTCCTCCGAGCCCTCCAGCTCGGCGAGGTAGCCCGACCGGTCCAGCGTCGTCTCGAGAAGCACGTCGGGCCGTTCGCCGGCCCCGACCATCTGCTGCAGCTCCTCGATCACGGCCACGAAGCCCTGGATGCTCTTCAGCGAGCGCGTGGCCAGACCCGGCGCGTACTCGGCGCGCACCAGGGCCTCCCAGAACGTGATCCCCTCGCGCTCGGCCAGGGCCGCCACGCACGCCTCGGCTCGGTCGCCGATGCCGCGCCGGGGGGTGTTCAGCACGCGGCGCAGGGAGATCTCGTCGGCCGGGTTCACCAGCATCCGCAGGTAGGCGAGGGCGTCGCGGACCTCGCGCCGCTCGTAGAACCGCACCCCGCCGACGACCCGATAGGGCTGGCCCGTGCGGATGAAGACCTCCTCGAACACGCGCGACTGCGCGTTGGTCCGGTAGAAGACCGCGACGTCGCCGGGCCGCACGCCGCCGGAGTCGACGAGCCGGTCCACCTCCTCCGAGACGAACCTCGCCTCGTCGCGTTCGTCGTCGGCGACGTACCCGACGATCCGCTCGCCACCGCCCGCGTCGGACCACAGCCGCTTGGGCTTGCGGCCCTGGTTGCGACCGATCACCGAGTTCGCGGCCTCGAGGATCGTCTGGGTGGAGCGGTAGTTCTGCTCGAGCAGGATGGAGGTGGCGTCGGGGAAGTCCTGCTCGAAGTCCAGGATGTTGCGGATGTTGGCGCCGCGGAAGGCATAGATCGACTGGTCCGCGTCTCCCACCACCATCAGCTCGCTGGGGGCGACCGCCTCGCCGGACGCGTCGTGCGGCCCCTGCCCCTCCGGGTCCGCGGCGCAGAGCTGGTGGATCAGGGCGTACTGGGCGTGGTTGGTGTCCTGGTACTCATCGACCAGCACGTGCCGGAACCGGCGGCGGTAGGTCTCGCGCACGTCCGGGAAGGCCTGGAAGAGGTGCACGGTCGTGGTGATCAGGTCGTCGAAGTCCAGGGCGTTGGCCTCGCGGAGCCGGCGCTGGTAGAGCTCGTACGCCTTCGCGTAGGCCTCCTCGAAGGAGTTCCGGACATCCATGGCGGCGTCCCCGGGGTCCTTCAGATCATTCTTGGCACTCGAGACCCAGTGCAGGACCGCGCGCGGTTGGTAGCGCTTCGGGTCCAGCTCCAGGTCGCGACAGACCAGCGTCATCAGGCGCTTGGAGTCCGCCGCGTCGTAGATCGAGAACGAGCTCTTGAAGCCCAGGCGCGTGACCTCCTTGCGCAGGATCCGCACGCACGCGGAGTGGAAGGTCGAGACCCACATGATCCGCGCGCGGCCGCCCACGAGTGCCTCGACCCGCTCCTTCATCTCGGCCGCCGCCTTGTTCGTGAAGGTGATCGCGAGGATCGAGCCGGGGTGCGCGCCGCGCTCCGAGATCAGCCAGGCGATCCGCCGCGTGAGCACGCGCGTCTTGCCGGACCCGGCACCCGCCACGACGAGCAGCGGCGCCCCGGCGTGCACCACGGCGGCGCGTTGCGGATCGTTGATCCCCTCGAGCAGCTCGTCGGCCGAGAGCCGTCGCCGACGGGGCTCCTCCTCGGGGGCCGGGAGATCGAGACCGGGGAGCGTGTAGGGGCTGCTCATCGCGCCCTCAACCCTACGTCCGCGGGCCGACGCCTCCTCCGGCCACCTCGAGGTCGACCTCGGGTGCCAGACGGTAGGGCGCCGGACACACCAGTGCTCCCACCGCGCGGCGCAGTCGCGAGACCTCGGCGCGGACGGTGACCTCGTGCCCGCTGTCGCCGTACAGGGCGCGACTCAGCGCCGCCGCGCCGATGCCCTCGCGGCCCGCCCTGACCAGCGCCACGAGGATCTCGGCATGCCGGGCCGTGAGCGTGGTGCGCCACGGGGCAGCGTCGCCGCGCACCTCGAGCCCGGGCGGGGTGCTGTCGAGGTCCAGCCGCGCCCACAGTCGCCTCGCCGGGCCGCTCGGACGCACCAGCCAGCCCTCGCCGAGCCGCTCCGGGATGCACAGCCCGAGCCCCGGCACCGCCACGGCCCGCTCGGCGCTCGGCACCTCGATCCGCTCCCGCGCGGCGATCCCGGCGTGGTGGGCCACCCAGCCGTGGTCGTCGACGACCAGCAGGGGCCCCGCGACCGTCGACACCGCGTGCTCGGTCGCGCGGCGCAGCCGCTCCAGGTCGTCGCGGTGCAGCACAGCCAGCCGCGACTCGGCGAGCGCGACAGCGCTCTCCACCAGGGCGCCGATGGCCGGGTGCAGCGTCAGCGCCGGGCCGCTGACATCGACGACCCCGAGCAGCTCGCCCGTGGGCGGGTCGTGCACGGGTGCGGCCGTGCAGTACCAGGGGTGCTGCGCCTGCTCGAAGTGCTCGGCCGAGAAGAGCTGCACCGGGGCGGCCTCGGCGAGCGCCGTGCCGATCGCGTTGGTGCCCACCAGGTGCTCCGTCCACGTGGCGCCCTCGGCGAAGCCGAGCCGGTCGGCGGTCATCCGCACGCGCGCGGCCCCCTCGCGCCAGAGCACGACGCCGTCGGCGTCGGTCACCACGACCAGGAACTGCGAGGCGTCCGCCACCGAGGTGAGCACGCGCCGGAGCTCGGCGATCGCGAGCGCCAGCCGGGACGTGCGGCGGCGCGCCTCGAGGTCCGCGGCCGGCAGCGGGCCGCGCCCGTTGTCGCCGTCCGGATCGAGCCCGGCGGCCAGCACCCGCGACCACGAGCGGGCGACCAGCGCCCGGGGCCGGCGCGGCGGGCGGCCCCCCGCGAGCACGGCGTCGTGCACACGGCGCAGCTCCCGGGCCCGCTCGGCGAGGTCCGCGCCCGGGGCGACGGAGCCGAACGCGCGGGTCATCCTCCCAGCCTAGGTCGTCGGTGTGAGGAGGGACACGCCCCGACCGGGCGACCGGACGGGTTGCAACACGCTGCAACGCTGGCCCTCCCCCGGGTCAGGGGAGTGCGCTGTCCCTGTCGCCGCTACGCGGCGACGGCCCGGCGCGTCGCGGTGACGGGCACCCCTGCCGAGGAGGACCCATGACCGACACGCTCGCCGCCCCCGAGACGATCCCGAGCACCGACGGCCCGAGCCGCCGCGTGGAGCACTGGTTCGCCGGCTTCGAACAGGCCCTGCGGGACCGAGACGTGCAGCGGGCCTCGGGCATGTTCACCCGGACCAGCTACTGGCGCGACCTGATCGCCTTCAGCTGGAACCTCACGACCGTCGAGCACCGCGAGGGCGTGGCCGCGCTGCTCACCGACACCCTCGACCGGGTGGACCCCTCGGGCTTCGAGCTCGAGGAGCCCGCAGCCGAGGCGGACGGCGTCGTGACGGGGTTCTACCGCTTCGAGACGGCCCTGGGTCGCGGACGCGGCGTGGTCCGGCTGCAGGAGGAGGAGGGCGAGGACCGCTGCTGGACCCTGCTCACCACCCTCTACGAGCTCAAGGGCCACGAGGAGTCCTGGCGCTATCGGCGTCCGATGGGCGCGGAGCACGGCGCGGCGCGGGACCGCACCAGCTGGAGGGAGAAGCGCCAGCTGGAGGCCGAGGAGCTGGGCAGGACTACCCAGCCCTCCGTGCTCGTGGTCGGCGGCGGCCAGGGCGGCATCGCCCTCGGGTCCCGGCTGCGCCAGCTCGGCGTCCCGGCACTGGTGATCGACAAGCACGAGCGTCCCGGGGACCAGTGGCGCAAGCGCTACAAGTCGCTCTGCCTGCACGACCCGGTCTGGTACGACCACCTGCCCTACCTGAAGTTCCCCGACAACTGGCCCGTGTTCTCGCCCAAGGACAAGATCGCCGACTGGCTGGAGTCCTACGTCGACGTGATGGAGGTGCCCTACTGGTCCTCCACCCGTGCCCTCTCGGCGTCGTACTCCGAGGAGGCCGGGGAGTGGACGGTGGAGGTCGAGCGCGAGGGCAGCCCGCTGACCCTGCACCCGCAGCAGCTGGTGCTGGCCACCGGCATGTCCGGCAAGCCGAACCTGCCCGACGTCCCCGGCATGGACGTCTTCCGGGGCGACGTGCAGCACTCGTCGCGGCACCCAGGACCGGACGCGTACGCCGGCAAGCGCTGCGTGGTCATCGGCAGCAACAACTCTGCCTTCGACATCTGCGGGGCGCTGTGGGAGAACGGCGCCGACGTCACGATGGTGCAGCGCTCCTCCTCCCACATCGTGAAGAGCGGCAGCCTGATGGAGGTCGGGCTCGGTGCGCTCTACTCCGAGGAGGCCGTCGAGGCGGGGATGACGACCGAGAAGGCGGACCTCGCCTTCGCCTCGGCGCCCTACCGGATCATGCACGAGTTCGAGAGCCCGAAGTATGAGGAGATCGCCCGGCGCGACCAGGACTTCTACGACAGGCTGGAGGGGGCCGGGTTCTGGCACGACTGGGGCGAGGACGGCTCCGGCCTGTTCATGAAGTACCTGCGCCGCGGCTCCGGCTACTACATCGACGTCGGCGCGGCGGAGCTCGTCGCCGATGGCCAGGTGGCGCTGGTCCACGGGCAGGTCACCCACCTCACCGAGGACGCCGTCGTGCTCGACGACGGCACCGAGCTGCCCGCCGACCTCGTGGTCTTCGCGACCGGCTACGGATCGATGAACGGGTGGGCCGCCGACCTGATCAGCCAGGAGGTCGCCGACAAGGTCGGCAAGGTGTGGGGCCTCGGCTCCGAGACTGCCAAGGACCCCGGCCCCTGGGAGGGTGAGCAGCGCAACATGTGGAAGCCCACCCAGCAGGAGGCGCTCTGGTTCCACGGCGGCAACCTGCACCAGTCGCGGCACTACTCGCTCTACCTGGCGCTGCAGCTCAAGGCGCGCTACGAGGGCATCCCGACGCCGGTCTTCGACCTGCAGGAGGTGCACCACACGAGCTGAGCGGCTGTCGCGGCCGTGGCCGGTTGCTCAGCGGAAGACGACGGTCCGCCGCCCGTTGAGCAGCACCCGGGACTCGGCGTGCCAACGCACCGCCCGGGCGAGCGCCTGCGACTCCAGCTCCTGACCGGCCGCGACGAGCTGCTCGACGCTCATCGCATGATCGACCCGGGCGACCTCCTGCTCGATGATCGGGCCCTCGTCGAGGTCGGCGGTGATGTAGTGCGCCGTGGCACCGACCAGCTTCACGCCGCGCTCGTGCGCCTGGTGGTAGGGCCGCGCGCCCTTGAAGCTGGGCAGCATCGAGTGGTGGATGTTGATCGCGCGGCCCTCGAGCTGGCGGGACGTCTCGTCCGAGAGGATCTGCATGTAGCGCGCCAGCACGACGAGGTCGACCGCCTCGGCGCGCACGAGCTCGAGGATCCGGGCCTCGGCGTCGGCCTTGGTCTCCGGGGTGACGGGCACGTGGTGGAAGGGGATGCCGTGGTTGCCGACCAGCCGCTCGAAGTCGGTGTGGTTGGAGGCGACGCCCACGACCTCGATCGGCAGCGACCCCGTCGAGGCGCGGAAGAGCAGGTCGTTGAGGCAGTGCCCGAAGCGGCTGACCAGCACCAGCACCCGCGGCCGTTGCGCGGCGTCCACCATCTGCCACGTCATGCCCCGTCGCTCCGCGATCGGGGCGAAGGACGCCCGCAGCCCCTCCAGCGTGCCCGGCGAGTCGACCGAGTCCGCCACCTGCATGCGCAGGAAGAAGGTGCGCGTCCCGGGGTCGCCGTACTGCTGGGACTGCTCGATGTTGCAGCCCGCATCGGCGAGCAGTCGACTGACGTCCGCGACGATGCCCGGCCCGTCGGGGCAGGACAGCGTCAGGACGTACTCCGGGCCGCGTCCGCCCCTCAAATGCCCACCCCGTCGTTGCGGCGCAGGAAGTCCAGGTGCCGCTCGTACTGGTCGAGCACGTCGTCGATGAGCTGGGTCGCCGTGTAGCCCATCACGTCGTAGCCCTGGCCGCCGTCGCGCAGGTGCACCTCGAGCCGCGAGTAGACCTCCCCGCCCCTCGGCGTGCTGCCGCCGTACGCCGGCATCGGGGCCGAGGAGCGCTGCACGGCGTAGACGAAGGGCATGACGCCCACGCCCGCCCGCAGCGTGATCGCCGGCTCACCCAGCTCATCGAGGACCGACTCGACCACGACGTCGACCGCCTGGGCGCGCAGCTCGGTGGCGACCTCCTCCAGCGCGGGCGTCACCGTCGAGGCGAGGAACTCCTCGGCCTTCGAGGCGTCGGGGAAGTCCATCGCCCGGCGCAACCGCGCCTGCCACGGCACGTGAGGTCGGGCGCGAACGCCCTGCGCATCGGCCACGGGGTCCCCGGTGCTACGACCGGAGAGGGCTGCGGGCAGCGAGCCGGCCCGGCTGTCGGCCATGTTTCCCTCGATCGAGAGCGCTCTCCACAGACCCCACATCACGCCGAGCATCACGAACGCGAAGGGCAGCCCGATGATGATGGTCGCGTACTGCAATGCGTAGATGTTGCCGGCAGCGAGGATCGCCAGCGTGAGGGCGCCGGTGGCCACCGCCCAGAAGATGCGCAGGGGCGCCCCGGCGTCGTGGTTGGGGGTCTTGAGCGTGCTGGACAGGTTGGCCATCACCAGGGCCCCGGAGTCGGCCGAGGTGACGTAGAAGAGCAGGCCGATGAGGATGAAGAGCCCGGCCACGAACGGGAACGCCGGGTACTCCTGCAGCAGCGACCACAACGCGGTGTCGGGACCGCTCGCATCGTTGACGATCTCCCCGAGGTCGGTGTTTCCGCTGCGGATCTCCTCGATCGCCGCATTGCCGAAGATGGAGATCCACATGACGATGTAGCTGAACGGGATGATCATGGTGCCGGCCACGAACTGCCGGATCGTCCGGCCGCGGGAGATGCGGGCCAGGAACAGGCCGACGAAGGCCGCCCAGGCGATCCACCAGGCCCAGAAGAAGAGCGTCCAGAGGCTCATCCAGTCGCCCGTGTCCTGGTAGGCGAAGGTCTGGTTGGTCATGCCCGGGAACATCTGGACGTAGTCGCCGACGTTGAGCACGATGGCGTTGAGCAGGTACGCCGTCTTGCCGACCACGAGCACGTAGCCGGCGAGCACGATGGCCAGGAGCACGTTGAGCTGGGAGATCCGCTTGATGCCCTTCTCGACGCCCGTGACCGCCGAGGCCGTCGCGATGGCGATGGCGAGCACGATCAGGCCCATCTGGACGGGCAGCCCGATCGAGAGGCCGAAGACGATCTCGAGCCCGACATTGAGGCTGACGACGCCGATGCCGAGCGACGTGGCGACACCGAAGATGGTGCCGAGGATCGCCGCGGTGTCGGCGGCCGTGCCGATGGGGCCGTTCACGCGCTTGCCGATCAGCGGGTAGAGCGCGGAGCGCACGGCGAGCGGCAGCCCGACGCGGTAGGCGAAGTAGGCCAGCGCCATGCCCATGAGGCAGTACATGCCCCACCCGGACAACCCGTAGTGGAACAGCGTCCACACCGTGCCCTCCCGGGCCGCCGCCACCGTGCCGCCCTCGATCACGGGCGGGTTGAGGAACTGGTAGGCGGGCTCATAGACGGCGTAGAAGATCAGGTCCGTGCCGATGCCCGCGGCAAAGAGCATCGCCGCCCAGGCGCCCGTCGAGAACTCCGGCCGGGAGTGCTCGGGGCCCAGCCGCACGTTGCCGTAGCGCGAGAAGCCGAGGAAGAGGACGAACGCCAGCACGCTCGTGGTCAGGGCGATGTAGTACCACCCGAACCAGGTGGAGACCCATCCGACGATGGCCTCCAGCCTCGAGAAGGCGCTCTCGGGAAGCAGCACGCACCACAGCGTCACGGCCAGCGTGATCAACGCTGCGGTGTAGAACACGGGCTTGTTCAGCGTCCAGTCGGGAAGCTCCTCGGACGTCGAGGACACCGGTTGCTCGGCGGTCGCACTCATCGTGTTCCTCCAGGGGGATGGTGGTCGATCAGGAGCCCGGGTGGCCTCAGGCGTGTGCGCTCACGGTGCCGGGAGCGGCGTCGTTGCGGGGGTCCCCCGCGGGCCACAGCGGCATGTCGTGACCATGGCGGTAGAAGGGCACGTCCAGCGGCTCGAGGGGAGTGTCCCCCGCGATCAGGTCGGCCGCCTTCTCGGCCAGCATCATGACCGGGGCGTAGATGTTCCCGTTGGTCACATAGGGCATCACCGACGCGTCGACGACGCGGAGCCCCTCGACCCCGTGCACCCGCATGGTGCTCGGGTCCACCACGGCGGCGTCGTCGGTGCCCATCTTCGCCGTGCAGGAGGGGTGCAGGGCGGTCTCGCCGTCCTGGGCCACCCACTCCAGCACCTGATCGTCGGTCGCGACCTCGGGGCCGGGCGAGATCTCGCCCGCGGAGAACGGGGCGAAGGCCGGCTGGGCCAGGATCTCCCGCGCAGAACGGATCATCTCGATCCACTCGCGGCGGTCGTTGTCGGTGGAGAGGTAGTTGAACTGCAGCGACGGGTGCTCCATCGGATCGGTGCTGCGGATGTTCAGGCTGCCCCGCACGTCGGAGTACATCGGGCCGATGTGCACCTGGTAGCCGTGCTCCGCCGCCGGCCGCGAGCCGTCGTACCGGATCGCGATCGGCAGGAAGTGGAACATCAGGTTCGGGTACTCGACGTCGTCGTTGCTGCGGATGAAGCCGCCGGCCTCGAAGTGGTTGGAGGCGCCGACGCCGCTGCGACCGAAGAGCCACTGGGCGCCGATCCGCGGCTTGTGGCGGTGCTTGAGCCACGGGGCGATCGAGACCGGCTGCTTGGCCTCGTGCTGGATGTAGACCTCCAGGTGGTCTTGCATGTTCGCGCCCACGCCGGCCAGGTCGGCGACCACGTCGATGCCGAGACGCCGGAGCAGGTCCGCCGGGCCGATGCCCGTGAGCTGCAGCAGCTGCGGGGAGTTGATGGCGCCGCCGCAGAGGATCACCTCGCCGGCCTCGGCGGTACGCCGCAGCCTGCCGCCGCGCAGGTAGTCCACGCCGGTGATCCGGTTGCCCTGCCGGCGCAGGCCGGTGACGTGGGCCAGGGTGTGCACGGTGAGGTTCTTCCGGTTCATCACCGGGTGCAGATAGGCCTGGCTCGCGGAGAGGCGGCGGCCGCGGTGCACGTTGCGGTCGAACCTCGCAAACCCCTCCTGCCGGTAGCCGTTGACGTCGTCGGTCAGCGGGTGGCCGGCCTCCTGGGCGGCCTCGAGGAACGCGTTGAACAGCGGCGACGTGGCCGGACCCTGCTCGAGCACCAGCGGCCCGGTACCCCCGCGCCAGGCGTCGGCCCCCACCGTCCCGTTGGCGAGGATCCGCGTCTCCATCCGCTTGAAGTAGGGCAGGCAGTGCCGGTAGTCCCAGTTCTCCATGCCGGGGTCGGCGCCCCAACGCTGGAAGTCCATCGGGTTGCCGCGCTGGAAGATCATCCCGTTGATCGACGAGGAGCCGCCGAGCACCTTGCCGCGCGCGTGGTAGACGCGGCGGCCGCCCATGAAGGGCTCGGGCTCGGACTCGTACTTCCAGTCGTAGAAGCGGTTGCCGAGCGGGTAGGGCAGCGCGGCGGGCATGTGGATGAACGGGTCGAGCTTGGTGTCGGTGCGTCCGGCCTCGAGGACGAGCACGCGGGTCTCCGGGTCGCTGGAGAGCCGGTTGGCCAGGGCGGAGCCCGCGGAGCCGCCCCCGACGATGACGTAGTCGTATCGCTCGGCGCTCATGCGCCTTCCTGCTCGGTGCTCATGCGTCCTCCTGCTCGGTGGCTGCTGCGGACCGACTGCCGAACCAGCCGGACGGCGCGGGCCGTGAGTTGTGCCAGATGTGCTTGGTCTCCCGGTACTCCTCGAGCCCCGCGAGCCCGAGCTCGCGGCCGATGCCGCTCTGCTTGTAGCCGCCCCACTCGGCCTGCGGCGCATACGGGTGGAAGTCGTTGATCCAGATCGTGCCGTGGCGCAGCGCGCCGGCGACCCGCTCGGCGCGGCCGCCGTGCGAGGTCCAGACACCACCGGCCAGGCCGTAGACGGTGTCGTTGGCGATCGACACCGCGGCCTCCTCCTTCGCGTCGCCGTCCTCGCCGGTGAAGGTCTCCACCGTGAGCACCGGACCGAAGCTCTCCTCCTGCACGCAGGACATGTCCGCAGAGCACTGGTCGAGGATGGTCGGCAGGTAGTAGAAGCCGTGCTCGTATGCCGCGCCCTCGGGGCGCCCACCGCCGACGCGCAGCACGGCGCCCTCGGCGAGGCCCGCCGCGACGTACTTCTCGACCTTCTCCCGGTGGGCGCCGCTGATCAGCGGGCCGGTCTCGGCGGCGTCGTCGAAGGGGCCGCCGAGGCGGATCCGGGCGGCGCGCTCGACCAGGGCGTCGACGAACTCGTCGTGGATCGTGTCCTCGACGATCAGGCGGGTGCCGGCCGAGCAGACCTGGCCCGAGTCGAGGAAGACGGCGGTGAGCGCGTTGTCGAGCGCCGCGTCCCAGTCGGCGTCGGCGAAGACGACGTTGGGGTTCTTGCCGCCCAGCTCGAGGGCCACCTTCTTCACCCCTGCCGCCGCGGAGGCCATGATCCGGCGTCCCGTGATCAGGCCCCCGGTGAAGGAGACGAGATCGACCTCGGGCGCCTCGGTGAGCGTCGGGCCGACGCGGTCGCCCGCGCCGATGACCAGGTTGGCCACGCCGTCGGGCAGACCGGCCTCCTGCAGCGCCGTCATCAACCAGATCGCCGTGTGCGGGGTGAGCTCGCTGGGCTTGAGCACGAAGGTGTTCCCCGCGGCCAGGCAGGGCGCGACCTTCCACGAGGTCTGCAGCAGCGGGAAGTTCCACGGGGTGATCAGCGAGCAGACGCCCATCGGCTCGTGCACGATGCGGCTGGCCACACCCGGCATCCCGGTGTCGACGACGCGGCCCGCCTCGGTCCTTGCCAGCGAGGCGTAGTGCCGGAACACGGAGACGATGTCGTCCATGTCGATGCGGGACTCGACCATCCGCTTGCCCGTGTCCAGCGACTCCAGCCGCGCGACCTCCTCCTTGTCGGCCTCGAGCCGGTCGGCCAGCCGGTGCAGGAGCGCGGACCGCTCCGGCGTGGGCGTGCGGGGCCAGGGACCGTCGTCGAAGGCACTGCGGGCGGCCACGACCGCGGCCACCGCGTCCTCCGCGCCGCCCTCGGCCACGGTGGCCACCAGGGTCCCGTCGGCCGGGCAACGGATCTCCCGCGTCGCGCCGTCACGGGCGTCACGCCACGCACCGTCGATGAAGATTTCGGGCAAGACACGACCTCCTGGTCTCGTGACGCGGGCCCCCGTGCTGCTTCGGTTCCCGCCCCTCCCCCACCCCGCGGTCCCCGTGGCGCATCATCTTGCCCCACACCTCCCGGAAGCGCGAGGGCGGAGGTCCCGTCCCGGACAGGCGGGCCGGCCCCCCACCCGCCCGACCGAGCGTCAGCCGACGTGCACCGGAGACCAGAAGATGGCGACCGCCACGTTGGCGACGCTGAGCACGAGAAGGCCGTAGAAGAGACCGTCGGGGATGCGCGGCTTGCGCATGTTGGCCAGCACCAGCACCAGCAGCACCAGGCCGATCCCGAACTTCACCACGATCTTCGCGTGGTCGACCGGGGCATCGCCCGCCTCCAGGATGCCGACCAGGAACAGGCCGGCGAGAAAGGCGGCGCCGACGCCGTCGCGCATGGCGGGGAGGACTCGCTTGTCCCCCGTCCCCAGCTGCACGAGCAGCCCGCCCAGCAGCGCGGCGAACCCGAGCACGTGCACGAAGAGCAGTCCCTGACGTGCGAGGTCCATGCGGCTCACCCTAGCGAGCCCGGCCGGGCTCACAGGAGGCGGCGCTCCGAGGCCCAGCGGGTCAGCTCGTGGCGGGAGGAGAGCTGCAGCTTGCGCAGCACGCTGCCCATGTGGGTCTCCACGGTCTTCACCGAGATGAAGAGCTCGCGGGCGACCTCCTTGTAGGCATAGCCCCGAGCGATCAGCCGCATCACCTCTCGCTCGCGCTCGGTCAGTCGATCGAGGTCCTCGTCCACCGCGGCCACCTCGACGCTGCCCGCGAAGGCGTCCAGCACGAAGCCCGCCAGGCGCGGGGAGAAGACGGCGTCGCCCTCGGCCACCCGGCCGACGGCGTCAACGAGCTCCGGCCCGGTGATGGTCTTGGTGACATAGCCGCGCGCGCCGGCCCGGATGGTGCCGATGACGTCCTCGGCGGCGTCGCTGACGCTGAGCGCCAGATAGCGCGGGGCCCCCGGGGCAGCCTCCCCAGGGGCGCCCGCGGCCGGCGGCGGCACCTGACGCATCACCTCCGCTCCACCTCCCCCGGGCAGGTGCACGTCGAGGAGCACCACGTCGGGCCGGTGGGCCCGCACCGCGGCCACGGCCTCGGCGACGTCGGCCGCCTCGGCGACCACCTCGACCGCGGTCGAGCCCGCGAGCTCGCCGCGCACGCCGCCTCGGAACATCGCGTGGTCGTCCACGATCACGATCCTGATCGCTCTCGTCTGGGTCATGGCCGCTCCTCCCGCGGCATCGCCAGCCGCACTTCGGTGCCCTCGCCCGGCATGCTGTGCACCCGGGCCGTGCCGCCGTGCCGTTCCATCCTCGCCACGATGCTGTGCCGCACGCCCAGTCGGTCGGCCGGGATGTCGTCGGGGTCGAAGCCCCCGCCGCGGTCCCGGACGAAGACCTCCACGTGGCGCGGGCCGACCTCGGCGTAGACGTCGACCCGCCCGGTGCCCGCGTGCCGGGCCGCGTTCGCGACGGCCTCCCCGGCGGCCGCCACGAGCGGGCGCAGCTGCTCGCCCAGGTCGCAGTCGCCGACGGCCACCACCTCGGCCACCACGCCGTGCGCGTCCTCGGCGGTGGCGGCCACCTCGCGCAGCGCCGCCGCCAGGCTGTCCGTCCGGGCGGCGTCGCCGTGGAAGAGCCAGCTGCGCAGGTCTCGCTCCTGGGCGCGCGCCAGTCGGGCCACCGCCGCGCCGTCGTCGGCGTTGCGCTGGATCAGCGCCAGCGTCTGCAGCACCGAGTCGTGCAGGTGGGCCGCGACGTCGGCGCGCTCCTGGCTGCGGATCCGCTCGGCCCGCTCGGCCGAGAGGTCCGCCGCGAGCCGCATCACGACCGGCCCGGCCACCAGCGCCAGCCCGGCCACGCCGAGGCCGCCGGCCAGCAGCACGCCCCGCGACTGGCCCGAGCCGAGGTCGAGACCCAGGACCAGCAGGCCGGCGACGAGGAGCAGCGCGCCTGCCGCGACCCGCGCGTACGACGCCCAGCCGCCGCTGCCGAAGACCAGCCGGCCCGGGGCGAGGCGGCCGGAGCTGTCCGTCCAGCGCTCGCGCTGCACCTCGTCCGCCTGCCGCCACAGCAGCGCCAGTCCGGCCAGCCCGAGGGCGAGTGGCCACAACAGCCCGCCCCCACCGAAGACCGCGTCCACGGCCAGCAGCACACCCAGCGCCAAGGCCGCCAGCGCCAGCGCCGGACCCAGGTCCCCCAGGCGGCGCACCCGGCCCGGTCGGCGGCCGTCCCGGCGCGCCCCCGCGAGGCCGGGCGCCTCGTGGGCGAGGCCACGGTCGGCGGGCAGGAAGAGCCACAGGGCGCCGTAGAGCACGATGCCCATCCCGCTCAGGGCGGTGGCCACCACGAACCCCGCGCGCAGCCACAGCACCGGGACGCCGAGATGCCGAGCCAGCCCGGAGGCCACACCCCCCAGCACCGGCTCCCGGGTGTCGCGGTAGGCCCGACGCGGACCGGGCTGTCCGGGCGGCCCGGGCGGCCCGGGCGGCGCCGCGGTCGGCCCCATCGGAAGGCGGGGCGTGGGGGCGCTGGACATGGTGTGGCCATCCTGCCGCAGCCGCGGGCCCGCCTCCATGAGGAAGGACCCCGAGCCGGCCCCGACCTGACCCCGGCTCCCGACCGGTGGGGACCGGGGTGACGCGGGTCGCGGACCAGGGCTGTCCCCGATGGTGGGGCGAGCCCCGGGCGACCAGTCTGGGGCCATGACGACCACACCACCTGGTACCCCACCCGGCGAGCCGGGCTCCAGCCCCGGACCGGAGGGCCCCTCGGGCTCCGACACGACGACGAGCGGCGCAGGTGCGGGCCGCGCCGGCGAGCAGGACTCGGGCGACCGGTACACCGGCGACCGAGGCACCCGCGTCGGCGCCGCCGACGTCCGCGACCTCGGACGGATGCGCCGCACCGTGGGGCCCGACCGCTACGTGGCGGGCGTCGGCGGCGGCCTGGCGCGCCATTTCGACGTGGACCCGGTGGTGGTTCGCGTGGCCCTCGCCGTCCTTGCCTTCTTCGGCGGAGCGGGACTGCTGCTCTACGCGGTGGCGTGGCTGGTCGTGCCCGCGGACGGCGCCGATCGGGCGCGGCTCTCGATGGACGCTCGCAGCCGCACGGTCGCGCTCGCCGGCGCCGGCGTGCTCGCGGCCCTGGCGCTGCTGGGCGACACGCTGGGCGGGGACTGGTTCCCCTGGCCGCTCGCGCTCGCCGCCCTGCTGGTCTTCCTCGTGGTCTCCCGGCGCGAGCGCCGGGCGACGCCCCCGCCGCAGCCCTACGGTCCGCCGCCCGGCCCGTACGGCACGCCGGCAGCCGCCTACGGTCCGCCGCCCGGCCCGTACGGCACGCCGGCGACCGCCTACGGTCCCGCCTGCCGGCCCCGCCGGGCCCGGCTGGGCGGCTCCGCCGCCCCCGCCGCGCAACCCCCGACGCCGCGGGCCGCGCCTCTTCCCGGTCACCCTGGCCGCGATCGCCCTCGTGGTCGGGCTCGTCGGGGTCATCGACGTCGCCGGCGCCGCGATCGCGGCGGCGGTCTACCCCGCCGCCGCCCTCGGCGTCACGACCCTGATGCTCCTGCTGGCCGCGGTGTGGGGCCGCGGCGGCGGCCTGATCGCGCTCGGCCTGCTCTGCGCGGCCGCGCTCGTGGCCACCAGCGCCGTCGACCGGATCGAGGGCGAACGTGACGTCTACCGACCGTCATCCGCGAGCGACGTCCTGGACAGCTACGAGCTCGGCGTCGGCGAGATGGTCCTCGACCTCACCGAGATCGAGGACCCCGAGGCGCTGGACGGCCGGTCCATCGACCTGCGCGCCGATCTGGGCCAGGTCGAGGTCATCCTTCCCGCGGACGTGGACGTCGAGGCGTCGGCGCAGACGGATGGACCCGGGAGCCTGAGGCTCTTCGGCGCGGACGGGGGCGGCGTCGACACGACGGCCACCGCCGTGCACGACGGCGGCGTGGACGTGCCGCGTCTGAGCATCGACGCCGAGGTCGGCGTGGGCGAGGTCGTGGTGAGGACCCGATGATGAACGAGCAGCCGTCCAGCCCCGAGCACCCCAGCACAGAGCACTCCGCAGACGAGACCCGGGAGACCCTCATGAACGAGAGCCAGGCGGACGACACCCAGCCCGTGGCCGGGCCGGCAGGCCAGGCGGGCTCCGAGCCGGCCCCGACCCTGTGGGGCGAGGGGCGGCATCCCGTCCACGTGGCCCACCTCGTGATGGGGATCGCCTTTGCCGGGCTGCTCCTGGTCTGGGCGCTGCTCTACACCGGTGCGGCCGGTGGCGACGACGTCCAGTGGTTGCTGCCCCTGCCGTGGTTGCTCGCCGGCGCGGCCGGCCTGGCCGCGGCCGGGCGCAACGCCCGTCGGCGCGCCTGACCCGCTCTCAGCGCGCGGCGACGGCGGCGAGCGCCACCTCGGGGTGGTCGCAGATCAAGCCGTCCACCCCGGCGTCGAGCAGCGCGGCTGCCTCGGCGGCCAGATCGCCCGCCGCCCCCGGGTCGGTCCCGGAGCGCAGGTCGGCGGGCAGGTAGCGGTTCTCGGCGCGCAGGGTGAACACGTGCACCGTGAGCCAGCGGCGGTGCGCCGCCCGGACCAGGTCGCCGGGCACGCCCAGTCGACCGCCGGGGCCGGGGGGCAGGACCTCGGCCTTGTGTGCACCGATCCCGTCGGCGTAGTCCTCGATCGTGGCGAGCCCGTCGGGCGTGGCGAGATCGGCGTACGTCGTGGCGGATCCCGCCGCGGCGAGGTCCGGCGGCCGGTCTTCCGGGCGTCCCAGCAGCTGCACGACGGGCAGCCGGGTCCGCCGGGCCAGGGCCCGCAGCACCGTGGTCTCGAAGGACATCAGGGTGACGCGGGCGCGCGCGTGATCGAGGCCGTAGCGGCGCAGGTCCGCCACCAGCGGCTCGATCACGTCGAGGCCGATCGACTCGAAGGAGGCCGCATGCTTGATCTCGAGCATCACCCCGACCGCGCGGCCGCGACGCGCCGACTCGGCCTGCACCATGGCCAGGATCTCGGTGAGCGTCGGCACGCCCTCGCACCCGTCATACGCAGCGCTGGCCGGGCGCAGGTCGGGCATCCGCTCACGCGCCCCGAGCCGCTTGACCTCCGCGAGCGTCAGGTCCTCGGTGAACCATCCCTCCGCGAGGCGTCCCGCGATCGTCTTGCGAGTGCGCCGCGAGGCGAGCGCGGGGTGCCCGGCCACGTCGGTGGTGAGCGAGAGCTCGCTCTCGTGCCGGGCGACCAGCACGCCGTCGGCCGTGGGCACCAGGTCGACCTCGATGTCGTCGACGCCCTTCCGGATCGCCGTGCGGTAGGCGTCGAGGGTGTGCTCGGGCCGGTAGCCACTCGCGCCCCGGTGGGCGGCCACCGTGGGCGTGACGACCATGCTGGACGCCCGGCGCCGCACGAGGGCGCGGGCCGCCGGAGTCGAGGACGGGGTCAGCAGGGTCGGGGTCAGCAGCGAGGGCGGTGCCACGTCTTCGATGGTGACCACCCCGGTGCGGCCGGCGCGCCGACGCCGGGTGACCGAGAGGTGGCCGCGAGCTGAACGGCGGACGAGGCGGCGTGTCGCGCGCGGCGTCCCGAGCGGCACGATGGGCCCCATGCCGCCGCACCTCGGACGCCTCGAGCCCGTGCCCGCCCTCGGCCGCCCCGACCTGCTCGCCCCGCCGGTCGCCGCCGCGCTGGCCGACTGGCCGCACGCGGCCGACGTGGGGGTCGTCGAGATCGACCCCGAGCTGGCTGACACGGCGGCGATGGCGGCGGCGTACGACCTCGGCATGGACACCGGCGCCAACTGCGTCGTCGTCGCCGGGCGCCGCGCCGGCGAGGAGCGGGTCGCCGCGTGCCTGGTCCGTGCCGACACCCGTGCCGACGTGAACTCGCTGGTCAAGCGCACCCTGGACGTCCGCAAGTGCTCCTTCCTCTCCATGGACCGCGCGGTCGAGGAGTCCGGCATGGAGCACGGCGGCATCACCCCGTTCGGCCTGCCCGCGGGCTGGCGCCTGCTGGTCGACGACCGCGTCCCGGCGATGGACCTGGCGGTCGTCGGCTCGGGAGTACGCCGCTCCAAGCTTCTCGTCACCGGCGCCGCGCTGGCCGAGCTCCCGGGAGCCGAGATCGTCGCCGGCCTGGCGCGCTGAGGCGCGCCCCGGCCGCCTCGATTGTTAGCCTCTTCCGCAGCATTCGGGTCCGGGGGAGTGACGGTTTGGCGACGAGCGACGCCGGTGGGTCGAGAGCCCCGGGGCCCCGACGACCGGGGCTGCGTCCGGACATCCAGGGGCTGCGCGCGGTCGCGGTCCTGACGGTGATCGCCTCCCATGCCGGCCTCGCCGGGTTCGAGGGCGGCTTCGTCGGGGTGGACGTCTTCTTCGTGATCTCCGGCTTCCTGATCTCCCACCTGCTCTACCGCGAGGTGCGCCGGCACGGCCGGATCTCGCTGGCAGCGTTCTATGCGCGCCGGGCGCGGCGCATCCTGCCGGCCGCGGTGGTGGTCACCCTGGTGACCCTCGTGGCCGCCTCGGCGATGCTCAGCATGCTCGACGCCCGGTCGACGATCGACGACGCAATCTGGACCGCGTTCTTCGCCGCCAACATCCGCTTCGCCACCTCCAGCGTGGACTACTTCGCGCAGGACCAGGCCGCGTCGCCGCTGCAGCACTACTGGTCGCTGTCGGTGGAGGAGCAGTTCTACGTCGTCTGGCCGCTGCTGCTCCTGGCGGTCGTCGTCGTTGCCGCGGCGAGAGCCCGGGCGCGGTCCGAGCGCGCAGCAGGGTCCGGTGCCGACCCGCTGCCCGCCCGAGCGCTCGGGATGGTCCTGCTCGCCATCTGCGTGGCCAGCCTCGCCTGGTCCCTGTTCGCGACCGCCACCTCGCCGCAGACGGCGTACTTCTCCACGTTCGCGCGGGCCTGGGAGCTGGGCGTCGGCGCCCTCGCGGCGCTCTGGGGGCCGGCCTGGATGCGGCGGCTGACCACGAGGGCCCGGGGGCTCCTGGCCCTTGCCGGCCTCGTCGCCATCGCGGTCGCGTGCCTGACCTACACGGGGGCCACCGCGTTCCCCGGCTACGCGGCACTGCTGCCCGTGCTGGGCAGCGCGGCTGTCCTGCTGGCCGGGGTCGACCTCCGCGAGGACCGGCCGACGCCCCTGCCGCTGCGCGCGCTGGAAGTCGCGCCGATGCGGGTGGTCGGCGACTGGTCGTACTCGCTCTACCTGTGGCACTGGCCGGTGCTGATCGTGCTCGAGGCGCGCGCCGGCGACCCCGGTCCGGTCGCCGTGCTGGCCGCCGTCGCCCTGGTCTTCGGGCTGTCGGCGCTGACCTATCGTTACGTCGAGACCCCCTTTCGCAGCGGGGTGCGCCTCTCCGCGCCGAGGTCGCTGGTCCTCTACCCGGTCTCGCTGGCGCTCGTGGCCGCCGCCGCCACCGGCAGCTGGACCTACCTGCGCTGGGCCAGTGGCGAGCTCGGCGACGACCCTGCCATCACCGTGGCCGACATGCGCGCGAAGCAACCGGACGTCAGCTTCGCCGACGACCCGACGGAAGCGCTCGTGCAGGCATCCGTGCTGGCGGCTCGCCGTGGCGAACCACGCCCCAGCGACCTCTCACCCGACCTGCTCTCGGTGCGCGCGGACAAGGTGGAGACCGACGAGTGCGACTACGGCTACGGGTCCCGCCAGCTCTGCCCCAGGGGCGACCAGGACGCCGAGCGCACCGTGGTGGTGCTCGGCGACTCCCACGGCCAGATGTGGATCCCGGCGTTCGAGACGATCGCCGAGCGCGGCGGCTTCCGCACCTACTACTTGGTCAAGGCAAGCTGCACCGCCGCCGACGTCACGGTGGCGTCGAAGGACACGGGCGAGCCGTGGGAGGAGTGCTCCGAGTTCCGCGAGTGGACCTATGAGCAGCTGGAACGGATCCGCCCCGACCTGGTCGTGGTCGCCGCGGCGCCGCCGAGGGCGGGGATGTACGTCGACGACGAGCGCGTGCGGGCCACCGCGCCGCTCGCCCAGGGGTTGCGCGACGGCTTCGCCCGGACCTTCGAGCGGGCCGCGAGGGCGGCGGACCGCGTCGTCCTGCTCCGGGACACCCCGCGCGCGCCGACCGCCCCGGCCGCCTGCCTGGGCCGGGGGGAGGGCCAGCTGGGGCGCTGCGCGTTCCGTCCCCACGCCAGGGAGGAAGAGGCCGCCCGGCAGTCGGCCGAGGCAGCGCGCAAGGCGGGCGTCGAGGTCGTCGACCCACGGCCGTGGCTGTGCTGGGAAGGCGAGTGCCCCGCGATCGTGGGCAGCACCGTGACCTATCGCGACCTGGGGCACCTCACCACGACGTACGTCCGCCGGCTCGCCGAGCCTCTGGGACGAGCGCTGGGGCTGTGGCCGCGCGGGGCGGCCGCCGGCGACGGCTCCCCGGACTGAGCGAGGCCTCCGGTGGGCCGGACGGCGGGGGACAGCGGTAGCGCCCCGGGAGCCGCGCTGTCAGGGTGAGCCCCATGAAGCTCGCCCACATGCTGACCTACGACGGCAACCCCCGCGCCGCGGCCGACCAGGTCGCCGCCCTCGAGGCGGCGGGACTCGACCGCGTCTGGGTCGCCGAGGCCTACGGGTTCGACTCGCCCACGCTGATGGGCTACCTGGCCGCCAAGACCGAGCGTGTCGAGATCGGCGCGGCCATCCTCAACGTCTTCTCCCGCACCCCGGGCGCACTGCTGCAGACCGCCGCCGGCCTCGACAACGTGAGCGGCGGCCGGGCGATCCTCGGGCTCGGCGCGTCGGGTCCGCAGGTGATCGAGGGCTTCCACGGCGTGCCCTACGCCCAGCCGCTGGGGCGCACGCGGGAGGTGGTCCGACTGATCCGCGAGGGGCTCCGGCGCGAGCCGCTGACCGCCGAGGGCACCCACTTCAACCTGCCGCTGGACCTCGAGCACGGGGCCGTCACGGGCCTCGGCAAGCCGCTGAAGCTGCTCACGCGCCCCGAGCGCGACACCATCCCCATCTGGATCGCGGCGCTGGGCCCGAAGAACGTCGAGCACACCGCCGAGTACGCCGACGGCTGGCTGCCGCACCTCTTCCACCCCGAGAAGGCGCACCTCGTGTGGGGCGAGGCCCTGGCCGCGGGCCGGGCCAAGCGCTCCGCGGACCTCGGGGACCTGGAGATCAACGCCGGTGGCGTGGTCGCCATCGGCGAGGGCCCGGAGACCAGGGCGCTGCTCGACCTCGCCCGGCCGATCTTCGCGCTCTACGTCGGCGGCATGGGGGCGAAAGGCAGGAACTTCTACAACGACGTCGCGAAGGCCTACGGCTACGAGAGGGAGGCCGAGGAGATCCAGGACCTCTACCTGCAGGGCAAGAAGAGGCAGGCGGCGGCGCTGATCCCCGAGGACTGGCTGGAGGCGGCCAACCTCGTCGGCCCGGCGTCCTACGTGCGGGAGCGGATCGAGGCCTTCCGCGAGGCCGGTGTGACGAGCCTCAACGTGATCCCCGCCAGCGACGACCCGGCGGGGACGATCCGGCAGCTCAAGGAGTGGGTCTCCTGACGCGCACCGCCCGCGGCTAGCCTGACGGAGATGGCTGATCCCCGGACCGACGGACCGAACCCGCGCCAGGTTCGTCGCGCGGTGGTGCGCGCGGAGCGTGGCGCCGCGCTGGACCTCGCGGAGGCCACGGCGCTGCTCGCCGCCACGGGCGCTGAGCTGGACCGGCTCTGCGCCGCCGCCGCGCGCGTCCGGGACGCCGGGCTGGAGCATGCGGGCCGGGCCGGGGTGGTCACCTACTCCCCGAAGGTCTTCGTGCCGGTCACCCGGCTGTGCCGGGACCGGTGCCACTACTGCACGTTCGTGACGACGCCGCAGCACCTGGAGCGCGCGGGCGAGGCACCGTACCGCTCCCCCGAGGAGATCCTCGAGATCGCCCGCGGCGGCGCCGATCTCGGCTGCCTGGAGGCGCTGTTCACCCTGGGCGACCGCCCCGAGGACCGCTGGCCGGAGGCGCGGGCGTGGCTCGACGAGCGCGGCTACGACTCCACGCTGGCCTACGTGCGGGCGATGGCCGTGCGGGTGCTGGAGGAGACGGGGCTGCTGCCGCACCTCAACCCCGGCGTCATGTCCTGGGAGGAGATGAACCGGCTCAAACCGGTCGCGCCGTCGATGGGCATGATGCTCGAGACCACGTCGACCCGGCTGCACGAGACGAGGGGCCTGGCGCACTTCGGCTCGCCCGACAAGGACCCGGCCGTACGGTTGCGCGTCCTGGAGGACGCCGGGCGCCTCTCGGTCCCCTTCACCTCCGGGCTGCTCGTCGGGATCGGCGAGACGCTGGTCGAGCGCGCCGAGACCGCCTTCGCGCTGCGCCGTGTCGCGCGGGCCTACGGCGGCCTCCAGGAGGTCATCGTCCAGAACTTCCGGGCCAAGCCCGACACCGCGATGCGGCACCGCGACGACCTCGGCCTCGAGGAGCACCGCGCCGCCATCGCCGTGACCCGGCTGCTGCTGGGGCCGCGGGTCCGGGTGCAGGCGCCCCCCAACCTGGTCGACACTTCCGGAGACGCGGAGGAGTGCCGCGCCCTGCTCGGTGCCGGTGTCGACGACTGGGGCGGCGTCTCGCCGCTCACCCCCGACCACGTGAACCCCGAGCGGCCGTGGCCGTCCCTGGAGCGGCTGCGGGCGATCACCGCCGACTGCGGCTTCGACCTGTCCCCGAGGCTCACCGTGCACCCGGAGTACGTGCGCCGCGGCGAGCCGTGGCTCGACCCCCGCGTCTGTGGCCACGTCGCCGCCCTCGCCCGCGAGGACGGCCTGGCCCGCGCGGGCGTGCGGCCCGAGGGACTGCCCTGGCAGGAGCCGGACGGGGGCTTCGCGGCCGCAGGCGGGACCGGCCGCACCGACCTGCACGCCCGGGTCGACGACGAAGGCCGCACCCGTGATCGGCGCTCCGACTTCGCCGACGTCTACGGGGACTGGGAGAGCGTGCGCGAGGCGGCCGATCGGTCGGCGATCGCCCAGGGTGCCCCGTTCCTCGCCCGCGGCGGTGATGCGGCGGCCGCGCTCCGGGCGGCCGAGCGCAACCCCGCGGGGATCACCGACGACCAGGCGCTGGCGCTGGTGACGGCCGAGGGCGCGGACCTCGACGCCGTGGCCGGCCTCGCTGACGACCTGCGCCGAGACGTCGTCGGCGACGAGGTCACCTATGTCGTGAACCGGAACATCAACTTCACCAACGTCTGCTATGTCGGCTGCCGGTTCTGCGCGTTCGCACAGCGCCGCACGGATCCCGACGCCTTCTCCCTCTCGCTCGAACAGGTGGCCGCCCGGGCCGAGGAGGCCTGGCGGCTCGGGGCGAGCGAGGTGTGCATGCAGGGCGGCATCGACCCCGACCTGCCGGCCACGGCGTACTTCGACCTGGTCGCGGCAGTCAAGCAGCGGGTGCCGGACATGCACGTGCACGCCTTCTCGCCGATGGAGATCGTCAGCGGTGCCGCCCGCACCGGCCTGAGCATCGAGGACTTCCTGGTCAAGGCCCGCGAGGCCGGGCTCGGCAGCATCCCCGGGACCGCGGCCGAGATCCTCGACGACGAGGTGCGCTGGATCCTGACCAAGGGCAAGCTGCCGGCCGAGACCTGGGCCGAGGTGGTCCGCACCGCGCACCGCGTGGGCCTGCGCTCGTCGGCGACCATGATGTACGGCCACGTCGACCACCCGCGGCACTGGGTCGGGCACCTGCGCGTGCTCTCCGGGATCCAGGAGCTCGCGCTGGAGGGAGGCGGTGCCGGGTTCACGGAGTTCGTGCCGCTGCCCTTCGTGCACACCTCCGCGCCGATCTACCTCGCCGGCGTCGCGCGACCCGGCCCGACGCCCCGTGACAACCTCGCGGTGCACGCGCTGGCGCGGATCCTGCTGCACGGCCGGATCGAGCACGTGCAGACCTCGTGGGTCAAGCTCGGGGTCGAGGGCACGCAGCGGATGCTGCGCGCCGGCGCCGACGACCTCGGCGGCACGCTGATGGAGGAGACCATCTCGCGGATGGCCGGCTCCGAGCACGGGTCGGCCAAGACGGTGACGGAGCTGACCGCCATGGCGGCCGGCATCGGCCGCCCGGCCCGCGAGCGCACCACGCTGTACGGGTCGCCGCCCCCGCGGCGCCCCGAGCCTGCGGCTCCAGCGGTGCAGCGGGCCCTCGGGAACGAGTAGCGCTCGGCGGAAGCCCGGCCGGATGAGCTGTGCCGGCCCTCAGCGCCTCGGCTCCCAGGTCGCCAGGAACGCCTCGACCGCGTCCCGCCCACGGTCGAAGAGCTCCTGCTGCCTGGCCTCGCCCAGCTGGAACTCGGTGATGCCGACCCCCGAGGTGTCCACCGCGATCGTCCGCTCGCGGACACCGGGCCGGTTGAGCTGGGTCTGGTCGCGACCCACCAGCGCGGTCGCCACCACCTGGCGCAGCAGGTGCAGCGGGGGCAGGAACGGTGAGAAGACGGCCGGGACGACGTCGTCCAGCCCCGCGGGGAGGTCCGGGAAGAGCCGGACCCCGAAGGTGGGCCAGCGCGGCGGCTTGCCGTCCGTGCGGTCGAAGATCTCCACGGCGAAGTTGGACAGGACGCCGCCGTCCACGATCGTCGACCGCTCGCCCGTCTCAGGGTCGGCGAGCGTGCACGGCTCGAAGAAGAAGGGGATGGAGAGCGACATGCGCACCGCGTCGGCCACCGACTGCTGGTCCGGGTCGAGGTGGAAGAGGTGGTAGTCCCAGGGCAGCCGCAGCAACCGGCCGTGCGTCACGTCGGTGGCCATCACCACCAGCGAATAGCGCTGCTCGTCGGAGAGGTTCGCGTCATCGTCGTCGTCTCGTCGCCGCAGGTCGCCGAACGTGGCGACGCCGAGCTTGCCCAGCTCGGCCGTCAGCCAGGCGTGGATGTAGTCCCCCGCGTAGGCACCCCGGGCGGCGGCCAGACCGAACGTCTCGCTGATCCCGGGCAGCCAGGCGACCCGCCGGTCCGGAACACGGTCCAGCTCGAGTCGGCCCATGACCTCCCGCAGCCCCGGCGCATCCACGCCCGCGGCCACGATGGCGGCCGCGACGGCACCCACCGAGGTGCCCGCGGCGCGCGGGAACCGGTACCCGCGCTCGAGGATGCGGCTCACGGCACCGGCGGTGCCCAGCCCCTTGACCCCGCCCCCTTCGAGCACGAGGTCGGCCGGTGCCGGTCGGTCCGCATCTGATGGCACCATCGCGCCCCCCGAGATGAAGTGATGTGGTCGCTGAGCCACTCAACCGCCGAACGCCCGCGGCGTCAACAGATGGGCGCGCCACCCCTGGGCCCGCCAACCCGAACGCCTTCGACGCCTGCCGGCGCAGCTGACGTCACTCCCACTCGATCGTGCCGGGCGGCTTGGACGTGACGTCCAGGACCACGCGGTTGACCTCGGTGACCTCGTTGGTGATCCGGGTGGAGATCCGCTGCATCACCTCGTACGGGAGGCGCGCCCAGTCCGCGGTCATCGCGTCCTCGGAGGTGACCGGGCGCAGCACGACGGGGTGTCCATAGGTGCGGCCGTCGCCCTGCACGCCCACGGAGTGCACGTCGGCCAGCAGCACCACCGGCATCTGCCAGATGCCGCGGTCGAGACCGGCACGGGTCAGCTCGGCACGGGCGATGGCGTCCGCCTCCCGGAGGATCTCCAGGCGCTCGGCCGTGACCTCGCCGATGATCCGGATGCCCAGCCCCGGCCCCGGGAACGGGTGGCGCCACACCATGTCCGCGGGCAGGCCAAGCTGCTCACCGACCAGGCGCACCTCGTCCTTGAACAGCGTGCGCAGCGGCTCGACCAGCGCGAACTCCAGGTCCTCCGGCAGCCCGCCCACGTTGTGGTGCGACTTGATCGTCGAGGCGCCCGAGCCGCCGCCGGACTCGACGACGTCGGGGTAGAGGGTGCCCTGCACGAGGAAGGCGACCTTCTCGCCGCCGTCGTCGGCCGGCGCCGCACCCCGTTCCCGGGCCTGCGCCCCGAGCACCTCGGCCTCCGCCGCCTCGAAGACCCGGATGAACTCGCGACCGATGGCCTTGCGCTTCTCCTCGGGATCGGACAAGCCGGCGAGCGCGTCGAGGAAGCGCTTCTGGGCGTCGACGACGTGCAGCGAGACGCCCGTGGCGGCGACGAAGTCCCGCTCCACCTGCTGGGCCTCGCCCTTGCGCAGCAGCCCGTGGTCGACGAAGACGCAGGTCAACCGGCCGCCGATCGCGCGCTGCACCAGCGCGGCGGCGACGGCGGAGTCCACGCCGCCGGACAGGCCGCAGATCGCGCGGCCCTCGGGCCCGACCTGCGCCCGGATCGCATCGATCTGCTCCTCCACGATGTTGACCATCGTCCAGGTCTGCCGGCAACCGGCGATGTCGTGTAGGAAGTGCTCGAGCACCCGCTGACCGTGCTCGGTGTGCATCACCTCCGGGTGCCACTGCACGCCGGCGAGCCCGCGGCTGACGTCCTCGAAGGCCGCGACCGGTGTCGCCTCCGTCGCGGCGAGCACGCGAAAGCCCTCCGGTGCCTGCGTGACGGAGTCCCCGTGCGACATCCACACCGTGTGCCGCTCCGGCAGGTCAGCGAGCAGCGTCCCGGCGTCACCGACGGTGACGCCGGTGCGGCCGTACTCGCGCGCACCCGTCGGCGAGACCCGCCCACCGAGCCCCTGCGCCATCAGCTGGAAGCCATAGCACATGCCGAAGACCGGCACGCCCGCCGTGAACAGGTCGTCGTCGATGCCGGGGGCACCCTCGGCGTAGACCGAGGAGGGGCCACCGGAGAGGACGATAGCCTTCGGGCGGCGGGCCAGCAGGTCGGCGATCGGCGTCGTGTGCGCCACGACCTCGGAGTAGACCCGGGCCTCGCGCACGCGTCGCGCGATGAGTTGCGCGTACTGCGCGCCGAAGTCGATCACGAGGACGAGGTCGTGGTCGGTGGCGGCCGGGCCCCGGGGCGAGTCCCCGGTCGGGCTGGGCGTGGTCATCGAGCGTCCGCCTGCCTCAGGAGACGCCGACGATGGGCAGCCGCAGCGCAGCCGGGGCGGTGTCGGGGACCATCGGTCGCGCCGGGGCGACCGGGGCCACCCGCTCGTACGCGGCACCCGGCGCCGGGCGGGCGTCGGCCTCGCCCCGGTTGGGCCACAGGGCCATCGCCCGCTCCGCCTGCGCGGTGATCGTCAGCGACGGATTGACGCCCAGGTTGGCCGAGATCGTGGAGCCGTCGACGATGTGCAGGCCCGGGTAACCGTGCACGCGGTGGTAGGGGTCCACGACGCCCGTCTCCGCCGTCTCACCGATGGTGCAGCCCCCGATGAAGTGGGCGGTCAACGGCATCTTGAAGGGCTCGCCGATGGTGCCCGCCGGCAACCCGCCGATCTCGTCGGCCATCCGCCGCACCGTCTCGTTGGCCACCGGGATGTGGGTCGGGTTCGGCTCTCCGTGGCCCTGCCGCGAGGTCATCCGCCAGCCGAAGGGCGTCCGCTTGGCGACGGTGGTGATCGAGTTGTCCAGCGTCTGCATCACCAGCGCGATCACCGTGCGCTCCGACCAGTGCTTCAGGTCGTAGAGCTGGGGGACGTCGCGACGCTGTTCCCACAGCTCGCGCAGCCAGGTGCGCCAGCGCGGCTCGGCGTCCGTCGCCTCGGTCAGCACCGTCTGGATCATCGCCATCGCGTTGAACCCCTTGCCGTAGCGGCAGGGCTCGACGTGGGTGACGGGATCGGGGTGGAACGAGGAGGTGATCGCGACGCCCTCGGTGAAGTCGTGCCCCCGTCCCGGGGGCGCGATGGCACCGAGGATCGACTCGGAGTTGGTGCGCGTGAGCACCCCGAGGCGCTCGGAGATCTTCGGCAGGTCGCCATCGCCCTTCAGCTGGTGCAGCAGCTTCTGCGTGCCCAGCGACGCGGCCGAGAACACCACGTCCCGCGCCGTGAAGCTGGTGACGGCGGAGCGCCGCGACAGCTTGGCCTTGGTCCACCGCGCGTCCACGCGGTAGCCCCCACCGTCGCATGGCCGCACCCGGGTCACGGTGGTGAGCGGGTGCACCACCGCCCCGCCCTGCTCGGCCAGGTAGAGGTAGTTCTTGACCAGGGTGTTCTTGGCGTTGTGGCGGCAGCCACTCATGCACTCGCCGCAGTTCAGGCAGGTCTTGCGATCCGGTCCGGCGCCGCCGAAGTACGGGTCGCCGACCTCCTCGCCGGCCTCCTGACCGGGCTGGCCGAAGAGCACGCCGACCGGCGTCGGGTGGAAGGTGTGCCCGACGCCCATGCCCTCGGCGACCTTGTGCATCACGTCGTCGCTGGGCGTGCGCACGGGGTTCTCCACGACGCCGAACATCCGCTTGGCCTGGTCGTAGTAGGGCGCCAGCTCACTCTTCCAGTCCGTGATGTGGGCCCACGACGGGTCGTGATAGAAGGGCTCCAGCGGCTCGTAGAGCGTGTTCGCGTAGACCAGCGAACCGCCGCCGACGCCCGCGCCGGCGACGATCACGCAGTCGCGGACGGCGTCCACGCGCTGGATCCCGTAGCAGCCGAGTGCCGGGGCCCAGAGGTACTTCTTCAAGTCCCACGAGGAGCTCGCGAAGTCCTCGTCGCGAAAGCGCGCGCCGGCCTCGAGGACCCCGACGCGGTAGCCCTTCTCGGTCAGCCGCAGCGCCGTGACCGAGCCGCCGAAGCCCGAGCCGATGACGAGCACGTCGTAGTCGAAGGCCCGGGCCGCGCCCGGGTCCGCCCGGTTGGTGCCCCGGACCGTGCTCGCGCCCCGCTTCGCCATCCGCATCTCCGTCTGCTTCGTCCGGGCCGCCGTGCCACGGCCCCCACGCGCTCCGGTGGCCTGCGTGCACCCGACACGCGACGTGTGATGCACCGACGGTATGGGACGGAGTCTACCCATCGGTAGCCAACCTCCCGCTCGGTGGGCCGGCCCCGACCCGCCGGGCTCGCGCAGGCTCACCTCGGTGCCAGCGCCGTCACCCGACGGTGTGCACGCGACGCTCGCCGAGGTCGGTCCGCCGGTCGGCCCGCAGCGGGCGAGCGCGCTGTACCTCCTCGACCAGACCCACGTCGAGGTCGGCGACGGCCAGCCCCTCGTCGTCGGCGCCGAGCCGGACGACCGGGTCGCCGTCGGGATCCCAGACCCCCGAGCCACCGATGGCACGCCGCTCCCCGGCCGGACCGGTCGCGCAGGCGGCCACCACGTAGAGCCCGTTCTCCGCGGCGCGCGCGGTCAGGACCGCGTCGCGGCGGCCGGCCGAGCCGGGAAAGAAGGCGGCGGAGGCCAGGTAGCCCAGGGCGCCCGCGTCGGCCGCGTCCCGCGCGTGCTCGGGAAAGAAGGTGTCGTAGCAGATGGCCAGGCCCAGCGGCCGACCGTCGACCACCGCGGTGCCGCCCGCATCGCCCGGCACGAAGCAGCGGCGCTCGTCGGCGTCCAGGTGCTGCTTGCGGTAGGCCACCGCCGGCTCGGCCCCCGGCCCGAGCACGATGCCGGCCAGCGTCGCGCGATCGCCCGCCGGCGTGGGGTCGAGCACCGGGATGCTGCCGAAGACGACCACGCCGGCGGAGTCCGCGGCAGCGCTCAGCGGGGCCAGGAGGTCACCGAGATCGGCCGTGGCGGGCAGTCGGCCGGCGAAGACGCGCTCGTCGTAACCGGTGGGAAACGCCTCGGGCAGCACCAGGAGGCGCACGCCCTGCCCGGCAGCCATGCCGACCAGTCGGCAGGCCGTCGCCAGGTTCACGGCGACGTCGCCGGGGACGGCTTCCGCCTGGGCGGCGGCGACCCGGAGGGAGGGCGGGGGCGGCACGGTCCCCAGCGTGTCACCCACCGGGTCGCCGGTGCGTGGCGACCGGCGAAGGGCGCCGGACGGCCCGGTCCCCCACCGCTACTCGGTGAGGACGACCTCGACGCGCTGGAACTCCTTGAGGTCGGTGTAGCCCGTCGTGGCCATCGAGCGACGGAGGGCACCGATGAGGTTCTGGGTGCCGTCGGCGACCCGGGACGGGCCGAAGAGGATCTGCTCGAGGGGGCCCGCGGCGCCGAACTCCACCCGCTCGCCCCGCGGCAGCTCCTGGTGCCAGGCCTCGGCACCCCAGTGGAAGCCGCGGCCCGGCGCCTCGTCCGCCCGCGCGAGGGGCGACCCGACCATCACGGCGTCCGCACCGCAGGCGATCGCCTTGGCGAGGTCGCCCGAGCGCCCGATCGAGCCGTCGGCGATCACGTGCACGTAGCGCCCGCCCGACTCGTCGAGGTAGTCGCGGCGCGCCGCGGCGACGTCGGCCACGGCCGAGGCCATCGGAACGGCGACGCCGAGCACCGTGCGCGTCGTGTGCGAGGCCCCGCCGCCGAAGCCGACGAGGACACCGGCCGCGCCGGTGCGCATCAGGTGCAGCGCGGCCTGGTAGGTCGCGCAGCCGCCGACGATGACCGGCACGTCGAGCTCGTAGATGAACTGCTTGAGGTTCAGCGGCTCCGCCTGGCTGGAGACGTGCTCGGCGGAGACGGTGGTCCCCCGGATCACGAACATGTCGACCCCGGACTCGACGACGCAGTCGGCGAACTCCTTCGTGTGCTGCGGGGAGAGCGAGCCCGCCACGGTCACGCCGGCGTCGCGCATCTGCGCCAGCCGGGCCTGGATGAGGTCCTCGCGGATCGGCTCCGCGTAGATCTCCTGCATCTGCCGATTGGCCTCGCCGCCGCGCAGGCCCGCGATCTGCTCCAGCAGCGGCGTCGGGTCGTCGTACCGGGTCCACAGGCCCTCGAGGTCGAGGACGCCGAGCCCGCCGAAGCGGCCCAGCGCGATCGCGGTCTCCGGCGACATCACCGAGTCCATCGGGGCCGCGACGACCGGGATCTCGAAGCGGTAGGCGTCGATCTGCCAGGCGACGCTGACCTCCTCCGGGTCGCGCGTGCGCCGGGAGGGCACGATCGCGACGTCGTCGAAAGCGTAGGCGCGCCGGGCGCGCTTGGCCTGGCCGATCTGGATCTCGGTCACGGGAGCAGGCTACAAGCGCGCGGCCCGCATCGCGGCAGTCCCCGTCCCCACCCCCGGGGGCTCCTGCGCTCCTGCGCTGCGGTGACGTCATGCGGTGGGGTCGTCATGGCCGCGGGTTCGGATGACGCCAGCGGACGGCGCACGCCCGCGGTCCGCGGCCGAATCGACGCGCCCGGCTCAGCGAGCCGAGTAGTTGGGCGCCTCCACCGTCATCTGCACGCCGTGCGGGTGGCTCTCCGCCAGGGAGGCGCCGGTGACCCGCACGAAGCGCCCGCGCTCCTGCAGCTCGGGCACGACCCGGGCGCCGACGTAGAACATCGACTGGCTCAGCCCGCCGATCAGCTGGTGCGCGACGGAGGCGAGCGGCCCCCGGTAGGCCACCTGGCCCTCGATGCCCTCGGGGACGATCATGTCGTCGGTGGCGACCTCGGCCTGGAAGTAGCGGTCCTTGGAGTAGGACTTCTGGCCGCGGCTTGACATCGCGCCCAGCGAGCCCATGCCGCGGTAGGACTTGTACTGCTTGCCGTTGACGAAGACCAGCTCTCCCGGGCTCTCCTCGCAGCCGGCCAGCAGCGAGCCGAGCATCACGCTGTCGGCGCCGGCGACGATCGCCTTGGCGAGCTCGCCGGAGTGCTTCATGCCGCCATCCGCGATGAGGGGGACGCCGGCGGGCCGGGTCGCGAGCGCGGCCTCGTGGATCGCGGTGATCTGCGGGACGCCGACTCCGGTGACGACGCGCGTGGTGCAGATCGACCCCGGGCCCACGCCGACCTTCACGGCGTCCGCGCCGGCGTCGACGAAGGCCTGCGCCCCCTGGCGCGTGGCCACGTTGCCGCCGATCACCTGCACGTGCGCGGTGGCCGGGTCGGACTTCAGGCGGCGGACCATGTCGAGCAGCATCCGGACATGCCCGTGCGCGGTGTCCGCGACGATCACGTCGGCGCCGGCGTCGACCAGCCGGGTGGCCCGCTCCCACGCGTCGCCGAAGTAGCCGATGGCTGCGCCGACCATGAGCCGCCCGTCGGCGTCCTTGGTGGCGTGGGGGAACTGCTCGGACTTCACGAAGTCCTTGACCGTGATCAGGCCGCCGAGCCGGCCCTCGTCATCCACCAACGGCAGCCGCTCGCGCTTGTGCCGGCGCAGCAGGGTGGTGGCGTCCTCGCGGCTGATGCCCACCGGTCCGGTCACCAGCGGCATCCGGGTCATCATCTCGTCGACCTTGGTCGTGGCCCACTGCGCCACGGGCGTGAACCGGAGGTCTCGATTGGTGATGATGCCGAGCAGGCACTGGTCCGGGTCGACCACCGGAAGACCGGAGACGCGGTACTCCCCGCAGATGCGGTCCAGCTCCTCCAGCGTCGCGTCGGGGCCGATGGTGACGGGGTTGGAGATGATCCCGGTCTGGGTCCGCTTGACCAGGTCGACCTGGTAGGCCTGGTCATCGATCGAGAGATTGCGGTGCAGCACGCCGAGCCCGCCCTGCCGCGCCATCCCGATCGCCATCCGCGACTCGGTCACGGTGTCCATGGCCGCGGAGACCAGGGGCGCCCGCAGCGTGATCTCGCGGGTCAGCCGCGAGGTGGTGTCGATCTCGTCCGGGGCCAGGTCGGTCTCGCCCGGCAGGAGGAGGACATCGTCGTATGTGAGGCCCAGGGTCGTGAACTTCTCGGGGATCTCCACGCCGCCCAGTCTAGGGGCGGACGGCGACCCTCCAGAACCGGCCGCCGCGCGTAGGAACGCGTAGGATGCGGTCCGCGTGGCTCCATCAGGGCGGGGCCGCAGGAACGGGGGAAAGACATGGAAAGCACACGCACCCGGCGCGCCCCGCGGGCCGCCCTCTCCGGCCTCGCCGCGGCGGCACTGATCCTCGCCGGCGCGGGCGCCGCAGGCGCCGAGACGGTCAAGGTCTTCGACCAGGTCGGCGACGGCGTCCGGTATGCGGGCGAGCCGCAGCAGAGCCGCCGCGCGGACGTCCAGCGCTTCCGGGTCGACCACAAGTGGCGAAAGGTTCGACTGCGGCTCTTCAACGCCAAGGGCGACACCTTCGGGGACTTCACCGACGTCTGGGTCGACACGAAGCCCGGGAATCCCGGCCCCGAGCGGCTGATCACCTTCGTCGCGGAAACCGGGACGTTCCAGGTGAGCAAGGTCAACCGCTTCTTCAACGCCAACGACCCCAAGGCGGGAGGCCTCGGCCGCGGGACGTGCGGCAACGACTACCGCACGCGCCGGTACAGGGTCATCGACGTGGGCATCCCTCGCGCCTGCTTCGGCTATCCCCAGCGAGTGCGGGTGAGCGTCCAGACGGCCCACGACGGCTTCGAGGTGCGCCGCGACTGGGCGCCGGGCTTCCGCCAGTTCAGTCGCTGGGTCGGCCGGGCCTGAGCGGACGGCGGGCGCGGGCCGCACCCGGCCGGGTGCGCGCTCGCCGCCGCCACCGGTCTGGAAGGCTGCGCTCATGGGAGCGGCCACGCGGCCGGACAGCCGCGCCGTGCGCGAACCCGCCGAGCGGGTCGTCGCGCGCATTGCGCCACCCGTCGGGCGCCTGGTGCGGGCCAGGTTCACGATCCCCCTCGCCGCGCTCGCCGCGTTCCTCGTGCGCCTGCCGGGGCTGGGCCGCCCCCTCCAAGCCGACGAGTCGGGCTTCCTTCTCGTGGCCCGGAACTGGTCGCCGGCGCCGGACAGCGTCTACGGACCGCTCTTCGTGGCCCGGCCGCCGCCGCTGATCGCGCTGATCCGCGCCGCCGATGCCGTGGCCGGCCCGTACGCGCTGCGGGTGATCGGCGCCCTGGGGTGCGCCGTCCTGGTGCTCCTCGCTGCCGCGACGGCCCGGCTCATCGCCGATGACCTCACCGCCCGGTGGACCGCCTTGGCGGTGGCCGCGCTGTGCGCGAACCCGCTGATCGACGTGGTGGCGGTCAAGGGCGAGCTGCTCGCTCTCCCGCTGCTGATGCTGGGCGTGTGGTCGGCGCTGGTGGCCGTGCGCCGTGACGCTCCGGCGTGGGCGCTCGGCTCGGGGCTGGCCGGTGGGCTGGCGATCGGGCTCAAGCAGAACCTGGGCGGCAGTCTGGTCTTCGCCCTGGTGCTGGTCGTGGCCACCGCGGTCTCGCAGCGCGGTCCCGGCGAACTGCGCCGCGCGGCGACGCTCGTCGTCGCCCTCGCCGCAGGGGCCCTGGTTCCCGTGGCAGCGACCCTCGAGTGGGCCGTCGCGACCGGGGTCGGGCTGGACACGCTGTGGTACACCGTGGCGGGCTTCCGCGCCGAGACCGCCACGGTCCTCTCCTCAGGGGCGGGCTGGGGCTCCGGCAGGCGCGCCGCCGCGCTGGCGCTCGCTGCGTTGGCGGTCGGGGTGATCCCGGCGGTCGGCGGGTTCCTCGTGCACCTGCGCGCGGAGTGGCGGGAGGACGGCCCCCTCGCGGCGGCGGTGCTGGCGATGATTGCCCTCGACGTGGCCGGCCTGGTCGCCGGAGGCGACTACTGGAAGGACTACCTGTTCCCCCTCCTGGTGCCGACGGCGCTCTGCGCGGCCGTGCTGGCGCGCCGCCGCTCCGCCCGCGGGCTGGCGATGCGCGCCGTGGTGCTCGGCATGGTCATCTCGAGCATCGTGTCGATCGGCTGGTGGGTCTGGGAGAACGCCAACGGGACCCCCGGGGACGACGAGGCCCGCACGGGTTCGGCCATCGCCGAGGCCGCGGAGACCGGGGACACGCTGACGGTGTTCGGTGGGCAGGCCGACCTCCAGTACGCCAGCGGCCTGGATCCGGTGTATCCGTATCTCTGGACCCTACAGATGCGCGTGCGCGATCCCGATTTCCGCGATCTCGAGGCACTGCTCCGCAGCGACGAGGCACCCGAGTGGCTGGTGCAGTGGGCGGGCTTCGAGACCTACAACGAGGAGGCCGGGAAGCGGCTGCGCCTGGCCGTCGAGTCGCGGTACCTCCTGCACGGCCCCGCCTGCGGCGCGCACCGGGTCTGGTTGCGCGCTGACGTGGAGCGACCCGAGCTCACGCCCGACTGCTCCGGCTGACACCTGCTGACACAGGCGAGATGACGACGCCCCCGCGCCCATGACGGGCGCGGGGGCGTCGTGCGTGTCGAGACGACAGGCGTCGGGCTCGGCTCAGTGGCCGTGGCCGTGGCCGTGGCCGTGGCCGCCGTCGTCCTCGTCGTCCTCCGGCTTGTCCACGATCAGGGTCTCGGTCGTGAGCAGCATGCCGGCAATGGAGGTGGCGTTGACCAGCGCGGAGCGGGTCACCTTCACCGGGTCGAGCACACCCTGCGCGACCAGGTCGCCGTACTCGCCGGTCTCGGCGTTGTAGCCGTTGCCCACCCCGAGCTCGCGCACCTTCGTGGTCACGACGTAGCCGTTCTCGCCGCCGTTCTCGGCGATCCAGCGCAGCGGCTCGTCCGCCGCCTTGCGGACGATACGCACGCCGACCGCCTCGTCGCCGGTGAGGCCGAGGTCCTTGTCGAGGGAGGAGACCGCGTGCACCAGCGACGAACCGCCGCCGGCCACGATGCCCTCCTCGATCGCGGCGCGCGTCGCGGAGACGGCGTCCTCGATCCGGTGCTTCTTCTCCTTCAGCTCCACCTCGGTGGCGGCGCCGACGCGCACCACGCACACCCCGCCGGCCAGCTTGGCGAGGCGCTCCTGGAGCTTCTCGCGGTCCCAGTCGGAGTCGGTGTTCTCGATCTCGGCCTTGACCTGGTTGACCCGGGCTTCGACCTCGGACGCGTCACCCGCGCCGTCGACGATCGTCGTGTCGTCCTTGGTGACCACGACGCGCCGGGCCTGGCCCAGCACCTCGAGACCGACCTGGTCGAGCTTGAGGCCGACCTCGGGGGCGATGACCTGACCGCCGGTCAGGGTCGCGATGTCCTGCATCATGGCCTTGCGGCGGTCACCGAAGGCCGGTGCCTTCACCGCGGTGGCGGTGAAGGTGCCGCGGATCTTGTTCACGACCAGGGTCGAGAGGGCCTCGCCCTCGACGTCCTCGGCCAGGATGAACAGCGGCTTGCCCGACTGGATGACCTTCTCCAGCAGGGGCAGCAGGTCA
Organism: uncultured Actinomycetota bacterium; assembly: GCA_963731985.1. Lineage (GTDB taxonomy): Bacteria > Actinomycetota > Actinomycetes > Propionibacteriales > Nocardioidaceae > Nocardioides. Next base: position 136,446 of record CAVSYA010000018.1, on the reverse strand, counting down.
CCGATCGCGGAGATCTTGCCCTGGTGCAGCAAGATGTACGGGTCGTCGAGGACGGCCTCCATCCGCTCCTGGTCGGTCACGAAGTACTGCGAGATGTAGCCCTTGTCGAACTGCATCCCCTCGGTGAACTCCAGGTCGGTGCCGAGGGTGTTGGACTCCTCGACGGTGATGACACCGTCCTTGCCGACCTTGTCGAAGGCCTCGGCGAGCAGGTCGCCGATGTGGCCGTCGCGCGAGGAGATGGTGGCGACCGAGGACATGTCCTCCCGGGTCTCCACCTCGCGGGCCGACGTGCGCAGCGCGTCTCCCACGGCCTCGGACGCGGCGTCCATGCCGCGCTTGAGGCTCATCGGGTTGGCGCCTGCGGCCACGGCGCGCAGGCCCTCGTGGACCATCGCCTGAGCCAGCACGGTCGCGGTCGTGGTGCCGTCACCGGCGACGTCGTTCGTCTTGGTGGCGACTTCCTTGGTCAGCTGGGCCCCCAGGTTCTCGAACGGGTCGTCCAGGTCGATCTCACGCGCGACGGTCACGCCGTCGTTCGTGATCGTGGGAGCGCCCCACTTCTTGTCGAGGACGACGTAGCGGCCCTTGGGGCCCAGCGTCACCTTGACGGCGTTGGCGAGGGCGTCGACGCCGCGCTCGAGCGCGCGGCGGGCTTCCTCGTCGAACTCCAGGATCTTCGGCATCGGGAGTGATGCTCCTTCCGGTTGCGGACGTGCGCGGGTCAGATGATCAGGAGACGACCGCGAGGACGTCGCGCGCCGAGAGGATCAGGAACTCGTCGCCGCCGTACTTGATCTCGGTGCCGCCGTACTTGCTGTAGATGACCTTGTCGCCCTCGGCGACGTCCATCGGGATGCGCTCGTCGCCGTCCTCGTTGAACCGGCCGGGGCCGACCGCAACGACCTCGCCCTCCTGGGGCTTCTCCTTCGCGGTGTCCGGGATGACCAGACCTGAGGCCGTGGTCTGCTCGGCGTCGAGCGGCTTGACGACGATCCGGTCCTCGAGGGGCTTGATGTTGACCGACACGATGTCGACCTCCACTTTCCATACATGCTGGCTGATGGTCGGGACGACAGTGGCCGGGCGGTACGCCGTCGCGGGGGTCGTCCGCTGGCTGGGCTGTCGCTGGCACACTCACGAGGAGAGTGCCAATAGGCAACTTAGCACTCGCCCAATCGGAGTGCCAGCAGCGTTCGGTCGCTGCCCGGCCGGCCAGGGCGCCGGCTTCTGCGAGGATCGACGCCGTGGACCTCGACGCCTTTCGGTGGCTGCTGACCGAGCCGGGCGAGGCGCTGCTGGAGGCCGCCGAGAAGGCCTGGCACGAGGCGGAGGGCGACCCGGTCCGCGCGGCCGCGGCGGTGCGCCGGCGCGAGGACGACCCGGACCGCGCGGCAGCGGCGCTGACGCAGGCGCGCCTGCGCGACCGGGCCCGCGCCAAGCTCGGACCCGACGCGCGGCGCTGGTGGCTCACCTCCGACGGGCTCGAGCAGGCGACGGGTCCGGCCGTGGCCGAGCACCGAGCCGGCCGACTGGCAACCCACGTGCGGGCACTCGACCCGCCCGGCGGCGTCGTCGACCTCGGCTGCGGCATCGGCGGCGACCTGGTCGCGCTCGCCCGCGCCGGCCTGCGGGTGACGGGCGTCGACCTCGACCCGCTGCGCGTGCAGGTCGCCCGCGCCAACCTGGCCGCGCACGGGCTGGCCGGCGAGGTGCGGGTCGGCGACGCCGCGACGACGCCGCTCGGGCACCACGCCGCGGCGTTCGCCGATCCCACGCGCCGCTCCGCCCGCGGCCGCGAGATGGACGCGGCCGGCTGGACACCCCCGTGGCCCTTCGTGACCGGGCTGCTCGACGGCTCCCGCGTGCCGGCCGCCGTGGTCAAGGCCGCGCCGGGCCTGCCGCACGCCATGGTCCCCGACGGCGCCGAGGCCGAGTGGGTCAGCACCGGCGGTGCGGTCAAGGAGACCGCCCTCTGGTCGGCGACCCTCGCGACCGCCCGGCGACGCGCGACGCTGCTGTCCCCCAGCGGCGCGGCTCCCACGATGACAGAGGCCGACGACCCGTATGACGGGGCGCCGCGACCCGTGCGGCCGACGGGGCGCTACCTGCACGAGCCCGACGGCGCCGTGGTGCGCGCCGGACTCGTCACCGCGGTGGCCGCGGTCGTCGACGGCGGGCTGCTCGACGAGCACATCGCCTGGGTCACCAGCGACACGGCGCAGCGCACCCCCTTCGCCCGCTCCTACGAGGTGCTCGAGGAGCTGCCCTACCGCGAGAAGGCGCTCCGTGCGGCGCTTCGCGCGCGCGGCATCGGCCGTCTCGCGATCAAGAAGCGCGGCGTCGACGTCCTGCCCGAGCGGCTGCGCCAGCGCCTGGCCCTCCGGGGCGACGCGGAGGGCACGCTGGTGCTCACCCGCATCGCGGGCGCCGGCGCAGCGCTGCTGGTGCGGCCGCTGGTCGACTGACCGGGGCCACGGGCCTCCTGCTCAGCCCCGGTCGCGCTCCGCGGCGATGGTGGTGTCCTCGCCGTGGCCGGTGTGCACGACGGTCTCGCCCGGCAGCGTGAAGAGCCGCGCCGCGATGGACCTCCGGATCTCGTCCTCGTCGCTGTAGCTGCGTCCGGTCGCCCCGGGTCCGCCGGAGAAGAGCGTGTCCCCGGTGAAGAGGCAGTCCAGGTCGGGCGCGTGCACGCAGACCGCGCCCGGCGCGTGACCCGGCGTGTGCAGGACCTGGAGCACGGTTCCGGCCACCTCGATCTGGCGCCCGTCGGCGAGGTCCACGTCCCACAGCTCACCGTCCACACCGCTGCCGTGGGTCAGCTCCCACAGGGGACGGTCGGCCGGGTGCAGCAGCAGCGGGGCGGCCACCCGCTCCCGCAACGCGGGCGCGACCCGGCAGTGGTCGTCGTGGGCATGGGTCAGCACGATCGCCTTCACGGCCCGGTCACCGACGACCGCCATGATCGCGTCGACATCGTGCGGGGCGTCGATGACGACGCACTCGTGCTCGTCGCCGACGACCCAGATGTTGTTGTCGACCTCGTGGGTCTCCCCGTCGAGGCTGAACGTGCCGGAGACCACACCGTGGTCGACCCGCACCGAGGGCGCGTCCATCAGAAGACCACCACCGAACGGAGCACGTCGCCGCGGTGCATCTTGTCGAAGGCGGCCTCCACGTCGCCGATCCCGATCTCCTCGCTGACGAAGGCGTCGAGGTCGAGCCGACCCTGCCGGTAGAGGTCGACCAGCATCGGGAAGTCCCGACTCGGCAGGCAGTCGCCGTACCACGAGGACTTCAGCGCCCCCCCGCGACCGAAGACGTCGATCAGCGGCAGGTCGGGCACCGTCATGTCGGGCGTGGGCACGCCGACGAGGACGAGCGTGCCGGCGAGGTCGCGGGCGTAGAACGCCTGCTTCCAGGTCTCCGGGCGACCGACGGCCTCGATGACGACGTCCGCGCCCTCGGCGCCGTCGTAGTAGCCGCCGCAGATCTCCTTGATCCGCTCGACCGGGTCCTCGCTGCCCGCGTCGATCGTGTGCGTGGCCCCGAGCCCCTTTGCCCACTCGAGCTTGCGGCCGTCGACGTCGACCGCGATCACCGGGGAGGCCCCGGACAGCGCCGCACCGGCGACCGCCGCGGCGCCGACGCCGCCGCAGCCGATCACCGCCACGGACCGGCCGCGCGTGGCGCCGCCGGTGTTGATCGCCGCGCCGAGCCCGGCCATCACGCCGCAGCCGAGCAGGCCCACGGCGGCGGCACGGGCGTCCGGGTCGACCTTGGTGCACTGGCCGGCCGCCACCAGCGTCTTCTCGGCGAAGGCGCCGATCCCCAGCGCGGGCGAGAGCTCCGTGCCGTCGGTGAGCGTCATCTTCTGGGTGGCGTTGTGGGTGTCGAAGCAGTACTGCGGCTCACCGCGCTCGCAGGCGCGGCAGTTGCCGCAGACCGCGCGCCAGTTCAGGACCACGAAGTCGCCCGGAGCGACGTTGTCCACGCCCTCGCCGACCGACTCCACGACGCCCGCCGCCTCGTGGCCGAGCAGGAACGGGAACTCGTCGTTGATCCCGCCCTCGCGATAGTGCAGGTCCGTGTGACAGACCCCGCAGGCCTGCACGCGCACCAGCGCCTCCCCCGGACCCGGGTCGGGCACGCGGATGGTCACGAGCTCGACCGGTGCCCCCTTCGCCTTGCTCACGACGGCCGTCACCTCATGCATGGGGACACGCTAGCCATGCCAGCGGACGCGACACAGTCCCCTATGCAACCGAATTGCCCTCGACCGCGTCTAGAAGGGCGGAAGGATGGTGATCGGGATGCGCGACACAGCAGTCGAGACGCCCCGGGAAGGAGCCGTCGTGTCCGGCACGGGACGCCGCCGCCGCGCCGCCGCCGGGGCCGCCGACGCACCGGCCCGGCCCGCCACGGGCCCGTCCGACCGGGAGGCCGAGTTCGCGGCATACATGCAGGCGCGGCAGCCGAGCCTGCTGCGCACGGCGTACCTGCTCACCGGCGACCGGCACGCGGCGGAGGACCTCGTCCAGAACGCGCTGGCCAAGCTCTTCCTCTCCTGGGACCGGGTCCGCGACCGCGACGCCCTCGACGGCTACGTGCGCCGGATCCTCCTCAACGAGCACCGGTCCGCCTGGCGCCGGCCGTGGCGGCGCCTGGAGCGCAGCATCGATGTCGTACCCGAGCGGGAGCCGCACCAGGACGCGTACGACGACGGCAGCCGTGCCGCACTCTGGGACGCCGTCCGCTCGCTGCCGCCGAGGCAGCGCGCTGTCGTCGTCCTGCGCTACTACGAGGAGCTCGGCGAGCGCGAGATCGCCGACCTGCTCGGGATCGCTCCCGGGACCGTGAAGTCCCAGGCCAGCCGAGCGTTGGCCACCCTGCGCGAGCGGGCGCCAGGGGCGCTCCCGGACGCCGACCAGGGCACGACCCCAGACGCCGACCCCGACCGGGGCCGCGAGGAGGACCGATGAACCACTCCCAGGACGACCACCGGGGCGACCCCCTGCGCGAGGCGCTGCACGAGCGCGCCGAAGCGCTGCACGAGGCGCCCGTGACGCTGGACGACGTGCGGGACCGGGCCGGCGGCATCCGCCGTCGCCGCCGCATCGCCGCCGCGGTCGGCGCCCTGGCCGTGGTCGCCGTGCTGGCGCCGGTGGGCATCCTCGCCCTCGGCGGTGACGACGACGCCGGCACCCCGACGGCCTCCGACGGGGCGGGCCCGGTCGCCCCCCGGCCCGTCGGTCGCGTCGACTTCACCGGCGCGGACCTCGGCCGCGGCGCCGACACGTCCCTGCCCTACCTGACCGACGATGGCGTGGTCGTGGACGGCGAGGCGGCCGCGGAGCCGCGCTCGTTGCAGGCCAACGACGCGGCCGAGCTCGACGGCGCCCTGGCGGTGGGCGGCACCAACGACCGTGGAGGCATGTCCGTCTACCTGCGCCCGGAGGACGAGACCATCTGGGTCGGCACCAATGCGCCGGTCGCCGACCCCGTGACGTCCTCGGAGCGGCGCGGGCGGGTCGCCTGGGTGTTCGGCGACGCCGCCAACCAGGAGGTGTCCCTGGCCGAGCCGGACTCGGTGGGCTACCTCGAGTCGGCTCCGGACGCCACGCTGCCGATCGAGGACGGGGACGCGACCGCCTGGCGCCCCGTCGGCATCGGACCCGAGTGGATTGTGCTCGAGGACGTGGCGGGCTCGGAGAGCTCGGTCGTGCTCGCCGCGCCCGGCGAGGGCGCGCGCGAGGTCCCGGGTCTGTTGCGCGCGAGCGGCGTCGACCAGGTCAGCGGCAGGATCAGCGGCGTGGCCTCGCGCAGCGACGACGGCAGCTGCTCGGCGATCGTCGATCCCGACGGCGCGGTGGCCTGGAGGACCTGCGACTACACGCTGCTGGGCTTCAGCCCGAACGGCCGATGGGTGCTGGCGACAGGCCCCTACCGCAGCGGTTTCGGCGACACGACGACGGCGGTGCTCGACGCTCGGACCGGCGAGCTGCAGGCGGAGTGGCGCGCCGCGAACCCGGACGAGTCCGCAACCTGGATCAGCCGGCGCTGGGAGGACGACGAGTCCTTCGTCGCCGTGCTGGTGGTGGGCAACGAAGTTTCCCTGGTGCGCTTCGACATCGACGGGTCGGCGGAGTACGCCGCCGACCCGGTCACGGTCGAGGACCCCGCCATCGACATGCCCTACGTGCTGCCGGAGGACTGAACCGCCGGGCTCACGCCGTCACCTCGGTGATCGGCTGCGACGAGTCCGCCGGCAGGTCGAGCGCGGACGGCGAGCGGCCGCGCGCCACCAGCTCCGCGCCGAGCGCGGCGACCATGGCGCCGTTGTCGGTGCACAGCCCCGGGCGCGGCACCCGGACGCGCACCCCGAGTCGTGCGCCGCGCTGCTCGGCGAGCGCCCGGAGCCGGGAGTTGGCGGCGACGCCACCGCCGATCAGCAGGTCCTCGATGCCCTGCTGCGCCGCGGCGTCCAGCGCCTTGCGCACCAGCACGTCACACACGGCCTCCTGGAAGCTCGCCGCCACGTCGGGCACCGGCACCGGCTCGCCGGTCCGCTCGCGCGCCTCGACCCAGCGCGCGACGGCGGTCTTGAGGCCGGAGAAGGAGTAGTCGAAGCGGTGCCGCTCCAGGTCGCGCCGGGAGGTCAGGCCGCGCGGGAAGTCGATGGCCACCCGGTCGCCCTCGCGGGCCGCGCGATCGATGTGCGGGCCGCCGGGAAAGGGCAGGCCGAGCAGGCGGGCGACCTTGTCGAAGGCCTCGCCCGCCGCGTCGTCGATGGTGGCGCCGAGCGGGTCGACACCCGTGGTGATGTCCTCGACGCGGAGCAGGTTGGAGTGACCACCGGAGACCAGCAGCGCCAGGCACGGCTCGGGCAGCGGACCGTGCTCGAGCTGGTCGACGGCGACGTGCGCGCGCGAGGTGGTGCACCCCGTAGAGCGGCTTGCCGAGCCCCAGCGCGAGCGCCTTCGCGGCCGCGACGCCGACCAGCAGCGCGCCGGCGAGGCCGGGGCCGCTGGTCACGGCGACGGCGTCGACGTCCTCCAGCCGGACGCCGGCCTGCTCGGCCGCGCGCTCCAGGGTCGGCACCATCGCCTCGAGGTGCGCCCGGCTGGCCACCTCGGGCACGACGCCGCCGAATCGCGCGTGCTCCTCGACGCTGCTGGCGATCGCGTCGGCCAGCAGCGTGCGGCCGCGGACGATCCCGATCCCGGTCTCGTCGCAGGACGTCTCGATGCCGAGCACGAGGGGGCCGTCGTCGCGCACCGCCACGCCCTCCGTCCCGCTCATGGGCTCATTCTGGCCGCGGGGCGGCCGGCCCACGGGGGCGGGGCACCCGGGTCTTCCGCATGGGTCTGCCGCGCGGGTCTTCCGCGTGGGTCTCGCGCGTGCCGCGCGACCAGCCGCGTCCCTAGCCCGGATCCAGCGGGAGCCGGACGACGTACGCGTCGTCCCCGTCGCGGTAGTAGTGCGGGCGTGTGTCGATGACCTCGCCACCGGCGGCCTCGTAGCAGGCGAGCGCGCCGGTGTTCCGGGTGGCGACCTCGAGCAGGAGCCGGTCCGCGCCGGACGCGAGCGCGAGCCGCCGGGCCCCGTCGAGCAGTGCCGTCGCGACGCCCGAGCGGCGCGAGCCCGGGTCGACGCCGATGCGCAGCAGGTCGGCGACGTCGCCGGCGGCGAAGACGACGGCGTACCCGGCCACCCCTCCAGCCGGCTCGCCGTCCAGCTCGGCGACGAGGAGGCCACGACTGGGCCCGCCGTCCTCGCCGCGCAGCGAGGCCTCGTCCCAGGCCTCCTCGCGGAAGCAGGCCACGTCGAGCGCCGCCACCCGGTCGAGGTCGGCGGCCGCGGCGGGCCGGACCGTGACCCGGACCGCCCCGGTCACGAGACCGGCTTGCGGGGGACCGCGCCCGCCGCGTCCGGACGGCGCAGGTAGAGCGGCTCGGGGTCGAGGAGCTCGGCGTGCTCCCCGAGGACGGTGCGCGCGAGCCAGCCGGCGCTGGGGCGGGTCGGGCCGGCCGCGTGCGGGAACGCGTCCGGGTAGAGCAGGGCGCCCTCGCCCACGACCGGCGCCTGACTCCCGGCGTCGGCGGGCCGGAGCACGGCGGGCCCGGCGATCCGGACGGCGCCCTCGTCGTAGGAGGCGACGTAGACCTCCTTGCGACGGGCGTCCGTCGCGACGAGGAAGTCACCCTCGACCGCGCCGGTGGCGACCGCCTCGACGGCGAGGACATCGAGGGTGCACACCCCGTAGACCGGGAGGTGGAGCACGTGCGCGAGGGTGCGCGCCGTCACGAGGCCGACGCGCAGCCCGGTGAAGGGACCGGGTCCAACGCCGACGGCGATCGCCGTGAGGTCGAGTCGGTCGACGCCGGCGTCGGCGAGGACGCGCTCGATGGCGGGGGCGAGCTGCTCCCCGTGCTGCAGGGGGCGGTCGCCGGACCGCTCGAGCAGCACGTCGGCCCCGTCGTGCAGGGCGACGGTGACCAGCGGGGTCGCGGTGTCCAGAGCGAGCAGCACCCCACGAGCCTAGGACCCGCGCCCGCCGGATCTCGATGCGGTGACCCGGTCTGCTCTCCGCTGCCGTCGCCGCGGGCTCGCCCGTGGACACTACCCGGATGACGCCGCAGGCCGGATGACGCCGCAGGCCGGATGACGCCGCAGGCCGGATGACGCCGCAGGCCGGATGACGCCGCAGGGCCGGGGTTGGCAGGATGACCGGCATGGCGCGGGAGGGGACGGACGGCGCACGACCGCGGGCGAGCGGGCCGCCCGTGGGCATCACGCTGCGCTGGAGCACCCCGGCCGACGCCGCCGAGGGGGCCGCGCTGCATCGTGCCTGCTGGCGCGAGTCGTACGGGCCGATCGTCGACCGCGGACTGCTCGAGGCTCAGCTCGCGGACCCCGTGTCGTGGCGCGAGCGCTGGGCCCGCACCGGGCCCGACCAGTTTCCGGCCATGCTCGCCGAGGTCGATGCGGGCCCGCCGGACGCTCCGGGAGAGGCCCCGGACGCCGGGGCGCTGGTCGGGTTCGCGGTGGCCGGACCCGGCCGCCGCGAGGGGGACGCCGAGACCGAGCTCTACGCCCTCTACGTGCGCCGGGCCTGGCACGGCACCGGACTCGGTCGGGCGCTCTTCGATGCCGTCGTCGAGCCCGGACCCTGCAGCGTGTGGGTGCTGGAGGACAACGCACGGGCCCGCTCGTTCTACGGCACGTGCGGCTTGACCGAGCTGACCGGGCGGCAGCGGTTCGACCCGCTGGATGCCTGGGAGGTGCGCCTGCACCGCTCCTGAGCTACTCGGCCAGCGAACGGATCCGGGCGTCGAGGTCGCGTCGGCCGGCGCGGTCCGCGGGGACCTCGATCACCTCGATGCCGCCGCACGGCGAGGCCAGCATCGCCTCGAGCTCGGGCAGCGACTCGGCCCGGAGGTGCGGCGTGCGCGTCGCGGCGCACAGCGCCGAGAGGTCCACACCGTGCGGGGTTCCGAAGAGCCGCTCGAAGGAGGCCGCGCGCTCCGGTTCCCCCGGCTCGAGGGTCGCGAAGATCGACCCGCCGTCGTCGTTGACCACCACGAGCGTGAGGTCGGGGCGCGGCTCGTCGGCGCCGAGAACCAGGCCTCCGCTGTCGTGGAGGAAGGTCACGTCGCCGAGGAGCGCCAGGTTGCGGGTGCCGTGCGGACGCCCCAGCGCGGCGCCGATCGCCGTCGACACCGTGCCGTCGATCCCGGAGAGCCCCCGGTTGGCGATCACCTTGCGTCGGTCCCCCACGGCGTACCGCGCCACCATCAGGTCGAGGTCGCGCACCGGGTTCGACGCCCCCACGACCAGCAGCCCGCCCGGGGGGACGGCACGGCTCACCGCGCCGGCGACCTCGTACGGCGTCGGCCCGGGCTCGCCCGCCAGCAAAGCGTCGAGCCGGGAGGCGACATCGGCGTCGGCCCCGCGCCAGGCCTCCAGCCACGCCGGGTCGACGTCTCCGGCGACCTCGACGTCCGCACTCGGCAGCCGGTGGTCGACCGGGAACGGCCGCTCGTGCCAGGCCCCCGCGCCGGGCGTCGCCCAGACCTCGAGGTCGTCGCGCGCGAGCAGCCGGGAGACCGGCCGGGAGAGCGTCGGGTGCCCACAGACGACCACACGGTGCACGGCATCGCCGAGCGGGCCGTCGAGCAGCAGCCGGTAGGTGCGGATCGCGTGGTCGCCGGTGCGTGCGCCGCTGGTCGGCTCGGCGAGCAGGGGCCACCCCGCCCCCTCGGCGAGCGCCCGGGCGGGCGGGCCCGCGTCGTCCCCCGCGACCACGACCGTCGGCGGGCCCTGGGCGAGCACGGGGAGGACGCCGCAGGCGGCCGCCTCGTCCGGGACGTGCTCGACGTGCTCCCAATGCTCCCCGTGCTCCCCGTGCTCCCCGTGCTCCCCGTGCTGCCCGTGCTGCCCGGCCGTCACCGCCGGCGGCCCGGCGGCCGGAACCGGGAGGGGGTCCCACGACGCGTCCGGCGCGAGCGGCTCATCGAGCGGCACGTTCAGGTGCACCGGGCTCTCCCCGGGCGCCAGCACGGCGAGAGCCGACGGTCCGGCGACGTCCACCGTGGCCACCAGCCGGCCGAAGATCCCGACCTGGTCGGTGGTCTGGTTGGCACCGGTCCCCCGCATCCGGGCCGGCCGGTCGGCCGTGACCACCCACAGCGGCAGGCCGGCGTGCGCGGCCTCGAGCACGGCGGGATGCAGGTTCGCGACCGCGCTGCCCGAGGTGCACACGACGGCGGCGGGCGGACCGGTGCGCGCCAGCCCGACCCCGAGGAACCCCGCCGACCGTTCGTCGATGCGCGTGTGCAGGCGCAGCAGCCCGCCCGCCGCAGCCTCCCAGGCGGCGTACGCGAGCGGCGCGCTGCGCGAGCCGGGCGCGACGACGACGTCGCGCACCCCGTGGTCCAGCAGGGTCTCGATCACGGCGCGAGCGGTGCGGGTAGCGGTCATCGGGACCCATCCTCGCCTGCGCCGTCGGCCAGGCCCGCCACCCGGTCCAGCCGCTCCCGCCACCAGGCCGCTCGCGCCGCGGGCGGGGCCAGGCGCGCCAGCGCGGAGGCGTCCGCGCTCGGCCGCGTCACCGGCAGCACGCCGTCGACCGGCAGCAGCGGGTCGGCGGCCACGTCGTCGGCCAGCAGCTGCACGGTCGCGAGGCCGCAGGCGTGCGGCAGGTCGGGCAGGGCGGCGGCGAGGGCCACGCCGGCGGCGATGCCGATCGAGGTCTCCACGGCCGACGAGACGACCACGGGCATCCCGATGTCCTCGGCGATCCGCAGGCAGGCACGCACCCCACCCAGCGGCTGCACCTTGAGCACCGCGACGTCCGCGGCCCCGAGGTCGCGCACCCGGTAGGGGTCGGGTGCGCGCCGGATCGACTCGTCGGCCGCAATCGGCACCGACACCCGGCGCCGCAGCTCGGCGAGCTCCTCGACCCGCGCGCAGGGCTGCTCGACGTACTCCAGGCCCCCGGCCGTGCGGTCCAGCACGGCGACGGCGCGCACGGCGGTGCCGACGTCCCACGCGCCGTTGGCGTCGACCCGCACGGCGCCGTCGGGGCCGAGCGCGGCGCGCACCGCCTCCACCCGCGCGACGTCCTCGGCCAGCGTCTGGCCGGGCTCGGCGACCTTGACCTTGGCCGTGCGGCACCCGGCCCCCGCGACGAGCGCGTGGGCGCGTCCGGGGTCGACGGCTGGCACGGTCACGTTCACCGGGACCGTGGCGCGCACCGCCTCGGGCCAGTCCCCCGCCACCGCCTCGCGGGCGCAGGCCAACCACGGCACGGCCACCTCCTCGCCGTACTCCGCGAACGGGCTCCACTCCCCCCACCTGCCCGTGGCCGGGTCGTGCAGCAGCACGCCCTCGCGACTGCTCAGCCCGCGGAAGCGCAGCCGCATCGGCACCGCGAACGGGTGCGCCTCGAGGGCGTTCACGAACCCGCCCCCGCCAGTCCCAGCAGGGCGCGACGGTCGGGCTTGCCCGTCTCCAGCAGCGGCATGGCGTCGAGCACCTGCACCTCGCGCGGCGCCCAGGAACGCGGGTGCTCCGCGCCGATCCAGTCGCGGGCCTCCTCGAGGGTGAGCCGACCGACCACGAAGGCGACCAGGCGCCGGCCCCACTCGGCGTCCTCGACCCCGACGACCTCGGCCGCGGCGACCCCCGGGTGCGCCCGCAGCCGGGCGGCGACGATCGGACCGGGCACGTTGACGCCGCCGGTCACCACCACGTCGTCCACCCGGCCGAGCACCACGAGCCGGCCTTCCTCGTCGACCCGGCCGGCGTCGGCGGTGTGGAACCAGCCGTCCACCAGCGTCTCGGCCGTCAGGGCGGGGTCGTCCTGATAGCCGGAGAAGAGCATCGGCCCGGCGATCCGGATCCGGCCGGCGTTCCCCAGCGCCAGCGCCACGCCGTCCAGGGGCGTGCCGTCATAGACGCAGCCGCCGGCGGTCTCGCTCGCGCCGTACGTCGCGACGACCCGCACCCCCCCGGCGGCGGCCCGGTCGCGCAGGCCTGCGTCGATCGGCCCGCCACCGAGCAGCACCGTGTGCAGCCGCCCCAGCGCCTCGGCCGCCGCGGGATCGTCGAGCCAGCGGTGCAGCTGGGTCGGCACCAGCGAGGCGAAGGCCGGCTCGTCGCCCGAGCCGACCACCGCATCCACCGCGGACGCCAGCGACGGGTGGTCCTCGAGGGCCACCGGAGGCGCCCCGGCCAGCAGGGAGCGCACCGTGACCTGGAGCCCGGCGACGTAGGACGGCGGCAGCGCCAGCAGCCAGCGGCCCGCGGCGCCGAGGCGGGTGACGGTCGCCCCCGCGGAGGCCAGCACGGCGGCGCGACCGAGCACGACTCGCTTGGGACGCCCCGTGGAACCGGACGTCTCGACCACCAGCGGCTCCGGGTCGGCCACCCCGAGCCACCGCTCCAGGGAGCCGGCCACCTCGATCGGGGTGCCGTGCACGGGGCGAAGGTGGTCCACCCGCCCGAGGCTAGCGGCGCGCCCTCCTGCTTGAATCCCGCCCGTGCCTTCACCCCAGCAATGGCTCGCCGGCGCGCGTCCGCGCACGCTCCCCGCGGCGCTCGCACCCGTCCTCGCCGGCACCGGCGCGGCGGCGTACGCCGACGCCGCGGTGCCCTGGAAGGCCCTGCTCGCCCTCGTGGTTGCCCTGGCGCTCCAGGTCGGTGTCAACTACGCCAACGACTACTCCGACGGCGTCCGCGGCACGGACACCGACCGGGTCGGGCCGCTGCGCCTGGTCGGCTCCGGCCTGGCCGAGCCGGCCGCCGTCCGCACCGCCGCGTTCCTGTCGTTCGGCGTGGCCGCCGCGGCCGGTCTCGTGCTCGCCGCGACCACGGCCTGGTGGCTGGTGGCCGTCGGGGCCGTCTGCGTGCTGGCCGCCTGGTTCTACACCGGGGGCTCGAAGCCCTACGGCTATCTGGGCCTCGGCGAGGTGATGGTCTTCGTCTTCTTCGGACTTGTCGCCGTCACCGGCACCGCCTTCGTGCAGGCCGGGCCCGACCGCGGCACCGACGGCGACCTGCTCGGACCGGCGCTCGTGGCGGCCATCGGGATCGGCGCGCTGGCCTGCGCGATCCTCGTGGCCAACAACCTGCGGGACATCCCCTCCGACCGCGTGGCGGGCAAGCGAACCCTGGCGGTGCTGCTCGGGGACGCGCACACCCGCTGGCTCTACGTCGAGCTGGTGGTGCTGGCCCTCGTCGCCTCCGTGGCGCTCGCGGCCACCGCCACGCCCTGGGCGCTGCTCTCGCTGGCCTTCTTGCTGCCCGCCGGGCGGGCGGTCCGGCGGCTGCTCGTGATGCGGGCGAGCGGTCGGGCGCTCGTGCCGGTACTGGCCGCCTCCGGCGGCGCCGAGCTGCTCTACGGCGTCGGGCTCGGGCTCGGGCTCGGGCTCGGGTAGCGATGCCCGGCGCGGCGCCCGGCCGTCGGCTGATGGCCGCCGGGCAGCGCGCTCCTCACTCCCGGTCCTCGCGGGAGCGACGCTTCTGCAAGGCCTTGCTCGCCTTCTGCGCGCGGCTGTCGACCCGCGAGGCGAACGCCTGGCGCTGCCGGTCCAGCAGGAACCACGACGCGAACCCGGAGACCAGGAAGGCGACGATCAGGGGCGGGAAGATCGGCAGGTCGCCGCCGGTCACAAGCAGCCAGATGCCGGCGATCACGGCGAACGAAGCCGCGAAGAGACCTAGCCGCAGCAGGGTGTAGATGACGAACTCCTTCACGCGCCCACCGTAGGCGCATGGTTCCATGGTTAGGCTGGAGGGGTGCTGAAGTTCGTGCTCGTGGCCGTGGTGTTCGCGGTCGCGGTCTACCTCGTGATCCGGGTGGTCCAGCGGCGGCGCCTGAAGGGGCCCGAAGGTCCCCCGGGGGGCGTACGCCGCCCTCCCCCGCGCCCACTCGGGCCGGACGACGACCCTGACTTCCTCTGGAACCTGGACAAGAAGAAGCGGCACCCGCGCAAGAAGCGGGACGATGACTCGCCCGGCGGCTCCTGAGCCGTACCACCCTCGTGGGCCCCACGGGACGTCATGCGCCACCGGGACGTCATGCGATGGGGTCGCTGCGGCGCCCGGTCCGCATGACGCAGCGCCGGGACGTCATGCGACCCGGCGGCCATGGCGACCGGCGCGTATGACGTCAGGGGGTGTGACGGTCCGCGCGCGCCCGGACGTCCGGCGCGTGCGTCGCTACGCGCCGGTGGGGGGAGCGTCGACCACCCGGACCACGGCGGGCGCCGGAGCGGCGTAGGAGTGCTGGCTCGTGGAGGAGAAGTAGTTGATCCCGATGAAGTTGAACCAGAGCGTCGCCAGACCGAGGAGCGCGAGATACGACGCGTTGCGCCCCCTCCAGCCCGCGGTCGAGCGCGCGTGCAGGTACGCCGCGTAGACGACCCAGGTGATGAAGGCCCAGACCTCCTTGGGGTCCCAGTTCCAGTACGACGCCCACGCCTGGTGTGCCCAGATCGGGCCCGTGATCAGCACGGCGAAGGTCCACACCGGGAAGGCGAAGGCGTGCATCCGGTACGCCACCCGGTCCAGCACGGCGGGGGCGGGGACGCGCGCGAGGTAGCCCGAGCCCCGCTCGCCGCCGCGTTCCCGCCGCTCCGTGATCAGGTACAGCGCCGAGCAGATCCCCCCGATGGTGAAGGCGCCGGTGGCGATCACGGCGGAGACGACGTGGATCACGAGCCACGGCGAGTTGAGGGCCTCCGACAGCGGCGCGACCGGCTCGTAGAGCCAGATGACCGCCACCATCAGCAGGGCCAGCACGAAGCCGACCACCAGCGGCGCCATCCAGCCCAGCGCCAGGCGGCGGTGCGCCAGCAGGTAGATCGCGGTGACGACGAAGGTTCCCGAGAGCGTGAACTCATACATGTTGCCCCAGGGCACGCGCGCGGGATCGGCGGCGAGGCCGCGCGCGACCAGCGCGACGAGCTGGATCGCCGCGGCCACGACGGTCAGCGCCAGGCCGATCCGGCCGGCCAGGGCCGCCCGGTGTCGGCTGAGGTCGACCCTCCCGTCGCGGTCGCCCTCGCCCTCGTCCGCGAGCGGGGGGGCCCCGCCACCCACCGGCACGCGCGAGCGCGCGGGGGGGGCCGCGGCGCCCACCTCGACCTCGGCGCCCACCGGCACGCGACGCAGCACGCTCCACTCGACCAGGTGCGCCAGCAGGGCCAGGAAGTAGACCAGCCCGCAGGCGGCGACCGCCTGGTTGCTCCATGTCTCCCATGCCATCTGGGTCACGCGTCCTCCTCGGTATCGCTGCGGCGCTGCGGCCCCCGGGTGTCGTCTCGCCGGTTCACGCTGCCCAGCCGGCGGATGATCTCGTCGAGCTCGGCGGAGACGTCCCCGCCGCCGGAGCGGTCGAGCCCGGCGACCTCGACCAGTGTGCCTCGCCCGTCCGCCTCGGGGTCCCGGCGGGCCCGCACCCAGACCCGACGCGGCCGGATGAAGAGCGAGCCGAGCAGCCCGATCAGGGCCAGCACGACGCCGCCGAGCGCGATCATCTTGCCGGGGCTCTGGCTGATCTGGAGCCGGTTCCAGCGCTCCACGCCGTTGAAGGTCACCGTGCCCGCGCCGTCGGGCAGCTCGATCGTCTGGCCCTGCTGCAGGTCGACCCGGAACATCGATCCGTCCGGCTTCTCCAGCCGCTCGACGCCCTCCTTGCGCAGCTCGTAGACCGACTGCGGTGTGCCGTCGTCGAGGCCGAGGTCGCCGGCGTAGGCCAGCATCGACAGGGTCGGGTTGCGCAGCTCTCCGGAGAAGTTCGCCGGGTCGCCACCCACGCTGACGTAGGAGGGGAAAAACAGCCCCTCGAGCGCGATCTCCCGCGGCTCCGCCGAGGGCGCCTTGACCACGCCGAAGGACCGGAAGCTCGGGTCCTCGGGCAGGAAGACCGTCGCGCCCTCGTAGGCCACGTTGCCGGCGCCGTCCCGGATCGTGAGGTCGGGCGCGTAGCCGTGACCGATCAGGAAGACCTCGGTGTCCCCGATCGAGAGGGGGTGGTTGACCCGCAGCTCGTAGTCCCGCTCCTCGGCGCCCGGCTCCGCGCGGTAGCGCAGCTGGGAGACGAACCCGCGTGCCGTGCCGGCCCCCGGGCCCTCGCGCAGCCACTCGACCTCGAAGTCGTCGATGGAGAAGGTGAAGGGCTCCATCCCGTCGGGGTCGAAGAGGCTCCCCGGGACGAAGTCGTCATAGAAGGTCGGCAGGTTGGTGAAGCCCTGGTCCTCGTCGACCATCACGATCACCCCGCCCTTGTAGCCCAGCAGGCTGCCCAGGGCGAAGCCCACCAGCGCCACCAGCACGGCGACGTGGAAGAGCAGGTTGCCGGCCTCTCGCAGGTAGCCGCGTTCCGCGGAGACCGCGTCGGTCGCTCGGCCCTCTGCCCCCGCGGCGACGACGCGGAACCGGCGCCGCCGCAGCACCCCCGCTGCCCGCTCCAGCACCACGTCGGGGTCCTCGTCGGTGCTGTACGACGTGTGGTCCCCCAGTCGCTCCAAACGCCGCGGCGCGGCGGGGGGGCGCTGCCGCAGGCCGCGGAGGTAGACCCGCGTGCGCGGGAGGATGCACCCGACCAGCGAGACCACCAGCAGGAGGTAGATCGCCGAGAACCACGGCGAGTCGTAGACCGAGAAGAGCCCGAGCCGGTCGTAGATCGGCGTCAGCGTCGGGTGGTCGGCGCGCCATCCCGCCACCGCCTGCGAGTCCACCCCCGACTGCGGGATCACCGAGCCCGGGATCGCGCCCAGCGCCAGCAGGAGCAGCAGCACCAGGGCGGTGCGCATCGAGGTGAGCTGCCGCCAGGCCCAGCGCAGCAGCTCGGGGAGCGTCAGCTCGCCCGGACGGCGCCCGGGGGCCTGCGGCGGGTCCAGCGGACGCGTGTCGGCGCCCGGCCGGTCCTGCGCCGGCCCTGCCGAGGGGCCGTCGGGGCGGGTGCTCGTCACACGCTCACCTCGTAGCCGGAGATCAGGCGCACCTGGAGCCAGGTCACCATCATGTCCCACCAGCCGGTGACGAGCAGGACACCCACCGCGACCAGCATCAGGCCCCCGATCCGCATCACCCAGACCTGGTGCCGGCGTACCCAGCCGACCGCGCCGAGCGCCCGGCGGTAGGCCAGGCCGGCAAGGACGAAGGGAACCCCGAGACCGAGGGCGTAGACCCCGGCGAGCACGGCGCCGCGCGCCGCGGTCGCCTCGCTGAGCGAGAGCGTGTAGATGGCGCCGAGCGTGGGACCGATGCAGGGCGTCCAGCCCAGGCCGAAGAGGAATCCGAGCAACGGCGCGGCGCCCAGCCCCACCGCGGGCACGGTGTGCACCCGCCAGTCCCGCTGCAGCAGCGGCACCAGGCCCGCGAACGCCAGGCCGAGCACGATCACCACCACCCCGAGGACGACGGTGATGGTGCGCTCCCAGTCGAGCAGGAGCCCGCCGATCGCGCCGAAAGCGCTGCCGATCACGACGAAGACCGTGGCGAAGCCGAGCACGAAGAGCACCGAGCCCAGGACCATCCGGCCGCGCTGGCGGTCGGCCTCGCCCGCAGCGAGGTCGGCGCCGGAGAGGCCGGTGGCATAGGAGAGGTAGCCCGGCAGCAGCGGGATCACGCAGGGGCTGAAGAAGGAGACCAGCCCCGCGACCAGGGCCACCGGCAGCGCCAGGGCCAGGGAGCCCGAGGCGGCGGTCTCGCGGAACCAGTCACCCATCGCGCGGCTCGGCGGGATCGGCCTCGGAGGGGCCGGCTTCGGTCTTCTGGGGGTCGGCCTGCGCGACCAGGTCGTCGAGCAGCGTGGTGACCGTGGTCTTCGAGGGCAGGTCGCCGAGGATCACGGCGGCGACCCGGCCCTCGGCGTCCAGCAGCACGAGCGAGGGGACGGCGCGGGGCCGCGGGCCCCCGTCGAAGGCCAGCAGCTCGCTGCCGTCGGCGGAGGCGATCGAGGGATAGGGCAGGTCGTGCTCGCGCTCGAAGGCGAGCGAGTCGGCGCGCCGCCCGTCGTTCTTGATGGCGATGCCGAGGAAGGCCGCCCGGCCCTCGTAGTCCCGCGCGATCTCGGCGAGCACCGGGGCCTCCTGGACGCACGGCGCGCACCACGGCCCCCACACGGGGACAGCCACGGGCTGGCCGCGCAGGTCCGCCAGCGATGCCTGACCGCCGTCGACGGTCTCCCCGGAGAGCTCGACCGGGTCGCCGCGCCCGCTGGGGGCGACCTCCGCCACCTGGCCGTCTGCAGAGACGTAGCCCTTCCCGCCGCTGTCCTCCATCGCCGTGCAGCCCCCGAGGACGAGGGCGGCGGCGAGCAGGCACGTCGCCAGTGACACCCGGGTGGCGCGGCCGCCGGGTGGCATCAGGTCGAGTCCTGCTCGGGCGCTCCGCCGGCCGAGAAGGGCGACCCGCGATCTCGCACCGGGATCAGGTCACCGGCCGGCTCGGAGTAGGAGACGCGGACGAGGTCAGCACCCTCGAAGTGCAGCGAGGTCAGCGAGCACAAGGAGCACTGCCGGCTGCGCGGGTCGTGCAGGAAGGAGCGGTCCTCCAGGTGCAGCCGCGTGGTCCAGATCGGCAGCTGGTGGGAGACCACGACGGCCTCGTGTCCGAGGGCGGCGTCGCGCGCGTCCTGCACGGCCGCCATCATCCGCGTCACGATCTCCCGGTAGGGCTCGCCCCACGAGGGCCGCCAGGGGTTCCACAGGTGGCGCCACGTCGCCGGACGCAGCAGCGTCTTCGCGCCCTTGCCGAAGCGCTGGCCCTGGAACACGCTGCTCGACTCCACGACGCGGTCGTCGGTGTCGATGTCGAGGCCGAGGGCGTCCGCCAGCGGCGCAGCGGTCTGCTGCGCGCGTTCCAGCGGGGAGACGCGCAGGTGCGTGATCTCGCGCTCGCTCACCGCCTCCGCGACGCGATCGGCCATCCGTACACCGAGATCGGAGAGCCGGTAGCCCGGCAGCCGGCCGTAGAGCACTCCTTCGGGGTTGTGCACCTCCCCGTGCCGCAGCAGGTGGACGATCGTCTCGGTGGCGGCCTCCCCGGGCGGTGGATTCGCTGGCACGCGGCTCACGCCTTCCCGCTCGTGGAGGCGGCCGCGGCGGCCTCGGCGGCCTCGGGCAGCGCGTCCAGGATGGCCTGCACCGCCCGGTCGTCGTGCGCCGCCGAGAGGAACCAGGCCTCGTAGGCCGACGGCGGCAGGTGCACCCCGCGGGCGAGCATCGCGTGGAAGAAGGCCGCGTACGCCGAGAGGTCCTGGCTCGAGGCGTCGTCGAAGTCGCGGACCTCGTGCTCGGTGAAGAACACCGAGAACATGGTGCCCGTGTGCTGGACGCGGTGCGGGACGCCGGCCGCGGCCAGGGCCTCGGACACGGCGCCGCGCACCGTCTCGGCGGCGGCGCCGATGTGCGCGTAGACCTGCTCGGTCGACAGCCGCAGCGTGGTCAGGCCCGCAGTGGTGGCCACCGGGTTCCCCGACAGCGTCCCGGCCTGGTAGACGGGCCCGTCCGGCGACAGGGCCGCCATCACGTCGGCGCGGCCGCCGAAGGCCGCCGCCGGCAGGCCGCCCCCCATCACCTTGCCGAAGATCGTCAGGTCGGGTCGCCAACCCTCGACGGCGCCGTCGAGACCCCACTGGCCGCGCCGGGAGACCCGGAAGCCGGTCATCACCTCGTCGCTGATGAACAGGGCCCCGTGCCGCGCGCAGGTCTCTGCCAGGAACGCGTTGAAGCCCGGCTCGGGCGGGACCACGCCCATGTTCCCGGGGGCGGCCTCGGTGACGAGGCAGGCGATCCGGTCCCCGTGCTGGGCGAACGCCTCCTCGACGGCGGCGCGATCGTGGTAGGGAAGCACGAGCGTCAGCTCGGTGGAGGCCGCGGGGACGCCGGGCGTGCCCGGCACCGCGAACGTGGCCAGCCCGGACCCCGACGACGCCAACAGGCTGTCGACATGGCCGTGGTAGCAGCCGGCGAACTTCACCACCACGTCACGCCCCGTGACGCCGCGCGCGAGCCGGATCGCCGACATCGAGGCCTCGGTTCCCGAGGACGTGAAGCGGACGGCGTCCACGCTGGTGCGCGTCACGATCTCCTCCGCGAGCTCCACCTCCGGCACCGTCGGCGTGCCGTAGGACGTCCCGCGGCGCACCGCGTCGATCACGGCCGCCTGGACCTCGGGGTGGGCGTGACCGAGCAGCATTGGGCCCCACGACCCGATCAGGTCGACGTAGTCGCGCCCGTCGGCGTCCGTGAGCCAGGCGCCACGCGCGGAGGTCACGAACCGGGGTGTCCCCCCCACGGCGGTGAAGGCCCGCACGGGCGAGTTCACGCCTCCCGGCGTGACCCGGCGAGCGCGCTCGAAGAGGGCCGCGGACTCCGGGGCGTCGCCCCCGGGAGACGGGGAGCCCGGAGCGGGGGCAGAAGACGTCACGCGCCTCATTCTCCCCGTCCCCCACAAGCGGCTCCAAGCGCGTCGTCCCCGTGCCGGGTGTGAGAGCCGCCACTCACCCGCCTCCGCGTTACCCGATTTCGGGGCAGTCCACCCAAAAACCCTTCGGCCGATGGTCTAGCAGCCGATGATCATCGTGTTGGCCTCATCACGCGGCCACATAGGATGGCGTCGCCGGGTCCCGGACGGGGCTGTTCGGCGCACGGGGAAGGGCAGCAATGGCGCTCACGTCACGAGCAGGTCGGCCGCGCAGGATCACGGCCGGCCTGACAATGTCGGTGGCCGCCGTCGCGGCCATGTTCGCGGGCCACCTGGCCCCGGGCGAAGCGCCGCAGACCTCCGCCGCGGACGCGGCCCCCGCCTACGCGGAGCTCGACACCGCGTTCGATCCGTGGGCCGTCGTCGAGTCCGGGCCGGGCAGCAACCCCGTGGTCGACGCCCCGGGCGCGGCCCCGGTGCGCGTCCGGTCGCTCCAGGCACCCATCGAGGTCGCCGGGCGTGGTGCTGGGGCCGCCCTGCGACTCGCCCCCCCGGTGAACATCCCCGTCGCCACCTTCGACGACCTCCCCGACGCCGCACTGGCGGCCTACCAGCGCGCCGCCGTCGTCCTGGAGGCAGCCGATCGCCGCTGCGCCGTCGACTGGCAGCTCATCGCCGCCGTCGGACGCGTCCGCTCAGACCACGGCCGAGCCGACGGCGGCACGCTGGACCGGGCGGGCGTCGTCCGGCCCGCACTGGTGGGCCGACGACTCGATGGCCGCCGCGGCACACCCCGGATCACCGACACGGACGCCGCGCAGCTGGACGGCGACCGCCGCTTCGACCGCACCGTCGGCCCGATGCAAGTCCTGCCGAGCACCTGGTCGGTCGTCGGTGTGGACGCCGACGGCGACGGCGGGCGCAACCCCCAGGACATCGACGACGCCGCCCTCTCCACCGCGGTGCACCTGTGCTCCGGCGCGGAGGATCTGGGCACCTGGCGCGGCCGGGTCGCCGCGCTGCGACGCATCGACCGCACGGTCGGATGGGTGGACCTGGTCCTCCGCGTCCGCCGGGACTACGTGGCCGACACGCCCTCGGTGCCCGACACGCCGGTCAAGGCCTGGAGCGCCGCCCCCGGGCTGGGCGCCTGGGAGATCGACGACCCCGCCGCGGCGCTGAAGGAGGCCGAGAAGGGTCTCGGCAAGCGCGGCAACGGCCGCTCCGGGCCGGCGAAGGGCCCGGGCAAGACCGACGGCAAGGGCAAGACCGACGGCAAGGGCAAGACCGACGGCAAGGGCAACACCGACGGCCCCGGCAAGACCGACGGCAAGGGCAAGACCGACGGCAAGGGCAAGACCGGCGGCAACGGCAAGACCGGCGGCCCCGGCAAGACCGGCAGCCCCGGCAAGACCGGCGGCCCCGGCAAGACCGGCAGCACGGGCAAGACCGGCAGCCCCGGCAAGACCGGCGGCCCCGGCAAGACCGGCGGCCCCGGCAAGACCGGCGGCCCCGGCAAGACCGGCGGCAAGGGCGCGACCGACGCCCCACAGGTGCCCGGCGGCACGAGCCCCGGCGAGGAGCCGACCGACAAGCCGAGCGAGGGGCCCCAGGACCAGGACCCCGGCACGGAGAGCCCGGCCCCCGAGCCGAAGCCGGTCGACTGCCAGGACGGGTCCACGGCCCCCACGTTGGCGGAATGCGCCGATCAGCCGGCTGCTCCCCAGCCGTCGAACGAGAAGCCCTCCACCCAGCCGGCCTCCACCCAGCCGTCGGGCTCCGGTGGCACGAAGCAGGCGGCGCCGAGTTCGAAGCCGGCCTCGTCGACCTCGCGCGGCGACGAAGCGTGCGAGAACGAGGACGAGGACGGCGAGGCTGCCGATCACCCCCGCGACGAGACGACCGACGACGGCCCGGGCTGCTCCGCGGCCCGCAAGGAGTAGCGCGTCGGCTCAGCCGTCCGCCACCGCGCGGGTCACCCCCGGGCGAGCAGGCGGGCCGCCTCGGCGGCCCAGTACGTGAGCACCACGTCGGCGCCGGCGCGCCGGATCGACGTGAGTGTCTCCAGGATCGCCCGCTCCCGGTCGATCCAGCCGCGCTCCGCCGCCGCCTCGAGCATCGCGTACTCGCCCGAGACGTGGTAGGCCGCGACGGGCACCTGCACGGCGTCGCGCACCCGGCGCACCACGTCGAGGTAGGAGGTCGCCGGCTTGACCATCACCAGGTCGGCGCCCTGCTCGACGTCGAGCAGCGCCTCACGGACGCCCTCGACGGCGTTGGCCGGGTCCTGCTGATAGGTGCGGCGGTCGCCGGTCAGGGAGGAGTCCACCGCCTCGCGGAAGGGCCCGTACGCCGCGCTGGCGTACTTCGCGGAGTAGGCCAGGATCCCGACGTCGGTGGCCTCCACGGCGTCGAGCGCCTCGCGGACCACCGCGACCTGGCCGTCCATCATCCCGCTCGGGCCGACCATGTGGACGCCCGCCGCGGCCTGCGCGCGGGCCATCTCCGCGTACGCCGTCAGCGTCTGGTCGTTGTCGACCCGGCCGTCGCCGGTGAGCAGCCCGCAGTGTCCGTGGTCGGTGAACTCATCCAGGCACAGGTCGCTCATCACGGTAAGCACGTCGCCCACCTCGGCCACCACGTCGGTGATGGCGAGGTTGAGGATCCCGCGGGGGTCGACGGCGCCGGAGCCGACGGCGTCCTTGTGCACCGGGACCCCAAAGAGCATCACACCGCCGAGCCCGCGCTCCGCGGCGTCGGCGGCCGCGGCCAGCAGGCTCGACCGGGTGTGCTGCACCACCCCCGGCATCGAGGAGATCGGACGCGGTTCGTCGAGGCCCTCGCGCACGAACATCGGCAGCACCAGCTGGCGCGGCTCGACGCTCGTCTCGGCGACCAGGTCTCTCAGCGCCCGCGTCCCCCGCAGGCGACGCGGGCGCACCTGCGGGGATCGCACCTCCGCAGGATCCTGCGGATACGGGAGGACCATCAACGGGGCTCCATCAGGAGCTGGTGACCTTGCGGCGGGCCTGGCTCCTGCGCTCCGAGGGCTTGGACACCGGTTGGCCGGACTCCAGCAGCGAGACCCGGCGCGCGGCGCCGAAGCCGGCGAGCGCGTCCACGACATCCTCGACCGACGGCGAGGGAGCCATGACGTCGACGCGCAACCCGTGCTCCTCGGCCGTCTTCGCCGTGGCCGGCCCGATCACCGCGATGACGGTGCAGGGGTGGGGCTTGCCGGCGATGCCGACCAGGTTGCGCACCGTCGAGGACGAGGTGAAGACGACCGCGTCGAACTTGCCCGTCTTGATCGCCTCACGCGTCGGCGCCGGCGGCGGGGCCGCCCGCACGGTGCGGTAGGCCGTCACGTCGTCGCACTCCCAGCCCAGGTCGATCAGGCCAGCCACGAGGTTCTCGGTGGCGATGTCGGCGCGCGGGAGGAAGACCCGGTTGATCGGGTCCAGCGACTCGTCGTACGGCGGCCAGTCGTCGAGCAGCCCCGCGGCGGACTGCTCGCCCGAGGGGACCAGGTCGGCCTGGAGACCCCAGTCGCCGATCGCCTCCGCGGTCTTGTCGCCGACCGCGGCGATCTTCAGCCCGGAGAACGCGCGGGCATCCAGGCCGTACTCCTCGAACTTCTCCCGGACCGCGCGGACCGCGTTCACCGAGGTGAAGGCGATCCACTCGTACCGCCCCTCCACGAGCCCCCGCACCGCCTTGTCCATCTGCTGCGGGTTCCGCGGCGGCTCGACCGAGATGGTCGGCACCTCCTCGGGCACGCCGCCGTGGCCGCGCAGCCGTTGGGACAGCGAGGCCGCCTGCTCCTTGGTCCGCGGGACCAGGACGCGCCACCCGAACAGCGGCTTGGTCTCGAACCACGAGAGCGTCTCGCGGAGACCGACGACCTCGCCGACGACCGTGATCGCCGGCGGCTCGATGCGCGCGGCGCGGGCGTCGGCCGCGATGTCGGCCAGCGTGGAGGTGACCGTGGCCTGCTCGGTGGTCGTGCCGACGCGGGTCATCGCGACCGGGGTGGTCGCCGGCCGGCCCGCCGCGACGAGCGCCTCCGCGATCCCGGCGATGGAGCCCACCGCCGAGAGCAGCACCAGGGTGCGGTCGTCGGCGTAGAGCGACCAGTCGACCCTCTCGCCACAGGTCACGACGGCGACCTCGCGGTTGGCCTTCGTGGTCAGCGGGATCCCGGCGTAGGCCGGGACCGCCGTGACCGAGGAGATGCCGGGCACGATCTCGAAGCCGACGCCCGCCTTGACGCAGGCCTGCGCCTCCTCGGGACCCGAGGCGTAGAGGAACGGGTCGCCGGACATCAACCGGACCACCCGCGACCCCTTCGCCTGCCGGGTCACGACCTTGCCGCGGGCGGCATGGGTCAGCGGCTGACCGTCCTCGCCGAAGCCGCCGTCCACGATCTGCGGACCGGCCGCCTCCTGGCCCGCGACCGGGTCCGGCAGGCCAAGCGCGGCGCGGACCATGGCCGCGTGCTCGGGGAGCTCGGTCACGACCACGTCGGCGGTGCGCAACAGCTCGACCGCGCGCACGGTGAGCAACCCGGGGTCTCCGGGCCCGGCGCCCACGAAGGACACCCAGCCACGGGGTGTCTGGGGCGCCTTCCCGGCGGACTGCGCGGACGCGTTCGTCGCGCGGGTGGGGTCTTCGGTGCCTCGAGTCATGCGTGCTGCTTTCTCGTCGGGTCATCCATCAGGTCTGCGGCGCCCTCGGCCAGCATCTCGTCGGCCAGGCGTGCGCCGACGCGGCTCGCGTCGTGGGGGGCGCCGGTGGTGGACAGGCGCACGGTGAGCGCGCCGTCCTCGGACAGGGCCACAGCCCGGATCCAGAGCTCGTCGCCGTCGTCACCCTCGGCGACCTCGGCGAGCGCGCCCAGCGGCGCGGAGCAGCCGGCCTCGAGGCCGGCGAGGACACCGCGCTCGGCGTCCACGGCCGCGCGGCTGGGGGCGTCCTCCAGCGCCGCGAGATCGGCCATGAGTGCGGCGTCGGTCCCGTCGGGGTCGACGGCGGGGTGTCCGGAGGGGTCGCGGCACTCGATCGCGAGCGCTCCCTGCCCCGGTGCCGGCAGCATCTGGAGCGGATCCAGCACCTCGGTGGCGGCATCCAGCCGGCCGATGCGCGCCAACCCGGCGCGGGCCACCACGACGGCGTCGAGCGCGCCGGAGGCCACCTTGCCGATGCGGGTGTCGACGTTGCCCCGGACGCCGACCACGTCGAGGCCGAGCCCCAGCGCGTGCAGCTGCGCGGCCCGGCGGGGCGAGCCGGTGCCGACACGCGAGCCGGGCGGCAGCTCGCCGAGCGTGAGGTCGTCGCGGGCGACGACCGCGTCGCGCGGGTCCTCGCGGGCCGGCACTGCGGCGAGAGCCACGCCGGGGAAGGGGGTCGTGGGCAGGTCCTTGAGCGAGTGCACAGCCAGGTCCACAGCGCCCGCGACCAGCGCGTCGCGCACGGCGGAGACGAAGACGCCGGTGCCGCCGGCATCGGTCAGTGGCGTGGCCGCGGCCTGGGTGCGGTCGCCGTCGGTGCGCACCTCGACCAGCGCGACCTCGCGGCCGAGCCGCTCGGTGACCAGCGCGGCAACCTGTCGCGCCTGCGTCATGGCCAGCAGGGAGGCGCGGGTTCCCAGACGCAGGGGACGTCGCGACCGGGCGCTCATGGGGTGACACCACCCTCGGGAGCCTGGCCGGCGGACCGGACGCGGCCGTCGGGGCGCTGGCCCGCGTCGTCGGTGGCGGCCGGCCGGGTGACGGCGTCGACCGCATCCGAGTCGAGTGCGAAGAGCTCGGCGAGGGCAGCGGCGTAGGAGACAGCGCCGTCGCGTCCGGCGAGCTCCTTCACGCGGATGGTCGGCTGGTGCAGCAGCTTGTCGGCCACCCGACTCACGGCCTGGAGCACCTCGTCGCGCACAGCCGAGTCGAGGTCCGGCAGCCGCGCGTTGAGGCGCTCGACCTCGGCGTCGACCACGGCCGTGGCCATGGACCGTAGCGCCACGACGGTCGGGGTCACGCTGGCCTGGTGCCGCGCGGCGAGGAAGGCAGAGACCTCCTGCGTGACGATGGCGCGCACCCCCTCGACCTCGCGGGCGGCGTCGCCGTCGTGCAGCTCCTCGGCCAGCCGGGCCAGCCCGATGTGGGTCACGCCCGGCAGGTCGGCGACCGCCGGCTCGACGTCGTGGGGCAGGGCGAGATCGATCACGGCCAGCGGCCCGGCCGCCTCCACCGCGCCCCGGCGCGCCTCCTCGAGCATGCTGCGGCTGATCAGCACGCCGGCCGCCCCGGTGCAGGAGACCACCACGTCGGCCGTGGGGAGCAGCCGCGGGAGGTCGGGGAGGACGGCTGTGCGCACGCCGTACGCCTCCGCGAGGCGGTCGGCGCGATCGACGCCGCGGTTGACCACGGTCACCCTCGCCGCGCCCGCGCGGGCGAGGGTGGCGGTGGCGAGCGCGGCCATCGACCCGGCCCCCACGACCACGGCCTCGCACTCGGCGAGGTCACCGACCGCCACGACGGCACGGTCCAGGGCGGCGCCCACCAGCGACGGGGCCGCCCGGTCGATGCCGGTCTCGGCGCGCGAGCGCTTGCCGACGCGCAGGGCCTGCTGGAAGAGGGCGTTCAACGCCGGCCCCACGGTGCCGAGCTCCTGACCCTGGCGCAGGGCGGCCCGCGTCTGCCCGAGGACCTGCCCCTCGCCGACCACCATGGAGTCCAGCCCGGCGGCCACCTGGAACAGGTGCGAGACCGCGCCGTCGTCGTAGTGCACGTAGAGGTGGGAGAGCACGTCGTCGCGCCCCTGGCCCGCGCGCTCCAGCAGGAGCCGGGAGACCTCCTCGACGCTGTCGTGGAACCGTTCCACGTCGGCGTAGACCTCGAGGCGGTTGCAGGTCGCGATCGCGGCCGCCTCGGTGACGTGCGGGCAGTCGGCGACCTCGGTCACCAGCTTCTGCACGCCGTCGTCGTCGAGAGCCAGCCGCTCGAGGACGGCCAGCGGGGCCGAGCGGTGGGAGACGCCCACGACCAGCACGCTCATGCCGATGCCTCCTTCGCGCGCCCGGCCGGGCCCAGGCGGGCCTGGTCGATGCCGGGGCCGGGCGGCGGCTCGACGGGGGCATCGACGGCGTGGGGACTCTTGCGCTGCACGTGGAAGGCGAGGATCTGGAGCTCGATGGACAGGTCCACCTTGCGCACGTCCACGCCCTCGGGCACCTGCAGCACGCCGGGGGCGAAGTTGAGCACGCTCCGCACGCCGGCGGACACCATGCGGTCGACCACGTCCTGAGCCGCCTCGGGGGGAGTCGCGATGACCCCGATGGCCACGCCGTGCTCGCCGACGATCTGCTCGAGCTCCTCGAAGGGCCGCACCCGCAGGCCGGCCACCTGCTCGTCGTGCCGACCCGGGTCGGCGTCCAGCAGCGCCACGATGCGGAAACCGCGGCTGCGGAAGCCGGAGTAGGAGGCCAGCGCGTGGCCCAGGTTGCCGATGCCGACGATGATGACCGGCCAGTCCTGGGTCAGCCCGATCTCGCGGGCGATCTGGTAGCGCAGGTACTCCACGTCGTAGCCGACACCCCGGGTGCCGTAGCTGCCCAGGTGGCTGAGGTCCTTGCGGAGCTTGGCGCTGTTCACCCCCACCACGGTCGCGAGGTCCTCGCTGGAGCAGGTGGCGGTGCCCTCGTCGGCCAGGGACGTGAGGGCGCGCAGGTAGACCGGAAGCCGTGCGACCGTGGCCTCCGGGATGTCCCGGCCGGTCTCTGCGGGGGTCCGTGCACTCACGAGCAGCTCTCGATCCTCACCGCCCGGCCCGGTCAGCGGTTCGCAACGCGGGTTTCGGGTAGCCGGGCGGCGACGCCACTCTAGGAGTTTGTGAACGTGAGAACAAAACGAGCGGGAGACGGCCCCCGGCGGTGTGAGCCACCCCACCCGCGCACCACCGCGTCCCCGTGGGAGCCGGCGGCCTGCTCAGCCTCCCCGGCCGGTCAGCGCGGCGCGCAGCCGGGCCGCGTCGACGCGCCAGAAGTCGTGCTGCCGTCCGTCCACCAGGGTCACGGGGATCTCCTCCCCGTAGCGCCGCATCAGGTCAGGGTCTCCGGTGATGTCGAGCTCCTCCCAGCCCTCGCCGAGCTCGGCGCACACGGCGTCCACGACCGTGCGCGCGTCGTCGCACAGGTGGCAGCCCGGCTTCCCCAGCAGCCGGACCCGGGGCGGATCGGTCGGCGTCTGGCCAGCAGGGCCCCGCACTCCCGGAGACCCGCTCACTCCAGGAGACCCAGCGCCCGGCGGCGCGCCAACCCGCGCAGCCGGCCCTTCTGCACCTTGCCGGTGAGGGTGCGCGGGAGCGCGTCGACCACCTCCACCCGACGCGGCTGCTTGAACCGGGCCAGCCGGGCGGCGCAGTGCTCGGCGGCGGCCGCGGCCAGCGCGGCGCACGCCGCCGCGTCCGCCTCGTCGTCCGCCGGTCGGAGGAAGGCGACGACGGCCTCCCCCGTGTCCTCGTCGTCGACGCCGATGACCGCTGCATCACCCACACCCGCGACCTCGCGGAGGACCTCCTCGATCTCCACCGGATAGACGTTGAAGCCGGAGACGATCACGAGGTCCTTGAGTCGGTCGACGAGCACGAGGTCGCCGCGCTCGTCGAGCAGGCCGACATCGCCCGTGGCCCACCAGCCGTCCGCACGGGGACCGTCCGAGGCGTCGGGCCAGTATCCGTCAAAGAGGTTCTCGCCGCGGATCTCGATCTCGCCGGGATCGCCCGGCTCGACCTCGCGGCCCGCCTCGTCGACGATCCGGAGCTCGATCCCCGGAAGCGGTGACCCGACGGAGCCGATGTCCGGGTCGGCGCTGCACAGGGTGCTGGTCACCACCGGCGCGGCCTCGGTGAGGCCGTAGCCCTGGTGCACCGGGATGCCGGTCCGCGCGGTGAAGCGCTCGATCGTCTCGGCGGCCAGCGGCGCCGAGCCCGAGAGGACCAGGGTGACGGGACCGAGGTGTTCGGCGAGGTCGTCGGCGGCCAGCCACGGCCCGAAGGCCGCCGGCGCCACGGGCACGACGCTGCACGCCTCGTCCTCCACCAGGTAGAGCGTCTCCTCGGCGTGGAAGTGATCGGTCAGCACGAGCTTGGCGCGCTGCCGCAGGACGCCGCCCAGGACGGCGTTCAGCCCGTAGACGTGGAAGAGCGGGAGAACGCCGAGCACCACGTCGTCCCCCCGCAGCATCGGCGGGTCGACCCCAGCGACCTGCTCGACGTTGGCCAGCAGGGCACGGTTGCTGAGCATGGCGGCGCGCGGCCGCCCCGACGTGCCGCTGGTGTAGAGCAGCGTGGCCAGCGCATCGGGATCGGGCACCGACGGCACCCGCTCGGGGTCGACGGAGCGCAGATCGTCGTACGCCTGCTCCCCCGACCGCGGCTCGGCGCCCACGACCACGACGCGGGCGTTCGCCGCCCGCGCGACGAGGTCGGCGTCGAGCGCCACGCGAGCATCCTCGTCCACCCGGCCCTCCAGCGCCCGCTCGAGGACGGCGACGGCCTCGCGGATGGTGCCGATGGTCGGGGAGTCGGCCACCACGAGACGCGCCCCGGAGTCGGCCAGCACCCGCGCGGCCTCGTCGACGGTGCTGCGCGGGTTGATCGGCACGGCGACGGCGCGGGCGCGGAGCGCCCCGAGATAGGCGGTCACGAACTCGATGCGGTTCTCCATGGCCACCGCCACGCGGTAGCCGGCAACGATGCCGGCGCGCCCCAGGCCGGTCGCCACGCGGGCCACCTCGTCATCCAGCTCCGCCCAGGTGAGGCTTCGACCCCGGTCCTCGACGAGCGCAAGCTTGTCCGGGCACTCGGCCGCGGCGTCGGTCAGGAGATCGGCCACGCCGTGCATGCGGGGATCCTCCCACACCGCTCAGGAGCGGCGCGGGGCGCCAACCCCCTACGCCTGGCCGGCGCGAGCCCCTACAGTCCGCGGTGTGAACCCATCCGGAGCCCGGTCTCCCGGCCGAGACCGCCGCCCCCAGCGCCTGGACCTGACCCGCCGCTCGACGCTCGCCGGCGAGGCCGCGGCGGCGGCCGCCGAGGTGGAGTCTGCGCTGGACGTGCCGCAGGACCCGCGGGCGGCCGCCTTCTTCGACGTGGACAACACGGTCATGCAGGGTGCCAGCATCTTCCACCTCGCCCGCGGGCTGCACCGGCGACAGTTCTTCACCACCCGCGACATCCTCGCGGCGGCCTGGAAACAGGCGTACTTCCGCCTGGCCGGCGTGGAGGACCCCGAGCACGTCGCGGACGCGCGCGCCTCGGCGCTCGGCTTCATCGCAGGTCACACGGTGGCCGAGCTGGAGGAGCTGGGCGAGGAGATCTTCGACGAGGCGATGGCCCACCGGATCTGGCCGGGGACCCGCGCGCTGGCCCAGCTGCACCTCGACGAGGGACAGCGGGTCTGGCTGGTCACGGCGGCACCGATCGAGATCGCCCAGATCATCGCGCGCCGGCTCGGGCTGACGGGGGCGATGGGCACGGTCTCGGAGCACCGGGCCGGCGCCTACACGGGCGAGCTCGTGGGCGAGATGCTGCACGGACCGGCGAAGGCTGCAGCCGTGCGCGCCCTCGCGGAGCGCGAAGGCCTCGACCTCGCGCGCTGCTCGGCCTACTCCGACTCGTTCAACGACCTGCCGCTGCTCTCGCTCGTGGGCGACCCGTGCGCGATCAACCCCGATGCACGGCTGCGCGCCCACGCGCGGGCAGCCGGGTGGCGCGTCCGGGACTACCGCACGGGCCGCAAGGCCGTCCGCCTCGGCCTGCTGATCGGGGCCGCCGGCGGCGCGGTCGGCGGTGCCGCCGCGGCCGTGGTGGCGCTGCGGGGCTCGCGGGCGGGACCCCTGCGCCGGCTGCTGGACTGACCTCCGCTCCCGCCAGGCGCACGAGCAGGGCTCGCCGGGGGGCTCAGCCGAAGACCGACCCGCGATCCATCAACAGGCGGTAGAGGGTCTGCTGGATCGTCTCTCGCACCTGATCGGTCACGTTGAAGACGAGCATGGGGTCCTCCGAGGACTGCTCGTCGTACTCGTCGGTGCGGATCGGCTCACCGAACTCGATGATCCACTTCGAGGGCAGCGGAACGAGTCCGAGCGGCCCGAGCAGCGGGAAGAACGGCGTGATGGGGATGTACGGCACGCCCAGGAGTCGCGCCAGCGACGGGACGTTTCCGACGAGCGGATAGATCTCCTCGGCGCCCACGACCGAGACCGGGATGATCGGCACGCCGGTGCGCAGCGCCGCCGACACGAAGCCGCCCCGGCCGAACCGCTGCAGCTTGTAGCGCTCGGAGTAGGGCTTGCCGATGCCCTTGAAGCCCTCCGGCCACACCCCGACGAGCTCGCCCTCCCGCAGCATCCGCTCGGCGTCCTCGCCGCAGGCCAGCGTGGCGCCGCCCTTGCGGGCCATGGTGCCCACGAACGGGAGGTTGAAGACCAGGTCGGCGCCGAGAGGCCGCAGGAACCGCCCAGTCGCGTCGTGCATGGTGACCATCGTCATCACGCCGTCCATCGGGATGGTGCCGGAGTGGTTCGAGACCATCAGCGCCCCCCCGTCGGCCGGGATGTTCTCGGCGCCCCGGAGCTCGACGCGGAACCACTTGCTCGCCAACGGCCGCACGAGGGCCATGAAGAACCGCTGGGTGACCTCCTCGTCGAAGCCGTACTCGTCGATGACGTAGTCGCCCTGCAGTCGGCGGCGAAGAAAGGCCAGGAGCTCGGCGAGACGGCGTTCCCATGCCTCGCCGAAGACCTCTCGCGCCGCGCCCTGCATCGCGGCCAGCCAGTCCCCGATGGGAATGCCCGACCGGTCCGCGGAAGCGGTGGCCCTCGCCACCGGGGTCGCGCCGGGGGCGCTTCCGTTCCGCGCGGTGGGCTCGGAAGAAGCGGCGAACGCGGTCGGGGGCAGCCCGGTCGACTCGGGCACCGGGGGCGTGTCGCCCCTCGGCCGCCCCGGGGCGGAATCGGGTGCCCGGTCGCGGCCGGACAGGCTGCGCGAGGCCGAGGAGGGGCGCTGCTGGCCGCTGCCGCGGCCGGCGCGGCCGCGCGTGCCGAGGGGGATGATCTCCGCGTCACCCATGTGGTCCTCCCGAGATGCTCTGTGGCGCCTGCCCACCCGAGAGCGCGGTGGCCAGTCCTCCCAGCGCTCGCGCGGGAACGCGGGCCACGCCACCGAAGCGGTGCGGCGCGATGCGCCCGGCGAAGTCGGCGAACGCTTGCGGGGTGGTGAAGGACGGCTCGTAGCCGAGCTCGGCTCGCATGC
The DNA here is from genome assembly GCA_963731985.1 of uncultured Actinomycetota bacterium. Lineage (GTDB taxonomy): Bacteria > Actinomycetota > Actinomycetes > Propionibacteriales > Nocardioidaceae > Nocardioides. The sequence goes on along the minus strand of CAVSYA010000018.1, from coordinate 103,197 downwards.
GGCTCGTGTCCACGCCGCGACCGTAGGTCAGGAAGCTGCGCAGCTCCGGCGAGAACTCGCTGACTCTCGCCTGGCGGACGAGCGAGCCGAAGGAGCCGAGCGCGAATCCGGGCACCTTGATCGACGGCCGACCGAGCCGGCGGGTCGCCTGCGCCAGCGTCATCACGCCGTCCCCGGCCACGTTGAACGTGCCCGGGACGTCCGTGGTCACGCTGTGCCGCAGCACACCCAGCAGGTCCTGCTCATGCAGGAACTGCAGGCGCGGGTCGAAGCCCAGCACGGTGGGGACCACCGGCAGCCGGAAGAACGAGGTGATGGGGCTGTTCACGTCGGCGCCGACGACGTTGGCCGCGCGCAGGATGGTCACGCGCACGTCGGGACGGCGGCGGGCGAGGCCGCGCACGTAGCCCTCGACCTCCTCCGCGTCCTTCGCGTAGCCGGATCGGTGGCTCTGCGGGGGGCCCATGTCCTCGGTGAACATGGCCGGGTCGCCGGGGCTGGCGCCATACACCGTGGTCGTCGACTTCACGACGAGGTTCCGCAGCCCCGGCGCCTTCTGGCAGGCGGCCAGGAGCTGCATCGTGCCCATCACGTTGAGCTCCTTCATCGTGTTCCGCCCGCCGGTGCTCCCCGGGGTGGCGATGACGCTCATGTGGACGACGGTGTCGACGTCCTCCTTCGCAATGACCTTCGCGATGATCGGGTTGCGGATGTCGGCGCGCACGAAAGAGACCGCGCCGATGTCGCCACGCGGCGGGACCACGTCGACGCCGATGACCCGGTCGACCTCGGGGTCCGTGGCCACGGAGCGCGCGAAACGGCGCCCGAGGTCGCGCGAGACCCCCGTGACCAGGACGACCCGTCCCATGACCGCCTGGGCCTACTTGCCGAGCTTGCGGCGCTGCACCCGCGTCTTCTTCAGCAGCTTGCGGTGCTTCTTCTTGGCCATGCGCTTGCGCCGCTTCTTGATGACAGAGCCCACGGGAGACCTTCCATGAGGGGCACCCGGACGGGGTCGAGCCGGGCGAACCCCGACAGCCTAACGGGCCGGCGCGCCCCGCCGGAAACTGCGGCCACGGTGTGGGAAGGCCGCGCTCACCCGGCGTCGAAGAAGCTCTTGCGCAGGTACTCGTCCACGTCCTGCTCGGTGACCCGGAAGGAGCGGCCGACCCGGATCGCGGGGAGCTCGCCGCTGTGGACGAGCCGGTAGACGGTCATCTTCGAGACCCGCATCATCGTCGCGACCTCGGCCACCGTCAGGAACGTCGCGCCGGACATCTCGCCGGAGGAGTGAGCAGCCACGAGCGCACCTGGCTTCCTGCGCGTCCCGCTGCCGGCTTCCCCGCCGGCGACCCACGTGGCGCGCGTCACTTGGTGAGGATAGGACCTGCTGTGACACGGGGGAAGCCTGTGACGGGAGAAACTCGTGATTGCCGGGGGTGCGGCCGACCGGTGCTCTCACCAGGCGGAGGGGTCCAGCCCGTGCAGCGGGAACGCGGCCTGGCGCGTCGCATGCACCGCGCGGTCGAGCCATGTGGCGGGGTCGTACCCCTCGTGCCAGTCGCGCCAGCGCACCTCGCGCCCGTCGGTCATCCGGGACGGCGGCGTGCGGTCCAGGCGACTCCGCACGTGCTCACGCCAGGCGCCCGGGGTGTCCAGTGCCGGGTCCAGCGGCGCGCCCGCGACGATCGCCAGCAGGTGCGTCCAGGCGCGCGGCACCACCTCGACGAGGGAGTACCCGCCACCCCCGGTGACCACCCAGCGCCCGTCGGCGACCTCGTGCGCCAGGTCGTGCAGCGCCAGGTACGACGCGCGCTGGCCGTCGACCGTCAGGTTCAGGTGCGCGAGCGGGTCCTCGGCGTGGGAGTCGCAGCCGTGCTGGGTGACCAGCACGTCGGGGTCGAAGGCGCGCAGCAGCGGCGGGACGACCGCATGGAAGGCGCGCAACCACCCGGCGTCCGACGTGCCCGGTGGCAGCGCCACGTTGACGGCGGAGCCGTGGGCCCCGGGGCCGCCGAGGTCCTCGGGGAAGCCGGTGCCGGGGAAGAGCATCTGGCCAGTCTCGTGCAGGGAGATCGTGAGCACGCGCGGGTCGTCCCAGAAGATCCGCTCGACACCGTCCCCGTGGTGCACGTCGACGTCGACGTAGGCCACGCGCTCGGCGCCGCGCGCGAGCAGGTCCCGGATACCGATGGCCACGTCGTTGTACACGCAGAAGCCGCTGGCCGCGCCCGGCATCGCGTGGTGCAACCCGCCGCACACGTTGGCGCTGTGCAGCGCGTCGCCCGACCAGACCGCGCGACAGGCCTCGAGCGTCGCGCCGACCACGTGCGCCGACCCCTCGTGCATGCCGGCGAACACCGGGTTGTCATCGGTGCCGAGCCCGCGTCGCCGGTCGATGCGGCTCGGGTCGGCGCTCGCCCGCTGCACGGCCTCGATCAGGGCGCCCTCGTGCACGGTGGCGATCTGGTCGTCCGTGGCGACCGGGGCGCCCACCGAGGACAGCCCGCGGTCGAGCACCCCGAGCTCCTGGGCGAGGCGCATCGTCAGGTCCACGCGCACCGGGGCCATCGGGTGGCCCGCGCCGAAGTCGTAGGACGTCAGTCGCGGGTCGAACACCACCGAGGCGGGGCCGACGCAGGCGTGGGCGGGCGAGAGGGGAGCGTCTCCGTTCATGACGGGCTCACTCGCCCGAGAGCTCGCGCGAGCGGTCGCGGGCCGCGGCCAGCGCGTCGAGGAAGGCCGCCCGCACTCCGTGCCGTTCCAGCTGGCCGAGCGCGGCCGCGGTGGTGCCGCCGGGCGAGGTCACGCGCTCGCGCAGCACCCCGGGGTGCTCCCCGGTCTCGCTGAGCATGCGCGTCGCCCCGTAGGCCGTCTGGACCGCCAGCTCGGTCGCGGTGGGCCGCGGCAGCCCGAGGTGCACGCCGGCCTCGACCATCGCCTCGACGACGAGGAAGAGGTAGGCCGGCCCCGACCCGGAGAGCGCGGTCGCCGCGTCCTGCTGCGACTCGGGCAGCCGAACGACCCGGCCGCTGCCGCCCAGCAACGCCTCGGCGACATCCAGGTGCGCCTCGCCGGCGCGCGAGCCGGGCGAGGCGACGTAGACCCCCTGGTCCACCGTGGCCGGCGTGTTCGGCATGACCCGCACCACCACCACCCCGTCGGGCACCTGCCCCTCGATCGAGCGCGTGCTCACGCCCGCGGCGAGGGAGACGAGCAGCTGCCGCTCGGCCAGCTCGCCGGCCACGTCGGCCAGCACCCCCGGGACGTCGGGGGGCTTGACCACCAGCAGCACCACGTCCGCGCCGCGCACCGCCTCGGGGTTGTCCACGACGCGCACCCCGTAGTCGCGGGCGAGCTCGTCGGCCCGCTCGGCGCGCTTCTCGCCCACGCGCACGCTCCCGGGGTCGCGGCCCGCGCGCAACATCCCGGCGAGCACGGTCTCACCCATCACGCCGCCGCCGAGCACGGCGACCTGGTCGGAAGGGGGGTCGGCAGCCTGGCTCACGGACAAACCTCCTGCACGGTGGGGGACCCGCGAACTGTGTCAGGTCCCGGGCGCCGCCGCCAGGGAGAGGTGCTCGCGCGCGAAGGCCAGCGACTCGCGCAGATCGGTCTCCCGCTGCTCGTGGTCGTCGGCGCGCCGGGTGTTGATCTCCAGGACGACGTGGCCCGTGAAGCCCGTGCGGGCCAGGTGCGCGAGGAGCGACGCGGGATCCATCACGCCGCGCCCCGGCACCAGGTGCTCGTCCTTGGCCGAACCGCTCCCGTCGGTGAGGTGGACGTGCCGCAGCCGGTCGCCCAGGCGCTCCGCCATGGCCAGCGGGTCGTCGCCCGCGATCGCTGCGTGCGAGATGTCGACGCACGTGTTCGCGTAGTTCTCCTCCGACGGGTCGCGCCCCGGCAGGTACATCTCGGCCCGGCGCTTGCGCGCGCGCCACGGGTACATGTTCTCCACCGCGTAGGCCAGGCCCGTCGACTCCTCGAGGGCGGCGATGCCGTCGACGAACCCGGCGGCGTACTCCTTCTGCCACCGGAACGGCGGGTGCACCACGATCACGTCGGCGCCCACCTCGTGGGCCATCTCGGCGGAGCGCTCGAGCTTGCCCCAGGGATCGGTCCCCCACACCCGCTGAGTGAAGAGCAGGCAGGGGGCATGCACCGCGCAGATCGGGATCCCATGATGCTCGGAGAGCTGGCGCACCGCCGAGACCTGCTGGCTCAGGGAGTCGATCCCGACCATCACCTCGACGGCGTCGTAGCCGAGCTGGGTGGCCCAGACGAACGCGTGGGCCGTGGACTCGGGGTAGACCGAGCTGGTGGACAGCCCCACCAGGGGCCCCGTGCGCTCCGGCCGCGCCGGCACCCGCGTCGCGTTCACCGTCTGCCCGGTCGGCCGAGCCGATCGAAGCGTTCGAGGATGACGCCCTCACGCAGGGCCCACGGACAGACCTGCAGCGAGGAGATGTCGAAGATGTCCATCACGGCCTCCGCGACCAGCGCGCCCGGGAGGATCTGATGGGTGCGGCTCGAGGAGACCCCCGGGAGATCGGCGAGCTCGTCGGCCTCCATCGCGGCCAGCTTGGGGATCCACCTCGACAGCTCGGACCTCGGAAGAGCCCGCGGCACGAGGGGACCGTCCCCGGAGGGCGCGGCGCCACAGATCCGGGCGAGCGAGCGGAACGTCTTGGACGTGGCCGCGGCCAGGTGCGGAACGCCCGGCCGCAGCAGGTGGCCGGCGTCCTCTGCGATCGCGGCGCGGACGTGCTTGCGCAGCCGCTTCAGGTCGTCCTTCCCCGGTGGCTTGGACCCCAGCCAGTCGCGCGAGAGCCGGGCCCCTCCCAGAGGCAGCGACCAGGCGACGTCCGGCCACTCGTCGGGGCCGCCCGCAATCTCGAGCGAGCCGCCGCCGATGTCGAAGACGGCCATCCGGCCGGCGGACCAGCCGAACCAGCGCCGCACGGCCAGGAAGGTCAGTCGAGCCTCGTCCTCCCCGGAGAGGACGGTGATCTGCTCGCCCGTCCGCTCGCAGACCGCCCCCAGCACCTCGTCGCCGTTGCTGGCGTCGCGCACCGCCGAGGTCGCGAAGGAGAGCATCTCCTCGCATCCCTTGTCCTCGGCGACCTGCAGCGCCTGGGCCGTGAAGTCCGCGAGGGCGTCGACGCCCGCGGCCCTGACGGCCCCGTCGCCACCGAGGTGCTCGGCCAGCTTCAGGGGTTCCTTGTAGGAGTAGGCGGGCAGCGGCGCGGCCCCGCCGTGCGCATCCACCACCAGCAGGTGGCCGGTGTTGGATCCGATGTCGAGGACGCCGAGCCGCATGCCCCCACCGTAGCCGTAGGGTTTGCCGCATGCCCGAGGTCGACCTTGACTTTCCCCGCGCCTGGATCGAGTTCACCGACCCGGCCGACGGCGACCAGGTGTTCCGCTGCGACCTGACCTGGCTGACCTCCCGCTACCGGTGCATCTTCGGCCAGGGCTGCCCCGGGATCTACGCCGAGTCGCCCGACAACGGCTGCTGCACGCTCGGCGCCCACTTCTCCGACGCGGACGACCAGAAGCGGGTGGCCGGCTTCGTGGCGGAGCTGACCCCGCAGACGTGGCAGTTCCACCCCGCCAACACCGAGGGACGCGCCCGCGTGCGCGTCAAGGACTGGGTGACCAAGGACGAGGACGGCGAGCGCAAGACGGCCACCACGGTGTACGGCGGCCAGCAGGCGTGCGTCTTCGCCAACCGCGACGACTTCGCACTCGGCAAGGGGTGTGCCCTGCACGGCCTCGCCCTGCGCACCGGCCGCGAGCCGCTGGAGACCAAGCCCGACGTCTGCTGGCAGCTGCCGATCCGGCGCACCTACCGGGACGTCGAGCGGCCCGACGGCACGGAGTACCTCGAGATCAGCATCAGTGAGTACGACCGGCGGGGCTGGGGCCCGGGTGGTCACGACCACGACTGGTACTGCTCGGGCAACACCGAGGCCCATGTCGCGCCCGACCCGCTCTACATCACCAACGAGCCGGAGCTGACCGAGCTGATGGGACGCGACGCGTACGTCGAGCTGGTGCGCCACTGCGAGGACCATCTGCGCGCGAAGGGCCGGGTCGGCCGGCATCCCGCCGACCCGGCGCGGCGCAGGACCTGACGCACCCGGCCCTCCGCGGAGCGGCAGGGGCGGCGCCGACGAAAGACCCCGGGGTCCGGGGCGGATCCCGCGCGGTTAAGAATGAGGTCATGCGCCTGGACCACCTCTCCTATGCTGCGGGGCCGGACGGCCTCGCCAGCACTGCCCAGCGCTTGGGGGAACTGCTCGGCCGCGAGTTCGTCGACGGCGGGGTGCACCCGCGCTTCGGCACGCGCAACGTGACCCTCGGGCTCTCCGACCACACGTATCTGGAGGTGGTCGAGGTCCTCGACCATCCGGCGTCCGACAAGGCCCCGTTCGGGCAGGCCGTGCGGGCGCGGTCCGCGCTCGGCGGCGGCTGGCTGGGCTGGGTCGTCGCCGTGACCGACCTGTTGCCGGTCGAGCGCCGGCTGGGCCGGGACGCCGTCCGCGGCAACCGGCACCGGCCGGACGGCACCGAGCTGCGGTGGCGTCAGATCGGCGTCAACGGCACGCTGGCCGATCCGCAGCTGCCGTTCTTCGTCCAGTGGGAGTCGCCGCCCGAGCTGCACCCGAGCGCCGGCGCCGACCCCGCCTGGTCGCTGGCCTGCCTCGAGATCGCCGGCGACCCGCAGCGGGTCAGCGAGTGGTTGGGCGAGCGGGTCGAGTCGCCCCTGGAGGACGTCAAGGTCGAGTGGGTGGCCCCGCACGGAACGCCCGGCATCATCGCGGCGCAGTTCCAGACCCCGCACGGCCTGGTCCGGATCTGACGGGCTGGCTCGCCGGGCGCACCCGGCCGGTTCCCGGCAGCGTGCCGAGTCCCAACATCTGGCGGCACCCGGCGACCTACGAGCTCGAGAACCGGGCGTTCGACCCCGACGGACGGGTCGAAGCCGCGATGCGCGGCCTGGCCGACTGGTCGGGGCGCCACCTGCTCGACCTCGGCTGCGGCGCCGGCCACCACCTGCCGCGCTGGGCGGCCGATGCCGCGGCGGTGACCGGGGTGGAGCCGCACCCGGACCTCGTCGTCCTCGCGCGGCGTCGCCTCCGCGCGATGGGCGAGGCCGGGCGGCGCGTGACGGTGCTCCCCGGCACCGCGCAGGCCGTCCCGCTCCCGGACTCCTGCGTGGACGTGGTGCAGGCGCGCTGGGCGTACTTCTTCGGCCCCGGCTGCGAACCCGGGCTGGTCGAGCTCGACCGCGTGCTGCGGCGCGGCGGGACCGCGTTCGTGCTCGACAACGACGCGAGCCGGTCGACCTTCGGCGGCTGGTTCCGCCGGGCCTTCCCCCGCGTCGATCCCGACGCCGTGTCCGCGTTCTGGTCGCGGCACGGCTGGGAGCGCGTCCCGCTGGCCGTGCGCTGGGCCTTCGCGCGCCGCGAGGACCTGGAGGCCGTCGTCGGGATCGAGCTCGACCCGGCCACCGCCGCCGCCGTGCTCGCCGAGCACCAGGGCACGGAGGTCGACTACGCCGTCAACCTGTGGTGGAAGCGCTGCTGAGACCGCCGCCGGCGACGGCTCACCACGCGGGGGCGGGCCCGGTGGAGCCGCGCACCGCGAGCGTCGGCTGGAGCAGGACGCCGCTCCGGGGGCGCCGAGGCTGCGCCAGGAGGTCCTCGAGCGCGTCGACGACGGCGCCCGCGACCTCCTCCAGCGGCTGGCGCAGGGAGGTGAGCCCGCCGGGCAGCAGCTGGGCGACCTGGGAATCGTCGAAGCCGACCACGGACACGTCGCGACCCGGCTCCAGCCCGCGCTCGGCGAGGGCGTGCAGCACGCCGGCGGCCAGCGTGTCGGAGGCGCAGACGAACGCCGTCGGCGAGGCCTCGCCGAGCAGTGCCGCGGCGGCGTCCCGACCGCTGCCCACCAGCTCCTCGACGCGCGAGGCCAGCCCACTCGTGGACAGGCCGGCGTCGTGCATGGCCTCGCTCCAGCCGGACCGGCGGTCCTCCCCCACCCAGTTCTCGCGCCGCCAACCGATCCAGGCGATCCGCGTGTGCCCGGCGTCCAGCAGGTGCTGCGTCGCGAGTTGGGTGCCGGCGGCGCCGTCCACGTCGACCCAGGCGTGCCGGGCGTCGGGGTTCTCCCAGGGTCGTCCGAACGCGACGAACGGCGCCTCGTGCTCCTCCAGCCACGCGGCTTGCGGGTTGCCCAGCCACGTGTCGGTGGCGACGAAGGCGTCCACGGTCAGCGAGCGCAACAGCTCCTCATAGCCCGCGACCGGGTCGGCGGCCTGGCCGGGAAAGAGCAGCAGGTGGTAGCCGGCGGCGCTGGTGCGCTGGACCAGCGCGTGCACGAAGCGGTCGATGGTGGCGTTGGCCGTGCCCTCCTCCCACGGCGCGAACCGCATGCCCACCAGGTGCGAGGACCGCGTGCGCAGGTTGCGGGCCGCGCGGTTGGGCGAGTACGCGAGCGCGCTGACCGCGCCCCGGACGCGCGCGAGCGTGTCCTCGCGCAGCAGCGCCGGATTGTTGATCGCGTTCGAGACCGTCTGCCGCGAGACGCCCGCCAGGTCGGCCACGTCGGCCAGCGTCGGGCTGGGCGCCCCGAGGCGCCTCCGAGACGCCGCCCGCGGGTACGCGCCCGGGAGGACCCGCCCGGACCGCGTCATCGCCGCTCCCTTGATCGTTCCCAGCACGTGAGCCCATGGTCCGGTGGCACCCGGCCGCGGTCAACTTCGGGGCGGCTCGCCTCGGAGTTGACCGCGGCCGCCTGCGGGTCGGATCAGGGGGAACCCCCTGGCGCCGGGCGAACCCGACCCGGAACACTGAGGGCATGAGCCCCTCGTCCGCCGGGCCCGCTGACAGCGGGTCGTCCCCCATCGCCGCCAGCGCCCACGACCTGGTGAAGGTCTACGGCCGGGACGAGTCGGAGGTCCGGGCGCTCGACGGCGTCTCGATCGAGGTGGCGGCCCGGGAGTTCACGGCCGTGATGGGGCCCTCCGGGTCCGGCAAGTCGACCCTGATGCATTGCCTCGCGGCACTGGACAGCCCCACGTCGGGCGAGGTGGTGGTCGGCGGCCAGCAGCTCGGACGCCTCAAGGACAAGGCGTTGACGACGCTCCGCCGCGAGGAGATCGGTTTCGTCTTCCAGGCCTTCAACCTCGTCCCCACGCTGACCGCCGAGGAGAACATCACGCTGCCGCTCTCGCTGGCCGGCACGAAGCCCGACCGGGAGTGGTTCGAGCGCGTGGTCGAGGCGGTCGGGCTGCGCGACCGCCTCCACCACAAGCCGAGCGAGATGTCCGGTGGACAGCAGCAACGCGCGGCCTGCGCGCGAGCGCTCGTGAGCAGGCCCTCGATCGTCTTCGCCGACGAGCCGACCGGCAATCTCGACAGCACCAGCAGCGCTGAGGTGCTGGGCTTCCTGCGGCGCAGCGTCGACGAGTTCGGCCAGACCATCGTGATGGTGACCCATGACCCGGTGGCGGCCGCCTGGACCGATCGCGTCGTCTTCCTGGCCGACGGACGGATCGTCGATGAGCTGCGCGACCCCGATCGCGACGCGATCCTGGACAAGATGGCGCGGCTGACCCCGCAGGCGGGCTGACATGATCCGGCTCACCCTGCGCAACCTGCTGGGCCGCAAGGTCCGGCTGATGATGAGCACGCTCGCGATCGTGCTCGGCATCGGCTTCCTCAGTGGCGTGCTGACCTTCAGCAGCGGCCTGGGGGCCACCTTCGACGGCATCATCGAGGGGTCCACCCCCGACGCGTTGGTCCGCCCGGCGGGGACCGGGTCGTTCGAGGCGGTCGGCGCCGGCAACGGCACGACGATGAACCCCGCGGACGTCGACCGGCTGGCCGATCTGCCCGAGGTGGAGCAGGCCGACGGCCAGGTCGACGGGCTCGGGATGTATCTCCTCGACACCGAGGGCAAGCTCGTCGGCGGCCAGGGAGCCCCCACGGTCGCGTTCAACTACACCGACACGCCCAACCTGCTCGGCGAGCCGTCCCTGCTGCTCGTCGACGGCGCGTGGCCCACCGGGCCCACCGACCTGGTGCTCGACACCGGGGCCGCGGAGGCCGCGGGATACGAGGTCGGGGACCAGGTGAGCGTGATCGCACCCACCGGGGGGTCCGCCGACACCGTGCGCACGACGCTGGAGCTCACCGGAACGGCGGAGTTCAACGGCGGCGGGACCGCGGGCGCGGTGCTGCTGATCTTCTCCGAGGAGGGGGCGCAGCGCCTGTTCCTCGGCGGACGCGACGCCTTCACCAGCGTCTCGCTCACGGCGGCACCCGGGGTCTCCCAGACCGAGCTGGTCGGCGCGGCCCGGGGCGTGCTGCCGCAGGGGTTCGAGGCCGTCGAGGGCGACACGGTCGCCGAGGAGTCACAGGAGGCGGTCGGCCAGTTCCTCGACGTGATCTCGACCTTCCTGGTCGCCTTCGCGGTGATCGCGATCCTGGTCGGCGGCTTCATCATCGCCAACACGTTCTCCATCCTCGTCGCCCAGCGCGTGCGCGAGCTGGCCCTGCTGCGCGCGCTCGGCGCCGGCGCCGCCCAGGTGCGGCGCTCGGTGCTGCTCGAGGCCGCGGTCATGGCCCTGCTCGGCGCCTCCCTCGGCATCGCCGTCGGTCTGCTCCTGGCCCGCGGCCTCGCCGCGCTGTTCCGGGTGATCGGACTGCCCGTCAACGGCGACGTGCTGGGGCTGACCCCCTCGACGATTGCGCTCGCCTACGGGGTCGCGCTCGTCGTCACGCTCGGGTCGGCGTACGTGCCCGCTCGGCGGGCCTCCCGCATCGCCCCGGTGGCGGCGATGCGGGACGACGCCGCGCCCGCCGAGGGCTCGTTGCGACGCAGGTCGGTGATCGGCGCGGCGGCCCTGCTGGTCGGCGTCGGGCTCGCCGCCGCCGGGCTCGTCGGCGCTCCCGGGGCCGACGCGATCTGGATCGGGGCCGCGGCCGTGATCTGGATCCTCACGGCCGCCGCGATCAGTCCCGTCCTCGGCCACCCGCTGCTGGTGGCCTGCCGCTCGCTCTTCGCCCGGGTCTTCGGCACCACCGGGAGGCTGGCCGGCGAAAACGCGCTGCGCAACCCGAGGCGTACGGGGGCCACGGCCTCGGCGCTGATGATCGGCCTGGCGTTGGTCGCGGCGGTCGGCACGCTCGCGGCCTCGCTGAGCGCCACCAGCGACCAGCTGGTGGAGGACCAGTTCTCGGCCGACTTCCTGGTCCAGTCGGCGAACTTCCAGAGCTTCCCGACGGCGATCGGCGACGACATGGCCCGGGTCGAGGGGGTCGAGGTCCTCAGCCGCGACCAGTTCACCCCCGCCATGGTCGACGGGCAGCAGGCGTCGATCCTCGGTGTCGACCCGGCGTACGACCGGATCTACGAGCTCGACCTGGTCGAGGGGACGCAGTCCATGACCGGCGACGACGCGGTGATCAGCACGGACGCCGCCGCCGACTACGGGGTCGGACTGGGCGATGCCCTCGACCTCGGTTTTCCCGGGGGGCGGTCCACGTCGGTCGAGGTCGTCGGCCTCATCGAGCCGACGCCGGTCGTCGGCTCGGTCAACGTCCCGCTGGAGGTGCTCACCGACATGGGTCTGCGGCGCACCGACACCTCGCTGAGCATCAACGTGGCGGACGGCGCCGACGCCGCGGCCGTGCAGGCCGAGCTGGAGGAGGTGGTCGCGGACGTCCCGATCGTCACCGTGCAGGACAAGGAACAGTTCGCCGAGAGCCTCCAGGGTCAGATCGACCAGCTGCTGGCCATGATCTACGGCCTGCTGGCGCTAGCGATCGTGATCGCCGTGATCGGGATCGCCAACACCCTGGGCCTCAGCGCGATCGAGCGCACGCGGGAGATCGGGCTGCTGCGCGCCATCGGCCTGTCCCGGGCCGGGCTGCGGCGGATGGTGACGCTGGAATCGGTCACGATCGCCGTGCTGGGCTCGGTGCTCGGGATGGCCCTGGGGCTCGTGATCGGGGTGCTGCTGCGGCAGTCGCTGAGCGAGGACCTCACGCAGCTGTCGTTGCCGCTGGCCAGCCTCGCGCTGTTCCTGGCCATCGCCGTCGTCGTCGGGGTGCTGGCGGCGATCGTGCCCGCCGTCCGCGCCTCGCGGATGCCGGTGCTCCAGGCCATCGCGAGCGAGTGAGCCCCCTCGCCGCCCGTGCGGTCCGCGCGGCGGCCCGGGACTGTCGGCGTCCTCGCCTAGCGTCCTCGCCATGACGACCTCGAACGCGAGCGCGCCCCCCGCCCGAACCAGGAGTGGACGGACGCGCGCGTCCTACCGCTGCAGCGAGTGCGGGTGGGAGACGGGCAAGTGGGTCGGCCGGTGCGGGGAGTGCCAGGCGTGGGGCTCGGTCGCCGAGGCCGCCGCGCCGACCGGGCGGACCTCGGTGGCCCCGGTCACCTCGCCCGCCATCCCGATCGGTCGCGTGCCGCTCGAGGGCGCGGCGTCCCGGTCCTCCGGGGTGCCCGAGCTCGACCGCGTGCTCGGCGGCGGCGTCGTCCCCGGCGCCGCGGTGCTGCTCGCCGGTGAGCCCGGCGTCGGCAAGAGCACGCTCCTGCTGGAGGTGGCGGCGCAGACGGCGCGCTTGGGCACGCGCACGCTCTATGTGACGGGGGAGGAGTCCGCCTCCCAGGTGCGCCTGCGCGCCGACCGCACGGCGGGGGTGTACGACGAGCTGTACCTGGCCGCCGAGACCGACCTCGGCGCCGTGCTCACCCACATCGAGGAGGTCCGGCCGGCGCTCCTGGTCGTGGACTCCGTCCAGACCGTCTCCGCCGGCGGCGTGGACGGCGTGCCCGGCGGCGTCGCCCAGGTCAAGGAGGTCGCCGGCGCCCTGGTGCGGGTGGCCAAGAGCCGTGGGATCGCCACGGTGCTCGTGGGCCACGTCACCAAGGACGGCAGCATCGCCGGCCCGCGGGTGCTCGAACACCTCGTCGACGTCGTGCTGCACTTCGAGGGGGAGCGCAACAGCCGGTTCCGGATGCTGCGCGCGATGAAGAACCGCTACGGCCCCGTCGACGAGGTCGGCTGCTTCGACCTCGCCGCCGACGGCATCGCGGCCGTCACCGACCCGACCGGCCTCTTCGTCGAGCACCACGCCACGCAGGTGCCGGGCACGTGCGTCGCCGTCACGATGAACGGTCGGCGACCGATGCTCGCGGAGGTGCAGGCGCTGGTGGCGCCGACGACGGCGGAGCGGCCCCGGCGCACGACCTCGGGGTTGGACTCCTCCCGCGTGGCCATGGTGCTCGCCGTCCTCCAGCAGCACTGCGACATCCGCATGCAGCATGCGGACGTGTTCGCCTCCACCGTGGGCGGGGCCAAGCTCACCGAGCCTGCCAGCGACCTGGCCGTGGCGGTGGCGCTGGCCTCCTCGCACCGCGACGCGGCGCCGCCGGCGGGCGTGGTCGCGATGGGCGAGCTCGGGCTGGCGGGCGAGCTGCGGCGCGTCCACGACCTGCCGCAGCGCATCGCCGAGGCGGCCCGTCTCGGGTTCCGGGTGGCCCTGGTGCCGCACGCGGGTGAGCGCGGCGGACCGCAGGGCGTGCTCCCGGAGGTCGACGGCATCCGCACCGTCGGGGTGCCCGACATCGCAGCGGCGCTGCGCCTGTTGCACCTGCGGGGCGGTCCGCAGCGCGTCGAGGCGCTGTAGCGTCACCCCGCCGGCGTCGCGGCCTAGGATGGCCGTCGAAGCGGTGCCCCGTCACCTTACCCTCGCCTGCCGCACGAGAGGACGCTCCCCGTGGTCGGTCCCGACAAGTCCGAGGACGCGCTCCGCATGCGGGAGACGCTGGCCTCGATCGCGCCCGGAACCGAGCTGCGGGACGGGCTCGAACGCATCCTGCGCGGCCGCACCGGCGCCCTGATCGTGCTCGGGTGCGACACGCAGGTGGAGTCGATCTGCACCGGTGGCTTCGAGCTCGACGTGCCCTTCAGCGCCACCGGCCTCCGCGAGCTGGCGAAGATGGACGGGGCTCTCATCCTGGACCGCGCGGCGACCCGGATCCGACGCGCCGCGGTGCACCTGATGCCCGACCAGGCGATCCCGTCGCACGAGACCGGCACCCGGCACCGCACCGCCGAACGCGTCGCGCGGCAGACCGGCCATCCCGTCATCTCCGTGTCCCAGTCCATGCAGATCATCGCCGCCTATGTGGGCGGGCGCCGCCGCGAGCTCGAGGACAGCGCCCAGATCCTCTCCCGCGCCAACCAGGCGCTGGCCACGCTCGAGCGCTACAAGGCGCGCCTCGACGAGGTCTCGAGCACGCTGTCGGCGCTGGAGATCGAGGACCTGGTGACGGTCCGCGACGTCGCGGTGGTCGCGCAGCGGCTCGAGATGGTCACCCGGATCGCGGTGGAGATCGAGGACTACGTGCTCGAGCTCGGCACCGACGGCCGCCTGATCGCGCTGCAGCTCGTCGAGCTGGTCGCCGGCCTGGAGACCGAGCGGGAGCTCCTCGTGCGCGACTACCTGCCCACGCGGGGGCCGTCCGCCGTGACCTGGGAGACGCTGCTCGCGCAGCTGGCCGCCCTCAGCTCGACCGAGCTGGTCGACCCGGCCACGGTCGCCCGCGCCGTCGGTCTCGGCATCAGCGAGCACCTCGACGGCGCCGTGGCCCCTCGGGGCTACCGGCTGCTCGCCAAGGTTCCGCGCGTGCCGAAACCGCTCGTCGAGCGGCTCGTCGAGCACTTCGGTAGCCTCCAGAAGCTGCTCACCGCGAGCGTGGAGGACCTGCAGCGCGTGGACGGCATCGGCGAGCTGCGCGCCCGCAGCGTGCATGACGGGCTCTCCCGGCTGGCGGAGTCGAGCATCCTCGAGCGCTACGTCTGAGCTGCCGACCCGGCCGGGTCAGCCCCGCTGTCGCTCCTGCTGCCCCTGGCGCTGCCTCGCCTCGGACCCCGGTGACCGGCGATCCGATGGCCCTTGCGGCGCCGTGAGCTCGAACCGGTCCTCGCGCGGCTCGCCGGCGAACGCCGCCGCCTGCACCTGGTAGTAGCCCGGCAGCGCCCACTCGGCGAAGATCGAGCAGTCCTCGTCGGACCGGCGGGCCGACCAGTCCACCCGCACGCGGGTGCGGGGCTCCTTGCGCACGACCACGTCTTGCCTCGGCAGCGCACCGGGGCACTGGCGGCTCGTCCAGATCTCGTCCTCGCCGCTAGTGATGCGCATCGTCAGCGTCTCGGGCGAGACGCGCCAGAAGCAGGCGTCGCTCTCGAGCGTCGTCAGGTCCAGCCGAATGGTGATCGGAGCGCCGACGGCCCGCTTGACCGACGGCGTGACCACCACGTCCTCCTCCGCGCAGGGACCCTCGGGCTCGGCCGGCGGCGGCTTCGGGGTCCCCCCGGCCTTCTTCTGGTTCTTCTGGGTCGTCGGGGCGGTCGGGCCCGGCTCCCGATCGGCTCCCGGCCCGTCCGATGCGGATGCGGGCGGCGCGTGGGCAGACTCCTCCGGCTCGGCCGAGGTCGTCTGCGCCGCGCCGGTCTCGCCGCCGGCGAGACCCGTCAGCAGACGGCCGAGGCCGACGCCGCCGACGACGAGGGCAGCGAGCACCGCGAACGCCAGGAACCGCCGCAACCAGTAGACCCGCGCCGGGTGCCGACGGCGCGGGCGGGTGCCCGCGGGCCGGTGGGGAGGCCGGTGAGCTGGCATGCCCGCACGGTACGCAGCCCCCGGGCGCCGACGGGGGTGCCACTCCGCGCGCGGCTGGAGCGCCCTGCTTGGATCGCCGGGTGGCAGAGCTGCACCCCCTCGTCCCGCCCGTCCTCGCGTGGTACGACGCGCATGCCCGAGACCTGCCCTGGCGGCGCCCGGAGGCGAGACCATGGTCCGTGCTGGTCTCGGAGTTCATGCTGCAGCAGACCCCGGTGGCGCGGGTGCTCCCGGTGCACGAGGCCTGGCTGGACGCCTGGCCGACACCGGCGGACCTGGCCGCGGCACCCAGCGGCGAGGCGGTGCGTGCGTGGGGCCGCCTGGGCTATCCCCGGCGGGCGCTGCGGCTGCACGCCGCCGCCACCGCGATCACGGAGCGCCACGGCGGGGAGGTGCCCTCCGATCGCGGCGCGCTGCTGGCCCTGCCCGGGGTGGGCGAGTACACGGCGGCGGCCATCGCCGCCTTCGCGTTCGGACAGCGCCAGGTGGTGCTGGACACCAACGTGCGGCGCGTGCTCGGCCGGGCCGTGTCGGGTGTGGAGCTGCCGCCGAGCGCCGTGACCCGCGCCGAGCGAGACCTGGGGGCGGACCTGTTGCCCCCGGACGAGCCGACGGCGGCGGCCTGGTCGGTGGCGGTCATGGAGCTCGGCGCTCTCGTGTGCACGGCCGCGGCGCCGACCTGCGCCCGCTGCCCCGTGGCGGACCGGTGCGCCTGGCTGCGCGCCGGGCGGCCGGCGCACGCCGGGCCACCCCGGCGCGGCCAGACATGGGCGGGCAGCGACCGTCAGTGCCGCGGTCGGCTGCTGGCCGTGCTGCGCGAGGCCGAGGGGCCGGTGCACGTCTCGAGGCTCGAGGCGGCCTGGGCCGCGGCACCGCAGCGCGAGCGGTGCCTGGACTCGCTCGTGACGGACGGCCTGGCCGTGCGCCCCTCCCGGCGCACGGTGGGCCTCCCGGGCTGACTCCTGCTCCCGGGCTGGCGTGGGGTCCCACGCGCTCAGCCGCGCCAGGGCATGCGGGAGCGCCCCTCCCGCGGGGCCCGGCCGCCGGCCACGCGCCGCACGATCGCGGCCACGGGCTCGGCCGGACTGCCGGGGTGGAAGGGCCGCTTCGGCTCCCCGGCGAGGCCGGCGAGCATCGCGTCCAGCGAGCCCCGGCGCTCCTGACCCAACGACTCGGGCGTGTGGTGCCCGCGGTCGGGGTCGATCCGCTCGAGCAGTCCGAGGTCGCGCAGGGTCTCGAAGTCGTCCTCGGTGGTCCGCTCGAAGATGCGCATCAGGTAGGGCCGGGCCTGCTCCTCGGTGAGGCTCTTCGCGATCAGGGCGCGCAGCGCGATCGCGGTGGGCTCGCGACCGGGGCGAAAGTTGGCCGTCGGACCGGCGGTCAGGATCGCGGTCCACTTGCGCACGAAGTCATCGCCCGAGAACGACTCGTAGTGCAGCACGCGGGCCCAGTCGGGACGCGGCGGCTCGAGGTCCTCCCCCTCGGCGTCGACCACGTGGTGCAGGGTGTGCCAGCGCTGGAGCGAGGGCCGCATACCCGACTTGCCGTCGGTGTGCCCATGGAAGTAGGCGCCGTTGTGCGGCCGGTCGATCGCGCCCAGGATGGTCAGCAGCGTCAGGTCATCCTTGCCCAGCAGCGTCTTGAAGTGCGTGACCTCACCCTCCCAGTGCTTGCGGCTCACCGCCTCGACGGGCGAGAGCGTCAGCACCTCGACGTCGCGGCCGAGTCCGTCGAGCCGGTCCCGGTCGACCTGCACGACCTCGTCGGCATCGATGTGGAACACCCAGCCGCCGGGGTCGAGCTCGGTCATCAACGCCCGGACGACGTTCGCGTTGATCCGCTGCCGCACGTTGAGCCGCTCGGGTCGGTCGCCCGACCACCAGCTCGCGTCGGTCGGCACGGAGGTGACGTGGGGGTGCCCGTCGAGCCAGGCGCGCACGCCGGCCTCGTCCGCGTCGAGGAAGACCACGAGGTGGTCGACGCCCCCCGCGAGATTGCGGGTCACGAATCGCTGCACGTTGGTCAGCGTGTCCTTGACCGTGCTGACGGTGACGAGCATGGCCCGACCCTAGCGACGGCGGGCCCGGCCGCGTGGCCGGGCCCGCCGTCCTGGCGCCGCGTCAGCGGGAGCGGATCACTCGTCGCCGGTGCCGCGCTCGATGTCGGTCGGGCCCTCGGTGCCGAGGTCCTCGCCGCTCTCGACGCTCGGCGACTCGACGCCGACGCCCTCGAACGGTGGCGCGTCCGGGAGCTCACCGACCTTCTGCCCGACGAAGGTGAAGCTGGCGTCCGGACCCTCGCCGTCGACGTCCACGACCACGATCTGGCCGGGTCCGACCTCGCCGAAGAGCATCTTCTCGGCCATGGTGTCCTCGATCTCGCGCTGCACCGTCCGGCGCAGCGGCCGGGCGCCCAGCACCGGGTCGAACCCGCGCTTGGCGAGCAGGCCCTTGGCGGCCGGGGTCAGCTCGAGGGACATGTCGCGGTCCTTGAGTCGCGTCTCGACCGCCGCGACCATGTTGTCGACCATGGAGACGATCTGCTCCTGCGAGAGCGGCGGGAACACGATGATCTCGTCGACGCGGTTGAGGAACTCGGGACGGAAGTGCTGTTTCAGCTCGTCGGTCACCTTGTTCTTCATGCGGTCGTAGGAACCAGCGACGTCGCCGGCCTGCTGGAAACCGAGGTTCACCGACTTCGCGATGTCCCGGGTGCCGAGGTTGGTGGTCATGATGATGACCGTGTTCTTGAAATCCACCAACCGGCCCTGGGAATCCGTCAGGCGGCCTTCCTCGAGGATCTGCAGCAGGCTGTTGAAGATGTCCGGGTGAGCCTTCTCGACCTCGTCGAAGAGCACGACGGAGAACGGCTTGCGGCGGACCTTCTCGGTGAGCTGGCCGCCCTCCTCGTAGCCGACGTACCCCGGCGGGGATCCGAAGAGCCGCGAGACAGTGTGCTTCTCGCTGAACTCGGACATGTCGAGCTGGATCAGCGCGTCCTCGTCGCCGAAGAGGAACTCGGCGAGCGTCTTGGACAGCCACGTCTTCCCGACGCCCGAGGGCCCGGCGAAGATGAAGGAACCGCCGGGGCGCTTCGGGTCCTTCAGGCCAGCGCGGGTGCGCCGGATCGCCCGGGAGAGCGCCTTGACGGCCTCCTCCTGGCCGATGACCCGCTTGTGCAGCTCGTCCTCCATCTTGAGCAGCCGCGTCGACTCCTCCTCGGAGAGCTTGACGATCGGGATGCCGGTCGCCACGGCGAGGACCTCGGCGATCAGCTCCTCGTCGACCTCCGCGACCTCGTCCATGTCGCCGGCGCGCCACTGCTTCTCGCGCTCGGACTTGGCCTGGATGAGCTGCTTCTCCTCATCGCGCAGCGACGCGGCGGCCTCGAAGTCCTGCCCGTCGATCGCGGCTTCCTTGCGCTGCCGGACCTCCGCGATCTTGTCGTCGTACTCGCGCAGGTCGGCGGGCTGCGTCATCCGGCGGATGCGCAGGCGCGAGCCCGCCTCGTCGATCAGGTCGATCGCCTTGTCGGGCAGGAAGCGGTCGGAGATGTAGCGGTCGGCCAGCGTCGCGGCCGAGACCAGCGCCTCGTCGGCGATGGTGACGCGGTGGTGCGCCTCATACCGGTCGCGCAGGCCCTTGAGCATCTCGATGGTGTGCGCGATCGACGGCTCGGCCACCTGGATCGGCTGGAACCGGCGCTCGAGCGCCGCGTCCTTCTCGAGGTATTTGCGGTACTCGTCCAGCGTCGTGGCGCCGATCGTCTGCAGCTCGCCCCGGGCCAGCATCGGCTTGAGGATGCTGGCCGCGTCGATCGCGCCCTCCGCGGCGCCCGCGCCGACGAGGGTGTGGATCTCGTCGATGAACAGCACGATGTCGCCGCGCGTGCGGATCTCCTTGAGCACCTTCTTCAGGCGCTCCTCGAAGTCACCGCGGTAGCGCGAGCCGGCCACGAGCGCGCCGAGGTCGAGGGTGTAGATGTGCTTGTCCTTCAGCGTCTCGGGCACGTTTCCCTTGACGATGTCGGAGGCCAGACCCTCGACGATCGTCGTCTTGCCCACGCCGGGCTCGCCGATGAGGACCGGGTTGTTCTTCGTGCGGCGCGAGAGGATCTGCATGACCCGCTCGATCTCGCTCTCGCGACCGATCACCGGGTCGAGCTTGCCCTCGCGGGCGGCCTGAGTGAGGTTGCGGCCGAACTGGTCGAGCACCAGCGAGGAGGACGGCGCGTCCTGACCCTGGCCCTGCGGGGCCCCGGCGGCGGCGCTCTCCTTGCCCTGGAAGCCCGAGAGCAGCTGGATGACCTGCTGACGAACGCGGTTCAGGTCCGCCCCGAGCTTCTGCAGCACCTGCGCCGCCACGCCCTCGCCCTCGCGGATCAGACCGAGCAGGATGTGCTCGGTCCCGATGTAGGAGTGGCCGAGCTGCAGCGCCTCGCGCAGCGACAGCTCGAGGACCTTCTTGGCTCGCGGGGTGAAGGGGATGTGGCCGGACGGTGCCTGCTGGCCCTGGCCGATGATCTCCTCGACCTGGGCGCGCACCGCCTCCAGGGAGATGTCGAGGCTCTCGAGCGCCTTCGCGGCGACGCCCTCACCCTCGTGGATCAGGCCGAGCAGGATGTGCTCGGTCCCGATGTAGTTGTGGGAGAGCATGCGGGCCTCTTCCTGGGCCAGCACGACCACCCGGCGGGCTCGGTCGGTAAACCGCTCGAACATGTGCGCTCCTCATGCGTGTGGGACGTGGGCGACGCGGTCAGGACCATCCGCGCGGCGTGGAGTCCACATCACGCTCCACCCTACGTGCTCCCCGGGGCACACACCCGCGGGTCCGCTATCAGCGAACACCTCGCGGTCGCGCCACGCGCCCGTCGCGTCCCGGCGGTCAGCGCGCGACCCGGCGGGTCTCTTCGGGGCCCGGCCGGGGCACCCCGATGCTCGGCTCAGTGCGCCGCGGCGTAGGCCTCGCGGACCTCGGCGGCCACACGGCCACGGTCGGGAACATCCCACCCGTTCTCGCGCGCCCACTCGCGGACCTCCTTGGCCGTGGGGCCGGAGCCCTTGCCCGCGGCAGGCTTGCGGCCACCGGCCTTGCGGCCACCCGCCTTGCGGGCGTGGCCGACGTAGGGCTCGAGCGCGCTGCGGAGCTTGGCAGCGTGCTTGTCGTTCAGGTCGATCTCGTAGGTCGCGCCGTCGAGGCCGAAGGCGAGCGTCTCACTGGCATCGGAACCATCGAAATCGTCCACGAGCTGGATATGGACCTTCTGCGCCATGGGGGTGCCTTTCTTTTCTACTTCTCGGGGATCACGGTGATGGGGGGTTCACCGATCACCAGTGTGACACATGACCGGGAAAGTCGAATCATCCCCCGACGGGGCCCTGGTGCACGGAGAATGCAATTCGGCCCCACCATTCTGGTCTTTCACCCAAAATGACCGGACCGACAAGGTCAGCGCCCCAGAAAAAGCGTGCCGGGAATCCTGTGGCGACGCCCCTCAGCTCAGCAGTTGCGCGCGTGCACCAGCTCGAGCCCGCGCAGGGTGAGCAGGGGGGCGTGCGCGGTGAAGCAGGAGCACTCGTCGAGCACGAGCGGCGCCAGGTGCCCGGTCGCGACGACCCGGACGTGCTCCACGGCGTGCCCGAGCTCGCCGATCATGCGCGCGACGAGGCCATCCACCTGTGCCGCCGTCCCGTAGAGCATGCCCGACTGCAGGGCCTCGACGGTGTTGCGCGCGATCACGGCCCTGGGCCGCAGGAGCTCGACCGTGCGCAGCTGGGCGCCGCGGCGCTCGAGCGCCTCGAGCGAGACCTCGATGCCCGGGACGATGGCGCCGCCGACGTACTGCCCGTGCTCGTTGAGGACGTCGTAGGTCGTGGCGGTGCCGAAGTCCACCACGATGGCCGGCCCGCCGTGGTCGTGCGCTGCGGCGAGCGCGTTGACGATGCGGTCGGCGCCGACCTCGCGGGGGTTGTCCGTGAGCACCGGGATCCCGGTGCGCACGCCGGGCTCGACGACGACGGTCCGAAGCGAGCCGAAGTGCCGGGCCAGCATGTCGCGCCACTCGTGGAGGACCGAGGGCACGGTCGCGCACACGGCGATGCCGGCCGGGGGTGGTGCGTCGGCCTCGGCGAGCAGGCCCCGCACGAGCACCGCCCACTCGTCGGCGGTGCGGCGCTCGTCGGTGGACACCCGCCAGTGGGCCCGGGCCCGCCCGCCCTCGAGCAGGCCCATCGTCGTCTCCCGGTTGCCGATGTCGGCGCAGAGCAGGCTCACGTGGCACCTCCCGGTCCCGAATCGGCCGCGGCCCCGTCCACCGCCTCCCCGTGCAGGTCCAGCCCGAGGTCGAGGACGGTGACGGAGTGGGTGAGCGCGCCGGTGGAGACGAAGTCGACGCCCGTGGCGGCCACGGCGCGGGCCCGGTCGACCGTGATCCCGCCGGAGGCCTCGAGCGTCGCTCGTCCGGCGGCGAGCCGCACCGCCTCCGCCATGCATGCGTCCGTCATGTTGTCCAGCAGCACGTGGTCGCAGCCCGCCTCGAGCAGCGCCCGCAGCTCGTCGAGATCGCTGACCTCGACCTCGACGGGCAGGTCGGCATAGGCGGCCCGCACCGCGCGCCACGCGGGCACGACGCCACCGGCGGCGACGACGTGGTTGTCCTTGACCATGGCGAGGTCGGCCAGGCCGAAGCGGTGGTTGACGCCGCCGCCGCAGCGCACGGCGTACTTCTGCAGCGCCCGCCAACCCGGCAGGGTCTTGCGGGTGTCCAGCACCCGCGTGCGGCTGCCCGCGAGCGCGTCCACCCAGGCAGCCGTCGCGGTGGCCACGCCGCTGAGGTGGCCGGCGTAGTTGAGCGCCGTGCGCTCGGCGGTGAGCAGACCGCGGGTCGGTCCGGCCACCTGCAGCACGACGTCGCCCACCGCCACGCGGGTGCCGTCGGGCGCGCGGCCGGAGACCTCGGCGGCGTCGCCGAGCACCGTGCGGAACACTAGCTCCGCCACGCCGAGCCCCGCGACCACGCCGGGCCGGCGGGCCGCCACGTCGGCGCGCCCCCGCGCGCCGGCCGGGATGGTGGCCACGCTGGTGACGTCGGCGTGGTGCGGCGCCCCGAGGTCCTCGGCCAGCGCCTCGAGCACGTCGCGGTGCAGCCGCCGGGCGTCCAGGCCCACCTCGGCGAGCTCCGCGAGCAGCGGCGCGGGAAGCTCGTCGTACGACGAGAGCCGGGGAACCCCGGCGTCGTGGGCCGGGCTGCTCACTGCAGCACCGCCTCGCGGGCGGGGGCCGGGGCATCGGGCACGTCGCTAGGCGGTGCGGGGTGGAAGGCGACCTCGACGACGCCGTCGACCAGCCGAGAGTCGATGTGGCCGCTCCAGTGCACGTCGTCCCGGTCGGGGTGGTCCTCGCGCCAGTGCGAGCCACGGGTCTCGCGGCGGAGGGCGGCGGCGGCGGTCATGGACGTGGCGAGCTGCTGCAGGTTGGTGGTCTCCCACGCCGCGACCCCGGGGACGGCGCCTTCCTCGATGGGCGCTGCCGGGCCCCCCAGCGCCGCGAGCCGGCCCCCCGTCTGCGCCATCCCCTCGGCCGAGCGCAACACGCCGACACGCTCGGTCATGGCCTCCTGCAGCTCGCGGCGGCGGGAGCCGGGCACGAGGCCCTCCGGGCGGGCCTCGGGCTCCGGCTCGCGCCACTCGCCCAGCTCGTCGGGCAGCACCTGCGCGATTCGCCGGGAGAAGACCAGGCCCTCCAGCAGCGAGTTGGAGGCGAGCCGGTTGGCCCCGTGCACCCCCGAGCAGGCCACCTCCCCGGTGGCGTAGAGACCCGGCACGCGGGTGCGGCCCCAGCGGTCGGTGGCGACGCCGCCGGAGGCATAGTGGCAGGCCGGCGCGACCGGGATCAGGTCGGCGGCCGGCTCGACACCGTGCTCGCGGCAGGTGGCCAGGACGGTCGGGAAGCGCCGCTCGAAGAACTCCGCGCCCAGGTGCCGGGCGTCGAGCCACACGTGCGGGCGCCCGGTCTCGGCCATCCGCCGGGTGATCGCCCGGGCCACGACGTCGCGCGGAGCGAGGTCGCCGAGGTCGTGGACGCCGTCCATGATCCGGCGGCCGTCGTGGTCCAGGAGCACGGCGCCCTCGCCGCGCACCGCCTCGGAGACCAGGGGCTGCCGGCCGTGCGAGTCGGGTCCCAGCCACATCACGGTGGGGTGGAACTGCACGAACTCCAGGTCACGCAGGCCGGCCCCCGCGCGCAGCGCCAGCGCCACGCCGTCCCCGGTGGAGACGGCCGGGTTCGTCGTCTGCCGGAAGACCTGGCCGAGCCCGCCGCTGGCGAGCACGAGGGCCCGGCAGTGCAGGGCGCCGACGCCGTCGGTCTGTCCCTCGCCCATGACGTGCAGGGTCACCCCGGCCACGGCGCCGTCCGCGTCGCGGAGCAGGTCCAACGCGAGGGCGTGCTCGATCACCTCGATCTCGGGCGCCGCGGCGACGGCCGCGGTGAGCGCCCGCTGGATCTCGGCCCCAGTGGCGTCGCCACCCGCGTGCGCGATCCGGTCGCGGTGGTGCCCCCCCTCGCGGGCCAGGGCCAGGACACCGTTGGTCTGGTCGAAGACCGTGCCCAGCGCGATCAGCTCGCGCACGGCGTCCGGGCCCTCGGTGACCAGCGCCTGCACCGCCCCGCGGTCGCACGCGCCCGCACCCGCGACCAGGGTGTCGCGCTCGTGCTCGGCCGGGGTGTCCCCCGGCCCGAGGGCCGCCGCGATGCCACCCTGCGCCCACTGCGTCGAGCCGGCGTCGAGCACGTCCTTGGTGACCACCAGGACGCGGGCGTCGCGCTGGTTCCCGCCGCCGCGGAGCGCGGAGTGCACCCGCAGGGCCGCGGTGAGCCCGGCGATGCCGGAGCCGACCACCACGACGTCGGCGCGGCGCGTCCAGCCCGGCACGGGCGCCCGCAGGCGCTGGGCCAGGGGCGGGTCCGGCGAGGTGGCCGTGGGGTTGCTGGTCATCGGTGCAGGATAGGCGCGGGTGCCCGCGGGAGGGCCCGGCAGCCTGGGCGTCAGCGCCCGGCGACCGTGTCGCCGCGCAGGAGGCCGGGCCCGTCGAAGGTCTCGGCGGGATCGAAGCCGGTCGCCATCACCTTGTTCCCGGCGTCCACGAACACCACGGACGGCTGGAACTCCCGGGCCTCCGAGGTGTCCATCTGGCCGTAGCCGATGAGGATCACCAGGTCACCCGGCTGGACCAGGCGAGCCGCGGCGCCGTTGATCCCGATCACGCCCGAGCCGCGCTCGCCGGCGATCGTGTAGGTCTCGATCCGCGCGCCGTTGGTGATGTCGACGATGTGGACGAGCTCGCCCGGCAGGAGGTCCGAGGCCTCGAGCAGGTCTTCGTCGACGGTCACGGACCCCACGTAGTGCAGGTCCGCCTGCGTGACGGTCGCCCGGTGGATCTTGCTCTTCATCATCGTGCGCAGCATCAGCGCTCTCCCGGTTCGATCGTCGGGTGGGTGGCGGGTGGGGGGGTCTGCTGGGGCCGGGGTTCGGGCCGGGGTTCGGCGGCGTGCCCGGGACCGGGATCCCCGAGGACCAGCCCGAGGTTGTCGATCAGCCGGGTGCTGCCGACGCGGGCGGCGATCAGGGCCCGCCCGGTCACCGGCGCCGCCGAACCGGCCGTGGCGCTCAGCTCGCCGAGCTCCGCGTCGGTCAGCGCGAGGTAGTCGAGGTCGATGCCCTGCGCCCCGCCCAGCTCGGCGCGGGCGTGCTCGAGCGCCGGTTCGACGCCGTGCCGCGCGCCCCGGGCCGCGGCCCGGAGCGTGCGGTGCAGGGCCCCGGCCCGCTGACGCTGCTCGCCGGTGAGGAACTGGTTGCGCGAGCTGAGCGCCAGGCCGTCGGCGTCGCGGGCCGTCGGGACCCCGACCACCTCGACGCCGAGGCAGAGGTCTGTGACCATCCGGCGGATCAGCACGAGCTGCTGGTAGTCCTTCTCGCCGAAGACCGCCACGTCGGGTCGGACCAGGCCGAAGAGCTTCGCCACGACGGTGAGCACGCCCGCGAAGTGGCCCGGGCGCGTGGCCCCCTCGAGCACGCCGGCGAGCGGGCCGGGTTCGACGGTGACCACGGGGTCGCCACCCGGATAGACCTCCTCCACCGCCGGCGCGAAGACCACGTCGACGCTCTCCTCGGCGCACACGTCGAGGTCCGCCTCGAGCGTGCGCGGGTAGCGGTCGAGGTCCTCGCCGGCCCCGAACTGGAGCGGGTTGACGAAGACCGAGGCGACCACGACGCCGGCTGCGCCCGCCCGGTCGCGCGCGGCCCGCAGCAGGCTGGCGTGGCCCTCGTGCAGCGCGCCCATGGTCGGGATCAGGGCGATCGTGCGGCCCTCGCGCCGCGCCGGCGCGAGCCGATCGGCCAGGTCCTCCCGCGTCGGGGACAGCTCCGGCCGGGCGGGGCTGGCGGGCCGGCGCGTGCCGTGCGGGGCCTCGGCCGCGGTGTCCGAGGCCGCCCTCACCGCGTGCTCCGCGGGTCCGGAGCGCCCCCGCCCGGGGTGGGCCACGCCGTCCGCTCCGCCCGGTCCAGCACCGCCGCGATCTGGCTCGCCCGGATCGGCAGCAGCCGCCCGTCAGTCTGCGCCCGCGAGACGGTGGCGCGGGCCATCGCGACATACGACGACACCGTCTGGGGGGCGTGCCGCAGCAGGTCGTCCACGTGCGCCGCGACCGTGCCGACGTCCCCGCGCACGATGGGCCCGGTCAGGGCCGCGTCGCCGTGCTCGAGGGCGTTCTCGAGCGCCGCGGAGAGCAGCGGGCGCAGCGTGTCGGCGGGCTCGTCGACCCCGGCCGCGGCGAGCATCTCGCGGGCCTCGGCCACCAGCGTGACGAGGTGGTTCGCGCCGTGCGCGAGCGCGCCGTGGTACAGCGTGCGGTGCTCCTCGGCGATCCGCGCGGGAACCCCGCCGAGATCGGCGACCAGGCCCTCCCCCAGCGCCAGCTCCGCGTCCGCGGCGGTGAGGCCGAAGACGCAACCCGACAGGCGCGGCAGGTCCGTGGCGGTGCCCGTGAAGGTCATCGCCGGGTGCAGGGCCAGCACCCGGGCACCCCGCTCGGCAGCGGGCTGCAGGACCGCGAGCCCGTGCCGGCCGGAGGTGTGCGCGACGACCTGTCCCGGGCGCAGGGCGCCGGCGTCGGCGAGCACGCGGACGACGTTGGGCAGCATGTCGTCGGGGACGGTGAGCAGGAGCAGATCGGCTGCGCGCGCGACCTCGCTGGGCTTGCGGCGCGGCACGTCCGGGAGCAGGGCCTGGAGGCGGCCTCGCGAGGCGTCGGACTCGCCGGCGGCGGCGACCACGTCGTGGCCGGCGGCGCGCAGGGCGGCGGAGAGGACAGCGCCGACGCGACCCGCGCCGACGACGCCCACCTGGCGGGGGGTCATCATCGCTTCGGAACCTTTCGTTCCAGTCCCGCCGCCCACTCCCGCGGGAGCCGGATCGGGTACCGGACGGTGTGCTCGTGTGCCATTTCCACTCTACGTCGACGCCGGGGCGGACGACACAGCCGAGCGCCGTGATGTGGCCCACCCACCGGCCGCGTCGGCCGGTTTCCGTACGCTCGGCCGCATGACCCAGCTGGGCATGCCGGCACCTCCCCCGCCCACCGAGCCGACGTGGAAGCGGGCCTGGGACGCCGCGCTCTTCGGCGCGGACGGGTACCTCCGTCGGCACCCCCCGGTGCTGGAGCGCGACCCCGACGCGCTGCTGGGCCTCGTGGCCTCGCAGGCGCCCGAGGACGTCACGCTGCTCGGGGCCGCCGGGGTGCTGGCCCCGCGCCTGGCGGCCGCGCTGCCGGGCGCGCAGGTGCGCCACGACATCCCCGATGCCTACGACGGGTTGGTGCTGGGCGTGGACTGGCTCTCGCACATGCCGGCGCACGTCGTGCGCGTCGATGACCAGGGGCACCCCCGGATCCTGCATGTGGACCCGGTCTCGGGTCGCGAGCGCGCGGGATCACGACTGTCCGAGACCGCAGTGCCCCCGTCCATCGGGCTGTGGCTCTACGAGTGGTGGCCGGTCGCCGACCGGGGTCCCGGCGCCCGGGCCGAGGTGGGCACCGGGCGGGACGCTGCGTGGCGCGATGTCGTCCGCCGCCTGTCGGGGGGCACGGCGATCGCGGTCGAGCGGGGACACGTGCGGGACGGGCGACCGCGGCTGGGCTCGCTGCACAGCCCGGCCGCCTCGGAGGGTGTCGACGAGCGCTGCGTGCCCGACGGCCAGCGCGACCTTGCTGCCGACGTGGCGCTGGACGCCGTCGCGGCGGCCACCGACGGGCGGGTCGTCCACGACGGCCCGCTCACGCGCGTCGAGTGGGGCTGACCGGCAACGAGCCGACGGAGCGGGCCCGCGTCCGGCCGGTCGCGAGGCGCCGGCGCAGCCGGACCGTCCGGCCCCGCTGACGACACCACTCGAGCCCCACGTCCATGGCGAGGCCCAGGCGGGGGGGCGGGTCCGAGGGCAGGTTCCGGCTCAGGATGGCCTGGAGGACGCTGTCGTCGGGCACCCTGCGCCGGGCCTTCCTCAGCTTGTAGAGCGGATCCCGGCGGCTGGCCAGCCGCCAGCGCGTCCGACGGGTCATGGGGCCCAGCAACCGGCTCCGGTACGGGGTGAAGTAATGCGGACCCTCAGCCGACAGCGAGGGCATGGACGCGAACAGGCCCGCCACCACCGGGTCGGAGCGGAGCAGCTCCGCGAACAGGCCGTGCACCCAGAAGTAGGTGTCGTACTCGCTCCTGCCCTCCCAGTAGTCGCGGCAGAGGTGGTTCCACCGCGTGAGGATCTGCCCCTCGGGCACGGAGGCCAGGCACCACGAGGCGATCGGCTTGGGCGCGGTCGGCAGCCTGAAGGCGAAGAAGCCGCTCTCCGCGAGGCTCGGCAACCACGTGTCAAGGGATCGCATGCAGTAGACCGTGGCGTCGAGCCACACCCCGCCGTGGGTCGCCAACAGCTCCAGCCGGAGTCGATCGGAGAAGGCGGCGGTCGGCTCGGCCCGTTCCACGAGCGCGGCAGGGACCAGCCCCTCCAGGGCTTGCCCGTCGAGCGCTCGAACGGTCCAGTCCGGATGGTGGCGCTGCATCTGCTCCAGGCAACGCCGCATGAGCGGAGGCGCGGCGTCCCAGCCCTGGTGCCAGTAGGTCCAGATCGTGCGCGGCAGCCCGTCGGCCCGCGCGGAGGCGGCTGACGCTTCCATCGCGAGTACCCCTTCGCACATCGTCTGACGCCCCGAGCGTGACCCGCACGCACGCTAGCAAGCGGGCGCGCCGCCCAGCGAGATGGAAACCGTCTAGGCCGCGTGTCGCGGGCGCCGCAGCGCGCGGCGGATCCCGCGGCGCACCCCCGGCGGGATCAGGGCGCGCATCCGGTGCGGGATCCGGTCCGCGATCCCGCGCCCGGCGGCCCTGGCCGGCTGCTCGGTCTCGCCCCGGGCGGCAGCACGGCCCTGCTGGAAACCCTCGCGGCGCGCGGCGGCCGCGGTGGCGACCGCCGAGGAGCGGGCGATCGCCTCCGACTCCGCATAGAGCGCGACGTACTCCGCGCGCAGCCCGTCCATCGTGTGCCGCGCCTCGGGTGTGTCACCGCCCGGCTCCGCCATCCGGTCCAGCGCGTCCCACGTCTCGCCGACCAGCCCGTGCAGCCGACCCGGCAGCTCCAGGTCCCCGAGCGTCACCGTGACCCGGCGCAGGGTCGGGTCGACGAAGCCCCCCGCCTTCCGGAGCTGCCCGTCGCCGGCGCGCAGCACGTGCTGCAGCTGGAGCCGCTCGCCGACGTACCGCGTGGTCCGGTTGGCCTCGGCCAGCAGGTCGCCGTACCGCACGAAGACGCGCGCCACCTCGCCCTGCCCGGACCCCCGGCCCTCCCCATCCGCTGACCCGTCGGCGAGAGACCGGGTCGCCTGCTCGGTGTGCAGGAGCATGTTGACCCACGACGCCGCCAGGTGGGCCGAGCCGAGCCGGTTGCGGTAGTACTTCTGCTTGCTGACCACCACCTCGGCCGGCGGCCGCAGCATGGTGGCGAACACGGGGGTGGCGCCCGCGCGTGCGGCGGCGATCCCCCACAGCGGCAGAAACCAGCTCAGCCGCGGATCCTTGACGACCAGCTCGGATCCCTCGTCGAAGTGCGGCTCCAGCCACGCGGCGGTGCGGTCGCGCTCCACCTCCCGGGCGGCCAGGCGGCCGGTCTCCTCCCAGGCCCGCGGGCGGCTGTCGCTGACCGTGACGTTGGCCTCGGCCAGCAGCCGGTCGTGATGGTCCACGACCCACTGCGGTTCGCCGAAGCCCTTGGGGTTGGAGTCGTCCGCGGCCACCTCCGGCTGCGGCACGTGCAGGCCGAGCAGGCTCATGATCCCGGTCAGCGTGCTGGTGCCGCTGCGCCCCGCCCCGGCGACGAAGAGGACCTTGCGCGCACAGGCCCCGGCGGCCGGGGGCGGCGAGGGGTCGGTCACGGACGACGAGGGTAGTCGCCGTGCGAGGATCGCGCCGTGAAGGAGAGCCCCGATCCCCCCGCCGGCGGCGGGACCGGCCGCGTGGTCATCCATGTCGGGCTGCCGAAGACCGGCACGACCTTCCTGCAGCGGATCCTCCAGACGCAGCACGAACCGCTGAAGGCGGCCGGGCTCCTCTACCCCCGGCCGACGCGGGACGCGCACTTCCACGCCGCCCTCGACGCCCGCGGCTCCCGGGACTTCCTCGGGATCACCGGCGCCGACGTGGCCGGCAGCTGGCAGCGCCTCTGCGCGCTCGCCGGCGCCTTCGCGACGACCCGGGGGACCGCCGTGATCAGCCACGAGGTGCTGACCGGCACGGGTCCCGACGAGATCGCCGAGGCACTGCAGCACCTCGCGGGACTCGACGTGCACGTGGTGGTGACCGCGCGCGACCTGGGCCGCCTCGTGACCGCGCAGTGGCAGGAGCGCGTCAAGCTCGGCGACACGCGCTCGTTCGCCGAGTGGCAGGCCGCGACGGTGGGAAGCCCCTGGCGGCGCGACGACGAGCGCCGCGACCCGTTCTGGCGGCGCGTCGACCCCGTGGGACAGCTGGACAGCTGGACCGCCGGCCTGCCGCCCGGCCGTGGACATCTCGTGGTGGCGCCGCGGCCCGGCGCCCGCCCGGACGTGCTGTGGCGGCGTTTCGCCGCCGCGCTGGACGTCGACCCCGGCCTGGTCGACGTCGATGCGGGAGCCGGCGGCGCGAACGCCTCGCTCGGCACGCCGGAGATCGCCCACCTGCGACACGTGCAGGCCGCGCTGACCGATCGGCTCACGCCCGACCAGCGGCGCCGGCTGGTCAAGCGGCAGTACGCCGAGGGCGACCTCGCGCGCGCCTCGGCGGCCGCCGGGTCGCCGGCCCCCCGGACGCCGTACTCGATGCGCGCGCGGCTCCTGACGGTGACCGCGCGCTGGCGCGACGAGCTCGCCTCGGCCGGCTACCTCGTGCACGGCGACCTCGCCGACCTCGAGCCCGTCACCGGCGGGCCGCACGACCGGCACCCGGACGACGTGCCCCGCGGCACCGTGGCGGCCTACGCCGCCCGTGGGGTGGCGGAGCGGATCGCGCTGCGCGCGCAGGAGGAGGAGCGCGCCCGCGAGCGGGCGGGTGCCGGCGCCGGCGAGGCCCGGCAGGAGGTGGCGAGCTGGGGACCGGGGCCGCGGCCGCGGCTGCTCGACCGGCTGCTGCGTCGACCGCTGCTGAGCGTGGTGGTGCCGGCGTACGGGACGCAGGAGTACCTGGACGACTGCCTGCGCTCGGTGCTCGGCTCCTCGCACCGCCGGCTCGAGGTGGTCGTCGTCGACGACGGCTCCCCCGACGCCTGCGGGGAGATCGCCGACGGCTGGGCACGCCGGGACCATCGGCTGAGCGTGCTGCACGTGCCGAACGGCGGCCTGGGGGCCGCGCGCAACGTCGGCGCCGCCCACGCGAACGGCGAGTTCCTGGCCTTCTGCGACTCCGACGACGTGGTGCCCTTCGACGCCTACGCCCGGATGATCGCCTCGCTGCGCGACACCGGCTCGGACTTCGCGACGGGCAGCCTCGTGCGCTGGGAGGGCGGGACGAAGACCGAGCCTGCGTGGATGCGTCGGCTGCACGGCCGCAGCGGGTCCGCCCTGAGGGTGGAGGACCATCCCGAGCTGCTCGGCGACGTCTTCGCGTGGAACAAGGTGTACCGCCGCTCGTGGTGGCAGGAGACGGGGCTGTCCTGGCCCGAGGGCATCCGCTACGAGG
Organism: uncultured Actinomycetota bacterium; assembly: GCA_963731985.1. Taxonomy (GTDB): domain Bacteria; phylum Actinomycetota; class Actinomycetes; order Propionibacteriales; family Nocardioidaceae; genus Nocardioides. Next base: position 71,245 of record CAVSYA010000018.1, on the reverse strand, counting down.
ACCAGCCGACGACGACGAGGGCCTACCTCGCCGGCCGTTTCGACGTCCTCACCGAGGTGGTCTACCAGTGGCGGATCCGGCACGACGGCTCGTCGATCACCCAGCAGCGTTCCCGTCTCGACGACCTCACCGACCGGCTCGAGACCAAGCGGATGGTGCTCGCCAGCGTGCGCGAGCACGGCTCGCTGGCGGTCGAGAAGGCAGCGCTCGACCTCGTGCTGCCCGGCGACATGCACCGCTACTTCGCGGAGATCCCCGGGTGCGACGACGCGTGGTGGGACCTGCTGGTCGCCGGCGTGCGGGAGCTGTGGGGTGACCGCTCCCTGGTGCACTCCGGGTTGCTGCCGGCCCAGCGGCTGGTCGGCTGGCTGGTCGAGCAGGACCGCCGGGGTGAGGCCGCCCGGGTGGTGCGGCACGCCGACCGGCGCGATGGCCCGCTGCCCCGGGTGCCCGACCACGAGGTCGGGATGCGTCTCGACCTGCCCACCGACGTGCTCGACGTCAGCAGCGTCCCCCCGGCCGCGCTCGCCGTGCGCGAGCACGAGGCCTGAGCAGGATCAGATCAGCCCCTGTTCGGTGAGGAAGTCGTTCGCCACGGCCTCCGGCTGCTCGCGGTCGACGGAGACCCGCACGATCAGCGGCGCGAGGGTCTCGTTGTCCAGGGTCGCCATCAGCTCGTTGAGCAGGTCACGGACGTCGGAGTTGTCCGCAAGGAACTCCTCCGAGACGGCCGGCACGAGGTTCTGCGCTGGCTGGATGCCCTGGTCGTCCTCGAGCAGGACCAGGCCCTGCCCCTCGAGCGTGCCGTCCAGCGTGCCGGTCTGACCGAGCCGGGCCTCACCCTCCAGCACCGCCTTGTAGGTCTGCGGCGACCCGAAGCCGAGCGGCAGGACCTTGGTGATGTCGATGCCGTAGACGTCCTCGAGCCCTGCCTCGCAGTCCGTGCGCCCCTCGCAGTCGGGGGCCGCCGCGAGCACGAGCGACTCACCCTCGAGATCTGAGAGCGTGGAGACGTCGTTCTGCTCGGCGTACTCCTGGGTGACGAAGTACGCGTTCTGGCTGGTCGCCTCCGAGGGCTCCAGCAGCGTGATGCCCTGGGCCTCCAGGAGCGGCTGCGCGGCGTCGATGGTCTCGGCCGGGTCACCGGTGGTCAGGGACTCGGCATCCTCGCCGTTCTCGACCGTGTTGAGGTAGTCGGTGATGCCGCCGACGTACTCGGGCACCACGTCGACCTCACCCGGGAACTCCGCGAAGTAGACGTCCCGGCTCTCCACCAGCTTGGTGTCGACGGTGTATCCCGCGTCCTCGAGCACGGCGGCATACATCGCCGTGACCAGCTTCGCCTCGTTGAAGCTCTGGCTGGACAGGGTGACCTGACCGCCGGCGGACTCGCCCGAGCCACCGGAGTCGCCCTCCGCCGACAGGTCCTCGCCGGCGCAGCCGGCCAGGAGGAGACTCAGGGCGGCCGCGGTGGCCAGCAGGGTTCCTCGTATGCGCATGGTCTCTCCTCGGGTTGCGGCGGTGGGCCCGCCGCCGCGGACAGTGCGTGCGAACCTACGCGGTCCGCAAGGGGTCGCTCGCCCTTTGGACGGCGGCCGCGCCGACCTCGAGCAGCAGCGCGACCACCGCGACCACGAAGGCGCCGGCGATGCCCTGGCCGTAGAGGTTGCGGAAGAAGCCGTCGGTGATGATGCGTCCGAGGCCCGGTCCGGCCACCAGCGCGGCGATCGTCGCGGTCGCCCATACCTGGACGAGGGCCAACCGCACCCCCGCCAGGACCAGCGGGCGGGCCAACGGCAGCTCGATGCGGCGGAAGAGCTGCCAGCCCGTCATTCCCATGCCGATGGCGGCCGCGCGGACCTCGGGCGCGACCTCCCGCACGGCGGTGTAGGAGCCGGTGATGATCGGCGGCAGCGCGAAGAGCGTCAACGCGATCAGGGTCGCGAGGCCGGCGCGACCGTAGGGTCCCAGCGTCCCGGTGCCCGGCCAGTCGGCCGCCACCAGGAGCGCGAGCAGGGCGAAGGTCGGCACGGCCCGGCCCATGTTGGAGATGTTGATCGCGACGAAGCCGCCGCGGCCCACATGGCCCAGCCAGAGCGCGATCGGCAGCCCGACGCCGCAGGCCAGCAGCAGCGCGGTGAGCGTGACCAGCAGCTGCTGGACGAGCAGCTGCAGGATCCCGCCGTCGCCCGTCCAGCTCGAGCCGTCGGCCAGGAAGGCTTGGGCGTCCCCGAAGACCTCCATCAGGCCGCCACCCCCCTCGTCCAGGGCGTCAGCACCCGTTGGCTGATCACGATCAGCGCGTCGAGCACGACGGCGATCACGACGCAGAGCACCGCGGCGGCCAGCAGCTGCGCCCGGAAGTTGGTGGAGACCCCTTGGGCCAGCAGGTTGCCGAGCCCACCGAAGGACACCAGCGCGCCCACCGTCGTGAGCGCGACCGTGGAGACGGCGGCCACGCGCAGCCCGGAGAGCATCACCGGAAGGGCCAGGGGCAGCTCGATGCGCAGCAACCGGCCCGTGGGCGAGTAGCCCAGACCGTCGGCCGACTCGCGGACGTCGTCCGGGACGGCGCGCAGCCCGTCGAGCATGGCGCGCACCAGGATGGTCAGGGAGTAGAGCGCCAGACCGATGATCACCGTCAGCGCCGAGAGTCCCGTGAACGGCACCAGCAGGGGGAAGAGCGCGAGCGACGGCACCGTGTAGAGCCCGGTGCTCACGCCGAGCACCGTCGTCTCCGTGCGCGGCACGCGGCGGGCCACCAGCGCCATGGGGAAGGCGATCGCGATGGCGAGGGCGAGCGCCAACCCGGTGATCCACAGGTGCTGGACGGTCGCGCCCACCAGCTCTTCGCGCCGATCGGCGAGGTAGGCACCACAGATCCAGTCGTTGACCGTCCGGCTGTAGCAGGTCGGTTCCTCCGCCGCGGCGGCAAGGCCCGGCCCCAGCAGTGGCACCAGTAGGGTCACGGCATGGACGCTACCGGCCCGGACGTCGGCGACCACCCACCCGGCGGGGGCGACGGGGGTGACGGCTCGGTGATGATCCACCTCGACCGGGTCGGCAAGACCTACGACGACGGCACCGTGGCCGTGCGGGAGCTCACGCTCGACGTGCGCCGCGGCGAGATGGTCGTCCTGGTCGGCCCGTCCGGCTGCGGGAAGTCCACCACGCTGAAGATGATCAACCGGCTGATCCAGCCGACGAGCGGCCGGATCGTGCTTGACGGGCAGGACGTCACCGACGCCGACCCGGTCGCCCTGCGCCGCCGCATCGGCTACGTCATCCAGCAGGTCGGGCTCTTCCCGCACCAGACGATCCTCACCAACGTGATGACCGTGCCGGTGCTCACCGGCGAGACGAAGGGCGCCGCCCGCGAGCGCGCCACGGATCTGCTCTCCACGGTGGGCCTGGACCCCTCGACGTACGGCGAGCGCTACCCGCACCAGCTCTCCGGCGGGGAGCGGCAGCGCGTGGGGGTCGCGCGCGCCCTGGCGGCCGACCCGCCGGTGCTGCTGATGGACGAGCCCTTCGGGGCGGTCGACCCCGTGGTCCGGGTGCGGCTGCAGGATGAGTTTCTGCGGCTGCAGCGGGACCTGGGCAAGACCGTCGTGATGGTCACCCACGACATCGACGAGGCGGTGCGGATGGGCGACCGGGTCGCGGTCTTCGAGGAAGGGGGGCGGCTCGCGCAGTACGACGTGCCCGCGCTCCTCCTCGCTGAGCCGGCCGACGAGTTCGTCGCGGGCTTCGTCGGCAGCACGCGCGGCCTGCGCCGGCTCTCGGTGACACCCATCGACCCGGAGCACCTCGAGCCGCTGGACGGCCTGTCCACCGGCGACCTCGCCGACACCGTGGACCTCACCCAGGAGCAACCGACCCTGGAGGAGGCGCTGGCCCTGCTGATGCGCGGGGACCGCGCCGTGCTCGGAGTGCGCCGCGGCCCGGTCTTTCTCGGCGTCCTCACGCCGAACGGCGTGCACCGCGCCCTGCGCGCCTCTGTCGCGCGCAATGCGGAGGAGCGCGCCACCTGACGCCGGCCCCGCGTCAGGTGATGGGGACGTCGTGGTGCCAGGACTGGGTGACGTACGCCGTCTCCCAGCCCATCGCGGTGTAGAGCCGGTGCGCGCCGGTGGAGGAGTCGGCGTCCACCTCGAGGCCGACACCGCGGCGGCCGCGGCGGGCCGCGTCGCAGACGATCGTGTTCAGCAGGCCCTTGGCGACCCCGCGACCGCGCGCGGCCTCCAGCACGCCGATGTAGGAGACGTAGGAGCTGTCCGGGCCGTCCTTGGCCACCGAGAGGGTGCCGATCAGGGCGCCGACCGGCAGCGCCCGACCGCCCGGCGTCGTCTCGTCCGTCAGCTCGGCCAACCACCACTGGTTCCAGCGGTGGCCGGGGTCCTCGCGCAGCCGGTGCAGGAACTCGGCGAAGTTCTCCTCGAAGGAGTTGAAGTGGTCGACGAACGCGCCCTCCAGCACGTCGTGCACGGCGCGCAGGTCCTCCTCGTCGGGCAGGACACCGCCCTCGCGGTCGACCAGGCGGAAGCGCACACCCTTCCGCTCCCACTCGTCGGGGTCCCGGACGAGCTGCTGCTCCTCGGCGGTCACCGCACGGTCCATCTGCCACCAGGTGCGCACCATCCGGAAGCCGGACGCCGCGAGCCACTCGGCCTGCCGCGCGTCGCCCTCGAAGGCCCCGCTGTCGATCTGCTGGACTGGCAGGCCGCGCCCCTCGCCGACGGCACGGGCCTGCCCGCGCGCCCACTCGACGAGGATGTCGGAGCATCGCCGCGCCACCGGCTCCTCCAGGTCGCGGGCCACGATGTGCAGGTACAGCATCCGGCCCGCCGCACGGTCGTGCACGCTGCCCCAGGCCCGGATCCGGCCCGAGGAGTTGCGGAAGACGATGTTCTCGCGCATCTTGCGGCCGACCTCGCCGATCTCCACGAGGACGTCGTCCCGGTCCGAGGATGCCCACCCGCGGCCGCCTTCCTCGTGGGCGCGGAGCAGCGCGGTCAGCTCGTCGACGTCGGCGGCGGCTCCGGGGTCGGGGGCGTCATAGCTCCAGCCCCCGGGCAGGGACCGGTCGTCGGTAAGAACGTCCTCGGGGTCGGACTCGAACCGGTTCTGCTCAGGGATCACGTCGGCCCATTCTGCCGTACGGCGCCGGCGCGCCCGGGGCCGCGTCGCCCCGCGTCCCGCGAGGCTAGGGGCGGGGGTCGTCCGAGCGCACCCGGCACGCGCGCTCCAGCAGCAGGGCGGCGACCATCACCAGCAGGGCCGCCGCGGCGGCGGCCAGCGAGCGCCACAGCCGCTCCCCGGCCAGCGGGGCACCCACCCCGAGCCAGCTGATGGCGTATCCGACGTGCCCCCCCGCGACCAGCGCGCCGACCAGGGCGGTGGCGCGCGCCAACGCCAGCCGGTTGACCGCCAGGTGGGGCTCCATCCGCTCGCGGCGCACGTGCAGCGTGCGCCACGTGGCCCCCGCGGTGACGCCCAGGGCCACCGCCAGCGCGGCCAGGGCCAGCACCTGCACCCAGCTGACGAGCGGCGGGCTGCCCCACAGCGCGCGCCCGAGCGGGTGCAGCAGCCAGCCGCCGAGGATCCCGATGCCGGCCGGGACCACCAGGACGGGGGCGCCGGTGGGCCGCAGCCGGCCCTCCCGGTCGTCCGGCTCCGGCCCGTCCGGATCCTCGGGCTCCGGCCGACCGCTCGCGGTCACCGGTCCGGGTTCACGGGGCCGGGTTCCCGGGGCCGGGAGTCACAGGGCCGGGGGTCACAGGGCCGGGGTCACTGGACGTCGAGGCTCAGGTCGTCCCGGCGCTTCGTGCCCGAGGTGTCACACGCCTCGAGCAACTCGGCGATCGGCCCGTGGTCGGGCAGCTGCGCATCGGGCTCGAGGTCGTGCCACGGCTGCAGGACGAAGGCACGCTCCGCGGCGCGCGGGTGCGGGAGGTAGAGGGCGTCGTCGTGGCTGCGGCGGTCGCCGACCACGATCAGGTCGATGTCCAGCGTGCGCGGGGCGTTCTGCTGCGTGCCGCGATCGCGGTCGAAGGCGTCCTCGATCGCCAGGGCCCGCTCCATGAGGCGCCGCGCGGGAAGCGTGGTGTCGAGCAGGAGGATCGCGTTCAGGAAGCTCTTCGAGCCCGGGGGGCACTCGACCGGCTCGGTCTCATAGACCGAGGAGACCGCGGTGGCCCACACGTCCGGCGTGTCGGCGAGCGAGTTCACCGCCCCCTGCAGGCTGTTCATGCGCTCACCCAGATTCGACCCGAGCGAGATGACCACCCGTCGAATCGGGTGCATCTCGCCGGTCAGCGCGTCAGCGTCGACGATGTTCGGGTTGGGGGTCTCAGTCACAGGGGCCTCGCAGTCCGGGTGATCGTCAGGCTCACATCCGAGAAGGACGCGTCGATGGGGGCGTGCGGCTTGTGCACCGTCACCCTGCACCATTCAACACGGGCACCCAACAGCGCGGTGTCCGCGAGGCGTGTGGCCAGGGTCTCGAGCAGATCGACCGGATCCCTCTCCACGGCGGCCTTCACCGAGGTCACGAGGCTCCCGTAGTCGACCGTGTCGTGCAAGTCGTCGGACGCCGCGGCCGGCCGCGTGTCCAGTCCCACCACGAGGTCGACGAGGAACGGCTGCCCGTCCCTCCGCTCGTGCTCCAGGACCCCGTGATGTGCGAAGCACTCGATGCCGGACACGGAGATCTCGTCACGGGGCGGCGCCCCCGCCCCACGCGCCCCGTCCATCCCATCCGCCCCGTCGGTCTCCGTTGCGGGTGCCGACCCCGCGGCGGCCTCACCGCTCCCTTGCCCGGCGCCGGCCGGGCGTCGTTCCGCGACCGGCCGGGGGGCCAGGCGGGCGACCACCGCGAGGGCGTCCCGGGTGGCGCGCACGTCGTGCACGCGGGCACCCCACACCCCCCGCAGCGAGAGCAGGGCGACCAGCGTGGCGTGCGCCGTCTCGCGCTCGTCCACCGGGCGCGGCGTCCCGTCGGGACCGGCGAGCAGCGCCCCCAGGAACCGCTTGCGGCTCGCCCCGACCAGCACGGGCAGCCCGAGCGCGTCGAGCAGCTCCCAGGAGCCGAGGAGCGCCCAGTTGTGCTCGGGGCTCTTCGCGAAGCCGAGCCCCGGGTCCAGCACGAGCCGCGCGGGGTCGATCCCGGCCCCCACCGCCGCCTCGACCCGCCTGGCCAGCGCCCGACACACCTCGCCGACGACGCCGCCGGGGCCGTCGTAGCGGGTCAACTCGTCCATCCGGTCGCCGTGCCCGCGCCAGTGCATCGCGATGTAGGTCGCCTCCGACGCGGCGACGACGTCCAGCATCCGGGGGTCCGCGAGACCGCCGGAGACATCGTTGACCAGCTGGGCGCCGGCCTCGAGCGCGGCCTCGGCGACCTCGGCGCGCATCGTGTCCACCGAGACGCGCACCCCGGCGTCGACCAGCGCTCGCACGACCGGCAGCACCCGGCGCCGCTCCTCCTCGGGCGGCGGCCGCGTGGCCCCGGGTCGGGTCGACTCGCCTCCGACGTCGACCACGTCCGCCCCGTCCGCGGCCAGCCGCAGCCCGTGGACGACCGCGTCCTCGGCGTCGGCCCACCGTCCCCCGTCGGAGAACGAGTCGGGCGTGACGTTGAGGACCCCCATCACGAGGGGCAGGGAGCGGGCGGTCACGCCCGCACGCTACCCACGTCCCCAACGAGGACGGGTGGCCGCGCGCCGCGCCTCAGCGCCGCGAGTGGATCAGCGACATCGCCTCGGAGCGAGTCGCGGGGTTGTGCATGATCCCCCGCACGGCGGAGGTCACGGTCTGCGACCCGCCCTTGCGGACCCCGCGCATGGTCATGCACAGGTGCTCGGCCTCGATGACCACGATGCAGCCCCGGGCCTCGAGGATCCGCATCAGCGCGTCGGCGATCTGGGTCGTGAGCCGCTCCTGCACCTGCGGCCGGCGGGCAAAGACGTCGACGAGCCGCGCGAGCTTGGAGAGGCCGGTGATCTTGCCCGCCTCCGAGGGGATGTAGCCCACGTGCGCGACCCCGGTGAAGGGGACCAGGTGGTGCTCGCAGATCGACCACAGCTCGATGTCGCGCACCAGGACGAGCTCGTCGTGTCCGAGGTCGAAGGTGGTGGTCAGCACCTCCTCCGGCGTGCTCCGCAGGCCCGCGGTGACCTCCTCGAAGGCGCGGGCCACACGGGCCGGCGTCTCGCGCAGCCCCTCGCGCTCGGGGTCCTCGCCCATCGCCAGCAGCAGCTCGTGCACGGCCGCGGCGGCCCGGTCGCGGTCGAAGGGCGGGCGATCCTCGGGGCCCGGCTCCGCCAGCCGGATCGGGTCGATCACGCCGACGACCCCGGGTCGCCGCCCCGGCCGGCCGGCCCGCCGGGCTCCGGCGCGCTGCCCCCGCCGCTGAGCCCCGGGTCGTGCAGGTCGCCCCCCGACCCCGGCGGCGTCAGCACGGCCCCGCCGGTGTGGGTGCCGTTGCTGTTCGCGCGGTCGCGGATCTCCTGGGGGATCTCCACGGGCGGCCGGTCGGACGGTGTCCGCTCGGGCGAGCCGGTCCAGGCCGGCCGGTGCGGTTGGATCCGCAGCGGCTCGAAGACGCGGGCGATCTGCTCCTTGTCCAGCGTCTCCTTGTCGAGCAGCTCCAAGACCAGGGCGTCGAGGACGTCGCGGTTCTCCTCGAGGATGTCGAAGGCCTCCTGGTGGGCCACGGCCAGGAGCCGCTTGGTCTCCTCGTCCACGGCCGCCGCGACGTTCTCGGAGTAGTTGCGGGAATGGCCGATGTCGCGGCCCAGGAACGGCTCCGAGCCACCGGAGTCGCCGAGCTTGATCGCGCCGAGCCGCTCCGTCATGCCGAACTGCGTGACCATGGCGCGCGCGAGGTTGGTGGCCTTCTCGATGTCGTTGCCGGCGCCCGTCGTCGGGTCGTGGAAGATCAGCTCCTCCGCCGCACGGCCGCCCAGCATGTATGCCAGCTGGTCGAGCATCTGCGAGCGCGGCTGGGAGTACTTGTCGCTGTCCGGGAGCACCATCGTGTAGCCCAGTGCCCGACCTCGCGGAAGGATCGTGATCTTGTGCACCGGGTCGTTGCCGGGCAGCGCCGCGGCCACCAGGGCGTGGCCGCCCTCGTGGTAGGCGGTGATGAGCTTCTCCTTCTCGCTCATCAGGCGGGTCCGCCGCTGGGGGCCGGCGATCACCCGGTCGATCGCCTCGTCCAGCGCCTCCCGGTTGATGAGTTTCTGGTTCATCCGCGCCGAGAGCAGCGCCGCCTCGTTGAGCACGTTGGCAAGGTCGGCGCCGGTGAAGCCCGGCGTCCGCCGGGCCACGCCCTGCAGGTCGAGGTCGGGCGCCATGGGCTTGCCGCGCGCGTGCACCCGCAGGATCTGGTGCCGGCCGTTGAGGTCCGGCGCGTCCACCTGGATCTGTCGGTCGAAGCGCCCCGGCCGCAGCAGCGCGGGATCGAGCACGTCCGGGCGGTTCGTCGCGGCGATCAGGATCACGCCGCCGCGCACGTCGAAGCCGTCCATCTCGACGAGCAGCTGGTTCAGGGTCTGCTCGCGCTCGTCGTGGCCGCCGCCCATGCCGGCGCCGCGGTGCCGGCCGACCGCGTCGATCTCGTCGATGAAGACGATCGCCGGTGCGTTCTCCTTGGCCTGCTCGAAGAGGTCGCGCACCCGCGAGGCGCCGACGCCGACGAACATCTCGACGAAGTCGGAGCCGGAGATCGAGTAGAACGGCACGGCCGCCTCCCCGGCCACCGCGCGGGCCAGCAGCGTCTTGCCGGTGCCGGGCGGTCCGTAGAGCAGCACGCCCTTGGGGATCTTGGCGCCCACGGCCTGGAACTTCGCCGGCTCGGAGAGGAACTCCTTGATCTCGCCGAGCTCCTCGATCGCCTCCTCACAGCCGGCGACGTCGGAGAACGTCGACTTCGGCATGTCCTTGGAGATGACCTTGGCCTTGGACTTGCCGAACTGCATCACCCCACGACCGCCGCCCTGGGCCTGGTTCATGAAGAAGAAGAAGACCAGGATCAGCAGGCCGAAGATCAGGATGGTCGGCAGCAGCTGCCCCAGCAGACTCGGCTGCGGGTTCTCGGAGGTGGACTCCTCGATGGTGCCGGCGTCCAGTTGCTCGTCCACGGCGTCCAGCAGTCGTTCCTGCTGGCCCTGGATGTAGTAGGCCCGCACCTCGCGGCCGCCCTCGCGGTCGACGTCCTGGTCCAGGGTCGCCCGGATCTCCTGTTCGTTGTCCACGAAGGTGATCTCGTCGACCTGGCCGGCCGTGATGTATTCGGCCATCCTCGACGTCGGGATCTCGTCGCGGTCTCCCCCGGGCGCGATGTACTGCAGGAGGAGCACCACGCCGACGACGGCGAGCAGGCTCCACGCCAGCGGACCCTTGAATATGCGCTTCACAGGCTCCTGCCTCGTGCGGTGGAAGACGGGCAGCACCAGCCGCCGCGGCGGCGGTTCCTCCGTCTCGGTGACCTCCGACGGTACACGTCAGCGCCCAAGGCGGCGGCCGTTGGCCAGCCCGGGCGACCGGGGCGGCGGGCCACCGCGGAGTCCGAGGGCGATCACCGGTAGACGTGCGGCGCCAGCGTGCCGATGCACCGCAGGTTGCGGTAGCGCTCGCCGTAGTCCAGCCCGTAGCCGACCACGAACTCGGCGCCGATGTCCCACCCGACGTAGCGCGGCTCCATCGGCATCGCCAGCGCCTCCGGCTTCCGCAGCAGCGTGGCGATCTCGACGCTGGCGGGGTTCCGGCTGGAGAGGTTGCTGATCAGCCACGACAGCGTCAGGCCGGTGTCGATGATCTCGTCGACCACGAGCACGTGCCGCCCCGAGATGTCGGTGTCGAGGTCCTTCAGGATCCGCACCACGCCGCTGGACTTGGTGCCCGAGCCGTAGGAGGAGACCGCCATCCAGTCCATCTCGAGCGGCCGGTCGATCGCGCGGGCGAGGTCGGCCATCACCATGACGGCGCCCTTGAGGACCCCGACCAGCAGCAGGTCGTCGTCGGCGTAGTCAGCCTGGATCTGCTCGGCCATCTCGGCCAACCGACGCTGGATCTGCTCCTCGGTGAAGAGGATGTCGACGAGGTCCTTGCCGGCGTGGTCGGCGTCCATGCCGGGAAGCCTAGGCGGTTCCCGCCGGGTTCGCCCCCCGGGCCTGGGCCGGGGTCGCGGTTCGCTCCAGCCGCAGCGCCCGGTCGGTGCGGACGGCGCGCACGGGCCCCGGCAGGTCGACGGCCAGGGTGACGCCGCGCCGCCGCGAAACGAGCCCCTCCAGCGCCTCGACGTGGGCGCGGGTCAGGTCGCGCGGCGGGCAGCCGGCCGCCAGGGCGGCGCGGCGCAGGACCCGGGTCCGCACCGCGCGCGGCAGCCCTGCCAGGTCCCCGACGTCCTCGCCGCGGGCGAAGTCCCGCTGGCCGAGGTCGGCCAGCGCCATGGCATCGAGGTCGTCGAGGTCCTCGCACAGCATCTCGCCGGTCCGCGCCAGGGCGGCCGCGAGGCCCGGCCCCAGCTCCCGCTCCAGCACGGGGAGCACCGTGTGCCTCAGCCGGGCCCGCGCGAAGCGCGGGTCGGCGTTGTGCGGATCGTCCCAGGTCTCGAGGCCCTCTGCCGCGCACGCTTGCACGGTCTGCACGCGGGTCACGTCCAGCAACGGGCGCACGAAGAGGTGGCCGTCCTCGTCCTCGAAGCTGCGCCGCATCCCGGCCACCGAGCGCCCGCCGGCGCCCTGGGCGAGCCCCAGCAGCACCGTCTCCGCCTGGTCGTCCCGGGTGTGCCCGAGCAGGGTGATCACGGCTCCCAGCCGCTTCGCCAGCTGACCCAGCGCGGCGTACCGGGCCGCACGTGCGCCCGCCTCGACCCCACGGGGGGTCGCGTCGACGCGCACACGCACCGAGGCCGCCTCGGTGGCGCCCATCGCCGACATCCGGCGCACCACCGAGGCGGCCTGCGCGGCCGAGCGCTCCTGGAGCCCGTGGTCGACCACGCCGGCGGCGACGCGGGCGCCCGTCCGCCGCAGCTCGAAGACGGTCGCCGCCAGCAGCGCGGTGGAGTCCGGCCCGCCCGAGCACGCGACCAGGACGGTGCCCGGGCGCCGGCCCGACAGCGACCCGCGGACCGCGAGGCGGACCGCGGCGACCGCGGGGTCAAGGCGGGGCACCCGAGCCTGCCGGGGCCCTCAGCCGAGGACCCGGGAGACCCAGGCCTCCGGGTCGTGGATCTCCGCGGTCGACGGCAGGTGGCCGGGCTCGGCCCACACGGCGTTGAACTCCGTCATCCCGACCTTGTCGACGACCGCGCGCACGAACGCGGCACCGTCGCGGTACTGCGCCATCTTGGCATCGAGGCCGAGCAGACGCCGCAGGACGCGGTCCAACGGGCCGATGCCCTGGCGCCGGTCGTCGAAGGCGCGCCGGATCTTCGCCACGCTGGGGATGACGCCGGGACCCACCCCGTCCATGACCACGTCCGCGTGGCCCTCGAGCAGCGACATGACCCCGGTGACCCGGTCGAGGATCTCCTTCTGCTCCGGGGTGCCGACGAGGTCGAGGAGGCTCCCGCCACCGCGCGGTCGCTCACCGGAGCGGACCGCCCGGGCGACGTGGCGGAACAGGTCCTCCACGGCCGTGCTCGGCTCCACCGTGTCGACAAGCGCCTGCATCTGGCCGAAGAGGTGCTCGCGGATCCACGGCACGGCGGTGAACTGCACCCGGTGGGTCTCCTCATGCAGGCACACCCAGAGCCGGAAGTCGTGCGGGTCGGCCCCGAGCTCGCGCTCGACGTGCACGATGTTCGGCGCGACCAGCAGCAGCCGGCCGGTGGGCTCGTGGAAGGGGTCGAACTGGCCGAGCACCTTGCCGCCCAGGAAGCCGAGCAGGAGCCCGACCTCGGTGCCCGTGACCCGGGACCCGATCGCGGCGCTGAGCCCCGAGGGCTCGCCCTTCTTCTCGGTCAGCCTGGTCACCAGCGGGTCGATGATGTGCGAGAAGCCGTCGGCGTTGGCCTGCACCCAGCCGCCGCGCCCGACGACGAGGACCGGCGCCCGCTCGCCCGAGCCCCGACCCGCCTCGAGGCCGGTGAACGCGCGCACCAGCTCCGTGGAGCGCTCCGCCCCGGCGCGCAGCTCCGCCACCGTCGCGTCCGCCTCGGCTCGCGAGACCGAGGGGCCCTCGCCCGCCAGCCGCGTACCCATCCGGACCGCCAGGTCCCAGTCGACCATCTGGTTCATGGCGCGAGCCTACGGGCCGGCCCCTCCCCCGGCTCGGCCCCGGACCAGCCCCGGGTTCAGCCAGCCCCGGGTTCAGCCAGCCCCGGGTTCAGCCAGCCTCGCGTCCGCAGGCGCAGGCGGCCAGGGCGGCGGCGGCCTCGTCGAGGGCCAGTTGTGCGGAGAAGCTCTTCGGGCCCGGCACCCGGTCGGCGCTCAGCACGAACGCCAGCGTGCTGCCGTCCCGCGTGGTCACGAGCCCGGCGAGCGCGTGCACGCCGGTCAGCGTGCCCGTCTTGGCGCGCACCGCTCCCGGGCCCGCGGCGTCGCCCGCGCCGAAGCGGTCCGCCAGGGAACCGGTGAAACCGGCCACGGGCAGCCCGGTCAGGACGGGTCGCAGCTCCGGTCGGTCCTGCCGCGCCGCTCGCTGCAGCACGGCGATCAGCGTCTCGGGCCGCGCCCGGTTGCGCCGCGAGAGGCCGCTGCCGTCGAAGAGCCGCAGCCCGCCGACCGGCACCCCCAGCTCGCGCAGGGCGGCGACGGTCCCGGCGGCGCCCCCCGCGAAGCTGCCGCCGTTGCCGGTGGCCAGCCCCACATGGTGACCGAGCACCTCGGCCGCCTCGTTGTCGCTCACCTCGAGGACACGCTCGACGACCTGGGAGAGAGGGGCGCTGGTGACCGCCGCGACCTCCTCGGCCGCCGCCGCACGCTCGCGGGGTCGCGGCGCCCCAGCAACGCGCAGCCCGGCACCCCTCAGCTCGGCCGCGAAGGCCTGCGCCGCCACGCGCGCGGGGTCGTCGACGCGCCCGCTTCCGTCGGCCGGGCGACCCTCGTCGACCCAGAGGGCGCCGATCGGCGCGACCACGTCGTCCGGCAGGTAGTCGGCCCGCCAGCCCTCCGACGCGCTCGGCCCGGCGAAGAGGGAGGCGTCCCAGCCCAGTCGCACGCGCCGGAGGCCCTGGTTCGTCAGCGCCCGGGCCGTGCGCCGCGCCAGCGTGCGCAGGTCCGCGCGCGGCGGGTAGGTGGCGCCGTCCGGCGCGGGCAGGCGTGCCAGGAACGGGTCGCCGCCTCCGACCAGGGTCAGCCAGTTGCCCGGTCCCGACGCCGCGGTGGTGGTGAACGTGGCCTCGGGGCCCAGCACCTGGAGCGCGGCGGTGGCCGTGAGCAACTTGGTCGTCGAGGCGGGGGTGATCCGCCCGGCAGCGCCGACACGTGTCACCGGGCCACCCGCGAGGCCCGCCACGGCGCCCACGCCGCGCCGGCCCAGGTCCTTGCGGTCGCGCAACCGCGGCGCCCACGTGCGGCGTACGGCGGCCGGCGCCACCGACCCGGCGTCTCGCGCGTCGAGCGGCCGGACCACCGGGCCCGGGTCCCCGGGCTCCGGCAGCTCCAACCCCGGGGGCGGCGGCACGGCCTCGGGCTCCGTCGCCGGGTCGGGCGCCGTCAGGTCCTCCAGCAGACCGGCCTGCCAGGCAAGGCCTCCGGCCGCCAGGAGCAGCACGACCACCAGCGCCACGAGCCACGAGCCCCCCCTCCGGCGGCCCGGCTCCTCGGCGTGGCGTGAGTCACGTCCCGCCACGGGCGACCTCCTCGGGTGAGCGTGAGGGACCATCATGCGCGACACTGTGTGTCGGCCCCATGCGCGGTCGGCTCTCGCAGCAGCAGCGCCGCGCCCGGCCCACCCACCGCTTGAGGCAAGGAGTAGCCGTGTCCGATGTGTTCGAGTTCGATGTCCTGGTCGAGATCCCCAAGGGGGAGCGCAACAAGTACGAGGTCGACCACGACACCGGGAAGCTGCGCCTGGACCGGATGCTCTTCACCTCCACGGCGTACCCGTCCGACTACGGCTTCATCGAGCACACCCTCGGCCTGGACGGTGATCCGCTGGACGCCCTCGTGCTGCTGCAGGCGGCGACGTTCCCCGGCTGCCTGATCGCCTGTCGCGCCATCGGCATGTTCCGGATGACCGACGAGGCCGGCGGCGACGACAAGGTGCTCTGCGTGCCCAGCCACGACCCGCGACAGGCGCACCTGAAGGACATCGACAACGTCTCGAAGTTCGACCGCCTCGAGATCCAGCACTTCTTCGAGGTCTACAAGGACCTCGAGCCCGGCAAGAGCGTGGAGGGCGCCAACTGGGCCGGCGTCGTCGAGGCCGAGGCCGAGGTCCGCGCCTCGATGAAGCGCTACGAGGACAACGGCGGCTACTGAACCGGTTCCGTGCCCCGTGCGTGGGGCGCGCATCATCCGTCCGGGTCGCGGCGGGTGCCGCGGAAGTACGCGAACGCGCCGCTGGTGCGCATCGAGACCGGCGTGACGCCGGCGCCGCTGAGCCACCACCGCGCGTCGTCCCGGCTGCACATCGGTCCGAGCAACCCGGCGGCGCGTCCCATCCGCCGCATCGGCTCGGCGCGCACGCCGGTGTCGGTGAAAAGCGCGCTGCCCGTGAGGACGCCTCCCGGCCGGAGCACGCGGCCCATCTCGGCCACGGCGCGCGAGGGGTCGGGAAAACAGTGCAGGCCGGTGAGGCTCACGACGAGGTCGAAGGAGCCGTCCTCGAACGGCAGGTCTCCGACGTCGGCGATCCGGGTGGTCACCTGGTCGCTGACGCGACGCCGACGCGCGGCATCGCGCGTCCGGGCCAGCATGGCCTCAGCGATGTCCGCAGCGAGGTAGTCCACGCCCTGGCCGGGCCGCAGCCCGCGCAGCGCGACGCCGCCCCCACAGGGGATGTCGAGCACCCGCGCGCCCCCGGGCAGGCGGCCGATCTCCTCGGCCGCCTCGTGCAGCAGGCGCAGGTCGCTCCCTGCCCCCAGCCGCCACAGCAGCCCGCCGGCGCGCTCGTGCTCGACCGTCCAGTCGTAGATCGAGGCCCACAGAGGGTCGGCCTCCCACCCGCGGACCCCGGGCAGGCGGGTCAGACCTTGCAAGCGCCGCACCGCGGCCACCTCAGCCGATCAGGGCGTCGGCGCGGAGCATCTCCTGCGGCACGCCGAAGGCGTCGACGAGGTCCACGGCCAGCGGCCGGATCTTGCGGCAGAGGCTGTTGATCTGCCGGGAGATCGCCTTGGAGCGCTGGCTGGAGAGCCGACCGTGCTCCATGAACCAGCCCTTGTCTCCCTCGATGACGCACAGCGCGTGCAGGTCGCACAGGAGGTTCAGCGCGACCTTCTCGTCGCCGTCCGGCAGGTCGGCGGTCTTCTCGACGAACGCCTCCAGCACCAGCCGCTCGCAGTGCGCGCGCGCCGCGGCGATCACGTGGTCCTGCACCCGGGAGAACACCTCGCCGGGCAGCATGCCCTCGTCGGTGCCCCGCTTCAGGCGCCGGGCGACGCCGCCGACCATGTGCTCCTCACGCCAGCGGAGCATGGCCAGCTGGTACTCCGGGTCCAGCAGGCCCGCCTCCTGGTCCCACTGGTCCTCGCCGCCCGGGAGCAGGTCGCGCACCCGCTCGAGCAGCGTGTGCACGGCCGTGCGCTCCACCACCGTCTCCACGGCCAGCCCGGCGACGAAGCGGACCATGCCGAGCTCGTCCCTGTCCTCGAAGTCCGAGGCATAGTCGGTGAGCAGGCCCTTGGCGACCAGCTGCAGCAGCACGTGGTTGTCGCCCTCGAAGGTGGTGTACACGTCGGTGTCCGCCTTGAGCGCCGCGAACCGGTTCTCCGCGAGATAGCCCGCGCCGCCGCACAGCTCGCGGGCCTGCTGGATCGCGTGGGTGCTGTGCCACGTGCCCAGCGCCTTGGTCCCGGCGGCACGCGACTCCAGCGCCCGCCTGCGCAGGTCGCCGTCCGGGCCCTCGGCACCGCCGTGCGCGACGTCGTGCAGCTCGGCGCGGACGACGTCCTGGGCGAAGTGCAGGGCGTAGGTCCGCGCGATCAGCGGGAACAGCCGGCGCTGCTGCAGCCCGTAGTCGAGGAGCAGGACCTCCTCGCCCTCCGTGCCGGCCTCGAACTGCCGGCGTCGCGAGGCGTACCGCGTCGCGATCGTCAGGGCGACCTTGGCGGCGTTGATGCCGGCGCCGCCGACGCTGACCCGGCCCTGGACGAGGGTGCCGAGCATGGTGAAGAAACGCTTGTTCTTGTCCTCGATGCTCGAGGAGTAGACACCGCTCGCGCTGACCTCGGCGAAGCGGTCCAGCATCGCCTCCCGCGGGACGCGGACGTGATCGAACGCCAGGCGACCGTTGTCGACCCCGTTGAGCCCCATCTTGAGACCGTCGTCCTCGGCCGTCACGCCCGGCAGCACCCGGCCCCCGCGGCGGATCGGCACGACGAAGGCGTGCACGCCACGCGTCTCGCCGCCCACGTCGAGCTGCGCGAAGACGACCGCGGCCTGACCGTGCGCGGCGGCGTTGCCGATGTAGTCCTTCCTCGCCTCGCGGTGGGGGGTGTGGATGACGAACTCGCCGGTCTCGACGTCGTAGGTCGCCGTGGTGCCGAGGGCCTGCACGTTGCTGCCGTGCCCGGTCTCGGTCATCGCGAAGCACCCCAGCAGCCGGCCCCGCACGATGTCCTCCAGGTAGGCGTCGTGGTGCCGCTTCGTGCCGAGCTGGAGGATCGCGCCACCGAACAGGCCGAACTGGACGCCCACCTTGACCAGCAACGACTGGTCCCCCTGGGCGAGCGTCTCGAAGGCGGCGACGGAGGCGCCGGTGTCGTCGCCGCCGCCGTACTCGGCCGGGAAGCCGAAGCCGGTCTGACCCGTCCCCGCGAGCTCGATGCTCAGGTCGCGCACCCGGTCGCGATAGGCGCTCATCGAGAGGGTCTCGGCGTCGGTGAGGATGTCGGCGTGGGCCACCATGTTGCGGCGGACGAGGTTGCGGACCTCGATGTAGGGCCCGTCGAGGATCCGGGTGATCTCCGCCGGGTCCATCGCGGGACGGCGGTAGCCGCGCTTCTCCTCGGGTCTCCTCTCGGGGTCCTGCCCGGGGTCCTGCCCGGAGTCCTGACCGGGGTCCTGCCCGGAGTCCTGACCGGCGTCCTGACCGGCGTCCCGCCGCGCGGGCGCCGCGGCCGCCCCGCCCTCGTCGGCCAGGGTGGTGCCGGTGGGGTCGGGCGTCATCGGGACAGGATACCGAGCACGGCGGGACGCTGAGGGACGCGCGACGTGTGGTCGCCGGCGCAGCCCCGTGCCTCCCCCCAGCCCGTCTCGGTCAGTCGGTGTCGACCGGGACGCGCGCGGTGGTCGTCGTCGGGTGCGACGCCATGCCGTGCCGGTCGAACTTCTGCCCGCTGGCCAGGCCGCCGACGTAGAAGGCGATCAGGGCGATCGCGACACCGGCCAGATCGTCGGCGACATAGTGCCAGCCGAAGTAGAGCGTCGCGATGATCGTGATGCTGAAGTTGACCCAGAAGACCCAGTGCACGATGCGGGAGCGGATCGTGTACTGCGCCATCAGCGCGAAGAGCAGGGTGATCGCCACGTGCAGGCTCGCGAACCCGGCCACCGACTGGACGGCGTCGCGCACGTCGGCATGCAGCACGTTGGCGCGTCCGTAGAACAGCGAGTCCATCAGCGTCGTCGTGCCCGTGTCGGCGAGGCCGGCGTAGAGCCAGGGGTACTCGAAGCCCGGGCCCAGCGTCGGCAGCAGGTAGTACGACGCAGTCCCCAGCGTCCAGGCGATCGACTGGGAGGTCGCGAACCAGTAGCCGAAGGAGATGTTGCGCGACCACACCACCCAGGCCGCCAACCCCAGCGGCACGAGCGGGAGGAACCACAGGTAGACACTGGAGAGCAGGTGCTCGAAGGGGGCCCATCCGAAGACCCGGTGCAGGACGACGGCGGGCTCCTGCCCGAAGAACAGGAACTGGTCGATGAGGTGCAGCTCCCGGTCGTACTTGTTGGTCCCCATCACGAACGGCAGCGCCGACTTCAGGTTCCGGTAGCTGACGTAGATGATGTAGAAGCAGACCAGACCCAGCACCACCAGCACGATCCGGTCGCGGCTCCAGTGCTGCCGCCATCGCCGCTTCACGATCGCCGGCATCCTGCGGGGGTCGCCGCGCGAGAACCACAGCGAGCGAGGGAGCATGTCGAGCAGAAACGCGCCCAGGATCAGCAGCGGCACCCGCACGACGGCGGGCCCGAGGAAGCCGTCGGGGTCCACGATCTGCCGGTCCACCACGCGCGCGACGATCACGGCGAGCAGGGCCATCGCCGTGGCTATGCCGATGAGCAAGGCATAGGCATGGCGATACACGGGGCCGATTCTAGGCAGCACCCGATGGCGATCCGGCCGGGATCGGCGCGAGTCTCGTCACGTCGACGCGCATCCGCACCTCGTCACCGACCGCCGGGCCGGTGACGCCCGAGGACACGGCGTCCAGGACGCCCACGGATTCCACCTCCACCTCCAGCCGGACGAGCTCCGGCGTGGCGCGCGCCGAGAGCACCCGCCCGGCGAGCGCCCCATCGGGCGTGACCACCAGCGCCGAGCGCCGCAGCGCCACCGGGTCTCCCGGACCCCGCCGGGCCACACGGTCGTCGACGGAGGCTCGGCAGGCCCTCAGCACCCGGTCGGCGGCGCCGCCCGAGACCACCCGCGCATAGCCGAGGAAGAGCGCCGTCTCCGGGTCGGCCGGCCGCGCCCACACGTCGGCGATCGGGCCCTGCTGCACCACGCGGCCGGCGCGCATCACCGCCAGCCGGTCCGCCACGGTGAACGCCTCCTCGTGGTCGTGAGTCACCAGCACGGCGGTGGTCCCTGCCTCGCGCAGGATGTCGCGCAGCTCGACGGCGAGTCGCTCCCGCAGCCCGGCGTCGAGGGCCGAGAGCGGCTCGTCGAGCAGCAGCAGCCGCGGCTGCACCGCCAGGGCGCGCGCCAGTGCCACCCGTTGGCGCTCGCCGCCCGAGAGCGTGGCCGGCAGCCGGTCGGCATACGCCACCAGGCCCACCAGGTCGAGCAGGTCGGCGACCCGGCGCCGCGTCTCGGCCCGTGGGGTGCGCCGCAGCCGCAGCGCGTAGCCCACGTTGGCCGCGACGGTGAGGTGGGCGAAGAGCTGCCCGTCCTGGAACATCAGCGCGAAGCCCCGCCGGTGGGTGGGCACCCGTGCCTGGTCCTCACCGGCGGCCAGGACCCGTCCGGCGGTCAGGGGCTCGAGCCCCGCCGCCCCCCGCAGCAGCGTGGACTTGCCGCAACCCGAGGGGCCCAGCACGGCCAGCACCTCTCCCGTCCGCACCGCCAGGTCGACCTCCAGCACCGCGGGCTCGTCGTCGT
This sequence comes from uncultured Actinomycetota bacterium, assembly GCA_963731985.1. Lineage (GTDB taxonomy): Bacteria > Actinomycetota > Actinomycetes > Propionibacteriales > Nocardioidaceae > Nocardioides. Next base: position 50,806 of record CAVSYA010000018.1, on the reverse strand, counting down.
AGGCGACGCTCACGCCGTCCAGCGTCAGCAGCGGCTCGCTCGCATCGGCGGCCTCGGGCACCTCAGCCATCGCTCAGAACGCTCCCACGGAGGGCACCCGCAGGCGGTCGACCAGGAGCACGACGACCGCGACGGTCGCCGCCAGCAGCACGGAGGCGGCCAGCGCCATCCCGTAGTTGAGCTCACCCGGCCGGCCGATCAGTCGGAAGATCACCACCGGCAGCGTCGGGAAGTCCTCGCGCGCCAGGAACGACGTCGCGCCGAACTCGCCCAGCGACACCGCGAAGGCGAAGCCCGCCGCGGCGAGCACCGGGCGCCACGCGGCGGGCAGGTCGACGGTCGTCACCGCGCGCAGCGGCCCGGCTCCGAGCGTCGCCGCCGCCTGCCGCTGCCGGTCGTCGATCGCGGCCAGGGCCGGCGCCACGGTGCGGACCACCAGCGGGAGGGCCACCAGCGCCTGGGCGATCGGCACCAACCACGGGCTGTCGCGGAGGTCCAGCGGCGGTCGGTCGAGTGTGATCAGGAAGCCGAATCCGAGCGTCACCGCCGAGACGCCGAGCGGCAGCATGAAGACGCCGTCGAGCGCCGCGCGCGCCCGCCGCTCGGCCGGCCACTGCGAGCGCCGCGTGACGATGACCGAGACCAGCAGCCCGAGGGCGAGGGCCATCCAGGTCGCGTCCACGGCCGTGCGCAGGGAGTTGGCCAGCGCCTCGGTGACGGGAACGGCGAGCGCCGAGTCCTCCCCGGTGCCGGCGAGCTCGCGGTAGAAACGCAGGCTCCACGCGCCGTCCACGCGCAGGGAGCCGACGAGCAGCGTGAGCACCGGCCCGGTCAGCAGCAGCCCCGCCAACAGCGTCGCGGTGAGGGCGGGCAGGTCGGCGCGCGCGGGGCGCCGCGGCCGGGGAATCGCGGCGGAGCGGGTGGGGTCCGGCACCCTGCGCGCGCGCTGCATCACCACGAGCAGCAGGGTCACCACCGCCAGCTGCAGCACCGAGAGCGCGGCCGCGGCCGACAGGTCGAACAAGTTGGTGGTCAGCAGGAAGATCTCGGTCTCGACGGTCGCGTAGCGCAGTCCGCCGAGGGTCAGCACGACCCCGAACGCGGTCGCGCAGAAGAGGAACACGACGCTGGCCGCCGAGACGATCGCGGGGCGCAGCGCCGGGAGCGTCACGGTGCGCAGCACCTGCCCCGGCGTCGCGCCGAGCGCCGCGGCGGCCTCGCCGGGCCGCGGGTCCAGTCCTTCCCAGGCGCCACCCACCGCGCGCACGACGACCGCGACGTTGAAGAACACGAGCGCGGCGATGATCGCCGCCGGGGTGCCGTCGAGCCCGAGGCGGCCGAGCGGCCCGCCCTCGCCCAGCAGCTGGCGGAAGGCGAGGCCGACCACCACGGTCGGCAGCACGAAGGGCACCAACAGCAGCGCCCGCGCGGCCCGGCGGCCCGGGAACGCGAGGCGGTGCAGCACGTACGCCGCGGGCAGGCCGAGCGCCAACGACCCCAGCGTGCCCAGGGCCGCCGACCAGATCGTGAACCACAGCACCCGGCCGGTCCGCGGGCGGGCCAGCACGTCGAGCACCGCGCCCGGCTCGAACTCGCCCTCCGGCCAGAACCCCTGCGCCACCATGCCGGTCACGGGCAGGACGAAGAACACGCCCAGCACGGCCACCGGCACGGCCGCAGCGGCCGCGAGCCCGGCCAGCCGTCGAGCGCCGGTCACGGCCGACCCCCGCCGCTCATCCGGTGGTGACGTCGGTCCAGGTCCGCAGCCACTCGGCACGCTGCTCGGCGATCTCGCCCGGGCTCACCGCGTACGGGTCGTCGGGCTGCTCGGCGAAGTCCGCCCACTCCTCGGGCAGGTCGACGTCGTCGCGCACCGGGAAGACGAACATGCTCTCCGGCAGCGACGCCTGCACCTCGGGCGAGAGCAGCCACTCCAGGACCGCCCTCGCCCCGGCGGGGTTCTCGGCGCCGGCGAGGACCCCGGCATACTCCACCTGGCGGAAGCAGGTCTCCAGCAGCGCCGCCGTGCTCGTCTCCCCGTCGACCACCGTGAAGGCCGGCGAGGAGTCGTAGGAGACCACGATCGGCCGCTCGCCCTTCCCGCCGCCCTGGGTGAAGTCCACCTGGTAGGCATCCGCCCAGCCGGGCACGATCTTGAGCCCGTTGTCGAGCAGCGAGCGCCAGTAGGCGGGCCAGTCGGGGCCGAACTCCGCCACGGTCGCGAGCAGGAAGGCCAGGCCGGGCGAGCTGGTGGGCGCCCCCGGCGTCACCATCAGGTCCTCGTAGTCCGACCTGGTGAGGTCGCTGAGCGTCTCCGGCGGCTCGATGCCCTCGCGCTCGAACCAGGTGGTGTCGATGTTCACGCACACGTTGCCGTGGTCGACGGGCACGAGCCGCTCGCCGTCGTCGCCCGGCAGCACGAAGGCCTCCGCACCCGGGGGAAGGTCCGTCTCCGCCGCGGCGAAGACGTCCTCCTGCAGGGCCCGCGAGGCGAAGGTGTTGTCGACTCCGAAGGCGACATCGGCCACGGGGCTGTCCCGGGTCAGCGCAAGGCGGTTGGTCAGCGTGCCCGCGTCGCCGACCGAGCGCTGCTCGAGACTGACACCCGTCTCCGCGGTGAACTGCTCGACCAGCCGGTCCGGGAGCGAGAAGGACTCGTGGGTCACCAGGACGACGGAGCCGCCGAGCTCCGCGGCGCCGGACCCCGTGGACGGCGTGGACCCGGAGGGGTCCTCGTCACCCTCGCCGACGACGCTGCAGGCCGTGAGGCTGGCGAGCAGCATGACCACCAGCGGCAGGACGCCCCGGGTGGATGGGTAGCGGGCTCGGCGCCCGGATCGACGCCTTGATGAGTGCTGGGGCACGGCCATGGAGACGACTCCCTTCGCCGGTACTGACCGGATCAGGTTCGTAGGGTCTGCGGATGCGTCCGCACTCTCAGCACGCTGACCGGCGTGCTCCCCTGTCTTGTGCGGGCCACCCTACGCCCGCCGCGACTAGCCTGTGGCGGTGACCGCCGCCCCACCCGGCCCGGCCGTACGGACGCTGCGCTTCGCCGACCTCGACGCGGCGACGGCGTACACCGTGTGGCGGCTGCGCCAGGCCGTCTTCGTCGTCGAGCAGGCCTGTGCCTACCCCGACCTCGACGGCCGCGACCCCGAGCCGGGCACGCGGCACGTGCTGCTGGAGGACGACGGCGCCCTGCTGGGCTACGCGCGGGTCCTGGCGCAGGACGACCACGACCGGATCGGGCGCGTCCTGCTGGTCCCCGGGGCCCGGGGCCACCACCTCGCCGACCCGCTGCTCGAGGCCGCGCTCGAGGCGTGCGACGCCCGCGAGATCCGGCTCGATGCCCAGGCGCCGCTCGCGGGCTGGTATGCGCGCTTCGGGTTCGTGGTGGCGGGGCCGGAGTTCCTCGAGGACGGCATCCCGCACGTCCCGATGCGCCGCGCGGGCCCGGGGGGCCGGCCCCGCAGGAAAGCGGACCGGCGGTGACCCGGACCATGCTCCCGGGCTACCGGGGACGACCCGGTGTCGCGCTGGGTCCCCCGGACGGATGAGCGCGCCGGGGTGAGCCGCGGCCGCCGGCGTCGCGCCCACGATGGGCCGCGGCCCAGGAGTGCGGTCCGGACGGACCGGACGCACTCGCGGCCCACGGGAGGACAGCATGCCCATCGCCAGCCTCGCTCGACGCGTTCTCGGGGGCGGTCGACGCCGATCCGCGGCTCAGCCCGGCCCCACGGCCGGCCCGTCCGGAGCGACCGGTGGATCGAGCACCGACGCGAAGATCGGTCGCGGCGTGCGCAAGGGGCTGCGCCGCCTGAAGCGCTGACCCCGCGGAGCACGCCGCAGGGCGGCGCCCGTACAGGCGCTGGGACAGGCGCTGGGGCCCCGTGGGCACACTGGAGGGGCATGAGCGACGACCAGACCTTTGCCAGCCACTCGGTGCCCGTGCACCTGGTGCGCGGCGTGCTCGGCCTGGGGCTGCTGCTGGCGTCCTTCCTGCTCGTGCCGTTGACCGGCGCGCTGTCGCTCCTGCTGGCTCTGCCGGCGCTCGTTGCGCTGCGCGGCTGCCCGTCGTGCTGGCTGCTCGGACTGGCACAGACCCGGGCCGGCGCGCGGCGGCCCGAAGCGGCGGACGGCCCGACGTGCCCGCTGCCATGACCGGCGCCCCTCACGCGCCGCCGGAGGTCGACGTCCGCCTGGCCGAGGACCGGTTCCGGACCCGCACGTCGTGGCTCGACTCCCGGCACTCGTTCTCGTTCGGAGCCCACTACGATCCGGCGAACACCCATCACGGTCGGCTCCTGGTCAGCAATGACGACGTGGTGCGGCCGGGCACCGGCTTCGAGACGCACCCGCACCGCGACATGGAGATCGTGACCTGGGTGCTCGAGGGTTCGCTGGTGCACCAGGACTCCGCCGGGCACCGCGGCGTCATCCACCCGGGCCTGGCTCAGCGGATGAGCGCCGGCACCGGGGTCCTGCACTCCGTGCGCAACGACGCGTGGCGGGCCGATGGCCGGGGCCCCGGCGGGCAGGTTCCCGAGGAGCCGGTGCGCTTTCTGCAGATGTGGGTGCTGCCCGACGAGAGCGGCCAGGTGCCCGGCTACGAGCAGAGCGAGGTGGGCGACGCGCTCTCCGGCGGGGACCTGGTGACCGTGGCCTCCGGGATGCCGCGGCACCGGGACCTCGCCGCCGTCCGGATCGGCACCGCGCATGCCGCGCTGCACGTGGCTCGCCCCGGCCCCCCGGGCGCGGGCATCGACCTGCCCGAGGCGCCGTGGCTGCACGTGTACGTCGCCCGCGGTGGCGTCGAGGTGGAGGGCGTCGGTCCGCTGGGGAGTGGCGACGCCCTCCGGCTCACGGCGTCCGGCGGCCGCCGGATCACCGCGAGCGAGCCCGCCGAGGTGCTGGTGTGGGAGATGCACGCCGGCCCGACCGGCTGACCGGGGCGCGCGTGTCCAGCGATCTGCACCCCGTCGTGGTGGTCGGCGCCGGAATCTCGGGGGTCGCGTGCGCCCGGGCCCTGCGACTCGCCGGTCTGCCGGTTCGCGTGCTCGAGCGGGGCCGCGTCGTCGGCGGCCGCATGGCGAGCCGCCGCCTGCACGACCGACCGGTCGACCTGGGCGCGTCCTACCTCACGGCGAGCGATCCGCGGTTCACGGCCGTGGTCGACGACTGGGCCGAGCGCGGCCTGGCGCACCCCTGGACCGAGACCTTCACCGCGCTGACGCCCGGGGAGCCACCGCGACGCACGAGCGGACCCGTGCGCTGGGGCACACCCGGCGGCATCCGTTCCCTGGTGGAGGACCTGGCCACCGGGCTCGGGATCGAGCACCGGGCCGTGGCGACGGTGGAGGACACCCGCGACGGCTTGCGCGTGGACGGCGAACCGGCGCGCGCCGTGGCCCTCGCCATGCCGGACGCTCAGGCGGCCCGGATCGCCGGGGAGGGGCTCGAGGCGGTCCGGGCCGCGCTGGACCGGACCTACGAACCGGCGCTGGCCCTGGCCGCCGGCTGGCCGGAACGGCGCTGGCCCGCCGACCTCGACGGTGTCTTCGTCAACGATCACCCGGTGCTCGGGTGGCTGGCCGACGACGGGCGGCGGCGCGGTGACGGCTCCCCCGTCCTCGTGGCGCACTCCACCGGCGGCTTCGCCGAGCGCCACCTGGCGGACCCGCAGGCGGCCGCGCCGGCGATGGTGGCCGCGCTGCGCGACGTGCTCGACCTCGACCGTCCCGGCGGAGAGCCGGCCTGGCACCACGTGCACCGGTGGTCACTGGCCCGGCCGCTGGGGGAACGCCACGCCTCGCACCTGCTCGCCCCGTCCCTGGTGGGCTGCTGCGGCGACGGCTGGGGTCCGAGGTCGAAGGTGGAAGGGGCCTGGCTCTCGGGCACCGCTCTCGGCGAGGACCTCGCCGGGCAGCTGGCCTGAGGGCGACCGGCCCTCAGCAGTGGATTCCCGGCACGGCGCGTCGCCTCACAGGCCCAGGCCGCGGCCGATGATCTCCTTCTGGATCTCCGTGGTGCCGCCGTAGATCGTCTGGATCCGGCTGTCCACGTAGGCCTTTGCGATCGGGTACTCGTTCATGTAGCCGTATCCGCCGTGCAGCTGGACCCCCTGGTCGGCGAACTTCTTCTGCAGCTCGGTGGTCCACCACTTCGCCATCGACGCCAGCGAGGTGTCCACGTCGTCGGCGTTGAGGCGGAGCACGCAGTCGTTGACGAAGGTGCGCGCGATGTGTGCCTCGGTGGCCATCTCGGCCAGCACGAACCGGTTGTGCTGAAACGACCCGATCGGGCGCCCGAAGGCCTCGCGCTTCCCGGCGTAGTCCAGGCACAGGTGCAGGATGTGCTCGCAGGCGGCGACCGCGATGCAGGCGATGCTGACCCGCTCGCGGGGCAGGTTCTGCATCAGGTGGACGAAGCCCTGCCCCTCCTGACCCAGCAGATTCCCCTTCGGGACCTGGACGCCATCGAAGAAGAGCTCGGCGGTGTCCTGGGCCTTGAGCCCCATCTTGTCCAGGTTGCGGCCACGCTCGAAGCCGTCCATCCCGCGCTCGACCACGAGCAGGCTGATCCCCTGGTGCCCGACCTCCGGGTCGGTGCGCGCGACGACGATGACGAGGTCAGCCATGATCCCGTTGCTGATGAACGTCTTGGAGCCGTTGAGCACGTAGTGGTCGCCCTGGTCGACCGCCGTCGTCCGCACGCCCTGCAGGTCGGAGCCCGCGCCCGGCTCGGTCATCGCGATCGCCGAGATCAGCTCGCCGGAGACCAGCCCGGGCAACCAGCGCTGCTTCTGCTCCTCGCTGCCGAGGGCGCTGAGGTAGGGGACGATGATGTCGGTGTGCACGGGGAAGCCGAGCCCGCTGGCGCCGGCTCGGGAGATCTCCTCACTGAGCACCGCGTTGTAGCGGAAGTCTGTCGCGCCCATGCCGCCGTACGCCTCGTCGACGTCGAAGCAGAGCAGGCCCGTCGCCCCGGCCTGGCGCCACACCGCGCGGCTGACCTGACCGTCGGCCTCCCACTGCTGGTGGTGGGGCACGACCTCCTTGTCCATGAAGGCGCGAGCCACCCGGCGGAAGTCCTCGTGCTCCTCGGAGTAGATGGACGTGGGCCGAGCGGGGAGGCCGGTCATGCGACCCACCTTCACAGCGTCACTGTCACAATTCAAGTGTTAGCGTGACGGCCGTGACGGCCGAGGCAGCGCAGCGGGACGACGACCTCCTCACGATCGACGAGCTCTCGGCCGCGGTCGGGGTCACCGTCCGCACGACGCGCTACTACGCCAGCCTCGGGCTGCTGCCCGCCCCCCTCCGCCGGGGTCGGGTCGCGTGGTACGACGGCGTGCACCGGGCCCGGCTCGAGCTTGTGCGGGCCCTTCAGGACCACGGTTTCACGCTCCAGGCGATCGAGCGCTTTCTCGCCCGCGTCCCGGACGACGCCGGCGTCGAGACGCTCGCGCTGCAGCGGGCGATGCTCACGTCGTGGAGTCCCCGGCCCCGCGAGAGGATCTCGCGGCGCGAGCTCGAGCGCCGGGCCGGCCGGTCGCTGAGCGATCGTGACGTCGACCTGCTGGAGACGATGGGCACCCTGGAGCGTGACGAGGCCGGCTACGCGGCCCTGCCGAACCTGTCGGTGGGCGTGGAGCTGCTCGACCTCGAGCTCCCCGAAGGGAGCATGGCCGCCGCGTCCGCCTCGATCCGCGCGCACATGGAGTCCCTGGCCGAAGATCTGACGGGGATCCTGCACACCGAGATCCTCGAGCCCTACCGTCGCCAGGAGCATGCGCCCGAGGAGGCCGCTCGCCTCGAGCAGACGATCTCCCGGCTGCGGCAGCTGACCCTCGAGGCAGTCGTCAGCGGCTTCCAGCGCGCGGCCAACGACGTGATCGCCCGGTCGCTGTCCCGCTGAACCCACCCCGGAGCCGACCGGAGCCATCTCGCGCGCGGGTCACGCTTGGGTATCGAGCAGGTAAAGCCCCGGACACGGGCCGGCGCCGCCCGGTTCCCTCAATAGGCCGGGCGACGCGTTCGGAGACCACGCCGTACCCCGTTCTCTCGGAGGCATCTTCTCGTGACCCGCCATGCCGGACCCCGCACCGCCCGTCTCGCCGTCGCCGTGCTGGCCGTGCCGCTGTTCGCCGCGCTCACCAGCTCCAGCACCGTCGCGCCCGTCGCGGGCGCGGCCCCGTCCTCGCCCGCGGCCCCGTTCTCGCCCGCGGTGCAGGAGTGCGAGGACGAGGTCCCCGGTTGGTCGGCGCGCGTCAGACCCGGGGCCAAGCAGCCCGAACCGCCGGCGTATGCGCAGAATGAGGCCAAGAAGTACGCCACCATCCCCGATGCCCCAGCCCTGGCCGACGGGTCCGTCGTCGTGGAGACGGTGTTCCACGTCATCACGGCCGAACCCCCGGCCGGCGCGGAACGCAGCCGGCTCGAGGACCAGGTGGCCGCCCAGATGGCCGTGCTCAACGGCGCCTACTCCGGTGCGACCGCGCAGGACGTCGACGCCGCGGACACCGGCGGCACCGACACGCCGTTCCGGTTCGACCTGGTCCAGACCACGTGGACCGCGAACGAGGACTGGGCCGTTCTCTCCCCCGGCAAGGAGGAGAAGAAGATGAAGAAGGCGCTGTACCGCGGTGACGCCCGCACGCTCAACGTCTACGTCACCGGGCTCGAGGGCGGGCTGCTCGGCTTCTCGTACTTCCCGTCCTCGAAGAAGGGCCCGCTCTACCTCGACGGCGTGGTGATGCTGGACGGGACGCTGCCGGGTGGATACGCCGGACCGTACGGCGAGGGCGACACACTCGTGCACGAGACGGGTCACTGGCTGGCGCTGGAGCACACCTTCGAGGGCGGCTGCTCCGAGGAGGGCGACGGGGTCGCGGACACCCCCGCCGAGGCCGAGCCGCAGTTCCGTTGCCCGGTCGGCGCGGACACCTGCCCGGCCCCGGGCTTGGACCCGGTGCACAACTTCATGGACTATGTCGACGACGCCTGCATGTATGAGTTCACGCCCGGCCAGGCCGACCGGATGAGCGACGCGTGGGTGGCGTTCCGGGCGGACGGCAAGCGCTGAATCGGCACACCCTGCGTGCCCGGGGCCACGTGTCGGCGACGCCCGATCGGGCACCAAACGGCGCCTCCCCGATCGGATGTGGGCACGCGCGGCGGTGGGTGCTCCTCTAGCGCGCTCATAGGCCGGTGGCGAATCGTACGGACTCGGACGCGTGCCCGCTGCCACCCGGACTGGCCCACTCGGGCCCTCGCCCGGCAGGATGAGCACGTGAGCGAGGTCACAGCGCACCGTGACACCGCCCCGGCGTCTCCGCCGGAGCGGCATGGCGGCGGTGGGCGGCGGCGTCGCGAAGGAGGTGACGGCGTGGAGGCCATCAGGCGGCAGCGGCAGATCCTCGACCTCGCCCGCTCCTCGGGTCGCGTCGACGTGGGACCGCTCGCCGACGAGCTCGGCGTGGCACCCGAGACGGTGCGCCGCGACCTCCGGACCCTCGCCGACCGCGGCGTCGTCCAGCGGGTCCACGGGGGCGCCTATCCGGTCGAGAGCGCCGGCTTCGAGTCCACCGTCGCACAACGATCGGCGAGCCTGATCACCGAGAAGCGCCGCATCGGGGCGGCCGCCGCCGCCCGCCTCGACGTCGCCGAGACGGTCTACATCGACGAGGGCATCACCCCGATGGTCGTCGCGGAGGCCCTGCGCCCCGACACGCCGGTCACGGTGGTGACCAGCTCGCTGCTGGCCGCCCTGGCCGTGGCGGAACAGCCGAACATCAGTGTGCTGCTGCTCGGCGGGCGGCTGCGCCCGCGGACCATGGCCACGGTCGATCACTGGGCCAACCGCATGCTCGGCGACCTGTTCATCGACCTTGCCTTCATGGGCGCCAACGGCATCACCCGCGAGCAGGGGCTCACCACTCCTGACCCGGCGGTCGCCGCGGTCAAGGGGCTCGTCATGGAGCGATCGCGACGGCGGATCTTCGTGGGCACCGCCAAGAAGTTCGGGGTCTCGAGCTTCTGCCGCTTCGCCGACATCACCGATTTCGAGGCCCTGGTGACCGACACCAGCCTCGCGACGAGCGCGGCGCACCGCTATGCCGCGCTCGGGCCCCAGGTGGTTCGTGCCTGAGGGGCGCAGCACACCACGCACCAGCCGACCGCCCCGGGCGGTCGGGAGGCCGGGCACGCCCGTGGCCGGCCAGACCCTGAGACGACGGAGGTCGCAGTGAGCATCAAGAAGAAGCGATTGGCAGCAATCGCGGTCACGCCCCTCGCGGCGAGCCTGGCCCTGGCGGGCTGCGCCGGAGCCGGGGGTGGCGCGTCGGGATCCGACTCCGTCAGCGTGCTCATGGTCGGCAACCCGCAGATGAAGGACATCGAGAAGCTCACCGAGGACACGTTCACGGCCGACACCGGGATCACGGTGAACTACACCGTTCTCCCGGAGAACGAGCTGCGGGACAAGGTCACCCAGGACGTGGCGACCCAGGGCGGCCAGTACGACGTGGTCTCCGTCGGCGCGTACGAGGTCCCGATCTGGGCCGCGAACGACTGGCTCCAGCCCCTCGACGAATACGTCCAGGACGACGAGGAGTACGACGTCGACGACCTGCTGGAGCCCATGGTGGAGTCGCTCTCGGGCGACGACGGCACGCTCTATGCCCTGCCGTTCTACGGGGAGTCCTCCTTCACGATGTACCGCAAGGACATCTTCAAGCAGCAGGGGCTGTCGATGCCCGAGCGGCCGACCTGGGCGCAGGTCGCCAAGCTCGCCGCCCAGGTCGACGGCGCCCGGCCCGGCATGGCTGGCATCTGCCTGCGCGGCCTGCCCGGCTGGGGTGAGATGTTCGCCCCGCTCACCACCGTCGTGAACACCTTCGGCGGCACCTGGTTCACCGAGGACTGGGAGGCCAAGGTGGACGCCCCCGAGTTCACCGAGGCGGTCACGTTCTACGTCGACCTGATCAACAAGCACGGCGAGGCGGGCGCCGCCCAGGCCGGCTTCACCGAGTGCCTCAACGCGATGAGCCAGAGCAAGGTCGCGATGTGGTACGACGCCACCTCGGCCGCCGGGTCGCTCGAGGACCCGAACGTCAGCAACGTCGCGGGCAAGGTCGGCTACGCGTTCGCCCCGGTCAAGGAGACCGACTCCTCCGGCTGGCTGTGGACCTGGTCGTGGGCCATGCCCACGTCGACCCAGAACCCCGACACGGCCGCCGAGTTCATGAAGTGGGCGACCTCCAAGGAGTACGAGGAGACCGTCGGGGAGGAGCTCGGCTGGGCCAGCGTCCCCGCCGGCAAGCGCGAGAGCACCTACGAGATCCCCGAGTACCAGGAAGCCTCCCAGGGCTTCGGTGAGCTGACGCTGCAGGCGATCGAGGAGACGGACCCGACCGACCCGGGCGTGCAGCCGCGGCCGACCGTCGGCGTCCAGTTCGTCGGCATCCCGGAGTTCGCCGACCTCGGGACGAAGGTCTCCCAGGACATCGCTGCCGCGATCGCCGGCCAGCGGAGCGTCGATTCGGCACTCAAGCGCGGCCAGAAGCTGGCCGAGGACGTGGCCGCCAACTACCAGTGAGACGGGCCCGGGCGCGGGGCGGCCACCGCCCCGCGCCCGGGCCGCACCAGCACTCCTCATAGGAACCATGAGTCGGAGAAACCATGAGTCGGAGGAACCATGAGCGCGACCGCTGAGGCACCGGCCCAGCCGATGCCCCAACGCAAGGACTACCAGCGCACGACCAAGGAAAAGTGGCGTCGCCGGGCGCCCCTGATGCCCGCCCTGATCTTCACCATCATCGTCACGCAGATCCCGTTCCTGATGACGATCGCCCTCTCGATGCTGAACTGGAACGCGCTCCAGCCGGGCGACAAGAACTTCCTGGGCATGGGCAACTACACCTCGTTCGCCGGCTTTGAGAACTACGCCACGGTGTTCACCGACTCCCGCCTGCGCGATGCCGTCGTCAACACGGTGGTGCTCACGACCTCGGTGGTCGTGATCAGCGTCGTCATCGGGCTCGCCATCGCGGTTCTCCTGGACAAGAAGTTCCCGGGCCGCGGCATCTGCCGAACCCTGCTGATCGCCCCCTTCCTGGTGATGCCGGTGGCCACGGCACTGCTGTGGAAGCACGCGCTCTACAACCCCGAGTTCGGCCTCTTCAACGGCATCCTGAACTGGATCTGGCAGCTCTTCGGCGCCGAGCAGGGCCCCGTGATCGAGTGGATCTCCTCGGCCCCGATGGCGGCGGTCGTCGCCACGCTCGTCTGGCAGTGGACGCCCTTCATGATGCTCATCATCCTGGCGGGTCTGCAGGCGCAGAGCAGCGACGTGCTGGAGGCGGCGCGCCTGGACCGGGCGACCGCGATGCAGACCTTCCGCTTCATCACGCTGCCGCACCTGCGGCGCTACATCGAGCTCTCCGCCGTGCTCGGGTCGATCTTCGTCCTGCAGACGTTCGACGCGATCTACACCATCACCCAGGGCGGCCCCGGCTCGGCCACGACGAACCTGCCCTACGAGATCTACCTGACCCTGTTCCGCAAGTACGAGTACGGGGAAGCCGCTGCGGCCGGCGTCGTCACCGTCGTCGCATCCCTGATCATCGCGACGTTCGCGCTGCGCGTCGTGTCGTCGCTGTTCACCGAGGAGCACGCCAAATGACTTCCACCTCCTCCCCCACCCGCCCCGACAAGGACACCACCGTCACCCCGCCCGGGGAGTCGGAGGACTCCCGTCCGCCCCGCGACGATGCCGCCGGCGGGTCGACACCGCGCAAGCGCCGCCGGCCGGGACGTCGGCCGGACGACCCCGAGTACGGCAGCTGGCGCTGGGCGACCGTGAGCTGGATCGTCACGCTCATCTTCTTCGCGCCGGTGGCCTGGATGGTGCTCACGGCCTTCCACACCGAGGCCGACGCGGCCGCGAACCCGCCCGCGATCTTCGCGCCGCTGACGCTCGACAACTTCGCGAACGTCTTCGACCGCGGTGCGTCGAGCTACCTGATCAACTCCGCGATGGCGAGCGTCATCTCGACGCTCCTCGTGCTCGTGCTCGCGATCCCCGCAGCGTATGCGCTGTCGATCCGGCCGGTGGAGAAGTGGACCGACTACATGTTCTTCTTCCTCTCCACCAAGTTCCTGCCGCTGATCGCGGCGCTGCTGCCGATCTACCTGCTGGTGCAGAAGGCCGGGATGCTCGACAACATCTACACGCTGGTGATCCTCTACGCCGGCATGAACATGCCCATCGCCGTGTGGATGATGCAGTCGTTCCTGGCCGAGGTGCCCAAGGAGATCCTCGAGGCCGCCGAGGTGGACGGCGCCTCGTTCCTGCGCGTGATGTCGACGATCGTCGTCCCGCTGATCGCCCCGGGCATCGCGGCGACCTCGCTGATCTGCTTCATCTTCAGCTGGAACGAGTTCATGTTCGCGGTGAACCTGACGGCCACCACAGCCAGCACCGCGCCGATCTTCCTGGTCGGTTTCATCAGCAGCCAGGGCCTGTTCCTCGCCAGCCTCTGCGCGGCCTCGGTGATCGTCTCCCTGCCGGTGCTGATCGCCGGCTGGGCCGCGCAGGACAAGCTGGTCCGCGGCCTGTCCCTGGGAGCCGTCAAGTGACCGGCAGCCGCGCCACGGGGTCCTCGGCCTGGCACCGCCCAGCGGACCCTGTTGGGCTCCGCCACCCTCGCGGACTCTCGCCGGGCGGGTCCCGGTGCCCACGTACGACCGCGCGGCGGTGACCCCGGGCGTCGTGCACATCGGCGTCGGCGGCTTCCACCGCGCGCACCAGGCGATGTACCTCGACGAGCTGATGGAGCGCGGCGAGGCCCTGGACTGGGGCATCGTCGGCGTCGGGCTGATGCCGGGGGACGCACGGATGGCGGAGGTGCTGGGAGCCCAGGACTTCCTCTACACGCTCGTGGTCAAGCATCCGGACGGCCACCTGGAGCCGCGCGTGGTCGGGTCGATGGTGGACTACCTCTACGCTCCGGAGCGGGCCGCCGACGTGCTGGACCGCATGGCCGACCCGGCCACCCGGATCGTCTCGCTGACCGTCACCGAGGGCGGCTGGCACGTCCACCAGGTGACCGGCGAGTTCGACGCCTCCGACCCGGCGATCCAGGGCGACCTGGAGCGACCGGGCGAACCGAGCACGGCGTTCGGGTTCCTCACCGAGGCGCTGGCCCGCCGGCGCGCCGCGGGGGTGCCGCCCTTCACCGTCATGTCCTGCGACAACATCCGGGGCAACGGCGACGTGGCACACCGGATGCTGGTCGGCTTCGCGACGCTGCGCGATCCCGAGCTGGCCGCGTGGATCGACGGGGAGGTGGCCTTCCCGAACTCCATGGTCGACCGGATCACGCCGGTCACGACCGATGCCGATCGCGCCCACCTGGCCGAGTCCTTCGGGATCGAGGACGGCTGGCCGGTGGTGTGCGAGCCGTTCTCGCAGTGGGCACTGGAGGAGCACTTCCCCGCCGGCCGGCCGCCCTTCGAGGACGTCGGCGTCCAGGTCGTCGAGGACGTGACGCCGTATGAGCTGATGAAGCTGCGGCTGCTCAACGCCTCGCACCAGGCGCTCGCCTACCTCGGCTACCTCGCCGGCCACCGCTACGCCCACGAGGTGTGCGCCGAGCCGCTCTTCACCGACTTCCTGCTCGGCTACATGGAGCACGAGGGCTCGCCGACCCTGCCGCCGGTGCCGGGCGTCGACCTCGCGGCGTACCGCCAGCAGCTGATCGACCGCTTCGCCAACCCCGAGATCCGCGACACGCTGGCGCGGCTGTGCGCCGAGAGCTCCGACCGGATCCCGCAGTGGCTGCTGCCGGTGGTGCGCGAGCGCCTCGCCGCCGACGGCGACGTGCGCCGCTCGGCACTGGTCGTCGCCTCGTGGGCGCGGTACGCCGAGGGCGTCGACGAGCAGGGCGAGCCGATCGAGGTGGTGGACCGGCGCAAGGACCAGGTGATGGAGCGCGCGCGGCAGCAGTCGGAGGACCCGCTGGCGTTCCTGCGCGACCCGGACCTCTTCGGTGACCTGGTCGACGAACCGGGCTTCACGACGCCCTACCTGGAGGGGCTGGACCTGCTGCACCGCGCGGGAGCCGAGGAGACCCTGCGGACCTGGCAGGACGACCCGGCGTGAGCGCGGCGGCCGTCGCGGAGACGCGGCCCGCAACGATGACCGGGGTGGTCCTCCCGGGCGGCAGCCGGGTGGACACGGCGGAGCGGCCCGTGCCCGAGCCGGGGCACGGGCAGGTGCTGCTGGCGATGCGTGCGTCCTCCATCTGCGGCAGCGACATCCGGGCCATCTACCGCGAGCACCTCGGGACCGGGGCGGAGGCCTACCGGGGCGTCATCGCGGGGCACGAGCCCGCCGGGGAGGTGCTGGCCGTCGGGCCCGGCTGCGTGCGCGTCGCCCCCGGTGACCGCGTCGCCGTCTACCACATCGCGGGCTGCGGTCAGTGCGACGAGTGCCGCCGCGGCTTCGAGGTCGGCTGCACCGACGAGCGCCGGGCCGCCCACGGCTGGCAGCGCGACGGCGGGCACGCGCCGTACCTGTTGGCCGAGGAGAGGAGCCTCGTGCGGCTGCCGGACTCGCTGTCCTACATCGACGGCGCCCTCGTCGCCTGCGGCTTCGGGACGGCGTACGGCGGCCTGCTCCGGCTCGACGTCTCGGGGCGCGACCGGCTGCTCGTGACCGGGCTCGGACCCGTCGGGCTCGCTGCCGCCATGCTGGGCCGCGCCATGGGCGCCACCTGGGTCGCCGGGACGGATCCCTCCCCGGAGCGCGTCGCCCTCGCCCGGGATCTCCGGCTTCTCGACGACGGCGTCGTCGTCGGCGACGAGGACCCGGTGCCGGGCCTGCGGCAACGGGCGGGAGGGTTCACGACGGCGCTGCTGGACGCCTCCGGGGCGTCGGCCGGGCGCGCGGTGGCGCTGCGGGCGCTGGACAGCTGGGGACGGTGCGCCCTCGTGGGCGAGGGCGGCATGCTCGAGGTGGCCGCCTCGGAGGTGCCGATCCACCACCCGCTCACCCTGCACGCCTCCTGGGTCGGCTCGA
The DNA here is from genome assembly GCA_963731985.1 of uncultured Actinomycetota bacterium. GTDB lineage: Bacteria > Actinomycetota > Actinomycetes > Propionibacteriales > Nocardioidaceae > Nocardioides. The sequence continues at coordinate 34,720 of CAVSYA010000018.1, read as the reverse complement.
TCCGGCAGATGGAGGAGCTGGTGCGGAACCTCGACCGTTGGGGCCTGCGCCCCGAGGTCACGGTGACCCACCGGTTCGCGCTCGACGAGGCGGCGGAGGCCTACCGGGTCGCCGACGCGGTGGCGGCGGGGAAGGTGTGCCTGCTCCCATGACCCGTCTTGTCGCCGGGGTCGACTCCTCCACCCGGGCCACCAAGGTCGTCGTCTGCGACGCGCAGACCGGCGCGGTCGTGCGCGAGGGCCGCGCCCCTCACGTCGAGGGCACCGAGGTGGACCCGGAGGCGTGGTGGTCCGCCCTGGGAAGGCGGGCGCCGGCGGGCTGCTCGACGGCGTCGAGGCGCGAGCCGTCCGCCGCCGGGCGGCGACGCGTCCGGCACCTGCTACTTCTCCCCCACCACCGGCGAGTACCGCCACGACCTCCTGGAGCGGGCGCTGGGCAGCACCCCGCTGCTGCCGCGGGTCCTCGGCCCCACCGAGCCCGCGGGCGTCGTCGCCGCGGGCCCCCAGATGCTGGTCAGGGCCGGCACCGGCGACCACATGGGGGCTGCCCTGGGGCTCGGGCTCGGCCCTGGGGACGCCGTCGTGTCGCTCGGCACCAGCGGCACGGTCTTCGCTCCCCCACGACCGGCCGACCGCGGATCCCCGCGGGTTCGTCGCCGGCTACGCCGACGCGACCGGGGGGTTCCTACCGCTGGTGTGCACGCTCAACGCCGGGCCTCGATCGCCCCGCGGAGGCGGCGACGCCGGGCGCCGGCGGAGTGCGTGGCGATCGGGGCCGCGCGCCAGGCGGCGCTCTGCCTCGCGGCGCAGGAGAGGCGATCGGTCCGCGAGGCACCCGCGTGGAGCCTGGGTGACCCGGTGCGCATCGACCCGGACGATCCCGCGGGCGGCGAGCGGGTGCGGTCGGCATACGCCGACCTGCGCCACGCGCTGCATCCGGGGTCGGCGTAGCCACCCGCGAGGATCCCTGCGGGCCCCGGTCCCGAGGTAGTCTCCCGGAGTGCTGCCGCTGCTCGCTTTCCTGCTCGCCGCCGGGGGCGTCGGCCTCGGCATCCTGCTCGGCCGAAACGCCGCGCCGGGCGGCGCCGCCGAGCTCACCGACGCCCGGAGCGAGGCCGCCGAGGCCCGCGGGATGGTCGCCGACCTGCGCGAGACCATCTGGGAGCACCGCGACTCGGCCCCTCTGCTCGCCGACGTGCTGCTCGACGACATCCGGCGCTTCGAGCAGACCGGGCGACGACCCCACCCTCCGCTGGAGTGAGGCCGGACGGGTGAGCCGGGCGACCAGCCGTAGGCGTCAATGGGAGGCATGAGCACCCTGTCGAGGCCCCCCTCCCGCAGCCGCCTGTCCACCCGGCGCTGGTCCCGCCTCGTCGCAGCCGCCAGCGCCGGCTACGGTGTCTTCGCCCTGGCCAAGCCCGACCACCTCGCCTCCGGGCTGGAGGCCGAGGACACCAGCGCCCTGCGGACGCTGGCCATGGTGTTCGGGGCCCGCGAGATCGCCGTCGGCACGCTGGCCCTGCTGGGCGAGCGCCGCGTCGTGTCCGCGTGCATGACGGCGCGGCTGTCCTTCGACCTCTCGGACTGCGCGATCCTGCTGACCCAGGTCGAGGACGAGGGCGTGCGTCGCAAGGTGCTCGGCGTGACGCTGGGCTGGGCCGCTGTCAATGCCCTGGCCGTCGCCGTCGACCTCGCGCAGGACCGCGGCTGAGCTCGCTGCCGTCAGCGGCGCGCGTCCAGCCAGCCGATGAGGTCGTCGAGCACGGCGTCGCGCTCGGGCTCGTTGAAGATCTCGTGGAAGAGGCCGTCGTAGGTCTTCAGCGTCTTGTCCGGCGAGGACACCGAGTCGTGCACCAGCTGGGACGCGGCGGGCGGCACCACCCGGTCGGCCGTGCCGTGCATCGCCAGCACCGGCAGCGTGATCTCGGGCATCCGTCGCACTGCGTCCCGGACGGCCTGGATCATCTCGGCGCCCGTGCGGGCGAGCACCTTCCCGTTGTGGTTCAGCGGGTCCTGCTCGTAGTCGCGGACCACCTCGGGGTCCCGGCTGACGTTCTCCGAGCCGATCAGGAGCACACCGAGGTGCGGCACGAGTCGGCCGAGCACCGGGGCCAGGAGCGTCTGCGCCCGTCCGGCGCTCGAGACGTCCACCGCGGCACCCGAGACCGCCAGCCCCGCGAGCCCCTCCTGGCCGTAGCGGATCACGTACTCGATCGCGATCAGGCCGCCGAGGCTGTGCCCCAGCACGAAGACCGGCAGGCCGGGGTGCGCCTCCTCGGCGGAGCGGCGCAGCTGGTCGAAGTCCTCCAGGACCCCGGACATCGAGCCGATGTCGGCTCTGGCGCCCCCGGAGCGGCCGTGCCCGTGGTGGTCGACGGCGTACACGGCGTAGCCGGCGGCGTTGAGCCGCTCGGCCACGTGCGCATACCGACCGGCGTGCTCGTGCAGGCCGTGGGCGAGGACCAGGACGGCCTCGGGCTGCGCGGGCAGCCAGGCCCGCCACGCCATGGCGGCGCCGGCCGAGCCGGTGAAGGTGCCCTCGCGATGCAGGTGCGTCATGGAGCAGGACCCTAGGCCCTGGGGCGCGAAGCCGGCGCGGTGGCGCCGCCCTGCGACTGCTCACCCGCACGAACGAGCCCAACAGGCGCAGGCGTAGGACGGAGGCACGACCAGCACGAGAAGAGCCACCCGGACCGAGAGACCCATTGGGAGAGGAAGACCATGACCGGAGCACTGGACGGCAAGAGAATCGCGTTCCTGTCCGCGAACTCGGGAGTGGAGCAGCCCGAGCTCGAGCAGCCCTGGAACGCGCTGGAGGCCCTGGGCGCGGCCCTTGCGCTGCTGGCCCCCGAGGCGGGCACGGTCCAGGCGATGACCGGCGACGTCCACGAGGCCGGCGTCTTCCGCGCCGGGGTGGCGGTCTCGGATGCGAGCGCAGACGACTACGAGGGGTTGGTGCTGCCCGGGGGCACCACCAACGCCGACAGCCTGCGGCTCGATGCGGACGCCGTCGCGTTCGTCCGCGCGTTCGCCGAGGCTGGCAAGCCCGTGGCCGCGATCTGCCACGCGCCCTGGACCCTCGTGGAGGCCGGGGTCCTGCCGGGCAAGACGCTGACGAGCTACCCCAGCCTGCGCACCGACATCACGAACGCGGGGGGCCACTGGGTCGACGAGGAGGTCCACGTGTGCCCGGCCAACGACTGGATGCTGGCGACCAGCCGGACACCCGACGACCTGCCCGCGTTCAACCGGGCGCTCGAGGCGCTCTTCGGCGGCTGACCCCCCGCTCACCCGATCCCGGTGGGCACGCCGAGCTCGCCGAGACGGCGCAGGAAGCCGTCGGGGTCGGCCAGGGAGAGCGTGGCGCCCGGGTGCCGGATCGTCCCGAAGGGGTCGATCGCCGGCACCGGCTCCCGGAAGCTCAGGCAGACCGCGTCGTCGGGGTTCGTCGTGAAGCTGACGCCGCGGTCGGCGAGGGAGAGGCGTGCGGGGCCGGCGGTCTTGATGAAGAGGAAGCCACCGCTGCGCTGCGCGCGGCTGACGTTGTCCAGGGGCGTGCGCAGCCGCCAAGGGCCGTAGCGCACCCGCAGCTCACCTTTGGTGAGGCGCACGCGCGCGGTGCGCGGGGTCACCCCGAACACCAGACCGGCGACCCGGTAGCGCGGCGCGAAGCGGAAGGGAAAGACGTCGGCTTCGGTGGTGGGCATGTCCCGACGCTAGAGGGTGGTCGCCCCGGTCACCCGCACGGGCCACCCGCACGGGCCACCCGCACGGGCCACTCACGCGGGCGTTTCCCGGGCCACCCGACGCCGCCCGTCCGACGCACTAGGCTCACCCCATGACCTCGCCCCCGCTTCGCGTTGCCATCGCCAACGACTACGCGTTGGTCGTCGCCGGACTGGCAAGGGTGCTGGAGCCCTTCTCCGACCGGGTGGTCGTGGTCGAGCTCGACAGCCGGCTGCCGGTCATCAGCGAGGTCGACGTCGTGCTCTACGACTCGTTCGGCCAGGCTCAGGGGGAGAACATGGACCTCGACTCCGTGCTCGGGCACGGCGTCGGGTCGCCGCCGGTCGTGGTGTTCAGCTGGAACACCCAGCCGGCGTTGGTGGACGCCGCCCTGGACGCCGGGGCCCGGGGGTACGTCTCGAAGGGCGTCGACGGCGCAGCCCTGGTGCTGGCGCTCGAGCGGGTCGTCGCGGGCACGCGGGTCACCCCCTCGATGGGCGAGATGCCGGAGGGCGACACCTTCGGGACCTGGCCGGGGGCCGAGCACGGCCTCAGTGCCCGCGAGGCCGAGGTACTGGCGCTGCTGTGTCAGGGCCTGAGCAACCAGGAGATAGCCGAGCGCGCGTTCATCGGCCTGAACACGGTCAAGACGCACCTGCGGGTGCTCTTCCAGAAGATCGGCGTGGACAGCCGCACCCGCGCCGCCCTGTGGGGCGTCGACCACGGGTTCCGACCCGACACGCTGCGACAGACCGGGAGCAGATCCCCGGCACACCCCTGAGGCCACCCGCCCGCGCCCCCGCGCGGCACCCCTGGGGGAGTGGTCGCGCGGCGCGCGACTCAGGCGGCGGTGCCGAGCTTCTCGCGCAGGCGACCGAGCACCCGCGCCAGCATCCGCGACACGCTGACCTGGGAGGTCTCCAGTCGTGCGGCGATCTCGCGCTGGCTGAGCTCGTCGACGAAGCGCCACCCCAGCAGGCGTCGTTCGCCGGGCGAGAGGTGGCGGGCCGCGGCGCCCAGCAGGAGACGAGCCTCCGAGCTCGGCCCGAAGTCCAGTCGCTCGTCGTGGATCTCGGTGGCGCCGGACAGGTCCCCGCCGCTCCCGCCGAGGTGGTCCAGTGACACGGGCTTCATCTGCGCCCGCAACCGGATCGCCTCCGCGACCACGTCCTCCTCCTCGCCGGTGCGCCTGGCCAGGTCGCGTACGACGTCCGCGGAGCAGCGCTCCAGGTCCGGGCGCTCCTCCAGGAGCAGGCCGTGAGCCCGCTGCACGGGGCGCGGCGGACGGATGATCCAGCCGTGGTCACGGAAGTGCCGGCGCAGCTCGCCGGTGATGCTGGGGAGCGCGAAGGCCAGGAAGTCCTTGCCCTGCGCGGGGTCGAAGGTGTGCGCGACGCGCACGAGAGCGACGTACGCGATCTGCTCGAGGTCCTCGGCGGGCACCCCGCGGTTCCGGTAGCGATGGGCCACGGCCCGGGCGACGCGCATGTTGACCAGCACGACCCGACGCACGGCCTCCTCGCGCTCGGAGGGCCCGGCGCTATCGACGAGCTCGTAGCAGCGAGAGGTGATGCGGGCCCGCTCGGCATGGGTGATCACGTCGGGGTCGAGGGGGAGCGACGGCAGGTCGACCATGGTGGCAGGTGCGTGCTCGAGCATCCGCGACGTCATCACCCTTCCTCCCCCTTGAATGGTCAAGCACCCGCAAAGTTTCTACAAGCCTTCTACAGGCGGTTCACCCCCAAGAGTGAATTCCGCTCGAGGCCGTCCGCAGCGGGGCGTCTCCCGGGCCCGGGGATGCAGGCGTGCTCGACCTTCGCCGGCGCCGGGGTTGTGGGCGCACCACGCGAGTGCTGGAGTGGTTGCCGGCGCCACGGCGGCGACGACGCCGCCGGTGCCACGAGGGGGAGGATGACGAACGAGCACGCCTCCGGAGCGGGAATGCCGGGTCCGCGGCGGGCCCTGCTCCTCGGAAGCGTTCCGGGCGGGTCCGCCCGCGAGGCCATGAGCCTGGCCCTGGACACGCTGGGGCCCTATCTGGTGGCCCTGCCGGACGGCGAGACCGGGGAACGCCGCAACGGGATCGCGAGCACGGTCGAGAGGATGCGCGCTGTGCCGGCTCTCCGCGTCACCCGCGAGGGCGACGGGTCGGACTACGACGCGAGCCCCCGTCTTGCCGTGCGCCGAGGGCACGCGCTGCGCCCCGACGACCTCCCGCTCGGCTACGTGGAGGCATGGGAGACCAGCCGAGGGACCTACGACGCGCTCCTGCAGCACGCGTCGCGTCCGCCCCCGTTCCAGGTGGGGGTCGCGTCCCCGCTCGACATGGCGATGTCCGCGCTCGGACCCGCCGGACCGATCCGCCACCGGGACGCCTTCACCGAGGCCACCGCCGATCAGGTCCGACGGATCAGCGCCGCCGCGGAGCACGACGTGGTCTTCCAGGTGGAGATGCCCGCCGAGCTCGTGCTGCTGGCGAGGACTCCCCGACCGCTGCGGCGCGTCGCCGCCGCGCGTCTGGCGTCCGGGGCGCTCGACCTGATCCGTCGGTCCCCGCCCGACACCCGCTGGGGGGTGCACCTGTGCGTCGGGGACCTGGGCAACAAGGCGGTCTACTCGCTCCGGGACTCCGCTCCGCCCACCACGCTGGCCAACGCGCTCGTCGACGCGTGGCCCGCCGGCCGCAGGCTGGAGTGGCTGCACGTCCCGCTGGCGGCGGGCGACCAGCCGCCGCCCGGCGAGCCGGACGCCTACGCCCCCTTGCGCGGCCTCTCCCCCGGCGCCTCGCGCGCGCTGGTCGCCGGGTTCGTGCACGAGCGGTGCAGCCAGGGTCACCTGCGGGCGGTGCTGGGGCAGGTCGAGGACGCCGTGGGCCACCGGGTCCGGGTGGCGGCGGCCTGCGGGCTGGGGCGGCGCGACCGCGCGGCGGCGCTGGAGATCATGGAGCGCACGGCCCAGCTCTGTCTGGCGAACTGAGCCCGGCACCTCGGCCTACCTGAGCGGTATCGGGCCGGGCGGTCGGCCTAGCGACCCTCGAACGTCGGCCGCTCCTTCGCGAGGAACGCGGCGACGGCTCGCCGGTGGTCCTCACTGTCGCCGAGGCGGACCTGCGCCTCCCCCTCCCACGCCAGCACGTCGGCCAGGGGGGCGCCGGGGGCCGCAGCCAGGAGGGCCTTCGACTCGGCGAACGCCCGTGTCGGTCCGGCCGCCAGCCGGTCGGCGAGGGCGGCGGCCGTCGTGGCGACGTCGTCCGGTGGCACCACCTGCCCGGTGATGCCCCAGGCCGCGGCCTGTGCCGCGTCGAAGGTGGGGGCGAGCAGGACCAGCTCGCGGGCGCGGGCGGCCCCGACGGCCGCCGCCAGTGTCGCGGCGAGACCCGAGTCGCAGGTGAGGCCGATGCCGGTGAACGCCGTCCCGAGCGTCGCGCCCGCGGCCAGCACCCGCAGGTCGGCGGCCAACGCGAAGCCGAGCCCCGCGCCGACACAGGTGCCGTTGACGGCGGCGACCACCGGCTTGGGCATGGTGAGCAGGGACGTGGTGATCGGTGCGTAGTGCTCGGCGACCGTGGCGAACGCCGCAGCCCCGCCGAGCTCCAGCGTCGCGGCGTGCTCGGCCAGGTCCTGTCCGACGCAGAACGCGCGGCCGCTGCCCGTGAGGACGACGGCGCGCACGTCGTCGTCTGCGGCGACGTCGGCGAGCGCATCGCGCAGCGCCACCTTGAGTGCCGTATCGAGCGCGTTGTGTGCCTCGGGTCGCTGCATGGTCACGGTGGCGACAGCTCCGCGCCGCTCGACCTGGATGGGATGGACCGACTCGTCACTCATCGCTGACCTCCTGCGGGGTCGGGTCGTGTGGGATCGTGGACAGCATGGACGACGGCGCTTCGCGACCGCGCCGCGGCCGTCCCGGCTACGACCAGGAGACGGTCTTGCGCCGAGCCATCGACCTGTTCAACCGACGCGGCTACGACGGGACGTCGATGGGCGACCTGGCCGCCGACCTGGGGCTGTCCAAGTCAGCGATCTACCACCACGTGCCGAGCAAGGAACACCTGCTCGAGCAGGCGCTGGACGAGGCCACCGACGGGCTCCTCCGGGCCATCGCCGAGGCGGAGTCGGATCCCGGGGCCAGCGCCCACGAGCGCCTGCGGCGGGTGCTGCACGAGAGCGTCGCCGTGCTGGCCTCGCACCAGCCGGCGGTGACGCTGCTGCTGCGCGTGCGGGGCAACAGCGAGATCGAGCGGGCCGCGCTGGAGCGCCGTCGGCGGATCGACGCGCGACTGGCGGCACTGGTCCGGGAGGCCGCGGAGGAGGGCACCCTGCGCGACGACGTGGACCCCGACCTGGTCAGTCGGCTCCTCTTCGGCATGATCAACTCGCTCGTCGAGTGGTACCGGCCGGACGGCCCCGCCGACCCCGAGGCCGTGGCCCGCGCCGTGGAGACCGTGGCCTTCGACGGGCTGTCCCGCCGCGACGCGTGAGCGGGCGCTGGCCGGCGTCGTCCTCAGGCCTGGCCACGGAGGTTCTGCAGCCGCACCTGGCCCCGGGCGACGAGCCGACCCTGCGCGTCGCGGGACTCCACGATCCACACCTGCTGGGAGCGTCCGCGGTGCACGGGGTCCGCCCGCGACGCGATGGCCCCCTCGGTCACGGCGCGGTAGAAGTCCGTGTTGTTGTTCACCCCCACCACCTTGCCCTCGCTGCCGAGCCAGACCCCCGCGGCGATGCTGGCCAGCGTCTCGACGACGGCGCAATGGGCGCCGCCGTGGACGATGCCGTACGGCTGGTGCAGGTGTGGCCCCGCGGTCCAGGTGCCCTCGACCAGGTCGGGCTCGACCGTGGTCAGCTCCAGGCCCAGATAGTCGATGAATGCGCCCGCCGCCAAGCCCTCGTCCGATGTCATGGGCCCCATCCTCCCGACCCTCGGTAGGGCCCCCACCCCCGGCCCGCGAGGCGCACCCCGCCGGCAGCGGAGGCTCCCGCGCCTGAGCCTTTCGTCCATGTCCGGAGAGACCCTTGGTCCCGTCCTCCGCTCGCCCATTCGTCGAGCCGGGCGTGCGTGCGTAGGCTGTCCACGCTCCCCGGGTGCCCCGGGGGCACCACAAGTGAAGAACCGGTCCGTGGCGACGCCGAGTCCTGCCCCGCCGAGGACCACCCACGACCTCCAGGGCAGGAGTGGGGGACCCACGTTCCATGCGGTGCCGGCCGTCGAGACGGCCGCCCGCTCGGGGTGAGGTCACCCGCGGTCGACGCGCGCACCGCGCGCGCCGGCCGAAGAGTGGCGGAGCACCTTTTCGCTCCAACCCGACAGCTCACCTCGCAGGCGCGGAAAGGAACTGCGCCGTGCCCGCACGCCTCACCCGACCCCTCCCTGCCCTGCTCACCAGCCTCCTCCTGGTGGCCGCCCTCGTCATCACGCTGGCCCCCGCGCCCTCGGCCGACGCCGCCGCCCCGGGCCACCACAAGACCCGCTGGGACTGCCTGGCCCACTTCGAGTCCACCCATCGGTGGCACATCAACACGGGCAACGGTCACTACGGGGGGCTCCAGTTCTCCCGGAGCACCTGGCGCGCCTACGGGGGCGTCCGCGCCACTGGGCGCCGCTTCCCGCACAAGGCGCCCCGCCGCGCCCAGATCCGGATCGCCAAGCGCGTCGCCTGGCACGGCTGGGGCCCCTATCGCCCGCAGGGCGGGCGCCATGCCTGGCCGAACACCTGGGGCAAGTGCTTCTGATCTCAGGGGTTCGGGGGCTCGGTATTCGGGGGCTCGGTATTCGGGGGCTCGGTATTCGGGGGCTCAGGGTTCGGGGGCCCCAGGGGCTTGGCCGTCCTCGACGAGCGGGCGGTCCCGTCCGCCGGGTGTGCGTCCCGCGGGGCCGGCTCCGGTCCGGACGTCTCGGCCACCTGCAGCACCCGGTGCACGAGGGTGCCCGGCTCAGCGTGGAACAGCATGCGATTCCTGCCCCCGGCGGCCAGGGCCCGGCACCGCTCCAGCATCGCAAGACCCCCACTGGTGAGCAGCTCGACCTCGCTGAGGTCCACGGTCAGGACCGGGCGGTCGGCGGCCAGGCTCCCCAACTCCTCCTCGATGTCCGCCGCCGAAAAGGCATCCAGGGAGCCCAGGACGCGGACGCGGGACTCGGTCTCCGCCACGACCTGGGGTCGCTCCACAGGGTCTCGATCCTTCATCGGGGGCTCCCGTCCCGCGCGTCGGGTCGGCCCAGTGGAGCGCCACGAAGGAGAGCGCGGCCGACGCGAGCGCTCCCTTCCACTGCCTGCAGGTTCACGCGGCACGGCGGCCGACGCAACCCATCGCACACGAGTCGTCGGAATCCTTGCCGTCGGCTGGAGCGCATCCAGATCCCTCGCTGATCGCGACACCCCCATGGGCATCCGGGCCGCTGGCCCGCGGTCTAGACCAGACCCGAGAGCGCTCCACGACGAGCGTCGGCAGTCGCCATGCCCGGTGGCTCGCGAGGCGGACATGCGCGGTCTCGTCAGGCCGGCGACGGGTCCGCGTCGTCGGCGACACGACCATCCCCCATCAGACCCGCGACCCAGCGCGAACGGGGGTCGACGTAGACCAGCAGCGCCTTGACCAGCCGCGTCAGCGGCACGGCGAGGATGGCGCCGAGCGGGCCCAGGATCCACGCCCAGACGACCAGGGAGAGGAACGTGATGCGGGCGGAGATCCCGACGGCGGCGCCGACCATCTTGGGCGGGATGACCGACTGGATCACGACATTGATGACGCTGTAGGCGATCACCACGGCGAGCATCAGGCCGGGCCCGCCCTCCAGCAGGGCCAGGACGACGGGTGGCACGAGGCCGAACAGGAAAGCCGATGTTGGGGATGTAGGCAGCCCCCACAGAACGGCGCCGGGCACCCCCAGCACCAGGAGCAGCCCGGTGTCGATGACCGCGACCACGAGGCCGAACACCCTCGAGACCACCAGGTATGGGCGTGTGCCGTGGGCGAAGGAGAGCAGGGCCTCCACGAATCCGCCGTGCTCGCCGCGCACGCGGTCGAGGTGCTGGCCGAAGGGCCGCGCGTCCAGACTGATGAAGAGCACGAGCGTGACGATGAAGGCGAGGTTGGTCAGCAGCGCCAGCACGGCGCCGAGCAGCCCGGTGGCCAGGCCGGCAAGCCGGGAGAGATCGAACTGGCCCAGGACCGTGGACGCCTGCTTGCCGCCGACACCGACGCCGTCGAGGACCGTGCGCACGTTGTCGAGGACGTTCGCGAGCTCGTCCTGGTAGCTCGGGATGAGGGTGGCGAACCGGGCGGCCGCGACCACGAGCGTCGCGCAGAACAGGAGCAGGCCGAGGTACACGCCCAGGATGGCGAGCAGCGTGCCCACCCAGCGCGGGAAACCCCGCCGGGCGAGGGCTCCCCGCAGCGGGTCGACGGCGATCGCCAGCATCAGGGCGAGGAAGGCCGGCGCCAGGATGCCGGCCACCGACCGCATGCCCGCGATCGTGACGACGGTTGCCGCCAGGCCGAGCAGGATCATCAGAGCCCGCGGCAACGGCGAGGCCCACCCGGACGCGCTAGCGGGCGGGCCGGTCACGCACCGAGTATCGGGCACGGCCGGGCCCAGCCCCCGCAACACGCCGAGACGCCGTGTGCGGTGCCGGGGCGTCCGTCTCGGCCACGATGGTGACCTACGAAAGGACACCAACGTGGACATGAGGCAGTTCTCGTGGAAGCTGCTCGTCGTCCGTGGCGTGATCGGCATCCTCTTCGGGATCCTTGCCATGGTCTGGCCGATCTCGACGGTGGTCGCGCTGGTCGTGCTCTTCGGGGCCTGGGCCCTGATCGACGGCGCCGGCGCGATCGCCGCCGCGCTGCGCGGCGGCGGGGCCGGCGTGCGCCTCGCCAACGCGCTGCTCGCCCTGGTCTCGCTGGCGGTGGCCTTCTTCGCCCTCGCCCGCCCGATCGACACCGCGGCCACCCTGACCTGGATCCTGGGCATCTGGCTGGTCTTCCGCGGCGGGGTCGAGATCGCCGCGACCCTCCTCGGCCGTCGCGAGGGGTCCCTGCTCCTCGGCCTCCTGGCCGCCGGGCTCTCCGTCCTCGCCGGCATCCTCTTCGCCGCGAACCCGGGCCAGGCCGCCGTGGCGCTGACGTGGGTCATCGGGCTCACGGCCCTGCTGTGGGGCGTCGTCTTCCTGGCCGCCGGCCTCGCGATGCGACGCCAGGTGGCCTCGATGCCGGGCGACGCGGCGGCTGCTCCGAGCGGCTGACGCGCGGGTCGGGGGCGGGGGTCTCGCAGCGACAGGTCTTGCACACGTAACGTTGTAATGCTGTCATTGCGTATGTCCACCACCACCACCACCACCACCACGGCGGCGCCGCCGACATCGAGGCCTGGTTCCGCACCGAGGCGCAGGGCCTGTACGCCGAGCCCGCGGACGTGACGATCGACCGCGACGAGATCGTCGTGATGGGCCGGATCGCGGAGCCTGAGGGCTCCGCGACGCGGCGCATCGGCGAGCACCGCGAGGAGACCCGCTCCGAGCGCATCCGGATCGCGCGGGCGGCGGAGTCGCGCTTCGGCCGCAAGGTCTCGTGGGGCGCGCGCTGCGGCGACGTCGAGCAGCTGTTCACGCACCTGGCCGCGCCCGTGATGACCCGGCTCCGTCAGCCCGAGCGGCTGCTCGTCGACACCCTCGTCGAGGCCGGCGTGGCGCGCTCGCGGTCTGAGGCCGTCGCTTGGTGTCTGGGGTTGGTGGCGGACCGGGAGAACGAGTGGCTCTCCGACCTCCAGGCCGCGCTCGTCGCCGTGCGCGAGGCGCGAGCGCGCGGTCCGCAGGCCGGCACCGCGGTCTGACCTGTCGCAGCCGGGAACCGACGAGGGGTCAGCGCGCGCACCGGGGACAGGGCCACGGGTCTCCCGGTTTGCGACCGCTCGTGCCGTGGGGGATGTCGACGATATGCCTGCCGTCACGGACGAACTCCACCTCGCGCGCCCGGAGGCACAGCGGGCAGAGATCTGCACTCGACGTGGGGGACGATCGACGTCCATGCCGCCATCATTCGCGGAGCCGATGCGGCTGACAAGGCTGGGCAGAAAGGTCGATGGCACCAGACCTGTCGGGGTGAGGTCATCGGGTCGACCGCACTCCCGTGCTCACGGGGTGTGGCCTGCTGGTGAGCCGCCTCAGCGCCGCTTGCCCTTGGTGCGGAAGGCGCCGGCCAGGACGGCGGTGTCGATGCCCGGCGTCGGGAGCCCCATCGCGTAGCGGTAGATCAGCGCCCGCGCATATGCCGAGACCGCGGCGAGCAAGGTTCCCACCACGATCATGGCGAGGATGCCGACCACGATCAACCCGAAGCCGAGGGCAGCGTTGCCCACCGCGAGCAGGGCTCCGACGACGACGAGCAGGATCGGTGGCACCCAGAGCAGGAGGGCGAGGAGTCCGAGCCGGCCGGCGGTGCGCAGGTTGGTGCCCCATCGTGCCCGAAGCACCGACGAGGACCGTTTCACCGCATCGATGGGGGAGACGTCCTCAGCCACGAGAACCGGGACGACCAAGAAGGTCGCGATCCCCCAGGCCATCCCGCCGAGGAGGCTGACGACCGCGCCGACCGAGCCCAGCTTCTCCTGGGCCGCGCGCAGGGCGAGGCCCACGGTCGTGCTCAGCACCGCCCAGGAGAAGATCTGCCGCCGGCGCTCCCAGGCACCCCCGAGGGCGCTGGCCCTGGTCGGGTCCTGTCCCTCCGCGCGCTGGTTGGCGCCGACCACGAGCGCGGCCTGGAAGAAGATCGCCACCACGGTCGCGCCGTACGTGCCCAGGGCGAGGCCCACCCAGTAGGCCACCTGGTTGTCCTCGCCGCCGCCCACCAGCCATCCGATCCCGTAGCCCGGGACGAACAGGACGACTGCCACCACCGCGGTGGCGATGGCCCCCAGAAAGGGAAGGAGAAGGAGCTCGCGGTCCTGCTTCAGCAGGTCCCAGCTGGCCCGAAGGAGCTTCTTGCCGGTGACGGGCGCGTGAGCGCGGTCTTCTTCCGACGGTTTGATCGCGGACATCGCAGCACCGGCCCCGTTCGCCTAGAGGGCCCACGAGCAGGAAGCTCTCGGCGCCCTCGACGAAACTAGCCCCGCCTGCGGCCGGGCGCCCGGCTACTGAACAAGTCGGCACCGGTGGGCCAGACGGGTTGCGCTTCACGACCCAAAGCAGCCCGCTGCTCCACCGGACGGGGACCTTGCGTGCGGTGAGCGGGCGACGCACTCGCATCTGGACCGTCGCCGACGTGGACGACGACGACCTGCTCGCCGTCCCCGGGACCCTGGGTGCGCCCCCACACCGTCGCGCCCAGCAGCGCGTGGGGACCGGGTACTGGCCGGACTCGAACATCAACATCGGCGTGTTCGCCGGCACCACCCGGGTGGTGCCGATCGCAGGACTCCTCGCTGGGGGCCTCGCGCTCAGCGACGCTGGTGTAGGACTCACCCAGCTCGTGCGTGGGCACCGGTTGCGAGGCGGGCGGCCGCCGGGGGCACGCGCTCTGATCTGAGGGGTGCCACGCCCGCGCGTGACGGTTCAGCCCGGCAGAGCTGCTCAGGCAGCCTCCCCGCCACGCCGCGGGAACGGATCTGAGGCCTGCGTGGCCCGGACTATCGGCGCCCTGACTCACGACCTGAACGCCGCGAGCTCCAGAGGTCGCCAACGGCACCGGCCACGATTCCCAGCCCCCCGCCGAAGGCCGCCCCCAGCGCGATCCCCGGGCCGCCTGCGACGACCACGCCGATGGCGGCGCCGGCTCCCGACCCGAAGACCAGGCCCATGCCCACGTAGGTGCCCGGAGGATGGTGATTCGTCGTCATGCCGGCACGCTGCTAGCCGACTCCGTGGGTGTCAAGCGCGCCCTCGATGCCCCCGGGCGCGGGTGAATCACCACGGCCACGAGGTCGCCTCCCACCTCTGGGACGCGGCCGCACGTCTCGACAGGCCCGATGACCGAGGGGAGACCCGGGGGCACGGTCTCGGCCGCGAACGGCGAGGCGCCGGATCTGGGATCTGGCCCCTGACCTGCGGTCTTGCTTGGAGCCGCCTATCGGAATCGAACCGATGACCTATTCATTACGAGACAGCGGCATCCCAACCGCTCCCTGGAGTGGCTTCACGGCTCAGTCTCGTCTCAGCCGCCGGGGTCACGGACGTTGAGGTTCGTTGGGGGCTGCGCGGGGGCATCTGGGGGGCACGCCGCCCGCGCGCTCGATCTTCGGCGGCATCGTCAACAGCCCGCTGCATTCGTCGCGGCCCGTCGTCTCACCTGGTCGAGGATGAGACACCTTGTCCCGCCCGTCAGCTGCTTGTCGAGCTCGACGGAGGGGCACCATGAGCGAGCAGCTCGGGCCTGCCGCGCACCCGATGGCGTTGATCGATGTCCGAGGTGACGCGGTCGCTGTGAACGGTTCCCCCGTCGCTTGCGAGGCGGGTGCTGACAGGTACGCGGTTGCGGTGCATGAGGTCGCCCGCCGGGTCGCGACTCCGCTGGGGCGCGCGGTGCGTGCGCTGGCCATCGATGAAGCGGGCCAGACCCGTCTGGTGGTCCATCCCAACGGCAGCGCGAGCGACGTGGAACCGGTCGAGACGGCGGAGCGGCGACACACAGAGGCAGGCAACGCCCAGCTGAGCGGACCGACAGATGAGCTCACGTCACCACCCGCAGGAGGTCGGCTTCCATTGAGGGTGGTCGAGGCTCGGCGCGCCGTTGACGCCGCGGCGATGACCGACCGTGGCGACCGCCGCTCGTCGGAGACCGAACTCGCTCCCATCACACCGACGCCCGCGACAAGGACCGACGGCAGGTCGGCCACGCGGCCGTCGTTCATCACGGTTGGGCGAACCGTCCAGCCGGCCGAGCAAGGGTGGCGAGGGAGCCTGAATCGGATTGGACTGCGGCTCAACCCAGGTGATGAGGAACTCTCCTACCGCGCCGACGTCGCCGCGGTCTCTCGGCACTGGCCCGGGACCCGGACGGTGGCGGTGGCCAACCAGAAAGGCTCGGCGAGCAAGACCCCGACGTCGCTGTGCCTGGCGGCGTGCTTTGCCCGGTTCGGGGGTGCCGGGGTGCTGGCGTGGGACAACAACGAGACCGAGGGCACGATGCGGTTCCGCACGGAGTGGTCCTCGCACGAGGCGACCCTGCTGGATCTGCTGCCCCGGGTCGAGCAGCTGCTGGGGCCGAGCGCGGCCGCGGCGGAGCTGAGCAGCTTCGTGCACCACCAGCCCGGCGACAAGTACGACGTGCTGTGGAGCGACACCACGATCGACGGGGACCACGTCGTTACCGCGGAGGACGTCGCCGCGATCCACCGGGTGGCCTCCCGGTACTACCGGATAGTCGTCATGGACTCCGGCAACAGCAACCGGGCCTCGAACTGGCGGGCCATGATCGACCAGGCCGACGGTCTGGTGGTGCCGTGCACCAACGTCGAGGACACGGCCGAGGTGGGCGCGCGGCTGTTGGAGACCCTGGCCAACCGCGACGAGCGCTCGGCCCGGCTGGCCCGCGACGCGCTGGTGGTCGTGTCCCAACGGACCCGGCACAGCAAGAACATGGACCGGATCGTGGCCGGCTTCGAGGGGCTGGCGGGCCGGGTGGTGCGCATCCCCTACGACCCTGCCCTGGAGACCGGAGTGATCCGCTTCGGCGCCCTGGCGCCCGCGACCCAGCGGGCGTGGCTCGCCGCGGCCGCGGGCCTGACCGAGGCCCTGTGATGGGGCTGGCGGAACGGGCGCGAGGGCAGCCGCGGGCCGGCCGAGGAGACGCGGCGGAGTCGCCGTGGAGGGTGCGGGCGATCGAACCCGATGAGCCCGAGGCGGCGGCGCCGCCAGCCGCGGCGCCGTCGCCGTCGCCGTCGCGGGTGGTAGGAGCCAGCCCCCCGACGAGTGTCACGCCGACCACGATCAGTCGTCCCGAGGCCAAGCACCGGTTCGCGTGGTTGGGAGCGCACGGGGGCGCGGGGGCCACCTCGCTGGCCCGCAGCAGCGGGCAGGGCGGCGACCTGACCCGGCAGTGGCCCTCCCCGGCACTTGGGTGGCCCGCCGAGGTCGCGATCGTCTGCCGGTACAACGCTGCCGGCCTCGAGGCCGCCGCCGTGCTGATCCGCGAAAGTGCCTCGGGCACGGTGCCCGAGGCCACCGTGGTGGCGCTCGCGGTGGTCGCGGATTCACCCGAACGACCCAGCAAGGAGGTGCGTCGGCGACTCCACGAGCTCGCCGCCGCGGTCTCGGCCGTGATCCACATTCCTTGGATCAGAGCCTGGCGAGACCAGCCCTACACACCCCAGCCAGCAGCAACCAAGGCCGCGGCAACCGTCGAGGCCCTGAGCACCACCCCATCCACGCCACCTACCTCGGGGAAGAGGACATGATCAAGAACCTGTGCCTGAGGGTCAGCGTCGTCGCGTCGCTGGCACTGTGCGGAGTGCTCGCCACCGCACTGCCAGCGGCCGCCGGCGTCGAGCCGAACCCAAGCCCACAGTTGCCTGGCGGCCTGGAGGGCAAACTGAACACGCTGCTCGGGGTGATGATGGGCGTGGTCATCTTCGCCTGCGTTGCCGGTGTGCTGATCGTGGCGGCGCTGCTCGCCGTCGCGGCGCGCCGCGGGAGCCTGGATGACCACTTCGGCCGGCTCGGCGCCGTCGGCGCTGCCTGCGTCCTCGTCGGCGGTGCCAGCTCGTTCGTGCTGTTCCTGGTCTGAGCCGACTGAGGGGACGAGGGGCTGAGGGATGGACTACGTCGACATCGACGACCGGCCCTGGTGGCGCCGCGGCCGCGGCATGGCTGCGGCCGCGGCCGTGCTCGGGGTGCTGGCCATGGCCGTGCTGTTCACGGTCCAGCCGTGGGACGACACTCCAGCGGGCGGTGAGTCTCGCCAGGAGGGGGCGCGGGCCGAGACTGACGCGGACACGGAGGCGTCCTCGCGCTGCGGGCTCCCGGACGGAGATCAGTCCATCCCCACGACGGCGCTCGCCGCGGACTGGCGTGTGATCGACCGCGCCGTAGTCCCGATCAGCCCGAATCGGTACGGACCCGCCGACGAGACCATGGGGATCTACACCTGCTACGCCCGGAACCCCGGTGGCGCCCTCACGGCGGCCGCACTGGACGCGGCGCAGCGAGGATCGAGAACCGTCGACGCCAGTGAGTATGTCGAGGCTCGTTACGCCAAGGGCGCAAACTACGAGCAGGGCCTGGCGGCGCTGGAGGCGCTGGAGGCTCAACCGGACGACAATCTGTCGGCCGAAATTGCGGGGTTCCGGGTGTTGAGCTACACGCCCGCCGAGGCCCGCCTGGAGATCGTCCTCCGACTCACAGAGAGCCAGTTCGCAGGCCAGTTGCTGGCGTCGTACTACGAGCTGACGTGGGTCGATGGTGACTGGCAGCTCATCATGCCGGCGGACTTCGACGCGACGGTGCGCGCGATCGACACCCTGGCTGGCTACGTGGAGTGGTCGCCAGGAGCGGCCGATCCGGCACCCGGCGGCGAAGGCCTCCCAAGATCGGCCCCCGCCTGGGGGCTGAGGGGCGCGGCCCCGGCACTAGCAATTGTCCGGCCCGTCACTGCATTGGCCGAGGACTACGTCCTCCTCGCTCAAGAGATCCTCACCCGCGTCGACACCGCCGAGCAGGAGGAGAAGCGCTCGTGCTCCGGACTGCGGGCGTTCGGTTGCGCGGCTGATGTGGTGAAGTCCGGGCCGGCGATAGGCAAGGCGGTGGTGGGTGCCGCGCCGGGTGCGGCGGTGGGTGCGGTGGCGTCGTCGGCTGCGGGTTCGGCCTTCGAGACGATGGCCCTCAGCATGACGGAGGCCGAAGAGTGGGCCATGAAGACGCTGCTGACCGCGTGGCTGAAGTACCCGGACCCCGACCTGCAGGGGTCGGATTCGTCGATGGTCTGGCTGCAGGGAAAACTGCAGGTCTTCGTGGCGTTCGTGGTGGTGGGCGCCGTGCTGTTGGCGGCCTATCGGCTGGCCACCACGGGACGGTTCGAGCACCTTGGCGAGCTGGGCATGGTCCTGGGCCGGGTGATCCTCACTGGCGGGCTCGTGGGGTTCGTGGTGACCCTGGGTCTGGAGATCGGTGACCTGTTCAGCGAGTGGATCCTCGACCAGGTCGACTTCGAGTTCGACGGGATCTTCACTCTCGATGCCGAGTCACCGGCCTGGATTCTGTTGATCGCTGGCGGGTTCGTGGTGCTCGTCCAGCTGTTTCAGTTCGCGATCATGATCTTCCGCTACGGCGCGATCCTCTACTTGGCCGCCGGGGTGACGCTATTCGCGGCCGCCTCCAACACCCGGGTGGGCAAGCAGGGGTGGGAGAAGTCCTTGGCGTGGCTGCTGGCGTTCGTGTTCTACAAGCCCGTCGCCGCGCTGATCTACGCGATGGCGATCCGGTTGACTAACGCCGACCGGACCGGCGCCGACCAGATCGCCGGCATCGCGATGACAGCCCTGGCGCTGGTGGCGCTGCCGGCGTTGATGCGGCTGATTGCACCGCATACCGCGGCGCTGGGCGGCGCCAACGCCGGCGTCCTGGCGGGCGCCACCGTGGGTGCGGCGGTGGCCACCGGCGCGGTGGTGGCCACCGCGGGTGGCGCCGCTGCCGGGGGCTCCGCGGGTGGCGCCGGATTCGCCGGCCTTGGCGGCGGCACCGCCGGAGGCGCGAGCACCGCGACGGTCACCGGAGCCGGAGCCGGGGGCGGCGGAGGTGGCGGCGGTGGTGCGAGCGGAGGTGGCGGCGGGTCGAGTTCGCCGACGGGGACCCCGCCCGCCTCCGGCGGTCAGGGTGAGGCGAGCCCCGGGGGCCAGTCGGTGACCGGGGCCTCCTCGCAGGGGGGCGAGAGCCGCGAGGGGTCGGGTCTGGGTTCCACCGTGGACGACGGTTCCGCCGGCTCGCCCGGGCGAGCCCCCAGTGGCGCGCCGGGCGGTGCGTCGGGCGGGTCGGCGAGCGCGGGCGACTTGCTGCGCGGCGCCCACGGCGGCTCCGCATCGGGCCGTCGAGTCGGTGGTGCCGCCGGTGTGGCCGACGGAGCGGACGAGGAGGACGACACGTGAGCACTGGGCAGATGACTGACCGCACGGCGAGCGACTCCTCGGCGGGCCGGGGGTCGCCCCCGCGGTTCGGGAACTGGATCGAGCAGCGCTCCCCGGGCCTGGGGG
The DNA here is from genome assembly GCA_963731985.1 of uncultured Actinomycetota bacterium. Taxonomy (GTDB): domain Bacteria; phylum Actinomycetota; class Actinomycetes; order Propionibacteriales; family Nocardioidaceae; genus Nocardioides. The sequence continues at coordinate 14,819 of CAVSYA010000018.1, read as the reverse complement.
GCGCGGGGCTGGTCGGGACCGCGGTGCTGCTGGGTGGCCTCGCGGCGACCATGCTCGCGCTGCTGTTCGGCGGCCTGCCCGCCGCCGGGATCGTGCTGGGGATCGCGGTGGTGCTGTTCACCGCGACCGGCACCTCGGTGGGCCGCCGGCTCGCGCGCAGCGTGGGCTACCACCGGCAGAAGCACGCCGGGGAGCACCAGTGGCGCTCAGGGGTGTTCTCCCGCAACCGCCACCCGGCGGTACGGCTGCCCGGCGTGCTGGGGCGCACCCGGCTCCTGGAGAAGACCGACCCCTTCGGGCAGCCGTTCGCGGTGATCAAGAACCCCGTCCGTGGCGGCTACTACACGATCGTGGCCCGCTGCGTCGCCGACGGCCCCTGGCTCCAGGACGCCGAGCGGCTCAACGGCTGGGTCGCCGGGTACAGCCGAGTGCTGACTGTGATGGGCCAAGAGCCCGGCCTGGTGTGCGCGAAGGCGATCTCCGACACTGCACCGGACCCGGGCAACCGGCTGGCCTCGATGGTGGCGACGCTGATGCCCACCGACGGCAGCCAGGTCCCCCAGCTGGCGCGCTCGACGATGGCCGAGTGCGTCGCGGACTACCCGACGACCAGCTCGGAGAACATGACCTACGTCGAGCTGACCTTCCGCGGCCGCGCGCTGAGCCGCCGCAACGACGAGGCCGCGATACTGACCGAGCTGTCGCGGAAGGTGCCCGGGCTGATCGGGCAGATGGCCTCCGGCGGCGGGGGAGCGGTCTCGATGGTGACCGCGGCCGAGCTGCCCGCGATCGTGCGGGTGGCCTACGACCCGGCCGCCCAGCCGTTCCTCGAGCAGGCGGCCCTGTCTCAGGAGGACCACCACATCGACTGGTCCGAGGCGGGACCGACCGCCTCTCAGGACTTCTGGGACCGGCTGGTTCACGACTCGGGCACCAGCGTGACGTGGGAGATGTTCGAGGCGCCTCGAGCGGCGATCACCAGCCTGGCCTCGGCCGGGTTGCTGGCCCCGCACAGCGACTTCACCCGCAAGCGGGTCGCCCTGGTCTACCGCCCGCACACCCCGGACCAGTCGGTGCAGGTCAGCGAGCAGGACGCGAACAACGCCCGGTTCATGGCCTCGCAGTCCAAGAAGCGGATGACCGCGATGTCCAGTCTGCGGATGCAGGCCACCGACCAGTCCCGCCAGGAGGTCGCCTCCGGGGCGGTGATGGTGCGGTTCTCGATCTTGATGACCGCCACCGTCGACGAGCCCGACGCGCTGGACCAGGCGGTGGCCACGATGGAGTCTCGCGCCGGGACCGTGCCGCTGCGGGTTCGCCGCTGCTTCGGCAGCCAGGCCGGCGCCTTCGCGACCACCCTGCCGGTCGGGTTCGTGCCCTGGGAGCACACCGTGATCCCGCAGAAGGTCCGCGAATGGATGTGAGCCGGCCCGTGGATGTGCGGAGCCCGGTTGCTGTGAGGGGGCCGGTTGCTGTGAGGGGGCCGGTGTCGTGGCGTTGAACAAGCTGGGGCTGCGCGGCTTCGAGGGCCGCGGCGGCGGGACGTGGCGGGTGATGCCGACCCCGCCGGTCTTCCGCGGCACCAGCGTCCAGGTGTGCGGGCTGTGGCCCTTCGCCGGCGGCTCGTCGCGCCCCAACTTCGGGGTCCCGGTCGGTCAGGACATCTCCACTGGCTCGACCGTGTGCTGCGACCCGTTCACCTGGTTCCGCCATGGGCTGATCTCCTCACCCTCGGTCACGGTCTACGGGCTCCAAGGGTTCGGGAAGTCGACCTTCACGCTGAGACAGGCGATCGGCGCTGCCGCGCAGGGGTTCGTGCCGATCTTCTGCGGGGACCTGAAGAACGAGTACAGCGACGCCACCCGGGCGCTGAACGGGACCACGATGCGCTATGGGGAGAGTCAGCGGCTCAACGTCCTCGACCTGGGCGCGATGGCCCAGGCCGCGCAGCGCCTCGGCGGGGAGCGCGGCGAGGAGCTGCTAGCGATCGCGTTGGAGCGCTCCGCGCTGATGGTGTCCAGCCTGGTGCAGATCGCCCGCAAGCAGGTGGTGCGCGACTTCGAGTACACCCTGATCTATGAGGCGATCCGGCTGGTGCACGAGAAGGCCGGCCCAGACACCGGGCAGGGTGCGGCCCCGGTGCTGGGGGACCTGGCGCAGCTGACGCAGAACCCCACCCAGGAGCTGATGGACCTGATCGTGGCCGAGGACCACGCGGAGTACCGGCTCGAGGCCAGGGACCTCAACAGGTCCCTGCAGGCGGTACTACGGGGGCGGCTGGGAGCCACCTTCAACGGACAGACCACCACCCGCCTCGACCTGGACGCCCCGGCGCTCAACATCGATATCTCCGCGGTGGAGAAGCGCTCCGATGAGGTCCTGGCCGCGGTGATGCTCGCGACCTGGTCGGAGGTCTTCGCCACCATCGAGGCCTCCAACGCACTCGCCGATGCCGGCGCGGCCCCGCAGAAGCACTTCCTGACCGTGATGGATGAGATGTGGCGCCCGATGCGTCTGGAGGGCGCCGGCCTGGTCGACAAGCTCGACTCGATCACCCGGCTGAACCGCAACGAGGGCGTGGGCCACATCTTCGTGACCCACTCCCCGAAGGACATGGAGTCCATGTCCTCCTCCGCGGACGTCCGCAAGGCGCAGGGGTTCGCCGAGCGGTCCGGGATCGTGGTCACCGCGGCGCTGGCCGAGGACGACCTGCGGTCGCTGTCGCGGGTCAAGAAGATGACCGAGCAGGAGATCGACCTGGTCTCGTCCTGGTCGACGCCGCCGGGCTGGCAGGCCCGGACGATCGTCGACCCCGAGACCGGGCGGGAGCGTCCCGCTCCGCCGCCTGATGCCGGCAAGGTGCTGATCAAGCTCGGCCAGCGCGCGGGCATTCCCACCCAGGTCAAGATCACCCCCACCGAGCTGCGTCTCCACGACACCAACCGCCGCTGGTGACGGGCTGTGCTGGGCGGGGTGTGCTGAGTGGGGAACCGGAACTCCACGCTGCTGTGCATCCTGGCGCTGGTGGCTCTCACGGTGCCGCTCGCGGTCGTGGTGATCCTCGCGACCGCGGTGCAGGAGGAGGTCGACGAGTGCGCCCCCGACACCGGCACTGTGCGGTTGGCCGGCGCGATCAGCGACCCGATCCAGGGCCAGATCGGGGTGGCCCAGGCCAACATCCCCGCCCGCGCGCGGATGGCCGGCTTCCGGCGCTCGATGCCGCGGGTGCTCTCCAGCAAGCCCGACCTCGTCAGCCTCAACGAACAGATGGGCCGCTCGTTGCGCCAGATCGAGGCCGCAGCACCCGGCTATGAGGCCTACCGCGACCCCTCGGCACGGGGGCGGGCCGCGGGCAACGTGGTGCTGTGGGAGGCAGCCCGGTGGGACCGCGCGGCCGCCGGGCAGAGGGTGCTGGTGGCCCGCGGCCCACAGAAGTGGGACTCCGGCCGAGCTGCCACCTGGGTCACCCTGCGCGGCGCCGGCGAGCAGGCCGGGTCGGTGGTCTCGATGGTCTCGACCCATCACATGATCAACCCCGCCAAGTACGGCCCCGACCGGGCTCGGCGCCAGCGGATCTACGGACAGGCGATGGACCGGCTCACCGCCCTGATCGCCCAGCTGAAGCACAACGGCCCGGTGTTCGTCGCTGGCGACATGAACACCCACGCCTCCCAGCGGGCCGCCGGCTGGTCGGCGGCCGCGAAAATGAGCGGCGCCGGCTACGGCTGGATCGACCGGGGCCTGGACTACATCTTCTTCCCCCAAGGCGGCGGCATCCGTCCGGCCGAGTCCTGGAGCGGGCCGATGGCCTCCGACCACGACTGGGTCGCGGCCCGGTTCAACATCAACGGCGCCGGCGTCCCCGGTCGAGCAGCCCCGGCCGCGCGCGGTCGCGGGCGGGCTGCTCGGGTTGCCACGGTGGCGGGCCTCAGCCCCGAGCAGACCCGCCACGCGAGCACCATCGTGTCGATGGGCCGCAAGCTCGGCGTTGCCGAGCGCGGTCTGGTGGTCGCGGTGGCCACCGCCTTGCAGGAGTCCGGGCTGCGCAACCTGCCCGGCGGGGACCGCGACAGCCTCGGGCTGTTCCAGCAGCGCCCGTCGACCGGCTGGGGCAGTCCCCAGCAGGTCCGCACCCCCGCGCTGGCCGCGCGGGCCTTCTTCGGCCGGGCCACCCACACCAGCAACACGGGTCTGCTCGACGTGGCGGGGTGGGAGACCATGACGGTCACCGCGGCCGCGCAGGCGGTGCAGCGCTCGGCGTTCCCCAGCGCCTACGCCGACGACGAGGACCTGGCCCGCAAGATCGTCAGCCAGCTCGACCCGGGCGCCGCCGCCACCTTGGCGGCCGCGACCGGCCCGTCCTACTGTGCCGAGGGCGGTGTAGCGATCTCCTCGAGCAGCTGCGTGCCCAGCGACTCCCCGGCCGAGAACGGCCTGACCCCCGACGCGCTGATGGTGCTGCGCTGCGTGGAATCCACCTTCGGTCCACACACCTTCGGCGGCGTCGGGGAACGGGCCAGCAACTCCAGGTCCGACCACCCGGCCGGCCGGGCGGTCGATGTGATGATCGAAGACTGGTCCTCGGCCCGCGGCGTCGCCGATGGCGACGCGATCGCCGCCTGGCTCCAGGAGCACCACCGGGCCTTCGGGATCACCTACTTGATCTGGCGCGGCCAGATCTGGTCACCCGGCGACCAGGGGTGGCGGCCCTACTCCCACCCCTCGGGCGCCGCCGACGCCACCAGCCGGCACATGGACCACGTCCACATCAGCGTGAAGGGCAACGCCGGCACCGGCCTCGACGGCGCCGTCTCGCTCCCGCTGCCGGCCGGGACCTACACCGACCAGAGCAACTGGCGCGAGGGCGGGTCCCGCTGGGCCAACTGGCACAGCGGCAACGACCTCTCCGCGCCGTGCGGCACTCCCGTCCTGGCGGCCCACCCCGGAACTGTGGTGATCGACCGCGGACAGGGCTGGGCCGGGCCCGCGCTGGTCAAGATCACCCAAGGCCCCGGCCGGGTGACGACCTGGTACGCCCACATGAACTCGGTGACCGTCCAGCCGGGCGCGCAGGTGGGCGCCGGCCAGCAGATCGGCACCGTCGGCGACCAGGGCAACTCCAGCGGCTGTCACCTGCACCTCGAGCTGCACCTGCGCAACGGCAGCATCTACGCCGCCGACAACACCGACCCGATGCCCTGGATCAGCGCCCAGCTGGGCCAGGCACCGGTGGGCACCCGGCCCGCCAGCAACTAGGCAGATGAGGAGGCGACCCGTGAGTGAACCAGGGATCCGAGTGTGGCTCGTGGAGCTGGTCACGCGGCCACGCCCCGGGGTCCTCCTCGCCGCCGTCGTGTGCGTCGCTGCTCGTGGCCACCGGCGCCGCGCTCGGCGCCCACCGGCTCATCACCGGCTCCGACGACGAGCCGCCTGCCTCCACCCCGGCCCCCAGCGCGGCTGCGTCGAGCGACGCGCCCCCGGCGTCCGGTCCCGGCCGGTCGACCTGGCAGCGGGCCGCGACCGCGTACGGGCGGGCCTTCACCAACACCCGCGGCGGCCGCGACGCCTGGCTGGAGCGGCTAGAGGACCTGGTCAGCCCCGACCTCGCACAGGGCTACACCTACACCGACCTCACCGCAGTCCCCCAGGCGCGGTTCGTCCGGTTCAGCGGCGGCCAGGACGTCGCCGGCCAGACACCCTCCCGGGCCGTGCGGCTGCACTACACCGCGCCCAATGCCCCCGGTCCGGGCCTCCTCGTCGACGTGACGATCTCCCAAGCCCCCGGCACCGGGCTGTGGGTGGTCACCACCGCGGTCCCCGTCGAGCCCGACCAGACACCGAAGGAGCAGATATGAGCACCCGAGCATCCGGGCAGCTCTCCGACGGCGCGCTGGCCACGCTGATCGGCGCCGGCGTGGCCCTCGGCGGCGTCGCGGCCGCCTACGCAGGACTGCACACCGCCAGCGCGGTGACCGGGACCCCGGCGGCCCCGGCCGCGAACCCGGTCCAACTGCTCGCCGACCTGATCGAGGGCCGCACCGCGTGGCCCACCGGCGCGACCGTCGCGGTCGTCGTCCTCGTCGGGCTGCCGGCGGTGATGGCGCTGGTGTGGGCGCTGCTGTGCAGCCCCCAGCCGCTGGACCGACAGGCCCGGCACCTGGCTGGCAAGCGCGAGGCCGCCCACCTGACCCGGAAGGGCGCGGACCGCAAGGCGCGCGATCTCGGGGTGCCCGACGCGGCCCGCGCTGCCGCCCCCGGCGTCGCGCTGGGGCAGGCGGTGCGGCTGAAGTTCACCGTGCACTCCTCGTGGGAGGACATGGTCCTGCTGATTGCGGGCCCCCGGACGATGAAGACCACCGCCTACACGATCCCGACGGTGCTGCGGGCGCCCGGTGCGGTGCTGGCCACCTCCAACAAGCGGGACCTGGTCGATGAGACCCGCGCGGTGCGTGCCGAGTCCGGCCAGGTGTGGGTCTTCGACCCCCAGCTGGTGGCCAACGAGCCGCCGACCTGGTGGTGGAACCCGCTGACCTACATCGCGGCCACCGACCCCGCGACCGGCCGGGCTCGGCGTGACGAGCACGGCCAGGTCGCTGCCCGGTTCGACCGGGCCGAGAAGCTCGCCGCCCAGTTCGTGACCTCCACCAAGCCGGCCGGCGCACGCGAGGACGCCTACTTCGACTCCGAGGCGACCAACCTGATCGCGCTGCTGCTGCTCGCGGCCGCGTGCGCCGAGGAGCCGATCACGAGCGCCTATCAGTGGCTCGGCGAGCCCAGCGAGGACCGGCCCGTTGACGCGCTGCGCGACGCGGGGCTGCACTCCCACGCCGACTCGCTCTCGGGGCTGCGCAGGCTCCCCGAGAAGCAGCGCGACGGGGTCTACGGCACCGCGCGGGCCAGGATGGGGTTCCTGCGCCACGCCAACCTGACCGAGTGGGTGACTCCGCCGACCTCGGGGTGGAAACGCCTCCAGGAGTTCCACCCCGACGCCTACACCACCTCCACCGACACCCTCTACCTGCTCTCCCGCGACGGCGAAGGCTCGGCAGGCCCCCTGGTCGCCGCGCTCACCCTCGCCGTCCTCGAGGCCCTCCAGACCCAGTCCATCACCTCACCCCGCGGCCGGCTGTCGGTGCCGTTCGTGGGGGTCCTCGACGAGGCCGCGAACATCTGCCGGGTACGGAACCTGGACTCGTTCTACTCCCACTACGGCAGCCGCGGCATCATCCTGCTCACCGTCCTGCAGAGCTGGGCCCAAGGAGAGGAGGTCTGGGGCCGCGTGGGCATGACCAAGCTCTGGTCGGCCGCCAACACCAAGATCTACGGCGGCGGCAACGACGACGCGACCTTCCTGCGCCAGATCTCCGACCTCGTCGGGTCCTACGAGCACACCACCGCGTCCCGCTCCACCGGCCGCGGCGGCACCACCCGCTCCACCCAGACCAACCAGCGGCCGATCCTGACCGTCGACCAGCTGCGCGGGATGCGCGGCCGCGCCCTCGTGCTGGCCTCCGGCACCCCTCCGCTGCTGATCCAGCCCCAGCCCTGGTTCCGGACCGACCTGAAGAAGAAGGTCCGCTCCGCGCAAGCGGACGCCGTCGCCAGCCGCGCAGCGCCGAGCACGTCGGCACCGGCGGTGGCGGTCGACGCACCGCACCCCCCCGACCCGAAAGCCGGACGGGAACCCAACCCGTCGGAGGTGGCCAGATGGACCCGGTGAGCACGCCGCCGGGGGTCGACGACCCCGACGAGGACCTGGTCGCCGCACCCCCTCCTCGAGGCAACGACGGCGCTGAGGCTGATGCCGGAGACGTCGAAGCAGCCCCTGGCGGCGACCCCGCCCGTGAGCCGGTCGGGGAGGACGAGCTGTGCTTCCCCGACGTGCACACCTTCGTCGAGGAGTTCCTGATCCACGTCTACGCCCGCGACCACGACCCGCAGGGAGACTGGCGCTGGTGCGAGCAGTGGTGGCGCCACCCCGAGGCAATATCGCGGCTCGAGGCGCTCTGGCACGCCTTCGAGGCGCTGCGCCTAGAAGCTGGCGTCGGCCCCAGCAGCTGGTGGCGCGACCACTGCGACCCCGCCATGGCCCAGCTGACCGACTCCCGCGGACCCTTCGCCCAATGCAAGGCCGGCCGGGAGACACGCCACAAGAGCCCCGACCCCCTGCCCGTAACCCCCGCCCCGTCAGGCCTCAAGCGCGCGTTCCGCGGCCTCTGAGGGTCCTGGTGCACCAGGTCGTCTACCGCCGAGCCGGATGCCCCGGCATGGGCTCTGTTCTTCATTCTGTCCGGCCCCGTGGGCTCTGAGCATGTCAACCCGAACCGGCCCCGGCATCGTCATCGGCAGCCGGTGCCGGTCGCCCACCCCTGACCGCCTGACCGGACATCGCTCCGGGCGGATCTTGTGGGACGCTCGAACCGGTGTGCGCCTGTTGACCTGCGGCGTTCCCAGCGACGGTTGACAACGGGTACCGAGTCGATGGGACATTCACCGCTGTGATGACACTGATCTCAGCCGGCCACACACGGCAAGTGGCGTACGAGTTTGAGCAGTGCTTGGAAACCGTCACGACGGGTCCGGCGGCCACCAGGGTGGTGGCGATACGCGGCGGCACTGGGTCGGGCCGGACCGCTCTCCTGCGATCCCGATGTACGAGCAGACCCTGACCGACCGTGAGCGGGTCCTGGCCCCCGACCACCCGAACACGCTGACCGCGCGGAACAACCTCGCCCGAGCGAAGCGGGCCGAGCAGGAACAGCGCGGGACTGCTCGTCACGACTCGTGATATTGCGGTGGCCGCAGACGCGCACTAGTGTGACCGGCGTCACTCTAGACGGCTCGGGCAACGTTAGGGAGTAGGCACATGACGGAACCAACGCCATCTGCGAACAGTGGGAAAGCACCCGCCACGTCGATACCGGTCGAGACCTCCGTTGCGCTGCACGAGGGACATGTCTCGGTCGTGGACCTCTCGAGCATGATGGACGACGCTGGCGCGCCGCTGGACCTCGCCGACGGTTCGCAGGCGACATGCTCTACTCGCCTCCCACGTGCAGCCACGAAGGGGGGCGCACCGTCCCCAAGGTGGCGTCGGCAGGGAAAGTCGCCCCGATGTTCGACACGAACGAGCATCAGAGCATCGTCGACGGTCTCACGCTTAACATGCCGAAGGATCGCAAGATGTCGGCGCTCGGGTCGTTCCTGGCGCTCAGCCCAGATCTGAGCCTGACCTACGGGCAGGTGATCGCGCTCGGCGGCGACTTCTTCGGTGATCCGAAGCAGCCGATCTCAAGCCGGATAGGGCAGGAGGCCCAAATCGAGCAGTTCCACAACAACTTCGGCGACGCTGCTTCAGAGTCCAGGCGAAGTGGGAGAGATCCTCGGCATCGCCTACAAGTACGAGTACCAGCCAATGCTCGCCGCGATCGCCAACCACTGTGCGCCCTCCGGGGTCTACTCCTCGATCCCGTGGACGACGAGGGTGCCGCCCCAAGTGATGAACGACGAGGATCTGGCCTTCGACACCGCGACGGGGGGCGGCGGGCCCGGCGACTGGAAGTTCGGCCGCTACAGCAAGCTGGCGCTCTCGAATCTCGCCATTTCGGGGTGGACGCCATCACGGCCTACGAGGCCGGGCACATACTCGCGCAGCAATTGGCAGCCACCGCTGGTAAGTCTGGAGACCCCTCGGGGAAGCTGCAGTTCGCCTACGCGGTCAACGCGTTCGCCGACCACTTCCTGACCGATCTGTTCTCGGCTGGCCACATGCGCACCCCGCGACGCGGGATGTACGAGTACAGCGGGCTGCTGTCGGCGGCCGCGTCGGGAGTGTGCGCGAAGGCGATGCACGACGAGGACAGCAAGTTCGGTCTGTGGGTCACGAATGCTAGGGGCACCAGCGGCGACACATGGGTCGCCTTCGGCGACGGGCGGTATCGCGACTGGTGCAACGCCGCGAACCGCGCGATCCTGAAGGCGGCCGTTCAACAGTCCATGGACGACGTCTGGGCGGCCTTCAGCGGTCGGCCGGTCGCAGCGGGACCGGACAGCGCGGTCAGGGATTACCTTCCAGAGTCGTGACCGAGATCGGCACGAAAGCGAAGGGACTGGCGCACCGCGACGACCAGAAAAACTGGGCCCCGCTCTTCTGGTGGAGCCCGAGCGATAGATGGATCTGGCAACGGGACGATCTCGCGAGGTGTCCAAGAGGACCTTCACCTCGAAGACGGGCGCGGGCTTGATCGCCACAGCCGTTGCTCTGACGGGGTACCAGCAGATGGGAAAGCAGCACCTCATGCCCGAGAAGCAGTACACGGCGGCGGGTTTCGCGTATCCGCCCCACGACGCGGGTCCGAGCGGTCAGATCGGTTGGCCGCCCGAGCCGTCAGTGACCGGGCCAGAACGGGTATGCTACGGAGCCACAGGACCTGACCTGACCTACTTCCAGGATCGCGACTGGCGAGTGGACGGCACGACTGGGCCTTCGGGTCCGTCACGGCCGTCGAGTTCATGAGGAGTCCGGTCATGATCACGATCAGTCTGCTGGGCATTGACCAAGTACCAGACGGCGCTGGAATGACCCTGCAGTTGCTCACTGCGGATTTAGATGTCGTGGCGTCCGCCAAGGCGGATGCCATGGGAGTAGCGACCTTCGATCTGTCAGCCGCGGAGCAGGGCCGGGTCGAACGCGTGCGCTTCGCCCCCCCAAGAGACGACGGGACTGGGTGACCGACGTCGTCGACGCCGGGGGGCGTCGCCCTGCTCGACTGGCGGGCGGTGACCCTCCCACGATCTGCCTCGCAATGATCGTCCGCGACGAGGCACCGGTCATCGAACGATGCCTGGCATCGGTGATGCGGCTGATCGACGCCTGGGTCGTGATCGACACGGGGTCCACCGACGAGACGATGCAGCTGGTGGACCGCTCCCTCGCCCACCTGCCCGGTCGCCTCGTGCAGCGACCCTGGGTCGACTTCGGTCACAACCGCACCGAGGCGCTGGAGCTGGCCGAGGAGTTCGGCGGCTACGCCCTCGTCATCGACGCCGACGAGGTGATCGAGGTCGGAGCTGACTTCGAAAAGCACCTGCTCTCCGCCGCCTCGTACGCGATGGAGACCCGGTACGGCCGCCTTTCCTATTACCGCACGCATCTCCTCCGTCTCGACGCCGGGTGGCGATACGAAGGTGTCGTCCACGAGGTCCCACGGTGCGACAGTGCCGGTCCACCCGGAGATCGCCCCAGGGTTGCGCGTGCGGGTCACGCACGAAGGAGCCCGGGCCAGGGATGCGCAGACGTATCGCCGGGACGCGATTCTGCTGGAGTCCGCGCTGCTCTCCGACGCCGACAACGCCCGCTACGTCTTCTACCTCGCGCAGAGCTACCCCGCGACGCGGGTGACGCAGAGCTGGCGCTTCGCCACTATCGCCGACGGATCGAGCTCGGCGGTTGGGCCGAGGAGGTGTGGTGCTCGTGGTATCAGATCGGGCTGCTCCTCGAGCACACGTCGGGCTCGTGGGAGGACGCACTGAGCGCCTACCTGTGCGCCTGGGAGGTCGATCCCGGCCGAGCCGAACCTCTCTATCGCATCGGGCTTCACTACGTGGATCGCGGGCAGGCACGCACCGCTCTCCTCTTCCTGGAAACCGCGACCAGCATCGACCGTCCGCCCGCTGAGAGCCTCTTCGTCGAGACCGACGTCTACGACCACCTCGTGCCGCTGTTGCATGCCGAAGCCAGTCTCGAGGTGGGCGACCGCGATGGAGCGGTCAGACATGCAATCGGATGGTGCGTGCGCCCGACGTGCCGCCCAAAGTCCGCCGGCAGGCTCTGGCCACCCGCCGGCTGGCCACCGTGTCGCCGAGAGCCGGGGCCGTCGCTCCATCGTCCGAGCCCACCATCGTCCTCTACGTCCCGTTCAAGGACGCCGGCTGTGAGCTGGACGAGCGTGTGGCGAGTGTGCTCCAGGTGGGCGATGGCATCGAGATCGTGTTCGTGGACGAGGGCGCGACCCAGGACCAGACCTCGCGGCTCCCTCTTTCGAGCGACCCGATTGCTCTCTCGTGCGGCTCACTGAGGGAGTCGGCATCGGCGGCGTCCTTGTCAATGCTCCCGACGATGGGGCAGATGACATCATCGGGATTCTGGGTGCCGGCAGTCGCCTAGCCTCGCCCTCGGCCCTCTCCCACGTACGCTCAGCCTTTACCGACTCGTGCTGCCACGCGCTGTACGGCCAACACCGGTCGCCCTCGGGACAGTCAGGAACTGCCGAGCCCGCAGCCGGCGCGGCCGACTTCGCCGACCGGCTCGCGAGCTTGCCCAGCGCCTCGACGGTGTTCTTCCGGCGCGCTCTCATCCTTCATGACGCGGAGCTCGGTGCCGCCGCTGACATGGAGGGGGTGGTGACGACGACGCTCCGCGCCGCAGGCTTCGCCGGACCCGATTCATCGACGACGTGGTCACCCAGCTGACCGACGATCGGCCAGTGATGCTGGCAGTTCGGAGTCGCCGTGAACCCGAGGTGGGCCGTGACGCGCGGCCGACGCCAGCGGTGAGCTGCCTCATGGTGACCCGCAATCGACTCAGTCTGGCCGAGCGCGCGGTGCGATGCTTCGCCGAGCAGTCCTATCCCAACCGAGAGCTCGTCGTCGTCGACGACGGTGACATCCGCTGCCGACGTGCCCTCGAACGTTTCGCAGCCGAGGGAGGTGCGCGCGACCTGATCCGGTTCGTGGCGCCAGAGGTCAAGGGTCTGGCACTCGGCGCCCTGCGCAACCTCTCAATGGATCGCGCGAACGGCGAGGTGCTCTGCCAGTGGGACGACGACGACTTCAGCCACCCGAGCCGGCTCGATGCGCAGATGGCGACAATGCTCGACCAGGACGCGTCGGCCTGCTACCTGACCGACCACCTACAGTTCCTGGAGGACGACAACGCGCTGGTCTGGGTCGACTGGACGCTGGGAGGCAGAGCCGGAGCGGGTCAGCTTCTTCCTGGGACCGTGATGATGCGCAAGGACGACAGGTTCCGCTACCCCGAATCTGGAGCATCCGCCACGAGGGGCGAGGACTCGGCTCTGCTCGATCAACTCTGGGACGCCGTGCCGGTCGCGTCGCTGGTCGGGAAGGGGTACCTGTACCTGTACACCTACCACGGCCGCAACACCTTCGATCGGGAACACCACCACCGGATGAGCCTGTTCGGACGCCCGATCGCTGACCTCGTCCGCGATGAAGAGGTGATCCGGAAGGCGATGCGGCACTACCCGGTGCCGAAGCCCTACCTCGTCGTCGGGAGCGACGGGCCCGCCTATCTGCTGGACGCGTGAGCGCGGCGATGTCGATCCCAAGGATCATCCATCAGACCTGGCGAGACGAGGCCCTCCCGGAGTGGGCCAGGGAGCTGACGAACACGTGGCGACGACACCACCCTGACTGGTCGTATCGACTGTGGACCGACGCAGACGACCACGAGCTCGTCCGTCGTCGGTGCCCAGACCTGCTTGCGACGTACGAGGGCTATGAACATCCGATCCAGCGTGCGGACGCGGTTCGCTACCTGTATCTCCACGAATTCGGTGGCCTCTACGTAGACCTGGACTTCGAGTGCTTCCGGCCCGTCAACGAGCTGCTGGTCGGTCATGACTGCGTGGTGGGCATGGAACCCCGGGAGCACGCTCGCATTCACGGGCGGGAGCGTCTCGTCGGCAACGCGTGGCTGGCTGCCGCGCCACGTCATCCGCTACTGGCCTGCATCCTCGGCGACCTCCTGACCCACCGCACCCAGCAGCAGCAGGTGAACGATCGCATCCTCGACACGACCGGACCGTTCATGGTCACCCGCGTGGTCGAGGCCCACCTCGCAGCGGGCCGCGAGCCGAGCGTCGTCTGTCTGCCGAGCCACCTGCTCTACCCACTGTCGCTCGGCGAGCTGGATCGAGAGACATCCGGCGCTTGGAGTGCTGAGGCTGAGCGAGCGCTCGCAGGGGCCTATGCCGTCCACCACTTCCGGGGCACGTGGTGGAAAGGGGCCTCCGTGTAGAGCACATCCCCGAGCCGAGGCGCGTCCCGTGAAAAGCGAACCTTTCAGATCGGCGGAACCCAGGTGGTCGCCAGCGACCAGGCTGGCTCGTTGGCCGCGCAGTGGGTCGCCTGGGAGCTCCAGCGGGACGAGTATGGGCTGGACTCGCTGCGGTTTGCGAAGGAAGACGTCGTCGTCGACATCGGGGCTCATGTGGGCATCGTCTCGATCCTGCTGGCCAAGCGATGGCCAGGGCTCCGGATCATCGCCTACGAGCCGTTCCCCGCCAACATCGAGAACTGCCGCGCGAATCTCGAGGCGAACTCTGTCTCCAACGTCGAGCTCGTGGAGTGTGGCGTCTCGGCCGACCGGCGTCCGCTCTCCTTGGCGACCAGCGACGGCAACTCTGGCGGTGCTAGCGCGCTGGCGCTGGCGCAGACCGGTCAGACCGTGCACGACATCCCCTCCGTCACGCTCGACGACATATTCCGCACCCACCACATCGACCGCTGCGCCCTGCTCAAGATCGACTGCGAGGGTATGGAGTATGAGATCTTGTCGCGCGCTGCCTGCCTGAACCGCGTCGACCGTCTAGTAGGCGAGTTCCACACCAGCGCGACGATCGCCCGACGGGGCTGGTCACCGGCGCGCCTGGCCGCGCACTGCGCCGACGTCATGCCCGGAGGCGCGGTGGTCCTTCAGATCAACACGATCGCGGACTGAGCGAGGTCGGAGCCACGCCTTTTCCGCCAGAGCCCGCAGCTTCAGGACGGGGCGTCTCGACCGAGGATCCTGACCG
>CAVSYA010000017.1:0-241044 GCA_963731985.1 uncultured Actinomycetota bacterium | reverse complement strand
GAATCAGCCTATTTGTGCAGGTCAGCGACCTGTGGGGGTCCGCCAGTCCGCACCGAGTCCGCAAGAAAATCCAGCAACTACCCGCTGGAACGACCCGACTGGTCGACCGTGTGGACGGGTGTGACGACGCCTGGACTCGGCGCATGGTGGCCGACATCGGAGAGCCTGCTGACAACCCGGCCGAGGTCGAGGCGGCGTGGGCCTCGGAGATCGACCGTCGCGCGCACGACGTCCTCTCGGGCAAGGTCGAAGGCATCCCCTGGGAGACGATCAAGGCTGAGCGGGCGGAGCGTCGGCGCCCTCGCGGGTGAGCCTGACGGTCACGTACTACCCAGCGGCCATTCCGGGACTACGGCAACGCCCGGCGGATCTCGCCCATGAGACTCGGGTAGGGGTCCTCGAGGGGCTTCCGCGCGGCGCGCAGCTGGTCCCGCATCTGCCGCAGCGGCTCGCCGGCGACGTAGTGGCGCCCGCGCCGCTCGCCCCGGGCCTCGAGGAGACCCAGGTCCGCCGCCTTGACCAGGTCGCGGGTCGCGCTGCGTTCGTCGAGGGCGGTGAGCTTCACGTACGACGGTCGCGTCACCCGCAGGCCGAGGAGGGCGTCGAAGAGCGCGGCACCGACCCGCTCGTTGATGCGGTGGCCGGCGAGCAGCTCGTCGATTCCGCGCCAGTGCGTCTCGGCCTCGTCGAAGCGGCGCCGCATCGTCTGCGCCTGCATGTGATGGGCCCGGAGGTTGAACTTCACCCAGAGCGTCGCGTCGTTCCCCGGCTGCCAGGATCCTCGTCCCGTGGCGGCGAGGACGTCGTCGTAGGCCTGCGTGTTGTTGCCCAGCCACTCCTCGATGCTGGAGAAGGTCGGCTCCACGACCTGGTCCCGCGCGAGCACCATCGTCTGCAGCGCCCGGGCCATCCGCCCGTTGCCGTCGCGGAAGGGGTGGATCATGACGAGGTTGAGGTGGGCCATCGCGCCCCGGACCAACGGGTCGTCGGGACCCGGCGCGGCGAGCTCCTCCGAGAGAGCCGACATGAGTCCCGGGATCAGGTCGCCATCGGGTCCTGCGTAGACGTTGACTCCCCGGCGGTCGTCGCGGACGAAGATCTCTGCCGTGCGGTAGCGCCCGGGCGCCTTCGACAGGTCGTGGTCGAGCAGCATGAAGTGCATGGACCGGAGGACCGCCGCGTCGATGACGAAACCCGGCTCGGTCGCGACGTTGAGGACGTAGGTCAGCACCCGGCGGTAGGCCGTGATCTCCGCCCACGTGGCCTCGTCGGCGGTCAGCGGCGGCTCCTCGTCGACCGCGGCGACGGCGTCCTCCTCGCTGACCGTGTAGCCCTCGATGGTGTTGGAGCCCTGGATCGCTCGCGCCGTCGAGGTTCGCCGCAGCAGGCCACTCCACCGCTGGGGCGCGCGGAGCAAGTCCGCGAGCGAGGCGCGGACGTGGTGGATCTCGCCTATGACCTGCTGGTCCTCTGCCGCATCAACCCCGCCGCCGCTTTGCGGCTGCGGCCCTCGGCAGTCGGCCAGAGGTGGCTGTAGGTGTTCAGCGTCGTGGTCGCGGCCGCGTGTCCGAGGGCGCGCTGCACGGTGACGACGTCGCACCCGGCCGCGATCAGGCCGGAGGCGTAGAAGTGGCGCGGGTCGTGCAGCCGGACGTGGGGGAGCCGCGCGGCCGTGCGGGTGGCACGCCAGCGCCAGGTGATCGCGCTGTCGTGCAGGGGCTCCGCGTCGACGGTGGACAGCCACCGCGCCGGGTCGGCGTCGTCGAGGTGGGTCCTGATGTGCTCGCTCAGGATGCCGACGAGCTCATCGGGGAGGGAGACGGCGCGCTCCGAGCCGTACTTCGGGGCCCGCATCGTGTAGCTGCTGCCGTCGCGCTGGAGCTGCCGGGTGACGCGGAGCTGGCGACGCAGGAAGTCGATGTCGCCGAGCTGACGGCTGCGGCCTCCCCCCTGCGGACGCCCGCGAAGGCGCACAGGGCGACGTACGCCGCGAAGCCCTGGCGTGTCGACACCCGACCCGAGCGCTCTCCGCGTGCGCGACGAGGCGGCCGACCTCCTCGACCGACGGGATGCGCATCGACGCCTCCTGCTTGCGGCGCCGCGGGAGGGCGACGCCGATGCTCGGGTCGGTCGCGATGTTCCGGTCGGCGATCGCGGCGTCGGACATCGTCGAAACCGCCGGATGAACCCCACCCGAGGACTCTAGATCGACTCACTTATTGCGTGAGAGCGCACTAATCCCAAGCCCATCACCGCAGGTCACAGCCCTGTGGTGCCTCACATCATTCAGACGTGAGCCAAGTCAGGTCAAGCGCTGGATCTCCGACGCCATCGACCGCCAGTTGCTCGAGGACGCCCAGCGAGCCGCTGCCAAGGACGTTGGCACGGGTCCGGGAGGGCACTGCAGGGCGCCACAGAATTCAGCGCGGCCGGGAGCCACCGAGTGCTCTCCGTAGCGCGCTTCTCACAGCGTGGGTTTGAAACTGGCCTCAAAGCTCCCTAGAAGGTCGAGATGCTGCTCCAGAAGGCGCGACATCAAGAAATTCTGACGCACCTTCTCTCGCCCGTTGCGGCCCATCTCTGACGCCTTGTCAGGGTTGCCTACCAACTCGACGATGTATTCTGCTGCTTCGTCAATGGTATTAACCAGATAGCCGTTGTCACCGTGGTCGATCTGCTTGGGAATTCCGCCCACGTTCCCGCCGATGACGGGTGTGCCATTCCAGAGTGCTTCGGAAACAGCGAGGCCGAACCCCTCGCGGAGAGATTTCTGCATGACTACCGTCGCGTGCTGTTGAAGCGCACTCACCAACACGTCGTCGGATGATTCCAGCACCATCACCCGCTCGCTCCTACGCTCGAGGAGTCTATCGAAGACGACATTTTCGGCTGGGTCATCGGCCGGCCGGTTACCGACCATGACCAGCGTGGCATTGACGTTCTCGCGCGCCTTCTGGAAGGCGTCCACAACCCCGTGTGGATCTTTCCAGCGATCAAACCGAGAAATCTGCGTGACGATCGGCAGATCGGTCGGGATGTCATGCATTGCCAACCGCTCCATCACCACGTCTTCGCTGAGTCTCTGGCTCTTGACCTTGGTCGGATCGATGGCTGGGAGAAATGAGTACTGAGGCAAATCGAAGTCCTGCTTGTACTCATCCAGGATGACTACGCCGGCACTGTACTGCTCGGCGAAGCCGCGCAGATAGTCGATGAGTTGTCTGTTTGGTGTGGTGAGGTCGAGGTGGCAGCGCCAGATCCAGGGTCCTCGTTTTCGATAGTGGTCTACCATCCCGATCGTGTGGTGGTCATGCATGTAGACGGCGTCGTGATCGAATTGGTTCATCACTGCATTGTCCCGAAAAGTCTCTTCGAAGACTCGCTTAACGCCTTGGGTCAGGTCGATCTCACCGTTCTGGAGCGCATCATGCATCGCTCTGGTGACCTCGAAGAATTCTGGTGTGCCGCGGAGCAGACGCCACTCGGTCTTGATACCCAGCTGGTTCTGCAGGCCGACGAGGGACAGAAGTATCTCGACCACGCCGCCGGCATGGTAGGTCGAGTTCATGTGGACGACGCGCTGGCCCCGGAGTGTATCGGCCTTGTTGGCGATCCGATCGATCGTCTCGTCTCCCACGAAGGGGCGATAGTCATCCAGCTTGACCTTCGATGGCTGCATAATCTCCTCCAATGTGTTGTCGGAGTGTAGCCCTCGCTCGGATAATCCAACCACTGAAAGGAGGTGCGCGACTGGCGGCGCTATGACGCACGGCCCGACTCGTGCCACCGGGGTGTGTCTCCCGGGGATCCGTGAAACCGTGCTGCCGACGCCGCCGCACCAAGTTGCCGGTACCCGCATCTGAAGCCCGTAGGCGCCGAGTTGTGCCGGTTGGGCAGCAGCGGCGAGGTGAGGCAAGTCTTGAGCACGGACACCACGCGGTTTGCGTGCGCCGTCACGCAACCCGGGCCGAAACGTTTAACCTCCTCGGCACGTGGTGCGGCGCAGGATTCGCGCCTCCCACGGGTTCAGGATGAGGTCGCCGGCTGAGGACTCGGGCGCGCCGCCGGCGTGCGGGTGGGTGCCGAGCAGTAGCTCGGCGCGGGCCCACTGCGTGGCCTCGGGCAGCCCCTCGACGGCATGTGCCCTGCCGCTGAAGTTGGCGACGACCAGCAGGGTCGTCCCGTTGAGGGAGCGGGTGAATGCGTAGATCACAGGGTCCTCGGGCAGCAACATCGTGAAGTCGCCCTCGGCCACGACCGGGTCGGTGTGGCGCAGCTCGATCAACCGCCGGTAGTGGTGGAACACCGAGTCGGGGTCGGCCAGCGCCTTCTCCGCGTTGACCTCGCGGTGGTTCGGGTGGACCGGGAACCACGGCTCGCCGGTGGTGAACCCGGCGTGGGGCGAGCCGTCCCACTGCACGGGCGAACGGGCGTTGTCACGGCTGCCGAGCCGCAGCGCGTCGAGAACCTCCTCGACGAGCAGGCCCTGCCCGGTGGCAGCGTGGTAGTAGTTCACCGACTCGATGTCCTGAAAGGAGCTGGCGTCCTCGAACGGCACGTTCGTCATGCCGAACTCCTCGCCCTGGTAGACGTAGGGCGTCCCGCGGTGCAGGTGCAACACGGTGGCGAGGAGCTTCGCCGACTCGACGCGGAACTCGCGGTCGTCGCCAAACCGGGAGGCCGCCCGCGGCTGGTCGTGGTTGTTCCAGTACAGACTGTTCCAGCCGGCCTCCGCGAGTCCGTTCTGCCAACGCCCGAGCGACTCCTTGAGCTCGACGAGCTGCAGAGGCCGTCGGTCCCACTTGTGTTCGTGGTGGTCGAGACCTACGTGCTCGAACTGGAACACCATGTCGACCTCGCGGCGCGCGGGGTCGGTGAACAGCACGGCGTCCTCGACCGTGGCCTCCGGCGTCTCGCCGACCAAGAGGAGCTCGTCGGCGCGGCCGTCGAACACCTCGCGGTGCATCTCCTGGAGGAATTCGTGGATGCGCGGGCCGCACACGAACCAGGGCGAGCCGTCCCCCCAAGGGCCACCGCCGACCGGCGTCCCGTCGCGAAGCGGGAGGTCCTTCGAGATCATGTTGATGACGTCCATTCGGAAACCGTCCACCCCGCGGTCGAGCCACCACCGCATCATCGTGTACACCGCCTGGCGCACCTGCGGGTTCTCCCAGTTCAGGTCGGGCTGCTTGGGCGAGAACAGGTGCAGGTAGTACTCACCCGAGCTCTCATCGAGTTGCCAGGCCGACCCACTGAAGAAGGAGTGCCAGTTGGTGGGTTCGGCGCCGCGGTCTCCGGGACTCAGGCCGTCGCGCGGCGGCCGCCACCAGTACCAGTCGCGCTTGGGGTTGTCCGGCGAGGACCGAGACTCGACGAACCAGGGGTGCTCGTCGGACGTGTGGTTCACAACGAGGTCCATGACGACCCGGATGCCGCGCTCGTGGGCCTTCGCCAGCAACTCATCGAAGTCCCTGAGGGTTCCGAAGGTCGGATCGATGTCCTGGTAGTCGCTGATGTCGTAGCCGTTGTCCTCCTGAGGCGAGGGGTAGATCGGCGACAGCCAGACGACATCTACGCCAAGGCCGGCGAGGTAGTCAAGACGGCCGATGACACCCCTGAGGTCCCCGATGCCGTCACCGTCGGAGTCCTGGAAGCTGCGGGGGTAGACCTGGTACACAACAGCTGAGTGGAACCACGCGCGCTCGACTGCCATGGGAGCAGTCTCTCGGACCCAGGGGCTCGCTGGGAAGTTCGACCAATTCGTGGCGCCCCTTCGGGCGATTCACGCAGCGCTCATGGAGCCGAGCGGTCTCCTGGGGTCATCCACTGGCCAGAAGGTGCAGCAGCGTCGCGCTGACGACGTCGCTGGCTTCCATCGCGATCATGTGCCCATTCCCGGGAACCAGGTGTGTCTCCACCTGGGGGATGCAGCGCTGGGCCTGAGCGATGACGCCTCGTGGATCGAAGACTGACTCTCGCTCGCCCACCAGGAGGAGGACCGGGGTCTGGATGGAGCGGAGTTGCTCTTCGGTGAACGGCTCGGGGAACACGCTCACGCGTGGGTCCGCGGATCTGAAGTAGCGCCGCCGAGGATGAACTCCCGCGCGAAGGCCTCGTCGAAAAGATAGCCCGGAGACATGATCCGCAGGGCGAGACCGCCGGTGGCCCCATGGGTAGATGCGGCCCCAAGCTTGAGGAAGACCAGCACGGACGCAAAGGGGCCAGCTCGCCTGACGTCGTCACCTACGCCTCGCCGCGTCCACCCGTGCAGGACGTTGGCAAGTCGTGGTCGCAGTCCCTACGGTGGCGCCATGAGCCCCTCAACGGATGTGCCGGGCGGTTACAACACTCCGGTCCCGAGCACGATCATGACGCCGGACCGGGTCGAGACGCGGATCGGCACGTTGGAGTTCACCGACGGCTTCCCCAGCGACGAGACGGCTGCGAGGGTCTTCGACCACCTCGACTTCCTGCGGGCCGTCGAGGTGTTCTTGCAGTGTGTTCCCGCAGCCTCGATGGAGGGCCTGCGAGCGGGCCTGGCGGGCATCGGCTGTGACGCCGCCCACAAGATCGCCATCGCTGACCGTCTCCTGGACTCCAACCCGCTCTTCCTGACGGGCAACACCGACACCGTCTACGCGCTCGCCATGCTCGACCTGGGCCGTGACGGTCCGACGGTCGTCGAGATCCCACCCGGGTGCGGACCGGGCACCGTCAACGACGCCTGGTTCCGTTTCGTGACCGACATGGGCGCGCCCGGACCCGACCGTGGCGCCGGTGGTGACTACCTGCTGGTTCCTCCCGGCTACCACGGCGAGATTCCGGACGGCTACCACGTGGCCCACTCGTCGAGCTATACCAACCTGCTGGCGCTGCGCGGTTTCCTCGTCGACGGCAAGACCGACGCCGCGACGGCAATGTTCGAGGACGGCGTCAAGATCTACCCCCTGTCGGCTGCGAACGAACGCCCGGAGATGGAGTTCCTCTCCGTCTCCGGCAAGGCGTTCAACACCATCCACGCCAACGACCAGGCGTTCTACGACGAGCTCGCGGACGTGATCAGGCGCGAGCCGATCGAGATGATCGATCCGGAGACCCGCGGCCTGCTGGCCTCGATCGGCATCCACAAGGACCGTCCCTTCGAGCCCGACGAACGGATGCGCGCCACGCTCACCGACGCCGCCGCGGTCGGCAACGCCACCGCCCGCGCGATCTGCTTCCAGACCAGGGATCCGCGTGCCTACTACTACGACAAGGGCCGCACGTGGAAGACGGGATTCGTCGGCGGCGACTACAGGTGGCTCGACGGTGACGGACGCGGCGGACGCAACCTGGACGCCCGGACGCTGTTCTTCTACCAGGCGACCCTGAACACCCCGGCCATGGCGCTCGAGATGGTGGGTGTCGGATCCCAGTACGCGCTCGCCGAGAAGGACGCCTCCGGTGCGTACCTGCACGGCAGCAACACGTATCGACTGACGCTCCCCCCCGACGTCCCCGCCAAGGACTTCTGGTCGCTGATCGCCTACGACCCCCAGACCCGCTCGGAACTGCAGACCGGCCAGCCCCTGCCCAGCCGCAGCAGCGAGAACAACCGCAACGAGCTCACCTACAACGACGACGGCTCGATCGACTTGACCTTCGGGCCGGAACCGCCCAGCGAACACCGTGGCAACTGGATCCAGACGGTCCCCAGCAAGAGCTGGTATGTGATCCTGCGACTCTACGGGCCGCTGAAGCCTTGGTTCGACAAGACCTGGGTCCCCCACGACATCGAGCGACTCTGATCGCGATCGCGGCGAGGGGGCCGAGTACCGCTGATGACCGTGGACGTCATCCGAGGCGGTCGATGGCAAGACCGGATCGCATGACGCACCCAGGAGACGTCATATCGTGTGGTCGTCCTGGTTGCCGCAATGTATGACGTCATCGGGAGGGGCGCTTCTCGTGGGCCTCCCGGCGCATGCCCACGCGCTCGAGCAGTCGGGCCGCCGGGGCGTTTCAGCGCGTCGGTCACGGCGATGATGCGGTGCAGCCGGAAGGTCGGGAAGAGGCAGTCGAGGAACGCGCACAGGGCCTCGGTCGCATAGCCTTCCCCTTGGTGTGCGCGGTCGAGGGTGAAGCCCAGCGCGGCCTGCCGGGGCTCCTCCGCATCGACCTGCAGCGCCAGGTCGCCCACCAGCGTGCCGCTCGAGCGAGCTTCGAGCGCGAACGGGAACCACTGCCCGGGCCCCCCGGGCTCGATGCCCTGAAGCGACTCCACGAACGCATGGCCCCGCTCCAGGGTGTCGTCGGTCCAGCTCTGGTAGCGGGCCACCTCGGGGTTGGCCCGGTACGAGAGGAACGTCTCGACATCGTCGCCCGTAAAGCCACGCACCCGCAGCCGCGGGGTCCGGAAGAACGTCGGCGCCTCGCGCGTCATCGCGGCGATCCCGCGTCGGCGTACCCGGACATGGCGTCAGGAGCGGTGGTGGCTGGCCAACCAGGCCGCGCCGATGATGCCCGCGTCGTTGCGCAGCTGGGCGGCCACGACCGGCGCGCGCAGGTGCAGCAGGGGGAGGTAGTGGTCGGCCTTCTTGGAGACCCCCCCTCCGACGATCAGCAGGTCGGGCCACAGCAGGTCCTCGACGTGGCTGTAATACCGCTGCAGGCGACCAGCCCACTCCTCCCAGTCGAGGTCCTCGTCCTTGCGGGCGCGGTCGGCGGCCCAGGTCTCGATGTCCGGGTGGCCGTCGAGCTCGAGATGACCGAGCTCGGTGTTGGCCACGAGCTCGCCGCCGAGGAACAGCGCCGACCCGATGCCGGTGCCCAGCGTGGTCAGCAGCACCGTGCCCTCGTGGCCCCGACCCGCGCCGTAGTGCATCTCGGCCGCGCCTGCGGCGTCGGCGTCGTTGACCACGATGCAGGCTCGGCCCAGTGCCTCCCCGAACAACGACTCGGCGTCGGTTCCGATCCACGAGGGGTCGATGTTGGCCGCGCTGCGGACCGTGCCGTGGTGCACCACGGCCGGCAGGGCGATCCCGACCGGCGCCTTCTTCGGCAGCTCGTCCGCGAACGTGTCGGCGATCGTGGCGACGATCTCCGCGACCGCCTCGGGGGTCGATACCTCCGGGGTATCGATGCGCTCGCGGTTTGTGGCGAACTCACCCTTGCCGAGGTCGACGGGCGCGCCCTTGATGCCACTGCCCCCGATGTCGATCCCCAGGACGTGCTTCTTGCTCATGATCCCTCCGCGAGTCTCGTCGGTGGCGACCTGCCGATCTGCGCGCCCCGAGAAGCCTGAGCGGCGTGGCGTCGGTGCCGCCGAGCGGCTACATGTCCTCCAGCTCGCGGCCCTTGGTCTCTGGCACGAACTTCAGCACGAACAACAGCGACAGCACGGCGAAGGTCGTATAGAAGCCATACGCGAAGCCGAGCCCGATGTCGGCGAACCGCGGGAAGGAGGTCGAGATCGCGAAGTTGGCCAGCCACTGGGCGGCGGCGGCGAGACCAAGGGCGGTCCCGCGGATCGTGTTGTTGAACATCTCGCCCAGCAGCACCCAGACACCCGGGCCCCACGACATGCCGAAGAAGACGACGAAGGCGTTCGCCGCGATGAGCGCCAGCACCCCGGCGGTGTCACTCAGCACGGGCTCCACGTCACCGGCCGAGGTGGTGGTGGTCGCTGCGGTCGCGAAGATGTAGGCGAGGGTGCCCAGGGAGGCCGCCATGCCGGCGGAGCCGATGGTCAACAGCTTGCGGCGACCGATCTTGTCGATCAGGGAGATCGCCACCAGGGTCACCACGATGTTGGTGATCGAGGTCAGCACGGTGATCGTGAGGGAGTCGGCCTCGCTGAAGCCCACCGACTGCCACAGCGTCGAGGAGTAGTAGAAGATGACGTTGATCCCGACGAACTGCTGGAACACCGACAACGCGATGCCGATCCACACGATCGGCAGCAGGTTTCCCCCGCCGGGCTTGATCAGGTCGCTGACCGAGGAACGACGGTCCAGGATGACGGTGCGCTTGATCTCCTTGATGCGCTCCTCGATGCCGAGCCTCATCACCGACCGCAGCACGCTGCGCGCCGATTCGTCATCGCCCCGGGCCACCATGAACCGCGGCGACTCCGGGATGGTCAGCGCCAGCACGCCGTAGGCCAGGGCAGGGATGACCTCGGCGATGAACATCCACCGCCACGCGGTCAACCCCCACAGCGGCTCGCCCGACCCACCCGCCACGGTGGCCAGGAAGTAGTCCGAGAGCAGCGCGATGAAGATGCCGGAAACGATGGCCAGCTGCTGCAAGGAGCCCATCCGCCCGCGGATCGAGGCCGGCGAGATCTCCGCGATGTAGGCCGGCGCGATCACCGATGCGGCGCCCACCCCGAGGCCGCCGACGAACCGCCACACGATGAGGTCCCACTCGCTGAACGCCAGACCCGAGCCGATGGCACTGGCGAGGAACAGGCCGGCGGCGAACACCATGACCCGGATGCGCCCGATCCGGTCTGCCAGCCGACCGGCGAGATAGGCCCCCGCCACACATCCCAGCAGTGCCGAGGAGACCACGAAGCCCAGCAGAAAGCCCTCGACCTCGAAGTCGCTGGAAATGGCGCTGACCGCCCCGTTGATCACGGCGGTGTCGAAACCGAAGAGCAACCCACCCAGAGCCGCCACCGTCGCGAGGTGGATCGTCCGCCCGAGGTAGAAGTCGCGCTCGTGGTCCTGCGTGCCGGAGTTCTGCCCGGAGATGCTCATCCTTCCCCCTGTTCCGACCCGCACAGCGCGTCGTCACTTGACGGGCACGAGACGACCCCGAGCCCTGCACCGCGTCCCGCACCCTATTCCGCTCGAGGCCCCGGGTCCATCAGACACTCAGGTGCGCAGGACGTGGCCGGGCTCGTGCGAGGGGGTGCCAGTGACGGTGGGTGCGGCACCCTGCGGGTCGTCCTCGCTCCCGACGCCGAGCCGGTCTGCTACCGCCGGGCCCCCGATGCTGACTGCGATCAGCAGCAGGCCCGGCAGCAGCAGCAGCAGGACGCGGCGCCGCAGCGACGGCGGGTGGTGGTGCGCCTCGCGGTGTCGGTCCCGAGGCCACCGCGTGCCCTCAGCCATCGCCGAGGCTCCGGTGCAGGGGCGTCGGGGGGCCGTGGGGCATGGGGGTTCTCCGTGGGCGTGCGTCGAGGGCGGGGGCGGCCGTGGTGAGGCTGCCGCGTCAGGCCGAGCCCGCGGAGCGGCGAGCGCTCGAGCGGAACAGGCCGGCGCCGTGGCGGTGGCGGGCACGGCGCCGCTCGCCCTGCAACGTCGTGAGCACGCGGACGCCGTCCTTGACGGTGCGCAGGTGACCCGACCCGTGGCGCCGCGCGCGCTCTACGCTGGGCACCTCGGTGATCGCGAGCCCGCTGGCCGCCGCTCGGCAGGTGATCAGGGCCTCGATCTCGAAGCCGTCGCCCCGCGGCATCCCGCGACCCGACTCGCGCGGCAGAGGATCGGGCAGCGCCAGCTCCTCGAGCACGTCGACCCAGAAGGCGTTGTAGTCGTAGCAGAGATCGGTGAAGGCCGTGTCGAACAGCGCGTTTGCGCGCCGGCTCAGGAACCGGTTGCTGGCGCCACGTGCCCGCGTCAGGTCCTCGCTCCCGCCGCCGGGAAGGAAGCGGCTGCCCGTGGCGACGTCGGCTCCGGCGAGCAGCGCCTCGATGAACCGCGGCATCTCGGACGCGTCGGTGGACCCGTCGGCGGCGAAGGTCACGACGATGTCACCGGTCACGGCCGCGAAGCCGCACGCCAGGGCGTTGCCCTTGCCGCGACGCGTCTGGCGGACCACGTCGAGGTGCGGCAGCACCGAGAGCGCTGCGTCCACCGTGCCGTCCACCGAGCCCCCGTCGACGAGCACGACCTGCTCGACCGGAGGCAGCGTCGGCAGGACCTCCAGGAGGTTCCGTGCCTCGTTGAGCGCTGGGACCACGACGGAGACGCGCGGGCGCGCCGTGCCCGGGTCCTGCTCCGCCATGTCCGCGGTCTGCCCCTGCTGACCGTGTACCTGGGAGTCGACTGCCATCACTGCCTCTTCCATGTCTATGTGCCCCGAGACATGCGCAGTTCGTCGTGTGTTCGCTGCCGCGTATCCGTGTTCCCGACGCGCGCAGGTCGCCGGTTGCAGGTAGACGCCCACAGAGGCCCCCGATGGACCCCGGCGCCCCCGCCCCGAGCGGCTCGCCCCGATGGCCGCCGCCTCCATGGTTCTTCCCCCAATTGGGGCAACCCATGCCTCGGGCACGCCGGGGGACTCCGAACGGCGACGGTGGTCCAGACCACCCGGGGCCCCGGCCCCAGCCGCGTCCGTCCCCCGAGGCGGGCCTACTCGACGTCCAGCCAGCCGAGCTGGACGGCCCGGGCTGCCAGCTCGAAGCGGCTGTTGGCGTCTGCCTTGCGCTGCAGCTCGGTGAGCATGCGCCGGATGGTGCGCGCGGAGACCTGCAGGTGGCGCGCCGAGCTGTCGTCGGTGTGGCCGGCCATCAGCAGCTGGAGCAGCTCGAGCTCGGCGGGCCGCGGCTTCTCCGAGGCGGGACGCTGGCGGGAGAAGGTCGCCTCGCCCTGATGCCACTGCGTCTCGAACAGCGCCACGAGCGCGGTGACCGAGCCCGGGCTGGTGAGGACCACGGCACCCTTGGAGGGCTCGGTGGGGTCGACGGCCACCAGCGCGCACTCGCGGTCGTGCACCGTCATCTGCACCGGAACGGTGGGCGTGGTGCGCACGCCACCGCCCTGCTCGACGTACCACGTCAGGTACTCCTGGACGAGCGGCTCGTTGAGCGCCGAGGAGAGGTAGACCGAGCGCACGTTGACCTCGCGCGCCAGCAGGCCGCCGTCCACCTCGCGGTAGCGGGACAGGTCCTCCTCGTGCGGCCGGTGGGAGACGAACACGAGCATCTCGTCGCGAGTCTCCGCGACGAGCTCGGCGAGCCGGGTGGTGATCTGACCCTGGCCGTCGAGGTACTCCATCCGCGTCGCCGATCGCCGCTCGCGACGCCGGCGGTAGTCGTCGGTGAAGGCCGAGACCTCGCTGCGCAGGCGCTGCAGACCCACCTCCTGCCGCCGCAGCTCGTCCTCCTCCAGCGAGATCAACAGCTCCAGGCCGATCTCGGGGCTGACGGGACGCACGGTCCCGCGGCCGGGCATCGGAACCGCGAGGCCGCGGGAGACGATGCGCTGGGTGGAGGAGTCGACCTGGCGGGTGGACATCTGCAGCCGCTCGGCGAGCTCTTCGTTGGTCACGTCCGGGTCGAGCAGGCGCGCCCGGTAGACCGCGGTGGTCGCGGCGTCCAGGCCAATGCGCTCGAGCACGGGTCCTCCTGCAGCGAGTCACACCGATGGGACATCGGCGCGTCGCCTGTACCTACGGCCCATTGTGCCCCAAATCGGGGATGCTGGCGCCTTCAGCCCGTCCCGTGAGTGTCTGATCGGGCAAGAGAGGGAGTCACCGGATGCGGATGGTGGTCCTGACCGGCGCCGGGATCTCGGCGGAGAGCGGGCTGCCGACCTTTCGCGGCGCCGACGGCCTCTGGCACGGCCACCGCGTGGAGGAGGTGGCCGCGCCGGAGGCGTACGCCGCCGATCCGGCGCTGGTGCACGCCTTCTACGACGCCCGTCGGGCGTCGTTGGACTCCGTGGGGGCGAATGCGGCCCATCGAGCGCTGGCCCGGCTGGGCCAGCGGTTGGACGAGGGAAAAGGGGAGGAGCTGACGCTCGTCACCCAGAACGTGGACGACCTGCACGAGCGCGCGGGGTCGGCGGGGGTCGTGCACATGCACGGCGAGCTGCGCTCCGCGCGGTGCACGGCCTGCGGGAACCGGGGGCGGTGGCCGGGTCCGCTGGCCGACGGGCCGGCCTGCCCGCGGTGCGGCGCCGCAGAGCTGCGGCCCGACGTCGTGTGGTTCGGCGAGGTCCCCCACCGGATGCCCCGGATCGAGCGGGCCCTGCGCGGTGCCGACCTGTTCGTCTCGGTCGGCACGTCGGGGGCGGTCTATCCCGCCGCCGGGTTCGTCCAGGTCGCTCGCGCCGGCGGGGCGCGCACCCTGGAGCTCAACCTGGCCCCCAGTGAGGGCACCGCCTTCTTCGACGAGGCGCGTCACGGCCGCGCGAGTGATCTCGTACCGGTCTGGGTGGACGAGGTGCTCGGGGGTCGCTGACGCCGCAACCGGCGAGGACCCGCGCCGGGCGCCGCGGTGGTGAGGCGCCTCACAGGGAGCTCCCCGGGCAGCCCGGGGGGCGAGGTCGGTGTGCGCCCCACTGTCAGACTCGGGCGTGATGGAGCGCGCGCCGACCCGCCGGGACCTCAACCGCCAACAGCTCATCACCGTGGTGTTCGCGGTGGTCGGCGCCACCGTGCTGGGCTTTCTGCTCCGCGTGGAGCCCGGCTCGGCGCAGTTCTACCTGCTGACCTTCCTGATCGCCGGCATCTGGACGGTGGGGGCGTTCGCGGCCGGCCCGCTGCACCTCGGCCGCGTGGGCCAGGGGCTCTTCCTGAGGCGGCTCTTCGGCGACGCGGTCTGGAACTTCGCCGAGGGGCGGCGGCCGGTGCTCATCGGCGTGGGCGGCGGCGCGGCGCTGGCGATCGTCTTCGTGGTCGGCGCTCTCATCGTCCGCGAGATCGGACCGCTGGCCGACGCGATCGTGGCGGTCCTCCAGTACGCCTACCAGGGCAACGCCTGGCTGCTGCTGCTGATCACGGTGCTCAACGGCCTGGCGGAGGAGATCTTCTTCCGGGGCGCGGTCTTCGACGCGGTTCCCCGGCACAAGATTGTCTGGAGCACGGCGCTCTACGTCGTGGCGACGGCGCTGACGGGCAACGTGATGCTGGCCTTCGCCGCCATCCTGCTGGGCGCGCTGACCGGCTACCAGCGCACGGTGACCGACGGCATTCTCGCGCCGATGCTCACCCATGTCACCTGGTCGGTGACGATGCTCTACGCCTTGCCGGCCATCTTCCCCGAGGTCTGATTCCGGCTCTCGGCCAGCGCGCGGCGCACGGCCTCCTCGTAGTCCAGCGGCTCGCCGGGGACGACGTCCATGATCCGGTGGTCGCGGACGATGCACTCGACGTCCATCGAGTCGATCAGGTTGCGGCCGGTGGTCAGGTCGACGTCGGTGACCAGGGCGAGCCAGAGCGAGGACAGCCGGGGCGTGAGCAGCGGGACCCGGATGATTGGCACGCGCCGTCCGTGCATCAGGCGGGCAGCCTTCTGCAGCATGTCGACGTAGGTCAGCTGGTCGGGGCCGCCGATCTCGAAGCAGCGGCCCATCGCGTCCTCCTGCCCGAGCACTCCCGCCAGGTAGCGCACGACGTCGTCCAGGGCGATCGGCTGCGTGACGGTGGAGGCCCACTTCGGCGCCACCATCGCGGGCAGGTTCTTCACCAGCTGGCGCGTGATCTCCCAGGAGATGCCGCCGTGACCGACGACCACCGCGGCGCGCAGCACCGTCACGGGGACGCCGCCCTCGCCCAGCAGCCCCTCGACCTGACGCCGGGAGCGCAGGTGGGCCGAGAGGTTCTCCGCCTCGTCGCCGAGGCCGCCGAGGTAGATGATCTGGCGGACGCCCTGCTCGGCCGCGCGCCGGCCGAACGCGCGCGCCGCCTCGGCGTCGCGCACCTCGAAGTCGGGGGTGTCCAGGGAGTGCACGAGGTAGTAGGCCACCTCGACGCCGGCAAGCGGGCCGGTCAGCGTGTCGGGGACGTGCACGTCACCCCCCACGGGCGTGCCGTCGCCCCCGTAGGACTCTGGACGCCGGGTCATCGCCCGCACCTGGTGTCCCTGCTCGACCAGCAGCGGCACGAGGCGTCGCCCGATGAACCCGGAGGCGCCGGTGACCAGGACGGTGGTGGGGTCGGCCTCCATGTTCATACCCCCGAGCATGCCGGATCGGTGCACACTGTTTCACCTGAACCAGGCTCTCGGCGCCCGCCGCGAGCCGATCCGCCCTGGTGCGGGCCGCCGCGGCGCTACGGTGAACGCGGCCCAGCCGTTCGCCGGGAGCCGCCCACGCAAGGACGATCATGCCCGTCTCTCGTTCGAGCTCGCAGCTCCTGGCAGCCGTGACCCTCCTGGCCGGCGGCCTGCTCGCGGGCTGCTCCGGCAGCGTCAGCGTGGGGGACGAGACGACGGTCGACGCCGACCAGGTCGCCGGCCGGGTCAGCGACCAGCTGGAGCAGCGGGTCGGGCGCGCCCCGGACTCCGTCGACTGTCCGGACGACCTGGACGCGGAGGTTGGGGCCACCGTGCGGTGCACCCTCACCGACGGGGAGACGCAGCTCGGCGTCGACGTCACGGTGACCGAGGTCGACGGCGACACCGTGCGGTTCTCCGTCCAGGTGGACGACCAGCCGAAGGGCTGAGGCCCCGCCACGATCAGGCCCCCGATCCGGCCTAGCCTTGAGGCGTGCGCCTCTTCGCCGCGCTGCTCCCGCCCGAGGAGGCGGTCGCGGATCTCGACGCCTTCCTCGAGGTCCGCCGGGAGGTCGGCGCCTTCCGCTGGACCGACCCCGAGCACCTGCACGTGACGCTGGCCTTCGCGGGCGAGGTGGCCGAGCACCGGGTTGATGACCTCGCCGCCGGGCTGGCCTCGGCGGCCGCGCGGCGGGCGCGGGTGCGCACCCGCATCGCGGGCGGTGGTGCCTTCCCGCACGCCGCCGGTGCGCGGGTGCTCTGGGCGGGCCTGGACCTCGACGAGGCCGGCCGCACCGAGGTGGATGCGCTCGCCGCGGGGGCACGGGCGGCCATCGGGCGCGTGGGGGCGCCGGTCGACGGGATGCGGTTCCACCCGCACGTCACGGTGGCGCGGCTGGGACGCCCCGGCGAGGTCACCCGCTGGGTGCGGCTGCTCGACGCGTACGCCAGCCCGTCGTGGACCGTGGACCACGTGGCCCTGGTCGCGTCCTACCTCGGCGAGGGCCGGCGCCGCCGCCCGCGCCACGAGGTGCTCGCGATCCTGCCCATCGGCGCGTAGGCCCGACCGGCGTGCGGTGGTGGCAGGGCACGGATCCTCGCGGTCGCCTCGGTGCTGTGCTGCTCACCCGGTCGACCTCAGTCCCGGAGCGCGGCCTGGGAGGCAAAGAGGTTGAGGCCGAGCCGCTCGGCGAGATACTTGGTCACGAGCTGACCGCGGACGCTGTTCCCGGCCCCGTCCAGGGGAGGCGAGAAGGTGCCCAGGCCACCCTTTCCCGGGGCGACCGTCACGATGCCACCGCTGACGCCACTCTTGCCGGGCACGCCGATCTCGTAGAGCCAGTCGCCCGACAGCTCGTAGAGGCCGGCCGTGGCCATCACCGCGAGGACCCGCCGGCAGACCCCGGGCTCGATGACCGCCTCGCCCGAATCCGGGTTCACCCCGCCGTTGGCCAGCGTGGCAGCCATCACCGCGATGTCATGGACGGTCACCTCGAGCGAGCACTGACGGGTGTAGAGGTCGGTGGCCTCGTCGGGATCACAGTAGAGGCGGCCATAGCTCCCGAGCAGGTGGGCGGCGCCCTCGTTGCGCAGGTTGGTCGAGGACTCCGACGCGTAGACCTCCTCGCTCACCGCGAGCTCACGGCCGGCGAACCGGGACACGCCGTCCCGGATCCGCTCCCACTTCTCCTCCGCCGTGGCCCCGGGCACCAGGCTCGTCGTGGCCATCGCGCCCGCATTGACCAGCGGGTTCATCGTCCGCTCGGTGTTCAGCTCGACCGCCATCAGGGAGTCGAAGGGGAAGCCCGTGCTGTTGACCCCGAGGTGGCGCCGCGCCTCGCCGTACCCGATCGCCTGGCACACCAACGCGAACACGAAGGGCTTGGAGATGCTCTGGATCGAGAACGTCGCCTCGACGTCCCCGATCTCGAAGGACCGGCCTCTCGCGCCCACCACGGAGATCCCGAACAGCTCCGGCGATGCGCTGGCGAGGGCCGGGATGTAGTCGGCCACCACGCCGTCTGCGTCCGAGCGATAGCGCTCATAGGCCGCCGTGACGACGTGCCGGACCTCCTGGGGCTGGGGCAGCTCCCCGGTCGAGACCCGCGGCGGCGTCGTCGCCTCGTCGAACGGGAGCCGCTCGTGCATGGACAGCTTGGTCATGGGGCGCCTCCACGTCGGGATGCGCGAAGCCTATGTCGCCTCCCTGCCGCCGGACCGAGACCTCAGCGGGCGCCGGCGGAGCGGTCGGCCGGGAGGTGCGCCACGATCGCGTTGACCTGCTCCTTGGCGTCGCCGAAGAGCATCCGCGAGTTCTCCTTGAAGAACAGCGGGTTCTGCACCCCGGCGTACCCCGTGGCCATCGAACGCTTGAAGACGATGACGTCGTGGGCGTTCCAGACCTCGAGGACGGGCATGCCGGCGATCGGGCTCCCGGGCTCGTCGTTGGCGGCCGGGTTCACGGTGTCGTTGGCGCCGATGACCAGGACGACGTCGGTCTCGGCGAAGTCGTCGTTGATCTCGTCGAGCTCGAGGACGATGTCGTAGGGCACCTTGGCCTCGGCGAGCAGCACGTTCATGTGGCCGGGCAGGCGGCCGGCGACGGGGTGGATCCCGAAGCGGACGGCTATCCCGCGGGCGCGCAGCTGGGCGGTGAGCTCGGCGACGGGGTACTGCGCCTGCGCGACGGCCATCCCGTAGCCCGGGGTGATGACCACCGAGGAGGCGTCGGCGAGCAGCTCGGCGACCTCCTCGGCCAGCACCTCGCGGTGCTCGCCGTAGTCGCGGGCCTCTCCGGAGATGGCGCCGTCGGAGCCGAAGCCACCGGCGATGACCGAGATGAACGAGCGGTTCATCGCCCGGCACATGATGTAGGAGAGGATCGCGCCGGAGGCGCCGACCAGCGAGCCGGTGATGATCAACAGGTCGTTGTTGAGCATGAAGCCGGCGGCGGCCGCGGCCCAGCCGGAGTAGCTGTTCAGCATCGAGACCACCACCGGCATGTCCCCGCCGCCGATGGCCGCGACGAGGTGAAACCCGAGGAACAGCGCGAGCGCCAGCATCAGCAGCAGGGGCACGAGGCCGAGCCCGACGCTGCCCCCGCCGTCGGCGTCCCCCCCGTGGCCCAGCGCCGTGAAGAAGATCATCAGCACTCCCGAGGCGATGAGGATGCTGAGGTTGAGCAGGTGGCGGCGCGGCAGCACCAGCGGCTTGGACGTCAGCCGCCCGCTCAGCTTGCCGAAGGCCACGAGCGATCCGGTGAACGTCACC
Source organism: uncultured Actinomycetota bacterium (assembly GCA_963731985.1). GTDB lineage: Bacteria > Actinomycetota > Actinomycetes > Propionibacteriales > Nocardioidaceae > Nocardioides. The sequence continues at coordinate 221,846 of CAVSYA010000017.1, read as the reverse complement.
GCGCCGATGAAGACGCCCAGGAACACCTCCACGCTGTGGATCCGCTCCATCGCGCCCGGCTCCAGGAAGCCCGGCGCGAGGTAGGAGTTGATGCCGACCAGGACGGCCGCCGCGCCGACGAAGCTGTGCAGGAGCGCCACCAGCTCGGGCATGCCCGTCATCTCGACGGTCCGCGCCCGCCACGCGCCGATCACGAGCCCGCCGGCCATCGCCAGCACGATGAGCAGCAGGGTGATGCCCAGGCCGCGGTAGTCGGGCAGGGTCGACCGGCGCGCGGCCTCGAAGAGCGTCGCGACGAGCGCGACGCCCATCCCGATCATCCCGAAGACGTTGCCGCGCTTGGCGGTCTCGTGCTTGCTCAGGCCGGCCAGGGCGGCGATGAAGAGCACCCCGGCGATGATGTAGGCGGCGCGGACCAGGCCGCGCAGCTCGGGGGAGCTCAGGAAGTCGTCCATGGCTCAGTCCCTCCGGAACATGTCGAGCATGCGCAGTGTGACCAGGAAGCCGCCGAAGATGTTGATGCTGGCGATGAAGACGGCCAGCAGCGCCAGCAGCGAGACGGCGAGGTTCTCGCTGCCGACCTGAAGGATCCCGCCGACGAGGATGATCCCCGAGATCGCGTTCGTCTCGCTCATCAGCGGGGTGTGCAGCGCGTGCGCCACGTTGGAGATCACGTAGTAGCCCACGAACACCGCCAGCGCGAAGACCGTGAAGTGGCCCAGGAAGGCGGCCGGCGAGAACATCGCGACCAGCGCGAAGACCAGGCCGCCGACCCCCGCGGCGTAGTACGCCCGCCGCGGGTCGGGCGGCGGCTTGGGCGGCTCCTCGGGCACCTCCATGCGCTGGGTGGCCGCGTCGGACGCCTCGGCCTGGGGAGCGGCCGAGACCTGCACCGGGGGCGGCGGCCACAGGGTCTCGCCCTCGTGGGTCACGGTCATGCCGCGCTGGACGGGGTCCTCCAGGTCCAGCACGAGCCGCCCGTCCTTGTCGGGTGTGAGCAGCTTGAAGAGGTTCACGACGTTCGTGCCGTAGAGCTGCGAGGTCTGCGCCGCCAGGCGGCCGGCGAGATCGGTGTAGCCGATCACGGTGACGAGGTTGTCGGTGACCACCTTCTCGTCAGCCCGGGTCGCCTCACAGTTGCCGCCGTTCGCGGCGGCCATGTCGACGATCACGCTGCCCGAGCGCATCTGCCCGACCGTCTCGGCGGTGATCAGCAGCGGCGCGGGCCTTCCGGGGATCAGGGCGGTGGTGATGACGATGTCGGCGGCCCGCGCCTCGGCGTCGTACATGGCCGCGGTCGCCTGCTTCTGCTCCTCGGTCATCTCCTTGGCGTAGCCGTCGGCGCTCTTCTCCTGCTCCATCTCGACGGTGACGAAATCCGCCCCCATCGACTCGACCTGCTCGGCCACCTCGGGGCGCACGTCGAAGGCGCGCACGACCGCGCCCATGGCGCTGGCCGCGCCGATGGCGGCCAGCCCGGCGACGCCGGCGCCGACGACGAAGATCCGCGCAGGCGGCACCTTGCCGGCCGCCGTCACCTGTCCCGTGAACTGCCGCCCGAAGGCGTGCGCCGCCTCGACCACGGCGCGGTAGCCCGCGACGTTGGCCATGGAGGAGAGCACGTCCATCGACTGGGCCCGCGAGATGCGCGGAACGGCGTCCATCGCCAGGGAGGTGGCGCCCGCCCCCGCCAACCGCTCGACGAGCTCGGGGCTGCGCGCGGGGGCCATCAGGGAGACGAGGGCGGCGCCCCGGGCGAGCCGGTCGACCTCGTCGTCGCTGGGCGCCTGCACCTTCACGACGACGTCGCTGGACCACACCCGCTCGGCGTCCGTGACCTCCACGTCGGCGTCGGCGTACGCCTGGTCCTTCTGGTCTGCGGCGAGGCCGGCGTCCCGCTCCACGGCCACCTCGTAGCCGAGCTTCGCCAGCTTGGCCGCCGTGTCTGCCGTGGCCGCGACCAGCGTCTCGCCGGGCCGCGACTCGCGGGGGATCCCGATGCGCATCTGACCTCCTGGGGATCTCGCCGGGGGCGTCGCTGCCATCGAGCGTCGGCCGGGGGTCAACCTACAGGCCCCGCGCCCCGCGCCCCGGGCCAGGCCGCCGTCCCGTCCCGGGCTCCGCGACGCCGGATCCCGCCGGTCAGGGACGACCGGCGAGTGCTGACCTGCCGCGAGATCTTCTGGATCCTCGCGGCGGCTCAGCCGGCGGCGATGCCGTAGAGCCGGTCCCCGGCGTCGCCGAGGCCCGGCACGATGTAGCCCTTCTCGTCGAGCCGATCGTCCATCGCCGCGGTGACGACCGTGACCGGGACGTCGAGGTCCTCCAACTCCTGCTCGAGTCGCTTGCACCCCTCGGGCGCGCTGAGCAGGCAGAGCGCGGTGATGTGGTCGGCGCCGCGGTCGGTGAGGAAGCGGATCGCCGCGGCCAGCGTGCCGCCGGTCGCGAGCATCGGGTCGAGCACGAAGCACTGCCGGCCGGTGAGGTCGTCGGGCAGGCGCTCGGCGTACGTCGAGGCCTGCAACGTCTCCTCGTCGCGCACCATGCCGAGGAAGCCCACTTCCGCCGTGGGCAGAAGCCGCATCATCCCCTCGAGCATGCCGAGGCCGGCGCGGAGGATCGGGACGACGAGCGGCCTGGGGGAGGCGAGGCGGGTCCCGGTGGTCGGGGCCACCGGGGTCTCGACGACGGTCTCGGTCACACGCACGTGCCGGGTCGCCTCGTAGGCCAGCAGGGTGACGAGCTCCTCGGTGAGGCGGCGGAAGGTCGGCGAGTCGGTGGACGCATCGCGCAGCGTGGTCAGCTTGCTGGCCAGGAGCGGATGATCGACGACCTGCGTGTGCATGGGCGGCACCCTAGACCAGCCGGTCGTCGTGTCCTCCGCCCGATCCCGTTCGGATGGCCCTTGGCGGAGGTGCCCCGACCTGCGACGCTGGTGCTGGCGCGCGTCGCGCTCCGCCGACGGCAACGACGTGGCGGCAACGAGGGAGAGGAGGCGGCATGTCCGACCAGATCGACGCCATCGACTTCGCGCTGGCCGCCTACCGGGAGGACGGTGGCTGGCAGGTCGCCGAGATCACCGACAACTTCCTCGATGGCGTCAGCACCCTCGCCGGCGGGCTGCGGCGCTTCCCCGGCGACGGCGGCGCCGTCGGCATGGTCGCCGTCGACGAGGACTTCTTCATCGTGGTCCGCGTGACCGGCGCCCGCACCCGCGTGCTCCTCTCCGACATCACCGCCGCGGACGAGTGGGAGCTCGCGGCCTCGGCGCTGGAGCACCTCGGCCTGCCCATGCCCGAGGAGGATGACGACCAGGTGCCCGCCGGTGACATCGAGATCGTCTCGGACCTGGGAATGACGGCCGCCGACCTCGCGGCCCTCATCGACGACGAGGACCTCTACCCCGACGAGGTGCTCTCCGAGGTCGCGCGCCACCTGGGCTTCGGCTCGCTCTTCGACGACGCCGTCGGCCTCACCAGCGCGTGAGGGCTGATGATCCCTCCTCGCGCGACGAGGGGTGGATGCGCCTCGCGCTCGACGAGGCACGAGGGGCGCTCGTCACGCACGACGTCCCGATCGGCGCGGTGGTGGCCGACGCGGACGGCGCCGTGCTCGGCCGCGGCCGCAACGTCCGCGAGGCCGAGGCCGACCCGACGGGCCACGCCGAGATGGTGGCGCTGCGTGCCGCCGCCCGGGCGCGGGGGGAGTGGCGACTGACCGGCTGCACGCTCGTCGTCACGCTCGAACCCTGCACGATGTGCGCCGGTGCCGCCGTCCTGGCGCGCGTGGACCGCCTGGTCTTCGGGGCCTGGGACGACAAGGCCGGCGCCGTCGGCTCGTTGTGGGACGTCGTCCGCGACCGCCGCCTCAACCATCGGCCCGACGTGCGCGCCGGGGTGCTGGCCGAGGAGGCGACCGCCCTGCTGGGGAGGTTCTTCGACCGGCACCGCTGAGGCAGGATGGGCGCGCCACGGTCCGCGCGCGGGAGGAGAGCGATGAGGGTCGCGCTGCAGGTCACCTGCCTGGCCGACGGGATGTTTCCCGACGTCGCCCGGGCGACGCTCCGGCTGCTGCGCCGGCTCGGCGTGGACGTGGACGTGCCCGAGGCGCAGACGTGCTGCGGGCAGCCGATGGTGAACACCGGCTACCTGGACGAGGCGGTCCCGGCGGTCCGGGCCTTCGTCGAGGCGTTCGCCGGGTACGACGTGATCGTCACGCCGTCCGGGTCCTGCGCCGGCTCGGCGCGGCACCAGCACGACCTCGTCGCCCGGCGCTCGGGCGACGCGGCGCTGGAGACCGCCGTCGCCGAGACGGGCCCGCGCACCTGGGAGCTGAGCGAGTTCCTCGTCGACGTGCTCGGCGTGACCGACGTCGGGGCCGCCTACCCCCACGTCGTGACCTACCACCCCACCTGCCACTCCCTGCGGATGCTCGGCGTCGGCGACCGGCCGCGGCGGCTGCTCGAGCAGGTGCGCGGTTTGCGGCTGGTCGACCTGCCCGGCGCCGAGGAGTGCTGCGGCTTTGGGGGGACCTTCGCGGTCAAGAACGCCGACACGTCCGTGGCGATGGGCGCCGACAAGGCTCGCCAGGTCGTGCAGACGGGCGCCGAGGTGCTGGTGGCCGGTGACAGCTCGTGCCTGATGCACGTCGGCGGGCTGCTGTCGCGGCAGCGGGCCGGCGTCCGGACGATGCACCTCGCCGAGGTGCTGGCCGCGACGGACGGGGCGCGCGAGGGGGTGGGCGCGTGAGCCGCACCTTCGTGGGGATGCCGCCCTTCCCCGACGCCGCGCGGGAGGCGCTCGGTGACACCCAGCTCCGGCACAACCTCGCGCACGCGACGCACACGATCCGCGACAAGCGCGCGCGCGTCGTCGCGGAGGTGGAGGAGTGGGAGGAGCTCCGCGTCGCCGGGGCCGCGGTGAAGGAGGCCGCCCTGCGCGACCTGGAGCGCCAGCTGGTGACGCTGGAGGAGCGCCTGCAGTCCGCCGGCGCCGTCGTGCACTGGGCCCGCGACGCCGCCGAGGCGAACGCCGCCGTCGCGAGCGTCGCCCGCGCCCACGGCGCCGACGAGGTGGTCAAGGTCAAGTCGATGGCCACCCAGGAGATCGAGCTCAACGAGGCGCTCGCCGCCGAGGGCATCGCGGCGTGGGAGACTGACCTGGCCGAGCTGATCGTCCAGCTCGGCGACGACCTGCCCAGCCACATCCTGGTGCCGGCGATCCACCGCAACCGCGCCGAGATCCGGTCGATCTTTGCGCGCAGGATGGGCGGCGCCGGCCGGCCCGCGCCCGACGACCTGACCGACGACCCGACGGTGCTCGCCGCGGCGGCGCGGGAGCACCTGCGGGAGAAGTTCCTGCGCGCCACGGTCGGTGTCTCGGGCGCCAACTTCGCCGTCGCCGAGACCGGGTCGCTGGTGGTCGTGGAGTCCGAGGGCAACGGCCGGATGTGCCTGACCCTGCCCGACGTGCTGGTCAGCGTCGTCGGCATCGAGAAGGTCGTGCCGACGTGGGCCGACCTCGATCCGCTGCTGCGCCTGCTGCCGCGCTCCTCGACCGGCGAGCGGATGAACCCCTACACCTCCACGTGGTCCGGCGTGACCCCCGGCGACGGGCCGCAGGAGGTGCACGTCGTGCTGCTGGACAACGGCCGCACCCGCGCGCTGGCCGACGAGACGGGGCGCCAGGCGCTGCGCTGCATCCGCTGCTCGGCCTGCCTCAACGTCTGCCCTGTCTATGAGCGCACCGGCGGTCACGCGTACGGATCCGTCTACCCCGGCCCGATCGGGGCGATTCTGAACCCGCTGATGCGCGGCACCGGCCTGCCCGGTCCCGAGGGCGCGCAGGTCGACTCGCTGCCCTTCGCGTCGTCGCTGTGCGGCGCCTGCTTCGAGGTCTGCCCCGTGCGCATCGACATCCCGTCGGTGCTCGTGGACCTGCGGGCGCAGGTGGTCGACGGCCAGCGCGGCGACTCCCACCGATGGCCCGGACCGAAACCCGAGGCCGTCGCGATGCGTGCGGCCGCGTGGACCTTCGCCGACGCGAGGCGGCTGGGGCTCGTGGAGCGGGCGGCCGGGCTGTCCGGGCGGGCGCTGGGCCGGCTGTCCCGCTCGCGTCTGCCCGCGTGGAGAATCCCGGGAGGGCGCCCGGCGACCGCGCGCCTCCCGGGGCCCGGCGCCGCGTGGAGCGGGGCGCGCGACCTGCCGTTGCCGCCGCCGGAGTCGTTCCGCGCCTGGTTCGCGCGCACGGGCGGCGAGGACGACGCGGACCCGGACGAGGGCGGGGGGACCGGGCCGTGAGCGCGCGCGAGGAGATCCTCGGCAGGGTCAGGTCGGCGCTGCGCGACGTCGAGCCGGCGTACGGCATCCCCGCCGCGCCGCGGCTCCCGGCCCGGCCGCGCAGCGAGGTGCTGGACCGGTTCGCCGAGCGGGTCGCCGACTACCGCGCCACCGTGGAGCGCTGCCCGCCAGGCGAGGTCGAGGCGGTGGTCTCGGCCGCGCTGGACCGGCTCCTGCCCGCGGGCGGCTCGGTGCTGGCCCCCTCCGGGTTGTCGGTGGCCCTGCCGGGGCGTCATACGGAAGGGATCTCGCAGGACGCGGATCGCATGACGTCCGCGGAGCTGGACGCCGTGCCCGCGGTGGTCACCGATGCCGCGGTCGGGATCGCGGAGACCGGGACCATCGTGCTCGACCACGGGCCCGGCCAGGGCCGCCGGGCGGTGACGCTGGTGCCGGACGTGCACGTCTGCCTGGTCCGCGCGGACCAGGTGGTTCCCGACGTCCCGGACGCCCTCCCGCGCCTCGACCCGGACCGGCCGACCACCTGGGTCAGCGGACCGAGCGCCACCAGCGACATCGAGCTGAGCCGCGTCGAGGGCGTCCACGGACCTCGCACGCTGCACGTGGTCCTCGTCGACGAACCGCCTCAGGAGTAGTCGGCCCACACCCGCTGCTGCTCGCCGTCGAGGGTGAGCAGGCCGCCGTAGGGCAGGATCCACTGGGGCCGGGTGTGGCCGAAGGGGACGCCGACCACGACCACCGCGTCGGGGTGGTAGCGCCCGACGGTCTCGATCGCCACGTCGCGCTGCTCGGCCCGACGGGCGGCGCGCTGCTCCGCGGTCGGCCGCACCTCGAAGTCCGACGTGGGCGGCCGGGCGACCACGACGGCGTCCACCGCGGCGAGCAGGCCGCGCTCGCCGAGCGCGCGCAGGATCCAGCCGAACTCCCGGGCCGGGATCAGCTCCTCGGAGGTCTCCAGCAGCAGCACGCCTCCGTCCAGCACCGACGCATCATGCGGAAACCGCCCGGCGGTCAGGATCCACTGCACGACCTCGATGCAGCCGCCCCAGGTGCGGCCGGTCACCGATCGCGGCGGGCCGGACCAGGTCCACGGATCGGTCGGCTCGCGGTCGCCGTACTCCCTCAGCGCGGCGGGATCCTGCCAGTCCCGGCCCACGTCCTCGGACTCCCCGGGATCGGTGACCTCGAGGCGCTCGCCGGTCAGCAGCGCCGCCCGCAGCGAGCGGGCGTGCACGTCGTCCACGGCCGGTCCGGGGCCGAGGTGCACCTGGGTCGAGCCGCCGTAGAACCCGGCGACGCCGTGGTCCCACAGCCAGTGGAGCAGGTTGGTGTTGTCGCTGTAGCCGAGGAACGGCTTGGGGTCGCCACGCATCGCCGCGGCGTCCAGGTGCGGGATCACGGTGATCTGGTCCTCGCCGCCGATCGTCGCGAGCACCGCCCGCACCTCGGGGTCGGCGAAGGCCGCGTCAAGATCGTCCGCGCGGTCGGTCGGCGACGCCCCCAGACGCCGGGTCGTGGGGTACTCGACGGGCACGAGGCCCGTGAGCGCGGCGAGCCGCGCCATCGCCTGGTCGTGCACCGCGGGGGCGGCGCCCGGCGCCGCGAAGGACGGCGACACCACGGCCACCTTGTCCCCGGGTGCGGCCTTGGGCGGGGAGACGGGGGCGAGGGCGCTCATCCCTGGCGGTCCGGTCCAGCCCTCGTCGCGGTGATCCGGAACAGCACGCGGCGCTCCTCCTCCATGGACCGGCGGTAGGCGTCCTCGTCCTCGATCTCCCCCGCCGCGCGCTGGAAGTAATCGACCAGCGGATCCATCGCCTCGGGGAGCGAGAGCACCTCGGTCTCGCCCTCGACGTAGTACCAGGTGCCGAAGAAGGCGTCGGTGAAGATGCACAGCTGGGTCCAGGGGTCGCGGCGCAGGTTCCTGGTCTTGTAGGCCGTCTCCCGACTCGAGACCACGAAGCGGCCCTCCTCGTCGACCGCCACCAGCACCGGGGACTGCTGGATTCCGGCCGCGCTGCGGGTGGCCAGCACGGCGCGGTGGTGTCGGCGGGCGAAATCGCGGGCGCGGTCGAGGTCCATGCCGACACCTTGCCGCGCGATGGCCCCGCCCACCAGAGACCGAGGCCGGATTTTCGGTGCCACCGGGCGCTCTAGTACCGTCTCCGCCGGTGGCGTGTCCGAGCGGCCTAAGGAGAACGCCTCGAAAGCGTTTGTGGGTGCAAGCCCACCGAGGGTTCGAATCCCTCCGCCACCGCCATCCAGCCGCCCGCGCGATGACCGAGGGCGTCAGCCCGCCTCGGTGATCTCGATGCGGGCGTCCTGCCCCTCCCCCACCACTCGTGCGGTGGCGATGTGCAGGCGTCGCGTGTTCCCCGCGCCCACCGCGTCGGCGTCGAACGCGTGGTAGGCGAGCCGCAGGTTCTGGTTGCCGCCGTCCTTGAAGAAGGCCGACGCGCCACCGGTTCCGGCGATGTCCTCGTCCGGGAAGGTCAGCTTGTTGTCGGGCGGCTTCGAGCACCCGCCCGATGGTCTCTCGCAGACGGCCCAGCCGGTCGCGTAGCGGTCGGTCTGCCACTTGTTGCCGGAGTAGAAGAGGAAGAACTGGCCGCCCGCCCTGATCATCGACGGGTTCTCGATCACACCGCCCTCCCAGCCCGGGTCCCGCGAGATCAGGACCCGCGAGCGGGTGCCGGGTGCGAACCCGGTGCCACGCGCGTTCAGCCGGCGCACCATGATCTGCGGCGGGCTGGTCTGGGGGACGCCCTCGTTCTTCCACAGCAGCCAGGGCGTGCCGCGGGGGCCCACGAAGAGGTCGGGGTCGATGGCCCCGCGCGGCGCCGGACCGAAGCACACCAGCGGCTTCCTGCGCCGGTCGCGGTACTGGCCCAGCGGGTACGCCGACGAGGCGATCCCGATGCACGACCTGCGCAGCACGCCGGGAGACGCCAGGCGGATCGCCGCCGAGTACGCGGCCAGGTAGCGCCCGTGGACGCGCTCCAGGTCCGGCGCCCACTGGCTCATCAGGGCCACCTTCCCGCGCATGTGACGGGTCGCGGCCCACCGGGGCTTGTGCAGCATGGCCTCGTTGTAGCGCTTCCAGGAGCTCCACTGCCACCAGTTCCGCAGCGGCTTGCGCGGCTTCCAGGTGTCCAGGTCGTGCGAGAGCATCAGCGGCAGGTTCAGGTTGGCGGTGGTCGTCATGGACGCGAGGAACCGGCCGTCCGGCAGTCTGAGCACGGTGGGGTCGGCGACCGACCCGGTGTAGGGCTCATCCGCCAGGAACGGCTCGGGGGCCCCGTCCGCCACCGGCGCGACCTCCGCGGGCCGCGGGAGCACCGGGGTCGCCAGTCCTGCGAGGACGACGAGGGCGGTGACGCCCACGGCGACCCGCGCGGTCCGCAGGGACCTGGCGGGGCGGCGCGGCCGTCGGGAACCGGCGGGGGCGGCAGGGGAGGTCCTCACGCGGGTGGAATCGGCAGCCGGGCCCGCGGCCTGACCCGAATCGCGGACAAATGGTCAGCACACGTCCGGTCGGGTCCATCCCGCGAATCGCGTCGCTGACCCAGCACCTCACCGCGCGCAGAAGGTACAAACTGTCCTCATGACCGACGCGCCCATCCGGGTCTTCCTGCTCGATGACCACGAGGTCGTCCGGCAGGGGCTGCGCTTCCTGCTCGAGAACAGCGGAGACATCCACGTGGTGGGGGAGGCCGGGCTTGCGCAGGAGGGCATCGCCCGCATCTCGGCGTTGCGACCAGACGTGGTCATCCTCGACGCCCGGCTGCCCGACGGCAGCGGCATCGACGTCTGCCGTGAGGTGCGATCCGCGGACCCGGGCATCCAGGCACTGGTGTTGACCTCCTACGACGACGACGGCGCGCTCTTCGCGGCGATCGTGGCCGGCGCCGCCGGGTATGTCCTCAAGCAGGTCAGCGCCCAGGACCTGGTCGGCGCCGTCCGCCGCGTGGCCCGCGGCGAGTCGCTCATCGACCCGTCGCTGATGGCTCGGGTGCTCGATCGCGTGCGGGACGGGGGCCAGGCCCGGGATGAGCTCTCGGACCTCACCGACCGGGAACGCGAGATCCTGTTCCTGATCGCCGAGGGCCTGACCAACCGGCAGATCGGGGAACGCCTGTTCCTCGCGGAGAAGACCGTCAAGAACTACGTGTCCAGCATGCTCGGCAAGCTGGGGCTCGAGCGGCGCACCCAGGCCGCGGTGCTCGCCAGCAAGCTGCTCAGCTGACCGGCTGGCTCTGCGCGAGCGGCACGCTCCACCGCACGAGCGTCCCGCCGTCCGGGGCCGGGGACAGCTCGCAGGTGCCCCCGAGACGTGCGGCGCGCGCCACCATGTTGGCCAGCCCGCCCTCACTACGCTCGCCCGGGAGCCCCACGCCGTCGTCCCCGACGACGATGGTCAGGGAATCCGTACCCGCCATCAGCTCGACCCAGGCCCGCGACGCGTCCGCGTGGCGGGCCACGTTGGCCAGGGCCTCGCGCATCACGGCCAGGACGTCGCCGGCCAGCGCCGGCCGGACGACCGTGTCCACGGGCCCGTGCGAGCGCACGGCCGGCGCGAAGCCGAGCACCCGCGCATACTCCCGCGCCAGCCCGAGCACCTGAGCACGCAGGCTCGAGCCCCCGGAGGCCTGCAGATCGAAGATCGTCGTGCGGATGTCCGCGATCGTCCGGTCGAGGTCCTCGCCGACCCGGCGCAGCACGGTCGTCGGGTCGACGCCGGCGGCGGCGGGCGACACGAGCGCGCCCTGCACCAGCAGCCCGGCCGCGAACAGCCGCTGGATCACGGTGTCGTGCAGGTCGCGCGCGACGCGCTCCCGATCGGAGACGACGGCCATCGACTCGCGGATCCGCACTCCCTGGGCGCGGTCGAGGGTCAGGCCCGCCTGGTCGGCGAAGCTGCGGATCAGCTCGAGGTCGGGCGGCAGCCCGCGCGAGAGCCGGTCGAGCAGCACGACGAGCGCGGTCGGACCCCCCCGCTGGCCGGTGAGCGGGAGGAGCATCACGGCGCGCGCGTCGCCCAGCGGCACGTGCCGCTCGGCACCCCCGAGCGCCTGGCTCACCGCACCGCTGCGCTCGTCGACGAACTGCTCGATGCGTGCGGCCTCCGGCCCGTCGGAGACCAGCAGGGTCGGCTGGTCCTGCTCCGCGGCTGCGACGATGGCGACCGCCCGGGCGCCCGTCATCGCTCGGGTGTGGCCGGCGATCTCGCGCAGCGCCTCGCGGCGGGACGTCCCGGGCTGCACGGACTCGGCCATCCGTGAGGCCGCCTCGAGCCACTGGCGATGACGTTCGCTCACCGCGTAGGCGCGGGCGTTCTGGATGACGAAGCCGGCGGAGGCGGCCAACCCGAGCACCATGTCCTCATCGCGCGCCGTGAACGGTCGGCCGTCCGCCTTCTCGGTCAGGAAGAGGATGCCGAACACGGCGCCGCGCACTCGCACCGGCACCCCGAGGAAGGTCGTCATCGGCGGGTGTCCCGGCGGGAGACCCCGGGACGCCGGGTGGTCCTGGAGCTTCTCCAGCCGCAGGGCGACCGGGTGGCGGATCTGCTCGCCGAGCAGTCCGCGACCCTGTGGGTGCGCCCCGATCGCCGCGCGCGCCTCCTCGTCGATCCCCTGGACCACGAGGGCCTCGATCCGGTCGTGGCCGTCGAGGACGCCGAGCGCGCCGTACCGCGCGTCCGTCAGCTCGCAGGCGGACTCGACGATGCGGTCGAGGACCCGCTCGATGTGCAGGTCGGAGCCGAGCGCGATGACGGCGTCGAGCAGCGCGGTGGCCACCGCAGGGGGGTCACCCCCGGAGCCGGAGGGGTCGTCCTCCCGATCCTCGGCGCTTCCCCCGGGCCGCATGGATCGATCCTGCCCTACGCCGCGGCCGGGGTCGACCGTGCGGCGCGGGCGTCAGGTCGCTTCGGTGCCGACGTGCGCGGGCTCGTCCGCGGGGGCCTCGAACTCGCGGCCGGTCACGTCCTCCAGCAGCAGGCGGAAGTAGACGAACCGCCCCGGCACCGACCAGGGACGCGGATACCAGGTCTCGCGCACCATCTCGAGCAGCTCGGGATCGCCGACCGACAGCGCCCGCCCGCGGACCTGTACCGCCCAGCCGGCCGGGTCCTGCTCGTTCACCCGGTCGACCTGCAGGGCCACGACGGCGCGGGAGCCGATCTGAGCGGCGACCCCGCTGTGCGCGGGCAACCGGAAGCAGAGGTCCTCGTGCAGCACCGTGTAGTTCACGGGGTAGATGAGGGGCCCGTCCGGGCTCGACGCGGCGATGCGGCCGACACCGTGGGAGCGCAACAGCTCCAGGCAGCGAGACCACGGCAGCTCACGGCGCCGCAACACGACCCAGCCCCTTCCGTCCTTCCCCCTGTGTCCTCGCCAGCAGCATAAGAGCCGGTCAGCGGGCCGTGGCAGGGCCCGAGGCCCCGTCCGGGATCCTCCCCACCGGCCTCACCCCGTGGTGTGACCCCCCCGGGTCGCCCGGACCGGATCGGCCCCGCTCGGGCAGGATGGGCGGCGTGACCCAGGCTGCCGCACCCGCCGGGGCGAACCCGTGGTTCGACTCCCCCGAGGCCGCGGCGGCCGCGCTGCGGGAGGTCGGGTACCTCGCCGACGCCGACACCGCGACGTCGATCTTCCTCGCCGGCGCGCTGGAGAAGCCGCTGCTCGTCGAGGGTCCGGCCGGCGTCGGCAAGACGGAGCTCGCCAAGGCCGTCGCCGCGGCCACCGGGGCCGGCCTCGTGCGGTTGCAGTGCTACGAGGGGCTCGACGAGGCGCGCGCGCTGTATGAGTGGAACTACAAGAAGCAGCTGCTGCGCATCCAGGCCAGCCAGGGCGACGAGTCGTGGGACGAGACCCACGACGACATCTTCACCGAGGAGTTCCTGCTCACTCGACCGCTGCTGACGGCGATCCGGCGCGATGACCCCACGGTGCTCCTCGTGGACGAGGTCGACAAGACCGATGTCGAGGTGGAGGGCCTGCTGCTGGAGGTGCTCTCGGACTTCCAGGTGACGGTGCCCGAGCTGGGCACGGTGGTCGCCACCCGGCGCCCCTTCGTGGTGCTCACCTCGAACGCGACCCGCGAGCTCTCCGAGGCGGTCAAGCGCCGCTGCCTCTTCCTGCATGTGGGCTACCCGGACGCCGAGCGGGAGCGCGCCATCGTCACCTCGCGGGTGCCGGGCCTCGAGGACCGGATCGCGGGCAGGCTCGTCGACACGGTGGCCCGGCTGCGGGAGCTGGACCTGAAGAAGGCGCCGTCCATCGCGGAGTCGGTCGACTGGGCGCGCACCCTGGTGGCGCTCGAGATCGGCGAGCTCGACGAGGCGGTGGTCGAGCGCACCCTGGGCGTGCTGCTCAAGCACGCCTCCGACCACGACCGCGCCCGCCGCGAGCTCGCGCGGCGCTGAGGGCCGGCTGGTGACGGGCCTGCTCGACCGGCACCTCGGCTTCGTCGAGGCGCTGCGCCGCGCGGGTGTGGCCGTCTCGCTGGCCGAGGACATCGACGCGCTGGAGGCCCTCGCCCGGCTCTCCTGGGAGCGCCGCGAGACGGTCCGGGCCGCGTACGCCGCGACGCTGCTGAAGCGACACCACCAGCGGCCCACGTTCGACACGCTCTTCGACCTGTGGTTTCCACCGCGCGTCGGTCACGGCCGCGCGGCGACCCCCGCCGCCCGGGACCACGCCGCCCAGGACGACGGCGCCGCCCTCGCGGGACTCCGGCGGCGGATCGCGCAGGCGCTGGCGGGCGACGAGGCAGGCGCCGCGGCGGCGTCCCGGGAGCTGGCGGCGGAGGCGATGGCCCGCTTCGGCGCGATGCCGGGCCGCGGACCGAACCTCTCCTCGTGGTCGGCATACACCGCCCTGCGCCGGATCGATCCCGGCGACCTCGTCGCGGACCTGGCCGCCGCGCTGCGCGCCGGCGGCCTCGATGAAGAGCAGGCTGGTCGCGCGGCCGAGGGTCGGGTGGCGTCGTTCTCGGCGGCGGTGGAGGCCGACGCCCGTCGCCGGATCGCGGAGGAGCGGGGACCACGGCACGTCGCGGACACCGCCGTGCGCCCGAGCCTGGACCGGCTGGACTTCCTCGCGGCCCGTCGGGACGAGCTGGACCGGATGCGGCGGGAGATCCACCCGCTCGCGCGGCGGCTGGCTGCGCGGCTCACCAAGGAGCAGCACGCGCGACGGCGCGGGCCGCTCGACCTGCGGCGCACCGTGCGGGCCTCGATCTCCACCGGCGGCGTGCCGCTGGCCACCTACCACCGCCCGCGCCGGGCCCACCGGACCGAGCTCGTCGTGATGTGCGACGTGAGCGGCTCCGTGGCGTACTTCGCGCAGTTCACCCTGCTGCTGGTCTTCGCGCTGCGGGACCAGTTCACCGGGGTGCGGGCCTTCACCTTCGTCGACGACGTGGTCGAGGTCACCGAGCACTTCCGCCCCGGCGCCGACGCCGCCGAGGTGCTCGAGCACGTCACGGCCAGCTCGGCTCGCGCCGCGCGCTCCGGACGCACCCACTACGGGCGGGCGTTCGAGGCCTTCGCGGAGCGGCATCCCGACGCGTTGGGCCCGCGGTCCTCGCTGCTGGTGCTCGGCGACGCGCGCTCGAACCACAGCGACCTGCACCTGCAGCGGCTCCGGGAGATGGTCGCGGGCATCCGGCACGCGTGGTGGCTCAACCCCGAGCAGCGCCGGCACTGGGACACCGGGGACTCCGCCGCGGGGGCGTACGGCGCGATCGTGCCGATGGTCGAGTGCCGCAACCTCGCCCAGCTCGGCGAGTTCGTGCACGACCTGGTCTGAGCCACGGCCGGGGGTGGCCGGTCGCTAGGATGATCCCTCCGGCCACGCCCTCAGGGGGAACGGTGACCTTCGACGTCGAGCAGCTCGACACCGCGCTGCTGGGCGGCGCGGCCGTGACCCTGCTCGCGATCCTCGCGGTGCGCCTCTCGGCCCGCGCCGGGCTGCCGAGCCTGCTGCTCTACCTGATGATGGGCGTGGTGCTCGGCGAGGCCGGCCTCGGCATCGACTTCGACGACGCGCAGGTCGCGCACGCCCTGGGGTTCGCGGCGCTGACGCTCATCCTCGCCGAGGGCGGGCTGACCACCCAGTGGAGCGAGATCCGCAGCTCGTTCATGCTCGGCGTCCTGCTCTCGACGCTGGGCATGGGCATCTCGGTGGGCGTGGTCGCCCTGGGCAGCCACTACCTGCTCGGCCTGCCCTGGCAGCTCGCGGTGCTGCTGGGGGCGGTCACCTCGGCCACCGACGCCGCCGCGGTGTTCTCGGTGTTGCGCACGGTCCCCCTCCCGCGGCGCCTCACCGGCGCGCTCGAGGCCGAGTCGGGGCTCAACGACGCCCCGACCGTCGTGCTGGTGGTGCTGGTCTCCGAGGGCGACGCCCTGGCGAACGGCTTCGACGGGCTGATCGCGGTCATCCTCTTCGAGCTGGCTGCCGGTGTGGTGATCGGGCTCGGGGTGGGCTTCGGTGGCGCCTGGTTGATGCGGCGCGCCGCGCTGCCCTCGTCCGGCCTCTACCCGATCGCCGTGCTCAGCCTGGCCGTGCTCGCGTACGCCGGCGGGTCGGCCCTGCACGCCTCGGGCTTCGCCGCGGTCTACGTCGCCGCGCTGGTGCTCGGCAACGCCGACCTGCCGCACCGGGGCGCGACCCGGTCCTTCTCCGAGGGGGTGGCCTGGCTGGCGCAGATCGGACTCTTCGTGATGCTCGGGATGTTGCTCTCCCCGGACCGGATCGACCTGCAGACCGTCGGCATGGCCCTCGCCGCCGGCGCCGTGCTGACCTTCGTGGCCCGGCCGGTGTCCGTCTTCGTCTGCGCGCTGGGCCAGGGCCTGCCGGGTCGCGAGAAGGTGTTCCTCTCGTGGGCGGGGCTGCGGGGGGCGGTGCCGATCGTCTTCACGACGATCCCGCTCTCGGAGGGGGTCAGCGGCGGGGAGCAGCTCTTCGACCTCGTCTTCGTGCTCGTGGTGATCTACACGTTGCTGACGGGGCCGACGCTGCCCTGGGTGGCCAAGGTGCTGCGGGTGGCGCGGCGCTCCGAGCCGCGGGGGCTCGAGGTCGAGGCCGCGCCCCTCGAGCGAGTGGCGGCGGACCTGTTGCAGGTCAGCATCTCGCCGCGCTCGAGGATGCACGGCGTCGAGGTGGGCGAGCTGCGGCTCCCCCAGGGCGCGTCGGTGTCGCTGGTGGTCCGTGAGGGGGAGACGTTCGTCCCCGAGCACCGCACGGTCCTGCGCCACGGCGACGACCTGATCGTGGTGACCCCCCGCAAGCAGCGGGACGCGACGGAGCGGCGCCTGCGCCAGGTCTCGGCCGGCGGCCGTCTGGCCCAGTGGCGGGGGACGGGGCCGGAGAAGGACTGAGCCCATGCCCTGGGCGGAACCCCTGGGCAGGCGGACGGGTCAGCCGGCCGGCTGGGAGTCCGACGGGCTGCAGATCTCGACGTCCTTCCCGACCCGCGCTTGGCGCCGGCCCTTCTGGAGCCCCCCCCAGTCATCGCCGACGACCACGGTGACGCCGGGACCGAGGCCCTCGCGTCGCACGACCCGCACCTGCTTGGGCTTCTTGGCCACGTGGGACTTCACCAGGAAGACTGCCGGGCTCGGCTCCTCGGCCCAGACCTGCACCTTCGGCACGCGCTCCTGGGCGTTGCCGCTCTCGCCGGTGCCGAAGCCGCGGTTCGCCAGCCTTCTCAGGGTCCGGCCGGCCAGGCCGGCCGTGGTGCCGCCGTTGTAGACCGAGACCGTCACGTCGCCCCTGCCGATCTTGCTGCCGGCCTCGACGACGCGGTTCGTGCACACCGGGGGCTCCTCGTTGCTCACGTCGGGAGAGCCGATCGGGGCGGTCAGCTGGCTCCAGCCCACCCGCAGGCCCACGGCCAGCAGCACCACCAGGACCAGCAGGGTGAGCGTCGACCGGGCGCGCGGGTCCATCAGCCGTCCACCTCCAGCACGCGGGCATGCAGCAGCTGGCGCCGCTGCAGGGCCGCGCGGACGGCTCGGTGCAGGCCATCCTCGAGGTAGAACTCACCCCGCCACCGGACCACGTGGGCGAAGAGATCGCCGAAGAAGGTGGACTCCTCGTCCAGCAGGCTGCCGAGGTGGAGGGTGTCCTTGGTCGTCACCAGCTCGCGGAGATGCACCTCCTCCGGGGCCACGTCGGCCCACCCCCGCGCGTCCAGGCCGTGGTCCGGGTATGGACGCCCCGTCCCCACCCGCTTGAAGATCACGCCGCGATGCTACCCAGCGGGGGGTGGGCGGCCGGAGATCGGCGTCCACCACCCGTGGCGCCGACCCGTCAGGTCGACCAGCGGATGGCGTCATCGAGGTAGTCGGCCATGGCGTACACGCCCCGGAGGTCCTCCCGTTCGTCCAGCAGCGCCACCAGGCGGCTGGAGTGCCGGCTGCGCAGCGCGATGCGTTGGGTCGTGGTGGTGTTCAGCGCGAGGTCGTCGCGCTCCTGCTCGGTCATCTGCTGGCCCCCTTCGGCCGTCGTCATCCCGTCCATCGGCGCTGCTGGTTGGGCGCGTCCCCAGCATCCAGTCCGTCCGTGGCCACCAGGTTGTCGCGGCATTTCGGCGACGTTTCCTTTTCGGCGGCGAGGCTCTCGTCCCAAGTCGGCACCCGGACGGAATCCGCGCACCAGGCCAGCTGAAGCACGTCGACGCCCCGGTCGCGGGTGAGCAGCCGGGCCCGCCCCGGGGCGGCCGGCCGGGGGGCAAGAGGGCCGATCAGGCGACCCTCGTCAGGATTCCCCGAGAGCAGCAGACCCGGCATCGCGAGGTCGCGCAGGGACTGCAGCACCGGCTCGTGCAGGGACCGGGAGGCGCCGCCCGAGCGGCGGGCCACGACCACGTGCAGGCCGACGTCCCGGGCCTGCGGCATGAGGTGCTCGAGCGCCACGAGGGGCGAGTCGCGCGCCGTGGCGACGAGGTCGTAGTCGTCGACCAGCACGAACAGGTCCGGGCCCGTCCACCAGGACCGGTCGCGCAGCTGGCGTGGGGTCACGCCGGGCCCGGGCAGCCGGTCCTCCAGGTGGGTGGCGAGGCCGCCCAGCGCCGGCGAGGCCGCGGTCGCGCTCGTGAGGTGGTCGAGGAGGTAGTCGTCAGGCACCTCCCCCAGCAACGAGCGGCGGTAGTCGAGCAGCACCAGCTGCGCTTCAGCCGGCGTGCGGCCACGCATCACCTCGTGTGCGTAGGCACGCAGCGCCGCCGTCTTGCCAGAGCCGCCCTCGCCGAGGACCAGCAGGTGCGGCTCCCGCTTGGGGTCGAGCGCGACGGGCGCGAGCTGGCGCTCGTCGAGGCCGAGCAGCAGGTGATCGGTGGGCAGGCCGCGACGCGTCGCTTCCCGGCGTACCTCGTCGAGCGTGATGCGCTCCGGCAGCAGGCGCATCCTCGGACCAGCGGGGCCATGCCAGGCCCGCGCGCAGCGTCGCACCAGCTCGGCGGTGCCCCCGGCGCCCGGGTCGGGGCCGGGGCCGGGGCCGGGGCCGGGGTCGGGGTCGGGGTCGGGGTCGGGGTCGGGGTCGGGCGAGCACAGCAGCCGGGGAAGCGCCCCGAGGAAGTGGTGCGCCGAGCGCGTCAGGCCCCGCCCCGGGCGCCCCGGGGGCACGAGCGCCGCCGCCCGGCGGTCGACCTCCGAGTCCAGCGGGTCGCCCAGCCTAAGCTCCAGGCGCGTCGCGAAGGCGTCTCGGACGGAGGGGCGCAGGTCGGACCAGCGCGTCGCGGCGACCAGCAGGTGCACGCCGTAGGTCAGCCCGCGTGCAGCCAGGTCCTCCAGCGCAGCGTCGAGCTCCTCGAACTCGGCGCGCAGCGTCGACCAGCCGTCCACGACCAGGAAGACGTCCCCCCATCCGTCGCCCGCCTCACCGCGGGCCCGCCGCTCGCGGTAGGTCCGCATGGAGTCCAGGCCGTGGTCGCGGAAGGATGTCTCCCGCCGGGTCAGGATCCCCGCGGCCTCGGCGACGACGCGGCGGACCGCGTCCGGTTCGGCGCGCGTGGCGACGCCGGCCACGTGCGGCAGGTCGGCGACGGACGCGAGGGTTCCGCCGCCGAAGTCGAGCACGAGCGCCTGCGTTTCCAGCGGGGTCGTGGTGAGCGCCAGGCTGGCCACGATGGACGCCAGCAGGGTGGACTTGCCGCTGCGGGGCGCGCCCACCACGGCGAGGTGCCCGCCAGCGTCGCGCAGGTCGACGACGAGCGTCTCGCGACGCTGCGCCCTCGGCCGGTCGACCGCGCCCACCGGCACCACGAGGGGCCCCGGTCGCGCCAGCCCGCGGAGACCAGGCCCAGCGCGGGGTCCACGGCCAGGTCGGGCATCAGCGCGGCCAGGGTGTCGGGGAGCCCCAACGGGGGCAGCCAGATCCGGCGCGTCGGCGGGGCCGACCGCGCCAGCCGTCCCACCGCCAGGTCCAGCACGCTCCGGCCCCGGTTGCGGGCGAGCGCGCGATCCCGCCCCGGGTCGTGGGGCAGGGGGGACTCGACCGTCGGCCCGGCCGCCGCGACGGCGACGACCGAGAACGGGAGGATGCCCGCAGGCTCGCGCGGTCCCGGGGGCGCGGCGGCGACGGGTGGCGGTTCCGCCGAGACGTAGGCCGCCCGGAACCGCACCAGCGTCGCCGGCTCGGGACGCAGGTAGCCCACGCCGGGCGTGCTCGGCAGTGCCGCCGCGTCGGGGACGCCGAGGACGGTGCGGGACTCTCCGGAGGAGAAGGTGCGCAGGCCGATCCGGTAGGAGAGGTGCGACTCCAGGCCGCGCAGCCGACCCTCGTCGAGACGCTGGGACGCCAGCAGCAGGTGGAGGCCGAGCGAGCGTCCGACGCGGCCGATCGCGACGAAGAGGTCGATGAACTCGGGCTTGGCCGCGAGCATCTCGGCGAACTCGTCGACGATGATCACGAGGCTGGGCAGGGGGTCGAGCCCGACGCCTCCGGCGCCGGTGGCGCCCGCGGCGCGGGCCCGCTCGTAGTCGCGGACCGAGGCGTGACCGGCGGCCCGCAGCGCCTCCTGGCGGCGCACGACCTCCCCGTGCAGCGCGTCCTGCATGCGGTCGACGAGGGCCAGCTCCGTCTCGAGGTTCGTGATCACCGCCGAGACGTGCGGCAGCTCGCCCAGCCCGGAGAAGGTGGCGCCGCCCTTGAAGTCGACGAGGACCAGGGCGAGCTCTTCGGGGGAGTGGGTCAGCGCCAGCCCGAGGACGAGCGTGCGCAGCAGCTCGGACTTGCCCGAGCCCGTCGCGCCGATGAGCAGTCCATGCGGGCCCATGCCCCGCTGGGCCGCCTCCTTCAGGTCCAGGTGGACGGTCGCGCCGTCCTCGGAGACGCCGATCGGGACCCGCAGGCGCTCGGTCTCGGTCCGAGCGGCCCACCGCTCGGCCGGATCCAGGGTCCGGAGGTCCCCCAGGCCGAGCAGGTCGGCCGCGTCCGGTGCTGCCGATCGGTTGCCCTCGGCGGTCCTCGCGGGCGCGCGCGGCGCCAACGGGGCCAGCCGGCGGGCGAAGGCCTCGGCGGTCGCGAGGCCGCACCGGTCCGCCAGGGCCGTGCCCGGGTCCTCACCCGCCCGCAGCACCAGCACGGCCTCGCGACGATCACCAGGCCGCCGCTGGCGCGTGAGCTCGAGGCGCAGCCGGCCCGGCTCCTCCAGCGGGTCCCAGGCCGCCGGCAGCTCCAGCACCGTGGGGCGGTGCGGGCCGTCCGCGGACAGGAGGTGACCAGCAGGCGGCGGGTCGGGGCCGTCGACCACGAGCAGCAGGTGCGCCCGCGCGGTCCCCTGGTCCTCGCCCAGCAGCGCCGCCAGGTCATCGGGATCGGTGGCGACCAGCCACGACGGCCCGACCGCGTCTCGCGCGTGCGAGCTGCGGCCGTGGGGCAGCCACTTGACCCAGTCCCAGTGCTGCAGCGCCGCGCGCCCGCACAGCACGGCCACCGCCAGCCGATCCGGCCCGTGGCCGCTGGTCGCGGAGCAGACCAGCGCCCGGGCCAGCGACCGCGTAGCGTCCGCCTCGCCGCACAGCTCGATGCGCCCGAACGTGCGCAGGTCGAGCGTTGCGGGCAGGTCGGGCGCGACGCGGTGCACGGCGAGCAGCCGGGCGAGCGCGGCCGCGGCCGCGGGGTCGACGGGGCCGTCGCGTTCGGCGGCTGCCCCGGACGAACCGGCCGCGTCCTCGTCCGGAGGCACCAGCTCCAGCGACAGCGGCTGGGGACACGCGCCGTACCGCACCAGCAGCGTCGCCGGGCCCCCGGTGTCCCCCGGCCAGAGCCGACTGCGCTCGCCGGCCAGCGCCGGGAGCGCGCTCGGGTCGGGATGCCGCCCGGTGAGCTCCGTGCGCTGCTGCCGCGCTGCGGCGCGGGCGGCCGCGCGGACCCGCTCGAGGTGTCGCAGGTAGGCGGCCCGGGAGCCGGTCACCCGGCGCGCCCCCTGTGAACGCTGGCGGTCCACCTGCACCACCACGAAGCCGACGGTGGCGAAGAGGATCATCCCGGCGGCGACGAGGCCCCGCGCTCGGTTCTCCCCGCCCATGCTCGAGACCAGCACGATGGACCCGAGGCTGCCGAGCATCGGCACCGCGTTGAGGACGGCCCCGGCCGCCCCCTGCGACTCCGGTCGCTGCGGGGGCGGACGCAGCACGAGCCGTTCGGGCGTCTGGGGCATGGGTCCTCCTCGGTCGGGACCCTAGGCCGGCCGGACGCCCCGCCGGGCTCGCCGCACGCCGGCCTGTGGACGGGCGGGCACGGCGCCCGCCGGTGCACGATCCGCTCGCCGTCCACAGCACGCCGCGTCGCCCCGGTCGTCCACAGGCATGCCCAGCCCCGAGCCCCCGCCCCGCCGGTCCCCGGTAGGCAGGGACTCGGCCGTCCGACACCGCCCACGAAGGAGTCCCACCGTGACCGAGCTGAGACAGCAGGAGGGCGCCCTGCGGCGGGCCGCCGACCTCACCGCCGATGCCCGCGCGGGTTTCGACGCCCGCCAGCGCCAGCTGGCCGGACAGATCGACGGCCTGCGAGGGCAGTGGCAGGGCCAGGGCGGGCTTGCCTTCCAGCGGCTGCACCAGGCCTGGCAGGAGAAGCAGACCCGGGTCACGCGGGCGCTCGACGACCTCGAGACGGCGCTGCGCGAGACCGACCGCGACGTGACGGCCA
Organism: uncultured Actinomycetota bacterium; assembly: GCA_963731985.1. GTDB lineage: Bacteria > Actinomycetota > Actinomycetes > Propionibacteriales > Nocardioidaceae > Nocardioides. The sequence goes on along the minus strand of CAVSYA010000017.1, from coordinate 199,388 downwards.
CCGACCGGGCCCAGGCCGACCACCTCAGCCGCTACGCCCGGCGGCTCTGAGGCGCAGCAACCCACCACGGAGAGACCAGCAGGAGGCACGACATGACCGGCATGCTGCGCGTGGATCACGGCGGCCTCGCGGCCGCATCGGCAGAGCTCACGGCGACCGCGAGAAGCATCGAGTCCGACCTCGACCGCCTCGAGCAGGACCTGGCCCCGTCGCGGGGTGATTGGTCGGGTTCCGCCCAAGCCGCCTACGACCAGGCCCGCGGCCGCTGGAACGCCGCGATGCAGGAGATGTTCGCGGTGCTGGCCAGCGTGGGCGTGGCCGTCCAGGACTCCGACGCGTCCTATCGTGCCGCCGACCAGCGCGGCGCGGGCCGCTTCGGCGGCTGAGGACCCGCCGATGCAGCCGGGGGTCGTCCGGGTGACCGTCGCGTCCCACTCCCGGAGCCTCGACCTCGTGCTGCCCTCGGCGGTGCCGGTGGCCGAGCTCGTGCCCGAGCTCGCGCGGGTGGTGGGGCTGCTCGACCCCACGCTGGTCCACGGCGGCTACCGGGTCCTGACCCCGGGAGGGAGACGCCTGGAGGATGACGCCAGCCTCGCCGGGCAGGGTGTCGAGGACGGTGCCCTGCTCACGGTGGCCGCCGGGATCGACGCCGCGGGCGCGCCACGCTACGACGACCCGGTCGAGGCGATGGCCGACGTCCTCGCCGAGCGGGTGCCCTCGTGGCCGATGGGAGCCGGGCGCCGCGCCGGCCTGGGCGCCCTCGTCCTGCTGCTGGCGCTGGCCCTGGCCGGCCAGGTCCTCGGGGCCGGCGTTGCGGCCGGGTGGGGCGGCTCGGCGGGGGCGGCCACGGCCACGGCCGTCTCCCTGCTCGGTTGCGGTGTCGGGCTCGCGCGATGGTGGCGTGCACCGGACGCCGCCGTCGTCCTCGTCTGGGCGTCGGTGGGTCACGCGGCCCTGGCCGGCGCGCTTCTGGCGCCCGTCGCGACCGGTCAGCCGGGCGTGATGGTCGCGACGGCGGGCGCCGGCGGCCTCGCCGCTGCGTTGAGCGCGTTGGCCGGTCTGCCGGGGGCTCGCCTCGCTCTGGTGCCGGCTGCCCTGCTCGGCGGACTCGCGCTGGTGGCGGGCTGGCTCTCGACGCTCGCCCCTGCCGGTCCCCTGATCACGGGTGCGACGCTGCTGGCTGCCTCGGTCGCCGCCGGGGGTCTCTCGCCGCGTCTGGCGGTGGCGGCTGCTCGGCTCGACGCGGGTGCCGGAACCCGAGACGGCGAGCCGCTGGGCACCGGGGCGGTCGACCTCGCGGAGATCGAGTCGGATGGCCTGCTGGCTCACCGCATCGTCGTGGCCCTCGAGGTCACGCTCGGTCTGCTGCTGGTCGCGCTGGCGCCGCTCGTCGCCGCGCTCGGCCCCGCGGGTGCGGCGCTGGGCCTGTGCTGCTGCGCGGTGGTCCTGCTGCGCGCGCGTCGATTCCGGGCCGCCGCCCTGGTGGCCACGTGTCTCGGGTTCGGCGCCCTCGCGACGGCGGCCACGCTTACCGCGGTGCTCGTGCAGCATGCCGGCGCGCGCGCCCCGCTCGCGGTGGTCCTGCTGGTCGCGGGTGCGGCGCTGTCCGCGTCCCTGCCGCACGCCGCCCTGGCGTGGCACCGGGTGGCCGGGGCGGCGGAGTCGTGCTGCCTGATCGCCCTGATCCCGCTGCTCGTCGCCGCCGCGGGCGCGCTCGGCCGGGTGGCACAGGTGCTCGGCTCCGTGGCGGGCTAGGGGGCCCGGTGCCGAGCCGGCGAGCCCGTGCCGAGGCGGTCGTCGTGCAGCGACGCCGGTTGGCGGACGCCTTGGTGCACGGCGAGCAGCGCGAGGATGATCCCGCCCCTCCGCCGGTGCGCATGCTCGCCATCGGCGCCGTGGTGGCGCTGCTGCTGCTCGCGGGGGCGGCGCTGGCGGGCGTGCTGAGCGGGTCTCCGGGCCGCAACGAGGCGGGCGCCGGCATCGCCCGCGCGACCGGGGACTCAGCGATCCTTGCGCTTCTCCCGGACGCGGATCGTGGTCGTTCGGCCCTGGTCGTCGCTCTGCCGCTCCAGCTCGAAGAGGCCGATGGCCGAGATCAGGTCGACCAGCTTGGGGTAGCGCCAGTTGCGGGAGTCGAAGTCGGGCGCCTGGTTGGCAATGTGCGAGCCGACCGAGCCGAGGTGCGCCCAGCCCTCGTCGTCGGAGGAGGCCTCGACGCCCCGGCGCAGCAGGCTCACGAGCTTGGCGTCCTGCCGCAGATCCTTGGCCGGCGGCCGGCCCTTCGTCCGCTCGGGCGCGTTGTCCTCCGACTCGTCCTGCCGGCCGCGGAGCACGTCCATGTAGACGAACCGGTCGCAGGCGCCGACGAAGGCCTGCGGCGTCTTGCGCTCACCGAACCCGTAGACCGTCACGCCCTGCTCGCGCAGTCGGCTGGCCAGGCGCGTGAAGTCGCTGTCGGAGGAGACCAGGCAGAAGCCGTCGAACCGCTCGCTGTAGAGCAGGTCCATCGCGTCGATGATCATCGCGCTGTCGGTGGCGTTCTTTCCGGTGGTGTAGGCGAACTGCTGGATCGGCTGGATCGCGTGCACGTTGGCGGCGTCCTTCCAGCCGCGCAGCCGGGGCGTCGTCCAGTCGCCGTAGACCCGCTTCACCGACGCGACGCCGTAGGTCGCGATCTCGGCCACCAGGGCGTCCGCGACGTTGGGCTGCGCGTTGTCCGCATCGATGAGCACCGCGAGCTTCGCCTCCCGACGCTGGTCGGACGGGCTCGATTCGGTCGCGCGCTGGGCAGGCATCCGGACACGCTATCCCGCCTGGCGGAGCCGGCACCCGATTGTCGGCGGGGGTGCCGGTGCGCAAGAGTGCTGACCGGACGATCGGGCGTGGGAGCCGGGCGCGCAGCGCCACCGGAACGAGGAGGACACATCGATGACCGACATCGCATCCACGGTTGAGTGGGCCGCCCTGGAGAAGCACGTGGAGGCGATCCGCGGACTGCATCTGCGCGACCTCTTCAGCGCCGACGCCCAGCGCGGGACGAACCTGGTCGCGCAGGTCGGCGACCTGCACGTCGACTACTCGAAGAACCGGGTGACGGCCGACACGGTCTCGCTCCTGCTCGACCTCGCCCGGGCGGCCGGTCTTGCCGAGTCGATCGAGGCGATGTTCCGCGGGGACCACCTCAACAGCACCGAGGACCGCGCCGTCCTGCACACCGCGTTGCGCGGGCCGGCGTCCGCCGCGCTCGAGGTCGATGGACAGGATGTGACCGCCGACGTGCAGGCGGTGCTGGACCACATGTCGGTGTTCGCCGAGCTCGTCCGCTCCGGCGGGTGGGTCGGTTTCACGGGCCAGCGGATCCGCAACGTCGTGAACATCGGCATCGGTGGCTCCGACCTGGGGCCGGTCATGGCCTACCAGGCTCTGCGGGCCTACGCCGACCGCGACCTCGAGATGCGGTTCGTCTCCAACGTCGACGGCGCGGACGTCTCCGAGGCGCTGCTCGACCTGGACCCGGCGGAAACGCTGTTCATCGTCTGCTCGAAGACCTTCACGACGGTCGAGACGATCACCAACGCAACCACCGCCCGGGACTGGCTCGTCCACGCGCTCGGTGACCCGGACGCGGTCGGTCGTCACTTCGTCGCGGTGTCGACCAACGCCGAGCAGGTCGCGGCCTTCGGGATCGACACCGAGAACATGTTCGAGTTCTGGGACTGGGTGGGCGGCCGCTACTCCTTCACGTCCGCGATCGGGCTCTCCCTGATGGTGGCGATCGGGCCGCCCGCCTTCCGCGACATGCTGGCGGGGTTCCATGCCACCGACGAGCACTTCCGGACCACGCCGTTCGAGGAGAACGTGCCCGTGCTGCTGGCGATGCTCGGCATCTGGTACCGCAACTTCTTCGATGCCTCGTCCTACGCGGTGCTGCCCTACAACCAGTACCTGGCGCGTTTCCCGGCCTACCTCCAGCAGCTCGACATGGAGAGCAACGGCAAGTCGGTCGCGGCCGACGGTCGGCCGGTCTCGACCGACACGGGCCCGATCGTGTGGGGAGAGCCGGGGACCAACGGGCAGCACGCCTTCTACCAGCTCATCCACCAGGGCACCGAGCTGATCCCGTGCGACTTCATCGGCATCGCCCGGGCGGCCACCCCGGTGGGCGTCCACCAGGACCTGCTCACCGCCAACCTGCTGGCCCAGGTCGAGGCCCTCGCCTTCGGCAAGACGGCCGAGGAGGTGCGGGCCGACGGCGTCGCCGAGGAGCTGGTGCCGCACAAGACGTTCCCGGGGAACCGCCCGTCGACGTTGATCTTCGCCCGGGAGCTGACCCCGGCCGTGCTGGGCCAGCTGGTCGCCCTCTACGAGCACAAGGTGTTCGTCCAAGGGGTCGTCTGGGGCATCAACTCCTTCGACCAGTGGGGGGTCGAGCTCGGCAAGGCCCTGGCCAGCAGGATCCTCCCGGAGCTGTCGTCGGACGCTGTGCCCGCGCACGACTCCTCGACCAACGCCCTCATCGAGCGCTACCGGGATTGGCGTCGCGACGAGGGAGTGGCTCCCTGGTCGCGACGGTGAAGGATCCCTGGACGACGTGGCGGAGGATAGGGGATTCGAACCCCTGAGGGCTGTTAACCCAACCCGCTTTCCAAGCGAGCGCCATAGGCCACTAGGCGAATCCTCCGCGGCGGAATGTACCGGCCGCGGCAGGCGCGGTGGAAATCGGCCCGGGGCGCCGACGCCGGCTTTGGCCGCGCCCGCGGCCTCACCTAGGCTGGGCGCAACCCCCCGCGCGGCGGCATCTTGCCCAACTCCCCCAGGGCCGGAAGGCAGCAAGGGTCAGCGAGCTCTGCTGGGTGCGCGGGGGGCCTCTGCATGCCGGCCCACGGCCTGATCGCGGGCATGTCCACGCGTCGCTCCACCGCGGTATCGGCTGTCCCCGCCGGTGGCTAGGGTCTCCACCGTGGAGTCACCCCTCGCGCTGTACCGGCGGTACCGGCCCGAGACCTTCCCGGAGGTCATCGGCCAGGACCATGTGACCCAACCGCTGCGGGCAGCGCTGGCCAACAACCGGGTCAACCACGCCTACCTCTTCTCCGGCCCGCGCGGCTGCGGCAAGACGACCTCGGCGCGCATCCTCGCCCGCGCCCTCAACTGCGAGCAGGCGCCCACGGCAGACCCCTGCGGCGAGTGCCGCAGTTGCACCGACCTGGCCCGCCGCGGGCCCGGGTCGATCGACGTCATCGAGATCGACGCGGCCTCGCACGGTGGCGTGGACGACGCCCGCGACCTCCGCGAGAAGGCGTTCTTCGCGCCCGTGCACAGCCGCTTCAAGGTCTACATCATCGACGAGGCCCACATGGTCACCACGCAGGGCTTCAATGCCCTGCTCAAGCTGGTCGAGGAGCCGCCGCCGCACCTGCGCTTCATCTTCGCCACCACCGAACCCGACAAGGTCCTGCCGACGATCCGCTCGCGCACCCACCACTACCCCTTCCGGCTCATCCCGCCGCGCCTGCTGAGCGGCTACCTCGCCGACCTGTGCGAGCGGGAGGGAGTCGCGATCGAGCCGGCCGCGCTTCCGCTGCTCGTCCGCGCCGGCGGGGGCTCGGCCCGGGACACGCTCTCGGTGCTCGATCAGCTGCTCGGTGGGGCCGGGCCGGACGGCGTCACGCACCAGCTCGCGACCGATCTGCTCGGCTACACGCCGGACGCGTTGCTCGACGAGGTCGTCGAGGCCTTCGCCGCCGCCGACGGCGCCGCCGTCTTCGGCGTCGTCGACAAGGTGGTCGAGTCCGGCCAGGACCCACGCCGGTTCAGCGAGGACCTGCTTCGCCGGCTGCGCGACCTCGTGGTGGTCGCCGCGGTCCCGGACGCCCCGAGCACCGGCCTGATCGATGTCCCGGAGGACGCGGGCGAGCGGCTCGTGGCCCAGGCGGCCCGGTTCGGGGAGGCCGAGCTGTCCCGCGCGGCCGACCTCCTCGCCGCCGGCCTCACCGAGATGCGCGGGGCCACCGCGCCCCGCCTGCTCCTCGAGCTCGTCTGCGCGCGGGTGCTGCTTCCGGCCACCGAGCATGACACTGACGGGATGCTCGCGCGGCTCGACCGGCTCGAGAAGCGGGCCGCCATCAGCGGCGGGAGCCCCAGCCGGCCCGCGGCCGGGCAGGCCGTCGCGCCCGCGGCCTCGCCCGCAGACCCGTCCTCCCAGCCGGAACCGGTCCGGCGCGCTCCCGAGCCCGTGCCGGAGTCCGCGTCCGAAGCAGCCCCCGCCCAGGCGGCGCCCGCTGCGGGCGCCCCCGCGGAGTCGGTGCTCGCCCCCGACTCGCCGCCGGACGAGCCCGCCCCGGCCGAGGCGCCCGCGGGGAACCTCTCGCTGGTCGACGTGCGCCGCCTGTGGCCCGACATCGTCGAGGCGACCAAGGCCCGGCGACGCGTGACGTGGATGCACCTCACCCAGCACGCGCAGGTCGTCGGCGTCGACGCCGGCAGCCTGACGCTCGGGTTCCAGGCTCCCGGCCCGCGCGACAACTTCGCCGCCGGTGGACACGCGGAGATCGTCCGCCAGGCGGCGATCGACGTGGTCGGCGAGGACTGGAAGGTCGAGGCCATCGTCGCTCCCGGCTCGCGCGCGGGTGGCGGCGCGACGCCGCCGCGGGCGACCGAGCCGGCTCCGGTGCCGGAGCCCCAAGCGGACGCCGAGCAGGCCCCCGGGCAGCCGGAGGCCCCCGAGCCAGGCCCCGAGACCGGCCCCGGGTCGAGTCGTGAAGCCGGCGCCCCCCGGGACGCCGCCCGCGGCTCGGCCGTTGCCCGGGAAGCCTTCGCCCGCACCCGCGCCGAGGCGCCCTCCGACGCGGAGCCACCGGTCGCCCCGGATCCCGACGCCGACTGGTCGCGCGACGACCCTGACGACGAGGCCGCCGGCCTCGCGGGGGCCGAGCTGCTCGAGCGTGAGCTCGGCGCGCGCGTGATCCAGGAGATCGATCACCCCTGACCGCTCGGGCGCCCGACCGTCACGACCCCGCACGCACCGACCGACCCAGGAGTGGATCCAGATGAGCCAGAACCCGTTCGACGCCCTCGGGGGCGGCGGCATGGACATGAACGCCCTGCTGCAGCAGGCCCAGGCCATGCAGGAGCAGCTGCAGCAGGCGCAGGCGCGCCTGACCGAGACGACGCTCGAGGGCAGCGTCGCGGGCGGCGCGGTCACCGTCACCGTCACCGGCGTGGGCGACCTCGCGGGGGTCGCCGTGAAGCCGGGCTCCGTCGACGGCCAGGACGAGGAGAGCCTCGCCGAGCTGGGCGACATGATCGTGGCGGCGTACCGCGACGCGAAGGCCCAGGCGGATGCCCTCGCCGGCGAGACGCTGGGCCCGCTGGCCGGCGGTGCAGGCGGCCTGGGCGGCCTGAGCGGCCTCGACGAGCTCGGCGGGATGGGCGGCGCCGGCGACGCGGGCGGCCTCGGCAGCGGCAGCGACGACGCCGGCCCTGGTGGCTCGCCGGGCCGGACCGGCTTCTAGGGAGACGAGACCGAGGTGTATGAAGGCGTCGTCCAGGACCTGATCGACGAGCTCGGCCGGCTGCCGGGCGTCGGGCCGAAGAGCGCCCAGCGCATCGCCTTCCACCTGCTGCAGGCCGATCCCGCCGACGTGCGACGCCTCTCCGAGGTGCTCGTCGAGGTCAAGGCGAAGGTAAAGTTTTGCCGGACCTGCTTTAACGTCTCCGAGGACGACGAGTGCCGGATCTGCCGGGACCCGCGGCGCGACCCGGCCGTGCTGTGCATCGTCGAGGAGTACAAGGACGTCGTGGCGATCGAGCGAACCCGCGAGTACCGGGGCCGCTATCACGTGCTGGGCGGGGCGATCTCGCCGATCGACGGCATCGGTCCCGACCAGCTGCACATCCGCGAGCTCATGGTTCGACTGGCCGACGGGGCGGTCGGCGAGGTGATCCTGGCCACCGATCCGAACCTGGAGGGCGAGGCCACCGCTACCTATCTCACGCGAATGTTGAGGCCCTTGGGGTTGCGCGTGACCCGACTTGCCAGTGGACTTCCAGTCGGGGGGGACCTGGAGTACGCCGACGAGGTGACGCTCGGCCGGGCCTTGGCCGGGAGGAGGGCATCCGATGACTGAGCCGCCGGTCGAGCGCGTCCGCGGGGCCCGGCTCGACAGCGCCACCGAGGACCTGGCCCAGCAGGTGGCCGACCAGATCGAGAGCTTCCTGCTCGCTCTGCGGGCCATCGCCCGCGAGGGCGACGCCAGCCGCGCCGTCTCGCTGCTGCTGCTCGAGGTCTCGCAGGTGCTGCTCGCCGGCGCGCGGCTCGGTGTGCAGCGCGACTTCACCCCAGCCGAGGAGTTCGAGCCCGACCCCGGACCCGACCCGGACCTGGACGAGATGCGACTGCGGCTGGCGCGGATGCTCGAGGGGGTCGACGTCTATCACGAGGTGTTCGACCCCTACGGCGAGTCGGAGGTCCTGCCGACGGCCCTCTCCGACGACCTCACCAGCGTCGCCGCGGCCCTGGCCCACGGGTTGCGGCACTTCCGCGACGGCGCGGTGATCGAGGCCCTGTGGTGGTGGCAGTTCTCCTACCTCTCGCACTGGGGAGCGGAGGCCTCGGGCGCCCTGCGCGCGCTGCAGTCGGTCGTGACCCACGACCGGCTCGACGCGGATTTTGTGGCGGACGAGGAGCCGCTGGCGGTCGCGAACGAGATGCTGGGCGAGCGACAGGACTGACCCCCGCTAGACTCTGGCCCGGACCGGCCGAGCAGCAGAGGGACGTGACCCGTGGGCATTGTCGTGCAGAAGTACGGCGGTTCCTCCGTGGCCGATGCCGACGGCATCAAGCGGGTGGCGCAGCGCATCGTCAGCACGCGCAAGGCCGGGAACGACGTCGTCGTCGTGGTCTCCGCGATGGGTGACACCACCGACGAGCTGCGCGACCTCGCCCAACAGGTGAGCCCGCTGCCGCCGCCGCGCGAGATGGACATGCTGCTGACCGCGGGCGAGCGGATCTCGATGGCGCTGGTCGCCATGGCCATCGAGCAGCTCGGTCACCATGCGCAGTCCTTCACCGGCTCCCAGGCCGGGGTGATCACGGACTCCTCGCACGGCCGGGCCAAGATCATCGACGTGACCCCCGGCCGCATCAGGGCGGCGATCGACGACGGCGCCATCGCCATCGTGGCCGGCTTCCAGGGCGTCTCCCAGGACACGAAGGACGTCACCACGATGGGCCGCGGGGCCTCCGACACCACCGCCGTGGCGCTCGCCGCGGCGCTCGGCGGCGAGGTCTGCGAGATCTACTCGGACGTCGACGGGGTCTTCACGGCCGACCCGCGGATCGTGCCGACGGCCCGCAAGCTGCTCTCCATCTCCACGGAGGAGATGCTCGAGATGGCCGCCTCGGGCGCCAAGATCCTGCATCTGCGGTGCGTGGAGTACGCGCGCCGCCACGTGATGCCCGTGCACGTCCGCTCCTCCTTCTCGCAGAAGGAGGGCACCTGGATCATTCCCGACTCCGCGAAGGAGACCGACATGGAGCAGGCGATCATCGCCGGCGTCGCGCACGACCGCAGCCAGGCCAAGATCACCGTGGTCGGCGTCCCGGACAAGGTCGGCGAGGCGGCGCAGGTCTTCGAAGCACTCTCCCGGGTCGAGGTGAACCTCGACATGGTCGTCCAGAACGTGTCCGCGGCGTCCACCGGCCGCACCGACATCTCCCTGACGCTGCCCCGCGAGGACGGCCAGGCGGCGATGAGCTCGCTGGCCAAGGTGCAGGGGCAGATCGGGTACGAGCGGCTGCTCTACGACGACCAGGTCGGCAAGGTCTCGCTCATCGGGGCCGGGATGCGGACCCACCCCGGCATCACGGCGACGTTCTTCGGCGCGCTGGCGCTGGCCGGCGTCAACATCGACATGATCTCCACCTCGGAGATCCGAATCTCGGTGATCATCGAGGAGTCGGGGATCGACAGCGCCGTGCGTGCGACGCACTCCGCCTTCGACCTCGACTCCGACGAGGTCGAGGCCGTGGTCTACGGGGGAACCGGACGATGACTCGCCAACGCGGAGGACGCCTCGTCACCCTCGGCATCGTGGGGGCGACCGGCCAGGTCGGGGTCGCCATGCGACAGATCCTGCTCGAGCGCGGCTTCCCCGCCGAGCAGGTGCGCTTCTTCGCCTCGGCGCGTTCGGCCGGTCGGGTGCTCCCCTTCGGCGACCGCGACATCACGATCGAGAACGCCGACACCGCCGACCCCGCGGGCCTCGACCTGGCGCTGTTCTCGGCCGGGGCGTCGACCGCGCGCGCTCTTGCGCCCGTCTTCGCCGAGGCAGGCGTCACGGTGGTCGACAACTCCTCGGCGTTCCGCCGCGACGCGGAGGTGCCGCTCGTGGTGGCCGAGGTGAACCCGCACGCGCTGAACCACATCCCGCGCGGCATCGTCGCCAACCCGAACTGCACGACGATGGCCGCCATGCCCGTGCTCAAGGCGCTGCACGACGAGGCCGGTCTGGTCCGGCTCATCGCCGCGACCTACCAGGCCGTCAGCGGGTCGGGGGTCGCCGGGGTCGAGGAGCTGGCCACCCAGGTCGCGGCCGCGGGGGACAAGGCCCGAGAGCTGGCCTACGACGGTGAGGCCGTGGCCTTTCCGGAGCCGCAGAAGTACCAGCGGACCATCGCCTACAACGTGCTGCCGATGGCCGGGTCGATGGTCGACGACGGCCGGCACGAGACCGACGAGGAGCAGAAGCTGCGACACGAGTCGCGCAAGATCCTGGAGCTGCCCGACCTCCCGGTCTCGGGGATCTGCGTGCGCGTCCCGGTCTTCACGGGCCACTCGCTGGCCGTGAATGCCGAGTTCTCCCGGCCCCTGACGCCGCAGCGCGCGCGCGACGTGCTCGAGGGGGCGCCGGGTGTCGAGCTCTCCGCGATCCCCACCCCGCTGCAGGCCGCCGGCCGCGACCCGTCGTACGTCGGTCGCATCCGCCGGGACGAGGGAGTTCCGGACGACCGTGGGTTGGCGTTCTTCATCAGCAACGACAACCTGCGCAAGGGCGCCGCGCTGAACACGGTGCAGATCGCGGAGCTGCTCGCCGCCCGCTGAGCCGTCGGCGATACTCCGCCCCCCGCTCCGGTGCGGCCCTATCCTCGATGCGTGAGACCCGAGCCGTGGGAGCCGCCGCCGCGTCATCGCGCCGGCGGGGGTCGGGAGTCGCGCTCGGTCCGCCCTAGGAGCAACCGATCAGGATCGTGCGGCTTCGACCCTGGCTCAGCTGAGGCCACCCGCGACGAATCGGGCGTGGACTGGGTGAGTGAGGCAGCCACCGCAGTGTGGAAACGGCTACGACGGCGATAGGGCCTCACGGCCCGGTGGCTCCAGGCGGTGTCGGCGACCCTCGAGTCGCCGTGGACAGCGTCCGCGACAAAGCTGAGTCTGACTTCAGGCGAGGGCTGCGTCCAGGGTGATCGTGGTGCCGGTGAGCGCCTGGCTCACCGGGCAGTTGGCTTTTGCGTCCTTGGCGGCAGCGACAAAGTCCTCGTTGCTCATCCCCTCGACCACGCCGCGGACCGTCAGCTTGATGCCCGTGATGCCGGTGCCGGGCGTGAACTCGACGTCAGCGGAGGTGTCGAGCGAGGTCGGCGGCGTGCCGGCGTCGGCCAGGCCCTTCGAGAGCGCCATCGAGAAACAGCCCGAGTGGGCGGCGGCGATCAGCTCCTCGGGGCTGGTCTTGCCGTTGGCCTGCTCGGCGCGCGAGGGCCACGAGAGGTCGAAGATGCCGATCCCCGAGGACTTCATGTCCACCTGGCCGGCGCCCTCGATGAGACTGCCTTCCCAGTGCGTGCTCGCGGTGCGTGTGGTTGTCATGCCCCGTATTATTACGGACTGGGCCAGTCGGCAGACCATGGCGGTGAGCAACTCGGGCTCCTGACTGCCCGAGAACCCAGGGCCACCCAAGACTCGCACCCGGGCAACCCGCCTCAACCTGGTCGGGTGCACTCTCCCTTCCCGTTGCTTGGCCCCGCACAGCACGTGCCCGGTCCCGGCGAAGACCAGCGTCGTGGGGATCCCTCAGCGGGACGTGCCCGACCGGGCGGGCGTCGGTCGGTCGACGCGGTATGCGTAGTGAAGCGGGTCATCCACCGGGTTGTCCGGTTCCATCGGCCCCTCGCCGGTCCGCTGCGGACCAGCCTTCTCCAGGGCACGCCAGGACGCGGTGTTGGCGGCCACGCCAGCCACCATCACCGCTGGCGCGGTTGGGTAGTCCAGCCACGTGCGGTCGACCGCCATCGCGATGATGCGTGACCTCAGCCCGCGGCCCCGCCATGCATCCTCGCCGATCAGGTAGTCAAGCTCGACGGCCCCTCCGGAACCTCGACGATCGCCGAGACCTCCGCGAGGTCCTCTGGGTAGTCACGGATCACCGAACGCTGCACCAGCCCGACCGGATGACCGTCCAACGCACTACGAGATCTTCGCCCGGCTCCTCGCCGCGCACACTGGTACGGAAGTCACGCTCCACGGCCTCCGCGGTGCTCTCGTGGTTCCACCACCGCGCCACCTGTGGGTCCCGCAGCCAGCTGCCCAGCAGGGGAAGGTCGGTCGCGATCAGCGGTCGCCAGGTCAAGACATCGCCTGCAGTCTCCACCCCGGCAGCCTATAGACGAGCGCCACCATTTGGGGATGCTCAGGCGGCACGCTGGTCGTCAGTCCATCGCTTGCGGCGACGAGATGCTGAGATTGGTCTGTGGCGAGGTTGGTGACATGGTCGCAGTACCGGTCGTCGATCGGGGACCGCTCTGGCCTGTTCGCCGCGCTGGCCGACGCCTGTGGCCTGTTCGCGTCCCGCAACCCGGGGAACCGCCCACGGAGCGACGACCCGCTGCTCGCTCGGTATACACCGGTTGGGGCGCCACCATGGTTGGGGAGCGGCTTCTTCCGCGGGGTAAATGTCGCAGGGTCCCCACCCCACCCTGGAACAACTCCTCGAGAAGTCATGCTGGCTCACAGATGGCAGGGGGATCCGCGACACATGCCTCGTGCCGCCCTGCAGCTGATGGCCCTCCTTCCCGGCCAACCCGGACGCATGGCCCAAGCGTCACTCGCCATGGATGTCCTCCGACGACGTTGCCGTGGTGCTTGGAGTTGACGTGGCGGTAGTGCGTCAGGCGATGAGGTCTGGTGATTTCCCAGGCAACGAGCTTGGCGGCGCAGGGATGTGCAATCAGGACTCACTTCTTAAGTGGCTTCAGAAGCCATTTGTCCCTGTCAGCAAGGCGATTCGGCTCTGACCGACGCTCTTCGGTAGCACCGGGCAACGAGTCCCGAACTCGCCAGAGGTCGCTGGTTCAAGTCCTGCCCCGCTACTACGAATTCCAGGCTCGGAGATCGTGGATCTCCGACGTCCTCCACCAAGCGTGACGATGGGCAGGCAGTGATCGCCCTGTCAAGGGCCAGGACGACGACATCGCGCTCACGCTCACGAACTACTTGTGACACCGGGTCTAGGGTCAGGACATGAGCACGGGCGGCCAGGCGGCGACCGCGGCGCGGACCCCGCTCGGCGTGATGCTGGCCGCGTGCGTCTCCACGCTGGTCGTGAACGCCAACACGTCCGCCGTGACTATCCTGCTGCCCGCGATCAGCAAAGACGTGGGCAGCCCGGTGAGCACGATGCAGTGGGCCGTCACCGGCTACACCCTGGTGGGCGCCGCGGCCATCGTGACCTCGGGTTCGCTCGGTGACGTCTTCGGCCGGCGGAAGGTGTTCCTCGGCGGGCTCCTGCTCTTCATCGCCTCCTGTGCGCTCATCGCCACCGTCGAGGCCGGCCTCGCCGTGATCCTCGGCCGCTGCATCCAGGGCGCCTCCGGTGCGACGCTGCTCGCCAGCGGACTGAGCCTGATCACGGTCGCGTCCCCCGGCGAGGCGCGGCTGCGCGCGGTCTCCTATTGGGGCTCGGCCTCCGCGATCGGCGCCGCGGCCGGGCCGCTGATCGGCGGGTCGCTCGTCGACTCGCTGGGCTGGCAGGCGCTGTTCTGGATCTCCGGGGCCGTCGCCGCCGCGCTGGTTCCGCTGACGCTGCGTACGGTGGCCGAGTCCTCCGACCCCACGCGCAGCCGTTCCATCGACTGGATGGGCACCGGGCTGATCGCGCTGATCCTCGCGCCATTCATCCTCGGCGTCAGCCAAGGCGCGAGCTGGGGCTGGACGTCGCTCGGGACCATCGCCTGCTTCGCCGTCTCGGTCGGTGCTGTCGCTGCGTTCGTCAAGGTGGAGTCGAGCGTCCCGGCCCCCCTCGTCGACCTCGCCCTCTTCCGGAACCGGGTGCTCGTCGGCGCGTCGCTCGGCATCCTGATCGGCGCCTCCACCATCAACGCCTTCATGTTCCTGCTCAGCCTGTACTTCCAGGACCCGGCCACGCTCGACATGTCCCCGCTCCAAGCGGGCCTCGCCACGCTGCCGGCTACCGTCGGCATGATCGCCCTGACGCCCCTGGTGCCCGGCCTGGCCGAGCGATACGGGACCAGCTCTGTCGTCGGGGTCGGGTTCATCGTGATGACCGCGGCGTTCGGCCTGCTCGTGCTGACGAGCGCGAGCTGGGGGTACCTGCTGTTCATCGGCCCCATCGTCCTGGCCGCCATCGGGTTGTGCCTGTCGAACAACCCGTGCTCCTCGGCGGCGACCAGCGCCGTCGACCACTCCCAGGTGGGCGCGGCCTCGGGGCTGTCCAACATGGCCCGGTACGTCGGGCCGTCCGTGATGATCGCGATCGTCGCCGCCCTGTACGCGGGAATCCCCGCGAACCGCCTCGCTGACGGCGCGTCGCGGGCCGACGCCCTGGCCAGCGGGTTCCAGGCGGCCGCCGTCGCCCTGACGATCATCGCGGCCAGCGGCATCGTGCTCGTCTATCTCGTCCGCGGTTCCCGCCCGACGCGGACGACGCCGGGCGTCGACGTCGCCATCGCGGCCGCCGCCCCCGCCCACACGATCCCGCCCCCCGACCCCAGCCCCTAGCCCCAATACCGTGCAGCTAGGGTGGGTCATCGCGTAGGTCGGTGTCCCTTGGGCTGGGGCCAGGTGGCGCGGTGGGCGCCTCTGACGTACCACGTAACGTACTTGCGTTTTGATCATGCGCGGTGCCCCCGGGTTCCGCGGTTGGTGGTCACGCGAACGGCCTGAATTCGTGGGATGACCTGCGGAAAGGCGCGCTCGGGCTGTGGAGGGTCGTGTGTCCACGCCTCCCGAGGGCCCTTGGCCGGGCGTTTGCCGAGGTCAGGGGGGATAGGGCCGTCACGGTAGCCGGTGCGGGGACCTGGCCGTCGCGAAGGATGCCTGCTTGGGCGGTGCTGAGCGGGGTGAGGTGGACGACGCTGCCGGCCGATCCGGTGACGGTGAACGCGTGGAGGCGTGTCGCGGAAGCCTCGTTCGGCTTCGAGGAGGTTCTTGTAGCCCAACGCGATGTCCTCGGCGGACAGGTCGGGGTCGGAGGTGGTGAGTAGGTACTTCCCGTCGAGGCGTTCCTCGGCGGCGACCTTGGCCCGGTTGACCACGAGCCGCCCCGGCGGCTGCTGCCGTAGCCACCGGCCCAGGGCGGGGTGGTCACGCAGCGCCCACTCGGCCTTCACGTGCGCGGCCTCGTCGGTGCTGCTCTTTCCCGACCCGCTCGCGCTCTTCCTCGCGGTGCTGGCCTTGCTGGCCTCGCTGGTCTTCGGGGTCTTGCTGGCGGTGGTGCGGATGGTCTTGACCCGGTCGAGCTCGAGGGTGATGCGTTCCAGCGCGGCGTCGCGCACGGCGCCGGCGTCCTCGCGAGCAGAGTGCCGAACTCACGGTCGGCGGCGATGAGGGCGGCGAGTTCGGGTACGCGCCGGCCGACCACCCTGCGAACCAGCAAGAACGACGGAGAAGTCGCATGCCGACACCAGCACACGACCGGACGCCACCGCGGTCGCGAGGATCACGGAATCGTCCGCGGCCTCCAGGCCAAGGTCGCGCACGTGCGCGACATCGTGTCCAACTCTGGTGAGCGGCGGAACCAGCTTGGGCGGCATGGTGCGACGACTCGGCGACATCATCGAGCTCCAGATCGGGCGGGTCATCCACGATCTCCGCTGCTGTCATCCCGTCGGCGACCATGGCCACGACGGTGGCGACCGGGATGCGGAGGCCACGGATGTCGGCATACCCCCCATCACCTCAGGGCTGACCGTGATTCGCTCGAAGGTCACGCTTCGAAGACCACCCGCCACCGAGTCACTGGGTGGGGCTCGTCGGTGGCCCCACCGACCGCTTCAGCTCCCGGTCTGGGCGAACGCTTGATGGAGGTGGCTCACACTTCGTGGCATGGTGGTGGCACGGAGACTTGCTCATTGTCGCGATGATGGCCTTGACCTGCGAAAACTCTGGTCGGGCTGACAGGATTTGAACCTGCGGCCTCCTCGTCCCGAACGAGGCGCGCTACCAAGCTGCGCTACAGCCCGAGGGTCGTGGCCCGTTGGCCACGCCCGGGAGAGCATAGCGAACGGCCCGCCGCAGGCCACCATCGGCCGAGGCTCCCGGGGGCGACGGGTCAGGAAAGCCGGGGGAGGAGGGTCATCAGGGTCGCCTCCGGTCGGCAGGCGACGCGGAGGCGGACATACGGGTTCGTTCCGACGCCGGCGCTGACGTGCAGCCAGGCGGAGCCGGGGTCGCCCGGTCGCGAATCGGCGGGGTGCCGGTGCAGGCCCTTGGCGCGGGCGGGCTCGAGATCGCAGTTCGTGGTCAGCGCGCCGACGCCCGGCAGGCACACCTGCCCGCCGTGGGTGTGTCCGGCGACCAGGAGGTCGTGTCCGTCGTGGGCGAAACGGTCCAGCACCCGCAGGTAGGGCGCGTGCGCGACCGCGAGGCGCAGGTCGGCCGCCGGGTCCGCGGGCCCGCCGACGGCGGCGAGGTCGTCGTAGCCGAGGTGCGGGTCGTCGACGCCGGTCAGCGCGAGGTCGAGGCCGCCGACGTGCACCGCAGCGCGGCGGTTGGTCAGGTCGACCCACCCGCCGTGGCGGAGTCCCTCGCGGAGTGCAGGCCAGGGCAGTGGAGGCGTGTGCGTGTTGCGCCTGCCGTTGTCCGGCAGCAGGTAGCGCAGCGGGTTGCGCATCGTGGGGGAGAAGTAGTCGTTGGAGCCCAGCACGAAGACCCCGGGCACGTCGCGCAGCGGCCCGAGGCACTCCAGGACGACCGGGACGGCATCCGGATGGGCCAGGTTGTCGCCCGTGTCGACGACGAGGTCCGGCTCGAGCGACGCGAGGCTGCGCACCCACTCCTGCTTGCGCCGCTGGCCGAGTGTCATGTGCAGGTCGGTCAGGTGCAGCACCCGCAGCGGCCGCGCGCCCGGTGGCAGCGCCGGGACCTCGACGCGCCGCAGCACGTACGAGCGGGCCTCGGCTGCGGCGTACGCCGTGGCGGCGGCCACGAAGCCCGCTCCCACGGCCGCCGCGGGCCCCAGCGCGCGCCCGAGTGCGGGGGGGTCATCGGTGGTCGGGGGCACGCGGGCAAGGCTGCCACAATGGCGCGCATGGGCGCTCTCAAGGATCGGCTCCGCCAGGACCTCACGGCCGCCATGAAGACGCGGGACGAGGTGGCCGCGGGCACCCTGCGCATGGCCCTCGCGGCCATCTCGAACGCCGAGGTGGCCGGCAAGGAGGCCAAGCAGCTCGACGAGGCCGAGGTCGTCGGCGTGCTGGCCGCCGAGGCGAAGAAGCGGCGCGAGTCCGCGGCGGCCTACGACGAGGGCCACCGGCCGGAGCTGGCCGAGAGGGAGCGCGCCGAGGCCGAGGTGCTGGCGCGCTACCTGCCGGAGCCGCTGACCGACGACCAGCTCCGCGACCTTGTGGCGCAGACGATCGCCGAGCTCGGCGCGGCCGATCAGGGCATGAAGGCGATGGGGCGCGTCATGGGCGCCCTCCAACCGCGGGTCCGCGGTCGAGCCGACGGCGGCGCCGTGGCCGCACACGTGCGCCGCCAGCTCGGCTGACGACGCGGCTGCCCGGTCGAGGACTGCGGGACGCTAGTTCGCGCCGCCGCCGCCGCCGCCGCCGCCGTTGTTTCCGCCGCCGCCGCCGCCGCCGCCGTTGTTTCCGCCGCCGCCGCCGCCGCCGTTGTTTCCGCCGCCGCCGCCGCCGTTGCCGCCGCCGCCGCCGTTGCCGCCGCCGCCGCCGTTGTTGCCGCCGTCGCCCCCGCCGCCGTTGTTGGGCTGGGGCTGGGGCTCGGGTTGGGGCTCGGGTTGGGGCTCGGGCTCGGGCGGGGGGACATAGCCCGTGGACTGGTAGATGTACACGGTCGACCCGCTCGGCGCCTCGGTCCCGGCGCTGGGGGAGGTGTAGAGCACCAGGCCCTCGCTGAGGTCGTCGTTCACGTCACCGCCGAAGGACACGGAGAAGCCGGCGTCGCGCAGCCGCGCCTCGGCCGTGCCGTAGCTGACGCCATACGTGTCCGGCACGCCGATCTGGACCCCCGCGACCTCCTGGGCGCTGGGCCGCGTGAAGTCCTTGTTGGGCAGCTGGTTGTCGATGGCCTGCATCGCGCCGCCCCACATCGGGCCGGCGAAGCCGGACCCCGAGGCGGAGGAGATGTAGTCGCCTCCGATCGTCTGCCCCACCAGCGTGATCGGCGTCCCCACCTGGTTGGCGCCCGCGATCATCGCCGCGGCCGCCAGCTTGGGCGTGTAGCCGATGAACCAGACCGCCTTGCCGCTCTGGGTGGTGCCGGTCTTGCCCGCGGAGGCAGAGTCGAGCTGGAGACCGTTCTGTGAGCCGAAGCCGTCCTCCTGCACCCCGCGCAGCACGTCGTTCACGGCATCAGCCGTGGAGGCCGGGATCACCTGCTGGCAGGTCGGGCGGTACTTCTTGACCCGGTTGCCGTTCGCGTCGGCGATGGCGGTCACCGGCCGCGAGTCGCAGTGCAACCCGCGGCCGGCGAAGGTCGCGTACGCCTCGGCCATCTCCAGGGGCGAGGCGTTGGGGACACCGAGCGTGAAGGTCGGGACCAGCTCCGCACCGTTCCCGCGCTCGTCGCCGCGGGGGCTCGTGAGCTCCACGCCCATCTTGCGGGCCAGCCGGAACGGCTGGCAGATGCCGGTGCGCTTCTCGAGCTCGAGGTAGAAGGTGTTCACGGACTGCTGCGTGCCCGAGTAGAGGTCGAACGTTCCCGCGCCCGTGGAGTTCTCGATCGTGAAGCTGCCGACCAGGTTCGCGTCGTTGCAGGTCTTGTAGTCGGACTGGTTGAAGGTCCGCGTCTGCGGCGCCTCGATCTGGGTGTTGAGCCCGATCCCCTGGTTCACCGCGGCCGAGAGCACGAACGGCTTGAAGGTGGAGCCGGCCTGGAAGCCGGCGGAGTCCCCGAGCCGCTGCGGCACCACGTAGTTCAGGAAGGTCTCGCCGTCCTCCAGGCTCGTTCCCATCGGGCGGGACTGGGAGATCGCCCGGACCTTTCCGGTGCGCGGCTCGACCATGGCCAGGCCCCCGATCGCCTGGTCCTGTTGGTAGACCTGAGACCGCACCGACGTGTCGGCGGCCTTCTGGAAGGACTGGTTGAGCGTGGTCCGGATCGTGAGGCCGCCGGAGAGGATGAGCTGGCGGCGCTCCCTGGGGTTCTTGCCCAGCGCCTTGTCGGTCAGCAGCCACTGGAGCGCGTAGTCGCAGAAGAACGGGGCCGAGGAGTAGAGGCAGCCGTTGCGGTTGGGCACGATGCTGAGGCCGAGCTTGCGCTCCTTGACCTTGTTCGCGCGCTTCTGCGTGATGACCCCCAGACCCGCCATCCGGTTGAGGACGACGTTGCGGCGCTTCAGGGCGCGGTCGGGGGAGTTCGTGGGGTCATAGCCGGTGGGGTTGCGGACCAGGCCCGCCAGCAGGGCAGACTGGCGGAGGTTCAGCTTCTTGGCGTTGGTGTCGAAGTAGTGCTTCGCGGCGGCCTGGATGCCGTACACGCCGTCGCCGAAGTAGGCGATGTTGAGGTAGCGCTCGAGGATCCAGTCCTTGGAGTACTTGTCCTCGAAGGCGATCGCGTATCGGAGCTCGCGCAGCTTGCGTGCATAGGTGTCGTCGGTCGCCTCCCGCTTCTCCTTGGGCGTGTCGGCCTGTTGCACGAGGGTGAGCTTGACCATCTGCTGCGTGATCGAGGAGCCGCCCTGGACGATCTCGCCCTGGCTGGCCTGGTTGGTGACGAAGGCGCGCAGTGTGCCCTTGAGGTCGAGGGCGCCGTGCTCGTAGAAGCGGTAGTCCTCGATGGCGATGATCGCCTTGACCATCCGCCGGGAGACGTCCTTGAGCTGCACGTTGACCCGGTTCTGGTCATAGAGGGTCGCGATGACCTTGCCCTTGTTGTCCAGCATCTGCGTGCGTTGGGGGAGGGCCTCGGCCTCGAGCTCGGCGGGCAGGCTGTTCATGCTCTCGGCGACCCGCTTGGCGCCCGTGCCGAGGACCCCGGCGAAGGGGATGGCGAGCCCGGCGACCACGACGCCCAGGACCACGGAGACCGCGAGCATCGCTCCCAGCTGGGAGAGCACGTTCGGCGGCTGGTCGCGCGGCTCGGCCATGGCGGCAAATGTACGCGAGCGCCGGGTGCCCACCCGAATCCGCTGGTGGCGACGGCGAACCCGCGGCCACCGCGGCGGTCGGCCCGGTGGAGCCGCCCGTTCGACCGCGACCACCGGGCCTAGTCACTTGTGACTAGCCCGGTCGAACCGAGAGGCCGTCCCCTGGGGCGCCGCAGTTCTTTACGTTGGAGTGCTGGGCAAAAGGACTGGACCGGCGACATGGCGGAACGGTCATGAGAACGGGGTTGAGTGACATGTGGGTTGAGGAATGGTTCCAGGCGGCGGCCTGCCGCGCAGGTCAGCCCGACGAGCTCTTCGTCCGGGGCGCCGAGCAGAACAAGGCTAAGCAGGTCTGCGCCGGCTGCCCGGTCCGCACCGAGTGCCTCGCCGAGGCGCTGGACAACCGGATCGAGTGGGGCGTCTGGGGAGGCCTCACGGAGCGCGAGCGACGTGCGCTGCTCCGTCGCCGTCCGAACACCCAGTGGCGCACCGTCCTGGAGACCGCCCGCGCGGAGTACCAGGTCCCCGCCAGCTGAGCATCCGCCTGCGCGACTGGCTCGAGCCCCGGTCGCGTGGGCGGTTCGGCGGGCCTGATCAGCCCCCGTCGGGACCACCGGCCAGCAGCGCGCCCAGCCGCCGCAGCCCGCCGAGGTCGTGCACGTCGGTCGGCAGCGCCGGCACCACCGCCGTCGGCACCTGGGGGTGCGCGGCCGCGAACCTCTCCCGCAGTCGCTCCTCGCGGTCCACGAGCCGCTCCGCGTCGGCGTGCAGCCGCAGCAGTCCCGCCGTGACCGCACCACCCCCCGCCGTCTCGCGCTCGAGCCGCGCCGCGGCGGCGGCGGACTCGTCGGCGGAGAGCACGCCGCCGGCCGGGCGCTGACCGGCGCGGTTGACCACCAGGCCCGCCAACGGCATCGTGTCGGCGCTGAGCCGCTCGGTGAAGTAGGCGGCCTCCCGCAGCGCGTCCGGCTCGGGCACCGCGACCACCAGGAACGCCGTGCTGGGGTCCTGCAGCAACGCGAAGGTGTGCTCCGCCCGCTGCCGGAACCCGCCGAAGAGGGTGTCGAACGCCCCCACGAACGTCTGCATGTCGCGCAGGACCTGCGTGCCGACGACGCGGGTCAGGGCGTTGGCGATCAGGCCCACCCCCGCCGTCATCAGGCGGGCCGGCCCCCTGGCCGGGGCCAGCAGCAGGCGCAGGAACCGGCCGTCGAGGAAACGGGAGAGCCGCTCGGGCGCGTCGAGGAAGTCCAGCGCCGAGCGCGAGGGCGGGGTGTCCACGACGATGAGGTCGTGGGTGCCCCCCGCGACGGCCTCGCGGTGGATCTGGCCCAGCTTCTCCATCGCCATGTATTCCTGCGTGCCCGCGAAGGAGCTGGAGAGGGCGACGTAGAACGGGTTCGCGAGGATCTGGCGGGCCTTCTCAGGCGAGGCCTGGGACTCCACGACCTCGTCGAAGGTCCGCTTCATGTCCAGCATCATCGCCTCCATCGAGCCCCCGGCCCCGTCGTCGATGCCCGCAACCGGGTGCGGGACGTTGCCCAGCTCCTCGATGCCCATCGCCTGCGCCAACCGGCGCGCGGGGTCGATGGTCAGCACGACCACCCGCCGCCCCCGCTCGGCGGCCCGCAGGGCGAGCGCTGCGGAGGTGGTCGTCTTGCCGACCCCGCCCGAGCCGCAGCAGACGATGATCCGGGTGGCGGGGTCATCGAGCAGGGCGTCGACGTCGAGCCGGTCCGCGGGCCCGCCGGCCGGTCCCTGGCGCGCGTGGTGCCTCACGCGAACCCCCCGTCGCCCATCCCCCGGTCGCCCATCCCCTGGTCCCGCAGCGTCTGCGCGAGGTCGTAGAGCGCGCCGAGGTCGACCCCGGTGGCCAGCCGCGGCAGCTCGTACGTCGGGACGCCCAGCTCGGCGATGCGCTCGCGTTGGCGGTCCTCGAGCGCGCGGCGTTCCGCGTGGTCGTGGGCCTCGGCGAACAGCCCGTCGACGACGGCGTCGAGCCCCCCGGCGGATTCCGGGGCCCCGAGTCCGGCGCGGGCGAGGTCCTCGGCCACGTCGGCCGCGGGGAGCGTGCCCCCGCGCGCCGCGGTCAGCGCGGCTGCGTCCAGCAGGCGCGGGCGGACCAGGTTGACGACCACACCGCCCACGGGGAGCCCGGCGCGGCGCAGCTCGGCGACGCCGTCGCTGGTCTCCTGCACCGGCATCTCCTCCAGGACCGTGACCAGGTGGACGGCGGTTGCCCGCGAGCGGAACAGCTTCATCACCTGGTCGGCCTGGCTGCGGATGGGTCCCACCCTGGCGAGGCCCGCGAGCTCGCTGTTCACGTTGAGGAACGCGCCGATCCGCCCCGTCGGCGGAGCGTCGAGCACGACGGCGTCGTAGGGGGTGGCGCCTTTGTTGCGGGTGCTGCGCCGGGCGGCCTCGTAGACCTTGCCGGTGAGCAGCACGTCGCGGACCCCCGGGGCGAGGGTGGTGCAGAACTCGATGAAGCCGAAGCGGTCGAGGGCGCGGCTGGCGCGCCCGAGCCGGTAGTACATCGCCAGGTACTCCCGCAGCGCCGACTCGGCGTCGATGTGCAGCGCGTGCACCTCGCCCGCGCTGCCCCCGTCGCCGGGCAGTCCGGTGACGATGCGTCGCTCCTCGTAGGGCAGCGGGTCGACGTCGAACATCCGCGCGATGCCCTGTCGGCCCTCGACCTCGCAGAGCAGCACCCGCCGACCGGGGCCGGCCAGGGCGAGGGCCAGGGCCGCGGCGACGGTCGACTTGCCGGTGCCGCCCTTGCCGCTCACGACGTGGACGCGCACCCCGGGCCAGTCGCTGCGGGGCGCCACGCTCACCGGCCCAACCTATCGGTCTGAGCAGAGGGCTAGGGTGCGGCCATGCAGAAGTGGGAATACCTGACCGCGCCGATCCTCACGCACACCGCGAAGCAGATCCTCGACAACTTCGGGTCCGAGGGCTGGGAGCTGGTCCAGATCGCGCCGGGCCCCAACCCCGAGAACCTCGTCGGCTACTTCAAGAGGCCGCTCGCATGAGCGCCTCGGGCCCCGGACACCCCGAGGAACGCCTCGCCGCCCTCGGCCTGGAGGTCCCGACGGTCCCGACGCCGGTCGCGTCCTACGTGCCGGCGGTGACCAGCGCCGGGCACGTGTTCACCGCCGGCCAGCTCCCGATGCGCGACGGGGAGCCGCTGCGCACGGGCAAGGTCGGTGGCGGGGTCTCCGAGGAGGACGCGGCCGAGTGCGCCCGGCAGTGCGCGCTGAACGCGATCGCAGCGGTCAAGTCCGAGATCGGTGACCTCGCCCGCGTCGCGCGGGTGGTCAAGATGGTGGTCTTCGTCGCCTCCACGCCGGACTTCACGGGGCAGCCCCGGGTGGCCAACGGTGCCTCGGAGCTGCTCGGCGAGGTCTTCGCGGACGCCGGCGTGCACGCGCGCTCCGCCGTGGGCGTGCCGGTGCTGCCGCTCGACGTCCCGACCGAGGTCGAGCTGATCGTGGAGATCTCGCCCCCGGGCGGCCCGGCATGAGGGCTGTCCGGTGAGGCTCGTCCCGTGAAGGCCCGTCCCGTGAAGGCGGGGCGGTGAGGATCCCCCTCCCGCCGGCGCCGCTCCCTGAGAAGGTCGTCGCCCGGGCCCGGGAGTTCGCGGACGGGCGGCGCACACCGGCCGAGCCGCGGAACGCCGCCACGGTCGTGCTGCTGCGCGACGGGGCGCCCGGCGGCCCGGGCCCGGAGGTCTACCTGCTGCGCCGCGAGACGTCGATGGACTTCGCCGGCGGGATGTGCGTCTTCCCGGGCGGCGGCGTGGACCGGCGCGACTTCGACGCCGTCGTGGGCTGGTCCGGCCCGTCGCCCGAGGAGTGGGCGGAGCGGCTCTCCTGTGAGGTGGAGCTGGCGCGTGCGCTGGTCTGCGCCGCCGTCCGGGAGACGTTCGAGGAGTCGGGCGTGCTGATGGCGGGGGACTCGGCGGACTCCGTCGTGGCCGACACGACCGGCGCGGACTGGGAGTCCGACCGCGTCGCGCTCGAGTCGCGGTCGCTCGCGCTGACCGAGCTGCTCGCCCGCCGTTCGCTGGTGCTGCGCACCGACCTGCTCGGCGCCTGGACCGCCTGGCTGACGCCGGTGATGGAGCCGAAGCGGTTTCGCACCTGGTTCTTCGTGGCCCGGCTGCCCGAGGGCCAGGCCACGCGCGACGTGTCGACCGAGTCCTCGGCGGTCCACTGGATGCCCACGGACGCGGCGCTGGACGCCGTGGAGGCCGGCGAGCTGCTGATGATGCCGCCGACCTACCTGACCTGCCTCGAGCTCGACCAGCACCCCGACGCGGCGTCCGCGCTGGCGGCCTCGCGCGACCGCCGGGTCGAGATGTTCACCCCCCAGGTCGCCCAGCGCCGCGCCGAGCACGTGCTCACGATTCCCGCCGACCTGGAGTCCCTCGTCGCCGTCCGCGCCCGCACCCGCGGCCGGTCCTGAGCCATGACCTGGTCCGGCGGATCCTTCGGGGAGCGGGCGCGCTGCGTGCTCGCGCCGAACGCCAACGAGATGACGCTGGACGGCACCAACACCTGGGTGCTCCGCGAGCCGGGCGCCCGCCGCAGCGTCGTCATCGACCCCGGTCCCTCGATCTCCGCGCACCTCGACGCGGTCGAGGAGCTCGCCGGCGAGGTGGGCACGGTCCTGCTCACCCACCACCACGCGGACCACTCCGAGGCGGCCCGGGAGTTCGCCGAGCGCGTCGGGTGCGGCGTGCGCGCGCTCGACCCGGCCTACCGCCTCGGCGGCGAGGGGCTCGGCGAGGGCGACGTGGTGGAGGTGGACGGCCTCGAGCTGCGGGTGGTCGCGACCCCGGGCCACACCGCCGACTCGCTGTCCTTCCTCGTGCCGGCGGAGCGGGCCGTGCTGACCGGCGACACGGTCCTCGGCCGCGGGACGACGGTCGTGGCGCACCCCGACGGCCACCTGGGGGCGTACCTCGACTCGCTCGACCGGCTGCACGCCCTGGCCGAGCAGCGTGCGGCGACGTGGGTCTGGCCCGGGCACGGGCCGGTCATCGAGGACGCGCTGGTCGCGATCGACTTCTACCGCACCCACCGCCGCGAACGGCTCGAGCAGGTCGAGGCGGCGGTGGAGCAGCTGCTGGGCGACGACCCCTTCCGCGCCGACGCAGACGCGCAGCTGCGCCGGGCCGGCCTCGACGCGGACGGGCTGCCCCGTCGGGTCGTCGAGATCGTGTACGCCGACGTCGACCCCGTGCTCTGGGGGGCGGCCGAGCTGTCGGTGCGCGCGCAGCTCGCCCACCTGCGCGGTCGCTGAGTCCTCCGTCACCCTCGGGGGGCCGGGCCCGCGCTCGTTCCGGGTCCGCCGCTAGCGTGCTGCCCATGTCGGACCTGCTGTTGCGCCGTGCGCACCTCGTGCCGGTCACCGCGGGGCCGGCCGTGCCCGACGGGCCCGTCGACGTCCGGGTGGCGGGCGGGCGGGTCGTCGAGGTCGGCGCCGGCCTGGCCCGGCCGGACGGCGTCCCGGAGGTGGAGGCCGACGGCCGCTGGCTGATCCCGGGCCTGTGGGACCAGCACGTGCACCTGGCCCAGTGGACCCTGACCTCCCAGCGCCTCGACCTCGCGCCGGCGCGCTCCCCCGAGACCGCGCTGGCCCTGGTCGAGGAGCGGGTGCGCGAATACCCGGAGCACCCGATCATCGGGTGGGGCCACCGCTCCGGCGGCTGGGACCGTGACGTCACGGTCACCGAGCTGGACGCCGTCACCGGCGACACGGCGACCGTGCTGATCAGCGGCGATGGTCATCACGCGTGGCTGAACACCCAGGCGCTGCTGCACCTGGCCATGCCGGTCCGCGACTCGGTGGTCCGCGAGGCGGAGTGGTTCGCCGTGTACCCGCGGCTGGCCACCCTCGTCGGCAACGACGGCACCTCGCCCGAGGCCTACCGCCGCACCCTCGACGCGGCCGCGGCGCACGGCGTGGTGGGGCTGGTAGACTACGAGTTCAGCGGCGGCGCGGCGGGCTGGCTGGAGCGCTGGGACGAGGGCTGCGACCTGCTGCGGGTGCGGATGGCCACCTATGCCGAGGGGCTGGACGAGGTGATCCACCTCGGCCTGCGCACCGGCGACCCGCTGCGACCGGGCGACGACCGGCTCACGATGGGGCCGCTGAAGATCATCTCGGACGGGTCGCTGAACACCCGCACCGCCTGGTGCTGCGAGCCGTACGGCGACGCGTGGCGCCTCGAGTACCCCCGCGGCGAGCCCAACCTCGACGGTGCCGAGCTCCGCGCCCTGCTCGGCCGGGCGGAGGCACACGGGCTGCGCGTCGCGACCCACGCGATCGGCGACGCCGCGGCCCGTGCCGCGCTCGAGGCCTACCGGGGGACGGGCGCGCGGGGGTCCATCGAGCACGCGCAGATGATCAACCGCGAGGACGTCGACGCCATGGCCGAGCTCGGCATCGTCGCCAGCGTCCAGCCCGCGCACCTGCTCGACGACCGGGACCTCACCGACAAGATCTGGGGCGAGCGCTCGGCCCGCTGCTTCGCCTTCCGCTGGATGCTCGATGCCGGCGTGGAGCTGGCGATGGGCTCCGACGCGCCGGTCTCGCCGCTGGATCCGTGGCTGGCGATGGCCGCGGCGGTGCACCGGTCCGCCGACGAGCGCGAGCCGTGGCACCCCGAGCAGCGGCTCACCGCGGCGGAGGCGCTGCGCGCGTCCGTCGACGGCGCCCCCACGGTGGGGGCGGGCTCGTTGGCCGACCTCGCCCTTCTCGACGCGGACCCCCTGGCGGGCGGGGACGGCGCCCCCGCCGAGGCCGCCACGGTGCTGCGGGAGATGCGGGTCGCAGCGACCTGGGTCGCCGGGCGTCCGGTGCACGACGGGCTCGGCGGCTAGCCCGGTTCGGTCCCCCGCGCGTCGGCGAGCTCCCGGCGGATCAGACGGGCGACGGCGCGCTGCCCCGCCGCGAACGGGTGGTAGGCCAGCGCAGCCAGGCGGTCGGTGGTGCGGCCGTTGACCCACGGGTCGTCGGCGCAGATGTCGTGGCCGGCGCTGGCCGCCCCGACGTCGACATACCGCGCGCCGGCGTCCCGGGCGGCCTGGCGCAGCGCGTGGTTCAACCCGGTGGTGACGCGCCGCGCGTAGGCGTAGTCCCCGGCGGCGAGCGGAAGCTCCTCGCAGCGGCCCTCGGCAGGTGCCAGCTGCGGGTAGCCGACCACCAGGACCGTCGCCCGCGGCGCCCGCTCCGCGATCCCCGACAGCACGGCGGTGATGCGCTCGCGGACATCGGGCATCGTGGCCAGCAGCGCGTCGCGGCCGCCCTGCTGCTGGCGGTCGCGGCAGGGACTGCCCTGCGGGTCCCGGGAGGCGAGCAGGGGGCACTGCGCCACCAGCGTGGTGAAGACGCCGAACTCGTTGCCGCCCAGGCCGAGGGTGACCACGTCGGTGTCCCGCGTGAGCGCGTCGAACTGCGGGTCGACGGACCCGCCCAGCGTCTTCTGGCGGCCGATCATCGCGGTCGCGTCGGCGCCGGCGCAGCTCACGTCGACCAGCGTCGCGACTCCGAGCGCGTCCTCGAGCAGGTGGGGGTAGTTGCCGTCCGAGCGCAGGCAGCCGCTCTCCTGGTCGGTGGTCGGCACGAAGGGCGCGGCCGTGTAGGAGTCGCCCAGGGCGACGTACCTGTCCACCGGGAGCCCCGCCCCGGGGCTCGGCTCCGGGCCCGGGGCCGGCGCCCCCGACGCGTCGGGGGCCGGTCCGTCCACGTTCGCCGGGGAGGCGCCGCAGGCCGCCAGCGCGAGCAGGGTCAGCAGCGGCCCGACGAGCAGGCGCGCGCGGCGTGGCATGCGAGGGAGAGTACGGGGCCGCTCCTGGTCAGGCCGGGTCGGCCAGGGAGCCGGCGAGCTCCGCCACGCCGAGCGCGACGGCGGCGGCCCGGGCGGCGGCCACAGCATCGGCCACGGTCCAGTCGGTGCGGTCCTCGTCGAGGGCGACGCGGCGCCAGGCCCAGGCGTCGGAGGCGAGGTGCAGCTCGCGGTGCAACCGCGCGAGGAGTCCGGCGTCGGTCTGCAGCCAGGCCTCGAGATAGCTCCCCACGGCGTCCACCGCGTCGGCGACGTCGTCCTCGGTGTGCAGCTCGGGCAGGTGTGGCTCCAGCCGTACGGCGAGCTCGGTGGCGCCGGGGTCCACCAGGGACACCACGGTCTCGATCGGCGCGGCGATCCTGCCCTCCAGCCAGGTGGCGAACCCCTCGCGGTCCGAGGACCCGGCCCAGGTGAAGTGGTGCTTCACCAGCTGGCCGAGCTCCTCCTCGGAACCCTCGAGGGTGCGCAGGATGTGCACGCGCTCGATCACCGCCGGCGCTCGGGCTGCGAGCTGGCGCGCCCACGTGTCCACGGGGTGGGGCAAGACCTGCCGCGGGTCGCCGCCGACCGCTCGGTTGCGCGCGGCGAACCACGCCTGGTGCGTCACGTGCAGCAGCCGCCAGGTGGTGCGCACGAGCTGCAGCACGTCGCTGTCGAGGCGCAGCCGGGGGGCGAGGCCGTCGTCCCATGCCGGCAGGAGGGCGAGGAGGTCCTCCAGCGGACCTGCCGCGTCCCGCAACAGCGAGACGTCGACGCCTTCGCGGTCGATGCCGAGCTCGAGGGCGCGGGCGAGCGAGGTGCCGAGGAGGGCCTCGGGGCCGGTGGCCACCGGTTGCGGCCCTGCCGCGAGGACCAGGTCCAGGAGCGGCGCCTCGGTGGCCAGCCGGAGCTCGCCGGCCCAGGCGGCGTCCAGGTGAACGTTGATCCGGCCGGCGGCCCGCAGGGCCGCCGGATCCAGCTCGGTGGTGAGGTCGCCCAGCTCGAGCTCGGCCGCCGTCAGCGCCGCGGAGCCCGCGAGCAGCGCGTCGAGCCCGGGTCCGGTCGTCGCCCCGGGGAGTGTGTCGGCCGCGGCCAGCTCCAGCCGGACCGGACCGCTGGCGCGGTCCGTCCGCCCGACGGCGCGCCAGGCGAGGGAGTCGGCGCCGGTCGCAGGGGCTCGGGGCGCGACGGTCTCCCCGCTCTCGTGCCGGCGCGTGTCCGCGTCCATCCCGACCCCTGTCCGGACGCCCCATCGTCCCGTTCCCGGACCGCGATCCGGCGCGATCCCACTGGTGCGCCCGCCTCTCGGCCACTCCCGGCAGGATGACACGCGGCCACCGTCATCGTGGGGGGTTTTCCCACGTCAGCGGTACGCCGCCGCGGAGCCGCGCTCGGGGTCGTCGCCGCTCCGGTCCGCTTCGGGGCCCCCCGGCAGGTCCTCGGGCGGGTCGACGGCGAGGGCCACGGTCAGCTCCAGCACCGCCGCCGGGTCCTCGAGGTGGTCGCCGTAGAGCTCGCGGACCTGGCCCATCCGGTAGCGCACGGTCTGCGGGTGCACGAAGAGCTCGCGGGCGACGTCGTCGCGGCGTCCGTGGTGGAACAACCAGGACCGCAGCGTCGTGGTGAGCTTCTCGGCGGCCACCGGCTTGAGCTCGGAGAACGGCGCGAGCACGCGCTCGCGCAGGTCGGCCAGCGCCTCCGGGTTGGCCGTGAGCACCAGGGCGGCGAGATGGTCCTCGCTGTCGAGGGCCGCGCCCTCGCCCCGGTCGCCGTCCCCGGCCCCGCGCGAGGCCCCGGCCGCCAGGAGCGGGCCCAGCGAGCGCGCCTGCACGGCGCGCTGCAGCGAGGTGCTCGCGCGGGTCCACGGACGGGGGGGACCGACGACGGCGTCCCGTCCGCGCATGCTGTGCAGCAGCGCGCGCCGGGCGGCTCCCTCGGCGTCGGGGACCAGCAGGACCGAGCGGTCGCCGCCTCCGGAACCGCCCATCCTCGCCGCGGTGCCCCGGCCGAGCATCTCGACGCCCGTCACGTCCTCGCCCGAGGAGAGCGTGCGGGCGTCCAGCATCGCCCGTGCGCTGCCCGCCATCGAGCTCGGCAGGACGACCGCGGTCAGGGTGCGTGGCGGCACCCAGCCGGCGCGCTCGGCCGCCTCCTCGAGGGCCTCGGGCTCCAGGTTCGCAAGGATCTTCTGCGCCAGCTCCTCGCGGCGCCGCTCCCGGATCCGGCCCGTGGTCTCGAGCTCGTCGGCGTGGCCCGAGACGCTGGCCTGGGAGAGCTGGTCGATGTAGTCGAAGACCAGCTCGGCGAAGCGGGCCGTCTCCGCCGCCGGCAGGCCCGCCTCTACCGCCACCGCGCTGAGGTCGCGCCACGCGGTGCGGGCGCCGACCCGGTAGGCCGACGTGAGCGCGTCGATGGTCCGGCCGCTGCGGGCCTCGCCGCGGCCGAGCGCGTACGCCGCCTCGAAGACCGACTCCACGCGAGTCGTGAGGTCGAAACCCTGCCGGCTCGAGGCCAGCTCGAGGAAGCCGCCGAGCGCGATCTCCACCGCGTTCTCGATGTTGCGGCCCATCTTGCCGCGGAAGGGCTCGGAGTAGGAAGGGATCTCGGCGACGATGGCGGCGACCACCTCCTCGGCCACGGCGGACAGGTCCTGCTGGAGCGAGGCGGTGACGTTCTTCGGCAGGTGGAGGCCCGCCCCTGGCTGCGGGCGGGATCGGGAGGTGGCCACGGCTCCTCCCCGGGTCGGGCGCGTCAGCGCTGTTTTGTTCGCGAGCCTCAAAATGGGGCCCGCGGATTCACGTCGCTGGCACAGGATATGCCATGCCGCATGGAGGAGCATGGAGTCATGCCCACCACGAGCGACCCCACCATCTCGGGGGCCCGTATCGACGCCGGCTACGCCGACGCCGGCCGCCCGCGCGGCCGCTGGCGCTCGGCCGCGGGTCGGCGGGCCTCCCGCGTGGCGCAGAGTGCCGTGACGCCCCTCATGCCGGCGGACTACCTCGACCTGGTGGCGCCGCTGCGCGCCGGCGCGGACCTGCGCGGCCTCGTCGAGGAGGTCCACCCCGAGACCCCGGACGCCGCGACCCTGGTGATCCGTCCCGGCTCCGACTGGGCCGGACACCAGCCGGGGCAGTACGTGCGGATCGGCGTGGACGTCGACGGCGTGCGGCACTGGCGCGCCTACTCCCTGACCCACGGTCCGCGGCGCGACGGCCGCATCGCCGTGACGGTCAAGGCGATCGGCGACGGCATCGTCAGCCCGCACCTGGTGCACCGGACGCACCCGGGCACGATGGTCCACCTCGAGCAGGCGGCGGGCGAGTTCGTGCTGCCGACCGACGGCGAGAAGCTGCTCTTCGTCACCGCCGGGTCGGGCATCACCCCGGTCATCGGGATGCTGCGCAACCTTTTCCCCTCCACCGACGACGGGGTGCTGCACCCGCACCGCAGCTCGGGCCACGACATCGTCGTCGTCCATGTCGCGCCGTCGCGTCCCGACACGATCTTCGCCTCCGACCTCGCGGCCCTCGACGCCGCCGGCTCGATCCGCCTCGTCGCCCGCTACGACGACGAGCACGGCGTGCTGGACGTGGACCGCCTCGCCGAGCTCGTGCCCGACCTCGGCGCCCGGCGTACGTTCGCGTGCGGCCCCCCGGGCCTCCTCGACGCGCTCGCCGCGCACCACGAGCGGGCGGGCCTCGAGCTGACCACGGAGCAGTTCCGGCCGGTGCGCCTGGCTGACGGGGAGGGCGGCGCCGGCGGCACCGTTTCCTTCTCCAGCGGCACCGAGGTCGAGGCCGACGGCAGCACGCCGATCCTTGACGCTGCCGAGGGTGCCGGGATGCTGATGCCCAGCGGCTGCCGGATGGGCATCTGCATGGGCTGCGTCCTGCCGATGCGATCCGGGTCCGTGCGCGACCTGCGCACCGGCGAGGTGACCACCGCGGTGCCGGGGGAGACCGCCCGCGGCGGCCTGCCCGTGCAGACCTGCATCAACGCCGCCGCCGGCGCCTGCGAGATCGACCACTGACCCCACCGCCCGACCGACCGGACGCGACCACCACGCGCCGACCGATCCCCGAGGAGTGCTCTTGACCACCATGACCCGCAAGCCCGAGAACCCCGTAGCCCACCTCAGTGATGAGGACGTGGAGGCGATCGGCGAGGAGCTGGACGCCATCCGCCAGTCCGTCATCGCCACCCGCGGCGAGCGCGACGCGGCCTACATCCGCCGCGTCGTGAAGGCGCAGCGCTGGCTCGAGGTGGGCAGCCGCACCGTGCTGCTCGCGAGCGTCTTCCCGCCCGCCTGGCTCGCCGGCACCGCGGGCCTCTCGATCGCCAAGATCATCGAGAACATGGAGATCGGCCACAACATCATGCACGGCCAGTGGGACTGGATGCGGGACCCGAAGATCCACTCGACGACGTGGGAGTGGGACAACGCCTCCACGGCCGAGGGCTGGAAGCACAGCCACAACCAGGTGCACCACACCTACACGAACATCGTCGGGGAGGACAACGACCTCGGCTACGGCATCATGCGCGTCGACGAGGACCAGCGCTGGCACCCGATGTACCTCGGCCAGCCGCTGTGGAACTTCGCGAACGCCTGCATGTTCGAGTACGGCATCGCCGCCTACGACCTCGAGCTGGGCAAGAACCTGCAGATGCCGAAGGAGAAGCGGCCCGCGTCGTTCGGGGAGAACGCCCGCAAGACGCTCACCAAGATCCGGCGCCAGGCGACCAAGGACTACGTCGTCCACCCGCTTCTCTCGCTGCCCACCGGGTCCTTCCTGCCGACGCTCGCGGCGAACGCCACGGCGAACCTGGCCCGCAACCTGTGGACGCACTCAGTCATCATGTGCGGCCACTTCCCCGAGGGCGTCGAGACCTTCGAGAAGAAGTCGATCCCGGACCACGAGACGCGCGGCCAGTGGTATGTGCGCCAGATGCTCGGCTCCGCGAACATCTCCGGGTCGAAGGCGATGCACTTCATGACCGGGAACCTCTCCCACCAGGTCGAGCACCACCTCTACCCCGACCTGCCGAGCAATCGGTATGCCGAGATCGCGCCGCAGGTGCGCGACGTCTTCGAGCGCTACGACCTGAACTACCACGTGGCCTCGCTGCCGAAGCAGGTCGGCAGCGCCTGGCACAAGGTCTTTCGGCTCTCGCTGCCCAACGGCTGGCTCGAGGAGACGACCCCGCGCAACGCGCCGAGGCAACTGGCCACGCTGTGGAAGCTCGCCACCGGTGGCAAGAAGGCGCGGCGCGCCTACGACGCGAACCGTCGTCGCCAGGAGAACCAGGCGCTCGCCGCCTGAGCAGCCTCGCTGACCGGGGGGCTCAGCTCAACCGCCCAGGTAGCGGACCGCCAGCGCGCTCTCGGTGGCGGCAGCATCCTCCGCGGCCCGGTGCACCCGGTACGCCCGGGCGCCGGGCGCGGAGGACACGGCCTCGACGAGGTCGCCGTCCGCGAAGTGCAGCGCAGCTCCGTCGTCGGCGGCGAAGCCCGCGGGCAGCTCGCCGCGGCCGACGAGGTCCAGGTAGAGCGGTCGCCGCTCCTCCTCGGAGTGGTAGTGCGGGCAGGCACTGCCGGCCAGGAGGCCGAGCCCGTCCGCCAGTGGTGCCATCGGCCCGAACGAGTCGGTGACCGAGGCCTCGAACCAGCAGTTCATCCCGGCGCTGATGCCCGCCAGCACGGTGCCCCGTGCGGCCGCCTCGGCCAGCACGTCGCCCAGGCCGTGCAGCCGCCACAGCGCCAGCAGGTTGGCGGTGCTCCCCCCGCCGACGTACACGACGTCCTCGGCGAGCAGCAGGGTCCGCAGGTCGTCGTGCCCGGGCTGGTCCCGGGAGAAGAGGGTCAGGACGCTGGTCTCCGCGCGCTCCGCGAACGCGGCCTCGAACTCCTCGACGTACCCCTCCTGGTCGCCGCTGGCGGTGGGCAGGAAGCAGAGGCGGGGCAGCCCGCCCCGGCCGCGGGGTCGCGTCGCCAGCGAGAGCACGTGGTCATCGAGCAGGGGATTCTCGGGCTCCATGCTGAACCCGCCCCCGCCCATGGCCACGATCGTCCCCGTCACGTCCGGGAGTCTGGCAGGTGGCGCGCGGGCGTGCAGCCGAAGCCCGCGGGCTCAGCCCTCGCCCTCCGCGATCAGCGCCGCCGCCGATGATGTCGCGCCGGCCGGAGGCGGCCGCGAACCCGGGGTGCCTCTCGCGTGGAATGACCGGTGGTCATCAGTATGACCAATGGTCATTCAGCGGGCAACCCCGCTACGCTCTGGCCTGTGACCCCGCAGTACCGGCCGCCGTCCGGCGGCCGCTTCCAGAGCGCGGAGACACGGCGGCGCCAGATCCTGGACGCCGCCGCGCGCCTGGCCGTCGCCGACGGCCTCGACGGCACCTCGATCGCCGCCGTGGCGTCGGCCGCGGGACTGGCCAAGGGGTCGATCTACCTGCACTTCGCGTCCCGCAGGGAGCTGATGGCGGCGCTGCAGGCGGACCTGTGGAGCCGGATGCTGGAGCGGCCGGCGGCCCTGGTGGCGGACCCCGCGATGACCGCCCCGGACACGCTCGACGCCGTGGTCGAGCACCTGATGCGGTTCGAGTTCGACCACCACGACCTCTACCACGCCGTGTTCCACACCGTCGCCACCGAGGGCGACGGACCCCTGGCCCAGGCAGCCCGCCTGCTCACCGAGCTCCTCGAGTCCGGCGTCGCCTCGGGGGACTTCGACCTCGGCGGCATCGACTCCGACACCGTGCGGCAGTTCCTGCTGCACGGCTATGCCGGGCCCTGCTTCCACCACCGCGACCCGGACATCGCCGTCCGGGACGTGCAGCGGCTGTTCCGCCGCGCCGTCGCGGCCCCCGCGGGCCCGTGAGAGTCCAGGCGCTCGGGTTCGCCGCCGTCAAGGCCACCCGGCACCTGACGCGCGAGGCGGTGGGTGTTGACGCCCGGGGCGTCGTGGGCGACCGGCGCTGGTGTCTGGTCGACGTCGCGCGGCGCGACGTGCTGCGGACCGTGCGGCACCCGCGCCTGCTCGCGCTGCGCGCCGACGTCGCGGCCGACGGGTCTCTGAGGCTCGCCGCGCCCGGGTTCCCCCCCGCCGAAGGGCGTCCGTCGGGGAGCGGTGAGACGGTCACCTGCGACTACTGGGGGCGGTCCGTGGCCCTGGAGCTGCAGGAGGGGCCGCACGCCGCGCTCGCCTCGGCCTGGCTGGGCCGCTCCGTCCGGCTCGCCGAGGCGTCGCCGGGGGGCGTGGTCTACGGCGGCGCGGTCAGCCTGATCGGCGCCGCCTCGGCGGCCGCGCTGCCCGGCGCGCCGGACCCCGCACGCTTCCGGGCCAACCTCGTCGTCGCGGGCGCCGACCCCTTCGCCGAGGACGCGTGGCTGGGCCACGAGGTGCAGCTGGGCGCGGTGGTGGTGCGCCCGCGGGCGCGGACACCGCGCTGCGCCGTGGTCGACTCCGACCCCGAGACCGGCGAGCGGGACGCCGCGCTCCTCGAGGCGCTGGTGGGCCGGTCGGGAGGGGGCCGGTCGGGAGGGGCTGGGGGCTTGCCGGGTGGGCCCTTCCTCGGGGTCGACGGTGAGGTGGTCGTGCCCGGCACGGTGCGGGTGGGAGACCCGGTCCGGGTGCGCCGCCCCGGCGCCGCCCCCGGCGCTTCGTAGGATGCGCCTCATGCCTTCGCGCTCGTCCCTTCTGCCCTCCGGCCATGTCTCCTGCTCCGTCGACCGCGATGTCGCCGAGGTCCGCCTCGAGCGCCCGGACAAGCTCAACGCGCTCACGCTGCCGGTCCTCGACGACCTGGTGCGGGCGGCCCGCGCGCTGCGCCGCGACCGCTCGTTGCGCGCGGTGGTCCTCACCGGCGCCGGGGACTCGTTCTGCGCCGGGCTCGACTTCGGCGACGTGATGCGCTCGCCGGCGCGTCTCGTGACCAGCTTCGTGCCGCGTCCGTGGCGCGGCACCAACACCTTCCAAGAGGCCGTGTGGGCGTGGCGCCGGCTGCCGGTGCCGGTCGTCGCGGCCGTGCACGGCCACTGCTACGGCGGGGGCCTCCAGCTCGCGCTGGGTGCCGACTTCCGGTTCACGACCCCGGACGCCCAGTGGTCGGTGCTCGAGGCGCGGTGGGGCCTGATCCCGGACATGACCGGCATCCGGTGCCTGTCCCAGCTGGTGGGGATCGACACCGCCAAGCGGCTGACCATGACCGGCCAGGTGCTCAGCGGCAGGGACGCCCACGCCCAGGGGCTCGCCACCGGGGTCGACACCGATGCGCGGGCGGCCGCGCGCGACCTGGTCGAGGAGCTGCGCGGACGCTCCCCGGACGCCGTGGCGGCGGCCAAGCGTCTCTTCGAGCGCAGCGGGCACGACGCCCCGCGACGCACCTTCGCCCGCGAGCGCGCCGAGCAGGCCCTGCTCCTCGCGGCCGGCAACACCCGCGCCGCGCGGCAGGCGGCGTTCGCGCGCTCGACCCCGGCGTTCGGGCCGCGCGGCCGCTGAGGCGCGCCTCAGGGCGTGACGGTCATGGCGGCCAGGACGCGCCCGGCGAGCTCCCGGTCCCCGTCGACGCGGACCGCGCCCGGGCTGGCCTCGCGCCGGCCACCGGCCAGGGCGGCGAACGTCGCGCGGTCCATCGCGAGCGAGGCGTCCGGATCGGCCGGCGGGGCGGGCAGCGCGCGGCCGCGGCGGTCCTCGCCGACCGCGACCGCGGCCGGCGCGTGGCCGTCGACGGTGACGACGAGGGTCGTGCCCGGCCCGGCGCCCGTCCCCCTCGCCAGCACGAAGCCGAGGCTCTCCAGCAGGTAGTCCACCGCGTGCAGCGCGGCGTCGGTGTCGGTCCCGCCGGGCAGGTCGACGGCGCGCCGCACGTCCTGCTCGTGCATCCAGATGTCCAGGGGTCGGTTGCGCAGCAGCGTCCGCCAGGACCACCCGGTGCCGCCGGGGGCACGGTCGGCCGGTGCGGAGCCGTCGCGGGGTGGGTGCGCTCGCAGCTGCCCGACGCGGCGTGTCGCGGCGGTCCGGATCTCCTCCGCGAGCTCGCCCGGCGTGCGGTCGCCGCGCGCCACGACACCCTGCTCGCAGTAGCGGCCCAGCGGCCCCCGGACGTGGACCGGCTCCCCCACGTCGAGGGTCGACTCCGGGCCGCCCGCGAGCACGGACTCCAGGTGCGCGACGTGCGCCACCACCGCGTGGACGTCCCAGCCGGCCAGGTCGGTCGGCTGGGAGAACTGGTCCGCGGGAAGGCGCCGCAGCAGCCCCAGCAGGGCGCGCACGGCGTCCCACCAGGTCTCCACGAGGCCGAGCAGCTCGGCCCGGTCGTCCGGGCGGTCGGGAGGTCCGGTAGTCATGGGCGGCAGGCTAGCCGGGCGGCCAGCCCCGCGTCGGCGCCTCAGTCGATCAGAAGGCGGCCTCGTCGAGGTCCATGATCGAGACGTCGACGGCCTCGGCGATCGCGCGCTCGGCGGAGATCCTGGGCAGCGTCGTCTGCGCGAAGAACTGCGCCGCCGCGACCTTGCCCTCGTAGAAGGCCTGGTCCCTGCCCGGGTCGCCGGCCAGCTTCTCCAGCGCGACCTCGGCGCCCTTGAGCAGCAGCCAGGAGCACACGACGTCGCCGAGCACCATCAGCAGGCGCGTGGTGTTCAGCGCAACGCCGTACACGTTCGTGATGTCGCCGCCCTCGGCGTGGGGGTCGGCGGTCATCAGGTCATTGACCATCGTGCCGACGATGGCGTTGGTGTCCACGAGCGCCGTCGCCAGCAGGGCGCGCTCCACCTTGAGGCGGCCGTTGCCCGCCTCCCGGTCGACGAACTCCTCGATCTGGGCGGCCAGGTGGCCCAGCGCCGCGGCCTGGTTCTTCACAATCTTGCGGAAGAACAGGTCCTGGCCCTGGATGGCCGTCGTGCCCTCGTAGAGCGTGTCGATCTTGGCGTCGCGGACGTACTGCTCTAGCGGGTACTCCTGCAGGAAGCCCGAACCTCCGAAGGTCTGCAGCGACTCGGTGCCCAGCAGCACCCAGGAGCGCTCCGAGCCGTAGCCCTTGACGATCGGGAGGAGCAGGTCGTTGACGGCCTCGGCCATCTCGTCCTTCTCGCCCTCGGACTCGGCGATCATCACGCGGTCCTGCCACGACGCGGTGTAGAGCACCAGCGAGCGCATGGCCTCGGCGAAGGACTTCTGCGTCATCAGCGAGCGGCGCACGTCGGGGTGGTGGGTGATGGTCACGCGCGGCGCGGTCTTGGCCGAGTCGGTCAGGTCGGCGCCCTGGACCCGGCTCTTGGCGTACTCCAGCGCGTTCAGGTAGCCGCTTGAGAGCGTCGCGATCGCCTTGGTGCCCACCATCATCCGGGCGTTCTCGATGACCTGGAACATCTGCGCGATGCCCTCGTGCACCTCGCCGAGGAGCCAGCCCCGGGCCGGCTCGCCCCCGCCGACGCCGGAATCGCCGTAGGTGAGCTCGCAGGTGTTGGACACCTTGATGCCCATCTTGTGCTCGACGTTCGTCACGTAGACGCCGTTGCGCTCTCCGGTCAGCTCGCCGCTCTCGTGGTCGAAGTGGTACTTCGGCACCAGGAAGAGGGAGAGCCCCTTGGTGCCCGGGCCGCCCGCGCCCTCGACGCCGGCCGGCCGGGCCAGCGTGAGGTGCATGATGTTCTCGCTCATGTCGTGCTCGGCCGAGGTGATGAAGCGCTTGACGCCCTCGATGTTCCAGGAGCCGTCCTCGTTGGGGGTGGCCCTCGTGCGGCCGGCGCCCACGTCGGAGCCGGCGTCGGGCTCGGTGAGCACCATCGTCGCCCCCCACTGGCGCTCGACCATGAGCTGGGCGATGCGCTTGTCGCGCGCGTTGCCGACGCGGTCCACGACGCCGGCGAAGGCGGGACCGGCGGCGTACATCCACACGGGCGCGTTGGAGCCGAGCACGAGCTCGCCGATGGCCCAGTTCAGCGACGACGGCGCGGGCTGGCCGCCGATCGACTCGGGGATCTGGAGGCGCCAGTACTCGGCGTCCATCCAGGCCTGGTAGCTCTTCTGGAACGAGGCGGGCATCGGGGCCGTGCTCGTCTGTGGGTCGAAGACGGGCGGGTGGCGGTCGGAGTCCTCGTACGACGCCGCGAGGTCCTCGCGGGCCAGACGGTCCACCTCGGCGAGGATCGCCCGGGCGGTCTCCGTGTCCACCTCGGCGAAGGGTCCGGTGCCGAGGACCTCGCCCCGGCCGAGCACCTCGAAGAGGTTGAACTCGATGTCGCGGAGGTTGCTCTTGTAGTGGCTCACTGGTCCACCCTTCTGGGCTTGGTTACCCGCCGGTCTACTCGCTAGTAACAAAAGTGTGCCCGTCCTGGCGTCCGGACGCAACTAGAACGACCCATCCCGGGGGGTGATGTCACGCAGAACCAGCGGGGTGGGCGCGCGATGCCTCAGCCACCGAGGTCCACCACGCCGCGACGGAGCGTGCTGCGCCGGTGCTGCAGCCGGGAGTGGTGGGCCTCCAGCTCGGCGACCCGCCTGCGGAGCCGGGCCACCTCCACGGTCGCCTCGCCGAGGGCATGGGTGGCCAGGTCGAACTCCGCGGCCCCGGGCGCCTCGTCCGGCCCGGGGCGGTTGGGCCGCGCCGCGCGGCCGAGCCCGGCTACCCGGACCACCCGTTCCCGCCGGAGGTCAGCGTCGCGTCCTGACCCCCGGGCGTAGCAGCCTCAGCCGGCCGCCTCGGCGGCGTCCCGCTCCGTCTTCGCGTCCGCGGTGGACAGGTGACCACCCTTGTCCTCGAGGTGCGCGCGGACGAACCAGTGGAAGAGCTCCAGCCGGTCCGTCTGGGCGATCAGCATGTCCTGGGTCACCAGGTCGAGGTCGTCCAGCTCGGCAATGTCGTTGCGGTAGTCGGTGACGACGCCCGTGTAGAGCACGTCCAGCGCGCCCAGGTGCTCCTGCGTGGGGGCGCGGCCGATGCTGTAGTCCTCCCACGTGCGGCCGGAGACGATCGAGCCCGGCGTGCCCTCCGGCGAGCCGCCCAGCGTCGCGATCCGCTCCGCGAGGTCGTCCGCGAAGCCGCGGACCTCCTCCACATGGGGGTCGATCATCTCGTGGACGGCGATGAAGTGCGGCCCCACCACGTTCCAGTGGACGTGCTTGAGCGTCAGGTGCAGGTCGTTGGCGGCGTGCAGGCGGAGCTGAAGGATCTCGATGACGCGTCCGGCGTCGGCCTCCGACAGCCCGGGAGTCGTGTAGTGCAGCTTCTTCTTCGTGGCCATGACCCACTTCTACCCACCGACCGGGCGTTGAGGCCACCCGCACGGGTGGCGCCGTTCGTCAGCCATGCAGGTGCCTCAGGTCCGCCGCACCCGGGTGTGCCAGAGCCAGGCGACGCCGGCGACCGGGAGCACCAGCGGCACGTAGCCGTAGCCCGCCCCGAACGCCGACCACACGGTGTCGTCGGGGAACAGCGAGGACTCCGCGAGGGAGAGCACCCCCACGGTGAGGACGCCGACCAGCTCCACCGAGACCGCCGCCCACGCCATCCGGCGGGAACGCTCGGAGGATCGCGCCAGCGCCACCGTGGCGAGCACGTAGACCACCGCGGCGAGCGCGGACAGGGCGTACGGCACGGGCGCCTCGCCGGCCTGCGTCGCCAGCTGCAGCGACGAGCGCCCGGTCGCGGCCAGGGCGAAGACGCCGTAGACGGCGACGAGCACGCGGCCCCAGCCGCGCGAGGTGTCCCCGGCCGTCGGGCGCGCGGGGGCCTCCTCAGGCACCGGCGTACACCTGGCCCACGCGGAGCACGAGCACCGGGACGACCAGGCCCGCCACGATCCACACGGCCGTGCCGGCGCGCGAGGGCTCACCGAGCGCCCACACGGCGCTGACCGGCACGATCGCGAGGATCCCGATCAGGTAGGCGACGAACACCGGCGCCGACGCGCCGTCGGCGCGGTCGCCGATCACGACGAGACCGACCACCAGCTGAACGACCAGCGCGGCCTCCAGAGCACCCGCGAGGCCGAGCAGCCAGCGGTCCGTGAGCCGGTCCAGGAGGACGTAGACACCCGCCGCCGCCGCCAGCAGCAACGCGAGCGCGGCGACCGACCAGGCCAGGGCGTCGGGCACGGGCTCAGCCCCGGCGCAACGAGCGCCGGAAGAGCAGCATGAGGCCGTGGTTGGTCGCCGCGAGCGGGAACCGCTCGGCGCCGGAGCGGGGGCGGATCGTCCGCGACCAGCGGACCTCCGTCCGGCCGGTCAGCTCGCTGAGCACCACCTCGCCGGAGGAGCCCCGGAACGGGACCCCGGACAACGCGCGGTAGCCCAGGCGGCGTGGTGCCTCGTAGGTGGTGGTCTCCTCGCGGATCGCCGGCGCCGGTCCGCGCGCCGCGATCCGTCGCACGGCGCCGACACGGGTGCGCCCGGGTGCGCCCTCCCGGTCTAGCGTGACGCACAGCCCCGGCACCCAGCGGCTCATGCCCTCGCGGTCGACGAGGGCGTCCCAGACGGCCTGCACGGGCAGGTCGACGACGGGAGTGACGCGGGTGGTGAGGACGGGCACATGGCCTCCGGGTGGGTGGGCGCGGGTGGGCACCATGCAGCTCAGCGGCCGTCCAGGACGCGGTCCAGGTTGATGGCCGCGCTGATCAGGCTGAGGTGGGTGAAGGCCTGCGGGAAGTTCCCGAGCTGGTCGCCGGAGAGGCCCACCTGCTCGGAGTAGAGGCCCAGGTGGTTGGCGTAGGTGAACATCTTCTCCAGGGCGAGCCGCGCGTCGTCGACGCGGCCCACGCGGGTCAGCGCCTCGACGTACCAGAAGGAACAGATCGAGAAGGTGCCCTCCGGCCCCTCGAGGCCGTCGGCGCTGCGCCCGAGGTCGTAGCGGAAGACCAGGCTGTCGGCGACCAGCCGCTCCTCGACCGCCCGCAGGGTCGCCAGGAACCGCGGGTCGGTGGGTGCGAGGAACTTCACCATCGGCATCAGCAGCAGCCCGGCGTCGAGCACCTGGCCGCCCTCGGACTGGGTGAAGCTCTGCACCTCCTCGCTCCAGCCCTTGTGCATCACCTCGGCGTAGATGGCGTCGCGGACCTCGGACCACCGGGACACGTCGCCGGGGAGCCCGCGCTGCCGGGCCATCCGGATCATCCGCTCGATCGCCACCCAGGACATCACCCGCGAGACGGTGTGCTGCTGGGGCCCGTCGCGCACCTCCCACATGCCGGCGTCGTCGCGGTCCCAGTTCCCGCACAGCCACTCCACGATGCGCGTCAGGTTGCGCCA
Source organism: uncultured Actinomycetota bacterium (assembly GCA_963731985.1). GTDB lineage: Bacteria > Actinomycetota > Actinomycetes > Propionibacteriales > Nocardioidaceae > Nocardioides. Next base: position 156,740 of record CAVSYA010000017.1, on the reverse strand, counting down.
CGCGTCGTAGGAGATGCCGGGGCCGTACTTGTTGTAGAGGTAGACCGAGTCGATCAGCTCGCCGTAGATGTCGAGCTGCAGCTGCTCGACCGCCGCGTTGCCCACGCGGACGGGCTGCGAGCCGCGGTAGCCGGCGAGGTGGTCGAGCGTCCGCTCGCTGTCGGGCACGCGGCCGTCGATGTCGTAGAGCACGCGCAGCGGCCCCAGGTCGGTGTCGTCCCCGCCGGCGTGGCTCTCCCGCTCGCCCATCCGGTCCGAGAGCCAGCCCATGAAGGACGCGGCCTCCTCGGTGAAGCCGAGCCGCAGCAGGGCGTAGAGGCTGAAGGCGGCGTCGCGGATCCAGACGAACCGGTAGTCCCAGTTGCGCGAGCCGCCGATCGACTCCGGGAGGCTGGTCGTCGGCGCCGCCACGATGGCGCCGGAGGGCTCATGGCACATCAGCTTCAGCGTCAGCGCCGCGCGGTCGACCATCTCGCGCCAGCGGCCGGTGTAGGACGACTGCGCGAGCCAGCCGCGCCAGAAGCGGGCGGTGGCGTCGAGGAGCGCCTGCACGCCGTCGGCGTCGCAGGGCCGCAGGGGCTCCCCGGGCGCCAGGACCTCCAGCACGAAGAGCGCGGACTCCCCGTCGGCGAGGGTCACCTCGGCCGTGACGTCCTCGCCGTCCAGCACCAGGTCGGCGCCGGACGTCAGGCCGAGGTCGACCGACCCGTCGCCGATCCGGACACCGCCCTCCTCCTCGCTCAGCCGGGCCGGCTCGGTGGCGAACTGCGGGCGGGCCGCGAGCCGCATCCGGATCCGCGACTGGCCGCGCACCGACACCACACGACGCACGAGCCGCTGCCGGTGGTCGGGGTCGTGGGCCCGGAGCACGGGCATGAAGTCATGGACCTCCACCACGCCGCCCTCGGTGTGGAAGCGGGTGATCAGGATGTTGGTCTCGGGCAGGTAGAACTGCCGCGTCGCGGTGCGCTGGTCCTCGGGTGCCAGCTGCCAGCCGCCGCCGCGCTCGCCGTCGAGGATCCCGGCGAGGAGCGCGGGGGAGTCGTAGCGCGGCGCGCAGAACCAGTCGATCGTGCCGTCGCCCCCGACGAGCGCGCAGGTGCGCAGGTCGCCGATCAGGCCGTGGTCGGCGATCGGCAGCTGGTCGGAGGAGCCAGCGCTCACCCGAGCCTCCAGCCGCCGCGCGCCAGCTCGACGGCCTCTCGTGGTCCCCAGGAATGCTGTGGGTAGCCGCGGAGCTCGGGCGGATCGTCCAGCAGCGGCTGGCACACCTCCCACAGGTGCTCGACCTCGTCGGAGCGGGTGAAGAGCGTCTGGTCGCCGCGGACCACGTCCAGCAGGAGGCGCTCGTAGGCCTCCAGCGGACGCCCGGGGCCGGGCGCGCGGTCCGGGGACGCCTGGCCCGCGACCCCGAGGCGCAGGGTGCCGCCGGTCAACGTCATGAAGGCACCCGGCTGCTTGGCACGCACCTCGACCAGGATCTGCGGGTCGTCGGTCAGCTCCAGCACGAGCTCGTTGGGGCAGGGGAAGCCCGCGAAGACGCGGGAGTCGGGCTCGCGGAAGCGCAGCGTGATCGTGCGCCGCGACGAGGCCATGGCCTTGCCGGTGCGCAGGTAGAAGGGGACGTCGCGCCAGCGGTCGTTGTCGACATGCATCTCGAGGGCGACCAGCGTCTCCACCTCGGAGTCGTCCGCGGTGTCCTCGGCGTCGCGGTAGCCCTCGAACTGGCCGAAGACGGCGTGCGCGGGGTCCAGCGGACGCAGGTCGCGGAAGACGGCCGCCTTGGCGTCCCGCACGCTGGCCGGGTCGAAGCTGCCTGGGTCCTCCAGCGCGACGAAGCCGAGCAGCTGGGAGAGGTGGGTCGAGACCATGTCGCGCAGGCAGCCGGTGGACTCATAGAAGCTGCCGCGGCCCTCGAGCCCGATCCGCTCCGGCACGTCGATCTGCACCTGGGCGATGTGATCGCGGTTCCAGGCCGGTTCGAAGAGGCCGTTGGCGAAGCGGAGGGCGAGGATGTTCTGCACCGCCTCCTTGCCGATGAAGTGGTCGATCCGGAACACCTGGTCCTCCGAGACGACCTCCTTCAGCGCCGCGTCGAGGCTGCGGAAGGACTCCAGGTCGAGGCCGAAGGGCTTCTCCACTACGACGCGGGACCGCTCCGAGAGGCCCTCGCGCCCGAGCATCGCGATCATCGGCTCCATCGCCGCGGGGGGGACCGAGAGATAGAGCATCCGCCGGACGTCGCCGACCTCGAGCCCGGCGTCGCCCGCGAGCTTCTCCTCGGCCTCGACGACGGCCCGCGCGAGGTCGGACCCGTCGTCGGCGTCGGCGGTCTGGAAGGACGTGCGCGCGAGCAGGTCCTCGACCAGGTTGTGGCCGACGTCGTCGGCCTCGTCGGCTACGGCCGCGCGCACCTGGTCGCGGAACGCCTCGTCGCCGCCGGGGTCTCGGCGCCCGCTGCCGATCACCGCGAGGTGCCGGGGGAACAGGCCGGAGGCGGCGAGTCGCAGGAACGCCGGGAAGAGCTTCCGCTTGGCGAGGTCGCCCGTCGCGCCGAAGAGAACCAGGACGTGGGGGGCGAGCTCGTCGCGGGGGTCGCTGTCGGCCATGCCCCCTGCCTACCACCGATACGGTCGGGCGATCGGCGGGAGCGACCCCACGAGGGGGCTCCTGGCGCTCTCGCGTGTGGTCCCATGGCGGGGTGGACGACGACGTGCTGGTCGCCCGGCTGCGCGCCGCCGGCTGCGTCTTCGCCGAGGAGGAGGCCGCCGAGCTGCGCGCGGCCGCCCCCCTTCGTCCGGGGGACCGGGTGGGCCGTGCTGCCCGCGAGGACCTGGTGCGCCGGCGGGTGGCCGGCGAGCCGCTCGAGCAGGTCCTCGGCCGGGCGCGCTTCGCCGGGCGGGACGTCCGGGTCGCGCCCGGGGTCTTCGTGCCGCGTCGACGCACCGAGCTGCTCGTGGAGGAGGCGGCACGACGACTCACCCGGCGCCCGCAGGGTGGCGATCCGCTGCTGCTGGAGCTGTGCTGCGGCACGGGCGCGGTCACCCGCGTGCTGCTGGACCGGGTGCCGGGCCTGCGCGCGTGGGCGGGCGACATCGACCCGGCCGCCGTGCGCTGTGCCGCAGCCGCGCTGGACGGGCTCCCCGGCATGCTCGGGGTCGCGGTCGGCGACCTCGACGCCGCGGTGCCGTCCGGCCTGGCCGGGGCCGTCGACGTGCTCGCCGCGCACGTGCCCTACGTCCCGACCCGCGCCCTCGCCGCGATGCCGCGGGAGGCCCGGGACCACGAGCCCCGGCGGGCGCTGGACGGTGGCGCGGACGGGCTGGACCTGCTGCGTGCGGTGGCCCGGGTCGCACCGCGCTGGCTGGCGCCCGGGGGTGCGCTGCTGACGGAGGTCGTCTGGGAGCAGCTCCCGGCCGCCCGGTTGGCGTATCGCGCCACGGGCCTGAGGCCGGTGGTCGTGGAGGAGGCCGTGGAGGACGCGGAGCGAGGGGGTCTGGTCCTCCTCGGCGAGCGGCGCCGGCGGGCGCCGGCCTGAGCCGCCCCGCGGTCGCCGTCGGCAATCCGCGGTCGTCGACCCCTGGCCGGACTACCGTCGTTTCGTGAAGATGCTGCCGCGACTCCTGGGGGTTGCCTCGGCGCTGGTGCTGCCGTTCGCGCTCGGCATCGTCTGGGCCGGCCAGGCGGTGACGGACACGGAGGGCTATGTCGAGACCGTCGCTCCGCTCGCCCGGGACCAGGCGGTGCACCAGGCCGCCGCCGCTCGCCTGGCCGCCGCCACCAACGGGCTGGTGCGGCAGCAGCTCGGCCCCCGGGCGGCGAAGCGGATCAGCGTCCGGACCGAGAAGGTGGCCTCGCGGGTGGTGGACAGCGAGGCGTTCGCGTCGGCCTGGAGGCGGGGCAACCGCGTCACGCACCGCCAGCTCGAGCGGGTGCTCAACTCCGATCGGGCGAGTCCGGTGGTCTTCGACCTGAGCCTGATGGTCGACGACGTCGTCGCCGGCGTCCGGGACTCCGGCATGCCGCTTCGGGAGGTGGACACGACCAGCTCGCTGCGCGTCCGGCTGGCCAGCTCGTCCACGGTGGCCCGCGCCCAGGTGGCATACGGAGTGATCGACACCTTCGGGCTCCTGGCCGTGGCCGCCTGGGTCCTGCTGCTCCTCTCCGCGCTCGTCGCGGGCTCGGACCGTCGCTCCGTGCTCGCGGTGACGTCGGCGGCCAGCGCCGTCACGACGTCGCTGCTCTGGCTCGCGCTCTGGCTGGGGGACGACGTGGTGACCTCCGGGGTCGCAGCCACGGACGGCCCGCTGGTGCGCGCGGTCTACGACGTCCTCACCGACGACCTCGAGCGGTGGGCCCTGGCCGCCGTCGCCGTGTCCGTTCTGGTCGCGCTGGTCACCGGGCTGGCGCCACGGGCGACGGCGGCGCCCGACGGGGCCTAGCCTGAACCGCATCGGATGGCCGGCGGGCGAGCGGGAGGGTGCGGTGAGCCTGGGTCAGGTGGCGCAGCCGCAGGTAGCGGGCGGCCTGGCCGTGCGCTGCGAGGGGGTCGTGCACCTCTACCGCACGTTCGAGGGGCACGACGTGGTGGCGCTGCAGGGCGTCGACCTCGAGATCGAGGCGGGCGAGCGCGTCGCGTTCCTGGGGCCCTCCGGCTCGGGCAAGTCGACGCTGCTCGCGCTGCTGGGCGGCATCCAACGACCCAGTGCGGGTCGGATCTTCCTCGGTGGCGAGGAGGTCTCCCGGATGGGCGAGCGCTACCTCGCGCGGCTGCGCGCGCGCCGCGTCTCGACCATGCTGCAGGGCGCCAGCCGCAACCTGCTGTCCTACGCCACGGCCCGGCAGAACATCGCCTTCGCCCGGCTGGCGCTCCCGCCGGGCGAGCGGCGGGAGGCGCTGCCCGAGGCCGAGCTGCTGCGCCTGGTCGGCCTGGCCGAGCACGTCGACCAGACGGTCTCGACCCTCTCGGGGGGGCAGCGCCAGCGCCTGGCCCTCGCCTGCGCCACGGCCACCGGGCCGGCGCTGCTGCTGGCCGACGAGCCGACCAGTCAGCTCAGTCACGCCGACCGCGACCACGTGCTCGCGCTGCTGCACCGCATCGGCGACGAGCTCGGCACGACGATCGTCGTCGTCACCCACCAGCCCGAGGTGGCCGCGACCTTTCCGCGGACGGTGACGATGAAGGGCGGCCGGGTGGGCGCCGAGGGCCGCGACGGGTCGGAGTACGTCGTGATCGGCGCCGACGGCGTGCTGCACCTGCCCAGCCAGGTGGCGGCCGCGTGGCCCCCGGGAACGCTGGTGCGCGTCGAGCCCGAGGACCGGCGCCTGGTCGTGCGCCGCCCGGAGGACCAGCCGTGAGCGGTCCGCTGCAGATGCGCGGCGTCACCCACCGCGTCGACCGGGTCGACCGGCCGCTGCTGGAGGGGATCGACCTGGTCCTCGAGCCCGGCGCCATGACCGTGCTCGCCGGACCCAGCGGCTCCGGGAAGACCACGCTGCTCTCTGTCGCGGGCGGGCTGCTCTCGCCGACCGAGGGGAGGGCGACGTACGCCGGCGAGCCGACGTGGCAGGGCAACGGCGACCCGCGGCCCGAGCTGGTCTTCGTGCTCCAGGTCTACGGCCTCGTGCCGATCCTCTCGGCGCGGGAGAATGTCTCTATCGCGCTGCGCGCCCGCCGGGTGCGACCGGCCGAGGCCGACGAGCTCGCGGAGGCGGCGCTGGCCCGGTTCCACATCGCCGACCTCGGCGACCGGCAGGTCGAAGAGCTCTCCGGCGGCCAGATGCAGCGCGTCGCCCTCGCCCGCGCGCTCGTCGTGACCGCCCCGGTGCTGCTGGCCGACGAACCCACCAGCGAGCTCGACGAGGGCAACCGCCAGCTCGCGCTGGGCGCGCTGCGGGCCGAGGCCGACCGCGGCGCGGTCGTCGTGGTGGCCACCCACGACCCGGCGGTGGTCGAGGCCTGCGACGTCCACCACGCCCTGGACGAGGGTCGGCTGGTGGACGCGCCGGCCAGCGGCACCGGGGCGGGTGCGCACCGGTGAGCCCCCGACCGTGAGACGCGTATGAACCGGGTCCTGCGGGGTGCGGACACCCGGCGTGCGGTGCTGCTCGCGCTGCTGGCGCTGGCCGTCGTCGTGGTCGCCGGCTCGGTGGGGGTCGTGGGTCTCGCCCTGACCGCCGGCACCTCGCCGTCCCTGGTGGTGCCCCTGCTGGTGCTCGGCCTGGCTGCCGTGCCATCGGTGGGCCGCGAGCTGGCGCTGGCGCGGCGCGACGAGGTCGCGCTGGCCCGGCTGCGCGGGGCGGGGGTGCCCCAGGTCGTCGGGCTCCTCGCGGTCGAGCCGCTCGCCGCGCTACTGGCGGGGGGAGCGCTGGGCTATCCGCTCGGGCTGGTGGTGAGCGCCTCGGCGAGCTCGGCGTGGCTGGACGGTGGCGGCTGGCTCCCGGGGGCCGTGACGGTGCCGGTCGCGCTGACCGCGGTGGCCGTGGGCCTCGCCGGGGTGCTGGTGGGCACCGCGGGCGTCGTCCGGGAGCCGCTGGCCGACCAGGTCGCCGCGGCCGGTCGACCGCGAAGGGCGGGAACGGGGGCGCTCTTCGCCCTGGTCCTGGTCGTCGTCGGTTCGGTCGTGGCCACCTACCAGAGCCGCCTGGCGGGCTCGGCCACCGAACCGCTGGCCCTGGCGGCCCCGGCGCTGGTCGGGCTGTCGGTGGGGTACGCCGCGGCCGGGCTCCTGCGCGTGGTCTGCCGGACGGCTCTGGGCGCCACCGCAGGACGGGGCGCCGGATCCTTCCTGGCCGTGCGCCGCCTGGCCCGTTCCGCCGACGGGACCGGCCCGGTGCGGCTCCTGGTCGCCGCGGCGGTCGTCGCCGGGCTCGCCCTCGGGGGCGCGGCCACGGTCGACGCCTGGGCCGATGAGACCGCGCGGCTGCGGGCGGGCGCGGCCCTGCAGGTGCCGTTCGAGGGCAGCGCCGCGGCGGCGCTGAGGGCGACGCGGCGCCTCGACCCGGAGGGTCGGTGGCTGATGGCTGCCACCGTGGCGACCCGCGGCAGCCGCGACACCGACCGTCGCGCCTTCGTTGACGCGGCGCGGCTGGACCGCGTGAGTGGTGATCACCTGGCCCGGACCGGCGCGGCCGACGTGCTGTCCCACGCCGCCGCCCTGCGTACCGGTCGCGTCGCCTCCCTGGCGGCGGGCCAGCGGCTGGTCGCGGTCGGCCGCGGTCGTGGGGCGCGGCCCGGAACGGTCGTGCTGGGGTTGGACCACGTCACCGCCGACGACGTGGCCGCGACCACGACGCTGCGCCTGCATCTCGACGCGCGGGGCCGGCTGACGGGCACCGCGGCGCGGGTGCCGGGCTGCGCCGCCGGGTGCTCGCTGCAGCGCCTGGTGGTCGCGCCGGTACCCGGCAGCCCGTCCCCGCAGTTGTCGCTGTCGGCGCTCCGGATCGGCGACCGGGACCTGCTCGCCCACGGATGGCGCCGGGAGCACGGGGCCGGCAACGACGGCGGGCAGCGCGGCACCGTCGTCTTCCCGGGAGGTCTGGGCATCACACCGGCGCTGCGCGCCCCGGTCGCCCTGGTGCCGGAGGCCGCCCGCACGACCCTGCCCGTGCTGGCCACGGACGGCACGGCGGCTTCCCCGCCGGGTGCCGTCGTCGACGGCCCGGGCGGCAACCCACGGCGGGCCGACCTGCTGGCCCGGGTGCCGGCGCTGCCGCTGGTGGAGGGCGTCGGCGTGCTGGCCGACCTGCCCGCGGCGCTCGCCGGCAGCCCGCCGACCGTGGCGACGGGACGCGTGCTCGTGCTGGCCCGTGCCGACACCCCGGCCGGCGTGCTGGGCCGGCTCGCGGCCGCGGCGGGGGAGCGCCCCCGCGACCTGGCCGCCGTCGGCGCCGAGGTGCGGGCGGAGACCGGGGCCGCCCAGGCCAGCGGCTACGCGCTGGTGGCCGCCTTCGCGGGTCTCGTCGCGCTGCTGGCGGCGGCCGCCTCCGCCCGGCGGCGCCGCGCGGCACGCCGCGCCGAGGTGGCGGCCCTGCGGCTGCTCGGCCTGCCGCGAGCCGACCTGGCCCGAGCGACGCGCGCCGAGGTGCTGCTGCGGGCGGCGTTCGTCGCGATCGCCGGGGCCGCCGGCGCCTGGGGCGCCAGCGCCCTGCTGCTCCCGACGATGCCCCTGGTCCGGGTGCCCGTCGCGGCGGTGGCCTTCGAGCCCGGCGCGACGAGCCCGGCCGTCGCGGTCGCCGCGGGCGCCGCCGGGGTCGCGGCGGGCGCGCTCGCCGGACTCGTCGGGTGGCGCGCGGCGCGCACGCGGGGGTCGGCGACCCGGCCGGCGATCCTGCGCGAGGAGGTGGAGGCGTGAGGCTGCCCTCGCGCTCGCTCGCCGCCGCGGTGCTGCGGGGGATCCGGGCGCGCGGCCTGCTCTCCGCGTCAACCGTTCTGCTGACGGTGCTGGCCGTCGCGGGCGCGGTGCTGGGCCCGGCCTTCCAGGTGGCGGTGAGCCGCTCGTATGCCATCACGCGCCTCGCGGACGCGGCGCCCGCGCTCAGCGGGCTGACCTGGACCTTCCGGCCCGACGCCCGCTACGACGGTGCTCCGGCCGCGGGCGCGGACCGCGCGGTGGCGGCGATCGAGGGGCTGGCCGGTCGAGGGGGCGCGGGCCTTGCGTCCTTCACGCCGCTGCAGACCCAGTGGGAGACCGAGCGCCGCGGGGGGCTCGGCGGTCGGGTCAGCCTGCTCGCCAAGGACGGGGCCTGTGCCCGCCTGGAGATCGAGGGCCGCTGCCCCGAGCGGGCCGGCGAGGTGCTGCTGCTCGACGGCGATCTCGAGCGCGCCGGGCTGGCCGTGGGTGCCCGGACCGAGGTCGGGGGTGTCGGCCGGGTGCGGGTGGTCGGCACCTACCAGGCACCGGAGGTCTCGGATGCCTACTGGTTCGACCTGCTCCGGTTCACCTCCACGCCGGCCCGGGAGAACGCCGCGACGGGGCGGACCACGCCGTACCGCCCCGCCCCCCTGGTGACCAGCGCCGCCACGTTCCGCGAGCTGCCCGCCGACCGCTGGCTGGTGCGCGTCGATGGCCCCCTGCGCGTCCCGACGTCCTGGACGCTCGACGACCTGGGCCCGACCGTGGCGGCGGTCGAGCGCTGGGGCGAGGTCGAGGCCGACGTCACCGGCGGCCGCCTGGTCGGGCGGTCGACCAACGACCTCGCGACGGTCGCCCGTGAGGTGCGCGCGGAGCAGGCCGTGGCCCGGGACTCGGTGGCCCCCGCGGTGCTGAGCCTTGTGCTCGTCGCGCTCACCCTGCTCCTACGGCTGCTGCTGGCGGCCGGCGAGGTGCGCACGCGCGAGCTCGCGCTGGCCTCGCTGCGCGGCGTACGGTCGCGCCGGCTCTGGGGCCTCGGGCTCTCGGAGCCGCTGGCGCTGCTGCTCCTCGCGGCGCCGCTCGGCGTGGCCGTCGGGCTGGGCCTCTCGTGGGGACTGGTGCGCTGGTGGCTCCTGCCCGGCCTGCCGGTGCCGCTGCCGCCCGCCAGCCTCGCTGCCGCGGCGCTGGTGCTGGTCGCGGCCGCCGCCGTCGCGGTGCTCGCCGTCGGGCTGGTGCTGCGCGTCTCGCTGGCAGACCGGCTCGCGGGCACACGCCGACCGGTCGCGGCCTCGCGCTGGTCGCTGGTGGCCCAGCTCGCGCTGGTAGCCGCGGCGCTCGTCGTCCTGTCCGCGACCCTCGGTGGTGCGGGTGCGGGCGAGCGGCGGCCCGGCGTCACGGACCTCGTCCTGCCCGTGCTGCTGGGCGTGGCGGCCGGGCTGGCCGTCGTCCGGGCCACGAGCGCCGCCGCGGGCTGGTGGGCGAGGCGGCGCCCGGACACCCGGTCGCTCGCCGGATTCGTCGCGGCCCGCGCGCTCTCCCGGCGGGCGGCGGGGTCGCTGGTCATCCTGCCCCTCACGGCGGCCATGGCCGTCGGGGTCTTCGCCATCGGGGTCGCCGACGCCGCCGGCACCTGGCGGGCCAGTGTGGCCGCCACGCGCGCCCCCGCCGACCAGGTGTGGGCCTCGCCGCTCGGCCTCGCCGAGACCGTCGACCTCACCCACGGCGTCGACCCCGACGGGCGCTGGCTCGCGGCGGCCGGCTCGGCCGCGCTCGGCAGCACCCGCCTCGCGGTGGTGGACACCCCGCGCCTGGCACGGGTGGCGACCTGGCCCCACCAGTGGTCCCCGGGCATCGACCCGGACGAGATCGCCGCCGCGCTGGACCGTCCGGGCGAGGTTCCCGAGCCCCGCGGGCGCCGGATCGGCCTGCGCCTCGCGGCTGACCTGGACCTGGAGGGGGGCGGCGTCGGCGACGGTCCGCTCTTCGTCGAGCTGCGGCTGCGGCCCTTCGGCGAGGACACGACGCGGGTCTACCTCGGCCCCTTCCGGCCCGACGGCACGTCCCGGGCCGCCGCCGACGTGCCGTGCGGCGACGGCTGCGCGCTCGAGGGGATCTCGGTCGGCGGCCGGGCGGCGCTCTCGCTGTCGATGGCCGGTTCCGTGCGGCTGGAGGAGATGACGCTCGACGCAGCGCCGTTCGAGCGCGGGCTGGTCGGCGCCCGCTGGTCGCCGTCCCCCGATGCCGCCGCCACCTCGCCGCTGACCGCGGTCACCGAGGACGGCGACGGCGTGCGCCTGGAGGTCTCCGACGCGAACGGTGCCGGGGTGATCCGGCTCAGCAGCGGGGGCATCCCCGAACGGATCCCGGTCGTCGTCGGCCGGGACGTGCCGGGCGGCGTGGAGGCGCTGCGGTTGCCCACCGGGGACGTGGCCGCCGATCCCGTGCTCGTGGCGGAGAGCACGCCGTTCGCCGGGCCGGCGGGGGTGCTCGTCGACGCGACGCTGCTGGCCAACGACCGCACCGTCTACGACGCGACGCTCACCATGGCCGTGCTCGCGCGCGCCGACGCCCCCCAGGAGGTGCGCGAGGCGCTTGCGAGCCGGGGGCTGAGCGTGGCGACGACGCTGCCCGGGGTCCGGGCCACGCTGGACTCCTCGGCCCACGCACTCGCGCTGCGGCTCTATCTGGTCGTCGCGGCGCTGGTGCTGGTGATGGCGCTCGCCGGGCTGCTGGTCTCCACGGCCGTGCAGCTGCCCCAGCGGCGCCGGGACGCCGCGTCGCTGCGGGTGGTCGGCGTCTCGTCCCGCGCGGTGGCGGGGGCCGTGTGGCGCGAGCTGCTCGTGGCGCTCGGCAGCGCCGCGGTCGCGGGGATCGCCGCGGGGACGCTGGCCCAGCAGGTGGTCCTGCGCACCGTCCAACTGGGGATGGCGGGAGGGGGCACCCTCGATGCGGAGGCGAGCACCCCACGGGTGGTCCCGGAGATCGACCCGGTGCGGCTGGCGGTCCTCACGCTGCTCGCGCTCGGCGTGCTCGGGGCGGTCGCGATCGGCAGCGCGCTGGTCACGGTGCGGGGCTCCCGCGCCGCCACGCTCCGGGAGAACGGCTAGCGCTCGGTCGGCGCCCGTCCATCGGCGCCGCGCGTAGCATCGCCTCGACCAGCGGGCCGGCCGTCCCCGAGCCCGACTCACCCGCCTCGACGAACGCGGCCACGGCCAGGTCCCCCTGGGCCGCGACCATCCAGGCGTGCGTCGGCAGGGAGCCGTCCGGCCTGGGAGAGCCGTACTCGGCCGTGCCCGTCTTCGCGAGCACCGGCGGGCCCGGGACGTCGGCCAACACGCTGCCGCTGCCGTCGGCGACCACCAGGCGCAGCATCGAGCGCAGCGCCTTCGCCTCGGCGGGCTCGAGCGGCTGCTCCACCGGGTCCGCATCGCCTTCCGGGTCGGGCTCGACGCCGGGCAGCAGCTGCGGGAGCACCGCCTCGCCGGCGGCCACGGAGGCGACCACGACGGCCATCGACAGCGGCGACGCGGTCACCGTGCCCTGGCCGATCAGGTCGGCCGCGGCCTCGGTCTCCGACTCCGGGGCCGGCACCTCGCCGAAGTACGCCGGGAACCCCACCTCGTGGTCGATCCCGAGTCCCAACGCGGCGGCAGCCGCCGCGAGTCGCCCATGCGGTGCGCGGCCCCGGCGCTCCACGAAGGCGGTGTTGCACGAGCTGGCGACCGCGCGACGCAGGGGGATGGGTCCGAGGTCGCCGGGGGGGTAGCCGTCGTAGTTGGAGAACTCCTTGCCGTCGACCGTGGTGCTGGCGGGGCAGGGCACGGTCGAGTCGGGCCCGAGCCCGGCGCGGAGCAGGGCCAGGGCGCTGACGATCTTGAAGGTCGACCCGGGCGCGTACTTGCCGAAGGTCGCCGTGGTGTAGCCGTCCGACCCGGGGCCGCTGGCGGCCACGAGCACCGCGCCCGTCGACGGCCGGAGCACGACGAGCCCGCTGGGCGGGTCGATCGGGGCCAGGAGAGCCTCGGCGCGGCCCTGCAGGCCCCGGTCGAGCGTGGTGGGCAGCGGATCGCCGGCGTCGGCGTCCACCGAGAACAGGACCCGGGCGTTGCCCGAGGGCGACTGCGCCGAGACCCGGAAGCCGGGGCTGCCGCGCAGCTGCTCGTCGTAGCGCCGCTGCAGCCCGGACAGGCCGACCTCGTCGCCCGGTTGCACCTCTCCCTCCGAGTCCTCCACGATCTCCGCCGTCGCCTGGCCCACCCGGCCGAGCAGCGGCGCCGCGAACTCGCGGGTCGGCGCCAGGGGCACCACGTCGCCGATGGCGCGGGCGCCGGGGATTCCCTCGACGATGGACGGGATCACGGCCGCCTCGTCGGCGCGCAGCACGATCGCCTCGACGAAGGCCTCCGGGCCCGCGGCCCGCACCGCGGTGACGAAGGGCGGCCCCGCGATGTCGAGCTCGCGGGCGAGGACGCGGGCCGAGCCGCCGGCGCGTCCCGGGCGCACCTGTGTCTTGTCGATCCCCACGCGGACGACGCGGCGCTCGGTCACCAGCCGGGCTCCACCCCTTCCGAGGATCTCGCCCCGGGTGGCGGCCACGGTGCGGGCCACCAGGGTCTCGCCCGTCTGCAGCGACGGCTCGATCGCCGCCGGCGACCAGTCCACGCGCCACTCCTGCGACGAGCCGTCGGAGGAGTCGCCCCGCGCCAGCCGGATCTCGGCCTCGTACTGCCAGCGTCCCGCCTCGAAGGGCCACGCCCAGGCCAGCGTCGCGGTGGCCTCGGTGCCGGCGTCGTCGACGGTGACCGAGTCCTCCACCAGCGCCACGTCGGCCTGCTGGTCCTCGCCCAACCGCTCGCGTGGGTCGGCGGTGATCTCCGCCAGGTCCTCCTGCGCCGTCGACGCGTCGAGGTCGGCGACCAGCGGCACGTCGTCGAGGGACCCGCGGGACATCCCGTCGGCCAGCAGGATCGCCGCGGCGGCCGCGCCGTCGCGGCCGCGCTCGGTCGGGTCGTCGGGCTCGGCCGTGCACGCCGCGGCCAGCAACGCCACGGCCGAGAGCCACGCCACGACGCCCGTCCCCCGACGGCGCGGCTCGCGGGGGTCGGGGTGCACGCGCACAGTCTGGCCGATCCGGAGGCGAGAAGCCTCAGCGACTGGTGGAGCGCCGGTACTGGGCATTGGCCAGCGGGACGAAGATCGCCAGCACGAGCAAGGACCAGAGCACCGTGTAGATCTCCGGGTGGCGCAGGGCCCACGACGTGACCTCGGCCGGGTCGATCCCCGCGGTGTTGCCGAAGCGCTCCCGCGCTACCTGCGTCACCGCCGAGACCGGGTTCCACTCGGCGAAGAGCTGCAGTGGACCGGGCAGCGTCGAGATCTGGACGAAGGTGTTCGCGATGAACGTGAGCGGAAAGATCACGATGAACGACGCGTTGTTGACCACCTCCGGGGCCGGCACGAGCAGCCCGATCCACGCCATGATCCAGCTGATCGCGAAGGCGAAGATCAGCAGCATCACGTACCCGATGACGGCGTCGAGGAACGAGGAGCGGATCCGCCAGCCGACCAGCAGCCCGGTCAGCGACATCACGACCAGCACGATCACGTTGTTGAGGACATCGGCCACGGTGCGGCCGGTCAGCACCGCGGACGGCGCCATCGGCAGCGTGCGGAAGCGGTCGATGATCCCCTTCTGCACGTCGTCCGCGAGCCCGGCGCCGGTCAAGGTGGCGCCGAAGACCACCGTCTGCGCGAAGATCCCCGCGATCAGGAACTCCCGGTATGCCGCGCCGCCGCCCGCGGGGTCGATCGCCCCACCGAAGATGTAGGCGAACAGCAGGATGAACATGATCGGCGACAGCGTGGTGAACACCAGGATGTCGGGCACGCGCTTGACCTTGGTCAGGTTGCGACGCGCCACGATCAGGCCGTCGCCCACTCGCTCGATCAGCGCATTCACGAGGAGGCCACCCCCTGCTCCGCGGCGTCGCCCTCGGCGTCCTCGCCCGCCTCGACGTGGTGGCCGGTGAGCGCGAGGAAGACGTCGTCGAGCGTCGGACGGCGCACCCCGACGTCGTCCACCGCCACCTTCTCCCCGTCCAGGGCGCGCAGGGCGTCGGCCAGCACGGCCGCCCCGCCGGAGACCGGGACCAGGAGGCCGCGCCGCTGCGGCTCCCGGGCGACCTGGCCGGCGGCGAAAGGCGCCAGGAGTCGCTCGGCGTCGTCGAGGCGGCCGGGGTCCGAGACCGTGATCTCCAGTCGCTCGCCGCCCACCTGCGCCTTCAGGTCGTCGGCCGTGCCCTCGGCGATCTTGCGTCCGTGGTCGATCACCACGATGTTGTCGGCGAGCAGGTCGGCCTCGTCCAGGTACTGCGTGGTCAGCAGCAGCGAGGTGCCGCCCCGGACCAGGTTCTGGATGACCGTCCACATCTCGGTGCGGCTGCGGGGGTCCAGGCCGGTCGTGGGCTCGTCGAGGAACAGCACGGGGGGATCGGCGACCAGCGCGCCCGCAAGGTCGAGCCGCCGCCGCATGCCCCCGGAGTAGCCCTTGGCCACCCGATTGGCCGCGTCGGTGAGCGAGAACTGTTCCAGCAGCTCGAGCGCTCGCTGCCGGGACCGCTTCTTCCCGAGGTGGTAGAGCCGGCCGACCATCTCGAGGTTCTCGAAACCCGTCAGGTACTCGTCGACCGCGGCGTACTGTCCCGAGACGCCGATCCGCCGCCGCACCTCACGCGGCTTCGCGAGCACGTCGACCCCGGCGACGGCGGCCCGGCCGGAGTCCGGCCGGACCAGCGTGGTGAGGATCTTGACGGCCGTGGTCTTGCCGGCGCCGTTCGGTCCCAGGACCCCGAGGACCGTGCCCCGCGGCACGACGAGGTCGAGACCGCAGAGGGCGCGCACGTCGCCGTAGGTCTTCACGAGGCCCTCGGCGAGGACGGCGGGCGCGCCGTCGGTGCCGCCGGGGGAGGGAGTGCTCACGACAGAGAGCCTGTCACCCGGCACCGACCGTCGAGGCCCCGGTCTCCGCCGGCGCCTCGAAGAAGTCGCGCTGCCGGATCAGCAGGCCGGTGAGGACCGCCGACGCGAAGGCGATCGTCGCGGCGATCATCGCGATGTCGTTGAGCGCGTCCACGAAGCCGGCGGTCGCGGCGTCCGCGATCGCCTGCCGCGCCGCCGGGGGAGCCTGGGCCAGCACCGCGTCGAGCCTGCCCCCGGTGACGGCGCCGGCGATCTGGTCGGCCTGGGCCTCGCCCGGCGTCCCGGCCAGAGCGGAGCGCACCCCGTCGACGACCCGGTTGGCGAAGATCGAGCCCAGCGCGGCGATGCCGGTGGCGATGCCGACCTGCCGGGAGGTGTTGTTGATCCCGGAGGCCATCCCGGCCTGCGCGGGCGCGACGACGCCCACGGCGGTCGAGGCCAGCGGGGGGTTGATCATGCCCGTGCCGAGGCCCGCCAGGACGAGGCCGGGGACGAGGCCGGTCCAGGAGTCACCGGGCTCGATGCCGTGGATGAGCAGCAGGCCCGCGCCGACCGCGACGAAGCCCGGGCTGATCAGCCACTTGGTGGGCACCACCGAGGTGAGCCGGCCCGCGAGGGCCGCAGCCAGGAACGCCCCGCCGGAGAGGAACAGCAGCCGCACACCCGTGCCGACGGCGGAGTAGCCGAGCACGTTCTGCACATAGATGACGAGGTAGGTCAGCAGGCTGAACACCGACGCCGAGACCCCGAACGCGGCGATCAGGCCGCCGGTGAACGTGGGCTTGCGGAGCAGGCCGAGGTCGAGCATCGGGTCCGGGCGCCGCAGCTGGGTGAGGACGAAGGTCGTCATCAGCGCCGCCGCGGCGACGAGCGAGCCGAGCACCAGCGAGGAGCCCCAGCCGTCCGGGTTGGCCCGCGACCCGGCCTCGATGAGGCCGAAGACCAGCAGTCCCAGGGAGCCGCTGAAGGTGACGAAGCCGACGAGGTCCGGCCGTCCGGCGTCCGGGTCGCGGGACTCGCGGACCTGGCGCAGCGTGACCACGATCGCGAACAGGCACACCGGCAGGTTGACGAAGAAGATCCAGCGCCAGGACAGGCCCGAGGTGAGCACGCCGCCGAGCACCGGGCCGAGCGCGACGGCGACCCCCGCGGTGGCGCCGAACGCGCCGAAGGCCACCCCACGGTCGCGGCCGCTGTAGGTCGCGGCGAGCAGCGCCAGCGCCGTGGCGAACATCGCGGCGCCGCCGATGCCCTGCGCCGCCCGGGCCAGGCACAGGAAGAGCAGGGACGGCGCAGCGCCGCACAGCAGGGAGCCCAGGGTGAACAGACCCGTGCCGATCACGAAGACCCGCTTGCGCCCGTAGAGGTCGGCCAGGGAGCCGGCCGTCAGCAGCAGGGCGGCGAGGCTCAGCGCGTAGGCATCGATGACCCACTGGAGGTCGGAGAGCGACGCGTTGAGGTCGCGCTGGATGTCGGGCAGCGCGACGTTCACGATCGTGATGTCGACCAGGAGCATGAACAGCCCGGTGCACACCGCGACGAGGGTCCACCAGCGACCGCCGCGCTCGGGCGCCCGCGCGTCGGCGTGACTCATCGCCTCTCCTGCCCGCGCGTCTGCCGCGCCTGGGTCCCGACCCGTCGCGACCGACCAGTCCGACTGGGCCCCGACCAGTCTGTCAGCCGCGACCCAAGACCCGGGCGAGCAGCCCGGGCCGCTCCTGGGGGGCGTGACCGGGACAGCGGTCGGCCCGGGGCACGCCGCCCAGCACCTGATCGACGTGCTGGCCGCAGCCGGCCCACGTGGTCTTGCCGCAGGTGCGGCAGGTGACGGCTCGGCACATGTCGTTCCTCCACGCTCGGGAACAGGTCGGACTCGGGAACAGACGGGATGGGGGACAGCTGGGAGGGATCCGGCCGCATCGCCGGCGGCTGGAGGTCCGCCCGCCACCGTAACCCGGGGGGGTACTCTTTCAGTCGGTCACCACGACCGGACACGAGGGGGTCTGATGGAGCTCGACGCGACGGAGATGACGCCGGTCATCAACCGGATCAGGCGCGCGCAGGGGCAGCTCGGCGGCGTGCTCCGGATGTTGGAGGAGGGCCGGGACTGCGAGGACGTCGTCACGCAGCTCGCCGCGGTCTCCCGGGCCCTGGACCGGGCCGGTTTCGCGATCGTGGCCAGCGGCCTGCAGCAGTGCCTCAGCCGGGGTGACGACGGTGACGTCGACCTGAAGAAGCTGGAGAAGCTCTTTCTCTCCCTGGCCTGAGGTGAGGCCGGTCACCCCAGGCGCATCAGCGAGATCATCCGGCGCGCGGCCTCGCCGCCCAGGTTCTCGGCCGCGTCCAGCGCGGCCGTGACGTCGAGATCGTCGTGGAGCAGGCCCAGGGCGTGCTCGAAGCGCTCCACCCCGACCTGGCCGGGGGCGCCCGGCGTCGCCGCGGCCCGGTAGAGCCGCTCGAGCCGCTCGGCCGCGACGTCGAAGTCCGCCGCGTCGTAGGGCCACGGGTCCGCGTAGGGCCGGTCGAGGATCACCAGGCGCAGCAGCGCCGGCGCGTGCTCGGCGAGCACGTCGTCGACGAGCACCAGGTTGCCGGTCGACTTGGCCATCGGCTTGCCATCGAGGTGCACGGCACCGACGTGGAGCGCCGCCTGGGCAAACGGGCGTACGCCGGAGGCCGCCTCGACCATCGCCGCCTGCATCGCGTGGTGCGGCCAGGCGAGGTCCTGGCCGCCGGCCTGCACGTCGACCACGGGCCCGTGCACGGCCATGGCCATCGCCGCACACTCCGCGTGCCAGCCCGGGCGACCCCAGCCCCAGGGGCTGGGCCACGCCGGCTCCTGGTCTCCCGACGGCATCCACAGCACCGTGTCGAACGGGTCGTCGCGGCCGGGGCCCTGGGGGTTGTCGCCGTACTCCTCCGAGAGCGCCAGCGCGCGCTCCTCGGGGAGGCCGGACGCCTCGAAGGCCGCCCGTCCGCGGAAGCGCACCACGCCGGCGCGCTCGTAGGCCATGCCCTTCTCGAGCAGGCGCTGGGCGAGCTGCTGCACGTGCACGACGTGGTGCCGCGCGCGCGGCTGGTAGGAGGGGCGACCCACGCGCAACGCGCGCATGCTCTGCTCGAAGACCGCCTCCTGGGTGAGGGCGAGCTCGTCGTAGGGGCGGCCACGGGTCATGGCCGCGCGCAGCAGGGCGTCGTCCACATCGGTCACGTTGCGGCAGACCTCGGTCTTCACGCCGGTGGAGTCGAGCACCTGGGCCAGCAGGTCGGCCCAGACGAACGTCGACGCGTGCCCGATGTGGGCGACGTCGTAGGGCGTGATGCCGCAGACGTAGAGCCGGGCCGTGCCGATCGCCGGGATGGTGCGGCCGCCGAGGCGGACGGCGGGCGGCACGGTGGGCAGGGCCCCCACGCGGAGTGTGGGATCAACCACGCCGGAGCTCATCTGTGCGTCCACCCGGGCATCCTGTCATGCAGCGGGTGGCAGCGGCCGACCCGTCGAGACATCCGACTCCGGCACGGGGAGGCCCCATGACGAACCTGAGCGACTTCCGGGCAGAGCGGCTCGGCGGTGCCGAGGAACACCTCAGCGAGTACGCCGGGCAGGTCGTGCTCGTGGTCAACACCGCGTCGCGGTGCGGCTTCACGTCGCAGCTCGAGGGCCTCGAGCAGCTGTTCCAGGGCTACCGCGAGCAGGGTCTGGTGGTGCTCGGCTTCCCGTGCAACCAGTTCGGCAACCAGGAGCCCGGCGACGCCGAGGAGATCGGGGAGTTCTGCCAGCGCACCTACGGGGTCTCCTTCCCGATGTTCGAGAAGGTCGACGTGAACGGCGACGACGCCCACCCGCTGTTCGACTGGCTCCGCCGGGAGAAGGGCGGCCTGCTCGGCTCCGCGATCAAGTGGAACTTCACCAAGTTCCTCATCGGCAGGGACGGCGAGGTGGTCCAGCGCTACGGCTCGACGACCCAGCCGGAGCGGATCGCCGGCGACATCGAGCGGGCGCTGGCCGCCTGATCTGGGCCGCTCGGCAACGTGGACGCCCGGCCGGCTCAGCAGCAGGCGGGGCCGGGAGTGCGTTCGAGCTGGCTGTCCTCGAGCACGGTGTAGACCTCCCACCGCTCGCCGTCGGGCGCGCCCTCGACCCAGACCTTGTCCTGGCGGGCCCAGCAGCAGACCGTGTCGCGCTCGTCCGTCGGGACGAGGCCGGCTCCGGCGAGCCGCTCCTTCGCCGCGTCGACGGCGGCGGTGTCGGGGACCTCGATCCCGAGGTGGTTGATCCCGCCGCCCCGGCCCGGGCGCTCGATCAGCACGAGCTTGAGCGGCGGGTCGACCACCGCGAAGTTGGCGTAGCCCTCGCGCACCTTGGCCGGCGGGGTGCCGAGCAGGCTCGAGTAGAAGTCGATCGACGCCCCGAGGTCGTCGACGTCGAGGGCCAGCTGCAGGCGCGAGCCGGTGGGGTGGGGGCCGGTGGCGCTGGTGGTCATGGGGAACTCCTGGGGTGGCGGGCATCGTGCCAAGACATCGAAGAGTATCGATGTACGGATGCTCACGGTACCTATTCATCAAAATATGTCAATGTGTCAAACTCATGGGGTGTCCACGCCGCTTGCCGCGCCCACGCCCTCCGACGCCTGCTGCCCGCCGCTGATGCGCGGGCCGCTCTCGCCCGCCGACGCCGAGGCCGCAGCGCCGCTGCTGAAGGCCCTCGCCGATCCGGTCCGGCTACGGCTGCTCTCGCTGATCGCCGCCCAGGAGGGCGGTGAGGCGTGCGTGTGCGACCTCAACGACGCCTTCGAGCTCTCCCAGCCGACGATCAGCCACCACCTGAAGGTGCTGCACGGCGTCGGGCTGATCGACCGTGCCAAGCGGGGGGTCTGGGTCTACTACGCCGTGGACCGGCAGGCCCTCGCCTCCGTCGCCGTGCTGCTCGGCGAGGCCGCCGGGTGAGCGCGCCTGTCCCGACCTGCCCCGCCCCGCCGCTCCGCCCCGCCGGCCCGCGCTCCACGACCGAGCCGACGCCCCCGCAACCCCCTTGGGAGTCATGATGAGCGATCGCCCGCCCCCGCCCAGACCCGCCGTGCTCTTCCTATGCGTCCACAACGCGGGCCGCTCCCAGATGGCGGCCGGCTGGCTTCGGCACCTGGCCGGCGACCGCGTGGACGTGCTCTCGGCCGGCACCGCTCCCGCGGACCGGGTGAACCCGGTGGCCGTGCAGGCGATGGCCGAGGAGGGCATCGACCTCGAGGCCGCCGCACCGCGCGTCCTCGACCCCGAGGAGGTCCGGACCTGCGACGTGGTGGTGACGATGGGCTGCGGCGATGGGTGCCCCTACGTCCCGGGGGTGCGCTACGTGGACTGGCCGCTCTCCGACCCGGCCGGCCAGGGCATCGAGGCCGTCCGGCCGATCCGCGACGAGATCCGCGGGCGCGTCGAGGGGCTGATGGACGAGCTCGGGCTGGCCTGAACGCATCGGTCCGAGCTCGGTCGGCCCTCAGTCGTCGAGATGGTGGGTGCCTTCGTCCCGGCGTTCGTCGCCGCCGGACGGGGTGATCAGCGCGCCCGGCCCACCACCGGCGCGCTGCCGATCCGCGACTCCCAGACGGCCTGGGCCCCCGAGTCCCCGATGCGGACGACCTGCACGGTCAGGGCCACCGCCGCCAGCGCGGCGAGCACGGCCACCCCGTTGCGGACCAGGGGAGGCGGGCCGCCCGCCGTCCCGCCGGGGCCGCTGCTGCCCCGCGCCCGGAGACGCTCCACCAGCCACAACCCCAGGGCGAGCACCAGGAGCGGGATCGCGAACCAGAGCAGGGTCTCGCCCATCTCCGCGTGCTCCTCGGGCTCGCCGACCCGCTCCGAGAGCGCCTCGCCGCTCGTCGTGGCCACCGGGACCAGGGCGGTGCCGACGGCGGCGGCCAGCACGACGAGGGGCCCGTAGGTGACCCGCCACGCCGGCCGCACCGCCATGGCGAGGGTGCCGAGCGCGGCCAGGGGCAGGATCACGACGACGCCGTGCGCCACGAGCGGGTGCACGGGCAGTCCGTTGACGAGGTCGAACACGGTGCCTCCTCGGATGCCGGGCCTCCCATGGAACACCAGGCGCGCCCCACGCGTCACCGACCGCCCGGCGTGTCGCCCGCGCAGGTGACCGGGATCCGCGGGGCCTCAGTCGAGCGTGATGACCCGGTGGTGCCAGGTCGAGGTGACGCGCATCCCGACCCTCTCGTAGAGCGCGAGTGCGCCGGTGCGCGAGTCGGTACCGAGGGTGCACCGTGTGGCCCCGGCCGACGTCGCCGCCGCGAAGCCGTCCGCGAGCATCGCCTGTGCCAGCCCGCGGCCGCGGTGGTCCGCGCGCGTGGCGAGCGTGGCGACGTACGCCGTCCCCTCGTCGTGCTCGGCGCTCACCTGGAGGAGGAGCATGCCGACAACGGCCCCTCCGGGGTCGACGCACGCCCGGAGGTGCCACGGCTCGAAGCCGGGACGATCGACGATGCGTGAGCGCCAGTCGGCGAAGCTCGAGCGGCCCCGCTCGGACCACTCGAGGAAGGCGTCCTCGTTGACGCTCCACGCCGCCTCCATCTCGTCCTCGAGCGCGGCGCGGATCGCGAACCCCTCGGCGAGCGGGCGGTCCGGCACCCGCGAGCCGCCGGGAAGCTCCAGGAACCAGCTCTCCCAGGCGACCTCGTAGCCGAGCTCCTCCAGCAGGCGGTCGCCGGCGGAGCCCCGCGGCGTGGACATCCCGACCCGTTCCATCCCCCGGGCGCGGGCCAGGGCCTGCATCCAGAGGGCGAGCGCGGTGCCGATGCCGCGGCCGCGATGGTCGAGGTGCACGGCGGCGCAGCCGTTCTCGTGGTGGATCAGCTCGGCGTACGCGATCAGCGCGGGCTCCGCGGCGGTCTCGGCGAAGACTCCGACCGTGGCGGTGGAGATGTTCGACGACGGGCGCTGCCAGTCGGCGATGACGTCGGCCTTCTCGAGCTCCACCGTGCCGAGGTCGTGCAGCTCCTCGGCGGACAACAGCGCGTGGACCGCTGGCGCGTCACCGAGGGAGAGCGGCCGCGCCGCGCAGCCCTCGGGCAGGTCAGGCAGGAGCGGCTGGGGGGGCCCGGTGGTGCTCACGCAAGCATCGTGGCACTCGGGGCCCCCCAGCGCGATCCGTCGCGATCAGGCGTCGCGGACCGCGGAGACGTCGAAGACGAGCTTGACCTTCTCGGCCACGAGCACGCCGCCGGTCTCGAGGACGGCGTTCCAGGTCAGGCCCCAGTCCCGACGGTTGACCGCGACCTCGCCCTCGAAGCCGACCCGCACGTCGCCGAAGGGGTCCCGCGCGGAGCCCATCTCCTCGAAGTCGATCGTCACCGGACGCGTGGTGTCCCGGATCGTCAGGTCGCCCGTGATGCGCCAGGTCGAGCCCTCGCGCTCGACGGCGGTGGAGTCGAAGGTGATCGCCGGCCAGGCCTCGGCCTCGAAGAAGTCGGGGGAGACGAGGTGGCCGTCGCGGTCGGGGTTGCCGGTGCTGAGGCTGGCGACATCGATCGAGAGGGAGACGCTCGAGGCAGCCGGGTCGGCGGTGTCGATGGTGGCGGTCCCCTCGAGGTCGCGGAACTGGCCGCGGACGGTGGTCACCATCGCGTGCCGGGCCGTGAAGCCGACGTAGGTGTGGCTGGGGTCGAGGGTGTAGGTGCCCGAGATGTCGTCGAGGGCGGTGCTGTGCTGGAGAGCCGGGTTGGTGGTCATGGAAACCTCCTGGTTGACGTCCACCTGCCGCCGGAGTGGGCAGGTAGTTGATCGTTCAACCAAAGGGTGCCGACGATTGTTCCCGGAGGCCCGGCACGCCGTCTCTGCGACCGCCTCAGGCCGCGTGCGGATGCAGGGTGCCGGCCCGGGCGCCAGCCGCCGGCCGGACGGCCGCCGGCGCGGCGGGCACCTCGGGGACGGCCGCTCTCCAGCGCATCTCGAGCCTGCTGCGCCCGCTCTCGTCGGTCACCTCGACCCAGCGGATCGATAGTCCGCGGGCCCTGACTGCCCGGGTTGCGTCCATGATCAGTCACCTTCCGTTCATCTTCCGTTCACCTAGACTAACCGACCTCCCCAGGCGTCGTCAGGAGCCGCCCGTTCTCGTCGTGTCGCTCCACCCCACGGGCGGTGGGCGGCCGCTTCAGGGGCGCGTGCTCCACCGGGGGGTTCGCGGCCGGCGAATCGTCAGCCGGCCGGCCGCGCCCGTAGTCTTGTCCGGTGAACGATGAGGCAGGCACAACCCCCGATCGGACCAGCGCGACGCAGGACGAGCAGGAAGCGGCCCCGGGGTTCGTCGACCTCGGGCTCTCCGATGAGGTGCTGGCGGCGTTGGCCGACGTCGGCTACGAGTCTCCCTCGGCCGTGCAGGCGGCCACGATCCCCCCGCTGGTGGCGGGCCGCGACGTGGTCGGCCTCGCCCAGACCGGCACCGGCAAGACGGCCGCGTTCGCGCTGCCCGTGCTCAGCCGGCTCGACCGCACCGCCGGGCGGACGGCCCCCCAGGCGCTGGTGCTCGCCCCCACCCGCGAGCTCGCGCTCCAGGTCTGCGAGGCGTTCGAGCGGTACGCGGCCCGGTCCAGCGGGGTCCACGTCCTCCCGGTCACCGGGGGCCGCGGGTACGGCGTCCAGCTGAGCGCGCTGCGTCGCGGCGTCGACGTGGTGGTCGGCACCCCCGGCCGCGTGATGGACCACCTCGAGCGCGGGACCCTCGACCTCTCCCACGTCCGGTTCCTCGTGCTCGACGAGGCCGACGAGATGCTCGCCATGGGCTTCGTCGAGGACATCGAGACCATCCTCGCCAGCACCCCGGCGGACAAGCAGACGGCGCTCTTCTCCGCGACGATGCCCGCGCCGATCAAGCGGATCTCCGCGCGGTTCCTCAACGACCCGGTCGAGGTCAGGGTCACGGGCCGGACCGTGACGGCCAGCGATATCCGCCAGCGGGTGCTCACCGTGCCGCACCAGCGCAAGCTCGATGCGCTCACGCGGATCCTCGAGGTCGAGGCGTTCGAGGCCATGATCGTCTTCGTCCGCACCAAGCAGGCCACCGAGACCCTTGCGGAGCGGCTGCGCGCCCGGGGCTTCTCGGCCCAGGCGATCAACGGCGACGTCGTGCAGGCCCAGCGGGAGCGCACCGTCCAGCAGCTGCGCGACGGCGGCCTCGACGTGCTCGTCGCCACGGACGTGGCGGCCCGCGGTCTCGACGTCGAGCGGGTCAGCCATGTCGTCAACTACGACGTGCCCACCGACGCGGAGTCCTACGTGCACCGCGTGGGTCGCACCGGCCGCGCCGGCCGCAGCGGCGATGCCATCTCCTTCGTGACCCCGCGCGAGCGGGGGCTGGTCAAGGTGATCGAGCGCGGCACCAAGAGCAGGCTCGAGCAGATGGACCTGCCCAGTGTCGAGGACGTGAACTCCACCCGGCTCGCGCGCTTCGACGACGCCATCACGGCCGCGCTCTCGGACACCGACCGCGTCGACTTCTTCCGCGACGTGGTCGCCCACTACGTGCACCACCACGACGCCGACGAGCTGACGGTCGCCGCTGCGCTGGCCGTCGTCCAGCAGGGCGATGAGCCGCTGCTGCTCGACGCCGAGGCCATGGCGCATGCCGCGGCCGAGGCGGAGCGCCGCGACCGGGGTCCCCGCGGTGGGTCCGGCTCCGGCGGTGGCCGACCACCCCGCGCCCGCCAGCACGACAACGTGCAGCGCACGACGTACCGGATCGCCGTCGGCCGCCGGCACCGGGTCGAGCCGCGGCAGATCGTCGGTGCGCTGGCCAACGAGGGCGGGCTCGGGCGTGAGGACTTCGGGCGGATCACGATCCGGGGTGACTTCTCGCTCGTCGAGCTGCCGCAGCGGCTTCCCGATGGGGCGTGGGAGAAGCTCAAGGGCACCCGCATCTCGGGCAAGCAGATCGACCTGAGGCCCGACCGCGGGCCCGGTCCGGGTGCCAGCAAGGGCAAGGGCCCGCGACCGGGCGCCCGCGAGCACCAAGGCTGAAACGCCGGGCCCTTCACCGCATGGGGTCGGCGAAGGGTCCGGCAAGGCAAATTCTGCACCCGGCAACCAGGTGTTCGCCATCGATTCGCGACATGTCGCCGAAAATTCGTCGTGCCGGACTGGTCCGCCGCGCGAACGACGCGAACGACCCGGCGGCCACCCGTCCGTCCGGGGCAACGGGCTGCTCCTCGTCTTCGACGACGCCGACCTGGACGCCGCCGGGACGGCGCGATGCTCGCCAAGATGCGCAACATGGGCGAGGCCTGCACGCCGGCCAACCGGTCCCTCGTGCACGCGGGCGTCGCGGATGTCTTCGCCGACAAGCTCGCGGAGCGGATGGGCGCCCTCCTCGTCGGGTGCGGGCCCGGCCACTTCTCTCCGCCCACCGTGCTCGCGGGCGTGGCGCCCGATGCCCGGGCCAACGACACCGAGCACGGACGGTCGTCCTCCCTCCACACGCGCGACCTCGGCGCGATCCGCGCCTCGGAGCGCCTCGAGCACGGGATGGTGGGCGCGAACTCCGGGCTGGTCTCGGATCCGGCGGCGCCCTTCGGCGGAGTCAAGGCGAGCGGCTTCGGACACGAGGCCGGCGTCGAGGGCATCGAGGAGTACCTCGAGACCACGTACGTGCAGCTGCCCGGCTCCTGACGCCCCCGGGCGGTGCTCGCTCGTTCATCACGCGGCAATCCCCCGCCCGCGTACGGCGTGGCACCCTGTTCCCATGGTGATGACCAAGTCCGAGGGGACCCCGGGGCCCCCGACCACCGTCGTTCTCTTCGGCGCGACCGGCGACCTGTCGCGCCGGAAGCTCATGCCGGGCGTGCTGCACCTGCTGCGCTCGGGTCTGCTGCCCGACGTCCGAGTCGTCGGCACCTCCCTGGACGAGCACGACCGCGACTCCTTCATCGACTTCGCGCGTCGGGCGATCGACGAGTTCGGCGACGAGGTGAGCGACGAGGAGTGGGACGACTTCGCCAAGCGGCTGTACTGGGCCCCGGGCGGGACCGCCGAGTCGCTGCGCCGGGCCATCGACGAGGCGGAGTCCGAGTGCACCGAGCCGCAGCAGCGCCTCCACTACCTCTCGGTGCCGCCCAAGGCGGCGCTCGCCGTGCTGCACACCCTCGACGACGCCGACCTCGTCGAGAGGTCGCGGATCGTGATGGAGAAGCCCTTCGGCACCGACCTGGAGTCCGCGCAGACGCTGAACGCCGCCGTGCACGAGTTCTTCGCCGAGGAGCAGGTCTTCCGCATCGACCACTTCCTCGGCAAGGAGGCGGCGCTGAACATCCTCGCCTTCCGGTTCGCCAACGGCCTCTTCGAGCCGATCTGGCACCGCAACATGATCGACCACGTGCAGATCGACGTCCCCGAGGCGCTCGGCCTCGAGCAGCGGGCGTCGTTCTACGAGGCCACCGGCGCCTATCGCGACATGGTGGTCACCCACCTCTTCCAGATCCTCGCCTTCACCGCGATGGAGGCGCCCACCGAGCTGGACCCGATCTCGATCACCGAGGAGAAGAACAAGGTCTTCCGGTCGATGCTGCCCATCGAGCCGCACGACGTGGTGCGCGGGCAGTACACGGGATACCTCGAGGCTGACGGCGTCGAGCCCGAGTCCGAGACCGAGACGTTCATCGCCCTGAAGTGCTACATCGACAACTGGCGCTGGGCCGGCGTGCCGTTCTACCTGCGCACCGGAAAGTGCCTGTCCCAGGGCAAGCGGATCATCTCCATCGCCTTCAAGGAGCCACCCCAGTCGATGTTCCCCGCCGGCTCGGGCATCGGGCAGCACGGCCCCGACCACCTGACCTTCGACCTCGCGGACAACTCGCGCATCTCCCTGTCGTTCTACGGCAAGCGGCCCGGGCCGGGCTTCCGGCTGGACAAGCAGTCCATGCAGTTCTCGGTCGAGGACACCCACTGGGCCGGCTCGTCGCTGGAGGCCTACGAGCGCCTGATCCTCGAGGCCGTGAAGGGCAACCACACGCTCTTCACGACCGCGCAGGGTGTCGAGCGGCTCTGGGAGATCTCGCAGCCGCTGCTGGACAACCCGCCGCCCGTGCGGCCGTACGCGACCGGCTCGTGGGGTCCCAACCAGATCCACCAGCTCATCGCGCCGAGCACGTGGCGGCTGCCCTTCGAGCGCAAGTGGCGCGAGTGAGACCACCTCGCGTGCTGATCCACGCCCCCGTCGAGGACGTCTATCTCGACTTCGCCGCCGCGGCGGCCGGGGAGTCGCCCTGCTTCGAATCCTGGGCGCGGGCGGTGGTGGACGACCCTGACGTGCGCGCGTGGCTGGACGGGCTGCCGGCCGTCAAGCGGCAGCCCAACCTCGTCTTCGCGGCCGCGCGGTGGCACGGGGTGCCAGCGCCGGGACCGTTCGACGGCCTCCGCGCAGCGCTGCTGGACGATGACGGCACCATCCGCCGGACGATCCTGGGCCGGTCGACGCAGACCAACGAGATCGGCCGGCTGGCCACGCTGCTGCCCGCGCTCGCCGGGATCGCTGCCGGGACCGACCGGCCCCTGGCCCTCGTCGACGTCGGCGCCAGCGCGGGGCTGAACCTCTACCCCGACCGGATGGCGTACCGCTGGACCGGTGACGTCGTCCGGGCGCTCGACCCCGAAACGGGGGCCGGCGAGGCTCCCTGGCCCGCAGCCCCGGTGCTCGTCTGCGAGACCGGCGGGCGGGTGCCGCTGCCGAAGGCCCTGCCGGCGGTGGCATGGCGGGGCGGCGTGGACCTCAACCCGCTCGACGTCGCCGACGACGAGCAGATGGCCTGGCTGGCCACGCTGGTCTGGCCGGAGCACGACGACCGGCGGGCCCGCCTGGCTGCGGCGGTCGCCATCGCGCGACATGAGCCGCCGGTGCTCGTGGCCGGCGACCTGATGCAGGAGCTCGACGCCACGGTGGCGACGGCAGCGCGACACGGTGAGGTCGTGGTGATGCACAGCGCGGTCGCGGCCTTCCTGGAGGAGGACCAGCGTCGCGCGCTCGTGTCGAAGATGAGCGACCTGGTCGGGCGCGGCGCCTGCCACTGGGTCAGCAACGAGAGTCCGCGGGTCCTGCCGGAGGTGACCGCGACCGGACCGCCCATGCCCCCCGAACGGCACGACTTCGTGCTCGGTCTCGACGGCACCGCCGTCGCCTGGGCGCACGCGCACGGGCGGCACCTCACCTGGCTCTGAATTGTTGCAGAAGTCTTGATCGGGTCTTGTGCAGCCGGGACGGGTGGTCTGGGTCGGAGGTCCCGACTTCGGCCGGGACGCGTGCTTCGTGGCAGGTCGGGGACCGACACTCTGGCTCAGGGGGTTCTCCCGGGGCAGGGATGACGCTGGTGGCTGGGTCGTGGGGGCCTGAGGGACCGGTGTGCGTCCGGGACACGACGCGGGGCGACGTCCGGCGCGGGCGACCGCGAGCGGCGAGAGAGGAACACGTGGCACAGGGGCGCCTTCAGGAGCTGTCGGGGATGCGGGACCGTTCAACAGGGGTGGCAACAGGGGTGGCGACAGCAGGGGCGAGGGGGACGGCGAGCCGTCCCTCGGCCCCGCCCGATCGGCCGCCGGCGGGTCGCTGGGGGCTGCCCGCGGAGGGTCGGCCAGCACGGCTGCCCAGCCTGTTCGCGGCGTGGGACTCGGACGGGTACTGCGTGCAGGCCAGCGCCGGCCACCTGGAGTGGTTCGGGCTGACGCCGGAGCAGGCTGTGGGGCGCCACGTCAGCGTCGTCCTCGGTCCGGAGCTCTACGCCCTGAACCGGCCCTACCTCGAGGGCGCGCTAGCGGGCTTCGAGCAGGTCTACGAGAGCAGCGTGCAGGACGGCGCCGGGCGCGAGCGGCACTTCGAGGTCACCTACGTCCCGGACCACGGCGCGGACGGCACCGTGCGGGGGGTCTTCGTGCAGGCCAGGGACGTCACATCGCGGGTGCGGGCCCAATTCGACCTCGCGGACGCTCAGGAGCTGGCCGGCCTCGGCAGCTGGTCCTGGGAGCGCGGGGTCGGGTTCGCCGTCTCGGGGGAGACCGCGAAGATCATCGGCGGCGACCCGCGCACCTGGCCCGGGTCGGTGGACGCCGGGGTCGCGGCCATCCATCCGGACGACCGGGAGTGGCTGACGCAGCGCCACCTCGAGGCGATCGCCCGGCGCCAGGGCTGGGAGGCGGAGCACCGCGTGCTGCGCCCGGACGGCGTCGTGCGCCACGTGCACAGCCGCGCCCGGGTCGAGCTCGACCCGGACGGCCGGCTGCTGCGGGCCTGGGGCACCGTGCTCGACATCACCGAGCAGACCCGGCTGCGGGAGGAGGCGGAGTCCCACAACGTCCGGCTCTCCGACGCCATGGCGATGCTCGGCCACGACGTGCGCCAGCCGCTGACGGCCGTGCTGGGGTTCCTCGAGGAGGCCACCCTGGTCCTGAACACCGACGCCGCGGATCAGGACGCCCGGGTGGCGACGGTGACGGCCTGCGTGGCGAAGGCGGGCCGCGCCGGCGCCCGGATGCGACGACTCGTGGACGACATCCTGGCCGTGGCGAGCGTGGACGCCGGCACGCTGGTGGCGCGACCCGAGCGCGTACGCGTCTCGACGCTGCTCGAGGACGTCGTCGAGGAGGTGGGCGTGGAGGCAGCGGTGACGGGCGCCGACGGCGTCCAGGTCCGGGGCGACCTGTTCCACCTGCGCCAGGCGCTGACGAACCTGCTGGTCAACGCGACCAAGTACGGAATGCCGCCCTTCGGGGTGGCGGTGCGCGTGGTCGGCGGCCTCGTGGAGCTGACGGTCGAGGACCACGGGGCCGGCGTGCCGGCGGGCTTCGTCCCGCACCTGTTCGAGCGGTTCTCGCGAGGGACGCGGCGCGCCCGCAGCAACCAGGCGAGCGCCGGCCTCGGGCTGCACCTGGTGCGCAGCCTGATGGAGGCGAACCACGGCACGGTCCGCTACGAGGGGGCCCCCGGGCGGGGGGCGCGGTTCGTGGTCACGCTGCCGACCGCCTGAGCGCGCTCACGGGTGCTCGTCGAGCCCCGGCCCGTGGCGCGCCGGCCCCGCATCGGGCCGCACGTCGGCGGGCAGCCGGTCCGGCAGCCCGAAGATGTCGAAGAGCCGCGGGTCGAAGAAGGCGCTGACGCGCGCCGCCCGGTCGCCGTCGAGCTCGAGGACCTGCAGGTGGAAGGGCACAAAATCACCCTCGGGCCCGCGCATGTAGAGCCCGAAGGCCGGCTGCCCGTTGGCCCGCGTCGGCACGACCGGCATGTCGCGGCCACCGCCGGGACACTGCGTGTCGATGAGCCAGCCGATGGCCTCGCGGCCGGCGTACCAGCTCGTGAAGGGCGGCATCTCCCAGACCGCGTCGTGGGTCAGCAGCGCCACGATGGCGTCGACGTCCTTGCGCCAGAACGCCTCGACGTAGGCGTCGAGCATGCGTCGCTGGGCCGCGTCCAGCTCGTCTGCAACCGTGTCCGGTGACAGGGCGCGGTCGCCCAGCTGCGCGTGCGCACGCTGGAGCGCGGAGTTCACCGCGGCCACGGTGGTCTCGAGCGCGTCCGCGGTCTCGGCGGCGCTCCAGCGGAGCACGTCGCGCAGGATCAGCACGGCGCGCTGCCGCGCCGGCAGGTGTTGGAGCGCGGCGACGAACGCCAGGCGGATGGTGTCCCGCTCCGCAACCGTCACGGCGGCGTCGGGCACCGGCTCGAGCCACGGGATCTCGTGGTCGACCTCGGGGACCTCGCCGGTGCCCGAGTCCGCCGTCCCCAGCCCGGTGGGCAGGGGCCGGCGCGGCCGGCCCTCCAGGTTGGTCAGGCAGACGTTGGTGGCGATCCGGTGCAGCCAGGTGCGCACCGAGGAGCGGCCCTGGAAGTCGGCCGACGCCTTCCACGCCCGCAGAAAGGTCTCCTGCACGAGGTCCTCGGCCTCGTGGGCGGAGCCGCTCATGCGGTAGCAGTGCGCCATCAGCTCGCGTCGGTAGCGGTCGCTGAGGCCCTGGAAGTCCGCGAGCTCGTGGTGCGCCTGATCGATGGTCTGGGTCATCCGAGCTCCGTTCGTCGGTGGCAGTCTGCAGCATGCTCCCGCCGGCGTCGAGGGTGCCGCTCGTCGCGCTGGTCATCCGCGCACGGCCCGCTCGAGGAGCTGGCGCAGCTCGGCCTGGAGGTCCTGCTCGGAGATCCGCCCGTCGGCCATCGTGTGCGTCGAGAACACGAAACCGTGCACGGCGAGCAGCAGCGACCGGGCGATCGCGACGGGGTCGCCCGCGCGCACCGCTCCGGCCTCCTGGCCCTCGCGCAGCAGGCCCTCGACGATGGCCAGCACGGCGTCCTGGCTGCGGCCCCGCCGCTCGAGGACGTAGGGCAGCAACAGCTCCGGGTCGAGCTCGACGATGCGGGCGAAGAGCTCGTTGTCGCGCAGGGTCTCGACCGTCGCGGCGATGTCGCCGACCAGTCGCGCAACGGGGTCGGCGCCCCCGGGCTGGGCCCCGGTGGCGGCCGCGACGACGGCGTCCCACTCGCGGGTCATCAGGTCGTCGAGCAGGGAGTCCATGTCGCGGTAGGCGCGATAGATCGTCATCCGCGAGACGCCGGCCCGGCGGGCGACCTCGGTGAGCGTGGTCCGGCGCCAGCCGACGTCGAGGATGCACGCCCGCGCCGCGTCGAGGTACGCATCCGCGCCGCTCGCCGACAGGCCGTTGTGACGAAGTGACGACATATGGCACAATGTAACATATGGCCCCGTCGGTTCCGCCCCCAGGCCGCGGCTCGCCGGTGAGACCGAAGAGAGCCTTCACCTTCCTGGTCAACCCGGCCTCGGGCGGCGGGTCGGCGCCCGAGGCCATCGTCCCGGTGGCCCGGCTGCTGCGCGCCGACGGCGCGCGGGTCGACGTCGCGTACTCACCAGGACCGCTCGCGGCGAGGGCTCTGGTGATCGAGGCGGTCGACCGCGGCGACGTGGTCGTCGCGGTGGGTGGCGACGGCACGCTCGCTTCGCTCGCCGGGGAGGTCTCGCTGCGCGGCGGCACGCTCGGCCTGCTCCCGGCCGGGCGCGGCAACGACTTCGCCCGCGCGCTCGGCCTGCCCGCCGATGCCGAGGGGCGGGCCCGAGTCCTGCTGTCGGCCCGGCCGCGGCAGGTCGACCTGATCGCGTGGACGTCGCCCGACGCGGACGGGCCCGCCCGTCGGGTCGCCGGGTCGGTCTACGCCGGCGTCGACGCCCGCGCCGCCGCGATGGTCGACGCGGCCCGGCTGGTGCCGCGCGCGATGCAGTACCCGCTGGCCGCCGTGCGCGCGCTGGCGTCGTACCGCCCGGCTCGCTACCGGGTCGCCGTCGACGGGCGGGTGCACGAGGTCGACGCCGCCACGGTGGTGGTGGCGAACTCCGGCTGGTACGGCCACGGCATGCACGTCGCGCCCGACGCGGAGCCGGCCGACGGTCTGCTCGACGTCGTGGTCGTCGCCGCGGCCTCCAAGCGCGCGCTGATCCGTGCGCTGCCGACGATCTACGACGGCTCGCACGTCCATCGGCCGGAGGTCACGGTCGTCCGCGGGAAGCGCATCGAGCTCTCGGCCCGGCCCGGGAGGGGCCCGGGTGTCCCTGTGGGCGGGGACGGCGAGCCGCTGGGCACGCTGCCGCGGCCCGGCGCCGAGCCGGCCGTCGCGGAGGTGCTGCCGGGGGCGCTGACCGTGCTCGGCTGAGCAAGGCGAACCGATCGCCGGGTCAGCGCAGGGCGGCGCCGAATCGGCGCACCGCCTCGGTGACCCGCTCGGGGCTGGTCGCGACGTTCAACCGCGCGTGTCCGCGCAGGCCGGGCTGGTAGTCGTGCCCGGCGGCGACCCGGACGCCCTGCCGCAGCGCGGCGTCGGCGGGGTCGTCGTGGCCATAGGCGCGCAGGTCGAGCCACGCGAGGTAGGTCGCCTCCAGGCGACGCATCCGGGCGAGCGGCAACTCGGCATCGAGGCGTTCGGCGAGCAGCGCACGGTTGTCGGCGATCCGCCCGGTGAGTGCGGCGAGCCAGTCGTCGCTGTCGCGCCAGGCCGCGACGGCGGCGACCTCGCCGAGCGGGGAGTAGCCGTGGTTCTGCGGCAGCGGGACCCCGCGCAGCGCCGCGCGCTCCGCCTCGTCGAGGACCACGATCTGGCCGCAGGGGAGCCCCGGCGTGTTGAAGGACTTGGTGTGGCTGGTGACGAGGAGGGCGGTGGGGTCGACGTCGAGGTAGGGCGTGAAGGGCCGCGCGGCGTCCCCTCCGCCCGGGCCGCCCGGCAGCACGAGGGGGGCGTGGATCTCGTCGGCGACGACCCGGGCTCCGTACCGCTGGGCCAGGTCGCGCAGGGCCTCGAGCTCGGCGCGGTCGGCGACGCGCCCGAGGGGGTTGTGCGGGTGGCAGAGCACGAGGGCCCGGGCCCCCGCGGCGAAGGCGCGCTCGACCTGGTCGAGGTCGAGGGAGGCGTCGGCGGCGTCCGGGTCCGTCTCGGTGTGGACGAGCTCGCGCCCGGCGAGCCGCACCACGCTGCGAAATGGCGGGTAGCAGGGCAGCGGGACGACGACCGGGCCCGTCGGCACCAGCACGTCGAGCGCCAGCCGGAGCCCGGGGATGACGCCGGCGGTGACCACGCTCGCCTCGGACGGGACCTCCCAGCCCCAGTGGCGGCTCGCGAAACCCGCGAAGGCCTCGCCGACCCCCCCGTCGCCGAAGGGCGGATAGCCGGTGACCCCCCGGCGCAGCGCCGCCTCGGTCGCCTCCTGCACCGCCGGGGCCAGGGCGAAGTCCATCTCGGCCACCCACGCGGGGATCGCGCCCTCGGGCACCGCGCCCCACTTCAGCGGCAGCGCCGCTCGGGCGTCCTCGTCGCTCAGGTCGCGCAGCATGCCGGCCACGCTACTGACCGGGCCGCCGGGCAGGTCCCCTCGCGGGCCGTGTCGGCATCGGCGCCCGGTCAGATCCCGGCGGCGACCTCGGTGCCCTGCCGGATGGCCCGCTTGGCGTCGAGCTCGGCGGCCAGGTCGGCGCCGCCGATCAGGTGCACCCGCTGGTCGTGACCCGGCTCCCGGGCCTGGTCGGCGAGCTCGTCGTAGAGCGCCCGCACCGACTCCTGGCCCGCGCACACCACCACGGTGTCGACGTCGAGCACGCGCGGCTCGCCCTCCACCCTCAGGTGCAGCCCGTCGTCGTCGATGCGCTCGTAGGTCACGCCCGCGATCTTCTGCACGCCGGACTGCTTCAGCACCGCCCGATGCGCCCAGCCGGAGGTCTTGCCGAGCCCCTTGCCGATGGGGGTGGTCTTGCGCTGCAGCAGGAAGACCTCGCGCGCCGGGGTGCGCGGCTTGGGGTCGGTCAGGCCGCCGCGGTGCACCGACGGGTCCCCGACGCCCCAGTGCGCCTTCCAGTCCTCGAGGTGCTCGGGCGTGCCGTCCGCGGGGTCGTGCGCCAGGAAGTGGCTGACGTCCACGCCGATACCGCCGGCGCCGATCACGGCCACGCGGCGTCCGGCCGGCGCGCCGCGCAGCGCGTCCGCGTAGGAGACGACGGCGGGGTGGTCGCGGCCCGGGGTGTCGATCCGGCGCGGCTCGACGCCGGTCGCCACGACGACGTCGTCATAGGCCGCGAGCTCCGCGGCGCCGGCCTCCACACCGGTGCGCAGGTCGACCCCGAGCACCTCGAGCCGGCGCGCGTAGTAGCGCACCGTGTCGGCGAAGTCCTCCTTGCCGGGCACCGCCATCGCGAGCCGGAACTGGCCGCCGATCCGGCTGGCCTTCTCATACAGCGTGACGGCGTGGCCGCGCTCGGCGGCGCCGACCGCGGCGGCGAGCCCGGCCGGGCCCGCGCCGACGACGGCGACCCGCCGCGCGGTGCGCGTCGGCGCCAGCACCAGCTCGGTCTCGTGGCAGGCGCGGGGGTTGACCAGGCAGGAGGCGCGCGTGTTGGTGAAGGTGTGGTCCAGGCAGGCCTGGTTGCAGGCGATGCAGGTGTTGATCTCGTCGGCCCGACCGGCCGCCGCCTTGGCCAGGAACTCCGGGTCGGCGAGCCACGGCCGAGCCATCGAGACGAGGTCGGCCTGGCCGTTCGCGAGGATCTCCTCGGCGTCCTCGGGGGTGTTGATCCGGTTCGAGGCGCACACGGGGACGCCGACGGACTCGCGCAGGCGGGCGGTGTGCTCGACCCAGGCCGCGCGCGGGACCTGCGTGATGATCGTGGGGATCCGCGCCTCGTGCCACCCGATGCCGGTGTTGAAGACGGTGACGCCGGCCCCCTCGAGCAGGCGCGCGAGGTCGACGGTCTCCTCCCAGGTCTGGCCGCCCTCGACGAGGTCGAGCAGCGAGATCCGGTAGACGATCGGGAAGCCCTCGCCGACCGCCTCGCGGGTGCGGCGCACGACCTCGACGGGGAAGCGCATCCGCTTCTCGGCGGTGCCGCCCCAGGCGTCGTCGCGGTCGTTGGTGCGCGCGGCGATGAACTGGTTGAGCAGGTATCCCTCCGAGCCCATGATCTCGACGGCGTCGTAGCCGGCCTTCTGGGCCAGCCGCGCGGCGTGGGCGAAGTCGCCGGCCGTCCGGTCGACCTCGCGCCCGCTCATGGCCCGCGTGTCGAAGGGCGTGATCGGGCTCTTGCGCCCCGAGGCGCTGCGACTGAACGGGTGGTAGGCGTAGCGGCCCGCGTGCAGCACCTGCAGGGCGACGGCGCCCCCCTCGGCGTGCACGGCGTCGGTGACCTGCTCGTGACGCGCCGCGTCGAGCCGGGTGCGCATCTCGCCGGCGAAGGGCTTGAGCCAGCCGTGGCGGTTGGGGGCGAACCCTCCCGTGATGATCAGGCCGGCGCCGCCGCGGGCTCGCTCGGCCATGTACGCCGCCAGCGTGGGCAGCTGCCAGGCGTGGTCCTCCAGCCCGGTGTGCATCGACCCCATCACGGTGCGGTTGCGCAGGGTGAGCCCGCCTCGCTCGGGGTCGCCGAGCGTGATCGGCTCGGTGAGGTGCGGGTAGGGGCTGGTGCTCATCGGGTGACTCCTCCGGTGGCGGTGCGGACGGCGTGGTCGTCGTGGGCGCTCAGGCACTCCTCGAGCCAGTCGACCCAGAACTGCTCGAGCCGGACGCCGCCGCGCAGCACGAGGTACTGGTCGAGATCCGCGCCGCTCAGCGCGGCAGGGGCCGGATAGTCGCGGGCGCTCATCTGCTCGTAGCCGGCGAGCCGGGCGGCGTGCTCGGCGCGGTGGCGGCGGACCTCGGAGAGCAGCGCCGCGCGGTCGCCGTACGACGCCCCGCGCAGGCGCACGGCGAGGTCGCTGCGAAACGACGTCTCGACCTCGGCCGGCGCCGCCAGCCAGTCGGCGAGCGTCGTGGCGCCGGCGGGGGTCACGTCGTAGACCTTCTTGTCGGGGCGGCCGGCCTGGGCGACGGTCTCCACCTCGAGCCAGCCGTCGCGGACCATGCGCCCGAGCGTGCGGTAGATCTGCTGGTGGGTGGCCTGCCAGAACCGGCCGATCGAGCGCTCGAAGCGCTGGGAGAGCTCGAGCCCGCTGCCGCGTCGCTCCGAGAGCGAGACGAGAAGGGCGTGCTCAAGGGCCATGGGTCCCAGTCTGACCCACCTATGCAACGTGTTGCAGTCTGGGGGGTGGGTGGCGGGGTGTGATGATGCCCGGCATGGACGTGGGCATGCACAGGGGCGAGCTGGGGCACGGGACCGGGCCGCTGCGCGGCGTGCGCGTGGTCGAGATCGCCGGGCTCGGTCCCGCGCCGCACGCGTGCATGCTCCTGGCCGACCTGGGCGCCGACGTGATCCGGGTGGACCGGCCGGGTGGCAACCCGATGGTCCCGCCCGGCGACCTGCTCAACCGCGGCCGCCCCAGCGTCGCGGTCGACCTGAAGTGCCCGGACGGCGTGGAGGCGGTGCTGCGGCTCGTCGACTCGGCCGACGTGCTCGTCGAGGGCCTGCGCCCGGGCGTGCTCGAACGGCTCGGCCTCGGTCCCGAGGACTGCCGCGCGCGCAACCCGCGGCTCGTCTACGGCCGGATGACCGGCTGGGGCCAGGACGGCCCGCTCGCCACGGCGGCGGGGCACGACATGAACTACATCTCGGTCTCCGGCGCCCTCTACGGGCTCGGGCAGGACGGCGGGCGACCGCACTTCCCCAGCAACCTCCTGGGCGACTTCGGCGGCGGGTCGATGTACCTCGTCGTCGGCGTGCTCGCCGCCGTGCTGGAGGCGCGCACCACGGGCCGGGGCCAGGTCGTGGACGCCGCCATCGTCGACGGAACGGCCCACCTGAACATGATGGCGTCGGCCTGGCTGCACGCCGGTCGGTACGACGGCCGGCGCGCCCGCAACCTGCTGGACGGCGGTGCGCCGTTCTACGACCTCTACGAGACTTCCGACGGCGAGCACGTGTCCGTCGGCCCGTTGGAGCCGCAGTTCTACGCCGAGCTGCTGCGGCTGCTCGGCGTCGAGGAGACGGCGCCGGACCGCACGGACCCGGCACAGTGGGGGGCGCTGCGCGAGCTGCTGGCGTCGACGTTTCGGCAGCGGACGCAGGCCGAGTGGGTCGAGCTCTTCGAGGGCACCGACGCCTGCGTCGCCGGGGTCGTCCCGCTGGCGGCGGCGCCGGAGCACCCGCACCTCGCGGCGCGCGGCACGTTCGTCGAGATCGACGGCGCGGTGCAACCCGCGCCGGCGCCACGGTTCTCGCGGACCCCGGGCGAGGTCGATGCCCCGCCGGCGCCGTCGCCCGGAGCGCACACCCGCGAGGCGCTCGCGGCCTGGGGGGTGGCGGACGTCGATGCCCTGATCGAGCTCGGCGCCGCCGTCCAGGACTGACGCCCCGCGGTCGGCAGGGTCCTCGAACAGCAGGGTCCTCGAACCGGGGGGTCAGCCGTTGCGCAGCGCGTCGACCAGCTCGTCCTTGGTCATCCGGGAGCGCCCCTCGACGTCGAGCTCCCGGGCCCGCTCGCGGAGCTCGTCGACGGTCCAGTCCTCGTACTGCGGCCGGTTCCCGCCCTTCTTGCCCACCTGCTCGCGGGAGGAGCCCGCGGCGGCGTTGGCGATCCGGGCCGCCTTCTCCTTGCTGTTCCCCTCCTCGCGCAGGCGTTCGTAGAGCTCGTCGTCCTTGACGCTCGGGCCGGGGTCCTCGCGGTCCTGCTTCGCCACGGTGTCCTCCTGGTGGGGTGGTCCGGGTGCGCCGCTCGTCCTCGCGGGCGACTCGGCCAGCGAAGCACGCGGCCGGGTGTGTCCGGCACCACCCACCGGCACTTCTTGAACGTGACAGTAAAGGTGTCAGAATCAGGGACGGCCCCGCGCCCACGGGCCGACCTCACGGACAGGGAGTCCTCCATGGCTGAAGCATTCGTATACGACCACCTCCGCACCCCGCGCGGCAAGGGCAAGAAGACCGGCTCGCTGCACGAGGTGAAGCCGGTCGACCTGGTGGTCGGCCTGCTGGACGAGGTGCGCAAGCGCAACCCCGGCCTGGACGCGGACCGCATCGACGACGTCGTCCTCGGCGTGGTCTCCCCGCTGGGCGACCAGGGCGGCGACATCGCGAAGACCGCCGCGCTCAAGGCCGGCCTCCCCGACGAGGTGCCGGGCGTCCAGCTCAATCGCTTCTGCGCCTCCGGCCTGGAGGCCGTGAACCAGGCGGCCGGCCGCGTCCGCAGCGGCTTCGAGGGCCTGATCCTCGCCGGCGGCGTCGAGTCCATGAGCCGCGTGGCGATGGGCTCCGACGGTGGCGCGATGGCCATGGACCCCGCCACCTCGTTCGAGTTCGGCTTCGTGCCCCAGGGCATCGGCGCCGACCTGATCGCCACGCTCGAGGGCTGGGGCCGCGAGGACGTCGACGCGTTCGCCGCGGAGTCCCACCACCGGGCGGCGAAGGCGTGGGCCAACGGCTACTTCGGCGAATCCGTGATCCCGGTCGTCGACCTCAACGGACTGACGATCCTCGACCACGACGAGACGATCCGCCCCGACACCTCGGTCGAGGGCCTGGCCGGGCTCAAGCCGAGCTTCGCGGACATCGGCAGCCAGGGCGGCTTCGACTCGGTGGCGCTGGAGAAGTACCACTGGGTCGAGCGGATCGACCACGTCCACCACGCCGGCAACAGCTCGGGCATCGTGGACGGCGCCGCGCTGACCGTGATCGGCTCCGAGCAGGTCGGCGAGCAGATGGGCCTGCGCCCCCGCGCCCGGATCATCTCGACCGCCGTCACCGGCTCGGACGCCACGATCATGCTGACCGGGCCCGGGCCCGCGGCCCACAAGGCGCTGGCCGTCGCCGGCCTGGAGCCCAGCGACATCGACCTCTTCGAGATCAACGAGGCCTTCGCGGCCGTGGCGATGCGCTTCATGAAGGACATGGGCATCACCGACGAGATCACCAACGTCAACGGCGGCGCGATCGCGATGGGCCACCCGCTCGGCGCGACCGGCGCGATGATCCTCGGCACGCTCGTCGACGAGCTCGAGCGCCGTGACCTGCGCCGCGGCCTGGCGACGCTCTGCGTCGGCGGCGGCATGGGCATCGCCACGATCATCGAGCGGGTCTGAGCGCCCGGAGCCCCCGCGCCGCACCGTCAAGCCCCTCGCCCAGGCCCGAGCCGAAGGACCGAGACACCTCACATGAGCCAGACCCAGACCGACACGTCCGCCGTCCGCTACGACCGCGACGACGACGGTATCGTCACCCTCACCCTCGACGACCCCACAGCGTCGGCGAACACCATGAACCAGCTCTACCTCGACTCGATGGCGGCGGCCGTGGGCCGGCTCCACGACGAGGTGGAGGCCGTCACCGGCGTGATCGTCGCCAGCGCCAAGAAGACCTTCTTCGCCGGCGGCAACCTCCGGGAGATGACCAAGGCCGGCAGGGACGACGCCGCCGCGGTGTTCGCCCAGTGCGAGGGCATCAAGGCGGCGCTGCGCCGGCTCGAGCTCTTCCCGCGGCCCGTGGTCGCCGCCGTCAACGGCGCCGCGCTCGGCGGTGGGCTCGAGATCACCCTGGCGTGCAACCACCGCATCGCCCTGGACGACCGGTCGGTGCAGCTGGGGGTGCCGGAGTCCACGCTCGGCCTGCTCCCGGGCGGCGGCGGCGTCACGCGCGTGACCCGGATGCTCGGTATCCAGCCCGCCCTGATGGACGTGCTGCTCCCCGGCACCCGCTTCACGCCGCAGCAGGCGCTGAACAAGGGTCTGGTCGACGAGCTGGTCGCCTCGCGCGAGGAGCTGATCCCGGCCGCGCGCCGCTGGATCCTCGAGCACCAGGGCGACGGCGAGGCCGCGCTCAACCCCTGGGACCGGCCCGGCTACCGGATCCCCGGCGGCGCCCCCAGCAACCCCAAGCTGGCGGCGTTCCTGCCGGCCTTCCCTGCCCTGTTGCGCCAGCAGCTCAAGGGCGCGGACTTCCCGGCGCAACGCGCGATCATGGCCGCCGCCGTCGAGGGTGCGCAGGTCGACTTCGACACCGCGTCGCGGATCGAGTCCCGCTACCTGACGAGCCTGATCGTCAACCAGAACTCCAAGAACATGATCCAGGCATTCTTCTTCGACCTGCAGGCGATCAGCGCCGGGTCGTTGCGACCGGACGGATTCGAGCGCTGGGCCGCCCGCAAGGTCGGTGTCCTCGGTGCGGGCATGATGGGCGCCGGCATCGCCTACGTCTGCGCGCGCGCCGGCATGGAGGTCGTGCTCAAGGACGTCTCCACCGAGAACGCCGACCGCGGCAAGGGGTACTCCGGGGACCTGGTCGACAAGGCGATCGCCGCGGGCCGTTCCACGCAGGAGAAGAAGGCCGAGCTGCTGGGCCGGATCACCGCGACCGACGACCCGGCCGCCCTCGAGGGCTGCGACCTGGTCATCGAGGCCGTCTTCGAGGACCCCGCGCTCAAGCACCGGGTCTTCGGCGAGGTGATCGAGCACGTCGATCCCGACGCGCTGCTGTGCTCCAACACCTCGACCCTGCCGATCACCGAGCTCGCCGGCGGCGTCGCGCGACCCAAGGACTTCATCGGGCTGCACTTCTTCTCGCCGGTGGACAAGATGCCGCTGGTGGAGATCATCCGCGGCGAGGAGACCTCCGACGAGGCGCTGGCCAAGGCCTACGACGTCGTGCAGGCCATCAACAAGACGCCGATCGTGGTCAACGACAGCCGCGGCTTCTACACCTCGCGGGTCATCGGCACGCGGGTCAACGAGGGCATGGCGATGCTCGCCGAGGGCGTGCACCCGCTGTCGTTGGAGCGCGCGGGGACCCAGGCCGGCTACCCGGTCGGCACCCTGCAGCTCTCGGATGAGCTCAACATGGCGCTGATGGACAAGATCGAGACCGCGGGCCGCACGGCCGCCGAGCGCGACGGCACGGCGTACGAGCAGCACCCCGGCACCGCCGTGGTGCAGAAGATGCTCGAGCTCGGCCGGGCCGGTCGCCTCCAGGGCCGGGGCTTCTACGACTACGCCGACGGCAGGCGCACGGGCCTGTGGCCCGGCTTGGCCGAGACCTTCCCGGTCGCGGCCGAGCAGATCGGGTTCGTCGACATCCAGGAGCGGATGCTCTTCATCGAGGCGCTGGAGACCGCCGCGTGCTTCGAGGAAGGGGTCGTGGAGTCCTCCGCGGCGGCGAACATCGGGTCGATCATGGGCATCGGCTTCCCGCCGGCGACGGGCGGTGCGGCGCAGTACATGCACGGCTACGAGGGCAGCGACGGCACTATCGGGCTGGCGGCCTTCGTCGCGCGCGCCGACGAGCTGGCCGCGCGGTACGGCGACCGGTTCCGTCCGTCGCCATACCTCCGCGACCTCGCCGCCTCGGGGCAGCGACTGCCCGACTGACCCACCCGGGGCCGGCCACCCCGAATCTGGCCGACGCCGGGACGCGGGCCGGTCGCCCGGGCGAGACTTGGCGGGTGTCAGCCGCCGACCCGACTCCTCCCGCCCTGCCCGCGGCCCTGCCGGCGACGCCGGCCGGGGCTGGGGCCGGCCGCGAGGCCGCGGTCGACGTGCGGGGGCTGGTCGTGCGCTTCGGTGAGGTCGAGGCGGTCGCGGGCGTCGACCTGCGGGCGTCGTCCGGTCATGCAACCGCTCTCCTCGGCCGCAACGGCGCCGGCAAGTCGACGACCATGCGGGTGCTGGCCGGCGTGGTCCCGCCGACCGAGGGCCGGGTGTCGGTGCTGGGCCTGGACATGCGCCGCGACTCCCTGGCGATCCGGCACCGCAGCGGTTACTGCCCCGACGTCGGCGGTCTCGTGCCGCGGGCGACGCCGTGGGAGCACCTGCAGCTGGCCGCCCGGCTGCGCCGTCTGACCGGCTGGGAGGACGGCGCCCGCGCGCTGCTCGGGCGCTTCGAGCTCGGCGACGAGGCGCACCGGATCACCGCCGGCTTCTCCCACGGGATGGGACGGCGGCTCTCCGTCGTGCTGGCGGCCTTCCACTGCCCCGAGGTGCTGCTGCTCGACGAGCCCTTCGACGGCGTGGACCCGCTCGGAGCCGAGGCCACCCTCGACGTGGTCGCGGACGCCCGGGCGCGCGGCGCCTGCGTGCTGCTCTCGACCCACCTGCGTGACCTCGCCGTGGAGTCCTGCAGCCATGCGATGGTGCTGCGCGGCGGCTCCCGGGTGGCCATGCTGGAGGCCGACCAGCTACGCGGCGAGGAGGGAGCGCGTGCCTACCGCGCCCTCCTCGACTGAGTCGACGCCCCGGCGGGCGCTCACCGATCCGTTGCCGCCCGGCGCCGGGCGGTCGGCGCGGGCGCGGCACGGGCTCCGCGCCGCGGGCCGGGCGCTCGCGGACGTCGGCCACCTGGCGCACTTCCGGGCGGGCTCGGTGCCCCGACGCCGCTCCTATCCGGTCCTCGGGGGCCTCACGACCCTGACCGTGGCGGCGGCGATGCTGCCGGCGTACGCGCCCGGGGCCCGGGGCGCGGGCAGGGCCTTCGACGTGCTCCTGCTGCTGCCGGTGGGCTACGCGGCGTTCCTCGTGCTCGCCATCGTCTCCGCGATCGCCTCGGGCGGCGGCCGCGAGCTGCTGCCGCGCGACCAGGCGGTCGGTTTTCCCGTCAGCCCGACGACCGACCACCTCGGCGCCCTGCTGATGGCGCCGCTCAACATCTCCTGGCTCCTCCAGGCGTGGCTGTTGCTCGGTGCGACGGCGTACGCCGCCGGCCCGGACAACCTGCCCGCCGGGCAGTTGGTCGTGCTGCTGTGGATCGCCGTCGCCACCGCGCTGGGCCAGGTGGTGGCCTGGGGCATGGAGTGCCTGCGTCGGCAACCCCGCGGGATCGCGCTGTCGCGCGCCGTCGTCGTCGGCATTCTGCTCGCCGCCGTGCTCGTGCACCTGACCGGTCGCCTCGGCGAGACGCTCGACCGGGTGCCGACGCTGACGGTCGTCCTGGCCGTGGTCTCGGTCGACACCGGGTTGGGTGTCCGCTGGGCGCTCACGCTGCTGGCCCTGGTGCTGCTGCTCGTGGGGGCCGTCGCGTTCGGGGCCTGGCCGGCGCGCGTCGCCGCGCGCCGGATGCCCCACGACGAGTCGCGCGGCGAGACCGGCCGGCGGCTGGTGCACCGGATGCCGGGCTCCGATGCCGTTGCCCTGCTGCGCGTGGACCGGGCGTCGATCTGGCGCGCCGTCCCGATGCGCCGCGGCCTCGCCGTGCTCGCCATCGGGCCCGGACTGATCGCCTTCGCCGGTGGGCTGGAGTGGGAGACCGTCATCATCCTGCCGGGGCTGGTCGCCTCGGGCGGGGCGCTGCTCTTCGGCGTGAACGCCTGGTGCCTGGACGGCCGGGGCGCCCTGTGGCGCGGCAGCCTGCCCACGGACCCGGGACTGGTCTTCGGCGTGCGCGCCTGGGTGCTGACGGAGTGGCTGCTGGTCGCGTCCGCGGTGACGATCCTGCTCGCCTCGTTGCGGGCCGGGATGCCCACGGCCCCGGAGCTCGCGGCCCTGCTGTGCACCTGGGTGGTCGTCAGCGTGCAGGTCGTCGCGCTCTCGATGCGCTGGTCGATCCGGCGGCCCTTCCCCGTGGACATGCGCAGCGCCCGCGCGACCCCGGCGCCGCCGGTGGTGATGCTCGGCTACTCCGCCCGGCTGGCCGCGGGGACGACGCTCGTCGGCCTGGTCTTCAGTGGGCTGGCGCGGCTGCCGGTCTGGCAGCTCTCGGTGCTCTTCGCGGTGCCGCTGCTCTTGTTCTCCTTCGTGCGGCTGGTGCGCGCGCACCGGGCATGGGGCGATCCGGTGCAGCGGGCGCGGGTGGTGACGGCGGTCAGCGCCTGAGCTGGGAGCACCGCCGCACCTCGGCGCCGGCCTCGGGGTCGGGCCCGGCGGGGTCGCGACCAAGACCGAGACCGAGGAGACCCCCGATGAGACGTGCTCGCACCGCCGCCGCTGTGGCGGCCGCCGCCGCCCTGGCTGCGTCCACCCTGGCTGCTCACGCCACGGCCGCCGGACCCGACACCGCCCGCGGCGGTGGTCGGCCAAACGTGTTGGTGATCTTCACCGACGACC
The DNA here is from genome assembly GCA_963731985.1 of uncultured Actinomycetota bacterium. Taxonomy (GTDB): domain Bacteria; phylum Actinomycetota; class Actinomycetes; order Propionibacteriales; family Nocardioidaceae; genus Nocardioides. The sequence continues at coordinate 111,943 of CAVSYA010000017.1, read as the reverse complement.
AGCGGGCCGACGAGATGCGGTGGATGCCGCGGACCCGGCGCCTCATCGGCGGAGCCCAAGGGACGACCTACACCACGGCGCTGTCGGAGAACCCGCTGTGCTGCCCGTTCCGCGCCGCGCTCCTGACCGGCCAGTACACCCACAACAACGGGGTCCTCGGGAACTCGCTGGCCGCGAACGGCGGCTACTGGCGATTCGACCAGCAACACAACCTCGCCCCAGCACTCCACGACCGGGGCTATCGCACCGGCTGGTACGGCAAGTTTCTCAACGGCTACGAGTCCGGGGTCCCCGACGGGCGCACCCACGTCCCCCCCGGGTGGGACGAGTGGCACGCCCCCGTCCGTGGGCTGCCGAACTACGGCAACACCCAGATCAACCACAACGGGCGACTCCGCTGGCACCGCGGGTACGCCACCGACATCTACGCGCGGCAGTCCAGCGCCATGATCCACAGGCTCGCCGCGGGCAGCCAGCCGTTCCTCGGGTTCATCACCTACTACGCCCCGCACGAGGGCTGGGTGGGGCGCCCCGACCCGGACTCGAACTACGCCGCGCCGCGCCACCGAGGGACGCTCAAGGGGAGGATGCCCGCGAGGATGCCCGGTGCGTTCGGTGAGCGGGACATGAGCGACAAGCCCGACTACATGCCGCGCACGTTCACCCGCGAGAAGCGGCGCCGTATGCGGCTGATCCGGCGGATTCGCGCCGAGTCGCTGCTGTCCGCCGATGAGGCTGTAGCCCGCAACCTGCGGGCGCTGCGCCGCACCGGGGAGCTGGCGGACACCGTCGTCATCTTCATGAGCGACAACGGGTACCTCCTCGGGGAGCACCGGAAGGCGGGGAAGATCGTGCCCTACGAGGAGTCGATCCGGGTTCCGCTGCTGATCCGCGGCCCCGGGTTCGCCGCGGGGAACAGCAACCGCAGCCTCGTCGGCGCGGTCGACGTCGCCGCCACCATCGCGGACGTCGCCAACGCCGAGGACCGCGTCCGGCGGGACTACCCCATCGACGGCCGCAGCCTGGCCGGGCGCCCCCGGCTGCCGGACGTCCCGATCCTCATCGAGGCCGGGGGACAGCACCTCCCGCCTGGGTCCACCCGGCTTCGGCACTACACGGGGGTCCGCACCCGCCGCTTCATGTACGCCCAGTACTGGACGGACGAGGAGGAGTTGTACGACCTCCGCGCCGACCCGGAGCAGCGGCGGTCGCTGGACGCCGACCCCGCCTCCACCGACGTTCTGCAGCGGCTCCGGGCCGAGACCCGAGCCCGCGAGGACTGCACCGGAACCGCATGCCGATGAGTGACACGCAGGCCCGGGTACGGGATGGCAGCACTGCCCGTGATCGAGGTCGCGCGGGGACCGGCCTCATGCCTCGCGTGGGGTCGGGGGCTCGGTGGCCGGCCGTGCGGCTCGGGCGGCGAGCGCCGCCTCGCGGACGCGGGTGAAGTCCTCGTCGGTGTAGACCCCGTTGACCCCGGAGATGGTGGCCAGCCGCATGCCGTGCTTGAGCCCCAGCTGGTAGATCTCCTTGACCTTCGGCCACTCGATGGTGCGCCCGACGGTGAAGGTCTCGTAGCGGCCCTCCAGGGCCAGGACGATGGTCTCGGCGAGACAGGCATACGCCACACCGTCCGGGAGGCCGATGTCGCGCATCGAGACGTCGCCGGGCAGCTCGACCTCGCCGGACTCGATCACCAGCACGTCGGGGCGTTGGGCGACCTCCTCGGCGGACATGTCCAGCGGTCGGGCCACATCGGTGATGACGCACCCCGGCTTGACCTTCATGATGTCGAGCACCTCGGCGCCCGCGGCCGAGGTGGCGGTGACGATCATGTCCATGTCCGCCAGCGCGTCACCGGGGTCGGTCGCGACATGGACCCGGGCGGCGTGGGGCTCGCTCTCGATCTGCTGCTTGATCGCCAGCAGTTTGGCGGGCTCGGGGGAGACGAGCCAGATCTCCGTCGCCACCAGGGCCAGCAACCGGGCGCAGACGGACCCGATCGCACCGGAGGCGCCCACCACCATGGCCTTGACCTCGCCGCCGCCCGCCTGGCCGGCGCCGTCGAGGCCGAGCCGCCGCAGGGCCTCGTGGGCGGCCCAGAGGGCTCCGGACGCGCTGTAGCTGTTGCCGGTCGTGATCGGGATCGAGGCTTGCCGAGACACCGTCACCCCGGCGTCGCCCACGACCTTGGTGAAGGCGCCGAGGCCCATGAGCTGAGCCCCGAGCTTCTTGGCCAGGTCCGCGGCGTCGAGGAGCTGGGCGTAGGTGAACTCGGGACTGTGGGCGAGCATCTCCCTCGGGGTGCCACCGACGGTGATCAGCCACCCCTCCGCCGTGTCGCCGGTCGGCGACTCCACACCCGTCACCCGGCTGTAGACGAGGGGGGGCATGTACGCCGCGGCCCGCTCCACCACGCGGGCCATGCCGGGCAGGTCCATGAGGGTGGAGAGCGGCTCGACGCGGCGCAGGTAGTGAGGAGACAACGGGTGGATCACGAAGGCGAAGCGACTCTTCCGCCGCGGGCCGTTGGGCCACACCAGGCGAGGTGTGAGCGACGCGTCGTCGATCAGGGTCACGAGGTCATCGACGCTCGCCGGCTCGCCCCGCCCCGCGAGAGCCGAGGCCATCGCCTCCAGGGTCGAGGCGACCACGGGTACGTCGAACGGCTGCGGCGTGGTGTCCACGACCAGGTCGGCGCCGAGCTCCCGGAGCGTGTCGAGACGGTCGTCGGTGATCGCGGTGGTGATCACGGCGGTACCCGAGAGGTCCTCGACGCCGAAGGCCAGCACGTCGTCGAAGCTGCCCACCACGACGTCCGCGTCCCGCAGGGCGAGATGCGCGAGGCGGTGGCTGACCCACGAGGCGGGCCCGCGCACGATCCCCTTGATCAGGCCGGGTGTGCGCCTCCAGCCCATCATCCCCACCCCGGCCGCCTGGCTGACCCCGGGGATCGTCTGGAGCGCTGCCGGGACCTCGGTGCGGCGGGTGGGGTCCGCGTACTCGATGTTGGAGGTGAACTCGGCCAGCACCTGGACGGCGCGGGCATACTTCTCGCCGCCGAGCACCACGGTGCGGGCGTTGGTGAAATAACCGGGCATCTCGCTCTGGACGTGGCGCAACGACCACTCCTGCAGCACGTCGGCCAGGACCCGTCCGTTGGTGACCGGCACCCGCTGGGTGGTGCCCACGGCCTTCGCCGCGTCGTCGCGCTCGCCCGCGAACAAGCCCGCCGCCGCCGCTTCGCTCGCGCCGGAGACCGCAACGGCGTCGGCCTTCAGGGACCAGCGCCACACGAGATCCTCGGCCGCCGCGAGGTCGCCCCCGGTCCCGATCCGCACCAACCGGAACCGGCGTCCCGCGAGAGCCACCGTCCGGTCGTAGTCCCAGGCGGGTGAGTGCAACGAGATGTTGACGACCGTGAGGGTCCTAGTCGGCATCGAGTCCTCCGGACAAGCGGTCGAGGCACGGCGGCACGAGGGCCGTGATGGCGGTGGGGTCGGGGATCATCCGGGCGTCGGAGGCGATGCTCACGCTGACCTGCCCGGCGTAGCTGAAGAGGCAGATGCCCAGGGGCTGATCGCCCGTGGTGGGGACCCAGCCCATCACGGAACGCACCGGTGCGCCCACCAGGGTCAGCGGACTGGCCGGGCCGGGGACGTTGGTGAGCTGGCCGACGGCCTTCCGGGAGAAGAAGCCGGTCAGCTGCTCGGCGACGGCCGACGGCGCCTCGGCAACCACCCGTTGCAGCCCGAAGGCCAGCACCGGCTCGGCGCTGTTCTTGATGCGTTGGGTCCGGCTACGCATCTGCGAGAGCAGCTCGGAGGGGTCCGTGATCCCCAGGGGCATCGGCAGGAGGACGACGGCGAAGTGGTTGCCGAGGCGATCCGGCAGGGTGGCATCGATCGGCTGCAGCGACACCGGCATCAGCCAGCCCACCTCGTCGAGGTGGTCCTCGCCGCGATCGGCCAGGTACTGCGTCAGCGCCAGCGAGATCGTCGAGAGCAGGACGTCATTGACCGTGGCGGACTGTCTGCGGGCGATCTCCTTGACGCGCGCCAGGTCGATCCCGTCGACCCACGCCACCGCCTTGTCCCGGCCCGGGTGGCCTGACCAGGCGCTGGTGGCCATGGGTTCGGAGAGCAACATCCGCCCCAGCTCGCGCCATGAGTTGGACCACTGGTTGTCTTCCGAGGCAACGGAGGTCACGGCGTCGATGAGCTTCACGGGATGAATCGCGAGACCGACGGCGCCTTCGAGGACGTGCGGCAGGGCGAGTGGGTTGTGGGTGGTCAGGGCGCGTTGCCCGAGCCCGGCCAGCGCCGCCCCCGCGTGCTGGACGTAGTCCGCCGCGTCCCGCGCCGACTGCTCGGCCGCGCGCAGGAGCGTGGTCAGCGGCCCGCGCGTGGCGCCGCCGCGTCCGACGGCCCCGGGGAGCGCGCTCTCGTCGTGCTCACACATCCCCAGCAGGAGCTGCACCATGCGCACGCCGTCACCCAGGCCGTGGTGGAAGGTCGACACCAGTCCGCAGGAGCCGTCGGAGCTGGTGACCAGCGTCATCTCCCACAACGGCCTCGAGCGATCGAAGGGAACGGAGTGCCGCTGTGCGAGGTAGGTGCGCAGTGCCTCCTCACCTGGTTCGAGGGACACCCGGCGCAGATGTCGTCCCACGTCGAAGGTGGGATCGTCCTCCCACTCCCAGCGGCGGTTGCGGTGCACGGGGATCTGGCTCAGCACGCGGTACCGCGAGATGACCCGGTCGAAGATCGCGGCCGTGAGCTCCTCCCAGTCGGGGGGTGACTCCAGGACCATCAACCCATGGATGTGCATCAGGTTGTTCGGTCGGTCCATCAGCAACCAGGTGAGGTCTGACGGCGCGATCGGTGTGCCCACGCTTCTCCTCTGAGGGGTTGCCGGGTCAAGCAGGTCGTGAGGCCACCGTAGGGGCGACGCGGCCGGTCGACCACGGAGGGTCGCCGAGGCCGGGAGCGGGCGGAACCGGAGGGCCCGCGCCGCGGGCGATCCCGGTCGGACATGATGACCCGCGTGGGACAGGTGCTGCTGGTCCGGCACGGCCAGGCGTCGGCGACGGGCGCGGACTACGACGTGCTCTCGCCGCTCGGTTGGGAGCAGGGACGCGTCCTCGGCGCGGCGCTGGCCGCCCGCGGCGTCACCGACCCGGCGCTCGTGCGCGGCGACCTGCGCCGGCACCGCGAGTCGCTGGAGGCCATGACGGGGGCGGCCGCCTGGCCGGGCCTCGCGGAGGTCGACGCCGGGTGGGACGAGTTCGACCACGTCCCCGTCCTCGCCCAGGTCCCGGCACCCTTCGCGGGGGAACGGCCCACCGCCGCCGAGTTCCAGGACTGGTTCGAGGAGGCGGCCCTGCGCTGGACGAGGGCGGGCGAGGCGCCGGCGGAGTACGCGGAGTCATGGCCCGCGTTCCTCGCCCGGGTGCGGGCCGCGCTGGAGCGCACGGCGTCCGCGGTGGGTCGCGGGACGGCGGTCGTCGTCACCTCCGGCGGCGTGATCGCCGCCTGCGCCTCCGGGCTCATGGACCTGGGGGAGGACCCCGGCGTGCGAGCGGCGGTGTGGAACCGGCTGAACACCGTGGTCGTGAACTCGTCCGTGACCACGCTGGTCGTCGGCCGGCGCGGGACGACCCTGCTCTCCTTCAACGAGCACACCCACCTGACGCGGGACGTCCTCAGCTACCGCTGAGCCGCGCTGATCAGATCATCCGCCGGAAGACCCGCAACGGCGCGTGCTTCATCACGACCGACAGCGGTGCCCACGGCAGCGGCGGCACGCAGGCGGAGGCCTTCTCCTTCTCGATGGCGGCGACCATCGCCCGCACGCCCTTCTCGGTGGAGACCATCATCGGCGGCTGGTCCTCGGGCAGCTGGTCGTTCATCTCCGAGGCGATGTAGCCCGGGTAGAGGATCGTCACCCGGATGTCGGTGCCGTGGAGCTCGGCCCGCAGCCCCTCGGCGAGGTGCGCGACGGCGGCCTTGCTGGCGGCGTACGTCGTCGCCGCCCGGGGCAACCCGCGCATCGCGGCCATCGAGGCGACCATCACCAGGTGTCCGGAGCCCTGCTCGCGGAACGCCTCCATCGCCGCCTCGGTCTGGGCGAGCGCGCCGACGACGTTGGTCATCACGGTCTCGCGGTTGACGGCGAACTGGCCGGTGCCGAGCGGGGCGCCCTTGCCGAGGCCCGCGTTGACGATCACGCGGTCGAGGCGGCCGAGCTCCTCGCGGAACGCGCGGAACACCTCGAAGACCTGGCCGCCGTCCGTGACGTCGAGGGTGCGCAGCGAGACGATCCGGTCCGGGTACGCCGCGGTGATCTCGGCCCGCAGCTCCTCGAGCCGGTCCATCCGGCGCGCACAGAGCGCGAGGTCGTGGCCGTGCGCCGCGAGCTGGCGCGCCATCTCCGCGCCGAGCCCGGCGCTGGCGCCGGTGATCAGGGTGGTCCTGCCCTCGCTCATGCGGGCATCCTGTCAGCCGGCCCGCCCGCTCTCCCCGTTGGTCTGCCCCGATGCTCCGGGAGGTCCCGCGGTGCCCGGGTCCCGCACAGATTCGGGGCGCCCCCGCCTCCCCACGGGCGCCCGGCGCGAGTCAGGATGAGGCATGACCACCAGACCTGTCCTCGACGACCTGCTCGTCGACCTGGCCGCCCAGTGCCTCGAGCTCGAGGCCCAGCTCGCGCCCCTGACCGAGGAGCAGTGGCGGACGGCGACGCCCGCCGAGGGCTGGGACATCGCCCACCAGATCGTCCACCTCGCCTGGGCCGACGAGAGCGCCGTGCTGGCCGCGACCGACGAGCCCGGCTGGCAGCTGATCCTCGACGCCGCGTCCGACGACCCGGACGGCTTCGTCGACGCCGCGGCGGCGTACGGCGCCGAGGGCCTGCGCGGCGAGGAGATCCTGCAGCGCTGGCGGCATGCGCGGGAGACGCTGGCCGAGGTGCTCGCCGAGCGTCCCGACGGCGAGCAGATCCCCTGGTTCGGGCCGCCGATGAGCGCCGCCTCGATGGCCACCGCGCGCTACATGGAGACCTGGGCGCACGGGCACGACGTCGCCGACGCCCTCGGCCACCCGGTCGAGCCCGACGACCGGATCCGCCACGTCTGCCACCTCGGCGTGCGCACCCGCGACTACGCCTTCGACGTGAACGATCTGGATCCGCCCGGGGAGGAGTTCCGGGTCGAGCTCACCTCCCCCTCGGGCGAGACCTGGGCCTGGGGTCCCGAGGACGCCGCGCAGTCCGTGAGCGGGCCGGCGTACGACTTCGCGCTGCTGGCCACCCAGCGGCGTCACCGCGACGACCTCGACCTCGTCGCCACCGGCGAGGACGCCGAGCGCTGGCTGCGCCTCGCGCAGGCCTTTGCCGGCACGCCGGGCACGGGACGGGAGGCGACTCGATGAGCGCCGCTGCCTCTCCCGGGGTGATCGGCACCCCGCTGGGCAGCAGCCCCGACCTGCTGCGCATCGGCAACTGCTCGGGCTTCTACGGCGACCGGATCACCGCCATGCGGGAGATGCTGGAGGGCTCGGTCGGCGGCGAGACGCTCGACGTCCTCACCGGCGACTACCTCGCCGAGCTGACGATGCTGATCCTCGGCAAGGACGTGAGCAGGGACAGCAGCACCGGCTACGCGCGCACCTTCCTGCGCCAGGCCGAGGACTGCCTCGGGCTGGCGCTGGAGCGCGGCGTCCGCATCGTCACCAACGCCGGCGGCATGAACCCCGCGGGCCTGGCCGAGAAGCTGCGGGAGGTCGGTCGCGCGCTCGGCGTCGAGCCGGCCGTGGCGCACCTCGAGGGCGACGACCTGCGGGCCCGGGCCGAAGAGCTCGGGTTCGGGCGCGCCCTGACCGCCAACGCCTACCTCGGCGGCTTCGGCATCGCCCGCGCGCTGACCGAGGGCGCCGACGTCGTCGTGACCGGCCGGGTCACCGACGCGTCGCTGGTCGTCGGGCCCGCGATCGCGCACTTCGGCTGGACGCCCGAGCGGCACGACGAGCTGGCGGGCGCCGTCGTCCTGGGCCACGTGCTCGAGTGCGGCGCGCAGGCCTGCGGGGGCAACTTCTCGGGCTTCAAGACGCTGCCCGACCGCAGCCGGCCGTTGGGCTTCCCGCTAGCCGAGATGGCGCCCGACGGCACCTCGGTGGTGACCAAGCACGACGACACCGGCGGCGCCGTGACCGTCGACACGATCACCGCCCAGCTGGTCTATGAGGTGCAGTCCACGCGCTACCTCAACCCCGACGTGACGCTGCACCTCGACTCGGTGCAGCTCGATCAGCAGGGCGTGGACCGCGTCCGGATCAGCGGCGTGCGCGGCGAGGCGCCCCCGACCCGTCTCAAGGTCTGCGTGAACGAGCTCGGGGGCTACCGCAACGCCGCGGAGATGGTGGTGACCGGGCTCGACGTCGAGGACAAGATCGCGTGGGCCCGCGACCAGGTCACCCGGGCGCTGGCCGGCTCGGAGCCAGCGGTCGTGGTGTGGACGCAGTCGGCCGCGCCGCACCCCGACGCCGAGACCGAGGAGGCGGCGTCCTGCCTGCTGCGCTGCTCCGTGCAGGACCCCGACCAGGACAAGGTCGGCAAGGCCTTCACCTCCGCGGTGGTCGAGCAGGTGCTGGCCTCCTACCCGGGGTTCGCGATGAACGCGCCGCCCGCGAAGCCGAGCCCCTACGGCGTCTACAAGGCCTGCTACGTGCCCCGCGGCGTCGTGGAGCACACCGTGGTGCACGCCGACGGGCGGCGGGAGGTCGTGGCCGACCCGGAGACCGGCGAGCACGACGGCCCCGAGGTCGACACCTCGGGCCAGCGTCCGTCGCCCTACCCCGCGCCGCAGGACCAGCTGACGCGCCGCATGCCGCTGGGCACCTTCGTGCACGCGCGCTCCGGCGACAAGGGCGGCGACGCCAACATCGGGCTCTGGGTCAGCCACACCGCCGCGGGCTCGGCGGAGACCTACGACCAGCGCGTGCAGTGGCTGGCCAAGCTGATCACGCCGCGCAAGGTGCGCGAGCTGCTCCCGGAGGCGGAGCAGCTCGACGTCGAGGTCTACCTGCTGCCGAACCTCGGCGGGCTCAACGTCCTGATCCGCGGTCTGCTCGGCGAGGGCGTCGCGGCGTCGACGCGCTTCGACCCGCAGGCCAAGGGGCTTGGCGAGTGGATCCGCTCGCGCCACGTGCACATCCAGGACGCGCTGCTGTGACGCCATGAGGAGCAACCGCGAGGCGATGCTGGAGAAGCTGGCCGACCTCGACGCCGAGCACGCGAAGGCGGTCGCGGGCGGCGGGCAGAAGTACGCCGACCGGCACCACGCCCGCGGCAGGCTGCTGCCGCGGGAGCGGATCGAGCTGCTCCTCGATGAGGGCTCGGCCTTCCTCGAGCTCTCGCCGCTGGCGGGCTACGGCTCCGACGTCGCGGTCGGCGCCAGCGTCGTCACCGGGATCGGCGTGATCGAGGGCGTCGAGTGCGTGATCACCGCGAACGACCCCACGGTCAAGGGCGGTGCCTCGAACCCGTTCACCGTCAAGAAGATCTTCCGCGCCTCCCGGATCGCCGAGGAGAACGGGCTGCCGACCGTCGCGCTCGTCGAGTCCGGCGGCGCGGACCTGCCCAGCCAGAAGGAGATCTTCATCCCGGGCGGGAAGCTCTTCCGCGACATCACCCGGGCCAGCGCGCGCAAGGAGACGACGATCGCGCTGGTCTTCGGCAACTCCACCGCGGGGGGCGCCTACGTGCCCGGGATGAGCGACTACACCGTGATGGTCAAGAAGCAGGCCAAGGTGTTCCTCGGCGGCCCGCCGCTGGTGAAGATGGCGACCGGCGAGGTGTCGGACGACGAGCCGCTCGGCGGCGCCGAGATGCACGCCCGGACCTCCGGGCTCGCCGACTACCTCGCCGAGGACGAGCGGGACGCCATCCGGATCGGCCGCCGGATCGTCGCGCGACTGAACCGGCGCAGGCCCGGGACGTCATACGCGTCGGTGGCCGGGCCCTGCGCCCCGCATGACGTCGCGGCCTATGCCGAGCCGGACGCCGATCCCGCCGGGCTGATCGACCTCGTGCCGCCCGACCTGCGGGAGACCTTCGACCCCCGCGAGGTGATCCTCCGACTGGTCGACGGCACGGGGGGCGGGAGCGCCCGGCCGGGCAACGACACGCCGTTCGATGAGTTCAAGCCGCTCTACGGCGCCTCCCTGGTCACCGGCTGGGCGCGCCTGCACGGGCATCCGATCGGCATCCTCGCCAACGCCCGGGGCGTGCTCTTCAGCGAGGAGGCGCAGAAGGCGGCGCAGTTCATCCAGCTCGCCAACCAGTCCGACACGCCGCTGCTGTTCCTGCACAACACGACCGGCTACATGGTCGGCGCACCATACGAGCAGGGCGGGATCATCAAGCACGGCGCGATGATGATCAACGCGGTCTCCAACTCCACGGTGCCGCACCTGAGCGTGATCATGGGGGCCTCCTACGGCGCCGGGAACTACGGCATGAGCGGCCGCGCGTACGACCCGCGGTTCCTCTTCACCTGGCCGAGCGCGAAGTCCGCCGTGATGGGGCCGCAGCAGCTCGCCGGCGTGCTCTCGATCGTGGCGCGCGCCGCGTCGGAGGCCAAGGGCCAGCCCTACGACGAGGAGGGCGACGCGGGGATGCGGGCCTCCGTCGAGCAGCAGGTCGAGGAGGCCTCGCTGCCCTTCGTGCTCTCCGGGATGCTCTACGACGACGGGGTCATCGACCCGCGCGACACCCGCACCGTGCTGGGCATCTGCCTGTCGGTGATCGAGAACAAGCCGTGGACCGGCGCCGAGCGCTTCGGCGTCTTCCGGATGTAGGGGGACCCGATGATCGAGCGACTGCTGGTCGCCAACCGCGCCGAGATCGCGTCCCGGGTCTTCCGCACGTGCCGCCGGCTGGGCATCCAGACGGTGGCGGTGCACTCCGACGCGGACGCCGGTCTCGCCTACGTCGCCGAGGCCGACCTCTCCGTGCGGCTCCCGGGCACGAGCCCGGCCGCGACCTACCTGCGCGGTGACCTGCTGCTCGACGCCGCGGAGCGCGCGGGCGCCGACGCGGTGCACCCCGGCTACGGGTTCCTCTCGGAGAACGCCGCCTTCGCGCGCGACGTCGAGGCGGCCGGCCTCACCTGGGTCGGCCCGACGCCGGAGTCGATCGAGGCGATGGGCTCGAAGGTCCGCGCCAAGGAGCTGGTGCGCGAGGCGGGGGTTCCGGTGCTCGCGGCGCCGGCCCCGCCCGGGGCCGGCGACCTGCCGCTGATCGTCAAGGCCTCCGCCGGCGGTGGCGGGCGGGGCATGCGGATCGTGCGCGACCTCGAGCAGCTGGAGGCGGCCGTGGCGGCCGCCGGGGCCGAGGCGGCCTCGGCCTTCGGGGACGGGACGGTCTTCGTGGAGCCCTATGTCGGGCGCGGCCGGCACGTCGAGGTGCAGGTGCTCGGCGACGGCCGCGGCGCCGTGCTGGCCCTGGGGACGCGGGACTGCTCGCTGCAGCGGCGGCACCAGAAGGTCATCGAGGAGGCGCCCGCGCCGGGGCTCGCGCCCGAGGTCGAGGACGCGATGCTCGCGGCGGCCCGCGCCGCGGCCGAGGCGATCGGCTACCGGGGCGCCGGCACCGTGGAGTTCCTCTACGACCCGGCCACGCAGCGGTTCTTCTTCCTCGAGATGAACACCCGGCTGCAGGTCGAGCACCCCGTGACCGAGGCGGTGCTCGGCGTCGACCTGGTGGAGCGGCAGCTCGCGATCGCCGAGGGAACGGGTCTCGGGACGGGCGCCTCCCGCCCTGCTCGACCCGGGAGCGGCGCCGGCCACGCGATCGAGGCCCGGCTCTACGCGGAGGATCCCGCGGCGGACCACCAGCCCCAGTCGGGTGTGCTGACGGCCTTCGACATCTCGGACGCCCTCCCCGGTGCGGCCGGCGGCGTCCGCGTCGACACCGGCTTCCGCGCCGGCGACGAGGTGACCACGCACTACGACGCGATGCTGGCCAAGGTGGTCGTGCATGCACCGACCCGCGCCGAGGCGGCCCGGCGGCTCGCCGACGTGCTGCGCCGCAGCCGGGTCCACGGGGTGACCACGAATCGCGACCAGCTCGTGGCGCTGCTGCACGACGACGACTTCCGCGCGGCGACCCACAGCACGTCGACCATGGCGGAGCGGCCGTTCGGAGCAGCGCCGACCGACACCGGTGCCCTGGCCGCCGCGGCGCTGGCGCTGGCCGCGGCGGCCGGCGCGCGCCGTACCGTCCAGGGCGGCCTTCCCGTCGCCTGGCGCAACGTCGTCTCGGCGCCGCAGACCACGACGTTCTGCGTCGGCGGCCCGGAGACCGGCGGCGAGGTCGAGGTCGCCTGGCTGGGCACGCGCGACGGGCTGGTGGTCGACGGCGCGACGGTGGTCGTGGCCACGCCCGACCGGGTCGTGCTCGAGGTCGACGGCCTGCGCACGGCCTATGCGGTCGCCGTCGGCGGAGGGTCGACCCGCGAGGTGGTCGACGTCGACTGGTCCGGCGGACACCTGCGGGCGCGGCGCGTGCCCCGGTTCGTCGACCCCGCCCAGGCGGCCTCGCCCGGCAGCCTGCTAGCGCCGATGCCGGGCACGGTCGCGAAGGTCGTCGTCGAGCGGGGCGCCCGCGTCGAGGCGGGCGCCGCCGTGCTGGTGCTCGAGGCCATGAAGATGCAGCACACCGTGGCGGCGCCCGCCGCCGGGACGGTGACCTCGCTCCCGGTGGTCGTCGGAGAGCAGGTCGCGGCGGGCGAGGTGCTGGCCGTCGTGGAGAGCGAGGAGGACGCATGACCGAGGCGTACACCGAGTCCGAGGAGCGCCGTGAGCTGCGCCAGGCGGTCTCGAGGCTGGCCGCGAGCTACGGCCGCGACTGGTTCACCCAGAAGGCCCGGGCCGGCGAGAAGACCACCGAGCTGTGGTTGGACATCGGCAGGCACGGCTACCTGGGGATCAACGTCGCGGAGGAGTACGGCGGCGGGGGTGGCGGCATCGGCGACATCGCGGCGGTCTGCGAGGAGCTGGCCGCGCAGGGGTGCCCCCTGCTGCTGATGGTCGTGAGCCCGGCGATCTGCGGGACGATCATCGGCCGCTACGGCACATCAGCCCAGAAGCAGCGCTGGCTCCCGGGCATCTGCGACGGCACCTCGACCATGGCCTTCGCGATCACCGAGCCGGACGCCGGCACCAACACCCACCACATCAGCACCACCGCGAGGCGCGACGGCGACGGCTGGGTTCTCAACGGCCGCAAGGTCTGGATCTCGGGCGTGGACGAGGCCGACCACGTGCTGGTCGTCGCGCGCACCCGGGATCGCCCTGCGGGAGAAGGGGGAACCGGCACGCTCAAGCCCTGCCTCTTCGTGGTGCCGACCGACGCCGAGGGCTTCGAGGCCACCGCGATCCCGATGGAGATCGTGTCGCCGGAGCGGCAGTTCCAGGTGTTCATCGACGACGTGCGGCTGCCGGCCGACGCGCTCGTCGGCGACGAGGACGGCGGACTCGCGCAGCTCTTCGCCGGGCTCAACCCCGAGCGGATCATGGCGGCGGCGTTCTCGCTCGGCCTGGCGCGCTACGCGCTGCGTCGCGCGACGTCGTACGCGAAGGAGCGCGCGGTCTTCGACGTCCCCATCGGCGCGCACCAGGCGATCGCGCACCCGCTCGCGGAGAGTCATATCGAGATCGAGATGGCGCGGCTGATGAACCAGAAGGCCGCCGCGCTGGTCGACGCCGGGCAGGAGATGGCGGCGGGCGAGGCGGCGAACATCGCCAAGTACGCCGCCGCCGAGGCCGCCTGCCACGCCGTCGACCGCGCGGTGCAGACCCACGGCGGCAACGGCGCGAGCCAGGAGTACGGCATCGCCAGCCTGCTGGTCGCCGCCCGCGTCGGCCGCATCGCGCCCGTGAGCCGGGAGATGATCCTCAACTACGTGGCGATGCACTCGCTGGGACTGCCCCGGTCGTACTGAGCCGACGGCCGCGGCGGCACTTCGGCGGGACGCGGGCCGTGCCCGGCGTGCGCGCGCGGACGGTCTCGCGCGAGTGCCGCACCCACCGTCGCTCAGCGCAGGGGGACGAACCGGTAGGGCCCGTGCTCGGTGATGGTGAGCTCGTCGCCGCGCACGACGCGGCGCATCACACCGGCGACCGGGATCACGAGCACGCCGCGCTCGGCGAGCTGGTCGACCAGCGCGTCTGGGAGCCTCCGGGCCGCGGCCGAGACGAGAATCCGGTCGTAGGGTGCCCCCTCGGGCAGGCCGAGCACGCCCGACTGCGCCGGCGCCACCGTGGCCCAGTCGCGGCCGGTGGCCGCGACGGCCACGGCCGCGTCGCGGGCGAGCGTCGGCTCCAGCTCGACGCCGCGGACCTCGCCGGTCGGGCCGACGAGATGGGCGAGGAGCGCGGTCGTCCAGCCGGAGCCGGCACCGACGTCCAGGACGCGCTGGCCGGGGCGCACACGGAGCAGACGCAGCATGTTCTCCACCGTGCGCGGCTGGCTGTTGGTCTGGCCGAAGCCGATGTCCAGGGGACCGTCGTAGTCGGCGCGCTCGCGCTGGGGACCGGGAAGGAACCAGGCCCGTGGGGTCGCCTCGAACGCCGCGGTGACCGGGTCGGCGTCCACGCGCTCAGGTGACCTCGCGCAGCGCGCCGGTGGCAACCTCGAAGACGAACCCGCGCACCTGGTCGGTGTGCGGGACATAGGGGCTGTCCCGGACGCGGCCCATCTGCGCGCGCACGTCCTCGTCGGGGTCGTCGAAGGCCTGCGCGCGCCACGGGGGCTGCTGGCCGGTCTCGTCGGCAAGGATCCCGTGGAAGTCCTCATCGGTGAAGGTGAGCATCCCGCAGTCGGTGTGGTGGATGAGCACGATCTCGCGGGTGCCGAGCAGGCGCTGGCTGATCGCGAGAGAGCGGATCTCGTCGTCGGTCACGACGCCGCCGGCGTTGCGGATCACGTGCGCCTCGCCCTCGGCGAGGCCGAGGGCCCGATAGACGTCGAGCCGGGCGTCCATGCAGGCGATGATTGCGATGTGCTTCGAGGGGGGCAGCGGCAGCGGACCCTCGAACGTGGTCGCGTACTGCTCGTTGTTGCGAAGCAGGTCATCGGTGACGGACATGGGGCCTCCCGGGGGTCGACAGATGGGGGCGCCTCGCGGCGCCTTCCTCGGCCACCGAACCTACGCCCCGAGCGACCGACGCGGCGGGTCAGACGGCGGCCCGCGTGGTGGGGGCTGTGGCGTGGAACACTCCCGGGGGCTAGGTTGCGGAAACCGCGTGACCGAGCCCACGTGGTGCGAACCCCCAGAACCGAGGTGCCCCATGCCGCTGTGCTTGACCGGTGCGCGTCCTGCCACGGGAAGGGGCCCCGCGTGCTGAATGCCTCCGGGCTGGTCGTCGGCTACGGCGCCATCAAGACGGTTCTCGACGAGGTCGACCTCGAGGTGCCCGAGGAGTCGGTCGTCGCCGTCCTCGGCAGCAACGGCGCCGGGAAGTCCACCCTGCTGCGCGCGATGTCGGGGACCCTGGGCATGCACGGCGGCACGCTGCACGCCGGCACCGTGGAGCTGGACGGCCTCGAGCTGCACAAACTCCCGGCCGCTGGGGTGGCGCGGGCCGGGGTCGTGCAGTCGCCCGAGGGCCGCCAGGTCTTCGGCCGGATGACGGTCGACGAGAACCTCCGGGTCGGCGCGATGATGAACGCGCGCGAGCGCCGCTCGGCGGCGCGGGACCGCGTGATGGACCTCTTTCCCCCGCTCGCCGATCGGATGAACCAGCGGGCCGGCCTCCTCTCGGGCGGCGAGCAGCAGATGCTCGCGATCGGCCGGGCGCTGATGGCCGAGCCCCGGGTGCTGCTCCTCGACGAGCCTTCCCTCGGCCTCGCACCCAAACTGATCGACCAGATCGGCGAGATCGTGGCTGCGATCAACGGGCAGGGCACGCCCGTGGTGCTGGTCGAGCAGAACGCCGCCATGGCGCTACGGGTCGCGCACCGCGCCGTGGTGCTCGAGGTGGGCAAGATCGCCATGGCCGGCAAGGCGGCCGACCTCGCCGACTCCGACGAGATCAGCGAGCTCTACCTCGGCGGCCACAGTCACAAGCACCTGGAGCCGGGCGCCGACGCCGGGCCCGAGACCCCCCGGGCCGACCGACCTCGCCTCGAGAGGTGGTCCGGATGAGCGAGACGACCAGCGCCGCCGGCGCCACGAAGGACCCCTCGGCGTCCCGGCGGTCCTCCGACATCCCGGTGCTGCGCGTGGCGGACGTGGTCGTCCGCTTCGGCGGCGTGACCGCCCTGGACTCCGTGTCCTTCACCGTGCAGCCCGGCACGATCCACGCCCTGATCGGGCCGAACGGTGCCGGCAAGTCGACCTGCTTCAACGTGATCTCCGGGCTCTACGGGCTCGACAAGGGCTCGGTCCGCTACGGCGACGACGAGCTGACCGGCCGCCGACCGCACACGCTCGTCCACCTCGGAGTGGGCCGCGCCTTCCAGAACGTCGCGCTCTCGGGGCACGTCACGGTGCTCGACAACGTGATGCTCGGGCGTCACGCGCTCACCTCGGGTGGCTTCATGAGGGCGGGACTGCGGATCCCCGGGATGCGCAGGGAGCAGGACCGGCACATGCAGCGGGCTGTCGACATCTGTCGCTTCCTCGGCCTGGACGAGCACCTGGCCCGGCCGGTCGCCGAGCTGTCCTACGGCGACCAGAAGCGCGTCGACGTCGCGCGGGCACTCGCCACCGAGCCGACGCTGCTGATGCTCGACGAGCCGGCGGCGGGCATGAATGACGCCGAGACCGCGGTGATGGCCGAGGTCATCACCGACATCCGCGACGAGCTCGGCATCTCGGTGCTGCTGGTCGAGCACGACATGTCGCTGGTCATGGGCATCGCCGACCACGTCACGGTCCTCGACTTCGGCAAGCGGATCGCGGACGGCGCCCCGTCCGTGGTGCGGCAGGACCCGGAGGTGATCCGGGCCTACCTCGGCGACGTGGGTGCCGACGACCAGGCGGCCAGGGCCGCCAAAGCGGCCAAGAAGGGCGCCGGTGCACCCGGGGACCCGTCACCGGAGGGCAGGGAGACCTGATGGAGACGTTCCTGCAGCTGACCATCAACGGCGCGGGCCGGGGCGCGGTCTACGCGCTCCTCGCGCTGGGCTTCGTCATCATCTTCCGCGCCACCGGGGTGGTGAACTTCGCGCACGGCTCGTTGGTGCTCGCGGGCGGCTACCTCGCGTTCCGCTTCTCTGACGCGTTCGGGTTCGCCATCGGTGCCATTCTCGGGGTGGCGGGGGCCGGCCTGCTCGCCCTGGCGATCGAGCGGCTGCTCGTCTCGCGCGTCCGCAACGCGGACCCGATCTCCCTGGTGCTGCTCACCATCGGTGTCGACGTCGTGATCCTGGAGGAGCTCGCCCGGCGCCTGGGCACCACGACGCCCTTCCTGCGGGCGCCCTGGGCCAACGAGGTGATCAGCATCGGCGGGTTGTCGGTACTGAGGGGCCAGATCGTGGCCCTCGCGGCCGGGCTGGTCATCATCGGTGGCCTGCTGGCGCTCTTCCGCTACACCAACTGGGGCCTCGCGATGCGTGCGCAGGCCGAGAACCGCGAGGCCGCGTCGCTGATGGGGATCCGCAACTCGCAGATCACCGCGACGGCCTGGCTCGTGGCGGGTCTGCTCGCCGGGATCGCCGTCCTGTTCCTCGCGACCCCGGACTTCTCCGGCTCCGGCGTCTCCCGGGCGACCCACGCCCTGGCGCTGGTCGCGTTCCCCGCCGCCATCATCGGCGGCCTCGACTCGGTGGGCGGCGCCGTGCTGGGCGGCTTCATCGTGGGCCTCACCGAGGCATACATCAGCCAGTACGTGTCCTTCGACTTCTCCAAGGTGGCCGTCTTCCTGGTGATGCTCGTGGTCCTCGTCTATCGCCCCTCGGGGCTCTTCGGAAGCCGGGAGGTGTCTCGTGTCTGAGACGCGCGAGAAGCCGCCGGGCGAGAGCTCCGGAGAACCCTCGGGGGAGCAGGGGAACGGCTCGAAGGCGTCCCGGCAGGGCGCCCGACCCGGCTGGTTGACCAACCGCCTGATCATCCTCGTCGCCGGCGGACTGGGCCTGCTGGTCGTCCTGGCGCTGCCGCTGTACCTGTCCGCGGTCTGGCTTCGCGTCGGCGAGTTCGCCATGGTGGGAGCGGTCGCCGCGATCGGCCTGACCATGCTGATCGGTCACTGCGGGCAGCTGTCGCTGGGCACCCCGTTCTTCATGCTCCTGGGCGCCACGGTCTACGCCGTCCTGGCCGACGCGGACCCGGACCCCGACCTCGTCGGCCTGGGGTGGCCGCCGCTCCTGGCCCTCATCCTCGCCGTGCTGGTGAGCGCCGGCGCCGGCCTGGCCTTCGCGCCGGTCTCCGGGCGCGTCGGCGGCATCTACCTGGGAGTGGCCACGCTGGCGCTGGTCTTCGTCGGCCTCTACCTCGGCCAGCGCTTCAGCGAGCTCACGGGCGGCGCCGCCACCGGGCGGCCGACCCCGTCCTTCACCGTCGGGGGATTCTCCTTCACCTCCAACGACCCCGACTTCTCGCTGCTCGGCGTCCCGATGGGCCCGCAGGAGCGCCTGTGGTACCTCTTCCTGGCCTTCGTCGCCGGCGCGGCGGTCCTGGCCACCGGTGCCGTCCGCTCCCGCCCGGGGCGATCCTGGCGGGCGGTGCGGGACAACCCGGCGTCCGCGGCGGCGATGGGGGTCAACGTCGCCTGGGCTCGCGCCCAGGCATTCGCCGTGTCGTCCGCCTACGCGGGCCTGGCCGGCGCCATGACGATCATGTGGTTCGGCATCCTCAAGGCCGACGAGAACGAGTTCGAGGGCTCCTGGTCGATCGTGGTCGCCATCAGCCTCCTGGCGATGGTCCTCATCGGTGGTCTCGGCTCGATCTGGGGGGCCGTCGTGGGCGCCTTCTTCGTCTTCGGGCTGCCGCTGGCCCTCCAGCTGCTGGTCCCGAACGTGCCGGTGCTCGAGGCGTTGACCGGGGGAGGCCGTGGTTTCACCCCGGCCGTGTTGACCTCCTTCGCCTACGGGTCGCTGATCGTCATCATCGTCATCTTCGAACCTGGAGGCCTGGCCGCCATCGGCAGGCGTATCACCGCACGCTTCAGTCGCTGACCAGCAGCGCTGGATTCACCAAAGGAGAGATCCATGAAGTCACCACGATCGCTCGTGGCGCTCGCGCTGGCCGGCTCGCTCGCCGTCGCCGGGTGTGCCAGCGACAAGGCCAGCAGCGGCGGGGACGGCGGCGCCGGTCCCGGCGTCTCGGAGGACGCGATCAAGCTCGGCGTCCTCACCGACCAGAGCGGCCCCTTCGTCGAGCTCGGCACCGGGGCCGTCAACGGCCACAAGATCTGGGCCAACGAGGTCAACGCCAACGGGGGTGTCTGCGACCGTCAGATCGAGCTGGTGGTCCGGGACAGCGGCTACGACGCGGACACCGGCGTCGTGCAGTACCAGGAGCTCGAGCCGCAGGTGCTCGGCTTCATGCAGATCCTCGGCTCGCCGATCAACGCGGCTCTGGACCAGCAGTACCAGGACAACGAGACCACCGTCGTGGCGCTGTCCTGGTCGTCGTTCATCCTCGAGAACCCCTACATCATCATCCCCGGCACCACCTACGACGTGGAGATGATCAACGGGCTCTCCTTCCTGCTCGAGCGGGGGGACATCAAGGAGGGTGACACGGTCGGCTACATCTACCTCGAGGGCGAGTACGGCGAGAACGGCCTGCTCGGTGCGGAGTACTTCGCCGAGCAGCACGACATCAAGCTGGCGAAGGTCAAGGTCCTGCCGACCGACAGCGACCTGCGCAACGTCGTCACCGGCCTCAAGGGCAAGGGCGTCAAGGCGATCGGCCTGACCACCACCCCGGCGCAGACGCTCTCCGCGTCCTTGGTGTCCGCGCAGCTGAACCTCAACGTGCCGCTGGTCGGCAACAACCCGACCTTCAGCCCGCAGATCCTCACCAAGCAGACGGCGGCGGCGCTGGAGAACTTCTACCTGGTCGCGAGCGCGACGCCGTACTCCTCCGACGTGCCGGCGGCACAGAAGGTGGCCAAGGCCTACGAGGAGCTGGGCGCCGACGCCCCGCCGAACGGGGGCATCCCCTACGGCTACGCGATCGGCGAGCTGTGGGGCCAGCTGCTGGAGAAGACCTGCGACGACCTGACCCGCGAGGGCGTCACGCAGGCGCTCGAGGAGTCCGACTCTATCGACACCGACAAGCTCGTCGCGGACCTGGACTTCTCCCAGCCGGGCGCCCCGGCGACGCGCGAGGTCTACATCGGGGTCGCGAACCTGAAGACCCCGGGCGGCATCGACCAGCAGGGCGAGCTCTTCATCTCCGAGGACGCCAAGAGCTACACGGCACCCGCTGAGGAGGGCTGAGCCCCAGCCCGAGAGCCGCACCAGGCAGGAGCAGCTCGACCCGCCCCGGCCCCCGTGCCGCCGCGATCAGCGACGGCGCGGGGGCCGCGGCACGAACATGGGAGTGCGCTCGGCGTACTCCGGATAGCCGGGGCGCTTCATCATCTCCTGCTCGAGCAGCTTCGCCCCAGTGGCGTTGCGCAGGAAGAACGTCATCGCGACCGGCGCCAGCACCGTGGCGATCCCGGCGACCGGCCCGGACGAGAGCCCGGCGGCGAGCCACAGCCCCCACCACACGCAGGCGTCGCCGAAGTAGTTGGGGTGCCGGGTCCACGCCCAGAGTCCCCGGTCCATCACGGGCGGCCGCTCCTCGCGGGGCTGCCGCTTGTACGCCGCCAGCTGACGGTCGCCGACCGTCTCGAAGGTCAGCCCCAGGGCCCACACGGCGACGCCCAGCGGCAGGAGGGCCCACCAGTCGGCGGGCAGGGCCGCGCCGACCATGACCGGCACCGAGACCAACCACAGGGCGACGCCCTGCACGGCGAAGACCCGGCGCACCGCGACCCCCAGGCCGACCTCGGGCAGCGAGCCGCCCAGCATCTGCTGGTAGCGGGGGTCCTCCGCGCCCTGGTGCTCGCCCAGGGCGCGGCCGCGCACGTGCCAGGCGAGCCGGAGCCCCCAGCAGGCGACGAGCACGGCCACGAGCCAGCGCCGGACGACGTCCGGGGCGGCATCGGCACCGGTCGCGCCGGCCGTCGCCTGGCCCCAGACGGCGGCCACGAGCGCGACCAGCACGAAGCCGGCGCCCCAGGCCACGTCGACGACGGCCACCTTGCCGAGCTGACGGGCGCGCAGGGCCGTCGCGGCCATCAGGACCAGCACGGTCAACAGCCCGACGAGGAGCGAGCCGACGACGGCCCCGGTGGTGGTCATGTGCCGACGCTATCGGTCACCGGGCGCGCTGCCACGGCAGCGTGTGCGCCCCGTCGGGCCGGACCATGAGGATCTGGTCCACGCCCATCCGGCCGTCGCGGAAGGCCATCGCGCCGCCCACGAGGTAGAGCCGCCACACGCGCACGACCTCCTCGCCGACCAGCGCCGTGAGGCGCGGCAGGTTCTTCTCGAAGCGCTCCAGCCAGGCACCCACCGTGCGCACGTAGTGCTCGCGCAGCCCGTGCACGTCGCGGACCTCCAGCCCGGCGCGCTCCAGGAAGGCCACGGTCTCGCCGACGGGACGCATCGTCATGTCCGGGGCGATGAACTGCTCGATGAAGGGCCCCCCACCCGGGTGCCGTCCGGCGCGGGACATCTGCTGGATCAGCACCCGGCCGCCGGGACGGACGCTGTCGTGCAGCACCCCGGCGTAGGTGGCGTAGTTCCTCTCGCCGACGTGCTCGCCCATCTCGATGGAGCCGACCGCGTCGAAGGTGCCCTCTCCGAACGTCGTGGGCACCTCCCGATAGTCCAGGAGCCGGACGTCGACCTGTGCCTCGAGCCCCCGCTCGGCGACCCGCTCCTCGATGAACGTCCGCTGCTCGGAGGAGATCGTCACCCCGACGACCTGCGCGCCGTAGTGCTCGGCCGCGTGCAGCGACAGCGACCCCCAGCCGCAGCCGACGTCCAGGAAGCGCATCCCCGGTTCCAGCCCGAGCTTGCGGCAGACCAGGTCGAGCTTGTCGCGCTGGGCGTCCTCGCCGGAGTAGGTCGGGTCGTCCTCCTCGGCGGTCCAGTAGCCCGAGGAGTAGGCCATGCAGTCCTCGAGGATGGCGGCGTAGAACTCGTTGGAGAGGTCGTAGTGGAAGCTGATCGCCCGGCGGTCCCGCCGCGTCGAGTGCAGCCGGCCCCCGACGTCGGCCTGCGAGGCCGGCTTCGGCAGCGGCCTGCCCATCCCGCCGAGGGAGCGCAGCGCGCGGAGGGCGTCGAGCACCGCCCGGGCCGACGGGCGGACGCCGCCCAGGCCGCGCTCGGCCGCGACGGCCCAGGCGTGGGTCAGCGCGTCGTCGAGGTCGTGGTGCACCTCGAGCTCGCCCGTCACGTAGGCCTGCGCCGCTCCCAGCTCGCCCGGGTGCCACAGCAGCCGGCGCAGCACGTCGGGCGTGCGCAGCTCGACGAGCGGCGCGCCCACCGGCCCGGCCTCCGAGCCGTCCCAGGCCCGCAGCCGTACCGGCAGATCACCGCGCAGGACCGGGCGCAGCGCCTCGGCGAGCTGCTCGGCGACCGGGGCGCTCATCGACCCGCGTCCTGATCGCCGGGGCGGGAGAACACCAGCTGTTCGACGTCGAGGTAGGACGACGCGAAGCCGGCGCGCGAGTACTCCAGGTAGAAGTGCCACATCCGCAGGAACGTGTCGTCGAACCCGAGTCGGCGCACCTGCTCGGCGCGGTCCAGGAACTGGCGGTCCCACTGCCGCAGCGTCTCGGCGTAGTGGCTGCCCATGGCGAAGCGGCTCTCGACGCGCAGCCCGGTGTGGGTGCGCAGCGAGACGTCGATCGCCTCCACCGACGGCAGGAAGCCACCGGGGAAGATGTACTTGTTGATCCACGTCCAGGTGCGCCGGGTGGCGAGCATCCGCTCGTGCGGCATCAGGATGGCCTGGATCCCGACGCGGCCGCCCGCCGCCAGCCGCGCGTCGAGGGTGGCGAAGTAGGTGTCCCAGTACTCCCAGCCGACCGCCTCGATCATCTCGACCGAGAGCACCACGTCGTACTGGCCCCGCACCGCGCGGTAGTCGCACAGCTCGACCTCGCAGGCGTGCGAGAAGCCCGCCGCCGCGATCCGGTCGCGGGCCATCTGCTGCTGCTCGGTGGACAGGGTCACCGAGTGCACGGTCGCGCCGCGGCGCGCTGCGCGGATGGCCAGCTCGCCCCAGCCGGTGCCGATCTCGAGGATGCGGGTGCCCTCGACGACGCGGGTCGCGTCGAGAAGTCGCTCGATCTTGCGGCCCTGCGCCTCGGCGAGGTCGCTCTCGGGCTCCGGGGGGACCGCGACGGTCACGCCCCCGGCGCGGTGGTCGGTGGGCGAGGGATAGGTCGAGGTGTCGAAGAGCGCCGAGGAGTAGCTCAGCGTGTCGTCGAGAAAGACCTCAAACATGGCGTTGGACAGGTCGTAGTGGTGCGAGATGTTGCCTCGTGCCTGGTCCTGGGAGTTCTTCTGGTGCCGAGGGGGCCGGCGCACGTACGCCGAGCGCAGGGTCTGCAGCGGCCGGGGCACCAGCGACGCCATGTCGGCGGCGAGCACGGTGAGGAACCCGCCGAGGTCCGAGGAGTCCCAGGCGCCGGTGAGGTAGGCCTCGCCGAAGCCGATCAGCCCGTCGTTGCCGACCCGGGCGAAGAACTCCTCGCGCCGCCGCACGGTCATCGACGGGCCGCCGAGGCCGAGGGTGTCGACGCCGCCGTCGGCCGCGGGCAGGTGCACGCTGACGTGCAGGCGCCGCAGCGCGGCGCGGAAGAGCTTCTCCGCGATCCGGGCGGCCACCAGGGCCTTCGCTCCGGAGGGGTAGGGGCCGAGGGCGTCCCAGGTCGCGGGGTCCGGCCGCGGGTCCCCGACCGGCAGGCCGGAGGGGAGGTCGACCGCGGGCGGGGAGAAGTGGTCGGGCTGGGCCGTCATCGGACACCTTCCTGGTGATCGTGGTGGGGTCGTGGCCGCACCGGCAGTCTCCGCAGCCAGAGCCAGACGCCGTGCAGGCGGATCTGGAGCGAGCCGAGGAGGGCGGCCGGAGCGGCGCGCCGCGGGGAGGCGGCGACGCGGCGGCCCCGCAGGGCCGCGGAGAACGTGGCCTCGCCGTCGACCGACGTCGCACCCGTGCGCAGCGTGACGGCGATGTCGAGCCGGTCGCCGGGCACGGGGACCGCCAGCTCGTAGCGGCCGTCGGTGGCGTGGAACGGCGAGACGTACATGGCTTTGTCCACCGCCGCGCGACCCTGGGCGTCGGGGTGGACGAGGTAGGCGTGCCGGTCGCCGTAGGTGTTGTGCACCTCGACGACCGTGGCGAGCGGTGCGCCGTCGCCGGCGTGGCACCAGTGCACGCTGATCGGGTTGAAGCAGTAGCCGAAGGCGCGGGCGTTCGCGGCCATCAGCACCCGGCCGCGGCCGTGCTCGTCGCTGTCGAGCGCGATGCCGTGAAGGGAGAGGAACGCCGCGACGTTGTCGCGGATGCTCGCCCCGGGGTCGCCGAGGTGGTCGCGGCCCTCGAAGGTGCCGAGGCGGCCGTGGTGGGGCAGGTGGTCGAGGTCGACCAGCCAGATGTGGTTGCGCTGCGTGAAGGATCGCCGCCACGGCTTGCGGCGGGTGTGCACGATCTCGGTCGCGTAGAGCGCCGGGGTGGGCACGGCGGGCGGCCGGCCCGTCTCGTGCGCCCAGTCGACGCCGAGGCGCCCGGCGGCGTCCACGCCGGAGCGGGCGCCGTCCTCGTGGAAGCCCCAGCCGTGCCACGCGCCGGCGAGCACGACCCGGTCCGTGTCGCACTCGGGCAGGCGGCGCTGCGCGGCGACCGACGCCGGGGTGTAGAGCGGGTGCTCGTACTCCATCGTGTCGATCACGGCGCCCGGGTCGACCAGGTCCGCGCCGCCGAGGGTGACCAGCATCCGCTTGCCCGCGTACGGTCCCGCAGTGGCGACGGGCAGCCGCATCAGCCGGGTCAGGTCGTAGGTGACGGTGACCGCGCCGCGGTCCCGCCGCAGGTAGTTCCACGAGGCCCGCGCGCGGCGGTGCCGCGGCAGCAGGCGCTCGTCGGTGTGCAGCTGGGTGGTGTTCGGGGAGTAGGTGATCGCGCCGAGCACCTCGCGCTGCGCCGGCGTCGGGTCGGCGAGCATGGCCAGCGCCTGGTGCGGGTGGGTGGCCACGACGGCGGCGCCGTAGGACTCGGTCGCCCCGTTGCCGTCGGTGACCAGGACCGCGTCGGCGGTCTCGTCGATCGAGGTCACCTTCGTGCCCGTGCGCACGTCGTGGATCCCGGCCGCGACGCGCTCGACGTAGGCGCTCGAGCCGCCGGTGACCGTGCGCCAGCGCGGTGAGCCGAAGACGCCGAGCATGCCGTGGTGCTCGAGGAAGGTGAAGAGGTAGCGGGCCGGGTAGTCGAGGGCATACGCCGGGTCGGTCGACCACACGCAGGCCACCAGCGACTCCATGAACTCGGTGCGAAACGTCCGGGAGAAGCGGCCGCGGTCGAGGAAGCTGCCGAGCGTCTCCAGATCGTCGGCGGGGTCGTCGGCCGGGTCCGCCGCGACCAGCCGCCGCGCCATCCGGTGGAACCGGGGGATCTCGGCCAGCATCCGCAGGTATGCCGGCTTGGCGAGGTTGTGCCAGGTCGGGAAGAGCCCGCCGACGCCGAGCGCCCCGGCCCACTCGAGGCCGTGGTCGTC
Source organism: uncultured Actinomycetota bacterium (assembly GCA_963731985.1). Taxonomy (GTDB): domain Bacteria; phylum Actinomycetota; class Actinomycetes; order Propionibacteriales; family Nocardioidaceae; genus Nocardioides. The sequence goes on along the minus strand of CAVSYA010000017.1, from coordinate 86,153 downwards.
ATCGCGCACCGACATCGACATCTCCGAGTCCTGCGTCTCGATGCCGAGCTCGGCGAAGAGGCGCAGCAGCTGGGGGTAGGTGCGCTCGTTGTGCACGATGAAGCCCGTGTCGACGTCGACCCGGTTCGAGCCGGTGCCGACCTGGTGCGTGTCGGCGTGTCCGCCGAGCCGGTCGTCGGCCTCGTAGAGCGTGACGTGGCAGCGGCGGGCGAGCACGTGGGCGGCCAGGAGCCCGGCGACGCCGGAGCCGACGACGGCCACGTGCTCGGGGGCCGTCCCTCCGCGAGCCGGGGGTTCGGGCGCGGGAGAGCGTTCGGGGCCGGTCATCTGTGGTCCTGGCTCACGCGGCAGGCGGCGCTCACGCCGGCTCGGAGTCGAAGGGGAACACGACGATCGGTTCCGACGTGGGCACGCGGGAGCCCTGAGCGGGCTCGACCGTGATCCCCACCTGGGTCGCTCGGGCGGCATCGCCCTGCAGCACCAGCGTCTGGTCGGACGTGGTCGACATCAGCCCGGCGGGGGTGTACCCCTTCTCGCGGTCGTCCAACCACAGCTCGTAGACCATGCCCTTGGGCGGGGGCGGCATGTTCTGGGTGACGACCACGGCGCGGTTCATCGAGGCGGAGCGGTAGACGGTGGCCTTGGCGCCGCCGTCGAGCTCGACCGCCACCTCCTGCGCGTCGTCGGCCTCCTGCACGCGTTCGGCGAGCGTCGGCTGGGCCGCGATCGGTGCGTCGTCGTCCGCCTGGTTGACCACGACGGTGCCGACGCCGATCGCGGCGATCACGGCCGCGGCCACGGCGGCGGCGGCGAAGCGGAAGCGGCGGCGGCGGTCGAACGGGATCGCCCGGCCGGCGGGCTCGTCGTCCCGCGCCGCCCGGGGCGGGTCCGGGGCGCCGACGGGGGTGTCCCACGGGGTGCTGGGCGAGGGCGGCTCGGTGCGGGACTCCTGCGGACCGGACGTGGCGATGCCGGCCAGCACCTTGCGGCGCACGGAGTCGGGCGGCTCCAGCGTCCCGTCCCCACCCAGCACCGCGGCGGTCTCGTGCAGGCTGGCCGCCTCCGCCTGGCAGTGGCCGCAGGCGGTGAGGTGCTCCTCGAACTCGGTGCGCTCGGCGTCATCCAGCGCGTCGATGGCGTAGGCGCCGACGAGCGCGTGTATCGAGGCGTCGTGAGACTCGTTCACTGTCCTACTCCCATCGCGTCTCGTAGCCGGATCAGTCCATCCCGGATCCGGGTCTTGGCCGTGCCGACCGGAAGGTCGAGGCGTCCGGCCACTTCTGTGTGGGTGAGACCGCCGAAGTAGGCGAGCTCGACAGCCTCCCGCTGCACCCCGGTCAGGGCGTTCAGGGCCTTGCGGACCCGGTGTCGCTCGAGCGAGGCGTGGGCGGCCTCGGCGGTGGTGTCGTGCTCGACCGCGGCGTTGTGCTGGTGGTAGGTGGTGTCGCGGCGGTTGGTGGCCTCGGCGGACCGGACCCGATCCACGGACCGGCGGTGCACCAGGGTCAGCACCCAGGCCGTCGCCGAGCCACGCTCGGGGTCGAACCTCGCCGCTGTTCGCCACAGCTCGAGGAACACCTCCTGGAGGACCTCCTCGGCCTGCGACCGGTCGCGGATCACGCGGACCGCGAGCCCGAAGGCCCGGCCGGCCATCACGTCGTACAGGGCAGCAAAGGCGGCTTGATCGCCCCCGGCGCTGCGGACGAGCAGCGCTGAGGGGTCGGGTGGGCCGTCGGCGGCGGCCGACGCCCCGCCGGCGTGCGGGGCGTCGGCGCTGCCGAGAGGTCGAAGCTGGTCCACGGTCACCAGTGTCCCGGTTCGTCCCAGAACCTGTACATCGCGGGGATGTTCCGACGCTCGGCTGGTCCGACGATCAGGGCATCAGCACGCTGTCGATGACATACACCGTGGCGTTGGCGGTCGGGATGTTGCCGCAGAGGACGGCGGCCTGCTCGTCGCCGACCGTGAACTCCTCGCCGGAGCCCTCGATCGTGAGGGTGTCACCGTTCAGCGTCTCCTGCTCGCCCGCGAGGTTCTCGGGGGTGAGCTGCTCGCCGACCACGTGGTGCGTGAGCACGGCGGTGAGCTGGTCCTGGTCGGCGAGGAGCGCGTTGAGGTCCTTCTTCGGGATCTCGGCGAACGCGTCGTCGGTCGGGGCGAACACGGTGAGGGCCTCGGCGCCATTCAGGGTGTCGACCAGCTGGGCCTCGCCAACGGCGGTCACCAGGGTGGTCAGCAGCGGGTTCGCGCTCGCGGCGGAGGCGACCGGCTCGGTGGCCATGCCCTCGACGGAGCCGGCGCCCGTGGTCGGCACGGCCGAGCAGCCGGGACCGAAGACCTGGTCGGCCGGGCCGGCGGCCTCGGTGGTCTCCGAGGGCTCGGAGGTGGTCTCTTCCGACGACGAGCTCGCGGACTCCTCGTCGCCGCCGCAGGCCGCCAGGCCGACGGACATGGACAGGGCGAGGGCGGCCACGCCGCCGGTGCGGCGAAGGATCGTGCGATTCATGGTGAAGCCTTTCGGGTTGCGGTCGAGGGTCTGTCAGGTGGGGTTCGGTGCGGCCGGCGTGTCGGATGGGCCGGAAGCCCACCTTTTGCCGCCCTCGGGCGGGATCCGGGGTCGGACCGAGCAGACGTCAGGACACGTTCACCACGATTTCCTGGATGCCGCTGGAGCCGTCGGGGAAGGGGCGCGCGCGAGCGGCGCTCTGCACCTCGCCGTCTTCGGTGGTCGCCCGGACGGCCACCAGGTGCTGGCCGGGCGCGGCGTCCCAGCGCAGGAACCACTGCCGCCAGTAGTCGACCCCGGCGTCCGGCCCGAGCTGCCCGGGCTGCCACTGCCCGCCGTCGATGCGGACCTCGACCGTGGCCACGCCGCGCCGCTGCGCCCAGGCGACCCCGCCGAGCACGTTCTCCCCCGCCTCGAGGCTGGCCAGGGGCCCCGGGGTGTCGATGCGGCTGGCGATCTTGACCGGTGCGTCGATCGCCCAGTCGCGCTCGGTCCAGTACGCCATCTGGTCCGCGTACGTCGTCAGCGTGAGACGCTCGAGCCACTTCATGCTGCCGACGAAGCCGTAGATGCCGGGCGTGAGCATCCGCACCGGGAACCCGTGTTCGCGGGGCAACGGCTCGCCGTTCATGCCCACGACGATCAGGCAGTCCCGGCCGTCGGTGGCCACCGCGAGCGGCGTGGAGATGGTGAAGCCGTCGACGGCGGTCGCGAGGATCTGGTCCACACCCGAGCGGACGCCGGCGCGGTCCAGGATGTCGCCGATCGGTACGCCGAGCCAGCGGGCGCTGCCCACGTACGTGCCGCCGACGTCGTTGCTGACGCAGGTCATCGTGATGTCGCGCTCGATCATGGGCATCTCGAGCAGCTCGGCGAAGGTGATCTGCAGCGCGTTGTCGACCGCGCCGTCCACGGTGAGCGTCCAGCTCTCGGCGTCGACCACGGGCACCGCGAGGTTGACGTCGACGCGGTAGAAGTCCTCGGTGGAGGTGCGGAAGTCGGTGATGCCCGAGAAGGCGCCGCCGCGCTCCTCCAGGCCCGTCGGGAGCGCCGGTGCCGGTCTGCTCGGGGCCGGAAGCGCCACGTCGGCGATCCGCGTCTTCGCCCGCCGGATCAGCTGCCCGGTGCCTCCCAGCACCGCGGCGACCGCGGCGGTCGCGGCGGCGAGGATGAGGAAGCCGCGCCGGCTCTGGCCGCGCGCGCCGGCGTCCCCGGAGTCGTGCGCGCGCCCGGAGGATGCAGCGACCGGCACCAGGCGCGCCGGCGTCCCGCGCAGGAGCGCGAGGTAGGCCGCCACCCCCACGAGCGCGGCGACGACCGGGGGCAGCAGGGACAGAGGCGAGGCGGTCGGGCGCAGCAGCGCGGCGGCGCCGGCGAGGGCCACCAGCGCCACCAGGAGCCCGACGCCGAGCCGCAGCCGGGAGCGCCCGACGAGCCCGATCAGCCCGGCGAGCAGCAGGGTGACGACGATGACGCCGGCGATCAGGATCGGCTTGTCGTTCGTCCCGAACGTGCGGATCGCGAACTCCTTCACCGGCGTCGGCGTCGCGTCGATCACCGTCGCGCCCACGGCGAGCACGGGCGAGGACTCCACGTTGCCGAGCGAGGCCACGAGGTGGCCGGCAGCCATGCCCACGACCGTCGCCAGGATCCCCGCCGCGAACGCGCGCGGGCGGGAGGTCGGGTCACGCAACGTCGCCATGGGTGCCATCCGTCGCGGGGCGGCGTCCGGATGGGCGCGCGGCACCGCGCGGGCCCCGGGGTCGATCCGGGGCACGCTTTGGCAGGATGCGGCGCATGAGCGAGGGAGGAGCCGGCGCGCCGCCGGAGGAGCTGGTCCGTTACGAGGTCGCCGGCCCGCAGGACGCCGTGGCGATCCTGACGCTGGACTCGCCGCACAACCGGAACGCCCTCTCGCGGCGGCTGGTCGCCGAGCTGGTGGGCGCCATCGAGCGCGCCGAGGCCGACCGCTCGGTCCGAGCGGTGCTGCTGCGCTCCGCCGGCCGGGTCTTCTGCTCCGGGGCCGACCTCTCCGAGGCGAGCCAGGGGGCGTCCGAGGACGGCCCCCGGGCCATCCTCGACGTCCAGCGCCGGATCCTCGCCTCCACCAAGCCGTACGTGGCCCGTCTCGCCGGCCCGGTGCGCGCCGGCGGCATCGGGATCGTCGCGGCCACCGACGTCGTGGTCGCCGCTGAGGACGCCACCTTCGCGCTGTCCGAGGTGAGGCTCGGGCTCGCCCCGGCCGTGATCTCCCTGACCGTGCTGCCCCGCCTGACCCCGCGGGCGGCCTCCCTGGCAGCGCTGGGGGGCGAGGTCTTCACCGGCGCCGACGCTGTCTCGATGGGGCTGGTCACCCGTGCCGTCGCCCTCGAGGGCCTCGACGCGGCCGTCGAGGACGTGCTGACGTCCCTGGTCAGCGGGGTGCCGCAGGGGCTGCGTGAGACCAAGGCCCTGCTCACCCGCGACCTGCTCGCCCGGTTCGACGAGCGGGCCGATGACGTCGCCGCGCGGTCGGCCGCGCTCTTTGCCTCGGCGGAGGCACAGGAAGCCATCGCCGCGTTCCTCGGCCGCCCGCGGGGTCAGCAGGACCGCTGACGTCGCCCGGCGCGACCGGGAGCGGGTAGGGTTCCTGCCTTGTTTCCTCGCTGCTGGGGTGAGGGGCCGAGCCGGACGGAGGAGCGGTGGCCGAGCACGAGCCGGGGGCCCCGGCGCAGGCGAGGGGCGACGGGGGCGGCCCCGACGAGGGGGGCCTGGTCGCACGCGAGATCGCGACGGAGCAGGTCTTCGTCGACCGCGTCGACGCGCGCCTGACGACCTCGACCGAGGCGGCGCAGGCGCTGGCGCGCGAGGGCCACTACCGCGGGACGCTGGGGCACGAGGGCGGGCTCGTCGAGCGGGACGCGATGGTCTACCAGGCGGCCCGCCGGATCGCCCAGCTCGACGCCGCCCACGAGGGGCTGGTCTTCGGTCGCCTCGACCTCGACCCCGAGCGCGATTCCGAGGCCCGCTACATCGGCCGGATCGGGCTGCGCGACGAGCACCGCGACGTCCTGCTGGTGGACTGGCGCGCCCCGGCGGCCGCGGTCTTCTACCAGGCCACGGCGGCTGAGCCGCAGGGGGTGCTGCGCCGCCGGGTGCTCCAGTCGCGCGGACGCCGGGTCCTCGGCGTGGAGGACGAGCTGCTGGATGCCGACACGGCGGCCGAGCGCGGCGTGGACCTGCCCGTGATCGGTGAGGGCGCCCTGATGGCGCAGCTCTCGCGGGCCCGCGACCGGTCGATGCACTCGATCGTCGCCACCATCCAGGCCGAGCAGGACCTGGCGATCCGCGCGCCCGCCCGCGGCGTCGTGCAGATCTCCGGCGGGCCCGGCACCGGCAAGACGGTCGTCGCGCTGCACCGGGCGGCCTACCTGCTCTACACCGACCGGCGCCGCTACGAGTCCGGCGGCGTCCTCGTGGTGGGGCCCAGCGGTGTCTACATGCGCTACATCGAGCGCGTGCTGCCCAGCCTCGGCGAGACGGCCGTGGCGCTGCGCTCGCTGGGCGAGGTCGTCGAGGGAGTGCGGGCGACCCGGCACGACGAACCCGCGGTCGCCGATGTGAAGGGCTCCGCCCGGATGGCCGAGGTGCTGAGCCGTCTCGCGCGCCAGCAGGCACCCGGCGGGGGGAGCGAGTTTCGGGTCTTCTGGCGCGACGAGGTGCTCACGCTCGAACGCGGCTCCCTGGGACGGGTCCGCCGCCAGCTCATGGCGCAGGGCCGGCGCAACCGGCAGCTGCCGCGCGTGGCGAAGGCGCTCGCCGACGCCCTGTGGCGCCAGGTGAGCAGCGAGCGCGGCCGCGAGCGTGGCCGCGAGCAGCTCGAGGGCGACCTCCTCTCCGACCCGCGCTTCGTCGACTTCGCCGCCGCCTGGTGGCCCCCGCTGACCGCGCTCGAGGTGCTCGGCTGGCTGCGCGAGCCCGATCTGCTCTCGCGCGTGAGCGAGGGGGTGTTGTCCGCGGAGGAGCAGCGGCTGCTCCTCAAGTCCTGGCCGAGCGCCTCCGGGGCCGGTGAACCGGACACCCACGCGCTGGCGGTGGAGGACGTGCCGCTGGTCGATGAGCTGCGCTATCTGTTGGGCGACGTCCCGCTGAGCAGCGACGCCGATCACGAGCGCGACGACACCCTCACCGCCGGTGAGGGTGGCGTCGACCTGGTGGAGCTGACGACGGCGGCGGATCGCGAGTACGCCCCCAGCGGACGGGCCTGGGCGCCGCCCACCCACCGCCTCGAGGACGACCCCTACGCGCACGTGCTCGTCGACGAGGCGCAGGACCTGACGCCCATGCAGTGGCGGATGGTCGGGCGGCGCGGGCGCGCAGCCACCTGGACGGTCGTCGGTGACCCGGCGCAGTCCTCGTGGCCGGTGCCGGAGGAGTCCGCGGCGTCGCGGGACGCCGCCCTCGCGGGCAAGCCGTGGCACACCTTCCACCTCTCGACCAACTACCGGAACTCGGCCGAGATCTACGCCCATGCCGCGGCGTACGCCGACCGGGTGGGCCTGGACGCCGACCTGCCCACCGCGATCCGGTCGACCGGGACGGAGCCCATCGTGCGGCCGGAGGTGGACGACCTGGAGGCCGCGGCGCGCCAGGCCGTCGTGTCGATGGCCGCCGAGGTCGGCGGCACGGTCGGCGTGGTCGTGCCGGTGGCCCGGAGATCCGAGGTGAACGCCTGGGTCGCCTCGTGGCCCGAGCTCGCCGGGGACGCCCCGCACGCGCGCGGGGCGATCGACTCCTCGGTCCCCCCCTCGGGGGAGGACCGCGTCGTGGTGCTGACCGGTCTGGACACCAAGGGCCTGGAGTTCGACGGGATCGTGGTGGTGCGGCCGGGCGAGATCGAGCGGGAGTCCGCCACCGGCCGGGCCACGCTCTATGTCGTGCTCACCCGCGCGACTCAGCTGCTGACCGTGCTGGGCTGACCGTGCTGGGCTGACCGTCCTCCTGCGAGCCGCGCTGCGCGAGGGCCTGCTGCCGGCGAGGATCCGGGCCCGGTGAGCTGGCGAGGGCCTGCTGCTGATCGCCGCGGAACGCCGCCAGCGCGTCGTCCAGCGACCCCAGGATCGGGTGGAGATCCGGGTCGCCGCGCCACCGTTCCTCGAAGAGCGGATCCTCCATCGCCGCGTCGAGCCGTTCGACGCACCGCCGCAGCGCCGCCTCGACGTCCGCCGCGGGCTCGGGGGGTCGCATCCGCAGGTCGCGCGCCCATGTGCACGCCAGCGTGTAGTGGATCCGCAGCGCCGTCCCGGTCATCGGGATCGGCCGCATGATCTCGATGGCCTTCCTCTGCCGGGCGTCGGTCGCCTCCGTCGGCTGGAGATCCACCGGCAGCGGTGCGGTCCCCGGCGGGCCGCTGAGCTTGGCCGTCAGGTCGAGGGCCCCGGCGTGCAGCAGGAGCACGTGCTGCTCCATCTGTCGCTTGAGGACGGTCAGCTGCCCGGTCCGGTCGTCGGGCTCCGGCTCCAGGACCCACCCACCCAGCAGCTCCGTCGCCCGGAGCAGCACCCCCACGCAGCGCACCGCGGTCGCCCGCTGGTCGTCCTGGTCGAGCATCGGTGCCAGCGTGTTGAACTGCAGCATCACGAGGCTGTACTGAGCGCGGAACCACAGGCCGCGCCACCGGACGGCGACCCTGTCCGGAAGCCCGCGCTGCAGCAGCGCCGCATCGATCCGGGTCACGAGCTCGTCGAGGAGCCCCTGGGCCTCCAGCAGGTCCTCCCGGCGTAGGCGGTCCGCCGCGGTGGAGCTGCCGAGGGCGCTCGCCAGGTTGAGCCGCGCCTCGACGAAGTCGGCGTCGATCCGGATCGCCTGGCGGAAGTGCCGCATCGCCTTGGGGCTGTCCTCCTCCTCGAGCCCCGCGAGCATCTCGGCGTACGCCTCGCCGCTCCGGGTGCCGAACTCCTCCTCCATCGTCTCGGGCGATGCCTGGAGGGAGCGGAACGCGTAGAGCGCCCACGCGGTCACGAGGTTGGCCAGGGGCATCCACTGCAGCGAGTTCCAGGAGCTCTCGGCGCTCAGGTCGAACCGCCAGTGCGAGGGCCGGTGCCAGAGCACCTGCTCCGAGAGCCCTCCCCCCTGGGACGCCGACCCGTTCTGCTCCAGCAGGACGACGTGGCACCCGACCCCCTCGCGGGAGGCGGGCAGGAGCGTCACGCGGAGGGTGACCGTATTGCTCTTCGCGAACCAGCGCCACAGCATCGCCACGTACTTCGCCTGTCCCGGCACCGCCTCCAGCGGCACCTCGACCGGCGCGTCGGAGCCGTAGACCACCCGCGGGTCCTCGGCGTACCGGGCGCTGAGCTCGCGCACCCGGGTGCGGACCTGCACCGCGAAACCGGCCTTCAGGTCGGGTTGCGTCCCGGAGGCCTGCTCCACGTCCACCGCGAGGCGCAGCCGCGGGGGCACCCGCCGGAGCAGGCCGCGGTGGTAGACGCGGCGGGCCGCCTGTCGCCGCGCCACGAAGGCCAGCGCCAACGCGCCGAGCGCCAGCGCGAGGGCCAGCGCCGCCCACCAGGCAGCGAACCAGCGCAGCACGTCGAGGCGCGCCCGGTCGGCCCAGCCCTGGCGCAGCAGCTCCTCCGAGCGGCTGCCCGCCGGTGGGGTGGCGCCCGCCTGGACGGCCGCGAGCGCCGCCGCCCGGGCGTCGTCCTCGCGCCCGAGGCGCGCGAGCGCCTCGGCGCCGGCGAAGGGGTCGTCGGCGGCCGCGCGCGCCCGGTCCGCCGCCGGGCTCTCGCCGCAGGCCTGGCCGTCCGCCCGGGCGAGGTCGTAGAGCGCGACGGCCGCGGTCATCTCGCCGCGGGCGGCGAGGTCGCCGGCGCGGCGGCAGTCCCCCTCCGCCGCGGCGCTCGGAGCGGCCACGAACAGCGGCGCCAGCATCGCCGCGGCGGCGCAGAGGAGGGCGGGCGGGACCCGGGACGCCACACGCGAGCGTGGTGGACGCACGATGCCTCCTCCCCCTCCGCCTCGACGGTAATGCTCTCCGCGCGCGACGGGAAGCAACAGGCCGTCGAGCGGTGGGTGCGCCCGCCGTAGGCTCCCGGCATGACCGCCACCGACCTCGACGCACGGTCCGCGCTCGCCGCGATCCAGGCGCACGAGGCGTGGGCCGTCATCCGGCGCTCCACGCGGGTGGGCGACAAGGACACCGTCGGCATCGTCGGGGGCCGCCGCTGGGAGGCCGACTCGCTGCTCGACGTGCCGCTCGAGGAGGGACCGCCGCCGCCCGGGCGGCAGTGCGACCGCCTCGTCGCCGTGCCCTTCCGCCAGGTGGCCGAGCGCGGGTTCGAGGCCCACGACGACGGCACGCCGCTGGTCGTGGTCGACGTCGAGGAGGAGCACGAGTTCTCGGTCGCCGACGTGGTCGCGGCGCTGCCCGACCTGCCCGTCGAGGCCATCGATCCCGGGGGCTTCGACATCGGGGACGACGACTACGCCACGCTGGTCGAGGCGATCGTCACCGACGAGATCGGCCAGGGCGAGGGGGCCAACCTGGTCATCGGACGGCACTACCGCGCGGTCCTCGCCGACTGGAGCGCCGAGCGCGCGCTGGCGGTCTACCGCCGCCTGCTGGAGCGCGAGCGCGGCGCGTACTGGACCTTCCTCTTCTTCACCGGTGACCGCTACCTCGTCGGCGCGAGCCCCGAGCGACACGTCAGCGTGCACGGCGGCGACGTGCGGATGAACCCGATCAGCGGCACCTTCCGGCTGCGCCGCGACACCGCGAGCGGCGCCGGCCCCGACGTCTCGCCCGACCTGCGCCGCGACCTGCTCTCCTTCCTCGCCGACGACAAGGAGATCTTCGAGCTCTTCATGGTGGTCGACGAGGAGCTGAAGATGATGTGCGAGATCTGCACCGAGGGCGGCCAGGTGCTCGGCCCGTTCCTCAAGCCGATGTCCCATCTCGTGCACACGGAGTACCTCCTGGCCGGCCGCACAGGCCGCGACGTGCGCGAGGTGCTGCGCGACACGATGTACGCCGCCACGGTCACCGGCAGCCCGGTGGAGAACGCGTGCCGGCTGATCAAGGCCTACGAGCCCGGCGGCCGCGGCTACTACGGCGCCGCGCTCGCAATCCTGGGCCGCGACGAGGCGGGCGAGCCCGTGCTAGACAGCCCGATCGTGATCCGCACGGCCGACGTCACGCCCGAGGGCCGGCTGACCGTCACCGCCGGAGCGACGCTGGTGCGCGATTCCGACCCGGCGTACGAGGTCGCCGAGACCCGGGCCAAGGCCGGCGGGATCCTCAGCGCGTTCGGTCTCGCGCCCGCCGCGCCGGCGCCCGGGCTCGACGTCGCCGAGCTGGTCGCCGACGAGGACGTCTTGCTCGCCCTGAACGCCCGCAACCGCCGGCTCTCCGGCTTCTGGCTCACCGACCAGGCGGACGAGACGCCGGACCCGGTGCTGGAGGGGCGCCGCGTGGTGGTCCTCGACGGCGAGGACGACTTCGTGAACATGCTGCGCCACGTGCTCGGCGTCCTCGGTCTGCGCGCCGACCTCGTGCGGCACGAGGACTACGCGGAGGGCTGCCTCGACGGCTACGACCTGGTCGTCGTGGGACCGGGGCCCGGCGACCCCCGCGACGACGAGGACCCGAAGATGGTCCGGCTGCGTGCCGCCGTCGACCGGCTGCTCGAGCAGCAGCAGCCGTTCCTCGCGGTGTGCCTGGGACACCAGGTGCTCTGCCACCGGCTGGGCCTGCCGCTGGCCTACAAGGACATCGTCTTCCAGGGCACCCAGTCGCCGGTGCGCATCGACGGGCGCGTCGAGCGGGTGGGCTTCTACAACACCTTCGTCGCCCGCCGCGAGGAGGACGCGACGCTGCCCCGGGGCGTCGGGGTCGAGGCCGACCCGGTCACCGGCGACATCCACGTGCTGCGCGGGCCGCACTACCGCGGCATCCAGTTCCACGCCGAGTCGATCCTGACCGAGAACGGCTACGAGCTGATCGACGCGCTCGTGCGGGACCTGTTGGCCTGAGCGCCGTGCCCGCCCCGGAGAGCCCCGCCCTGGACAGCCCCGCCCTGGACAGCCCCGCCGTCCCGTCACCCGTGCCGGACGTGATCGTGGTCGACCACCACGACTCCTACACCCAGAACCTCGTGCACCTGCTCGCCACCGTGACCGGGATCCTGCCGCGGGTGGTGCAGCACGACGCGATCACGCCCGAGGAGGTGCTCGCGCACTCCCACGTGCTGCTCTCGCCGGGGCCGGGCTCGCCGGGGGAGTCGCGCGACTTCGCGGTCGGCCGCGCCGTGCTGCGGGCCGGCACGCGGCCGGTGCTCGGGGTCTGCCTGGGCATGCAGGGTCTCGTCACGGCATACGGCGGCCGCGTCGGCCGCGCCGAGCCCTGCCACGGCGAGGTGGCGCGGATCGAGCACGACGGTCTCGGGGTCTTCGCGGGACTGCCGCAGGGGTTCGCGGGCGTGCGCTACCACTCGCTGGCCGCGCTGGAGGTGCCCGCCGACCTCGTGGTCAGCGCGCGCAGCGCCGACGGCACGGTGATGGGCGTGCGGCACCGCTCCCTGGCGCTGGAGGGCGTGCAGTTCCACCCCGAGTCGGTGCTCTCCGAGCACGGAGCGGCGATGCTCGCCACCTGGCTCCGCACGGCGCCCACGGGTGTCCGCGGCGCCGCGGGCGTGACCGGTTGAGCCTCGAGGCGCGCTTCGCCGCGACGGCCGCGACGCACCCCCGCTGCTGCTGGCTCGACGGGGGCGGTGCCCGCGGCTGGTCGGGTGGCCGCTCGCTGCTGGCGTGGCTGGGCGAGGACGACGTCTCGCTGACCTACGACGCCGCCCGCGGCGAGGTGGTGCGGCATGCGGGCGGCCGCGCGGAGGTGGTCGGCGACGACGTGTTCGCCGCGCTGTCCGCCGAGCTCGAGGGGGGCTCGCCGCAGGACCAGTGGTTCGGCTACCTCGGCTACGCCTGCCGGCGCGATCTGCCGGCGCAGGTGGCACCCGCCGGCCCGGGACGGATGCCCGACGCCGTGTGGATGCGCCCCTCCCGGGTGCGTCTGGTGGACCACCCGCGGCCCGGCCCCGCGCGCCGCCGCGACCCGGGGCGCCCGGCGGCGCCCGGGCCGGAGGTGGAGGTGCCCGGCGCGTACGCCGGCCGGTTCGCAGCCGTGCAGGAGCGGCTGCACGCGGGCGACAGCTATGAGGTGAACCTGACCCACCGGCTGCACGTGGACGCCGCGATCAGGCCGGTCGCGGCGTACCGGCGACTGCGGTCGCTCAACCCCGCCCCCTACGCCGGCTTCCTGCAGCACGACGTCGGCGGGCCCGGGGCGGGCCACCGCGCCTGGCTGCTGAGCAGCTCCCCCGAGCGGTATGCGCTCGTGGCCCGCGAGGAAGATGATCCGGGAGCGGCCCGCTGGCTGGAGACGAAGCCGATCAAGGGGACGTCGCCGCGTGGCGCGACCGAGGCGGAGGACGCCGCGGCACGCGACGGCCTGGCCACCGACCCGAAGACCCGCGCGGAGAACCTGATGGTCACCGACCTGCTCCGCCACGACGTGGCCCTGGTCTGCGAGCCCGGGACCGTCTCGGTGCCCACCCTGATGGCCGTGGAGAGCTATGCCTCGGTCCACCAGCTCGTCTCCACGGTGCGCGGGCGACTGCGCCCGGAGGTGCGCACGGTCGAGGCGCTGCGCTCCCTCTTCCCGGCGGGCTCGATGACCGGCGCCCCGAAGCGGCGCACGATGGAGGTGATCGCCGAGGTCGAGTCGGACGCGCGCGGGGCCTACGCGGGGGCCTTCGGCTGGATCTCCGCCGACGGCCGCGCGGACCTCGGCGTGGTCATCCGCGCGCTGGCGACCGCCGGCGACGGGCGCTGGCAGGTCGGCACCGGCGGCGGGGTGACGGTCAGGTCGACCGTGGCGGGGGAGTATGCGGAGTCCCGCTGGAAGGCCGAGCGGCTCCTGCGCGTGCTGGCTCCGTGACCGCCGCCCCCCCGGGGTGATGCGGGCGGGGGTCGTCCGGGAGGGGTTCCTCCGGAAGCGGGTCGGCGTGCGCGACCGGAGGGGTGGCGGCCGGCTGCCGCGGCGTGCCGGGCAGGTAGACGGCGACGCGGGCGCCGCCCGCGGCCGAGGTCTCGATCTCGACCCGGCCGGCATGCCGGTCGACCACCTGCCCGACGATCGCCAGCCCGAGGCCCGAGCCGGGCATGGAGCGCGCCTCGAGGGAGCGCCAGAAGCGCTCGAACACGTGCGGGCGGTCCTCCTCGGCGATGCCGGGCCCGTCGTCGTCGATGGTCAGGCGCCCCTGGTGCAGCACCACACGGACGGTCCCCTCGGCGGTGCCCCACTTCGCGGCGTTGTCGAGCAGGTTGGTCACCATCCGCTCGAGCGCGGCCGCGTCGCCGACGACCCACCAGGAGGTGGTGTCCGTGTGGAAGGTCTTGCCCGGCGCCCGCCGCCGCACGCGCGTCACGGCGCGGTCCACGACGTCGACGAGATCGAGCGGCTCCACCACCGAGGCCGCGGGCTCCTCCCGGGCGAGCTCGACCAGGTCGCCGACCAGAGTGGTCAGCTCCTCCGCCTGCGCCCGGACGTCTTCCAACAGCTCCTCGCGCGCCCCCGCCGGCAGGGCGTCGGCCCCCTCCTGGCGGGGGCGTTCCGCCTGGATCAGCAGGTCGATGTTGGTGCGCAGCGAGGTCAGCGGTGTCCGCAGCTCGTGCCCGGCGTCGCCGACGAGCTGGCGTTGTCGGTCGCGGGAGGCGGCCAGCGCGATCAGCATGTCGTTGAACGCGCCCGCCAGCCGGGCGATCTCGTCGTGCCCCTCGATCGCGAGCGGCTCGAGCCGCTCGGTGCGCGCGATCTCCTCGACGCTGTGGGTCAGGCGACGGACCGGGCGGAGGCCGTTGCGGGCGACCCACCAGCCGGCCAGGCCGGCGGCCAGCATGCCGGCGGCCCCCACGAGGAGCATCACCACGCCGAGCTTGGCCAGGGTGCGGTCCTGCGGCTGCAGCGACTGCGCGATGACCAGGGCCTCGCCCTCCACCGTGGGCACCGTGACGACGCGGTACCGTTCGTCGCCGGCGTCGACCGTGCGCAGCGACCGGGGCTCCTCGCCCTCGGCGACCGCCAGCTCGGGCCCGCCCAGCCGCAACGCGGGCAGGCTGTCGGCGGAGGACGCCTCGCGCCGCTCGTTGATGAAGAGGATCCGGACGTCGGCCGCGCCGAGGGCCCAGGAGGGCACCTTGTTGGCGGTGAGCTCGGAGAGCGCCCCGCCGCTGGCGGCGCGCTCGGCGCGCTCGAGGAGCGACTCGTCCAGCGTGGACTGCATCTGCACCCGCACCGTCAGGTAGACGGCCAGCGCGACCACCGCGACCGAGAGCCCGACCGCGACGGTGGTGAGCACCGTGACCCGGGTGGCCAGCGAGCTGCGGTGCAGCAGCCCGAGGGGGCGGCCCAGAGCGAGTCCGGGTGACCCGAGGCGGTGCCCCGGGCGCCTCATGACTCCTTGAGGACGTAGCCGACGCCGCGCACGGTGTGCAGCAGCCGCGGCTCGTCCCCGGCCTCCGTCTTGCGGCGCAGGTAGCCCACGTAGACCTCGAGGGAGTTCGCGGTGGTGGGGAAGTCGTAGCCCCAGACCTGCTCGAGGATGAACGAGCGCTCCAGCACCCGGCGCGGCCGCCGCAGGAACATCTCCAGCAGCGTGAACTCGGTGCGGGTCAGCTCCATCTGGCGCTCGCCGCGGTGGACCTCCCGGGAGGCCAGGTCCATGGAGAGGTCGGCGAAGGTGAGCACCTCCGACTCCCCGCCGTCCGCCGGCACGGCGCGGCGCAGCAGGGCGCGCAGGCGGGCCAGCAGCTCCTGCAGGGCGAAGGGTTTGGTGAGGTAGTCGTCGGCGCCCGCGTCGAGGCCCTCGACGCGGTCCCCGACCTGGTCCCGCGCGGTGAGCACCAGGATCGGCAGGTCCTGGCCGGCCTGCCGCAGGGCCTTGGTCGCCTCGATCCCGTCGAGCCGCGGCATCATCAGGTCCATCACGACGACGTCCGGGCCGACCCCGCTGATCCCCGCCAGCGCCTGGGCGCCGTCGCTGGCCAGGGCCACCTCATAGCCGTTGAACTCCAGCGACCGCCGCAGGGAGTCCCGCACCGCCCGGTCGTCGTCGACCACGAGGACGCGAGGACGAACGGCTCTTCCGGCCGGGGGGCCGGTGGCGGCGTCGTTCGCGGGGCCGTTCATGGGGCCGTTCATGGGGCCGTTCATGGGGCCAGTCTCCCATCACCCACGGAGCCGCCGGGCGGCGTCGGCGGCTCGGCCGCCGTACCCGCCGCCGAACATGCACGCATGCACGAGCAGCGGGTGCACCTGGTGGATGCCCACCCGTTCCCGCCAGCCCCCGTCGAGCGGGCGCCCGGACTCCTCGGCGGCGCCGGCGTACGCCTCGAGCGCCTTCTCCAGGTGGGGCAGGCCGAAGAGATGGAGCATGCCGAGGTCGGTCTCGCGGTGTCCCCCGTGCGCGGCGGGGTCGACCAGTGCCGCGCCGCCCGCGCTCCACAGCACGTTGCCGTTCCACAGGTCGCCGTGCACCCGGGCCGGGCACTCCTCGGGCACCAGGTCGGCCAGCCTGCCGAGCAGGGACTCGACCGCGGCGGCGTCGTCGTCGGTGATCGCGCCGCGGTCGCGGGCCAGCTTGAGGTAGGGGAGCACCCGACGCGTCGCGTAGAACTCCGCCCAGGTCTCCGCGGTGCGGTTGGGCAGCGGCAGCCGCCCGATGAAGCCGTCCTGGTCGGCGCCGTAGGCTGCCGCGCCCGAGGCGTGGGTCGCCTCCAGAGCCGTTCCGAGTGCGGCCGCGCTCTCGGCGGTCGCCTTGCCGGGCTCGACCCAGGCCAGCACGAGGCAGTCCGCGGCGACGCCGAGCGTGCCCGGCAGCGAGGCGCCACCGGCCTCGGCGGCCGCTGCGAGCCAGCGCAGGCCGCGAGCCTCGGCCTCGAAGAAGCCCTCCGGGGCCTGGTGCAGGGTCTTGGCGAAGACGACGCGCCCGTCGCTGAGGCGAAGCCGGGTGGCGGTGCAGATGTCGCCGCCGGCCACCGGGGCGGTGGAGACGACCGGGACGCCGAGCATCTGCTCGACCCGGTTCGCCACCGCCGGCTGCCGGGTCACCCCCCCAGCTCCCGTTGCAGCGCGGCGACCAGCGCCGAGCTGGTCCGCTCCACCATCCCGAGCACCTCCTGGAAGCCGTCGGTGCCACCGTAGTACGGGTCGGGAACCTCGCCGCCCGGGTCGACGGGATCGAAGTCCCGGAACAGGCGCAGGCGTGAGGGGCCGGGATCGCCGCCACCGGGGGCCAGAGCGCGCAGGTCCTCGAGGTTGCCGGAGTCCATCGCCAGCACGAGGTCGTCGCCGTCCTCGTGGGCGGGGTCCAGCCAGGTCGGCCGCACCTGCTGCGCCCGGTGCCCGCCCGGGTCGCGGGCGGCGCCGATCAGCGTGGCGGCGGCGCGGCGATCCATCGGCCCGCCCACGTGCCAGTCACCGGTCCCCGCGCTGCGGACCCGCACGCGCCCCGCCAGCCCCGCGCGCTCGACGAGGTCGCTCAACACCACGTCGGCCATGGCGCTGCGGCAGATGTTGCCCAGGCACACCAGTGCCACCCGGTACGGACCGGGGCGGCCGGGCGGTGGCACGGCCGGGCCGGGGACCGCGCTCACGGGGTCCACCTCAACGGCGCCGCTGGAACAGGCCGTCGGCCGCCCAGGTCACGACCGTGATCACGATGGCGCCGCCGACCGCGGCCCAGAACCCGTCCACCCGGAACCCGATGTCGAGCTGCTCGGCGATCCAGCCGGTGAGCAGCAGCATCGCGGCGTTCACGACCAGCAGGAACAGGCCGAGCGTGAGAATGATCGCCGGGATGGAGATGAGGGTGACGATCGGCTTCACCACGGCGGTCACCAGACCGAGGATTCCGGCGACCAGCAGCAGCGGGACGAGCTTCTCCTCGATCTCGCGCTGCCCTCCGCTCGGTCCGACGAACCGGATGCCGTCGAAGAGCTGGGCGGCCACGGCCAGGGCCAGTGCATTGGTCGCGAGCCAGGCGAGGAACCTCATGCGCCGCATCGTAGGAGGCGGTCGAAGCGACGCCCGCCCCCGCACCCACCTGCGCCGCCACCTCCGACGGGTGGGCGGCGGGCCCGTCAGTCCAGCGCCAGCGCATGGAGAATCTGCCGCTCCGCGTCGTCGAGGTGGCGCTCGAGCTCGGCGAGCACGTCGCTGACCTCCCCGCGGTCGAGCGCCGCGACCAGCCAGGCGTGCGCGCCCGCCTGGTCGTGGGCGTTGCGCCGCAGGCGGTCCACCTGCGCGAGCGCGACCTTGAGCTCGTTGGAGAGATGCTCCGCCATCGTGACCAGCCGGACCGAGCCGAGCAGGCCCACGAAGGCGAGATGCACCGCGAGATGACGTTCGTTGAGCTCCTGGTAGGACACGTCGCCGGACACGGCGTCGCCGTACGCGGCCACGGCGGCGCGCAGCCGCCGCCGGTCCTCCTCCGCGGCCCGCGGCCAGTGGCGCACGCCCGCGCACTCGAGGACCGTGCGGGCGCGGATCACGTCCCGGATCGAGGACGGGTCGGGGGTGGCGACCGCGACGCCCCGGTTCGGCTGGCGCACCGCGATCCCCTCGGCCGCGAGCAACCCGAGCGCCTCTCGCACGGTCGACCGGCTGACGCCGAGGTGGTCGGCGAGGGCGACCTCGCGGAGCGCTGTGCCGCCGGGCAGGTCGCCGTCGAAGACCGCCCGGCGCAGCTCCCCGGC
Source organism: uncultured Actinomycetota bacterium (assembly GCA_963731985.1). Classification (GTDB taxonomy): domain Bacteria; phylum Actinomycetota; class Actinomycetes; order Propionibacteriales; family Nocardioidaceae; genus Nocardioides. Next base: position 67,858 of record CAVSYA010000017.1, on the reverse strand, counting down.
GACCCGGTCGGCGGTGGTCGTGCGCTCGACGGCGAGCGTCTCGAACGTCGTCGCTCCCGACTTTCCCGACCCGGCCACGTGCCCATCCTCCCGGTTCGACGCGGAAATTTCCCCGCCCGATTTGGCCGCGGCGCGGTGCGGCGTCATGATGGGTGTCTGATTGTCAGACAACCTGACACACCAATCCCCGTATCGGGGCGATCGAGCCGCCGAGGAGGCGACATGGGCGAGTCCCTGCAGTGGGGCCGGCACTACGTGGCGGTCCGTCCGGACCACTTCCGCGTGGACTACGTGATCAACCCGTTCATGGACACCGCCGATCAGCCCGACCCCCGGCGCACGCTGGACCAGTGGGAGGCGCTCGTGGCCACGCTGCGCGATCTCGGCGCCCGCGTCGACGTGATGGACCAGCGCCCGGACGCGCCCGACATGGTCTACGCAATGAACCTCGGCCTCGCGGTGCGCCGCCCGGCCCCCGAGCACGCCCCCGGGGACCCCGGTGTGCCGCACCTCGTGCTCTCGCACATGCGTCACCCCGAGCGGCGCCAGGAGACCGGCACCGCCGCCTCCTGGTTCGCCGCGCGCGGCTGGACGACGTCGTACGTCGGCCGCGACGCCGTCGGCGCGCACCTGGAGGCCGGGGACGCCTTCGCCTTCCGCGACGCGCTCGTCGTCGGCTACGGCCCCCGCACGGAGGAGCTGGCCCTCAAGCACCTGGCCGGCGACCTCGGCGTCCGCGTGCGCGGCGTCCGGATCTCGCACCCGGGCATGTACCACCTGGACCTGGCCTTCGCGCCGCTCGACGACCGGAGCGCCATGGTCTGCCCCGCCGCCTTCGACGAACCGTCGGCCGAGGAACTGCTGCGGCTCGTCCCCGACCCGCTCGTGCTCACCGAGGAGGAGGCGCTGACGACCTTCGTCGCCAACTCGGTCGTGGTCGGGCGCACCGTCGTGGCTCCCGCCGGCGTCCCGGAGCGGGTGCGGGACTGGCTCACCTCGCGCGACTTCGCCGTGGTCGAGGTCGACGTCTCCGAGCTGCACAAGGGCGGCGGGTCGATCCGCTGCCTGACCAATCCCGTCGACGTGACGCTGGGCCGCGACCTGCCGCTCGTCCCCGGTGGCGAGGTGTTGCTGCCCCGCTAGCCTCCACGGATGATCCCCATCGGCGGTGTCGGCGTGATGGCGCTGGGCGCCCTGTTCTCCGCCGCGGTGTTCTCCCTGCTCGCCCTCGCGCTGGTCCGCCGTCTCGGGGTCGTCACGGCCTGGTCGATCGCCGGCCTGTTCTGGTCGCTGGTCGTGATCGGGTTGGTCACCCTGCTCCCCGTGGGCGCGGCGCCGGGGGTCATCTCGGCCGACGAGGCCCAGGAGGCCTGCTCGTTCGACTACGGCGGCCCCGCGCCGGAGGGGTTCTGGATCTTCTCGGCGACCCAGCGCACGCTCAACACGGCGCTCTTCGTGCCGGCGGGTGCGCTGGTCGTCCTGGCCACGGCCCGGTGGCGCGCTGCCTGGGTCCTGGCCCCGCTCGGGCTGGGCCTGCTGGTCGTCTACTCCGTCGGTATCGAGTACGCGCAGCTCGAGCTGGCGCGGATCGGGCGCGCCTGCGACGTCACCGACATGGTCGACAACGCCACCGGGGCCGCCCTGGGCTTCGGGGCGGGGGTCTTCCTCGCGATCCTGCTGCGACCGTGGCGGGCGCGCCGCCGGCGCGCTCGCTAGCCTGCGGGGCATGTCCGAGCAGCGCCCCGACCCCGACCGGCCGAGCCCCCGCGACGCGGTGGCCGACATCCCGGAGTACGTCCCCGGGAGGCCTCCCGCGCCCCGGGCCGGCCTGAGGACCTACAAGCTCTCCTCGAACGAGAACCCCTACCCGCCGCTGCCCGGCGTGACGCAGGCGGCGACCGAGGCGGTCGAGGCGATGAACCGCTACCCCGACATGGGCAACACGCGGCTCTACGAGGCGATCGCGCGGCGCTGTGACGTCCCCGCCGCGCACTTGGCGGCCGGCACCGGATCCGTGGCGCTCGTCTACCAGCTGCTCGCGGCCTACTGCGACCCCGGCACGGAGGTGGTGCACGCCTGGCGGTCCTTCGAGGCCTATCCGATCGCGGTCGCGGCGGCCGGCGCCCGCTCGGCGCGGGTGCCGGTGACCGCGGAGGGGCGGCACGACCTCGAGGCGATGCTCGCGGCGATCACCGACCGGACCCGCGTCGTGATCGTCTGCACGCCGAACAACCCGACCGGGCCGGCGATCAACCGCGCGGAGCTCGAGCAGTTCCTGGACCGCGTGCCGCCGCGCGTCCTGGTGATCGTGGACGAGGCGTACGCCGAGTTCGTGCGCAGCGCCGATCCGGTCGACGGCGTCGCGGCCTACCGGGGCCGGTCGAACGTGGTCGTCCTGCGCACCTTCTCCAAGGCGTACGGCTTGGCCGGCCTGCGCTGCGGGTATGCCATCGCGCCGGAGCCCGTCGCCGCGGCGCTGCGGGCCGTCTCGCTGCCCTTCGGCGTCTCGTCGGTGGCGCAGGCCGCGGCCGTCGCCTCCCTCGAGGCCGAGGGTCAGCTGCGCGAGCGGGTCGCCGCGCTCGTGCACGAGCGCGAGCGGGTCCTGCCGCTCGTGCGCGAGGCCGGCTGGGACGTGCCGGACGCGCAGGGCAACTTCTTCTGGTTCGGCGCCGGCGACCGCACCGCCGACCTCGCGGCGGCCGCCGAGGAGCGCGGGATCGTGATCCGCCCCTTCGGCGACGAGGGGGCCCGTGTGACCATCGGCGAGCCCGAGGCCAACGACCGGGTCGTCGAGCTGGCGCGGGCGTTCCCCCCGGCCTGAGCCGTGTCGCGTCACCCGCGCCGGCGCCGAAGCCGCTCGTGGGCAGCTCGGGCGCCGGGATCGCGACGTTGTCGGGCGCGCCGGTGGTCGCCACCTCCGCAGCGCTGGTTGCGTCGGAATCCTGCCGCGACCGGGAACCGATCGGCCGGCCGGCGGGTCTGAGAGGTGAGAGGCAGCGAGGAGGTGGACCGGCGCGTGAAACCGGACGAGCAGAACTTCGAGGCGTTCGTGCACGTGCGCTGGGCGCGGCTCGTGCGCTCGGCTCGGTTGCTCGGTTGCTCCGAGGCCGAGGCCGAGGACGTGGCCCAGGCCGCGCTCGCCCGCTGCTGGCGGCACTGGCGTCGCGTGCGCACCGCCGACGACCCGGACGCCTACGTGCACCGGGTCCTGATCAACACGTGGAACAGCTCGCGCCGGCGGCGCTGGTGGGGTGAGCGCGCCACGGCCGACCCGCCGGACTCCGGCACGCCCGATCCCACCGAGGGCGTGGACCGGGTCGACGCGGTCGTCCGGTCGCTGGCCCGGCTGCCCGAGGCGCAACGCGCCGCGGTGGTGCTGCGCTACTACGCGGGGCTCGAGGAGCGAGCGATGGCCGTGGCGCTCGGGGTCGCCCCCGGGACCGTGAAGAGCCGGCTCTCCCGAGCCCTGACCACCCTGGCCGAGGACCCCGGCCTGGCCGAGATGCGAGGCGTGTGATGAACCAGGTGCCGCACCACCCGATGGACGACGACGAGGTCATCGACACGCTCGCCGCCGCGGACGCGATGCCGACGGGCGCGCCACCGGTGGCCGCGATCGTGGAGCGTGGGCGCCGCGACCGGCGCCGCGCGCGGACCGTCGCGCTGGCCGGGGCTGCCGCCGCCGTGGTGGCCGTGGTGGGCGGTGTCGCGCTCGTGAACTCGGGGTCGGACCCCGCGATCGCGCCGGCCGACCAGTCCGGCACGACGGCCGAGGACGGGGCTGCCGAGGACGGGGCTGCCGAGGACGGGGCTGCCGAGGACGCCGGCCCCGTGCCCGCCGCCCCCGACGGGATGCGCTGGATCGGCAAGGCCGGCGTGATGGTGGCCGTGCCCGATGCCTGGCCGACGAGCGGGGACGGGGCCGGCTCGGTGGAGCTGCGCCAGGACCGGAGCCGGGTGCCCGGGAAGGGCGATGACTTCGGCGACGGGATCCGCCGCGGCCAGGCGGAGTGCCGGTCGGGCGGGGTCTGCACGACCCTGGTCCGGGTCGGGGACCGCGGGGTCTCGGTGTACGTCGAGTTCGAGGACGCCGGCCTGGTCGACCGGGTCACGGCGACGGTCCAGCGGGTGCCCGACGGCGCGACCGTCGTGCCGGCGCGGGCGATCGAGTCGCTCTTCATCGGGGCCGAGGGCAGGGCGGCGTATCTCCGGCAGCTGCGCCGCGCGGGCCTGGAGGCGGAGCCCGCGCCCGGGCTCGATCCCAACGGGACCTTCGATATCGAGCCGGAGCCGGGGTCCGTGGTGCCCGAGGGATCCGTGGTGCGGCTCGTGCGGCCGGTAGACTGACCGGGGCGGAGGAGGCGGGGACCATGCGGTTGCGACGCCGCCACAGATCCGGGCGCCCCTCGCCCGAGGCGAGGAGGGTGCACGCCCGCGCCGTCGGTCCCGCGGACTTCGCGAGGTTGCCGGCCCGACCCTGCTGGGAGGCGCTGGTCGCCGCGACGTGCGACGACGAGGTCCCCGACCCCGAGGCGGGCCGCGACACCGACCGCGACTTCTTCCTGCGCTACGCCGGCCTGGGCTGAGCCCCGCTCAGCGACCGGGGGCGAGGGTCGCGACGAACGCGAGCTTGTCGATCACCGGGTCGGGGATCACGAACGGATACAGGTCCTCCTTGCCCATGGACCGGTTGATCTGGTTCAGGGCCACCGCGAGCGGCAACCAGACGCCGAGCACCAGGTCGCGGAAGGAGGAGAAGGCCTCGACGGCGCCGACCCGGGTGAGCCCGTAGGCCGACGCGGTCTCGATCGCGTCGCAGATGTGCAGGTAGTGCGCGAAGGTCTCGGCGAAGTCCTCGAAGGGATGCATGCTCGCGTACGTCGACAGGTAGCGCTCGCGCCAGTCCTCCGGCGGCCCGTCGGCATAGTGCCGGGCGATGGCCTCCTGGTAGTCCTCCGACTCGTCACCGAAGAGCCGGCGGCACGACTCGAGCCGTTCCTCCCCGCGCACGAGCTGCCACTCGTAGTAGTGCCCGACCTCGTGCCGGAAGTGACCCAGCATCGTGCGGTAGGGCTCGTCGAGGTCGACGCGCACCCGCTCCCGGTGGGCGTCGTCGCTCTCCGCCAGGTCGAGGGTGATCACGCCGCGGTCGTGCCCGATCACGACCTCCTGGTCCGCGCTGGCGAGCAGGTCGAAGGCCAGGCCCTCCTCGGCGTCGACGTGCTTGCCGATCAGGGGGAGGCCCAGGCCGTCGAGCTCGTAGACCAGGTGCCGCTTGGCCACCTCTGCGACGCGGAAGGCTTCGAGCCACCCCTCGTCCCGGTCGTTGGGCCGGGTGCGGGTGAGCCCACAGCTCGAGCACAGCCCCCCCTCGATCCGCGCCAGCCACGTGCAGCCGGCGATGTCCCGATTGGCGCAGAGGTGCCAGATCAGGCCCTGCGCATCCACATAGCGCCCGCGGTCGTCCAGCGGCACGATCGCGCGCTCCTCGCGGGAGAACCCGAGCGGGCTGCCGCAGGTGACGCAGACCGAGTTCTCGAAGTAGAGGGCCGCGTCGCAGACGCGGCAGCAGAAGGCCTTCACCGGGCCATCTTCCCGCAGCGGCCGGTCGCCCCGGACGCGCCCGCCGGTCGGGTGATCGCCGGCACGTCGTTGAGCATTCTCCTACAGTGAGGGCATGAGCGACGACAAGCACGCGGGGTACGTCGAGCAGGGCTCCTTCGAGCGCGACATGGACTACATCCCGGACCGCATCACGCGGGACTCCGAGGTCTGGCCGGTCGAGCCGGGGCGCTACCGCCTCGTCGCGGCCTGGGCCTGCCCGTGGGCCAACCGCGCCATCATCGTCCGCGAGCTGCTCGGCCTGCAGGACGTGATCTCGATGGGTGTCGCCGGGCCGACGCACGACTGGCGCTCCTGGACGTTCGACCTCGACCCGGGCGAGCAGGACCCGGTCCTGGGCTACCACCGCCTCCGGGAGGCCTACGAGCAGCGGATCCCCGGCTACCCCAAGGGCATCACCGTGCCCGCCGTCGTCGATGTCCCCTCCGGGCAGGTCGTCACCAACGACTTCCCGTGGATCACGCACGACTTCTTCTTCGAGTGGGCCGACCACCACCGCCCCGGCGCCCCGGACCTCTGGCCGGACGACGTCCGCGAGGAGATGGACGCGGTGATGAAGCGCGTCTTCACCGAGGTGAACAACGGCGTCTACCGCTGCGGCTTCGCCGGCACGCAGGACGCCTACGAGGACGCCTACGACCGGCTCTTCGTGGCGCTGGACTGGCTGGAGGAGCGGCTCACCGACCGTCGCTACCTGATGGGCGCGCGCATCACCGAGGCGGACGTCCGGCTCTTCACCACCCTGGCGCGCTTCGACGCGGTCTACCACAACCACTTCAAGTGCAACCGCAACAAGCTCAGCGAGATGCCGGCGCTGTGGGGCTACGCCCGGGACCTCTTCCAGACCCCCGGATTCGGCGAGACGATCGACTTCGAGCAGATCAAGGCTCACTACTACCTGGTGCACACCGACATCAATCCCACGGGCGTCGTGCCGAAGGGGCCCGATCCCGCGCCGTGGCACGCGCCCCACGGGCGCGAGCGCCTGGGCTGACCCGCGCCGCCCGGGTGCGCCTGCCCTAGGCTGGCGGGATGGGCCATGGCCATGGGCACGGCGCTGCGGAGGGACGGGGCGGTGCGGACGGACGCGGGGACGGGCATGCCGCCGGGCGGTCCGCCGATCGCCGGCGGATGCGCCTCGCGCTCCTCGTCACCGTCGTGGTGCTCGCGGTCGAGGTCGTGGGCGCCGTCGTCACCGGCTCGCTGGCGCTGCTCGCGGACGCCGCGCACATGGCCACGGACGCGACCGCGGTGCTGCTCGCTCTCGGGGCGTCGTACCTGGCCACCCGGCCCGCCGGGCCGCGGGCGACCTTCGGCTGGCATCGCGCCGAGGTGCTGGCCGCCCTGGCGAACGCCCTCGTCCTGCTGGGTGTCTGCGCCTACCTGGCCTGGCAGGGCGTGGCGCGGCTGGCCGACCCGGCGGACGTCGACGCCCTCCCGATGATCGCGTTCGCCGCCGCGGGCTTCCTGGCCAACGGCACCTCGCTGGCGATCCTCAGCCGCAGCGGGACGGGGTCGATCAACCTCCGCGCGGCGACCATGGAGGTCTTCGGCGACACCCTCGGGTCGCTGCTGGCGATCCTGGCCGGCGTGGTGATCCTGGCCTCCGGCTGGACGGGCGCCGACGCCGTCGCCTCCCTGGCCATCGCCGTGCTCATCCTGCCCCGAGCCGTCTCGCTGCTGCGTGAATGCTCCTCGGTGCTGCTCGAGGCGGCGCCCCGGGGCCTCGACCTGGCCGAGATCGAGCAGCACCTGCTGGCGGTCCCCGGCGTGGTCGAGATCCACGACCTCCATGCGTGGACAATCACGAGCGGGCTGCCCAGCCTGTCCGCGCACGTGACCGTCACCGAGGAGCAGCTGGCCGCTCGGGGCGTGGGCGCCGTGCTCGACCAGCTCTGCGCGGCGACGGGCGAGCGCTTCGGCGTGAAGCACGCGACCTTCCAGCTCGAGCCCGAGACGCATGCGGAGCACGAGGACCTCGGCGAGACCCACTGACGCGCCGTTCCGCCGGCGGCTGGTCACCCGTTCGTGGGGCATGAGCCGGGTGGGTCCCGGGCACGGGGAGGGGAGACCCACCGATCCCCCGACCCCAGGAGGTCTTCCCATGCGGCTCACCGCCGTCAAGGACATCGTGGCCGAGCCCGGCCCCTACGTCACCGTGCACGTGGAGGTGGGTCGCGCGAGCGAGAACCCCCGCCAGCAGCTCGACGCGCGGTGGACCACCGTGCGCCATGCCCTCCAGGACGAGGACGTCGCCGAGGAGGTGCTCGATCGCCTGGCCGAGAAGTTCTCGGAGCCGCCGGCGGTCTACGACGACGCCTTCCGCACGATCGTCGCGACCCGCGACCAGGTGCTCTTCGACGACGTCGTGCCGGGGGAGTGCCCCGTCCCCGAGGGTGTCGAGACCGGCCTGCTGCCCGATCTCGGCCCGTGGCTGGCCGCCGCTGACGGACGCGCGGGATTCGCCCTGGCGATCTGTGACCGCGAGGGCGGCGACGTCAGCTGGCACCGGTCGGTCCACGACGCCGCGCGCGCCGAGTCCGAGGCTGGCGGCCGGACGCTGCACGAGCACAAGGTCGGCGCCCAGGTCGCCGAGCCGCAGTACCAGCGGCACAGCGAGAAGACGTGGCAGGCCAACGCCCAAGACGTGGCCGCGGAGCTCCGCTCGCTGGCGAAGCGGGCCGGAACGCGCGCCCTCGTGCTCGCCGGAGACCCCCGGATCCGCTCGATGGTCGCCGACGAGCTCGGCGAGGGCCACCTGCCCGTCGTCGAGGTCGGGTCCGGGAACCGCGCCGAGGGCTCCTCGCCCGAGGTGATGTGGGGCGAGATCGAGGAGGCGCTCGCGGCGCAGGTCGCTCGCGAGGAGGGCGAGCTCGTCGAGCGGCTCGGGGCCGGAGAGGGCCAGGCCGGGGCGACCGCGCGCGGCCTCGAGGCGGTGCTGGAGTCCTTCGTCAACGGACAGGTGGCGACCCTGCTCGTCGATCTCGACGAGATCCGGGAGCACCCGGTCGACACCGGCGCCTACGCCGGGCTGCCGCTGCCCGAGGGCGTCAGCGGTTCGCTGCCCGCCGACCGGCTGCTGCTCGCCGTCGCCGCCACCACGGACGCCGATGTCGTCCACGTCGACTCGCTGCGGATCGACGGCCCGGTCGCCGCGTTGCTGCGCTGGGACGGCTGAGGCCCACCGCCGGCCTCCGGGTCGGGGTGCTCAGGCACCCGACCCGGGGGCGGCGTCCCGCTTCGCCTCGGTGGCGAGGCGGCCCAGCGTGGCTTCGATGCCCTGGCGGTTGCGCTCGGGGAAGCCCGCGAGCCGCAACGCCTTCCTCCCCGGCCGCGAGTGCCGGGAGTAGTCGAAGGACTCGGTGACGCGCGTGCTGCCCTCGCCGACCGGCTCCAGCTCGTAGCGCCACCGATGCGCGCCGAAGTGCCGCCACGCGATGAGGCGGCCGTCCTCGAACTCCACGACTCGGTTGCGGATCCGGTAGGGCAGCCCGAAGAGCTTCATGTCCACCCCGAAGGCGGCACCCTGGCTGAGCCGTTCCGGCCCGCGCACGTTGCCCCGCAGGGAGCCCGAGCCGTCGATGCGCTCGTGTTGCTGGGGGTCGGCGAGGATCTCGAAGACCACCTCCGGGGGTGCCTCGACGACGGTGCTGACGGAGACCACGTGATCGCTCATGCCCCGACGCTAGCCAGCGGGGTCACGCTGGCGGTCCGCGGGCCCGGGCGGGTCGGCCCCGATGCGGGGCCACGGCTCACCCGGTTGGTCCGGGCCGAGCGGTGAGGATACGGTGAACGGCGCAAGGGTGTGCGCCGCATCACAGTGCTCGTGCGCCCTACCCGTGCGGACCCGAGACCCCGGCCCGCGTCTGCAAAGGAGCACCCGTGACCCCTCCCTCCCCCTTCGGTCCGGACCTGGCGCAGGTCTTCGGGCCCTCGCAGGCCGACGGCGGTCCCGAGCTGGTGCAGCTGCTGACGCCCGAGGGCGAGCGGGCGCACCACGATGAGTTCGACATGGAGTTCAGCGCCGAGACAGTGCGCGGCTTCTATCGGGACATGGTGCTCACCCGGCGCATCGACACCGAGGCCACGGCCCTCCAGCGGCACGGCGAGCTCGGCATCTGGGCGCAGCTGCTCGGCCAGGAGGCCGCGCAGATCGGCTCCGGCCGAGCGCTGCGCCCGCAGGACTTCGTCTTCCCGACCTACCGCGAGCACGGTGTCGCCTGGTGCCGCGGCATCGACCCCCTGCACCTGCTGGGGCTCTTCCGCGGCGTCGACCACGGCGCGTGGGACCCCGAGCAGTTCAAGTTCGCCCTCTACACCATCGTGATCGGCGCCCAGGCGCTGCACGCGGTCGGCTACGCGATGGGCCTGCAGCGCGACGACGCGGTCGGCACCGGCGACCCCTCCCGCGACGCCGCGGTGGTGGCGAACTTCGGTGACGGCGCCTCCAGCCAGGGTGACGTCAACGAGGCCTTCATCTTCGCGGCCTCCTACAACGCGCCCGTGGTGTTCTTCTGCCAGAACAACCAGTGGGCCATCTCCGAGCCGATCGAGCGGCAGAGCCGGATCCCCCTGTACCAGCGGGCCCTCGGCTTCGGCTTCCCGGGCGTCCGGGTGGACGGCAACGACGTGCTCGCGACGTACGCCGTCACGCAGGCCGCGCTCCAGCGCGCCCGCGACGGCCAGGGGCCGACCTTCGTGGAGGCCTTCACCTACCGGATGGGTGCGCACACGACGACGGACGACCCCACGCGATACCGGCTCTCCCACGACGTGGAGAACTGGAAGCTCAAGGACCCCATCGAGCGGGTGCGGGTCTACATCGCCCGCAACGGCCTGGCCGACGAGGCGTGGTTCGGCGAGGTGAAGGCCGAGGCCGACGAGCTGGGCGCCCACCTCCGCGAGGGCTGCCGAGCCCTGCCCGACCCGGGGCCGCTGGAGATGTTCGAGCACGTCTTCGCCGAGATGACCGAGGAGCTGCGCGACCAGCGCGACGGCTATGCGGCCTACCTGGAGACCTTCGAGGAGGCCCGCTGATGAGCGAGGGGCAGCAGCCGCAGAAGATCACGCTGGCCAAGGGCCTCAACATGGGCCTGCGCGCGGCGATGGAGCACGACCCCCAGGTGCTGCTGATGGGCGAGGACATCGGCTCGCTCGGGGGTGTCTTCCGGATCACGGACGGCCTGCAGAAGGACTTCGGAGAGGACCGGGTGATCGACACCCCGCTCGCCGAGGCCGGCATCGTCGGCACGGCGGTCGGGCTCGCGATGCGCGGCTACCGTCCCGTCGTGGAGATCCAGTTCGACGGCTTCGTCTACCCGGCCTACGACCAGATCGTCTGCCAGGTCGCCAAGATTCACTTCCGCAGCCAGGGCCGGGTCCCGATGCCGATCGTCATCCGGATCCCGTACGGCGGCGGCATCGGCGCCGTGGAGCACCACTCGGAGTCCCCCGAGGCCCAGTTCGCGCACACGCCCGGCCTGAAGGTGGTCACCTGCTCCAACCCGGTCGACGGGTACTGGATGATCCAGCAGGCCATCGCCAGCGACGACCCGGTGATCTTCCTGGAGCCCAAGCGGCAGTACCACGCCGACAAGGCCCTGCTCGACACCAGCGTGCCGCCCGAGCCGCTGCACGAGTCCCGGACGGTGCGCCGCGGCACCGACTGCACGGTCGTCGCCTACGGGCCGACCGTGAAGACCGCGATGCACGCCGCCGAGGCCGCCGAGAAGGACGGCACGTCGCTGGAGGTCATCGACCTGCGCACGCTCTCGCCGCTGAACATGGGACCGGTGCACGAGTCGGTGCGGCGAACCGGTCGCGCCGTGGTCATCCACGAAGCGCACGTGAATCTCGGGATGGGGTCCGAGGTGGCCTCCCGGGTCACCGAGGAGTGCTTCTACTCCCTCGAAGCCCCGGTGCTGCGGGTCGGCGGCTTCGACACGCCCTACCCGCCCTCGCGGGTGGAGGAGGACTTCCTGCCCGACCTCGAGCGTCTGCTCGACGCCGTCGACCGGTCGCTCGCGTTCTGAGGAGGAGCCGCATGCCCGAGTACAAGCTGCCCGACCCCGGCGAGGGACTGACCGAGGCCGAGATCGTCAGCTGGAAGGTCAAGGTCGGCGACGAGGTCGAGATCAACGACATCGTCGTGGAGGTCGAGACCGCAAAGTCGCTGGTCGAGCTGCCCTCGCCGTACGCCGGCCAGGTCTCGGCCCTGCTCGTCGAGGAGGGCGAGACCGTCGAGGTGGGCACGCCCATCATCCGGTTCGGCGCCGAGGAGGGCGTTCCCGCGGCGCAGCCGGAGCCCGACGCGGGCTCGGGCCAGAGCGGGAGCGGGGGCGACCAGGAGGAGATCGACCTCTCCAACCCGGCGGCGAGCGGGGGCGGCGAGGGCGAGAGCCTGGTGGGCCGCAGCAAGGCGGACCGCGGCGCCACCCGGCGGCCGCGCAAGAGCTCGGCTTCCGCGCGCCAGGTCCAGGGCTCCTTCGAGCCCGGCGCCACGCCGACCGGCCCGTCGGCCGCCGAGAACGAGGCGGAAGAGGACGCCGAGGAGGCGGTCCCCGCCGCCTCCGTGGCCGCGGCACCGGCGAGCCCGGGGGCTCCCGCGCTCGTCCCCGAGCGAGCGACGTCACCCGGCTCGCCGCGTGCCCTGGCGAAGCCGCCGGTGCGCAAGCTCGCCCGGGACCTCGGCGTCGACATCGCGCTCGTCGCAGCGACGGGGACCGGCGGCGTGGTCACCCGGCAGGACGTGCAGCGAGCCGCCTCCCGCGACGGGGGGCAGCCGGACGAGGCCCCGACCGCCCCGGAGGCCCCCGCGGCCGGCCAGGGGGCCGGGGAGCGCGAGCGTCGCGAGCCGATCAAGGGCGTGCGCCGGATGATGGGCCAGGCGATGGTCGACTCGGCGTTCAGCGCCCCGCACGTCACCGAGTGGGTCACCGTCGACGTCACGCGGACGATGGAGCTGGTCGAGCGCCTGCGGCCGCGCCGCGAGTTCCGCGACGTCAGCGTCTCGCCGCTGCTGGTGCTGGCGCGGGCCGCGCTGCTGGCGATGCGGCGGACCCCCGAGATCAACTCGTACTGGGACGAGGCCGCCCAGGAGGTCGTCTACAAGTCCTATGTGAACCTGGGGATCGCCGCGGCCACGCCGCGCGGCCTGGTCGTGCCGAACGTCAAGGAGGCGCAGGACCTCACGCTGCCCGAGCTGGCCTCCGAGCTGGGCGACCTGGTGCGGACGGCGCGCAGCGGGAAGACGCAGCCGGCGGACATGTCCGGCGGCACGTTCACGATCACCAACGTCGGCGTCTTCGGCGTCGACGCCGGGACGCCGATCATCAACCCGGGAGAGTCGGCGATCCTCTGCTTCGGCGCCGTGAAGAAGCAGCCGTGGGTGGTCGAGAGCGACGACGGCGACCAGATGGCCATCCGGCAGGTCACCACCCTGGCGCTCTCCTTCGACCATCGCCATGTGGACGGCGAGAAGGGCTCGCGCTTCCTCGCCGACGTCGCCGGCATCCTGGAGGACCCCGGTACCGCCCTGGTGTTCTAGGGGCCGGGCCGGTCACCCGCCCGGGGCTGCCCCGCGCGAGATCCCCTCGGCCGCCACCGCGCGGGAGAGGAACGCCGAGTCCCCGGCGCCCAGGAGGAGCCTCAGCCCGGGGTCTGGGGGGACGTCTCGCCGAGCAGCCAGGCGTCGAAGAGGGCGGTCAGCTCCTCGCCGGTCTCCTCCTCGACGTAGGCGAGGTACTCCTCGCGGGTGGCGTTCCCGCCGGCCCGGGAGGCGGGCCACCCCCGGACCATCCGCCAGAAGGCCCGGTCCCCCACGCGCTCGCGGACCTCCTGCCACATCAGCGCGGGTCCGACGTAGACGGTGTCCTCGCCGAAGGCCAGCGGGTCGTAGTCGGCCGGGGGCCCCGCCTCGCGACGCAGCTGCTTCTCCTTGCCGGCCAGGTCGTCCATCACGCCCTCGATCGGGACGCCGTCCCGCTCCGCCTCGTAGACCAGCTGGACGTACATGGCCATCCCCTCGTTCATCCACAGGTCGCTCCAGTCGGTGGGCGTGACGAGGTTGCCGTACCACTGGTGGACGATCTCGTGGACGATCACCGGGACCGACTGCACGTACGGGTTGTCGCCCAGGGTGATCATGGTCTGGGTCTCCATGCCGCTCCGGGAGTCCGTCAGCACGATGCCGAGCGAGTCGAACGGGTAGGGGCCGAGGCGCTCCTCGACCCAGTCCAGCGCTCCGGGGGTGGCCTGCACCGCCTGCCGCCCGCTCTCGTCGCCGCGCTGCACCCAGGAGGACAGGGGCACGCCGCTGGGGCTCTCGTCCTGGCGCGCCTCGTAGTCGCCGATCGCGATCGTCACCAGGTAGGACGCGGCCGCGCTGTCGAGCTCCCAGCCCGTGGTCGTGACGCCGCCCTCGGTGCTGCGGTCGACGAGCTGGCCGTTGGCGACGCCGACCATCGGGGACGGGGCGCTGATCTCGAAGTCGTAGAACGCCTTGTCCGAGGGGTGGTCGTGCACGGGATACCAGGAGTACGCGCCGAACGGCTCCTGCATCGTCCACACGTCGCCGTCGTCCGAGACGGTCCACCCGGTGGTGCGGAAGTCGCTGCGGGTCGTCGGGGCCTGGACCGGTGCGGGTGTGCCCGCGTAGCGCACCACCAGCTTGTGGACCTCGTCCTCGGCCACCTCGGCGGCGACCACGAGATCCTTGCCCTCGCGCGCGTAGGACCCCTCGGCGCCGTCGTCGGGCCCGCTGTCCCCGGTGGCGGCCGGGACCTCCTCACCGTCGAGCCGCACCTCCTGGACCTCGAGCGGCGCGCCGAGGTCCAGGCGCAGCTCGCCCGACTCCTCCGCGGCGCCGGTCGCGCGCAGGGTGATGGTCGCCTCACCGGTGAGCCGCTCGTCGTCCGGATCCCAGTCGAGGTCGAGGCCGTAGTGCAGCGCGTCGACACCGGGGTCGCCCACGGCCGGGTAGACGGAGTCCTCCACGGGCTCCGAGCGTGCCGCCGCCCACGCCTCGGCGCCCTCCCGCGGCTGCCCGGCCGCTCCGGATCCTGCGGCCGGCTCCTCGGCCGGGTCGCCCCCGTCGAACAGCACGAGCAGGGCACCCGTCGCCACCAGGGCCAGCGCCAGCGCGGCGACCGACGCCAGCAGGCCGGGTCGCCGGGTCAGGGGGCGGGTCTCGCCGGGCTCATCCGGGCTCACCCGAGCTCCTTCACCAGCATGGTCACCTGCTTGCCCCCACCTCCCGAGCGTGCCACCTCGGCGAAGCCGCGACCGGCGTGGAAGGCCAGCGACGGCTCGTTCGGGGGCTCCGACACCACCTCGACGGCGAGCCGCCCGAAGGGCCGGGCTCGCGCCTCCGCCGCGTCATAGACGCGCGAGGCGAGGCCGCGGCGACGGAAGCGGGCGTCGAGCACCACGCGGTCGAGATAGTAGAAGCGGGGCCCGTAGCGGTCGGCGAACCACCGGTAGTGGGTGGAGTCGTACGCCGTGCCGGGCGCGAAGGTCAGCGCGAAGCCGGCCACCTCGCCGCCGACGTCCACCACCAGGGCACGGTCGGCGAGGCCGAGCAGGACCCCCAGCCGTTCGGCGTCCATCGGCGCGAGCAGCTCGACGTGTCGCTCGTTGAGGGCCAGCACGGCCTCGTGGTCGGCCAGAACCAGTGGGCGCAGGACCATCGGGCGCGGGACAGGTGCTCCGGCTTCGACGGACGGCTAGCGGGCGCGGCGCGAGAGCCGCTCGATGTCCATGATCACCACGGAGCGCGGCTCGAGGCGCAGCCAGCCGCGGGAGGCGAAGTCGGCCAGGGCCTTGTTCACCGTCTCCCGGGAAGCGCCGACCAGCTGGGCCAGCTCCTCCTGCGTCAGGTCGTGGTGGACGTGCACGCCGTCGTCGGCCGTGCGACCGAAGCGGTCCGCGAGGTCGAGCAGCGCCTTCGCCACTCGGCCGGGGACATCGGAGAAGACCAGGTCGGCCACGACGTCGTTGGCCTTGCGCAGCCGGGCGGCGAGCTGGGAGAGCAGGCCGCGCGCCACGATCGGCCGGCCCTCGAGCCAGCGCAGCAGGTCCTCGTGGGAGAGGGAGGCGAAGGTCGCGTCGGTGACCGAGGTGACCGTTCCGGAGCGCGGACCGGGGTCGAAGAGCGAGAGCTCGCCGAACATCTGGCCCGGCCCGAGGATCGCCAGCAGGTTCTCGCGGCCGTCGGAGGAGGTGCGGCCGAGCTTCACCTTGCCCTCGAGGATCACGTAGAGCTTGTCGCCCGTGTCCCCCTCGTGGAAGAGCACCTCGCCACGGCGCAGCCTCGTCTCGGCCATGGAGGCACGCAGCGCGGTGGCGGCCTCGTCGTCGAGCGCGCTGAACAGCGGCGCCTGACGCAGCACGTCATTGTCCACATCAACCTCCCTGGGCCTCCGCGTCGCCCGTCCCGCGCCGCAGTCGGTCCCGATCCTAGCCACGCCCGCGCGGCATGTCCCCCCCCGGCCCGCGCCATCCCGCGCCGCTCGGGCGGTCCGCGGGTCCCCGTACTCTTGCCGCGTGGGAGAGGACGGGACGCGAGTCGGGGCAAGGGCGGAGACCCCGACGGCGCTGGTGCGGCGGGCGCGCAAGATCAACCGCGTGCTCGCCGAGACGTGGCCCGAGGCCCGCTGCGAGCTGGACTTCGAGGACCCGTTCCAGCTGCTCGTGGTCACCGTGCTCTCGGCCCAGACCACCGACCGCCGCGTGAACGAGGTGCGGCCGAGACTGTTCGCGGCCTACGCGGACGCCCCCGCGATGGCCGCCGCCCCGCGCGAGTCGCTGGAGCAGCTGCTGGGCCCGCTGGGTTTCTTCCGGCAGAAGACGCAGACGCTGCTGAGGCTGAGCGGCGCGCTCGTGGAGCACCACGACGGCCGCGTGCCCGCGCGCCTCGACGACCTCGTCGCGCTGCCGGGCGTGGGCCGCAAGACGGCGAACGTCGTCCTGGGCAATGCCTTCGACATCCCGGGGATCACCGTGGACACCCATGTCGGGCGGCTCGCCCGTCGCTTCGGGTGGACGGAGGAGACGGACCCCGTCAAGGCCGAGCACGCCGTGGGCGCGCTGTTCGAGAAGCGCGACTGGACCATGCTGAGCCATCGCCTGATCTGGCACGGCCGCCGGGTCTGCCATGCCAAGAAGCCGGCCTGCGGGGCCTGCACCGTGTCGCGGTGGTGCCCCTCCTATGGCACGGGGCCCGTCGAGGCCGAGGCCGCCGCCGCGCTGGTCAAGACGCAGGGGCCGGCGTGAGGAGGCCGGGTCCGGCCGGCGCCGGGGCCGTGGTCCCCATGGCGATCCTGGCGATGCTCGCGGCCGGATGTGCCGACGGCCAGCCGTCGGGGTCCGCGCAGACACAGGCCGTGAACGCCCCCTCCACCCAGGTCGAGCTGGACACGCCCGAGCTCCGCGCGGTCCGGCGGGAGGCCGGGCTGGAGCCGTGCCGCAACGGGCCGGGTCAGGTGGGCGAGGCCGTCGAGCGCGGCCTGCCGGCGCTGGAGCTGCCCTGCTTCGGCGCCCCCGGATCGGTCGACCTCGCCACGCTGCGCGGGCCGCTGGTGGTCAACGTGTGGGCCTCCTGGTGCGCGCCGTGCCGCAGCGAGCTGCCGATCCTGCAGGAGTTCGCGGAGCGCCACGCCGGCCGGGTCGCCGTGCTCGGCGTCGACTACGCCGACCGCCAGACGACCAACGCCGGCGACCTTCTCCTCGAGACCGGGGTGACCTACCCGCAGGTCGCCGATCCGGGCGGAGCGCTGAGCGGTGCCGACCCGCTGCCGAGGATCGCCGGGCTGCCGTTCCTGGCACTCGTCGACGCCGACGGTCGCATCGTTCACCAGGAGTTCCGCGAGCTGGGCGACCGGGCCGATCTCGAGCGGCTGGTCGAGGAGCACCTCGGGGTGGGCCTGTGAGCGACTCGCCCCCGGCGGACCAGCAGGGGCCGGGCGGACCCGACCTGCCGGACTGGCTGGCCGAGCTCCGCGACGGCGCCGCCGTGATCCCCCAGGAGCAGCTCTCGACCTTCAGCCCGCCCGAGGGTGCGGACCCGCGGCCGGGTGCCGTGCTGATGCTCTTCGGCGACGGCCCGGCGGGGCGCGAGCTGCTGCTCACCGAGCGGGCCCACCACATGCGCTCCCACCCCGGTCAGGTCTCCTTTCCCGGCGGCGCGCTCGACCCCGGCGAGACGCCCGAGCAGGCGGCGCTGCGCGAGGCCGAGGAGGAGGTCGGGCTCGACGCCGCGACAGTGGCGGTCTTCGGCAGCCTGCCGGCGCTGTGGTTGCCGCCCAGCAACTTCGCCGTCACACCGGTGCTCGCCTGGTGGCGGCAGCCCGGAGGGGTCGGCGTCATGAGCGAGGACGAGGTGCACGCGGTCCATCGGGTGCCGATCGCGGAGCTGCTCGACCCCGCGCACCGCATCTCCGTGCGTCACCCCAGCGGGTGGGTCGGGCCCGGCTTCCTCATCGGCGAGCACAACGACGTGATCCTCTGGGGCTTCACCGGGGGGATCATCGCCCGGATGTTCGACTGGCTCGACTGGACCGTCCCGTGGGAGAGCGACCGCGTGCAGGACCTGCCCGAGCACATGTTGGTGGGGTCGCCGAGCAGCCCCTACGGCGCGAGCGCCGAGCAGGTGCGGCGCTGGCGCGAGGGGTTCCTGGACATCTCCGACGACGAGGATGACGCGTGAACCTGCTCGACTGGTTGCTGGTCGTCCTGGCGCTGGTCTACGCCCTCTCGGGCTACTGGCAGGGCTTCGTGACGGGTGCCTTCTCCACCGCCGGGCTGCTCATCGGCCTCGTCCTGGGCGTCTTGCTGGCCCCGCGGGTCCTGGCCGGCGTCGAGCGCTCCCTGCTCGTCTCGATGGCGGCGCTGCTCATTCTCATCCTCTGCGCGAGCCTGGGCCAGGCGGTGCTCCAGTACGGCGGGGTCCGGGTCCGCGACCGGATCACCTGGCAGCCCGCCCGCGCCGTGGACGCCGTGGGCGGCGCGGCCCTGAGCGCCGCCGCCGTGCTGGTGGTCGCCTGGGCCATCGGCGTCGCCGTCTCGAGCGCCGGGATCCCCGGGGTGACGCCGGTCGTGCGCGGCTCGGCGATCCTGGAGCGGGTCGACGACGCGTTGCCCAGCTCGGCCAACCGGCTGCTCAACGCGTTCACCGATGTCGTGGACACCACCTTCTTCCCGCGCTATCTCGAGCCCTTCGCGCCGGAGCGGATCGTCGAGGTCGGACCGGGGCCGCGACGGCTGCTCTCGGACCCCGACGTGCAGGCCGCGTCCGGTGGCGTGCTCAAGATCCGCGGGGAGAACGCCTGCGGCCGCGGGGTCGAGGGCAGCGGCTTCCTCTACGCGGACGACCGGCTCATGACCAACGCCCACGTGGTCGCCGCGGTCGACTCGCCGCGGGTGGAGCTCGGGGACGACACCGTCCCCGCCTCCGTCGTCTACTACAACCCGGACCTCGACGTGGCGGTGCTGGCCCTCGACGACGGCGGGCGTGCCCCGTTGGCCCTCGGGTTCGACGCCGGCCGTCCGGACGGCGTCGCCGTCCTGGGCTACCCCCAGGACGGGCCCTACGACGTGCAGCCGGGCCGGATCCGTTCGGAGCAGAGGCTCAGGTCGCCGGACATCTACGGCGACGGGACGGTCGTCCGCGAGGTCTTCGCGATCCGGGCGCTGGTCCGGCCCGGCAACTCGGGCGGACCGATCGTCGACTCCGCCGGACGCGCGGTGGGCCTGATCTTCGCCGCGTCGGTGACGGACCAGCAGACGGGCTACGCCCTGACCGGCGACCAGATCCGCGAGTCGGCCGCGCAGGGCGCGGCCTCGCGGGGCGCCGTCGGCACCGGCCGCTGCACCGGCTGACGCCCCCCCGGCGGCGCACCTGACCAGCAGGGTCAGGAACCGCGGCTGGTCAGGACGTCCCTGGTCTCCTGCGCCTGGTGGATGGACCGCTGCGGTCCCTTGACCTTCTTCACCTTGCGCAGCCCGATCAGCGCCAGCAGCGCGGCGAGGGCGACGTAGGCACCGAAGACGATGAGGAACGCCCACTGCAGGCCCAGCCCCTCGCCGTTCCAGTGGATGAAGTACGCGATCGCGACCGAGAGGAAGATCACGCTGAGCAGCCCGATGAAGGCCGCGCCGGCGAACAGCCCCAGTGCGACGCCGCCCAGCGTCACGGACACCTTGAGCTCCGCCTTGGCGAGCTCGATCTCCTTCTTCAGCAGGTCGACGAGGTCACGGTTGACGTCCGTGATCAGCTTGCCGATGGTCGGGTCGGTGTCCTTGACCTCTTCCGGTTGCATGCGGCGTCCTCGCGTCGTCGGGGCTTGTCTCGGTGGACCCTACAGAACGCGGGGCGGCTGGATCGCCCGCCCGGGCGGGCCGCCCCGGGGCGTCCCTCCGTCGGGACCCGGCGCGCGGCTCAGCCGGGCCCGTCCGGCTGCTGGTAGATGTCCGGGATGCCGTCGTGGTCGGCGTCGACCTGCTCCTTCTCCCAGATCTTCTTGTAGGCCCGGTTGCGGGCGCGCAGCAGGATGGTGGCCAGCAGGGTCGCGATCAGCGAGCCCATGAGCACGCCCACCTTGACGTGCTCCTCCCGCTCGGGCTGCTCCGCGAAGGCCAGCTCGCCGATGAGCAGGGAGACCGTGAAGCCGATGCCGGCCAGCAGCGCCATCCCGACGACGTCGATCCAGGACAGGTCGCTGTCGAGGTCGGCATGGGTGAAGGTGGACAACAGCCAGGTCGAGCCCGCGATGCCGATCGTCTTGCCGACTACCAGCCCGAGGACGATGCCGAGTGCGACGGGGTCGCGGAAGGAGTCGATCAGCCCGGAGAAGCCGCCGATCGCGACGCCCGCCGCGAAGAAGGCGAAGACGGGCACGGCCACGCCGGCCGACACGGGTCGCACGAGGTGCTCGATGTGCTCGGCCATCCCGCGGCCGGGGGCCTTGTCGCGTCGCACCACGGGCACCGTGAAGCCGAGCAGGACCCCGGCGATGGTGGCGTGCACACCCGACTCGTGCACCAGCACCCAGGCCACGAGCGCGAGGGGTATGAGCAGCACGCCACTACGGATCCGCTTCTGCACCAGGACCCCGAAGATCCCGATCGGGATCAGCGCGAGCGCGAAGAAGCCCAGCTTGAGCTCGCTGGTGTAGAAGACCGCGATGATCGTGATGGCGAGCAGGTCGTCGACGACCGCGAGCGTGAGCAGGAAGGTGCGCAGCCCCGTCGGCAGGTGGGTGCTGATCACGGCCAGGATCGCGACCGCGAAGGCGATGTCCGTGGCCGTCGGGATGGCCCAGCCTCGCAGGGCGCCGTCGGGGGAGAGCACGTTGATCAGTACGTAGATCAGCGCCGGCACGGCCATGCCGCCGACGGCGGCGGCCACCGGCAGGGCCGCGCGGCGCGGGTCGCGCAGGTCTCCGGCGACGAACTCGCGCTTCAGCTCGAGGCCGACGACGAAGAAGAAGATGGCCAGCAGGCCGTCGGCCGCCCAGGTCTGGAGAGTCAGGTCCAGATTCAGCGCCTGTGGGCCGACCGTGATCTCCCGCAGGTGCTCGTAGGCGTCGCCGCCGGGGCTGTTGGCCCAGATGATCGCCGAGAGCGCGCCAGCGATCAGGAGCAGGCCGCCCGCGGTCTCGGTGCGCAGCACGCCGGCTATCCGGCTGCTCTCGAGAAAGGACCCGGGGGAGAAGAGCCGCGTGCTGCCCGTGGACGGGTCGGTCGCGGCCCCGGGCTCGCGCGTCGGCGGCTCGGCGGCGTCCGGCTGATGGTCGTCATTGTCGGTCACGGGGCTCCGCTCCTCAGGGGTCTCGGACGTCGTGCCGACCAGGCTTCCCGGCGCACCTTGGAACGCGGACCACCCTAGCGGTCAGGGGGCGCCGGGCCGAGGCCCCCTCGGGAGGGACCTCGGCCGATTCAGGCGCCGAGCCTCATTCGTCGTCCTGGCCCGAGGAGATGCCGCTCTGGATCAGGTCCATCACCGAGGAGTCCGCGAGCGTCGTCACGTCGCCGACCTCGCGGTTCTCGGCCACGTCCTGCAGCAGCCGCCGCATGATCTTGCCCGAGCGCGTCTTCGGCAGCTCGGCGACGACCATCACCTGGCGCGGCTTGGCGATCGGGCCGATCTGGGTGCGCACGTGGTTGCGCAGCTCCTCGACGATGTCCGCCCCGCCGTCACCGGCCTCGTCGCGCAGGATCACGAACGCGCAGACGGCCTGGCCCGTGTCCGCGTCCTGGGCGCCGACCACGGCGGCCTCGGCCACCTTCGAGTGGGAGACCAGCGCCGACTCGATCTCGGTCGTGGAGAGCCGGTGCCCGGAGATGTTCATCACGTCGTCCACGCGGCCGAGCACCCACAGGTCCCCGTCCTCGTCCCTCTTCGCGCCGTCGCCCGCGAAGTAGTAGCCCTGCTCGGAGAACCGGTCCCAGTAGGTCTCCTTGAACCGCTCGTCGTCGCCCCAGATGGTGCGCAGCATCGCCGGCCACGGCTCGGTGATCACCAACAGGCCGCCCGAGCCGTCCGGCACGGGCTTGCCCTCGTCATCGACCACCTCCACCGCGACCCCGGGGATCGCGCTCATGGCCGAGCCCGGCTTGGCCGAGGTGACACCCGGGAGCGGGCTGATCATCATCGACCCGGTCTCGGTCTGCCACCAGGTGTCCACGATCGGGGTGCGGTCGCCGCCGACCACCTCGCGGTACCAGACGTACGCCTCGGGGTTGATCGGCTCGCCCACCGAGCCGAGGATCCGCAGGGAGGACATGTCGTGCCGGTCCGGGATCTCGCGACCCTGCTTCATGAACGAGCGGATCGCGGTCGGCGCGGTGTAGAAGAGCGTCACGCCGTACTCCTCGATGATCTTCCACCAGCGGCCGGGCTCCGGGTAGTCGGGCGTGCCCTCGTAGAGCACCTGCGTCGCGCCGTTGGCCATCGGGCCGTAGACGATGTAGCTGTGCCCGGTGATCCAGCCGACGTCGGCGGTGCACCAGAAGACGTCCGTGTCGGCCTTGAGATCGAAGACCGCCCAGTGGGTGTAGGCGGCGCCGGTCAGGTACCCCCCCGTGGTGTGCAGGATGCCCTTGGGCTTGCCGGTCGTGCCCGAGGTGTACATGACGAAGAGCGGGTGCTCGGCGTCGAAGGCCTCGGGCGTGTGGTCCGGCGACGCCTGGTCCACGATGTCGTGCCACCAGACGTCGACCTGGTCGTCCCAGTCGACGTCCTGGCCGGTGCGGCGCACGACGAGCACGTGCTCGACGTGGTGTCCGTCGTTCTGGGCGGCCTTGCTGCGGGCCCCGTCGACCGCCGGCTTGAGCGAGGACGCCTGGCCCCGGCGGTAGCCGCCGTCGGAGGTGATGACCACCCGGGCCTGGCAGTCGCTGAGGCGCGAGGCGAGGGCGTCGGAGGAGAAGCCGCCGAAGACCACCGTGTGCGGGGCGCCGATCCGGGCGCAGGCCAGCATCGCCACGATCGTCTCCGGAATCATCGGCATGTAGATCGCGACCCGGTCGCCGGACTGGACGCCGAGCTCCGTCAACGCGTTCGCGGCCTGGCTGACCAGGCGCTGCATCTCCGCATAGGTGATGTCGCGGGTATCGTCCTCGGGCTCACCGACGAAGTGCAGCGCCACCCGGTCGCCCAGGCCCGCCGCGACGTGTCGGTCGACGCAGTTGTAGGAGGCGTTGAGCCTGCCGCCGACGAACCACCGCGCGAAGGGCGGGTTCGACCAGTCGAGCACCTGGTCCCACGGCTCGGCCCAGTCGAGGCGCTCGGCCTGATCGGCCCAGAAGCCCTCGCGGTCGCCGGCGGCCCGGTCGTAGGCCTCGGCGGAGACGTTGGCGTGCGTCGCGATGTGCTCGGGTGGCTCGAACCGGCGCTCTTCGTGCAGCAGGTTGGAGAGGGTGTCGTTCTCGTCGTTCTCGTCGCTCACGTCGCTCCTCCATCGCAGGGGTTCCCCGCCGCGGGGCGGGGCCGTCTGGATGCCCACCCTAGGACGCAGCGGCGCGCACGACGAGGGTGGTTTGTGACCGCGCTCACGCCGGTCGCCCGGCGGCGGGCGGTCGTGGACGAGCGGGGGGTGCGCCGGGACGAGCGGAGGGCCGCCGGCCCGGTCACCCGCGGTCGAGGTCGACCGCCTCCGGGGTGTGCAGGCGCACCATGAACCGGTGCGCCGCCGCGGAGACCCGGCCCCGGGTGGCGAGGCTGACGAGGATCATGGTGCCGGCGGCGGCGGGCACGCTCCACGCCGCCGGCTGGCCGAGCATCGCCGCCACCCAGCCCTCGCGGGCGGGACCGATCAGCGTCCACAGGACGCCGGCCCCGGAGCCGAGGCCGCCCACGGCGAGCCCGGCCAGGGCTCCGGCGTCGGTCAGGCCGCGCCACCAGATGCCCAGCAGCAGCATCGGGGCAAAGGTGGAGGCCGAGACCGCGAAGGCGAGCCCCACGGCCCGGGCCACCCCCACGTGGGGGGAGCCGAGGGCGATGATGGCCGGCACCAGCACCGCCAGCACCGCGCCCAGCCGGAAGGCCGTGACGCCGCGCAGCCGGCTGCCGCGCCAGCGGCGGCCGGTGACGTCCTGGCTGAGGACGCCGGCGACGGCGATGGTCAGGCCGGACGAGGTGGAGAGGAAGGCGCCGAAGGCGCCGGCCACCACCAGTCCCGTGAGCAGGTCGCCGGCCATGCCGTCGACCATCAGCCGGGGGAGCTCGAGGACCAGGACGTCGCTGCGGCCCGCGCGGACCAGGTCGTCGGCGTACACACGCCCGAGCGCCGCGTACACCGGCGGGACCAGGTAGAACACGCCGAGCAACGCGAGGACCACCACGGTCGTGCGGCGGGCGGCTCGGCCGTCCGGGTTCGTGTAGAACCGCACGACCACGTGCGGCAGCCCCATCGTGCCGAGGAAGGTGGCGAGGATGAGCGAGTAGGTCACGTAGAGGCCCTCGGGGCCGAGACCGGCCAGGGGCAGCGACCAGATGTCCGTGCCGTCCAGCGTGCCGGCGATCTCGCCGCCGCGCGGGCGCCCGTCGCCCAGCCACACGACGAGCAGGAAGGCGACGGGCACCAGCAGCGCCGTGAGCTTGAGCCAGTACTGGAAGACCTGCACGAAGGTGATCGATCGCATCCCGCCCGAGGTGACGTTGGCGAGGACCACGCCGGCCACGAGGACGATGCCCACCCACGGCGGCGCGTCGATCGCCGACTCCAGCGTGAGCCCGGCCCCCTGGAACTGCGGCAGCAGGTAGAGCCAGCCGATGGCGACGACCAGGATCGAGCACGTGGCCCGCACCTGCCGCGAGCCGAGGCGGGCTTCGGCGAAGTCGGGCAACGTGTAGGCGCCCGAACGCCGCAGCGGGGCGGCCACCAGCACCAGCAGGACCAGATATCCGGCGGTCCACCCGACCGGATACCAGAGCATCTCCGCGCCGAAGGTGAGCAGCAGGCCCGCGACCCCGAGGAACGACGCCGCCGAGAGATACTCGCCGCTGATCGCCGACGCGTTCAGACCTGGACGAACGGTGCGCGAGGCGACGAAGAAGTCGCTCGTGGTGCGCGAGAACCGCAGCCCCCAGGTGCCGATGAGCAGCGTCGCGACGGTGACCAGCAGGACGCCGAGAAGCACGGGGACGGGTGCGAGGTTCACCGCCGCTCGTCCCGCGCGTCCGCCGCGTCGCCTCCGCTGTCCACCTCGGCGATCAGCTCGACGAAGGCATCCTCGTTCTGCTCGGCGCGGCGCACGTACAGCCAGCCCAGCAACCCGAGAAAGGGGTAGACGGCAACACCGAGCAGCAGCCAGGACAGCGGGATGCCGAGCAGCCGCACGCTGGCGGCCTCCGGCGCCAGGTGGAACACGAGCGGCAGGGCGCCGACGGTCGCCACCAGCACCACGAGCACCGTCAGGGCCAGGCGCAGCTGCTCGCGCAGCAGGGAGCCGAGCAGGAGGGCCCCGACCGGCGTGTCCTCGTCGATCTCCGCGGTCGGCGGTGGCCGCTCCCCGGGAGGCCGCCGCGACGGTCCGGTGACCCGGACCCGGGCCGGCGGCTCGCTTCCCTCCTGGCCCTGGTCCTGACCGGTCACGCGTCCCGCCCTCGGCGGAGCAGCAGCTCGCGCAGCTCGCGGGTGTGGCGGCGGCTGACCTGCAGGTCGGTGCCGGCCTCGGGGCCGCCGCCCGCCCCGACCGTGACCGTGCACCGACCGCCGTCCATGCGCACCTCGCGCACGTGGCCGAGGTTGACGAGCAGGGAGCGGTGGATCCGGACGAAGCCCGCCGGGGCCCACTGGCTCTCCAGGGTGGTCAGCGGCGCCCGCACCAGGTGCGACCCTGTCGTGGTGTGCAGGCGGGCGTAGTCGCCCTGGGCCTCCACGTGGCTGATGTCGCTGCGGTTGACGAAGCGGGTGACGCCGCCCCGCTCGACGGGGATCTGCTCGTCGCGGGACTCCGTCGGTCGGCCGCTGCCCTGGACCACCCGGCGGACCGCTTCTGCCAGGCGTTCGCCGCGCACCGGCTTGAGGACGTAGTCGACCGCGCGGAGGTCAAAGGCCTCGACCGCGTGCTCCTCGTGCGCGGTGACGAAGACGATGGCGGGCGGCTGCCGGAAGCGGCTGAGCACCTGGGCCAACTCGAGGCCGGTCAGGCCGGGCATCTGGATGTCGAGGAAGACGGCGTCCACGTCCCGCTCCCGCAGGACACGCAGCGCGCCGGTCGCGGAGTCGCAGGTCTGCACCGCGGCGACCCGCCCGTCCTGGCCGAGGAGCCACGCCAGCTCGTCGAGCGCCGGTCGCTCGTCGTCGATGACCAGCACCCGCAGGCCGCCGCCCCCCGGTGCGGTCTCGCTCACGCGTGCACTCCGGGAGCGAACTTGGGCAGGCGCACGATCACCTTGGTGCCGGCGCCCGGTGCGGTCTCCACGACGAGACCGTAGTCGTCGCCGTACGTGCTGCGCAGCCGCGCGTCCACGTTTCCGAGCCCCACCGAGTCCATGCTCCCGTCGCCGGCGAGCGCGCGCCGGACCCGCTCGGGATCCTCGCCGGCTCCGTCGTCCTCGACCTCTACGAGGCACTCGTGCCCGAGGTCGCGGGCCACGATGGTGATGTGCCCGGCCCGGTCCCCGTCCCCGATGTCGGTGCGCGCGGCGAGGCCGTGGCGGACCGCGTTCTCCACCAGCGGCTGGATGCACAGGAAGGGGACCGCCACCGACAGCACCTCCGGCGCCACCTGCAGGCGCACCTGGAGCCGCTCGCCGAAGCGGGCCTGTTCGAGCAGCAGGTAACGCTCGATGGAGCGCAGCTCCTCGGCCAGCGTGGTGTGCTCGCCGTGCCGGCGAAAGGAGTAGCGCGTGAAGTCGGCGAACTCCAGCAGCAGGTCGCGGGCCCGCTCGGGGTCGGTGCGCACGAAGCTCGCGATGGCTCCCAGGGAGTTGTAGACGAAGTGCGGGCTGATCTGTGCGCGCAGGGCCCGGACCTCGGCCTCGATCAACCGGGTGCGGGAGGCGTCCAGCTCGGCGAGCTCGAGCTGGCCGGAGACCCAGCTGGAGACCTCGTCGGCGGCCCGGAGCAGGCCGCCCGAGGGCTGGGCCGCGAAGGCCTGGACCGTCCCGACGACGTGGTCCTCGACCACCAGCGGGCTGACGATGGCGTGCCTCACGGGGCATCCCGGCTTCTCGCAGGTCAGCCGGTCGCGGGTGGCGACCCGCGTCCCGTTCTCGATGGCGTCGGCCGCGAGGTCCCGTGCCTGCTCCTTGTGGTGTGCCCACCCGCCGTCCCAGGCGAGCACCGAGACGGTGTCGGTCACGGCCAGGGCAGGGGTGCCCAGGAGGGCGCGCAGGTGGCGGATGCTCCGCTCGGCGCTGGCGGTCGTCAGCCCCTCCCGCAGCGCCGGGGAGGCCAGCGATGCGGTGTGCAGCGTCCGGAAGGTCGCCCGTTCCTCCTGGGAGCCCAGGCGCGTACGACGCAGGCGGCGGCCGAGCACGCCGACAGTCTGCCCCGGCGCTCGCCCAGGGGTGGAGCCGGCCTAACGGAAGTCGATCAGCAGCATGTCCGTCTCGGTGCCATCGCTCCGGCCCGAGGCTTGGTCGGCCCGGTCCCCGGCGTCCGACCCGGGCTCCTCCGCCTGCGCCCCGATCGGGATGCCCAGCGGCGGCGGGGTGAGCGTGCTGCGGTAAAGGTGCGCGGTCCAGGGCAGCTGCATGCCGTCCGCGCCTCGGCCGTAGCCGTCGTAGAGCTCGCCCACGGCGGCCGTCGCGGCCTCGCGCTCCTCCTGCGGCAGCGAAGCGACCTCCGGCAGGGAGCCGACGACGGCGAGCAGCGCGGGCCGGTCGACCAGCTGCCAGAAGCGGATCGTGGTCTCGTCGACGAAACCGAACCGTCCGTGCGTGATGACGGCGGACAGCTCGCCGACGTTGCTCGCGGTGTCGTCGTCGGCGATCGGCGGGATGGGGGTGCTGCCGATGATGCGGTCGAGCTTGCGCACCCACGGGATCCGTGCGTCGCGGCGCGGCAGCATGATGGCCAGCCGGCCCTCGGGGCGCAGGACGCGCGCGATCTCGTCGAGGTCGCGTGGCCCGCGGTGCACCACCACCACGACGTCGACGGAGTCCTCCGCGTGCTCCTTCGCGCGTCCGGTGCGGACGTCGTGGCCGACCTCCTCGAGGCGCGCGGCGAGGTCGCCGTCGCCGAGGCAGAGCACGATGCGGCCGCCGTCCCCTGTCAGCCACGTGACGACGTCGTCCGGATAGGGGGTGTGCTCCGGTGCCCGCGCCTGGTCCATCGGGCCCGACCCTACGCCCGGTCGATAGCCTCCACATCATGACCGTCCCGTCCTCGGACCCCCTTTCTCATCTGGTGGATCTCGAGGGGCTGCCGTCGGGGTACGCGGCCGCCCGGGACGCCATCGACGCCGTGCTGCGGGACCGGGGCCTGCGCCGCACCTCGCCCGAGCTGACCGCGGAGTCCCTGCTGCGCGGTGCCCATGCGAGCGCCGTGCTGGAGGGCTCCGCGGCCAGCCTGGCCGCGGTCCGCGACGGCGCCGGCGACCCCATCGCCGCCGACGCGGTGCGGGTCTCCACCGAGGCGCTCGGCCTGGCGCCGCTGCTGAACCGGGCGCCCCTGCAGGCGATGGCGCGGCTGCACACCCTCGCGGGCTCGGCCGCGCTGGGGGCGGAGCGCCTCGGGCGGCCACGGGATGACGACGCGGCGGGGCGGCTGCGCGGCCTCGGCCAGCTCCTGCTCGCCCCGACCCGGGCCCCGGCCCTGCTGGTCGCCGCGCTGGTGCATGCCGAGCTCGCGACGGCCACGCCCTTCGCCTCGCACAACGGGATCGTCGCCCGCGCCGCAGAACGCCTGGTGCTCGTCGCCCGTGGCGTCGACGAGAAGTCGCTGATGGTGCCCGAGGCGGCGCACCTGGCGCTGCGGGCCGCGTACGAGTCCAACCTCCGCGGCTACGCGACCGGCGGTCCCCAGGGCGTGCACGCCTGGCTGGTCTACACCACCGAGGCCTACGCGGCGGCGGCCGAGGCCAGCCCCCTGGTCACGCGCGCTGACTGAGCGCCCCAGCCCCGCCGGCTACCCCGGGACCAGCGGAGGTGGACCGCACGGTCGCTGCGGACCTTCCGAGGCCGCTCGGGACAAGCGAACGGCGTCCGGTCGAGACCGGACGCCGTTGCTGACACGTGGACCCTAGGCTACCAAGCGTGCATTCTATTTGCTGCCCCGGCATTCCCGGTCGGCATGCGCCCTGGTGTGAAGGGTGGATCGCCGCGTGGGTACCCGGTCCGCGTGTTGCTCGTGGAGTTGTAAGTCCTTTGTACGCCGCCGCGGGGGCCAGAACAAGACTTGACTTTCGCTCGATCCCGGAGCCTGGCGTGTCGGGTGTCGGGCGGCTCTCACCCGGCCCGGCGCCGGCGCGCCTGCCACCACCACGACCCGGCCGCCATGGCGCTACCCACGGCGATCGCCGCGATGGTCGGCCGCGCCGGCGGAAGCGGGAGCAGGGGCCTCAGCGCGACGGGTCGTTCGAAGGTGAGGATCGGCCAGCCGGCCTGCTCCGCATGCCGGCGCAGCTCCTTGTCGGGATTGACCACGTGGGGGTGTCCGACCGCCTCCAGCATCGGCAGATCCGTGATCGAGTCGCTGTAGGCGTGGCACGTCTCGAGGTCGTAGCCCCGCTCAGAAGCCAGGCGGCGCAGGGCATTCGCCTTCTCCGCTGCGTAGGCGTAGTACTCGATCTCGCCGGTGTATCGGCCGTTCTCGACGCGCATCCTCGTCGCCACGACGTCGTCCGCTCCGAGCATCTCGCCGATCGGCTCGACGAGCTCGGTTCCGGAGGTCGAGACGATGACGACGTCGCGCCCCGCGCGATGGTGGTCACCGATCAGCCCCACGGCCTCGTCGTAGACCATGGGGTCGACGACGTCGTGCAGCGTGTCGGCGACGATCTCGCGGACCGTGGCGACGTCCCACCCCGCGCACAGCTCCGACATGAAGGCGCGCATCCGCTCCATCTGGTCGTGGTCTGCACCACCGAGGGAATAGGTGAGCTGCGAATAGGCCGAGCGCAGCATGACCGTGCGGCTGATCAGCCCGCCGGCTTGGAAGGGCTTGGTGAACGCGAACGTGCTCGAGGAGGCGATGATCGTCTTGTCGAGGTCGAAGAACGCCGCGGCTCGGGCGGCGGTCGGGTCCATGCGACCAGTCTAGGAAGGGGCTGTGTGGGCCGGCGGGCGCTGGATGCGCAGGCCGGCTGCGCAGGCTGGCTGCACAGGCCGTCTGCAGGGTGAGCTCGTCCACAGTCGCGCCCCCGCACGCGCCGTCCCGGTTGTCCCCCCGGCAGTCTCGCCGCATGGACGCCCCACCCCTCATCATCACCGCCGACGAGCACCTCCGCGAGGAGCTCCTGCGCCTCGCGGCGGCGGCCGGCGCGGTGCCCGACGTGGCCGCGGGTGTGGCTGCCGACCCCCGTGCGCTGCGGGGCTGGGCCCGGGCGCCTGCCGTGGTCGTGGGCGCCGACCAGGCGGCGGCACTGGTGCGGTGGGGGGCGCCCCGGCGCGCGGGGGTGACGGTGTGCTGGGCCGGTTCCCGCGACGCGGTTGACGAGCCCGCCGTGCTGCGTGCCGGACTGGCGCTGGGCGCCGAGCGCCTGGCCACGCTGCCGCAGGACGAGGCCACCGTCGTCGGGGCACTGGCCGACCTCGGGGAGCCCGACGGTGGTGGGCCCCTCCTGGCGGTCGTCGGTGGCGCGGGTGGCGCGGGCGCCTCCGTGTTCGCGGCCGCCCTCGCCACGCGGGCCGCCGCGCGGGGGCCGACGCTGCTGGCGGACCTCGACCCGCTGGGTCCCGGGGCCGGCCGCCTGCTCGGTCTGGGCGGGGCGGGGGCCGTCGGGTGGCCCGACCTCACGCGCGGGTCGGGGCGCCTCGGGGCCGGGGCCCTGCGGGAGGCCCTCCCACGCACCCGGGCGGGCGTCGGGGTGCTGGGGTGGCCCGGGCCGGCGACGGCGGTCGACGACGAGACTCTGCGGGACGCGCTCGCAGCCGCCGTCCGGGGGCACCGAGCGGTCGTGCTGGACCTGCCCAGGCGCGAGCTCGCGGGGCGCAGCGACCTGCTGGGGCGGTCCGCCGCCGTCGTCGTCGTGTGCGTGGCCACGCTCGCCGGCGCCTCCGCGACCGCCCGGCTCCTCGGTAGCGGTGCGCTCGTCGGGCTGACGCCGCTGCTCGTGGTCCGCGGCGACCTCCAGGACGCTGCCCGGCTCGGTCGGGTGCTCGGCGTGGAGCCGACCGTGACGATGCCGGGCCAGCGTCGACTGGAGGAGTCCCTGGCCCTGGGCCTCGGACCGACCGTCGCCGGACGCGCCCCGCGCGGGCGGGCCGGGGCGCTCGCACGGGCCGCGGACGCGGTCTGGCGGGCCGTGCCCCTGGGCTCGCCGGCGCGTGCCGAGGTCTGCCGGTGAGCGCCGAGGCGGGCACGGCCGGCCTCGTCGAAGACGTGCGCGCCCGCCTCGTCGGGAGTCCCGGGCCGCTGACGCCGCATGCGGTCGCGGGCGCGCTGCGAGCCGCCGGCCAACCCGTGGGGGACGCCACCGTGCTCGCCGTGCACGAGGCCCTGCGGCGCGACGTGACCGGCGCGGGGCCGCTGGAACCGCTGCTGCGACGTGACGGGGTCACCGACGTCCTCGTCGACGGGCCCGGCCGCGTGCTCCTGGACCGGGGCGCCGGGCTGGAGGAGGCCGACCTGGGTGGGTCCCTGGCGACGGAGGAGTCCGTACGTCGGTTGGCGCAGCGGCTCGCCGCCTCGGCGGGGCGGCGCCTGGACGACGCCAGCCCCTTCGTCGACGCGCGGCTCGGCGACGGGACGCGGCTGCACGCCGTCCTCGCCCCGGTCGCCCGCCCCGGGACGCTGGTCTCGCTGCGGGTTCCCCGCCGCCGCGCGTTCTCGTTGGACGGGCTCGTCGCCGCCGGCTCGCTGGGGCCCGGTGGGGGGCGCCTGCTCGGCGAGCTCGTCCGCGCCCGGCTGGCATTCCTGGTCACCGGCGGCACCGGGTCGGGCAAGACGACCGTGCTGGAGGCGATGCTCTCGGCCGCGTGTTCCGACGAGCGGATGGTTCTCGTGGAGGACGCCGCCGAGCTGCGCCCGGACCACCCGCGGGTCGTGGGCCTCGAGGGACGCCCGGCCAACGTCGAGGGCGCCGGCGAGGTCACCCTGCGCACGCTGGTGCGGCAGGCCCTGCGGATGCGCCCCGACCGGGTCGTCGTCGGCGAGGTGCGCGGCGCGGAGGTCGTCGACCTGCTGGCCGCGCTGAACACGGGCCACGAGGGTGGCTGCGGCACCCTGCATGCCAACCGGCCCGCCGACGTGCCCGCGCGGGTGGAGGCCCTGGCCCTCGCCGCCGGCCTCCCGCGCGAGGCGGCGCACAGCCAGCTCGCCAGCGCCCTGCAGGCCGTCGTCCATCTCGGCCGCGGGCGCGACGGGGGGCGTCGGGTCGCCGAGGTCGCCGTGCTGCAGCGCGAGGGGCCGTGGGTGGTCGCGGTGCCCGCGGTCCGCTTCGACGACGGAGGCCGGGGCCGGCCCGACGTGGGCGCCGGTGCCCTGGACCGGCTTCTCGGCGCGGCGGGGACGTCCACCGCAGGCGCCGTCGGCCAGGGTCCGTGAGCGGGTGGGCCCTCGCTGCCGGGCTCGCGGCAGGGATGGCTGTCCTCGTGCTGCGACCGCCGCGGGGGAGCACCGCGGGCCCGGATGCGCCGGACGGCGCCCCGGGCCGGGGGCGTCGGGGCGGCGGGTGCCCGCGAGCGGTCGCCGTGCTCGGGGCGGTGGCCCTCGGTGCCGTGGTCGGGCTGTGGGCTCTGGTCCCCCGGGCCTGGCCGGCCCTGCCGCCCACCGCCCTGCCGGTGACAGCGGCGCTGGCCGCCGCCTCGGCGGGCGGCGCGTGGCTCGGCGTCCGGCAGCGCCGCCGCCGCGCGGCCACGGCCCGGGCGGACCGGGTCCTGGAGGCCTGCGAGCTCCTGGCGGCCGAACTGGGCTCCGGACTGTCCGCCGGGCGGGCGCTGGAGCGGGCCGCGGAGGGTGAGCCGCTGCTGGGTGCGGCCGCCTCCGCGGAGCGCCTCGGGGCCGATGTGGCCGCGGCGTTGCGCGGTACCGGGGCCACCCCGGGTGCGGCCGGGCTGGCGCGCCTGGCCGCGGCCTGGGAGATCTCGCGGCGCACCGGGCAACGCCTCGCGCCGGCGGTCCGGTCCGCCGCGGAGACCCTCCGGCGCGACCGCGCCACGCGGTGCGTCGTGGACGCCGAGCTGGCCTCCGCGCGGGCCACCGCGCGGCTGCTCGCCGCCCTGCCCCTGCTCGCGCTGCTGATGGGCGGCGGCACCGGCGGCGAGCCCTGGACCTTCCTGCTCGGCACCGCGCCCGGGGTGGCCTGCCTCGCCGTCGGGCTGGGGCTGGGCGTCGCGGGCCTGGCCTGGATCGAGCGGATCACCGACGCCGCGGAGACGACCCGGTGACGGTGCTGCCGCTGCTCGCAGCCCTCGCCTCGGGGCTCGGCGCAGTCCTGCTGCTGCCGGGCCGGCGCGGGATTCCCCCCGCCCGGGAGCCGTCGCCGCCTTCCGCTCCGGGTCCCGGGTGGCGTCGGCCCTGGCCCCTGGCCGTCCTCGCCGGTGGCGGCGCGCTGGCAGTGCTGCCCGGACCCCTCGGCGTGGCGGCGGCCGCCGGTCTCGGCGCGTGGACGCATCGCGCGGCCTCCGCCCTGGCCACGGCCGGGTCGCGCCGCCGCCGTGCGGAGGCCGTGGCCGGTCTGCCGGTGCTCGTCCACCTGGTGGCCGATGCGCTCTCCGCCGGCGCGCCGGTGCCCCGGGCGGTGGAGGCGGCCTGCGCAGCGTGGCCGGGGGCGGCAGCCGATCGGCTGATGGAGGCCCGGTCGCGGCTCGCCCTGGGCGGCGACCCGGTCGGCGTGTGGGAGGCCGTGGCCGAGGACCCGGCGCTCGCCCCGCTCGGTCGCGCGATGGCGCGCTCGGCGTCCAGCGGAGCACCGGTCGCGGATGTCGTCGCGCGGCTCGCCGCAGACCTGACCGACCGCTGCCCGCGGCGACGCCGAGGACCGGGCCCGCACGGTGGGGGTGCGCGCGGCCGTGCCCCTGGGGCTGTGCCTGCTGCCCGCCTTCGTCGTGCTGGGGATCGTGCCGCTCGCCGCCGGGTTGCTCGCCTCGTTCGCGTGACCGGGATCGGCGCCCCGGGTCCGCGCCGGCGTCGGCTCGGCGTGCCGGGGGCCGAGCCGGCGTGCACAGGTGCCCGGTGGACCTTCTCCTCCACACCTCCGGCAGCTCCGGCGCATCCGGGACCCCGGGCGTGGAGGCTCGTCACGACCGCGCCGCGTGGGCGCGGCGAGGACCGAGGAGGACGCCATGAACGCGCACACCCGCCAGCTCCGTCGCCGCGACGAGGCCGGCATCACCACCGCGGAGTACGCCGTCGGCACGGCAGCCGGCGCCGGGCTTGCCGGCCTGCTCTACACCCTGCTCACCGGCGGGATGGGCGAGCGGTTGCTCACGACGTTGTTCGACCATGTGCTCGGGCTGCTGGGCATCGGCTGAGATGGCCCGTCGCGGCGAGCGCGGCGCGGTCACGGCCGAGCTGGCGCTAGCCCTCCCCCTGTTGCTGGCGATCACCGTGCTGATGGTGTGGCTGCTGGCCGCCGGCGCCGGCCAGGTCCGCGCGG
Source organism: uncultured Actinomycetota bacterium (assembly GCA_963731985.1). Lineage (GTDB taxonomy): Bacteria > Actinomycetota > Actinomycetes > Propionibacteriales > Nocardioidaceae > Nocardioides. The sequence continues at coordinate 33,028 of CAVSYA010000017.1, read as the reverse complement.
TCGACGCGGCGCGGGAGACGGCGCGCGCCCTCGCCCGCGGTGACGATCGGTCGGCCGCGCTCGCGGTCGGGCGTCGCGTCGCCCCCGACGGTGCCACCGTCGACGTGCGCCGCGAGCCGGGTCGGGTCGTCGTCCGGGTCCGGGCGGCGGTGCCCGGGCCGGGTGGGCTGCTGCGGTTGCTGCCCGACGTGGCCCTGTCGGCCGAGGCGGTGGCCATCGACGAGGAGACGAAGGGGGAGCTCCGCGGTGCCGTGCCGTGACGAGCGGGGTGCGGCGACCGTGCTGGTGGTGGCGATGGCGGCCGTCGTGCTCGTGGTGGGGTGCGCCGTCGCCGGCGCCACCGGGCTCGTGGTCGCCCACCGGCGCGCGCAGGCCGCGGCGGACCTCGCCGCCCTCGCCGCGGCCGGTGCCCTGCAGCGCGGCGGGGACCCCTGCGGCGCCGCGGCCGACCTGGCGGGACGCAACGACGCCCGGCTGGTCACCTGCGAGGTGCGCGGCGCCGACCTGGTCGTGCGCGTCACCGTGGCCGGCCCGGACCCGGGCCCCTGGCCGGTCGACCTGGTCGGCACCGCCCGCGCGGGGCCCGCTGGCTAGCCGGTCCCGGGTCGCTACCGGTCGGAGGGCCGCTCGGCGTGCGCGAGCAGGACGTCGAGCAACGCGACGGCGCCGGGCTTGTCGAGCGGGTTGTTCTGGTTGCCGCACTTCGGCGACTGGATGCAGGAGGGGCACCCCTCGGCGCAGTGACAGGACGCGATGGTCTCCCGCGTCGCGGTGAGCCAGCGCCGGGCCTGCCGGAAGCCGCGCTCCGCGAACCCCGCGCCCCCGGGGTGGCCGTCGTGCACGAACACCGTCAGCCGGCCCGTGTCGGCATGCAGCGCGGTCGAGACGCCGCCGATGTCCCAGCGGTCGCAGGTGGCGAAGAGCGGCAGCAGCCCGATCGAGCAGTGCTCCGCGGCGTGCGCGGCGCCCGGCAGGTCGGCCGCGGCCAGCCCGGCGTCCGCGAGGGTGTCCTCCGGCAGTGTCCACCATACGGCCGTGGTGCGCAGCGAGCGCTCCGGCAGGTCGAGGGCCTCCTCGCCCATCACCTCGCCGCCCGGTCTGCCGGCGCCGGAGAAAGGAGACGACCTGCTGGCGGACCTCCACCTCGCCCAGGCTGAGCCGCGCTTGGCCCCAGGCCCGGTGCTCGCGCTCCGCCACGATGGCGATCTCGGTGATGTCCCGGGCGCTGGTGGAGTACGGCGGGTCGGCGGTCTCGATCTCGGCGACCTGGTGCTCGAGGTCGAGCGACCGCACCAACCAGGTCTCGCCCCGGTGGACGTACACGGCACCGGGGTGCGCGGTCGCCTGGGCGCTGCCGGCGCCGACGGTGCCGACGACGCGCCCGGTCCCGGCCTCCACCAGCTGGACCGGCGACCCGCCGACCGAGCGGATGTCGGCGAGATCGGCGGCCCGGCGTCGGTCGGTCCAGTACCACCCGCGCGGACGCCGGCGCAGCAGTCCGGCGTCAACGAGCCCGGTCACCGTGCGCTCGGCCTCGGGGCCGAAGAGCGTCAGGTCGTCGCGGGTCAGCGGGGCCTCCTGGGCCGCGGCACACAGGTGTGGGGAGAGGACGTGGGGGTTGTCGGGGTCGAAGACCGTGGCCTCGACCGGTCGGCCGAAGAGCGCGTCGGGATGGGTGACGAGATAGGTGTCCAGCGGGTCGTCGCGCGCCACCATGACGGCGACCGCGTCCCCGCCGGCCCGGCCGGCCCGGCCCACCTGCTGCCACAGCGCGGCACGGGTGCCCGGGAAGCCCGCCAGCAGCACGGCGTCGAGCCCGCTGACGTCGATCCCGAGCTCGAGCGCGTTCGTGGCGGCCAACCCGGTCAGCCGACCGGCCCGCAGGGCCTCCTCGAGCGCCCGTCGCTCCTCGGGCAGGTAGCCCCCGCGGTAGGCGGCGACCCTCGCCGGCAGCGACGGGTCGACGTCGGCGAGCAGGCCGGCGGTCGTCACCGCGACCTGCTCGGCCGCCCGCCGCGAGCGGACGAAGGCGAGCGTGGCCACGTCCCCCGCCACGAGGTCGGCCAGCAGGTCGGCTGCCTCGGAGGAGGCCGCCCGGCGCGCCGGAGCGCCACCCTCCCCGCCCCAGCTGCTCAAGGGCGGCTCCCAGAGCCCGAGCACCACCTCGCCGTGCGGGGAGCCGTCGTCGGTGACGCCCTCCACCTCGAGCCCCGTCAGCCGGGCCGCCGCCACCTCGGGCTCGGCGACGGTGGCCGAGGCGAGGACGAACGTGGGGCTGACGCCGTACCCGGCGCAGATCCGTCGCAGCCGCCGCAGGACCTGGGCGACGTGTGCCCCGAAAACGCCGCGGTAGTGATGGCACTCGTCGACCACCACGTAGCGCAGCCGGCTGAGAAAGCCGGCCCAGCGCTCGTGCGCGGGCAGGAGCGAGCGGTGCAGCATGTCGGGGTTGGTCAGCAGGTACTCCCCGTGGTCGCGTGCCCAGTCGCGCTGCTCTCGCGAGGAGTCCCCGTCGTGCGTGGTCGCCCGCACGTCGAGACCGAGCACCCGCACGCCGGCGAGCTGATCCTGCGCGAGGGCCTTCGTCGGGGCGAGGTAGAGCGCCGTCGCGCCCCGCTCGCCCCGCGGGCCGCGGGCCTCGCGGATCGCGCTGAGCGCCGGCACCCCGTAGGCCAGCGACTTGCCGGACGCGGTGCCGGTCGCCACCACGACGTGTCGCCCCGCGCGCGCCGCCTCGGCGGCCGCGACCTGGTGCTCCCAGGCCGTCGCGAGCCCGCGCGCGGCGAGCGCGGCCCGGAGGTCGGGGGAGACCCATCCGGGCCACTCCGCCTCCCGCGCCGCGCGCGCCGGGACGACCTCGACGTGGGTCAGCCGGCCCTCTCGGCCCGGGACCTCCGCGAGCCGGCGCAGCAGCGCGCGCGCGTCGCGGCGCGGGCCCCCGCCGCCCGGCGGGGCGGCTGGTCCCGAAACGGTCTGCGCGGTCACGCGGGCAGTCTCCCACCGGCCACCGACGCCGCGACGGACCCGCGGCCCCGGCCGCGAAGGGATCGGGACCGGGCGACCCGACTTCCTGCGTGGCGGACCCCGATCTGCTTTGATTGACGAGTGCGCCCCGGTAACGGGGCGACGGACGAGCGCCCTCCCCGTGGGCGCCCCCGAGGAGCGAAATCGTGGACCTGACCCTGACGACGCGAGCCGTCGCCGGCCTGACGATCGTCGCCGTCGGTGGCGAGATCGATGTCTACACGGCTCCCAAGCTGCGCGACGCCATCACCGACCTGGTCGGCAGCGGCGTCTACGACATCCTGGTCGACATGGAGAAGGTGGAGTTCCTCGACTCGACCGGGCTCGGGGTGCTCGTGGGTGGCCTGAAGAAGGTCCGCGCCCAGGACGGCTCCCTCGAGCTGGTCTGCAACCAGGACCGGCTCCTGAAGATCTTCCGCATCACCGGGCTGGCGAAGGTGTTCGTGATCCACGACTCCGCAGACGCCGCCCTCGCCGGTCGCTGAACCGGCGCCGCCCGAACCGGCCCCGACGCGCCGTCCCCCGGCGCGGCGGGCGCCTCCTGCGTGCGTAGACTCCGCGGCGATCAGTCGCCGTGAGCCGAATCACACAAACAGGAGGAACGCATGACGGGGATCCATCCCGCGGTCGTGGACGTCTCCGGTGGAAACCTCGTGCTGGCCGTCCTGGTCTTCGTGATCGCGCTGGGCGCGCTCGCGATGGCCTGGATGTTCCGGCAGCAGGTGCTCGCCGCCGGGGAGGGAACCGACAACATGAGGCGCATCGCGCAAGCGGTGCAGGAGGGGGCGAACGCCTACCTCACCCGGCAGTTCCGCACGCTGGCCGTCTTCGCCGGCATCGCGTTCTTCGTGCTGCTGCTGCTGCCGGCTGACGACCTGACGATCCGGATCTTCCGGTCGGTGTTCTTCCTGATCGGCGCGGTCTTCTCCGCCGCGATCGGCTACCTCGGGATGTGGCTCGCCGTGCGGGCCAACCTCCGGGTCGCCGCCGCCGCCGAGCTCACGGGCCGCGACCCGGCGATGAACGTGGCCTTCCGCACCGGCGCGGCGGTCGGCATGTCCACCGTCGGCCTCGGTCTGCTGGGCGCCTCGGTCGTCGTGATCTTCTTCCAGGACAGCGCCGCCAACGTCCTCGAGGGCTTCGGCTTCGGCGCCGCCCTGCTCGCCATGTTCATGCGGGTCGGCGGTGGCATCTTCACCAAGGCCGCCGACGTCGGAGCCGACCTCGTCGGCAAGGTGGAGCAGAACATCCCCGAGGACGACCCGCGCAACGCGGCGACCATCGCCGACAACGTGGGTGACAACGTGGGCGACTGCGCGGGCATGGCCGCCGACCTGTTCGAGTCCTACGCCGTCACGCTGGTGGCCGCGCTGATCCTCGGCTCACAGGCCTTCGGCGACAAGGGCCTCGTCTTCCCGCTGCTCGTGCCCGCCATCGGCGCCCTGACGGCGGTGGCCGGCATCTACATGTGCAAGCCGCGGCCCGGCGAGAATGGCCTGGTCACCATCAACCGGGCCTTCTACGCCTCCGCGGGCATCGCCGCCGTGGCCTGCACGGTGCTCGCCTTCGTCTACCTGCCGACCAGCTTCGGCGACCTTGTCGGCCGCGAGGACAGCGCCATCGACGCGATCGGCGGTCTGGCCACCTCCCCGGACGGCAACCCCGCCCTGATCGCGGCGGTCGCCGTCCTGCTCGGCATCGTGCTGGCCGCGGTCATCCTGGCCCTGACCGGCTACTACACCGGCACCGACCACCGCCCGGTCAAGGACGTCGGCAAGACCTCGCTGACCGGTGCCGCCACGGTCATCCTCTCCGGTCTCTCGGTCGGCTTCGAGTCGGCCGTCTACACCACGCTGGTGATCGGATCCGCGGTGTTCGGCGCCTTCCTGCTCGGCTCCGGGTCGCTGTCGATCTCGCTCTTCGCGGTCGCCCTGGCGGGTTGTGGCCTGCTCACCACGGTCGGCGTCATCGTCGCGATGGACACCTTCGGGCCCGTCTCCGACAACGCCCAGGGCATCGCCGAGATGTCCGGCGAGGTCTCCGAGGAGGGCGCCCAGATCCTCACCGAGCTCGACGCGGTGGGCAACACCACCAAGGCGATCACCAAGGGGATCGCGATCGCGACGGCCGTGCTGGCCGCCAGCGCGCTGTTCGGCGCCTACATCGGCGAGGTGATCGCCTCCGTCCAGGAGATCACGCTCACCCAGGACGACGCGGGCGCGCTGGGCTTCCTCGTCTTCAGCCCCGACATCCTCGTCGGCACCCTGCTCGGCGTCGCGGTGGTGTTCCTCTTCTCCGGCCTGGCGATCAACGCCGTCGGCCGTGCCGCCGGCGCGGTCGTCTTCGAGGTGCGTCGCCAGTTCCGCGAGATCCCCGGGATCATGGAGGGCACCGGCCGTCCGGAGTACGGTCGGGTGGTCGACCTGGTCACCAAGGACTCACTGCGAGAGCTCGCCACGCCCGGTCTGCTGGCCATCCTGGCGCCGGTCGCCGTGGGCTTCGGCCTCGGTGTCGGTCCGCTCGCCGGCTTCCTCGCCGGCGCGATCGGCTCCGGCACCCTGATGGCCGTCTTCCTGGCCAACTCCGGCGGCGCCTGGGACAACGCCAAGAAGCTCGTCGAGGATGGCCACCACGGGGGCAAGAACTCCCCGGCTCACGAGGCGACGATCATCGGCGACACGGTCGGCGACCCGTTCAAGGACACCGCCGGCCCCGCGATCAACCCGCTGCTCAAGGTGATGAACCTGGTCTCGCTGCTCGTCGTGGGCGCGGTGGTGCAGGTGAACCTCGGCGAGGACGCCAACCGTCCGCTCGGCGTGGGCATCGCGCTGGTCGCGGCGCTCATCATCGCGGTGGCGATCATCATCTCCAAGCGGCGCAGCGTGGTGATCGGTGAGGAGGACGGCGGTGACACGGCCACGCCCCCGGCGCCGCAGGACAGCCCGAGTGCGACGTATGGAGGCCCCGGCGGCTGGCAGGACTGACCAGCCGCACCGGTGCGCCGACCCGCGCGGCGGCCCGTCCGGGACTCCCCGGGCGGGCCGCCGTCGTCGCCGCCCTAGGCTGCGGCTCGTGACCGCCTCGGACCCGCACGTGGCCGCCGACCTGGCCGCCCGCCTGCGCGACGCCCTGCTGGCCGCCGACTTCACCGTCGGCGCCGTCTCGGAGCTGCTCGGTCCCGAGGCGCACGCGGCGCTGGGGCGCAACGAGACCGTCCCCGGGATGCGGCGCACCACGGGCGGTGGCCCACGGGAGACGCTGACCCGGCTCTTCCTGCTGCAGGCGCCCGTGCCGACCGCCGCTGCCGAGGCCGCGCTGCCCGGCCTGGTGGACCGGCTCGCCGCCGAGGGGATCCTCGCCCACGGCGGGGGCCGGGTGGCCGCTCGTCTCGCCGTGCGTCCGCACGGCGACCCGGCTTTCGACGACCCGGCTCCCGCCGACCCGGCTCCCGACCACCCGGGCGGTGGCCAGGCGCTCTGGGTGATCAGCGACCTGACGCCGGGCATGGACGGCGCGCCGCACGCGGTGAGCAGCGACCACGTGCTCGGCATCACCGCGGCCTCCACGTCGCTGGCCGGGCTGACGTTGCGCCACCCGGTCGGGAGCGCCCTCGACCTCGGCACCGGCTGTGGCCTGCAGGCCCTGCGGCTCGCCGCGCACGCGCGGCGCGTCGTGGCCACCGATGTCAACCCCCGCGCCCTGCGGATCGCCCGGCTCAACGCCGCGCTCAACGGCGCGGACGCGATCGAGGTCCGCGACGGCTCCTTCTTCGCGCCCGTGGCCGACGAGCGGTTCGACCTGATCGCCACCAACCCGCCGTTCGTGATCTCGCCCGGGACCGGCGAGCGGCTGGTCTACCGCGACTCCGGGCTTCCGGGCGACCAGGTGGTGGAGCACGTCGTCCGCACCGCACCTCGGCACCTCCACCCCGGCGGCTGGTGCCAGGTGCTCGCGAACTGGGTGGTGCACGAGGGGCGCGACTGGGACGAGCGGCTGGCCGGCTGGGTGGATGAGCAGTGCGACGCGTTCGTCGTGCAGCGCGAGGTGGTCGATCCCGCGGCGTACGTCGAGCTCTGGCTCAAGGACTCGGGTCACCACGGGGCACACGAGGGCGTGGAGGACTACATCCGTCGCTACGACACGTGGCTGTCCTGGTTCGACGACCAGGGTGTGGAGGCCATCGGCCTCGGCTGGGTGAACCTGCGGCGGAGGGCGGACGACGAGCCTGGAGGGTCGGTGGTGGAGACCGTGTCCTGGCCCTGGGAGGTGGAGCAGCCGATCGCCCCGGCGATCGCGGGCTGGGCGGACGGCGTCGCCCTGCGCCGCCGGCTCGTCGGGGACGACGCGCTGGCCGCCGCACGGCCGGTGGCCCGCGCCGACGTACGCCAGGACACCCATGGCGCGCCCGGGGCCGAGGGCCCCGAGGCGGTGGTGCTGCGGCAGCACTCGGGCCTGCGCCGGGCCCGGCGGGTGGACACGGTCGAGGCCGCTCTGGTCGGCGCGTGCGACGGAGACCTCTCGGTCGGCCAGGTGCTGGACGCCCTCGCCACCCTCCTCGAGCGGGACGCGGCGGAGCTGCGCCGCGACTACCTCCCGGTGGTCCGGGAGCTGGTGGCCGAGGGCTTCCTGGTGGGCTGAGCCGGTCCCGACGGGGGCCGGGCCGGGAATGCCGCTGCCCTGCCACGCGCTACCGTGAGCGGCCCTACCCCGTCCAGACAACGGACAGCGCCCCGAGAGGCAGGTTCGAGCACGCACGTGTCACACAAGCTGGTGATCGTCGAATCCCCCGCGAAGGCCCAGAAGATCGGTGGGTTCCTCGGGTCGGGATACGTGGTCGAGTCCTCCATCGGCCACATCCGCGACCTGCCCATGAGCGCAGCCGACACCCCGGCGACGATCAAGGACAAGCCCTGGGGCCGGCTGGCGGTCGACGTGGAGAACGACTTCCAGCCCTACTACGTGGTCCCGCGCGGCAAGAAGGACCACATCAAGAAGCTGAAGGGCCTGCTGAAGGACGCCGACGAGCTCTACCTCGCCACGGACGAGGACCGTGAGGGCGAGGCGATCGCCTGGCACCTGCTCGACGAGCTGAAGCCCCAGGGCATCCCGGTGCGGCGGATGGTCTTCCACGAGATCACCAAGCCGGCCATCCTCGCCGCGGCCGAGAACCCCCGCGAGCTCGACATGGACCTCGTGGAGGCCCAGGAGGCCCGGCGCATCCTCGACCGGCTCTACGGCTACGAGGTCTCACCGGTGCTGTGGCGCAAGGTGATGTCGGGCCTGTCGGCCGGGCGCGTCCAGTCGGTCGCCACCCGGCTCGTGGTCGACCGCGAGCGCGACCGGATCGCGTTCAAGGCCGCCGGCTACTGGGACTTCGAGGGCACCTTCGACGCCGGCGAGAAGGCCGAGCCGCGGATGTTCGCGGCCAAGGTGCACAGCATCGAGGCGACGCGCGTGGCCCGCGGCTCCGACTTCGGCAGCGACGGCCGGCTCAAGGACGCCAGCGAGGGCAGGGTCGTGCACCTCGACCGCGCCCGGGCAGAAGACCTCGCGGCGGGACTGCGGGGCGCCGACTTCGACGTCCGCTCGGTGGAGTCCAAGCCCTACAAGCGCTCGCCGTACCCGCCCTTCCGCACCACGACGATGCAGCAGGAGGCGAGCCGCAAGCTGGGCATGACCGCCTCGGTGGCGATGTCGGTCGCGCAGCGGCTCTACGAGAACGGCTGGATCACCTACATGCGGACGGACTCCTCGACGATGTCGAAGGACGCCGTCCACTCCGCGCGCGAACAGGTCCGCGAGCTCTACGGGGGGGAGTACCTGCCGGAGCACCCGCGCACCTACGCCGGCAAGGTCAAGAACGCGCAGGAGGCCCACGAGGCGATCCGGCCGGCCGGCGAGAGCTTCCGCACCCCGGCGCAGACCGGGCTCACGGGCGACCAGTTTCGGCTCTACGAGCTGATCTGGATGCGCACGGTCGCCTCCCAGATGAAGGACGCCACCGGTCAGACGGTGACGGTCCGGCTCGGGGGACGGGCCCGCACCGGCGACGAAGGGACCGGCGAGGACGTCGTCTTCTCGGCGAGCGGTCGGACCATCACGTTCCACGGGTTCCTGAAGGCCTACGTCGAGGGCACCGACGACTCCTCGGCCCGCGCCGACGACGCCGAGTCGCGGCTGCCGCAGCTCGCCGAGGGTGACCGGCTCACGGCCGCCTCGGTCACGGCCGAAGGCCACGAGACGAAGCCACCGGCCCGCTACACCGAGGCGACCCTGGTCCGGGAGCTCGAGGAGCGCGAGATCGGCCGCCCGTCGACGTACGCCGCGATCCTCAAGACGATCGTCGACCGGGGCTACGTCTACAAGAAGGGCACGGCGCTCGTGCCCGCCTGGCTCGCCTTCGCGGCCACGCGACTGCTCGAGGAGCACTTCCCGCGTCAGGTCTCCTACGAGTTCACCGCCCGGATGGAGGACGTGCTCGACGAGATCGCGGCCGGCCACAAGGACCGCAACACCGAGCTGGCCGAGTTCTACTTCGGAACCGGGGAGCTGCAGGGGCTCAAGACGCTGGTCAACGAGCTCGGCGATATCGATGCCAGGGAGCTCTCCACCTTTTCCGTGGGCGGCGTGGACTCGGGCGTCGCGCTTCGGGTCGGCAAGTACGGTCCCTACCTGGAGGGTCCCGGCGACGACGGCACCCCCGCGGGCAAGAAGGCCAACGTCCCCGAGGACCTGCCGCCCGACGAGCTGACCATGGAGAAGGCGACGGAGCTGCTCGCGAACCCGGCCGGCGAGGAGACCGAGCTGGGCCGGCACCCCGAGACCGGCAACGTGATCGTGGCGAAGAATGGCCGCTACGGCCCGTTCGTCACCGAGCTGTTGCCCGAGGATGCGCCCAAGAGCGCGAAGCCTCGCACCGGGTCGCTGTTCAAGTCGATGTTGCTCGACACGATCACCCTCGAGCAGGCGCTGGACCTGCTCTCGTTGCCGCGCGTGGTCGGCACCGCAGAGGACGGTGAGGAGATCACGGCGCAGAACGGCCGCTACGGCCCGTACCTGAAGAAGGGCGCCGACTCCCGGTCGATCGACTCCGAGGAGAAGCTCCTGACGATGACGCTGGACGAGGCGCTGGCGATCTACGCGCAGCCCAAGCAGCGGGGTCGCGCCGCGGCCTCGGCGCCGCTCAAGGAGCTGGGCACCGACCCCGTCTCGGGGCAGCCGGTCGTGGTGAAGAAGGGCCGCTTCGGCGAGTACGTGACCGACGGGGAGTACAACGCGACGCTGCGCTCCGGGGACTCCGTCGAGGAGATCGAGCTGACCCGCGCCGCGGAGCTGCTCGCCGAGCGCCGGGCGAAGGGACCCGCGAAGAAGACGGCGAAGAAGACGGCGAAGAAGACGGGTGCGAAGAAGACGGCGGCCAAGAAGACCGGGGCGAAGAAGACGGCGGCCAAGAAGACGGCGGCCAAGAAGACGGCGCCGAAGAAGACGGGCGCGAGCTCCTCAGCCAAGCGCTCCTGAGGCGCGATCGGGGAGGGTCGCCGCCACCGCATGGCCGGGGGACGCCCGGGGTGGGTCCTCGGTCCGCGCGCGGAGCACGGCGGGGTCCGCCAGCGGCACCGTGAAGGAGAAGGACGAGCCGATGCCGGGCTCGCTGTCGACCCAGATCCTGCCGCCGTGCGCCTCGACCATGGCGCGGCTGATCGCCAGGCCCAGCCCGGAGCCGGCGCCGACGTGCCGGTCTCCCGCCTCGACCTGGTAGAAGCGTTCGAAGACGGCCTCGAGCGACTGCGGGGGGATGCCCCGGCCGGTGTCGGTCACACGCACGGTCGCGGTCTGGTCGACCGCCGTGAGGGTGACGGTGACCGACCCGTCGGGCGGCGTGAACTTGATGGCGTTGCCCACGAGGTTGGTGAGCACCTGGGCGTAGCGGCCGGCGTCGACGTACAGGGTGCAGGGGGCGGCCTCGACCCGCAGGGTGATGCCCCCGGCCGTCGCGATCGGCGTCAGGGCGCCGACCGTGTCCCGGGTCAGGGCCACCCCGGGGTGCCCGGAGAGGTTGATCGGCAGCCCCCCGGAGTCGAGACGGTCGATGACGAGCACGTCGTCGATCAGGCGCATGAGCCGCTCGCTGCCGCGGATGGCGGTCTCGACCATCCTCGCGACGGGAGGGCTGAGCTCCCCCACGTCCCCGTCGGCCAGCAGGTGCAGAGATCCCCGGATGAGGGTCAGCGGGGTGCGCAGCTCGTGGCTGACGACCGAGATGAACTCGGACTTGGCGGTCTCGGCGGCGCGGCGCTCCGTGACGTCACGGAAGACGACGACGGCTCGCGTCGGGTCGGTCGGGTCCTGGTGCGGCGTCGCTGTCAGCTCGGCGGGGAAGCGCGTGCCGTCGCTGCGGGTGAGCTCCTGCTCGTCGCTGGTGACGCTGCGGCCATCCCTGAGGGCCCGGGCCAGCGGGCAGTCCGGCGCGTCGGGTCCGATGACCCCCCGCAGGGCCTCGTCGACCTCGCGCCCGATGAGCGCGCCGGCCGCCACGCCGAGGAGCTGCTCCGCCCTGGCGTTGGCGAAAGAGACTCGCCCGCCGTCGTCGACACCGACGATGCCTTCGCCCACGGACTCCAGGATCCGGCGCTGTCGGTGCGCGAGGGCCTCCGCCTCCGCGGTGCGCTCGGCCACCCGGCGCTCGAGATCGCCTTGCAGCCGGTAGTTGACCGAGGCGAGCCACGCCAGCCGGGCGACGGCGAGCGCCATGGTGAGCAAGGCCAGCGTCCCCGTGCCCCAGTCGTGGATGCCGGACAGCGCGAGGGTGATCAGTGCGGCCAGCACCGCGACGTCGGGCATCAGCATGCCCGGTCGCCGGCGGCGCACCCCGGCCCCGGCCCCCGCGTCGCCCTCGGGGGCGAGGGCGGCCAGGGCCAGCAGCATGGGGGCCCAGAGGTACGGCGGGTCGACGGTCACGGCGGTGACGATCTCGCCCCGGCCGAGCAGCCCCACGGTGAAGGAGAGGTCGGCGACCGCGAGGCTCGCGAAACCGCCCGCGATCAGCACGAGGTCCAGCCGCCGCGTCGACGACCACATCATCAGCAGCAGGGCGACGAGCACGATCAACAGGTCGGCGACCGGGTAGAAGCCATTGACGGCCGCCTCGACACCCGTGCCCAGGCTGGCGAAGACCTCCTCGAGCGCCACCATGAACGCGATCAGCGTCACGGCGCTGGCCATGACGAAGGCATCGAGCAGCAGCCGGGTCCGGCTGGCCTTCCGGGAACCGGCAACGGGGAGGATGACGAGCCCGGCCAGGCACAACAGGGTCCCGACCACGTAGGGCACGTCCGAGTACGGCGGGTAGCGCAGGTCGGTGTAGAAGCCGATCCAGGTCCACATCGCGTCGCCGAGCAGGAAGAGCGCCCAACCGGCCGCGAGCAGGAACCAGGACCGGCGCGCGGCCCGTGACCGGGATCGGCGCCCGCGCAGCGTCAGGAGCAGCACCGCGACGAGGTCGACGATAGGCGAGACCGCGCTGACGATCGGCCACTTCTGGTCCTCCGTCAGCCAGGGTCCCGCCAGCGCCAGGGTGATGACGAGCATCGCGATGGCGACCAGAACCGAGCCGATCAGCAGGGGTCGCCGCGAGGCGCGCGCCGCACGCTGTGCCACGGGTGCGGCCATCGCCTTCCCCCTCAGTTCCGTGCGGCGCGCCGGTAGCACCGGAACAGGCCCGCCGAGCCTCACGGTGGCACGGGCGTGCACAGGTGTCTGCCGATGCCTCGAACCTTTGCCCAGGCCCCCGTGGTGGGACCCGGCCCCGACCCGGCGGCAGCAGCGACTCGCGGCCGTCCCGCGCCCCCGGCCCTGCTGGGCGCGCGTCGGTGCCGCGACGTAGGTTCTGCGACGTGACCAACGGCGGCGCAGGCGCGACCGGAGGCGGCGTGTTCGCCGACTCCGGCCTGTTCCTGTGCCTCGAGGGCGGCGAGGGCTCGGGCAAGTCGACCCAGGCGCGCGCTCTCGTGGCGTGGCTCCGGGAGGCGGGCCACGCAGCCGTGTCCACCTTCGAGCCCGGGGACACCCCGGTCGGTCGGCGGCTGCGCGAGATCGTGCTCAGCCCGGGGACCGGGGCGCTGGCGGACCGCACCGAGGCCCTGCTCTATGCCGCGGACAAGGCCGAGCACGTGGAGGCGGTGGTGCGGCCGGCGCTCGAGCTCGGGTCGGTGGTGGTGACGGACCGCTACGTGGACTCCACGCTGGCCTACCAGGGGGCCGGCCGCTCGTTGCGGGTGGCGGAGCTCGAGCGGGTGGCGCGCTGGGCGACCGGTGACCTGCGTCCCCACCTGACGGTGGTGCTGGATCTCGAGCCCGAGGCAGGACTGGGCCGGTTCGCGGGTCGCGACCGCATCGAGGGGGAGTCGGTCGACTTCCACCGGCGGGTGCGCGACGCGTTCCTCGCGATGGCCGCGGCCGATCCGGCGCACTACCTCGTGCTCGACGCCCGGAGACCGGAGGAGGAGGTCGCCGCCGCGGTGCGGGCGGCGGTGGAGCCGCTGCTCCCCGCCCGGGCGGTCGCGGGCTCGACGGAGGAGGCGGGGTGACCCGGGCCGCCGCCGACCGCCGGACGCCGCCCATCAGCTCGGTGTGGGACACCCTGGTCGGGCAGCGACCGGTCGTGGAGTCCCTGCGCGCATCGGCCGCGGGACGCGGGATGACGCACGCGTGGCTGTTCACCGGGCCGCCCGGGAGCGGCCGCTCCAACGCCGCCGTCGCGTTCGCCGCGGCGCTGCAGTGCGAGAACCGTGGGTGCGGGCAGTGCCACCCGTGCCACACCGTGCTCGCCGGCTCGCACGCCGACGTCACCCGCGTGCGCACCCAGAAGCTCTCGATCGGGGTGGAGGAGGTGCGCGAGCTGGTGCGTCGGGCCGCCCTCGCGCCCGTCGGCCGACGCTGGCAGGTGCTCATCGTCGAGGACGCCGACCGGCTCACCGACCAGGCCTGCAACGCGCTCCTCAAGGCGATCGAGGAGCCCTCGGCCCGCACGGTGTGGATGCTGTGCGCACCGACGAGCGAGGACGTGCTGCAGACGATCCGCTCGCGGTGCCGGCTCGTGCCCCTGACCACGCCGACGGCCGCCCAGGTGGCGGCGTACCTGGGGCGCGGCCACGCGGTCCCCGAGGCCCTGGCGGCGTATGCCGCCCGCGCGAGCCAGGGCCACATCGGCCGCGCCCGGGCGCTGGCGCTGGACGAGGACACCCGCAACCGCCGCCGCGACGTCGTCTCGATCCCGCAGCGGCTCACCGGCCTGGGCCCGGCGATGGCTGCGGCGGCGAACCTCGCGGAGGTGGCCAAGGAGGAGGCCGACGCCCTGACCGGCGCGCTGGACGCGCGCGAGAAGGCCGACCTGGACGCGTCGTACGGCGTCGTCGACCGCGGGCGGCGCCCCCGGGAGTACGCGCCCGCCCTGCGGGCGATGGAGCAGGCCCAGAAGACCCGGGCCAAGCGCCGCCATCTCGACGTCGTGGACCGGGGCCTGATGGACCTGGTCTCGGTCTACCGCGACGCGATCGCCCTGGCCGTCGGGGCGCCGGGCCAGCTGGTCAACGAGGAGATGCGCGCCGACGTCGCCGAGCTGGCGCGACGGTCCTCGCCCGAGGAGCACCTGCGCCGCATCGACGCGGTCTTCGCCGCGCGCGAACAGATGCTCGAGTTCAACGTGCCTGTCATGCTGGCCCTGGAGTCGATGATGGTCGCGCTGATCCCCCTGGAGGAAGGACGTCGGTGACGTCGCTGCAGAGGAGGATCGTCGCGATCGTGCTCGTCGTGGCGCTCGCGGCGACGGGCGGCGCCCTGGCCCTGGCAGCCACGACGGGTGACGCCGACCCGGCCCAGCGCCCGGCAGCCCCGAGCACGCCGGCCGAGGAGCCCGGGTCGACGGACGCCCCCGACGAGGCCCTGGCGCCGTTCTACTCCCAGGAGCTCGACTGGCAGGCGTGCGGCGAGAACCAGTGCGCGACCCTCGAGGTCCCGCTGGACTACGCCGAGCCGGAGGGCGAGACGATCGGGCTCGAGGTGCTGAGGGTGTCGGCGCGAAGGCCCGCCTCGCGCGTCGGCTCGCTGCTGGTGAACCCGGGTGGCCCGGGTGCCCCCGGCACGTCGTACGCCGCCCAGGCCCCGCTCGTCTTCGGCGACCCGCTGCGCAACGCCTTCGACATCGTCGGCTTCGACCCACGCGGCACCGGCGGCAGCGCGCCCGTGGACTGTCTCAGCGACGAGGAGCTCGACGAGTACATCGCCGCCGACCCCGACCCGGACAACGCCGCGGAGGAGCAGGAGTACGCGGACCTGGTCGAGGAGATCGGCGACGGGTGCGCGGAGAGGTCCCCGGACGTCGCGGCGCACGTCACCACCATCGAGGCGGCGCGCGACATGGACGTGCTGCGTGCGGCGCTGGGCGAGGCGGAGATGAGCTACCTCGGCGCCTCCTACGGCACCAAGCTCGGCGCGACGTACGCCGAGCTGTTCCCCGACCGCGTCGGCCGACTGGTCCTCGACGGCGCCGTCGACCTGCGACTGGACCTGCGCGAGCTGAACCTGCAGCAGGCCGAGGGTTTCGAGAGGGCGCTGCGCTCCTACGCCCGGAACTGCGTCGACGAGGGCGACTGCCCGCTCGGCGACTCGGTGAAGGCGGTCCTGCAGACCTTTGCCGTCATCGTCGAGCAGGTGGACGAAGAGCCGATGCCCACCGACGGCGACCGGGACCTGCGCGTGGGCAACGCCTTCTACGGGATCGTGGCGCCGCTCTACAACGAGGACTACTGGTTCCTGCTGACGCGGGCCATGTCGAGCGCCCTCCGGGGCGACGGGACCGCGCTGCTGGAGCTCTCCGACCTCTACGTCTCGCGCGGGCCCGACGGCTATCGGGACAACAGCTCGGAGGCGATCTACGCGATCAACTGCCTCGACGACCCCGCCTTCATCCCGCCGTCGGACGTGCCCGCGCTGTTCGACGACTTCGAGCAGGCGTCGCCGACCTTCGGTCGCGTCTTCGCCTGGTCGCTGACCGGTTGCCAGGGTCTGGAGGTGGAGTCCACGGTCGAGCCGCTGGAGGTCGAGGCTGACGGTGCGGACCCGATCATGGTGATCGGCACGACCCGCGACCCCGCGACGCCTTACGAGTGGGCCGAGGCGCTCGCCCAGCAGCTCGAGTCGGGCTTCCTGGTCACGCGCGAGGGCGACGGGCACACGGGCTACAACGCGGGCAATGAGTGCGTCGACCGGGCGGTCGAGGACTACCTGATCGACGGCACCGTTCCCCAGGAGGGCCTCACCTGCTGACCCGGGGGGACCCAGACGTCGGCAGGGGCCGCGAGATCCCTCCCGGGTTTCGCCCTCGGCCCGGCGGTTGGCTATCCTTCCGTGGTTGCCCGGTACCCGCGTGTCGGACCGGGTAGCGCGCCGCCTTAGCTCAGTCGGCAGAGCGATTCACTCGTAATGAATAGGTCGACGGTTCGATTCCGTCAGGCGGCTCCACGCGTTTCCGCAGGTCAACCGGTGTCTAGCTGGCGGCGCGAGGTGTGCGGCACGGTGGGCGGCATCGGTCCGTGCCCCCCAGGTGCCCCCGGTCGCCCACGCCGCGGTTCCGGAAGGCCCTGCGCCGCGGGCGGCAGTGAGCAGTCGACTGAACAGCGCTGGCGTGGTCACGAGTCGCTCGCGATGGTGCTCGAGTCGCCGGACCGAGCGGTGGTGTCGGCACTTACCCGCTTCGCGGCGTCCCAGAGGTTCTGGTCGATGAGATGGCCGTAGAGGTCCATCGTCATCGTGGCAGAGGCATGACCGAGGATGCGCTGGACCACCTTCGGGTCGGCTCCGGCGCCGAGCCACACCGACGCGCAGGTATGGCGCAGGTCGTGGACACGCAAGCGGGGCTGCCCGATAGCCCGAGTGGCTTCTGCCCAGCCAACGGCTCGCTTCCAGTTCGACTCGCTCAGCGGACCACCGCGCGGAGCGCTGAACAGCCAAGCCTCGCCACCCTTGCCTTCCGACCAGTGGTCGATGATCGGGACGAGGCTGTCGACGAGCGGGACCGTCCGAGAGCTCTTGTTCTTGAGGGTGTCAACGAACAGGTCGCCCTTGGAGCTGCTCGCCAAGACTGCTCGTTGGAGCCTCAGCCCGTCGCCAGGAACGTGCACGCGATCGCCGACGCGGAGGCCGGCGAGCTCACCCCACCGAAGCCCGGCGAGCGCTAGGACGTAGACGAGCTCGGCGTACTCGCCACGGCACGCCGCCACCAGATCCCCGACCTGCTCCAGCGTGAGGAACTGGCCCTCCCTTTGCGCACGACCGGCGCTCGGTGCCTTGACAGAGGCGGCGGCGTTAATCGCTACGCGACCGTCCTGCTCAGCGAAGGCGAGAAGGCTCCGAAACGTCGCGAGATAGCGGCTTGCCGTCGTTGGCGCGCATCCGCCCGCAACGAGGCGTCCCACCCAGGTCGCGACATCTGCCGAGGTGATCGAGGCGACGGGGAGACTGCCGAATCTCGGCTCGATGTGTTGGGACCAGGCGACCTCGTCGGCAATCCGAGTGTTGCGCTTGAGCGCCTGGCGCGACGCGGTCCAGTCCTCGGCGACCAGCGAGAGCGGTGTGCGGCCACGCCGAGGGTCGAACCACTCGCCGATCCGCAGCCGACGTTTCTGGTCCTCCTCCCAGATCTCGGCGTCCCGCTTGCGGTCGAAGACCCGCGTCGCTACTTCGCGACCGTGGTGCTTCACCCGCGCTCGGTATCGGGTTCGGCCGGCGTCGCTTGTGTATCGCTGGACGCTCATCAGACAGCCGCTTCCCGTTGCGGCTTCACTGTCGGCAACGCTCGAAAATGGCGCCGATTCGACGCTCGAAAACGAGGCCACCGGTTCGTGTCTTCTAGTCTGCCGTGTCTTGGGATCTGATGCTGGGCAGGGTGTCGATTCCGCGGTTGCGTAGCCGGTAGCTGGCGCCCTTCAGGGTGAGGACGTCGGCGTGGTGGACGACGCGGTCGATCATCGCGGCGGCGACGGCTTGGTCGCCGAAGATCCCGCCCCAGCCGCTGAAGGGCAGGTTCGAGGTGAGGATCAGCGAGGCGTGTTCGTAGCGGCTGGAGACGAGCTGGAAGAACAGGTTCGCTGCGTCTTGCTCGAAGGGCAGGTAGCCGACCTCGTCGACGATGATCAGCCCGTAGCGCCGCAGCCGGGTCAGCTCTTGGGGTAGCCGTCCGGCGCGGTGGGCGTCGGTGAGTCGGGTGACCCACTCGGTCGCGGTCGCGAACAGGACCCGGTGGCCGTGGTGCGCAGGCAGCGATCCCCAGGCCGGTGGCCAGGTGGGTCTTCCCGGTCCCGGGTGTGACCCCGACAGACTGCAACATCTTCGGTCGGTTTTGCCGTGCGAGGTGAGGGTGACCGCGGCGGCCCATCCGTTGTTCGGGTTGGTGTTGGCTGCCCAGCACTTCCGGCGGGTGGACGGTGTGGTGTTCCTAGTGGTGACGTTGCCCGACGGCAGTCCCGGGACGATCCGCGCCGATGTCACCGATGTATTGGGCGCCGCGGCGGACGAGGCCGCGGGGACGGTTCTGGACGCGGAGGGGCTGCGGGCGTTGCTGGCGCTGGTGTCGCGAATGGCGCCGCCACGTCGTTCTGGTCGTGCCCGTGGCGCAAATGACAAATAGGTTCGACCCACTCCTGATCGCGCCAACGAACCTGGGAAGGTGAACCTATTTGCGTGCCTTGAGAGTAGCCGCTGGAACCGTCCAGCTCGCACTTCCAGACCCTGCCCTGACCGATCCGATGGACCGGTGGTGGGACCTGCCAGAGACGACGCGTGCGCACGTGTTGGGTCTGCTGGCCGGGCTGATCGCCCGAGGTGTCCTTGCCGAGACAACGCTGGACCCGGAGAGCGGCGCGGGTGGTGACGATGTCTGAGGCCGCGCTGATCCCGGCGAAAATCCTGCCGGTCCATCATGGTCGCGACGCGTATGTCTATGTGCGTCAGTCCACCCTGACTCAGGTGCGTGAGCACACCGAGAGCCTGGCCCGCCAGTACGAGCTGCGCGAGCGTGCGGTGGCGTTGGGCTGGGATGCCCACCAGGTCAAGGTGATCGATGCTGACCTGGGCCGGTCGGGGTCAGAGACCACCGCCCGGGAAGGATTTATGGAGCTGGTCGCCGACGTCGGCCTGGGCCAGGTCGGCATCATCTTCGGGATCGAGGTGAGCCGGCTGGCCCGCAACAACGCCGACTGGTACCAGCTGCTGGACCTGTGTGCGTTGACGAACACCTTGATCGCCGACTCCGATGGCGTCTACCACCCCGGAGAGTTCAACGACCGGCTGGTCCTGGGCCTGAAGGGCACGATGAGTGAGGCCGAGCTGCATCTGATCCGGTCCCGGTTGACCGCCGGCCTTCGCCACAAGGCCGCCCGTGGCGAGCTGCGCCAAGGTCTCCCGGTCGGGTTCGACTACGACCCCGACGACAAGGTCGTCCTGGCCACTGACGAGGCCGTGGTGGAGTCGATCGCGACCGTGTTCCGACGCTTCGCCGAACTCGGCTCGGCCCGTCAGGTGCTGTTGTCGCTGCGCGAGGACGGGTTGTTGCTGCCGCGTCGCCCGGCACGGACCGGGCGGATCCAGTGGGCCGCCGCCACCTATCCGGCCGTGCACGACTTCTTGACCAACCCCTGCTACGCCGGCGCGTTCGTGTTCGGACGCAACCGCACCGAGAAACGCATCGACGCGGCCGGCAGGGTGGTCGCACGCACCGTGGCGTTGCCCCGCGAGGAGTGGGCGGTGCTGATTCCCGAGCATCACCCGGGCTTCACCGACTGGGCGACCTACGAGGCGAACACCACACAGCTGCGCGCGAACTGGCGCCCGCCGCGCGGTGCAGGCGGTGGCGCCGCCCGCGAAGGATCCGCGTTGCTGCAGGGCCGGATCCGGTGCGGCAGATGCGGCCGGATGATGCAGACCGGCTACTCCGGCACCAAGGGAAACTGTCCCCGCTATGTCTGCGCCCGCGCCAGGCAGCTCTACGGCGGCCAGAAGGGCTGCCAGAGCCTGGGCGGACGCCGGCTGGAAGAGCGGGTCCTGGCCGAGGTGTTCGCGGTCTTGGCCCCCGCCGCGCTGGACGCGACCGTGCAGGCGTTGCGGGACGCCGAGCAGGTCCACGCCACCAGCCTGCGGGCCTTCACCCTGGCGGTGGAACGAGCCCGGTTCGAAGCCGACCGGGCACGGCGGCAGTACGACGCGGTGGAGCCGGAGAACCGGCTGGTCGCACGGACACTGGAACGGACCCTGGAGACCAAACTGGCACAGCAGCGACAGGCCGAACGTGACCTGCTCGCCCAACATGCCCGCCGACCCGTTCACCTCACCGAGCAGGAGTTGGCCTGGCTGAGCCGGGCCGGCGCCGACGTCCAGAAGATCTTCGAAGCACCGACCACTTCGTTCCGCGACCGCAAGCAGCTGCTCCGCGCGATCCTCACCGAGGTCGTGGTGACCATCGACGATGCGCAACGCACCGCAGCGTTGAAGATCATCTGGCAGGGCGGCTCGAGCACCGAGCTGGTGATGGTTATGACCAAGGCCGGAGGCCACGCCCGGACCACAGATGAGGACACCGTGTCGCTGGTGCGACGACTCGCCCAGAACTACGACGACACCACCATCGCGATGATCCTGTCCCGGCAACGCCGCCGGACCGGCACCGGTCTGTCGTTCACCAAGACCCGGGTCAAGTCGCTGCGGGTCGCTCGCGGCATCCCGGCCTACCAGCCGCCCACCGAAACTGTCGGACCCCTCGACCAAGATGCAGTCGTGGTCACCGTCGCGGAAGCCGAACGCCTACTCGGCATCGGGAAGGTCACTATCTACCGGTGGCTGAGCGACGGTTTCCTAACCGGGGAACAGCTCACGGCTGGTGCCCCCTGGCGGATCCGGATCGACCAGACAGTCCGGGACCGGCTCGCACCCGAAGTCCCCGAAGGCTGGCTACGCCTGGCCGACGCCGCCAAGGCGCTCGGCGTGGCCCGACAGACCGTGTTGCACAAGGTCCAACGCGGTGAACTCCAAGCCGTCCACGTCACCCAGGGACGACGAAAAGGCCTACGCATCAACGTGAATGACCACCAGGTTGGACTCTTTGATCAACCCTGACGAAAGGAATGCGCAGTGTTAACCAGTTCCGGGCGGTCCGAGGAGCACGACGTTGCGCGCTTCGGTGAGGAACCCGCCCGATGCGAGGGCGGCGATCTGCTGACGCACGGCTGGTTGGGCGTCCCAGTCGAACTCCTCGAGCGTCTTCTTCGCGGCGAACCCCGCGGCCCGGATCCGCAGCTGGGCACCCGATGCGTGGCGGGCAGCGACCTCACGATCCAGGACCGCGGCGAGGTACTCCTCATGTGTCCACCCGGCATCGCGGGCGTGGTCGGCCAGTCGGCCAGCTGCTTCGGTGATCCGGGGCGCCTTCAACGCTCCTGCCAGGTAGGTCAGCTGCTTGAGCGCCTCGGTTGCGTCGCTCTTGGCCTTGGCTGCCATCAGGCCACCTGCCCGTCAGCCGGGCCGTTGTCGATGAGTCCGAAGGCGCGGTCGTAGTCGGCCAGATCCCTGGCGAGTTCGTCGTCCGGCTCAGCGGCTGGTCGGGGGCGTTGGAACTGCTCGCGCAGCACCTTCGCCGCGGCGAGGTGGGCGGGGTCGGTGATGGTCATGCCGCGGGCCCAGACACGCTCGTGGGCAGCGATGAGTCGTCCTTGGTGACAGACCTCGACTCTGGACAGGTCGGCGCTCACGTCGACGAACCGGCCGATCACCGCCGGGTCGACGGAGTAGTCGCTGCTGTCGACGCGGACGTAGTAGTCGCGTCCCAGCCGGACCCGGTTGACCCAGCCCACCGCCGGCGGCACGGGCGGCAGGGGAAGCATCGCCGCCCTGTCGACGTCGAGCAGCTCGACGGGACGAGCCTTGATGGTGCGCACGATCCGGGCGTTCGCGATGGTGAGCCAGTCGGTGAACTGGGTGTTGAAGTCCGCAGGCGAGGCGAACTCGCGGCCGGGCATGAAGGAGGTCTCGAAGAACCCGTTCCTGCGTTCGACCACGCCCTTGGATTGAGGGGTCATACGGCTTGAGCCGTTGAAGCGTGACGGCCAGGGTGCCGGTGAACGCCCCCACGCCTTCGGCGTGCCGCTTGCCGCGCCCGATGCCGGACTCGTTGTCCCAGATCAACCGC
Organism: uncultured Actinomycetota bacterium; assembly: GCA_963731985.1. GTDB lineage: Bacteria > Actinomycetota > Actinomycetes > Propionibacteriales > Nocardioidaceae > Nocardioides. Next base: position 10,773 of record CAVSYA010000017.1, on the reverse strand, counting down.
CGCGGAATCCGGCCGAGCTGCTGGACCAGCACCCACATGCCCAGCAGCAGGTCGGCGGTGTGCCGGGTCGGGATCATCCGGCCGACCATGAACCGCGAGTGCGTCGCGGTGATCACCATGACCGGCAGCAGCGCCTTCGAGCCGTCCTCGAGCGGGATCCTCCTGGGCGGGAACCACAAGTCGCACTGCGCCGCGTCACCCGGCAACCACGTCAGCCGGTCCGACGGGTCGACCGGCCGGTGTTCAGGCCGCAGACGCCGGACGTGGTCGCGGAACCACGTGATCGACCCGGTCCAACCGACCCGCTCGGCGATGACCGTGGCCGGCATGTCCGGCGTCTTCGCGAGCAACTCGCGCACGTGTGGCTCGAACGGCGTGAACGACGTCGACACCGCGGCCCGCTCGTACTTCGGCGGCCGCTCCGAGGCCAACGCCCGCTCGACCGTCGACCTGCCGATCCCCAGATCCCGTGCGACCTGCCGCTGCGGTACACCGTCCGCGACGAGCCGCCGGATCAACGCCCAATCCTCCACTGAGATCACCCATCCAATCTGTCTGGGTGGCCTCGTTTTCGACCGTCGCTATGGCCTCGTTTTCAAGCGTCGTCGACAGTGGAGCCCATCCACCGAGCCGAAGAGGAGGCCGCGCCCATGCCGAACCAGCGTCCCTCGAGGAGCCCAGCTCGCCTGCAGCGCTCGGGCGAGCCGGCGGAAGGCGGCCGGACCCAGCAGATGTTCCAGGAGACGTGGTGCCCAGCGAGACCCCGCTGGACAGCAGCGGTCGGGCCACAACTACTCCGTCTCGGGCGGGAGCTGGAACGCCTCCCCAGGTTCTCCCGCCCGGTCAGGTCTCGTCGACCGCCGCGTACTGCTCGGTCAGGCTGCTCGACTCGCGCACCTGCGCGGCCTGCGTCCCCACGTCGTACCCGATCACGCTGGCGGCTCCCGAGTCGGCCTTGAGCAGTGTCGAGAGGATCCTCACGACTGTTGTCTTGCCCGCGCCGTTGGAGCCGAGCAAGGCGAAGACACTGCCGTGCGCCACGTCAAAGTCGATGCCGCCGAGCACCGCGAGCTCTTGGTACGACTTCTTCAGGCCCCGCACGCGGATTGCCGGCTCGAGGCCCTGACCGGTGGCCGCCGGGGTGCTCACGCTTCGGTCTCCTGCCCGGCTTTGCCGGTCGCGCCATCGATCGCCCTCGTGAGGCGTGTGCGCTCCCTTTCGATCCACTCCCTGCCGGAGTAGGCCCGGGCGAAGGTTTCGGCGAACTCCACCGGGTTCTCACCGACAATGGTGCGCACCGGGGTGCCGTCGACCGCGGCGCGCTCCCAGAGATCGGCGTGGTCGGCGAACATCCGGACCAACGTGTCGCCGTCGGTGAACCCCGCGAAGTAGGTCAAGTACCGGTTGAACGCCTTCGCAGCGCCGCGGTACGGCTCGGCCAAGGCCTCGGTGCGGGCCATGGCCTGCCGGTACTGCCTCTTGTGCTCCAGGGACCCAGTGCGGGCCTCGATCCACTTTGCGGCCATGATCAGTTGCCTTCTTCCTGCGGGTAGCCCGCGTCGTGGTGGAGCTGTTCGAGACGCTTGGCGAGGAAGTTCCACGTCCTCCAGAACTCGCTGAGGTAGTCGCGTCCCTGCGTGTTGAGCGCATAGACCTTGCGGGGCGGCCCCTTCTCCGACCGGACCTTCTCCACGTCCACGAGTCCCCGTTGCTCGATCCGGACGAGCAGGGCGTAGACGGTCCCTTCGGCGATGTCGGCGAAGCCCTGCTCCCGCAGCCATGCGGTGATCTCGTAGCCGTACGCCGGCCTCGTGGACAGAATCGCCAAGACGACGCCCTCCAGCGTGCCCTTGAGCAGCTCGGTCATCTGCTTGCCCACCCTCCACCTCCTCGGATGCAAGTACTCAGTGGTGTTGAATACTAGTACATAGTATCGCTGAATAGTGGCGAGCAAGTCCAGTCGCGACACAGTGAGCCCGCCCAGGCCATCGACGGGCGCGCCAACCTCCCCGACGGGAGAGGCCCACCGACGTACCCGCAAGCGGAACGAGAACCGGGTACTCGAACCCTCTGCTGGGCGGTCGGGCGTCGGCGTTCCGCGAGGGTGTCGGGTGCGGGACGCCGGCGCGCTGGGGTTCGACGTGTTGGCTCAGCCCGCGACCAGGCCGGGCTTGGCTGCGAGGCGCTGGCGTTCGATGGCGCGGTGGACCGTGGAGCGGCCGACGCTGAAGAGTTCGGCGACCTCGAGGGCGCTGTACTCGCCGCTGTGCACCAGGGAGACGAGGTGTCCTTCTTGGCGCCGAGTGAGCCTGGGCTGCTTGCCTGGCAGCCTGCCCTTGGCCTTGGCCACCTTCATCCCCTCGCGGGTTCGGAGGCGGATCAGGTCGGACTCGAACTCGGCCACCATCGCCAAGACGTTGAACAGCAGCCACCCCACCGCGTCAGTGGGGTCATAGACCGACCCGCCCAGGCTCAGGCTGATCTGCCGGCTGGTGAGCTCGTCGGCGATCGCACGGGCGTCCGGTAGCGACCGGGCGAGCCGGTCGAGCTTGGTCACCACCAGGGTGTCCCCGGCTCGGCACGCGGCCAGCGCCTCGCGCAGCCCGGGCCGCTCGCGGTGGGTGCCGGTCAAGGCGTGGTCGACGTAGATCCGCTCGGGCTCAACGGAGAGCCCGTCACCGGCGGCGCACAGCAGTGGGCATCGGCGTACTCGTGGACGTCGAACGCCAGCTCCGCCAGCCTCCCCAGCTACTACCAGGGCAACGTCTGCACGATCCCGGGCAGCCCGAAGGGCAATCTGGACTCCAAGCCGCCACCCCCCTACGCCCCGCCGACGCAGCCCAAGTCGTACCACTGGCCGGTGCTCGACTGGAGCGAGCTCAGCTGCACACTCTCGTCCAGCGGCACGAGCGCCAGTCCGACCGCCTCCCCGAAGAGGGCCAAGGACGCCGTGAACCCCGGCGGGGTGCCCACGATGTGCGGGGACGACTACCAGCGCTGGTTGCAGCAACAGCTGCCCGGGTTGCAGTGAGTCATCACCGAAGCCGCCGACGCAGGGACCGTGACATCGCGCGAATCCGTCGTTCCCGTTCCGGCACGCTGTGGCCATCACCCTTGGACCTTGACACGTCACTTGCGGCGCTAGGACGCACTCTCGAGGTGCGCAGCCAGCCACGAGGCAATCTCGGCCACGTCGAGCTCGCCGGAGGCTGCGGCAAGCATCATCGCTTCTGCCTCGTCCACCGTGTAGGTCAGGTCGCGCCTGTTGAGGATGCAGAAGATCCGGGCAGCAGACCAGGCCAGGCGCTTATTGCCGTCAACGAGCGCGTGATTGCGCACCAAGGCGTGCAGCAGCGCCGCCGCCTTCGCCTCGAAGCTCGGGTACGCGTCCTCACCGAAGACGGTGACGAGGGGTCGTGCGGCCGCAGCGGCCAGGAGTCCGGCGTCTCGGACAGCGACGTGGTCGAGGACACCCGAGGCGATCTCCAACAAGTCTTCGACCGAGAGGTACTCAACGTCCTCGGCGCTCACTTGCTCAGGCGCTCGAGCAGCTCACGGTCCTCGGTGCGTACCCGTTCGAGGGCTGCGCTGAGGCGCTTGGGACGGTCCGAGACGTACTGGGCGATGGCGGAGCGAGCGACCTCCTGCATCGATCTGCCCTCCTGCTCCGCCTTGGCGTGCAGGGCCTCGCTCTCGGCGTCAGACAGCCGCAGGTTCATCGCCATCCCTTGATGGTACCACCGCGGTACCACTGACCGCGGACTGTTCGTGCTTCCCCACGCGGGTGCCCCACAGTGGGCGATAGGCCGCGGTCGCCGGCGGCTCCCTCGAACTGCCCCGCAAGCGGAACGTCCTGCCATGAGCTGTGGTCCCCAACGGTGGCGCGTCGTCGGTCCGAAACCAAGCGCCTGAGCGGAGCTAGAGGGCTGCACCGCCGGCGTCTCTCTGCCTCGCGCGCATTGACACGAACCGCCGTCTCGCTAGCTTCGATCGAAGAGGTCGCGATGACAGCTTCGCCAGCTCCGGAGAGGGAGATCGCTGATGCGACGAGTTGCTGTGCTGTCCCTGCTGCTGCTGCTGCTGCTGCTGCCGCTGCTGTTGCTTGTCCAGGCCGGGCCGGCCGCTGCCGGGTTGTCCTGTCACCAGATCAATGCCAACGGCGCGGGCCGGGGAGCTACCCCGCAGGCCGGTGACCCTCCGGGTCTGATCCGTACCGTCGCCCAGATCCGTGGTAGAGGCCTGTTGCAGGGAACGACCGAGGCTGCCTTCCAGGTGACCGGCCCCACGGCGACCGGGATCGCGTTCGCCGGCGACATCACGTTCACCACGAATCGGGCAACGCTCCTCGTCGACCTCAACGGAACGCTCGACCTGGCGACCGGCGAGTTCTCGGCGTCGGGATACGTGAGTGAGGCCACGGGCAAGCTCGACGGTGCGACCGGCTCGCTCACCCTTGCGGGAGTGCAGGACCTGGTCGACCCCGCGGGCACCTTCACCGAGACGGTCTCCGGCGAGATCTGCGTCGACCTCGGCGAGAACGGCAAGGGGTAGCCCACCCCCGGGCGCCGAATCCCCAATCGGTGATCGCCGTGGCTGCGGCCACGGCTGCCGCGGCCATGAAACGGTGCCGTTTGTTGAGCCCGGAGCGCCCCCGACCCGGTGCGGGATCCGCACGCGGAACAAGCGCGAATCGCGGCTGACTGATCCAGACGCCCTTCGTGCTTAGTGGGCGAGTTTGAGCCCAATGACGCAGCCAATGAGTCCGCACAGCAGCAAGACCTTGGTCACGCTGGCGGGTTCGTCGCCGGTAGCCATGCTGAAAGCCACGGTGAGTGCTGCTCCGATGCCGACCCACACGGCGTAAGCGGTGCCGATGGGTAGTGCGCGCATGGCGTATGCAAGGCCAGCCATGCTGGCGGCGATGGCACCAAGGAACACCATGCTGGGCGTGAGTCGGGTGAACCCTTCGCTCTTTCCCAGGGCAACGGCCCAGACTGCTTCGAGTACGCCCGCTAGGACAAGCACTAGCCATGCCATGACTGCTCCTCATGGCCGTCTTGTCGCATTCCGGGTACGGCTCCGTCGTCCGGCAGTCGTTCGCTGACTGTGCGCACCACTGTAGCCAGCGGGGAGAGAATCTCGGTATGCCGGGCATCTCGTTGATCGAACGCTCGCGGCGACCGCAAGGACCCGCGACACCTCCGGGTCAGCGTCCCGCAGAGGATCCCGAACCGGTACGGGATGGGCACGCGAAGCATGCCGGTATGGGATCCCGACCGCGCGACCATCCCCGCGGTGGGACCGGCGTGCACCTGCGTTGATGACGGCGCCATGGGGTCCCGGCCGAGCTCGGCCGGTGCTGACACGCACGACCCGGCCTGTGGCTCCTTTGAGGTTCCTTAGCCGCAACCGCTCGTCGTGGGACCGCCAGTGTCGATGCCCCACTCGCACAACCATCCGTCGTGACCACCCGACGCCTCGAGCAGGAGAAGCAGAAACAGCACCGCCAGCAAGACGGCGGTGGCGATAGCCGCCCGCCTCAGCCGCTCCGCTATGGAACGTGCTCCGCGGTTCATCGTTCGGACCCTAGCGGATGACGGCCCGGCAGCGTCGCGCGTAATGGGTGCTGACACGTACCTCAAGCCCTCTCGTTCAAGCTCTCGAACGGGGCTCCGCGTGGGCACGCCTCATGCCGTGTAGCTTGCGGCACTGCCGTCTCGCAAGCCGAACGCCCGGTGGTGAAGGCACCGCGCTCCGACGCCGTCGGGGTCGAAATCGTCGTCGACACCGAATGCGGATCGGGTCTCCGGAGATGTCAGGGGTTCGATCTGCCGCTGGGCGTGCTGTCCGTCAGCGGCCGTAGTGATAGCGGCACGCCGCGATGCGAACCTCTGCATCGGTGACCTTGTAGACCAGTCTGTGTTCGTCGGTGATTCTGCGCGACCAGTAGTCCGCGAAGTCATGCTTGAGGGGCTCGGGCTTGCCGACCGAATCCCCGCAAGCGTCCCCTCCCTACCGCCGTCCGCAGGGCCATCCCCGAGCAGCACATCGTGGGCAGCGCGTACGGTCATGGGATGACTGGTGCGCTGATGGTGGCCGAGGCTGGCTGACCGCGGTGAATGATCAGGACGCCGCGCAGGTCGAGGTACGGAGCGTCGAGCGGGTCGAGATCGCCGGCCCGCGCGGGCAGGGGCTGATGGACCGCTCGGTGCTCGGTCCGTGGCTGGCTCCTGGAACTCTGAGCCGCACCCCGGGACACACCGGTCGTCCAGCAGGGCGCCGACGACGGGACGAAGCCGCTCCGCGGCTGGTTCCCAGGGCTCTGCAAGATGGTCGGTCACGTCAGCGCGACGGCGGCATCCCGGACCGCGAGGCGGGTCCCGACCGGGGCATCGCCCGCAATACTGGTGCTGTGGCCTTCACGCGGTGTTACCGGACGGGCGTCCTCGTGGACGAGGGCTTCCCCCTGGAGAAGCTCGATGAACAGCTCTCCCAGGAGCACGCCATCGTCTGGGTGGACCTCTACCGGCCCAGCCTGGAGGAGCTGCTGAACGTCGGCGAGGGCCTCGGACTGCACGCGCTGGCCGTGGAGGACGCGACGACCGAGCGACAGCGAGCCAAGTTCCACCACTACGAGAACCACGACTTCCTCAGCGCCTATGCGGCGCGGCTCGACCCGGAGACCGGTGAGCTGGTCACCGCCGAGATCGCAGCCTTCGTCACCCCGAAGGCCCTGGTCACCGTGCGCAAGGACGACCACTTCCCCATCGACGACCTGCTCCACCATCTCGGCGGGGACGCGGCGCTCACCTCCCACGGCGTCGGGGCGCTTCTCCACGGGCTGCTCGACTTCGTCGTCGACGGGTACTTCGACACCGTGCAGAACCTGGACGACCAGATCGAGGGTCTCGAGGACCTGCTCTTCGACGATCGGCCTCGCGAGAACACCGTGCAGCGGATGAGCTACGAGCTACGCAAGGACCTCGCCCGAGTGCGATGGGTCGTGCTCCCGATGCGGGAGGTCGTCAACACCCTCATGCGACGCGACGCCGCGCTGGTGCCCCCGGGGATGGCGCCGTACTACCAGGACCTCTACGACCACGTCCTGCGAGCCACCGAATGGACCGACAGCCTGCGCGACCTCCTGTCGACCATCGTCGAGACCAACCTGACCATCCAGAGCAACAGGCTCAACATCATCACCAAGAAGGTCACCAGCTGGGCGGCCATCATCGCCGTGCCCACCGCCATCACCGGTTTCTACGGCCAGAACCTGCCCTACCCGGGCTTCGCCGACGGGTCCGGCCTCCTCACCTCGAGTCTCCTCATCGTGGTGCTCTCCGTGGCCCTCTACGTCACCTTCAAACGCAACAGCTGGCTCTGACGCCGCCGGGTGTCCGGGGGCTACTCCGGGACAGGAGCAGCGCCATCAGCGGGCAGCTGCGTTCGGCGTGCTCGGCCCGGCCGATGAGGCGCGCTGGGACCGACGGCTCGCGGGCGCGGGTGCGGCTGCGTGGGAAGCCCCAGTCGTCGGTGAAGCCCCCGTCGTCGGTGAAGCCCCAGGCGCGGTACCGCTCATCGCGGCACCGCCGGGCAGACACTGCGGAGGCGGACGTCGACGTGCTCGGCCAGATCGCCAGCACCATGCCCAGCCAGACGGAGGTCACCGCCACCGCGCAGGCGGCTGCCGTGCTCATGGGACCGGGTCCCTCGCACTCAGGTGACCAGGCACAGGTCCGGTTCGGCAAACGGCTCGAGACGGTCGACGGTGAACGGGGCCCGCCAGCGCTCCGCCAGGCCCTGCATGGGGTCCAGGGGAGCCGGACAGATCACCTCGGGTCGAGACCCCGGGGGTTCTGTCGCGTTCGGTCGTGAAGCGCAGTCGTCTGGCCCACCGGTGTCGACTTGGTCAATAGCCGGGCGCCCGGCCGCAGGCGGGGCTAGTTTCGACGAGGGCGCCGAGAGCTTCCTGCTCGTGGGCCCTCTAGGCGAACGGGCCGGTGCTGCGATGTCCGCGATCAAGCCGTCGGAAGGAGACCGCGCTCACGCGCCCGTCACCGGCAAGAAGCTCCTCCGGGCCAGCTGGGACCTGCTGAAGCAGGACCGCGAGCTCCTCCTCCTCCCCTTTGTGGGAGCCATCGCCACCGCGGTGGTGGCAGTCGTCCTGTTCGTTCCGGGCTACGGGATCGGATGGCTGGTGGGTGGCGGCCAGGACAACCAGGTGGCCTACTGGGTGGGCCTCGCCCTGGGCACGTACGGCGCGACCGTGGTGGCGATCTTCTTCCAGGCCGCGCTCGTGGTCGGCGCCAACCAGCGCGCCGAGGGACAGGACCCGACCAGGGCCAGCGCCCTCGGGGGTGCCTGGGAGCGCCGGCGGCAGATCTTCTCCTGGGCGGTGCTGAGCACGACCGTGGGCCTCGCCCTGCGCGCGGCGCAGGAGAAGCTCGGCTCAGTGGGCGCGGTCGTCAGCCTCCTCGGCGGGATGGCCTGGGGGATCGCGACCTTCTTGGTCGTCCCGGTTCTCGTGGCCGAGGACGTCTCCCCCATCGATGCGGTGAAACGGTCCTCGTCGGTGCTTCGGGCGAGATGGGGCACCAACCTGCGCACCGCCGGCCGGCTCGGACTCGGCGCCGTCCTGCTCTCGGTGCCAGCGATCCTGCTCGTCGTCGTCGGAGCCGTGCTCGTGGTGTTCAACGCCGCCCTCGGCTTCGGGCTGATCGTGGTCGGCATCCTCGCCATGATCGTGGTGGTCACCTTGTTCTCCGCGGTCTCGGCATATGCGCGGGCGCTGATCTACCGCTACGCGATGGGTCTCCCCACGCCGGGCATCGACACCGCCGTCCTGGCCGGCGCTCTCCGCACCAAGGCCAAGAGGCACTGAGGCGGCTCACCAGCAGGCCACACCCGCGTGAGCACGGGAGTCGGTCGACCCGATGACCTCACCCGGACAGGTCTGGTGACGTCGGCCTGTCTGCCCAGCCTTGTCAGCAGCATCGGCTCCGCGAATGATGGCGGCATGGACGTCGATCGTCCCACCACGTCGAGCGCAGATCTCTGCCCGCTGTGCCTCCGGGCGCGCGAGGTGGAGTTCGCCCGTGACGGCAGGCATATCGTCGACATCCCCCACGGCAAGAGCGGTCGAAAACCGGGAGACCCGTGGCCCTGTCCCCGGTGCGCGCGCTGACCCCTTGTCGGTTTCTCGGCTGCGGCAGGTCAGACCGCGGTGCCGGCCTGCGGACCGCGCGCTCGCGCCTCGCGCACGGCGACGAGCGTGGCCTGGAGGTCGGAGAGCCACTCGTTCTCCCGGTCCGCCACGACGCCCAGACACCAGGCCACGGCCTCGGACCGCGAGCGCGCCACACCGGCCTCGACGAGGGTGTCGACGAGCAGCCGCTCGGGCTGACGGAGCCGGGTCATCACGGGCGCGGCCAGGTGCGTGAACAGCTGCTCGACCTCGCCACAGCGCACGCCCCACGAGACCTTGCGGCCGAAGCGCGACTCCGCCGCCCGGGCGATCCGGACGCGCTCGGAGCGGGTCTCCTCGCGGTGCTCGCTGATGCGTCGCATCGCGGCGCCCTCCGGCTCCGTGATCCGGCCCATCACGACGATCTCGTCGCGGTCGATCGTCACGTCCGCGGGTTCGGCGTACAGGCCCTTTGTCTCGGTGCGGAACCAGGCCTCGATGTCGGCGGCGCCGCCGGTGGTGGTGGTAGTGGACATACGCAATTACAACATTACAACGTTGCGCAGGCAAGACCCTTGGTCGCGAGACCGCTGCCCGCGATCCGCGCGTCAGCCGCTGGGAGCAGCCGCCGCGTCGTCCGGGATCGATGCCACCTGGCGTCGCATCGCGAGGCCGGCAGCCAGGAAGACGACGCCCCACAGCAGGGCCGTGAGCCCGATGACCCACGTCAGCGCCACGGCAGCCTGGCCCGGGTTCGCGGCGAAGAGGATGCCGGCGAGGACGGAGAGCCCGGCGGCCAGGAGGCCGAGGAGCAGGGACCCCTCGCGACGGCCGAGCAGGGTCGCGGCGATCTCGACCCCGCCGCGGAAGACCAGCCAGATGCCCAGAAGCCAGGTCAGCGTGGCCGCGGTGTCGATCGGGCGGGCGAGGGCGAAGAAGGCCACCGCCAGCGAGACCAGGGCGAGCAGCGCGTGGGCGAGGCGCATGCCGGCCCCGCCGCCGCGCAGCGCGGCGGCGATCGCGCCGGCGCCGTCGATCAGGGCCCAGGCCCCGAAGAGCACCACCAGCCCGACCACCGTCGAGATCGGCCAGACCATGGCGACAATCCCGAAGACGATGCCGATCACGCCACGGACGACGAGCAGCTTCCACGAGAATCGCGTCATGTCCACGTCGGTGTCCTTTCGTAGGTCACCATCGTGACCGAGACGGACGCCCTGCCTCCCTCACGGCGTCTCGGCGTGTTGCGGGAGACGGACCCGCATCCGCCCCCAGGGTCGGGGATGCGGACGCACGCCACCAACGATGCCTTCGCTATGTCCAGGCCCGCCGCGCGGACACCACCGTCTCGATCGCCATCGATCTCCACTCTCCTTTGCCGATCTTCTCGCTCAATGTGGCGATGATCGGCCAAGCGGGAGATGTATCGATTGAAGAGTGTGACTCACGTGCTCAAGGCAACAATTCAGGGCACCTACCCCGGCTCCCGCGTCCGGTTCCGTACGAGCTCATGACACCACGTTCGGGATGCGACGCCTAACCGGCCGACCACCGCACACATTCTCTCGCCTCCAGGGCGGTCGGCACGA
>CAVSYA010000016.1:0-101167 GCA_963731985.1 uncultured Actinomycetota bacterium | reverse complement strand
GGCACCGCCATGTCGAGGGCGAGCGCCTGCACCGCGCCGCCCAAGCCACGGTCGGCCAGCACCGGCGGATGGATGCCGCGCACCACCGAGCGCAGGTCGGAGAGCGCTGCGCTGGTCGTCGCGCGGGCGTCCTCGACCAGGCGGCGCGCCGCCTCCGGGTTCTCGGCCAGTGCCTGGTCGGCCATCCCGAGGCTCATCGACAGGGCCACCAGCCGTGCCTGCGCGCCGTCGTGCAGGTCCCGCTCCAACCGGCGCAGCTCGGCCGCGGAGTGGTCGACCAGCTCGGCGCGGGTCTCGGTCAGCTCCTGCACCCGCTGCTCGAGATCCTCGGTGTGGCCCGGGGTCAGCATCCAGCGGTCGACGGTGCAGCGCATCCTCATCATCGGCTCCAGCAGGAACCACCACAGCGGGAGGGTCACGACCAGCAGCAGCTCGAGCACCATGATCAGCGAGAGCACGAAGCCGAGCGTGGACGCCCAGAGCATCCACGCGAGGTCGCGCCAGGTCATCGGGTCCATCAGCGCGACCCGCAGCGACCCCAGCGGGTGGCGGAGCGGGCCGCCCCGGGGCAGCGGGCGGTAGGCCCGCGGGCACGGCCGGCCCAGGACGGCCCCCGCCATCGCCCGGTGGCGATTCGCGATCCACCGGCTCGCGGGCAGCGAGACCGCCAACAGCAGGACGCCCGCCCAGACGACGAGCAGCGCCGTCCCCACGACCGTGAGCACGAAGACCACCAGCAGCGGGATCGCGAGCGCGGTCTGCGCGGCGGCGTACGCCGTCATCCGCAGCCGGCTCGGTCTGGTCACCCGGGCATCATCGCGCGTCCGGCCCGCCGATGCAGGGGTGCGGAGACCACCACGAACCGGGGTGTGTGCACTCCTGCCGCCCCCGCCGCGGACCGCGAGGCTCGGGGCACCGCCTCGCCGGGAGGCGTGTCCCGAGCACCAGGGAGTCGTCGTGAACCGCACCGGTCAGCCCTTCCGCAACCCGCTCTCCGCCGCGGCCGTCCGCGCCGCGCGCTGGAGCGCCCTGCACCCCTGGCGCGCCATCGTGGGCTGGCTCGCACTCGTCACCGTCTCCGTCGGGCTGGCGATGGCCGTGACGACCGTCGAGGCGAACGACGCCGACTACCGGCTCGGCGAGTCCGGGCGGGCCGAGCAGCTCGTCGCCGAGGCCGGGCTGGAGGACCGGGCCGGCGAGCTGGTGCTGATCGAGGCCGGCTCGGGGGCGACCGCCGACCGGGCCGGGGCCGCGGCCGCGGCCCGCGACCTCGCGGGCGACCTGGCCGCGCTGCCCGGCGTCACGGGCGTGGCGGACCCCGTCGCCAGCCCGGACGGCGGCGCCATCCTGCTCTTCGCCCGGCTGGCGCGGGACCAGGACGACGTCTCGCCGCTGCTGTCGCTGACCGAGCGGGCGCAGGCGGAGCACCCCGAGCTGGTGATCCGCCAGGCCGGCGACGTCTCGGTCGACGACGCGATCGACGAGCGGGTCGGGTCAGACCTGCGCGCGGCAGAGGGAATCAGCATCCCGGTCACGCTGGGGTTGATGCTGCTCGCCTTCGGCGCCCTGGTCGCCGCGGGGCTGCCGGTGCTGCTCGCGGCCACGAGCGTCGCCGTGACGATCGGCCTCATCGCGCCGCTCTCGCACCTGGTGCACGCCGAGGCGACCGTCGCCAGCATGATCGTGCTGATCGGGATGGCGGTCGGCGTCGACTACTCGCTGTTCTACCTCAAGCGCGAACGCGAGGAGCGGGCGAAGGGGGCGACCACGCTCGAGGCCGTCGACATCGCGGCGCAGACCTCGGGGCACGCGATCCTCGTCTCGGGTGGAGCCGTGATGGTCTCGATGATGGGGCTCTTCCTGATGGGCGGCGCCACCTTCAACTCGCTCGCCACCGGCGCGATCGTGGTGGTCGCCGTCGCCGTGCTCGGGTCCGTGACCGTGCTGCCCGCGCTGCTGGCCACGCTCGGCCGGTGGGTCGACCGGCCGCGGGTCCCGCTGCTGTGGCGCCTGACCGCGCGCGTCGGGCGCGGCGGCATCGCGCGGCGCGTGCTGGCGCCCGTCGTACGCCGTCCGCTCGCCGCGCTGGTCGCCTCCGGGCTCGTCGTGCTCGCCCTGGCGCTGCCGGCGATGACGATGCGTCTGCACTCGGCCAACCTGGACACCCTGCCCGCCACGATCCCCGAGGTGGCGACGCTGCGCGCGGTGGGCGAGCAGTTCCCCAGCGAGGGCGCGACCGCGACCGTGGTCGTGCGCAGCGACGCCGGGTCGGCCCCGGTGCGTGCCGCACTGACCGACCTCAAGCGGGCGGCCGTGGGCACGGGCGACTTCGTGGACTCCCCCGGGGAGCCGGTCACCTCCCCCGACGGCGGGACGACCCGGCTGGAGCTCGCGATGCCCTACCCGGAGTCAGATGAGCGGGTGGACGACGCCCTGCGGGCGCTGCGCGCCGACCTGGTGCCCGCCGCCTTCGGCGACCTGACGAGCAGCGAGGTCGCCGTCGGCGGCGGGGCGGCCGAGGGCCTCGACTACTCCGACCGCCAGTCGACGAGGTTGCCCCTGATCATCGGCTTCGTCGTGCTCCTGACAATGCTGATGATGCTGATCACGTTCCGCAGCGTGGCCGTCGCGCTGCTGTCCGCGGCGCTCACCATGGCCTCGGTCGCGGTGGCCTTCGGCCTGATCGCGCTGGTCTTCCAGCACGGCGTCGGGGCCGACCTGCTCGGCTTCACCTCGCCCGGCTTCGTGATCGACTGGATCCCGCTCTTCGTGCTCGTGGTGCTGGTCGGGCTGTCGATGGACTACCACGTCTTCGTGGTCAGCCGGATCCGCGAGCACGCCGCCGGCGGCCTGCCGACCCGGCTCGCCGTGCAGCGCGGCGTCGCGGACACGGCCGGCGTGGTGACGAGCGCGGCGGCGGTGATGGTCTCGGTGTTCGCGATCTTCGCGACCCTGTCGATGGTGGAGATGACGATGATGGGCGTCGGCCTGTGTGCCGCGATCCTGCTCGACGCCACGCTCGTGCGCTTGGTGATGCTGCCCGCCGCCCTGGTCCTGCTGGGCGAGCGGGCCTGGTGGCCGGTGCGGCCGGTCGGGCCGGTCGGGCCGGTCGGGCCGGTCGGCAAGCCAGTGCTCGAGTCCGAGCCGGCGCCGACGCCGGCCTGACGCCGCCCGGCGCCACGTGGCGGGGGTCCCGGCGGCGGGTCGAGCGGGGCCACCTGGATCCCCGAGCACCGGCGCGGACGCCACGCCCTCGGGCAGGATGGGCCCATGGCCGCCCCGCACGTCCACGTCGCCAGCACCATCGAGGACACGGTGCACAGCGTGGTCGAGCGGGGGCTGCGCCGAGCGGGCTGGAAGCCGTGGCTCGTGCCCTTCACGGGGTACGGGCTGGCCGGATCGTGGGTCCGCGTCCTCGCCCGCGTGCTGCTGGAACCGGCGCACCAGATCGGACCGCGCGGCGACGCCCGCGGCTGGCGCCGCTTCGTCGCGCACTCCGCCGCCGACATCCCCGTGAGGATCGAGGTGGGCGGGACCACCCGCACGGTCCGGACGAACCGCGAGGGGTACGTCGACGTGCGGCTCCCGGTGGACCTGGGGCCGGGATGGGCGACCGCCGTCCTCACGGCCGGCGACGGTCGGGCCGTGCGGGCGCCGCTGCGGGTCGTCGACCCCGCGTCCACCGCGGGGATCGTCAGCGACGTCGACGACACCGTGATGGTGACGATGCTGCCCCGCCCGCTGCTGGCCTTCCGCAACGCGTTCCTGAGGCAGGAGGGTGCGCGGCGCCCCGTGCCCACGATGGCGAGGCTGTACGCCGCCCTGCTCGCCGCCGAGCCGGACACGTTCGTGGTCTACCTCTCGACCGGCGCCTGGAACGTTGCTCCCGCGCTCACGGCCTTCCTGGCCCGGCACCGCTACCCCGCGGGGCCGCTGCTGCTCACCCACTGGGGCCCGACCCCGCGTGGCTGGTTCCGCGACGGCCAGGACCACAAGCGCACCGAGCTGCGCCGCCTGCTCGAGGACCTGCCGCAGGTCCGGTGGCTGCTGATCGGCGACGACGGCCAGCACGACCCGTCGATCTACGCCGAGCTCGCCGCCGAGCACCCGGACCGGGTGCGGGCCGTCCTGCTGCGGGAGCTGTCGCTGACCGAGCAGGTCTCCACCCACGGCAGCGCCGGCCCGCTGGACGACGCGACGATCGAGATGCCCGTCCCCGTCGTGCGCGGTCCGGATGGCGAGGCGCTGCTCGCGGCGGCCCGGGAGACCGGTCTTCTGGACTGATCCCACGGCCCGCGGCGGTCCCCGAGAGTCGCCGGCGGTCGGGCTCGAGCAGCGTCCGGGGGCGTGGTGTCGTTCCGCGACCACGGGCGGCGCGGCAGGAGCGCGACCATCACGCGATCGACTGGCATGATCGGACCCGGGGTGATGATGACCGCGGACCAGGGACTCGAGGAAGCTCGCGAGGCCTTCGCGCATCGCGACTGGGTGACGGCGCGCGAGATGTTCCTCGCTGCGAGGGAGCTCTCCACCGACGATGTGGCCGACCTCGCCAGCGCGTGCTGGTGGCTGGGCCTGGCCGACGAGAACGTCAGCGCCAACGAGGAGGTGCACCGCCGCAGCCTGCACGACGGCACCCCGGCGCGGGCGGCCCTGGCCGCGGTCGAGATCGGCTTCTGCGAGATGCTGCGCGGCCACGAAGACATCGGGGCGGGATGGTTCGCCCGCGCCCGGCGGCTGCTCGATGATGCCCCCGAGGCACCGGAGCGCGGGTTCCTGCTGGTCATCGACGCCTACGTGGCAGTCGACTCCGGCGACCTCGCCTCGGCCGAGGATCTCGCCACCCGGGTGCTCGAGCTCGGCGACCGCCACGAGAACACCACCCTGCAGGCGCTGGGGCTGTTCCTCTGCGGGTCCCTGGCCATTCGGCGTGGCGACCACGCCGTGGGTCTGCGGCTGCTCGACGAGGCAATGCTTCCGGTGCGGGCCGGAGACGTGCAGCCCGAATGGGCGGGCAACCTCTACTGCAGCATGATGCAGCTCTGCTACGAGTTCGGTGACCTGCCCCGTGCCCAGTGGTGGACCACCGTGACCGAGCAGTGGTGCCACGGGTACGCGCCGGCGGTGATCTTCTCCGGCATCTGCCGCGTGCACCGGGTGCAGCTCTTCCAGGTGCAGGGTGAGTGGGACCGTGCCGAGGAGGAGGCCCGACGAGCCGCCGCCGATCTCCGCGACTTGGACATCGTGGTCGCCGCCGAGGCCCACTACCGACTGGGCGAGGTGTGCCGCCTGCGGGGCGACCTCGCCGCTGCCGAGTCGGCCTACCGCAGCGCCCATGCGCTCGGCCGCGACCCGGCACCGGGCCTCGCCCTGCTCCACCTCCGCCGTGGACACGTACGCGTCGCCGCGTCCGCCCTGGATGCCGCGCTCGCCGCCGCGGGCACGCCGCCGGGGCGGGCGCCACTGCTCGCAGCGAGGACGGAGGTGGCCCTGGCCGACAAGGAGCCACGTGTCGCTGCCCGGTGCACCGACGAGCTGGGCAGGCTCGCCGAGGAGCACGCCAGCCCCGGCTGGCGCGCCGAGGCTCGGCGATGGCAGGGGGCGGTGCTCCTGGCCCGCGGCAAGCCCGCGGACGCGGTCCCGGCGCTCCGGGAGGCCTGCGGGCTGTGGCAGCGAATCGGCGCGCCGTACGAGGTGGCCCGCATCCGGCTGGATCTCGCGGAGGCGCTGGATGCCCTCGGCGACCTGGACACCGCGGACTGGGAGCGGGACGGAGCGGCCGTGCTGCTGGAACGACTCGGCGCGCGCAGGGACCTCGACCGTCTCCACGCCCACTCGCGCGGACGACGTGCCGCCGGGGAGCTCTCGGTCCGCGAGCTCGAGGTGGTCGCAGCCATCGCCGACGGCATCAGCAACCGCGAGGCCGCCGGTCGGTTGCAGATCAGCGAGCGCACCGTCGCACGACACCTGGCGAACGTCTATGCCAAGACCGGGGTCTCCTCGCGGACCGCAGCGGTGGCCTGGGCCCGGGAGCGCGGGCTGCTGTGAACTGCATGATTTGACCGATGCGTCGGCCCGTGCGGGGCTTCTAGCGTCGAAGGGTCAGCACGATCGACTCGTCGAAGGCGGGGGAGAGAACACCGATGACCACAGAAACGACCACCACGACCACCAGGGCCCCCGAGGCCCCCACCGGGCCGGATCCCGGCGCCGTGGAGCAGTTCGCCGGCACCCTGTTCGGCACCCTCGGCGCAGGGTCGACGGCCCTGATGGTGAGCCTCGGGCACCGCACGGGGCTCTTCGACACCATGGCGGGGCTGCCGGCCTCGACCAGCGCCGAGATCGCCACCGAGGCGGGACGGCACGAGCGGTACGTCCGCGAATGGCTGGGGGCCATGACCACCTCGGGGATCGTCCGGTACGACGCGGCCGATGACACCTACGTCCTGCCGCCCGAGCACGCCGCGGTGCTCACCCGGGCCGCCGGACCCGCGAACCTGGCCTCCCTGATGCAGTTCGTGCCCCTCCTGGCCCAGGTGGAAGACGCCTTGGTCGACTGCTTCACCGCCGGGGGCGGCGTCCCGTACTCGGCGTATGAGCGCTTCCACGAACTCATGGCGGAGCAGAGCAGGCAGATCCACGACGCAGCGCTGGTCGACCGGATCGTGCCCCTGGTACCGGGGCTTGCCGGACGCCTGAAGGCCGGGACCCGGCTCGCGGACATCGGCTGCGGCCAGGGCCACGCGGTGAACCTCCTGGCCCGGGAGTTCCCCGAGAGCGAGTTCGTCGGCTACGACTTCTCGGAGGAGGCCATCGACGTCGCCCGTGCCGAGGCGCGGGCGTGGGGCCTGCCCAACGCCCGCTTCGAGGTCCGCGACGTGGCGGACCTCGAGGGGTCCGGGACGTTCGGAGCGATCACTGCGTTCGACGCCATCCACGATCAGGCACGGCCGGACACGGTGCTGGAGCAGATCGCGGCTCATCTCGACCCGGACGAGGGCGTCTTCCTCATGGTCGACATGCGGGCCTCCAGCCATCTCGAGGAGAACCTGGAGATCCCCTGGGCTCCGTTCCTCTACACCGTGTCCACCATGCACTGCATGACCGTCTCGCTGTCGCTGGGCGGCCTCGGGCTGGGCACGGTGTGGGGCACCGAGCTGGCGCTCCGGATGCTGGCCGACGCGGGGTTCGACGACGTACAGGTGCGGAGCATGGAGGACGACTTCATCAACGCCTACTACATCGCGCGCCGGACGTCGCCGCGGTGAGGGAGCGCCCCGCGTCACCGCGGGGCTCACACCGGCTCGGGAAGCACGGCGCTGGTGCCGCCGCCGTCGCCGGCCAGCGGGGCCGCCCTTCCGACGATCGTCAGCGGTGGGACCGGTCGTACGCCGCCCGGACGTGCGCGGGGACCCGTCCCCGATCGGAGACGGCGTACCCGTGCTCCCGGGCCCAGGTCCGGACCTCGGCCGGCTGCGGCGGGGCGGGGGCGAGCTGCCCCGCCTCGGGCAGGGTGTCGAGCACACGCTCGCCGTGCGCGTCCTCGCCGTCGGCGGCGAGGGCGGCCGCGAGGAAGCGATAGGTCCACTCCTGGGCCAGTTTGCGGGTCTCGGTGAAGATCACCGGCACGGAGGACCACCGGACCTGGCACTCGGCGAGGCCCTCCAGCACGGTCGCGGGCCGCACGTGCTCGAGCCGGAACACCTGCGAGTAGCGCTCCTCGACGACGACCGCCGCCCACCCCACCGCGGCCAGGTCGGCGAGCTGATAGCTCAGCTTGCCGGTGGTGAGCGAGGAGACGAGGTCCTGCAGCCCCTTGCGCTCGACGGCGGCGACGAGCCGCCCGGCGGACTCGACGCCGTAGTCGCCGGCCGGCAGCGCCGCGCGTCGGGTGGTCGCCTGCTGGTCGGCGAAGCGGAAGGGGTAGCGCTCATGGGTGTCGACCACGATCTCGAGGTCGTCTCGCCCCACCGCGCGGGACGTCGGCACCCGCACCGCGGGCCGCGCCTGCTTCGCGGTGCGGGCGGTCTGCCAGAAGATCATCTCGCGGCCGCGGGCCCGCGTCATCACGAGCTGCGAGCGGTTCTCCCGCCCCCGGTCGAGCACGAGGTCGATGGCGGCGCCGCGCCGCTCGCAGCGGCGGACGGGGACTCGCTCCACGACCTCCGGGTCGTCGGGCCATCCGACGGCGCGGTGGCAGTAGACCTTCTCCGTGCGCGGCCAGGTGTCCCGGGCCTTGAGCACCACGCCCTCGCCGAGGGGGACCCGGAGCAGGTAGGGCAGGCTCGAACCCTCCTCCGGGTTGCGCGCGATGAGGAAGTCGTCCGGCACGGCCCGAGTCTGGCATCCCCCGGGTGCCGATCACGTCCGCCCGGGCGGCTCGGGCGCGGATCGGTGGTCGGGCCGGGCGGTCCGGTCCAGGACCTGGCGGGCCTCGGCTTGATGAATCCGGGTGTGGTGGCGGGGACAGAGCCAGCGGAGGTCGTCCTTGTCCGTGGTGCCGCCGCGAGACCACGGGACCCGGTGATGGGCGTGGCAGAACGCGGCAGGAACATCACAGGTGGGGTGTTCGCAGGTGGCCCGCTCGACGAGTCCGGCAAGGCGCTGGGGGTCGGTGAAGAATCGGCTGCGGAGCCCCCGGTCGAGGACCTGGGACCGCCCGCCCAGCACGACCGGCACCAGGCCGGCCTCGCAGGCCATCCGGCGCGCCTGCCCGGCCGAGATCCGCTCTCCGGTGTCGAGCTGGGCGGCCGTGAGCGCCCCCAGCAGGCTCTCCAGGGTCATGGTCACCACCACCGTGGCGCTGACGCCGCCGGCGTGGGGGAGCTTGCCCGCAGGGATAGCGGGCGATGGAGGCGCAGAACGCCTCGCCCAGCTTCTGCGGCCCGGGCTTCTCCCACCGGTACGCGCCGGCGCCGTGCACCGCCCGCTGGTGCTTCGGCGCAGCGGTCGCCATCAGGGCCTTGCGCAGCGTCGCGGCCTGGGTGGTGGGGATCGCGAACCGGCCGTGGGTGAGGCCGTGGCCGTCGTCGGCCATCGAGAACCGGGTCTTCGCCGCGGCGCGCCTCTCCTCGCGTTCCAGGGCTCGGGCTTCGTGGGCGTCGGCGCGGCCGGGATCGGCGACCTCCAGGATTCGCCTGCCCAGGCTCCGCCGCGCCTTCGCGTCGTGGTCCGCGGCGGCGGCGAGCAGGTGCTTCTCGGCCCGCCCGGGGAGGTCGGGGTCCGCCGCCACGGCCCGGACGTCGGGGTCCTCGTCGGTCAGGTCGGACGCCAGGTTCCGCGTCAGCTCGTCCGCGGCGTGGCAGATCACCGACGCCTGCTCGGCGCGGACCTCCCCGCGGGCCAGCGCCTCCCTGGTCAACGGATGCTGCTCCAGGCCGGCGGCGAGCCGGGTCTTGGCGTGCGCCTCCCGCCGCGTGGACCGGGTCGAGTGCGCCAGCCCGTTCGCCGTCGACGTCGGCCGAGCCCGGCGTACGCCTCGATGGCGTCCGCGTGTGTCAGCACCCGCGTCTCGAGCTCGGCCACCAACGAGCTGACCCGAGCGATCGAGCGCAGGACCTCGCGGGTCTCGGCCGGGTCCATCGACCACATCGGCCGCTCCGAGACCCCGCCGAGGTCGTCGAGCGCAGCCGCGACGGCCCGGCTCACCGGGTGAGCGCCCGAACCGCTGGTTGCCTCCATGACGGCATCCTGCCACCGCCCGCCGACACTCCGACCGGCCCGGAAACCCCCGGTGCACAGGGGGTGTCGCTGTGCACTGCACCGTCCGCCGCGTCGTCTGCGACCAGGCCGCGGACGTCGTTCTCCCCTGCCGTTGCCCGCCCGCGGGATCAGCCGCGGGCGGCGCCGACGCCGAGCAGCGCGGCGAGGCCCAGGGCGCTGCGGGGCGCGTACGGCGCCCGCCACAGGCCGCCGTGCGCGGCGGCGTACGCCTCGTCCTGCCAGGGGTGGTCGTGGCGCGGTCCGCCGCCGGTGTGCAGGTCGTGGACGAGCAGCGCGGCCATCAGCACGTTGGAGGTGGCCGGCTCGAAGACCTCGACGCCGAAGCGGTGGGCGCCGGCGTACGCCGCGGCGAGGGCGCGGTTCTTGACCACGGAGCGCGTGCGGGTGGGCGGCGCGACGTTCATCGAGACGAGGCGGCCGTCGTGGCGCGCGGTGGTGGCGCGCCAGCGCTGGAGCCGCTTGGCGAGCGCGTAGTTCGGGCCCTGCTGCGGGACCAGCGAGTCGTTGAGGCCGGGTTCGTTCAGGGCAGGGTCGGCGTGCGCGGCGTAGTTGCGCCGGAGCAGGCGGCCACCGGAGACCGCCCGCATCGGGCGGCCGACCGTCTTGGAGAGGCGGCTTCGCCCCTCGTAGCGCTGGGTCGCCTCCGTGACGGCGTCGCCGGGGACGGCGAAGACGTCGGTGGGCGTGGCGAGGAAGGCGAGCGCGACGTCGCCGCGGGTCGCGAGGAGGCGGCGACTGAGCTCGTCGACCGCCGTGCTGACGCGGACGTTGGTGGCGCCGTCGGCGTAGACGTAGTTGCCGATCACGAGCGTGCCGGGTTGGCCCGCGAGCCACTCGGCGAGGGCGGGGACGTCGGCCAGCAGGTCCGCGCCCGGCTCGCCGTCGGCGGCCGGTGCGACGACGGTGCCGGCACCCTCGCGGGCGGCCTGGCCGACGCGCTCCCAGATGTCGGCGCGGGGCAGGTCGACCGCGGCGACCCGCGCGCCCCAGCGGGTCAGCGCCCGCAGCGGGCCCATCTCGGAGCCGGCGCCGATCACGGCCAGGGTGTGGCCCTCGAGCCGCAGCCAGTCGGGGTGTGCGACGACCCGGTCGAGGGCCTCGGCCAGCGACGGCTCGACCGTCCCGGCCTCGATCCACGCGTCCACCTGGCGGCGGATCCCGTCGCCGCGCAGGCGGTCGCCGCGGTAGGGCAGCACGAGCTCCTCGACCGGCTCCGCGGTGCCGCCGATCTCCCGCTCGTCGAAGCCGCGCCCGCCCGCGGGCCACTCCCCCAGCGGCAGGTCCGCGCCGCGGGCGCGGACGCGCATCCGCTCGTCCAGCGAGCCGAGCCCCGCGCGGGAGATGGCGACCGCGTCGGCGGGCGAGTCGAGCCCGGCCTCGACGAGCCGGCGGAAGTGCTGCAGGTAGTCCGAGCGCCACGCCGTCTCCCGCTCGGCCGCGCGAGCCCCCACGTCGTCGACCGGGCGCAGCGCGTCGGCCACCACCGCGCGCCCGGTGGCGCCGGTGCTGCGGCGTCCCTCGTCGTCGGCGGGGAAGACCAGGCCGTGCTGTTCGTCGGACATGCCCGTCACCCTGCCGGGCGACCGCCGGGCGACCGCAGCGGGGGTCTGCCACCTCACGGTGGTGCCACCCGCTCAGCCGTCCAGACCCAGGTCGAGCCCCGGCTCGCCGCCGTCACCAGCGCTGAGCAGCGACCCCTGCTGCGTGGTCCGGCGCCGACCGGGCGGCTTGGCGCGCGACCCGAACGCGCGGTCGGCGCGCTGGTGGGCGGCGTACCCCAGCGCCTGCCGCAGCGTCGCGATGACCTCCGGCACGTCCAGGTCGGACGGCGGTTCCTCCCGCAGCGCGGCGATCGTCGCGGCGATCTCCACCACGTCCCCGTCGAAGAGACCCGCGACGTGGCGCGGCGTGGGGGCCTCGGCCTCGAGGAGCTCGCCCAACACCGGCACCATGGGGTGCCGGGGCGGCTCACCGAGGTCCAGCTCCTCGGCCTCCGCCGGCTGGAGGTACCGCAGGCCGCCCGTGCGCTGCGCGAGCAGGTCCGCGCGCTCATCGAGGTCGGAGGTGATCCGGTTGACCACGAGGCGCACCTGGAGCGGGGAGAAGGGCAGCGCGAGGTGCGCGGACTGGAACCGCACGCTGTCGCCCCGCACCGAGCACGAGCCGAGCAGGAGCTCCCGGTTGAGCAGGTTGACCTCGCGATGGGCGGCCTCCCGATCGACCAGGTCGTGCACCAGCTCGGCGAAGAGATGGATCATGGGCTCGTCGTCGGCCACCCGGAGGAAGAGGACCGTGGAACCCCGGCGCAGGGGGAAGTCCCCGTCGCCGTCCGCCTCGACCGCCTCGCCCTCGTTCGCCGAGAGCGTCTCCGCGAGCAGCCGCGTCAGCTCCTCGGGGCCGCCGGGGTAGGTCACCTGGTCCCGGTCCACCGCCTCCGCCATCGTGGACGGCTCCTCGTCGCTCGGCAGGCCGGAGGCGTCGGGCTCGTCGAGGCGCAGCGGAGCCGCCAGCCCGGTCGGCTCGAACTCGCCCTCGGTCCACAGGAACGACGGGTGCGGGCAGCCATAGGCCTCGCGGAGGGTGCGCACCGCCAGCTCGGCGAGCTCGTCGACGCGGTCCGGCCCGCGGTCGAGGAACCAGTTGGCCGAGCCGCCGCCGGCGCGCTCGAAGGGGCCGTGGGTGGGCCCCTGCCACCCGAGCCCCGCCAGCACGGCGGCTCCGGTCTCGCCCAGCGCCCGGCGCTCGTCGAGGTAGGCGTCCGAGACCGCCTCGGCCCGGATCGTCCCCTCGCCGCCGGACTGCAGGAGCTGCACGTACGGCGGGGCGCCGTCGTCCTCGACCCCGCCCACGCTGACGTTGAGCACCACCGACTCGTGCTCCCCCAGCGCGGTCAGGTGGTCCGCCAGCTGCCGGCGCAGCTCGCGCCACGCCTGCTCCGTCTGCCGCGCGAACGGCAGCGCCTCGTCTCGATCCATCGCCTAGACCCCCTTCGACCCCATGCTCGGACCAGGTGCTCACGCTAGGGGCGACCACCGACAGTCGGGGCCCACGCCGGCGCTGCGCGAGCCAAGGGTCAGTACAGGACTCCACGCCACGCGGAGGCACATCCGAAGCACAGGTCGTCGAGACGCGCCTCGGGCGTCGTGATCCCTCGGCAGTGCGCGCAGTAGCGAAAGGCGGACCGGCGCGAACGCAACAACCGTCGCACCGTGTCCAACCCGTCACGGTCGATCTCGTGGCGCGCGACATAGATGTGGTCCGGGGCTGGTAGCGCAGGTCGTGCGTCCCACCGGCCCAGAAACCCTGGGGTCGCGACGGGAACACACCGTGGTCGAACACCCGGATCATCAGCTGCGGGGGCTCGCCCGCGATGTGCGAGGGGGTGACCGGAAAGCCTTCCCCGCCCGTCGGGTCCGCGCCGTAGTCGTGCGACGGAGGCTCGGGGCTCTCTCGCCCATCGGCTCCGAAGACCTCCAGGAACCGGTCGAGATCGATGTCCAACCGCTCCGCCAGCTCCACGGTGTGGTCGCTCGACGGCCCGCCACTTCCGCCTTCAGGGAACAAGAGTTCCGACAGGTGGGTCCCACTCCTCATGAGTCCGTGCTCCCTGCGGATCAGATCACGGAGACGACACGGCGTCGATGGGCGGTGGAGCAATCGTGCGGGCCATCACGCCGTCCGAGGGATTGGCACCTGGTCCTACAGGCCGAGCCGCCTGGCCACCTCGTCGCCGCCGACCTCCCGCACGAACGTCGGGTCCCCGACCACGATGAGCTGGTCGGTGGCCCGGGACATGCCGACGTACAGGCGCTCCCGGGAGCGCTCCCGCGGCTGGCTCTCGTTCAGGCACAACACCACGGCCTCGAGGCCCTTGCAGCCGAGAACGTGGCCGTAGAAGACGTCGTCGTCCTCGAAGAACGTCTTCCAGTAGCCGTCCTGGTCGTGGTGCTCGGTCCGCTCCATCTGGATCGGATGGCGGTGGCCTGTGGTGAGCAGGGCGATGCTCGACTTCGACCATCCCTCGTCGAGCAGCCGGTCGACCTCGTCGTCGGCCGCGTCCACCGCGTCGTCCCCCTGGCACGCGACGAAGCGGGCGTCGGGACCGTGGCCGCCGCGCGCATACATCCGCGAGGGCGCCAACGGGCCGAAGGATGCGTGGATCTGGGTGGTGTTGCGGAGGTCAGCTGCAGCCGCTGGTGCTGCCGCACCCTTCGCACACGAAGCACGACCCGGCAGGCCGCATCTTCGTCCCGCAGGTGAAGCAGAGCGGGGAGTCGACGGCGGTGCCGGTGATCTGCTCCAGCAGCTCGGCGGAGGTGTGGACGCCGGAGTCGACCTCGGCCACCACCGTCTCGCCGGCGCCCGCGATCTCGTCGTCCTCGTCGGCGCTGGCCGAGCGACCGACGTAGTCCTCGGCGGTGAGCTCCGAGGCGGCTCCGGTCTCCTCCAGCGGCTCGTAGGAGCCGGTCTCGAGGTGGCGCTGGCGCTCCTCGGCGGAGTGGATCCCCAGGGCCGACCGGGACTCGAAGGACAGGTAGTCCAGCGCCAGGCGGCGGAAGACGTAGTCCATCACCGACTGGGCCATCCGGATGTCCGCGTCGTCGGTCAGGCCGGCCGGCTCGAAGCGCTGGTTGGTGTACTTCGAAACGTAGGTCTCCAGCGGAACACCGTACTGCAGGCCGATCGAGATCGCGATCGAGAAGGCGTCCATCACCCCGGCCAGGGTCGAGCCCTGCTTGCCGAGCTTGAGGAAGATCTCGCCGAGCGCGCCGTCCTCCTGCGCCCCCGAGATCAGGTACCCCTCCGCGCCACCGACGGTGAAGGACGTCGTGCGGCTGACCCGCGACTTCGGGAGCCGCCGGCGGGTGGGGGCGTAGACGACCTTCTCGACGACCTTCGGGGCGGTGTCGGTCTCGACCGCCGGCTCGTCGCCCTTGCCGTCGTTCTTGCCCTTGCCGGTGGCCAGGGGCTGACCGACCTTGCAGTTGTCGCGGTAGATCGCGGTCGCCTTGAGCCCCAGCTTCCAGGACTGCAGGTAGACGTCCTCGATCTCCTCGATGGTCGCGCTCTCGGGCAGGTTCACCGTCTTGGAGATCGCGCCGGAGAGGAACGGCTGGCAGGCCGCCATCATCCGCACGTGGCCCATCGGCTTCAGCGCCCGCGCGCCCATCGCGCAGTCGAAGATCTCGTAGTGCTCCTGACGCAGGCTGGGCGCGTCGATCACGTGCCCGTGCTCGGCGATGTAGGCCACGATCGCCTCGACCTGCTCGGGCTGGTAGCCCAGCATCGTCAGGGCCCGCGGCACCGTCTGGTTGACGATCTGCATCGACCCGCCGCCGACAAGCTTCTTGAACTTCACCAGCGAGAAGTCGGGCTCGATGCCGGTGGTGTCGCAGTCCATCATGAAGCCGATGGTGCCGGTGGGAGCGAGCACGGAGGCCTGCGCGTTGCGGAAGCCGTTCTTCTCCCCCACCTTCACGACGTCGGCCCAGGCCTGCGCCGCCAGCTCGTGCACCTGGCGGTCGGCCTGGTGCTGCGGGCGCACCGTGTCGTGGGCCGCCTGGTGCTTGCGCATCACGCGGTTGTGCGCCGAGGCGTTGCGGGCGTAGCCCTCATACGGCCCGACGACGCCGGCGAGCTCGGCGGAGCGCTTGTAGGACACGCCCGTCATCAGCGAGGTGATCGAGGCGGCCATCGCGCGGCCGCCGTCGGAGTCGTAGCCCAGGCCCATCGCCATCAGCAGGGCGCCGAGGTTGGCGTACCCGATGCCGAGCTGGCGGTAGTCGCGCGTGGTGTCGCCGATCGACTCGGTCGGGAAGTCCGCGAAGCAGATCGAGATGTCCATCGCGGTGATGACGACCTCGACGGCCTGCGCGAACCGCTCGGCGTCGAAGGTGTCGTCGTCGCGGAGGAACTTCAGCAGGTTCAGGCTCGCCAGGTTGCACGAGGAGTTGTCGAGGCTCATGTATTCCGAGCAGTTGCGCACGACGACGCCGTTGGCGACGTAGGAGTGGTTGCGGGGCTCGGAGAGGTTGAAGGTGAGCTCGATGCCCTCGTCGGTGCGGTCGACGAGGCGGACCGTCTGGTCGGTGTTGTACGCCGTGCGGCTAGCCACGACCTCGGAGAGCAGCGCCGCCTTGCGCGAGAGCGAGAAGCCCACGCTCGCGGCGAAGCGGTCCAGCGACCGGCCGGTGATCCGCAGGTCGTAGCCCGCCGACTGGCGGTAGCGGGTGAGTGAGCCGTCGGCGTTGCGGTGGGCGTACCCGTCCTCGCTGCCCTGGCGAACCTGGTAGACGTGGCTGGTCACCCCGAAGGTGGACAGCAGGCGCTGCACGTCGACGAGCAGCTCGCGGGAGGCCGACCCGAGTCCGGCGTAGCTGCCCTTCTTGTCGTTGCGCACCACCGTGCCGTCGGCGTCGAAGAGGCCGCGCAGGAACTCGGCGGAGATCTCCTCGGGGGCCTGCAGCACCGAGGCGGGCACGCGCTTGGCGGACCCGATGGCGCGCGTGACGCCGAGGCCGGACAGGAAGCGGAAGAACTGGCCGCGGCCGAACCGCAGCTGGGCGGTGCCGTTGGACTGCTCGCTCACCTTCGGGGCGCGGCCGTCGTTCACCTGGGTCACGAAGTCCAGGTGACGCGGAAGGATCTCGGTGCGCTCCTCGGCCGAGCCGTAGATCGTGCTCACGGTGTGGGACGTCGAGCCGTCGCCGATCAGCCAGCCCAGGTAGTGGGCGAGGTCGCTGCTCCACTCTTCGGGGAGCTCGAGGTGGGTGCGGCGCTCGCCCACCTCCACCGAGCGGGCCCGCAGCGCCGCCTCGGGGAGCGCCCACGAGGCGTTCACAGCCGGCGTCGGAAGGTCGAGGCCGAGCACCGTGTCGTCGGCGGTGAGGTTCTCCGCCTCGACGTAGCCGCGGTTGGTCGTCCAGATTCGGTGGCCCGGCGTGCAGCGCACCTCCAGGCCCGAGTCGAAGCGCAGCCGGACCACGGGGTTGCGGCCGGTGATCATGAACGCCTCAGGCGAGGTGAGCTGCATGACGTGGGACGGCTCGTCGGGGTTCGTCGCGTCGTGGGTGTAGACGCCGAACTCCTCGCCCGCGTTGACCCGCTCGAGCAGCTCGTCGAACCGCACGAGCCCCTGGTCGGTGTGCACGAGCGTGTCGGCCGTGAAGCACGGGTTGGACGCCGTGATCCGCCCGGTCTCCGGGTTGGTGTGCCAGTCGTTGATCGTGTCGTCGTACTGCAGGCCCGGGTCCGCGCACTCCCACGCGGCCTTCGAGATCGAGCGGAACAGCTCGCGCGCGTCGATCGTCTCGATGATCTCGCCGGTCTGCCGCGAGCGCAGGCCGAACTCGGTGCCCTCCTCGACCGCGCGCATGAACGCGTCGCTCACGCGCACCGAGTTGTTGGCGTTCTGGTACTGCACGGAGACGATGTCGTTGCCGCCGAGGTCCATGTCGAAGCCGGCGTCGCGCAGGGCGCGGATCTTGTCCTCCTCGCGCGCCTTGGTCGACACGAACTCCTCGATGTCGGGGTGGTCGACGTCGAGCACGACCATCTTCGCCGCGCGCCGCGTGGCGCCGCCGGACTTGATGGTGCCCGCGGACGCGTCGGCGCCGCGCATGAAGGAGACGGGGCCCGAGGCGGTGCCGCCGGAGGACAGGAGCTCCTTGGAGGAGCGGATCCGGGAGAGGTTCAGGCCGGCGCCGGAGCCCCCCTTGAAGATGAAGCCCTCCTCCTTGTACCAGTTCAGGATCGAGTCCATCGAGTCGTCGACGGAGAGGATGAAGCAGGCGGAGACCTGCTGCGGCGAGGGCGTGCCGACGTTGAACCACACGGGGCTGTTGAAGGAGAAGTACTGATGCACGAGCAGCCAGGTCAGCTCGTGCTCGAAGACCTCGGCGTCGGCGTCGCTCGCGAAGTAGCCGTGGTCGCGGCCGGCCGTCACATAGGTGTGCACGACGCGGTCCACGAGCTGCTTCAGGCTCCACTCGCGGGCGGGGGTGCCGACGGCGCCGCGGAAGTACTTGCTGGTGACGATGGTGGAGGCGTTGACGCTCCAGAAGTCGGGGAACTCGACGCCGCGCTGCTCGAAGACGGTCTCGCCGGACCTCCAGTTCGTCTGCACGACGTCCCGGCGCTCCCAGGAGATCTCGTCGTACGGGTGGGCGCCCTCGGTGGAGAAGTGGCGCTGGATCGCCAGCCCCTGCCCCTTCTTCCTCGTCGCGGTCCGCTGGCCGGCACCGCCCCTGGAACCGCCCGCCGCTCCGCTCACCGTCTCCGTCATCGGTTCTCCTCTGTCCTGCGTCGTGTCTGCGTCGTGTCTACCGGCGTCCGCCGACATCGGGGCGGACCTCGTGCTGCTGAAGGAAGCTCACGGGCAGGTGGTACGCCCGGGACACGTCGCTTCCCCACCACGTGTCCCGGGCGGTTCGTGGGTCAGCCCGGCGAGGCTGACGGTGGGCCGGTGGCGGCGTCCTCGCGCGCCCGGCCGGCCGAGCGCTGGGCCCCGAGGGACGACCGCTCAAGTCGGAGCATCTCGATCTCGCGCTCGAAGTCCTCGACCGAGCCGAAGCGGCGGTAGACCGAGGCGAAGCGCAGGTAGGCCACCTCGTCGAGCGCCCGCAGGGGGCCTAGGACGGCAAGCCCGACCTCGTGCGCGGGCACCTCGGCCTGTCCCCCGGCGCGCAGCGCGTCCTCGACGCACTGCCCGAGGCGGCTCAGGTCGTCCTCCGTCACCGGGCGGCCCGCGCACGCCTTGCGGACGCCCGCCACGGCCTTCTCGCGGTGGAACGGCTCCGCCGCGCCGGACTTCTTCACGACCGTGAGCTGCATCTGCTCGACCGTGCTGAACCGCTTGCCGCAGGTGGCGCAGGTACGCCGGCGGCGCACCGACGTCCCGTCGTCCGGGACCCGCGAGTCGAGGACCCGGGTGTCGATGCTCTTGCAGAACGGGCAGTGCATGCCTGGCCCTCCTTCCCGGGGTCTGCTGCGGCTGTGGACACGGTCGCGGGCGCGGCTCGAGAGCCCGGCGCCCGGGCCGCATCGCTGGGGATATCTACGCTGTGCCTGTGGATAACCATGGAGGATCTGTGCGTCATCCACCCGAGGTCTGTGCACTAGATGTGGATAACTACATCAGTGTAAGTACTAGATGTGGTGGTAACCGTACGCCGGGCTCGCCGGGGGTGCAACCGCCGCGCGCGGCGTTTTCGCTCAAGGATGCCGGGGCCGGCGAGGTGGCCGACGAACGTGCAGGTCAGGGGCCGAGTCCTGCGCGGTGACCGGCCCGTAGCCCCGGCGTGTCGCCCCGGCGGGCGGCGTGCCGCCGCGGGGGCCCGCTGGCGGCGCCGCGCTCAGATGGTGTCGCCCAGCGCCAGCGTGAACCAGACGGACATGCCGTCCTGCGTGGCCTCCGCCCCCCACTCGCTGCTCAGCGTGTCGACGAGCATCAGGCCGCGACCGTAGACCCGCAGCGAGCCCTGCGCCGCCTCGACCGGGGCGAGGACCTTGCGGGGCTGGGGGGGCCCACCGTGGTCGCGCACACCCACCTCGAGCATGCCCTCGATCAGGGCGACAAGCAGGTGGGAGGCGGTGCGGGCGTGGATCACCGCGTTGGTGACGAGTTCCGAGAGGCAGAGCTCGGCGGTGGCCACCGCCTCCTCCGGGACGCCCCAGGTCCCGAGCTGATCGCGCAGGAATCGCCGGGCGATGAAGGGCGCCCGCTCGTCACTGGGCAGCAGGGTCGCCACCTCGGCGGCCCCGACGCCGAGGGGGTCCCCCGGCACGACCGGATGCGGGCTGCCTCCGGAGGCCAGCCCCCGCAGCCCATGGCTCACCACCCGGGCAAGCCCGTCGAGCTCCTCGCGCTGGGGGGCGTCGAACTCCTGGGGGTCCAGGTAGCACACCGCCAGGGCTCCCAGCGGACGGTTCGGCGGTCCCGCGACCTCGGCGACCTCGCGCGCGGCGACGACGGGCTCGAGCGGGAGCACCGCGATCGACAAGGCTCCCTCCTTTCGGCGCTCCCGACAGAAGACCGGGAACGTGCCCTCGAGGCTCTCCAACGGCCCGATGATCGGCTCACGCGTGCGGACCACGCGGTTCAGAGGGGTGTCCGCATAGGCGTCGATGTGCGTCCAGTCGGGGTGCTGCCCTTCCTCGCCGAGGTCGCGGTCGGTCGAGAGGAAGCGGAGCCGGCGGCCGGCGCCCTCGACCAGCCCGAGGGCCGCCCCCCGCACGGAGGGCCGTGGCCGGGGCGCCGCAAGCCCGCTGAGCAGTGTTCGGGCCAGTGCGTCTAGGTCCCCGGCCTCGACCAACTGCCTGCTCAACCGGTCGGTGACGTCGGCGACGACCGGCCGTGTGCCGCCGTCCACGTGCCCAAGGTAGACGAAAGGCGCTCAGAGGGCGGAAATTGATGGCAGACGTAGGGAAGTCCATAGGCGGCTGCGCCCGCGCTTGAGTTGATCTCGCATTTCCCCGGCCGACAACGGGCAGGGGCGACGAGGGGCAGGGTCGGCGTCCGACCCCACCCCTCGCGCCTTCCCCCGGTGACCGCGGACCGGGGTCGATGCGGTCCGCGGGGAGCGGGGGTCAACGGGCCGCGGGCACCCGCAAGCGCTGACCCGCAGCGAGCGCGGTGGACTCCAGGGCATTGAGGCGCTCGATGCGCACCATCATGTCGCGGACGTCGTCGCCGGGGTCGGTGCGCTCCGCCGCCAGCTCCCACAGCGTCTCGCCGGTGCCGACCGTGACCACCTCGGTGGGCGCGTCCACCCCGGGCTCCGGGGTGGCCACCGACGAGGCACCGAGGAAGAACGCGACCGCGAACACCACCGCCAGGGAGGCGAGGAAGACCACCAGACGGCCGCGCCGCGAGAGCCGAACCCCGCCGTCCGGGCGCACGAGGGTGCGCGACTCCGGCGCCCTCACCCGCTGCGCCGGCGGAGCGGCGGACGTCCGGGCCGCGCGGCGCTGCGGCGCCGGGCCCGTGCGCGCCGAGCGGAGGTGCGTCGGTTCCAGCGTGCTCGTGCTCATCGTGACCTCCAGGGGTTGCGGCGGCCTGCCGTCGCGTTGCGTTGCGTTGCGTTGCGTCGAAGCGATGTCTACCGACGGCCACCGACAGTCCCGCTCCACGCGGCGCGGCCCTGGTGGACGGCGGTTCGATCACACGTTCGAATCGAACACGTGTACGAAAGGTAGAGCAGGTGTTCGAAGGGCGTCAAGGGCCGCGTCGGCGCGACACGCCTTCGAACAGGTGTTTGAACACCGCCCCCCTCTGCCACTAGCGTCATCGCCATGCAGGAGCCGGTCGGCCCCGGCGCCAGGCCGGGCCCGGCCCACGAACGGAAGGCGGGACGATGGCAACACGCAGCGCGCGCGGAGGCCGGCAGGGGGCGGGCCGGACGGGCGGCGGGGCCGGGTCCGCGGTGACGTCGCTCCCGGACGGCCCCCCGGACGCCTCCGGGCTGACTCCCCGGCAGACCCGAGTGCTGGCGGTGATCCGCGAGGCGATCGAGACGCGCGGCTACCCGCCGAGCATGCGCGAGATCGGCGACGCGGTCGGCCTGACGAGCTCGTCGTCCGTGGCGCATCAGCTCAAGGTGCTCGAGGAGAAGGGGTTCCTGCGCCGCGACCCCAAGCGGCCGCGCGCGCTGGAGGTGCTCGTCCCGGACGCCGCCGCCGCGCGGCGCGCGGTCGCCAGCGCGGAGGAGGCCCCCTTCGACGAGACCGGCGTCGGCGACTCGGTGCCCCGCCCCACGAACGTGCCCCTGCTGGGGCGGATCGCCGCCGGTGGGCCGATCCTGGCCGAGGAGACCTACGACGACGTGTTCCCCCTGCCCCAACAGCTCGTGGGCGACGGGGAGCTGTTCCTGCTCGAGGTCCGCGGCGACTCGATGGTGGACGCGGCGATCTGCGACGGCGACTACGTGGCCGTCCGGCGCGAGCAGACCGCTGACAACGGCACGATCGTGGCGGCGATGATCGAGGGCGAGGCGACGGTGAAGACGCTGCAGCGCCGCGACGGCGAGGTCTGGCTGATGCCGCACAACCCGGCGTACGAGCCCATCGACGGCCGCGAGGCCACCGTGCTGGGCGTGGTGACGGCGGTGCTGCGCCGCATCTGAGGCGCTCGCGCGCTCGCGTCATGCGCAGCGGTCGCGGTTGCAGCCGGGCCGTATGACGTCCGGCGGGGCGTCATGCGCAGCGGTCGCGGCGGCGACCCGGCCGTATGACGTCAGGCGGGGCGTCATGCGCAGCGGTCGCGATGGCGACCGGGCCGCATGACGTTCGGCGGGCGGCGGGCGGCGGGCGGCGGGACGCGGGCCCGGCGGCGGCGAGGCGGGCGGCGCGGGTCAGCCGGCGGCGAGGCGGGCGAGCGCCTGGCGCACCACCTGCGGGTCCGACGTACGCCACATCGGCGGCAGGCCGGCGGTGAGGAAGCGGCCGTAGCGCGCGGTCGCGATCCGCGGGTCCAGCACGGCGACGACGCCGCGGTCGGTGCGAGTCCGGATCAGCCGCCCGCTGCCCTGGGCCAGCAGGAGCGCGGCGTGGGCCGCGGCGACCTGCATGAAGCCGTTCCCCCCGGCCCGGTCGACCGCGCGCAGGCGGGCGCTCATCAGCGGGTCGTCGGGGCGCGGGAACGGGATCCGGTCGATCAGCACCAGCTGGCAGGTCTCCCCCGGCACGTCGAGGCCCTGCCAGAGGCTCAGCGTCCCGAAGAGCACCGTGTGCGGGTCCTCCACGAACTGCCGCGCGAGCTCGGGCAGCTGCGCGTCGCCCTGTGCCAGCGTGGTCAGATGCGGCAACCGCTCGCGCACCGCCTCCGCGGCGGTCTCCGCCGCCCGACGCGACGAGAAGAGGCCCAGCGTGCGGCCGCCGGCGGCGTCCACGAGCCCGGCGATCTCGTCGAGCTGGGCGGGGCCCAGGCCGTCGCGGCCCGGCGGCGGCAGGTGCCGTGCGACGTAGAAGATCGCCTGCCGCGCGTAGTCGAAGGGAGACCCGACGTCGAGGCCACGCCAGGGCAGGACGGCGGGGCCGTCCTGCCCGTCGGTGCGCTCCGCCTCGGCCTCCGGATCGTCCTCCCGTTCGGACGCCTTCAGCCCCAGCCCGCCCGCCACGACGTCGAAGTCGCCGCCGAGCTTCAGCGTCGCCGAGGTGAAGACGACGGTCTTGTCCCGCAGCAGCCGCTCGCGCATCGTCGCCCACACCTCGAGCGGCGCGACGCACAGCCGCGCCGGGATGCGCTCCCGCGGCTCGGTGAGCCACCACACGTCGGACTCGGCCTCCGCCGCCATTCGCTCGGCCACCGAGAAGAGCTCCTGCACCCAGCCCTTCGCCTGTTGGCGACCCGGGTCGGCCTCCCCCGCCTCCTCCCGCGGAAACGCCGAGGCGCAGGCGCGCGCCGCGTCGCGGACGAGCACCAGGGCGTCGGCGAGCTCCTGCGGTGCGGCGTCGATCCGACCGGGGCCGAGGGCGGCGAGCGCATCCTGCAACGCGTCGGCCCCGCCCGCCAGGTCCTCGCACTCCTGCGCCCCCTGTGTGTCGGACAGGTGGGGTCGGGCTCGCCGCGCCACACGCTCCACGTCGGAGACCCCGAGCTCGTCCGTGGCCGCCTGCGTCACGCGCGCCACCAGCTCGTGGGCCTCGTCGATGACCACGGCGTCGTACTCCGGGATCATCGGCACCCCCTCGATCGCGTCGATCGCCAGCAGCGAGTGGTTGGTGACCACCACGTGCGAGCCCGCCGCGCGCTCCCGGGCGAGCTCCGCGAAGCACTCCGCGCCGTAGGCGCAGCGCGCCGCGCCGAGGCATTCCCGCGCGCTCACGCTCACCTGCCGCCAGGCGCGCTCGGCGTGCCGCGGCGCGTGGTCCTTCTCCCCGGTCCCGCCGGAGCCCGCCTGCTCCTGCGCCCACTCCCGGAGCGCGACGACCTCCGAGCCCGTGGAGCCGTTGGGCAGGTCTACGAGGGTCCCCTGGTCATCGGGCACGCCCTCGCGGACCCGATGCAGGCAGGCGTAGTTGGAGCGACCCTTGAGCACCGCGTACGAGACCTCGACCGGGCGCCCGTCCGCGCCCGCGAGCCCGTCGACCGCCTCGGCGAGCCGGGGCAGGTCCCGCTCGACCAGCTGGTGCTGCAGCGCCAGCGTCGCGGTCGCGATCACGACCCGGGCGTCGTGGAGCAGCGCCGGCACGAGGTAGGCCAGCGACTTGCCGGTGCCGGTGCCGGCCTGCACCAGCAGGTGTCGCCCGCCCGAGAGGGCCCGCGCGGCCGCGCGGGCCATCGCGACCTGACCCTCGCGGCGCTCGCCGCCCAGCGCGGCGACGGCGCTGCCCAGCAGGCGCTCGATCGGGTCCGCACCCGCAGCGGACGCCGGCGCCTCCTCCGGAACCCCGCCCGAATCGGAGCCGGGGGCCGAATCGGAGCTGGGGGCCGGATCGGAGCCGGGAGCGGATTCTGCCGGGGCGTCGGGCTGCAGCACCCGAGCAGCCTAGCCGTGACCGGGGACACCCCGGCCGTGAGCGGCGCAGTACTCCAGGAGCAGCCCGAGCCCCTCCTCGACGGCCGCGCGCAGGGCCGGGATGTGCGCCGGCGCTCCCACGACGACGCCGTCGGTGGCCAGCTCCTCGAGCTCCAGGGCCAGCTTCCCGGCGTGGACCAGCCCGAGGTTGTTCAGCGTCCCCTTGAGGGAGTGCGCGGCCGAGCGCAGCGCCTCGGGAGATCCGGCGTCGGCGGCCTCGGCCACGGGGCCGACGAGCCGCTCGCGGTCCACGGAGAACCGGCCGACCACGCGCGTCAGGTATCCCCCCTGCCCGTCGAGCTCCCAGAGCAGGTCGACGCGATCCCGGTCCAGCGGCCCGCTCAGCCACGGCGTCCGTGGCACCAGCTCCGGCACCTCGTTCGGGTCCCGCACGGCAGCGGGCCCGGGATCCGGGCGCCAGGTTGCCTGCCCAGGTTCCGATTCGCCGACCGGCTCCGCCCCGTCGGCCTCCCCGGGCGTCGGGGGAGTCAGGTCCCCCCCGGCCGCCTCCGGCGCCAGCGTCCAGCGATCCATCGCGGCCGCGAGGGCGTTCGGGTCGACGGGCTTGGACAGGAAGTCGTCCATGCCGGCCGCCAAGCACCGTTCCCGCTCGCCCCGGACCACCGACGCCGTCATCGCGATCACCGGCAGCCGCATCGCGTCGTGTCCCCACTCGGCCTCGAGCTTCCGGAGGGCGCGGGTGGCCGCGACCCCGTCCATCCGTGGCATCTCGAGGTCCATGAGCACGGCCCCGTAGCGGTCGGAGGAGCCTCTCGAGATCGCCTCCAGGGCCTTGTCGCCGTCATCGGCGACGTCCGCCGCATAGCCGACCGCGTCGAGCATGCCGATCGCGACCATCTGGTTGATCGGGTTGTCCTCGACCACCAGCACCCGCCGTCGCTCGAACCCGGGCTTCGCGGAGAGGATGGCGGTCTTCGGCAGGGAGGCGGCCGCCGTGGCGGGGAACGCCTCCGGCGCGAGGTAGCGCAGCAGCAGCGCGCGCAGCGTCGAGGCGAGCACCGGCTTGGTCAGGCTGCCCGCGATGCCGGCCTCCCGTAGCCGCGCCGGGTCGGGCGGCAGCATGGAGCCGAGCATCACCAGCGCGACGTCGCCCAGCTCCGGGCTGGCCTGCACCTCGGCGGCGAGCTCGAAGCCGTCCCGCTCCGGCATCGCCAGGTCGAGCAGCACCAGGTCGTATCCGCCCGGCGCGGCCGCGCGCAGGGCGTCCATCCCCTCCGAGACCGACGTGACCGTCGTGCAGCGGACGCCCCACCAGCCCACGTGCTCGGCGAGGATGAGCCGGTTCAGCTCATGGTCGTCGACGACGAGCACGTGTCGCCCGGTCAGCGCCTCCCGTGCGGCCCGGTCCTCCGCGCTGGGCTCATCGCCGATGGCCGGGCGGAACACGGCGCTGAACCAGAACACCGACCCGCGCCCGAGGACGCTCTCCACCGCGATCCGCCCCCCGAGCGCCGCGACGATGTCGCGGCAGATCGCCAGGCCGAGCCCGGTGCCGCCGTGCTTCCGCGTCGTGGACGCGTCCCCCTGCTCGAACGGATCGAAGATCGCCGCGCGCTGATCCTCGGGGATCCCCGCGCCGGTGTCGGTCACCTCGACGCGCAGCTCGATCGCGCCGGGTCCGGCGGCGTCCTCACCGTCCACCTCGGCGCGGGCGCTCGCGTCCGGGGCAGGCTCCGAGCGGTCGTCGGCGGCCAGGCTCACCCGGATCGTGACGCTGCCGGACTCGGTGAACTTCACGGCGTTGGAGCCGAGGTTGTTCAGCACCTGCGCGAGCCGGGTCGGGTCGCCACAGAGCACGGCCGGCACGTCCGGATCGCAGCCGACCAGCAGCTCCAGGCCTCGGGTGCGCGCACTCTCCCCGAGCACCGAGGCGACCTGGTCGAGCACGGCGCGCACGTCGAAGTCCATCTCCTCCAGCGCGAGGTGGCCGGCCTCGATCTTCGAGAAGTCGAGGATGTCGTTGATGATCCCGAGCAGCACGCGACTGGAGACCTGGATACCGGTGGCGAGCCGCTGCTGATCGGCCTCGAGGTGTCCGCGCAGGAGCAGGTCGTTGAGCCCGATCACGCCGTTGAGGGGAGTCCGGATCTCGTGGCTCATGGTGGCCAGGAAGTCGGACTTCTGCCGGCTCGCCTCCATCGCGGCGTCGCGGGCCTCCTCGAGCGCCTCGGCGACGCGGTCCCGCTCGGCGATCCGGGCCAGCTGGGAGCCGGCCTGGGCCAGCACCGCCCGGACCATGTCGGGATGCTCGACGGGCGTGGTCGAGCTGATCACACCGACCGCGATGACCTCGTCCGGCACGCCGATCGGGAAGGCCACCATCGGCCCGCCGCGCCCCCCCGCGTCGGACCAGATGAATCGGCGTTCCGCGATCACCCGCGCGGCGATCTCGCGCTCGATCGGCACGGTGGTGGGGTCCTCCTCGTCGGCGAGGCAGTCCACGTGGTTGACGTAGAAGGGCACGGGCAGAGCGTCGTCCGCGGCGGGACGGAAGGCGCGCGCCCGCTCCCACTCACCCGTGCCCAGGATCAGCTGCAGCGACCGGCGCAGGGCCTCCTCGAAGGAGGGCGCCTCGTTCGCGGCCGTCGCCGCGGTCTGGAGGAGGACGTTCTGCAGCACCGCATCCTCCAAGGCACTCTCCACCAAGCGGTGCTCGTGGATGTCGACGACGGTGCCGTGGCGCACCTCCCGCCCCTCTGGGCCGACACCCCGGGCGACCCTGACGGCGAACCACCGGTAGCCGGTCGGGGTGCGCAGGCGCGCCTCGGTGGAAAAGGGCCGCACGGCCAGGTCGGCGGCCGCGTAGGACTCCCGGAAGCCGGGGTCGTCGTCCGGCAACAGGGCCACGAGGTGCTCGGTGCGCAGGGGGCCCTCGGGCAGGTCGAGCAGCTGCGAGAGGCCCTCGGACGGCTCCAGCTCGCCCGTCGCGGCATCGCTGACCCAGCTGCCCAGGCGGGCGATGCGCTCCGCCTCGTCGAGGGTCTGGCGGCTGCGGGCCTCGTGCTGCATCACGCCCCGGCGCTCGTCCCAATCGGCGAAGCAGACCAGCAGGCGACGCGGCAGGCCCAGCTCGGCGTCGGCCTCGAGGAGCGTCTGGTTCGCCAGCGCCCAGAACGCGGAGCCGTCGGCGCGGTGCAGCAGGACCTCGACGTCGCCGGGGTCCGGCCTGCCGGCCTCCAGGCTCGCGACGTGGGCCGCCCAATCCAGGGCGCCCTGCTCGTCGAGCGCCCCCTGGATGGGCAGGGCGGCCATGCCCTCCTGGGTGCACCCGAGCATCGCCGTCATGGCCGGGTTCGCATAGATCGTCCGGCCCGAGAGCTCCACGAGCCAGATCCCGTCGGGCGACGCCTGCACGATGTCGCGGTACATCTACACCTCCCGTGGCGCAGCGCCAGCGTACGATTCCGGCGCCTTGCGGGGAGCCGTTTCGGCCAAGACCGCAGGTCAGCGATCGGCGCGAATATCGAAGGCCGGGCGGCCGTCGCGGCAGCCGGCCTCGACCCGGGTCTCCCGCTCCGCCTCCCCTCGCTCCTCGAAGTCCACGCGGACCCGGTCGGGCCCCCGGGCCTCCACCTCGACGGACCACCCGTCGTTGGCAGGGGCCCCGTCGAGGACGATCCGGGCCCCGGTGCACGAGACGACGAGCGCGCCGCCGGCGCCGCTCCACGTGTCTTGGACGCGGGCCGGGGCCGCGGGAGCGGGCGACGCGGACCCCCCGCTGGTGCTCGGCCGGACCGGCCGGGACGAGCTCGACGGGGTCGGTGGCTGAGGCTGGCCGCGCGACGCCCCGACGAGGGGCGCGTCGCCCGAAGGGTCCGACACGCCCGCCCCCGCGCGCGAGACCACGGCCCACACCATCGTCGAGCCGAGCGCGACGATCGCCAGCCACGCCAGCACGGCGAGAGCGGCACGGCGCGCGCGGTGCGCACTCACCGGCGCGCTCCGCTGCGTAGCCTGCGACCATGACCAGCATCCTGGTCGTCGAGGACGACGAGGCGATCCGCACGGCGCTGTTGCGGGGCCTGAGCGAGCGGGGGCACGCGGTCATGGTGTCACCAACGGGCCTCGGGGCCCTCGACCTCGCGCTGCGAGAGCAGCCGCAGGTCGTGCTGCTGGACCTCGGGCTCCCGGACATCGCGGGACTCACCGTGCTCTCGATGCTCCGCGCCGCCAGCGACGTGCCCGTGATCATCATCACCGCACAGGACGACGACCCGACGATGGTGCGGGCGCTCGATGCCGGGGCGGACGACTACGTGGTCAAGCCGTTCGGGTCCGAGCAGGTCGCTGCGCGGATCCGGGCCGTGCTGCGCCGCTCCTCCCGCGACGAGACGGTCGCGGAGCCGGTGC
This sequence comes from uncultured Actinomycetota bacterium, assembly GCA_963731985.1. Taxonomy (GTDB): domain Bacteria; phylum Actinomycetota; class Actinomycetes; order Propionibacteriales; family Nocardioidaceae; genus Nocardioides. The sequence goes on along the minus strand of CAVSYA010000016.1, from coordinate 72,557 downwards.
GGGTCGGCGCGCTGGAGATCGACGAGCGGGCGCGCACGGTCCGGCTCGCCGAGACGTCGGTGGAGCTCACCCGCAAGGAGTTTGACCTGCTGCTCGCGCTCGCCCAGCGCGCCGGCCAGGTCGTCACCAAGCGCGAGCTGCTCGCCGAGGTCTGGCAGCAGGCGTACGGCGGGTCCGAGCGCACCGTCGACGTGCACCTGTCCTGGCTGCGCCGCAAGCTCGGCGAGTCCGCAGCGGAGCCGCGCTTCCTGCACAGCGTCCGCGGAGTCGGCGTGCGACTGGTCGACCCGGCGGAGATCGACTGATGCGCCGGCGCGTCTCCGGGCTCGTCGTCGTGACGACGGCGACGGTGATCATCTCGTTCGTGGTGCCCCTGTGCCTCTTGGTGCGCACCCTCGCCGAGGACCGGGCACTCGCCGCCGCCGATCAGGAGTCCCGCAACACCGCGCTCCTCGTCGCCGGTCTCGCCGAGGACCCCCAGCTGCCCGCGCTGGTGGCCGCCCTCGACGAGCGCTCCGTCCCGGACACGGTCGTGCTCACGGCGGACGGGCGGGTGCTGGGCTCCGACGAAGCCGTGCAGGAGATCCGCGAGGTCGCCGGCGGCGGCGCGGCGCTGGCCGCCGACAGGGACGTGGCCCGCGCCCGTGGGGGTGAGGCGTTCACGCGGACGACCGGGGACGGCGTCCGCATGCTGCTGCCGGTCGTCGTGGGCGACGGCACAGCCGTCGTGCTCACCCAGGTTGCCGACGAGGACCTGCGCCGCGGCGTCGTGCCGGCCTGGCTCGGCATCGGCGCGCTCGGCGTGGTGCTGCTCGGCCTCGCGCTGCTGGTGGCGGATCGTTCGGCCCGCCGGATCAGCGAGCCGCTGCGCGCGGTCGCCGAGACGGCGCACCAGCTGCGGGAGGGGGACCTCGGGGCGCGGGCGCCGGTTCGCGGGACGGAAGAGACCGAGGAGCTGGCTCGCGCCCTGAACGGCCTCGCCGAGCGCACGACCGAGCTGCTCGCCGCGGAGCGCGCCGTGGTGGCGGACCTCTCGCACCGCTTGCGAACCCCGGTGACCGCGCTGCGCCTCGACGCCGACGCCGTCGGCGACGCCGAGCTGCGCGGGCGGCTCGGGGAGCACGTCGCGGTGCTCCAGCGGACCGTGGACGCCATCGTCCGCGAGGCGAGGCGTCCGGTGCGCACGGATCTCGCGGCGCGATGTGACGCCGCCGACGTCGTCGCGGCGCGCGGCCGCTTCTGGCGGCCCCTGGCGGAGGACCAGCGCCGACCCATGCGCGTGGACCTTCCGGAGTCGGGCGCGGTGATCGTGCCGGTGGCCGCCGACGACCTGGGGGACCTCCTCGACGTTCTCGTCGACAACGTCTTCGCCCACACCCCGGAGGGGATCGCGTTGAGGATCGCGCTGTCCGTGGCCGCCGGAGCCGAGGGAGACCGGGCACTGCTGGTCGTGGCCGACGAGGGGCCGGGGCCTGCGAGCGCTGACGCCGGGGAGCGCGAGGGAAGCACCGGACTCGGGCTGGACATCGCCCGCCGCACCGCGGACAGCGCGAACGGCGACCTGCGCGTGCTGGATGCCGCGCCGGGGACCCGCGTCGAGGTACGACTCCCGCTGCGGGGCTGACCGCCCGGCAGCCGACGGCTCAGTCGTCCTCGGGCTCCGCGTGGCCCTCGCTGTGGCCCTCGCTGTGATCCTCGCCGTGGTCCTCGCCGTGGTCCTCGCCGTGGTCCTCGCCGTGGTCGTCGCCGTGGTCGTCGCCGTGGTCGTCGGACCCGTGCCCGTCCTCGGTGTCCCCGTGGTCGTCATCCCCGGGCCCGGGAGCCGCCGAGGCCGAGAACGGCTCGCCCTCGTCGGAGGTCGCGACCGCGGGGGCGGGCGATGGAGCCGGGGGTCGGAGCACCACCAGCTGCTGCGTCTCGGTGACGCACGCGCCCTGCCGGAGGTGGGCCGGAGGGGTGCAGCGCGACCACCGGAACTGCGTGCCGGGCCGCACCTCCTGCGCAGGCTCGACCGCCGGCTGGGAACGCACGACGGGGGCGGAGACCACCCGCTCGCGGGTCGTGGGGCCGGCCGTCAGGTCGTAGGCGACGGCGGCCCCGGTGACGCCGATGACGACTGAGGCGACGGCGATGCCGATGGGGAGAAGGCGCATGCCGAGCATCGTGCGCCGCCCCGCCTTTCGCGCATGTCGAATTCGCCTCAAGGGTGTCTCAAGTCTGCGCGGAGGACTTGACGCGCATTTGACGCCCGCCAGACCCGCGCCTGTCGTGCGCCGACCGATGCTCGGTACATGTCCTCATCCCACGCCCCAGGCGCGGCGTTTCCCCCCGCTCCCGACCCGGATCTGGCCGGGCGGAGGCGCCGGCGCACACGCGCCGCGGTCGGCGTCTCCACCGGGCTCGCCACCGTCGCGACGCTCGGCGCCACCGGCTGGGTCGCCGGTCTGGCTGCCGACGCGCACGCGGGCGAGCTCACGGCGCAGCGCCTGGAGCAGCGACGCTCCGCGACGGAGTACCGGCAGGAGCTCGCCGAGCACCGGGCCGCCGTCCGCGCCCAGCGCCGTACCGAGGCGTCCCGGCCGCGCATCGTCTACCGCGACCGGCCCACCCGCACCCGGGTGACGGTCCGCTACGTGGCCGGCTCGACCTCGCCGGGGGTCGCCCCCGGCCCGGGCGGCGCGGTGTCCTCGTCGGGCGGCTCGTGGGGTGGCTACGTCGCCCCCGCACCCTCCCTCAGCGCGGCGGGGAGCTCCGGCACCTCCGCGCCGGCGGCGGCGCCCCAGCCCGCGGCGCCCCAGCCCGCCGCACCGCCGCCCCCGCCTCCCGCGCCCGCGCCGAGCAGCGGGTCCTGAGGTGAGCAGCGCGACGCTCGGCGCGCCCCTCCCGAACGCCGCCCGCCGGCGCCTCCGGGCACTCGGCACCTACGTGCACGTCGCCGTCGACCGTGCGGAGGCCCTCGGGCCCGCGGCCGCGGTGGTCTCGCGCGTGCTGGAGGACGTCGACCGCACCTGCAGCCGGTTTCGCGACGACAGCGACCTCTCGCGGGCCAACGCGTCGCCCGGCTGCTGGGTGGACGTCGACCCCCTGCTGGTCGAGGCGGTGTCGGTCGCCGTGGACGCGGCCGCCGCCACCGACGGGCTCGTCGACCCGCTGCTGGGCCGCAGCATGGTGCAGCTCGGCTACGACCGCACCTTCTCCACGGTGGAGCGCTGCGCCGAGCCCGCGCCGCACACGGCGCTGGACCTGCCCGCACCCCAGCCCGGTGCGTGGCGCGCGATCGGCCTCGACCGCGGGGGCCGGGTGCGCGTTCCCACCGGCACAGCGCTGGACCTCGGCGCGACCGGCAAGGCCTTCGCGGCGGACCTCGCCGCCACCGCGGCGGCCGCGCGCACGGGGGCGGCCGTCCTCGTCAGCGTCGGCGGCGACCTGCGCATTGCGGAGCCGTGTCCCGACGACCCCGCCCCGGCGCTCGAGGGCTGGCCGGTCCGGGTGAGCGAGCACCCCGACGACGCCGACGGTCCGGTCGTGCTCCTGGCCTCCGGCGGCCTGGCCACCTCGAGCACCGTGGTCCGGCGCTGGCTGCGCGGCGGGGTCGAGCGACACCACCTGCTGGACCCCCGCACCGGGCTCCCCGTGCCGACGGCCGCGCCGGGCGCCGTCCGCACCGCGACGGCCACCGGACCGACCGCGACCGCCGCCAACGCGGCCGCCACGTCCGCGGTCGTGCTCGGCGCGAACGCCGACGATTGGCTGGCGGCCCGCGGCGTGTGCGCCCGGCTCGTCGGGGGCGACGGGGCCGTGCGCGGGACCGGCGCCTGGCCCGACGTGGCGACCCTCCCCCGCCCGCACCCCACCGACGCCCCCCGGAGGACCGCATGACCGACGGCCCGCTGCTCTGGTATCTCAACCGCGCCACCGGGATCACCCTGCTCGTGTTGCTCACGGCCTCGCTGCTGCTCGGCATGCTCGCGACCGGCGGGCGAGCGCGCGGCCGGGTCCCGGCGTTCGCCGCGCAGGCGCTGCACCGCAACCTGGCGCTGGTCGCGCTCGGGCTGCTACTGGCCCACGTCGCGACCGCCGTGGCCGACACCTTCGTGAGCATCCGCTGGTGGGAGGCACTCGTCCCGTTCGTCGGCACCTACCAGCCGCTCTGGCTCGGGCTGGGAGCGCTGGCGCTTGACGTCGTGGTGGTCGTCGTCGTCTCCAGCCTGGCCCGCGCCCGGCTGGGCTACCGCGGCTGGCGGGCGCTGCACCTGACGGCGTACGCCGCCTGGGCGATGTCGCTGGCGCACGGCATCGGCATCGGCAGCGACACCGGCGTGGCCGACGCGGCCGCCGGCGCCTGGTGGGGGCTGCCCCTGAGCCTCGGCTGCGCCGGCGCCGTCCTGGTCGCCGCGCTGGTGCGGGTCGGCCTGCTGGTGCGGCACCGCCGGTCGCACCCCGCCCGGGCCTCCGGCCCCCTGCTCGCGGGGAGGGTCGCATGACCAGCCCGGTCCCCTACCCCCGCAGCGTCGACGTGCGCCCGGGCCCGGCGCTGCTCGCCGGAGTCGCCGACGGTCCGAGCCTGGCGGCCCATCGCGCCCGCCACGGCGCCCCGCCCCGCCTCGCGCTCCACGCGCTCGTGGCGGCGGCCGAGGCCGCCGACCTCCGCGGCCGCGGCGGCGCGGGCTTCCCCTTCGCCCGCAAGCTGGCCGTCGCCGGGCGTCAGGGCCGCCTCGCCGGACGGCCCGTGCCCGTGGTCAACCTCGCGGAGGGCGAGCCGGGCAGCGCCAAGGACGCGGCGCTGGCGACCACCCGCCCCCACCTGGTGCTGGACGGGGCCGCCGTAGCGGCGCGGGCGCTGGGGACGCGGGAGGTGCACGTCGCCCTCCCCGGCGAGCGCCCCGACGTCGTCGCGGCCATCCACCGGGCCGTCGCGGAGCGGAAGGACGAGCGGCTGCGCTGGCGCCTGCATCGCGCGGCGCCGCGGTTCGTCGCCGGCCAGGCCAGCGCCCTGCTCGAGCTGCTCGCCGGACGCGAGGGCCTCCCCGTCACCACGTGGCGCCCGGCGGCGATCGACGGGCTCGCGGGCCGGCCCACCGTGCTCTCCAACGCCGAGACCTGGGCGCACCTGGGGCTGCTCGCGCTGCACGGGGTCGCCGTCTATCGCCGTCAGGGCACCGCCGCCGAGCCGGGCACCACGCTGCTCACCCTCGGGGCCCCCGACCGCACGCCGGTCGTGGTCGAGGTGCCCCACGGCACCCCCGCGGTGGACGTGCTCCCGGCGGGGCACCGGGGCCGGCCGCTGCTGCTGGGCGGATTCCACGGGACCTGGGCCGAGGCCGCCACCGTCGCGTCGCTGCGCATCTCCCGGTCGGCATTCGGCTCGCGCGGCCTCGCCCTCGGTGCCGGCGTCGTGCTGACGCCGGCCGCCGGACAGTGCCCGGTCGACCTCACGGTCGAGATCGTGCGGCACCTGGCCGGGCAGTCCGCCGGGCGCTGCGGGCCCTGCCGCAACGGGCTACCGGCGCTTGCGGCCTCCCTGGCGGCGGTGGCCGCCGGCTCGGGGCCGCTCGCGCCCGTCGCCCGCGCGGCGGACCTGGTGGACGGACGGGGCGCCTGCGCGCACCCGGACGGGACGACGCGGCTCGTGCGCTCGCTGCTCGTGGCCCTGCCGGCCGAGGTCGAGCGACACCTGGCCGGCGGCTGCGCGACGCGCGGTGCCGCGGCGCTGCCGAGAGAGGCGGCGTCGTGACGCCGCGCCGCGGGCGAGGCACCCGTGCGCTGCGGGTGGACTGGCCCTCCTGCCGGGCCCGCGGCCTGTGCCACGAGGTGCTGCCCGAGATGATCTCGCTGGACCCCTGGGGCTATCCCGTGATCACGGGCAAGGTGACCCCTGACCTCGTCGAGGCCGCGCGCGACGCCGTGCGCACCTGCCCCCGCCTCGCACTGCGCCTGGTCCGCGTCCCGCCGGACGGGCGCTGAGGGCGGCACCCGGGGCGCGCCGCACACGACTCAGACGATCGCACCGGTGTCCTGCGGGTCGCGCTGCACCCGCTCGCGCTTGGTCCGCGAGAGCGGCGAGAGCTGCTGCAGGTAGGTCAGCAGCGGCGTCGCCATGAAGGTCGAGGAGTAGGTGCCCACGACCAGGCCGACCAGGAGCGCCAACGAGAAGTCGCGCAGCGAGTCGCCGCCCAGGACCGCCAGGGCGCCCAGGATGAACATGGCGCCCAGGCCGGTGTTCACGGTACGCGGGAGGGTCTCGATGCAGGCCCGGTTCGCCACCTCGGCGAAGGTCGCATCGCGCGAGCCGTGCCATCGTTCGCGGACGCGGTCGAAGGTGACCACGGTGTCGTTGACGGAGAGACCGATGATGGTCAGCGCGGCCGCGAGGAAGACCCCGTCGATGGGTCGCTGAAGCCAGGCGAACAGCCCCAGCACCAAGAGCACGTCGTGGAACATCGCGGCCACCGCGGCGACGCCGAAGGTCCACTTGAACCGCACCGCCAGATAGGCCATCTGGAAGAGCAGCGCGAGGCCGAACGCGATCAGGGCCTTGTCGCGCAGCTCCTGGCCGAAGGACGCCCCGATGGTCTCGTCGCGCACCTTGTCGGCGCCGCCGCCGGCCTCGGCCAGCGACTCGGTGATGCCGTCGGCCTCCTCGTTGCTGATCGTGCCCACCCGGACGGCGATCTCGCCATCGTCGACCTTCTGCACCACCGCGTTGCCGTAGCCCGCGTCGGCCACCGCCGTGCGCGCCTCGGTGGCGCTGATCTGCTGGCTCGTCGCGTACTGCAGCTGCCGGCCGCCGGAGAACTCGACGCCGAGGTTCAGGCCCTGGATCGCGATGCCGGACACTGCCAGCAGCAGGGCCGCCCCCGAGATGCCGAGCCAGAGCACGCGACGGCGCATCAGGTCCGGGTTCTTGCGGTCCAGGAACGCCCGCACCCGCCCGATCGAGCCCAGCCCCGAGAAGCCCGGTCGCGTGCGCACCGGCTTGAGGCCGACACCGATCTCGGTCAGCACCCGGGCCACGACGAGGGCGGAGAGCATCGAGGCGACGACACCGATGGTCAGCGTGACGCCGAAGCCCCGGACCGGCCCGGTCGCGAGCGCGAAGAGCAGCGCCGCGGCGAGCAGGGTCGTGACGTTGGAGTCGATGATCGCCGTCCATGCCTTGTTGAAACCGGTCACCAGCGAGCGCACGAGCCCCCCGGCGGGGTAGGCGGCGTACTCCTCCCGCGCCCGCTCGAAGACCAGCACGTTGGCGTCGATCGCGAGGCCGACGGCGAGCACGAACCCCGCCAGGCCGGGCAGGGTCAGCGTCGCGCCCACCGCGAGGAGCATCGCGTAGGAGAGCAGGGCGTACGTCGAGAGCGCCAGCGTCGCCAGGAAGCCGACGAAGCGGTAGACGATGATGATGAAGAGGCCGGTCAGCAGCAGGCCGATGATGCCGGCCTCGGTGGAGGCATCGATCGCGTCCGCGCCCAGCGTCGGGCCGACGACGCTGCGGGAGATGATCGTCACCGGCACCGGCAGGGCGCCGCCCTCGATCAGGAGCGCGAGGTCGGAGGCCTCCTCGAGGGTGAAGTTGCCGGTGATCTGCGTGCTGCCCGTGATCGAGCCGCCGCACGGGACCTGCACCTGCGGCGAGGAGATGATCCTTCCGTCCAGGACGATCGCGATCCGCCGCTTGTCGCCCTGGGCGCAGGCAGCCTCGCTGGAGAGCTCACCGAAGGCGTCCGAACCCGTGCCGTTGAAGTCGACCGTGACCGCGTAGTCGACCTGTTGCTCGGGGAGCACCGCCGCGGCGCCGGTGATCTGGTTGCCGTCGAGGCTGACCGGGCCGACCTCGAGCCGCTGCCCCGACTCGTCGGGCAGGATCTCGTTGTCCTCGCCGCGCGGCTCCGCTTCGGGCCCGACGGCGCGGACCACGGGGCGCACCGTGAGCTGGGCCGTCTTGCCGAGCACCTCCTCGGCCTGGGTCGGGTCCTGGAGATCGGGCAGCTCGACGAGGATGCGGTTCTCACCCGAGCGCACCAACGTGGGCTCCGAGACGCCCAGGGAGTCGACGCGCCCGCGCAGCACGCCCAGCGTGCGGTCCGTGGCCTCGGCGTCCGCCTCGACCCGATCGGTGCTCTGCGTCTCCAGGGTCAGCTGGGTGCCGCCGCTGAGGTCGAGGCCGAGCTTGGGCTCCTGGGTCAGCGCGATCGCGGCGCTGCCGGCCAGGAGGCCGATGACCAGCACCAAGCGGACGAGCAGGCCTCGAGACATGGGCGACATCTTCTCCGACGGGGTGAACTGGACCGCGACATGGTTGCACCATCATGGGCCTTTCCCGACCCCGGGGCGATGTCGGGCGGGTCGTGGCGCGCCCGCGCCGGGTCAGTCGGCCGCGGGCGCCGGGAAGGCCGCCAGCTCGTCGGCCAGCACCTCGTCGGCGCGGCCACTGACCCGCGTGCCGTGCGGCGTGTGCTCGACGCGATCGATCTCGCCGCGCTTGTGCAGCCGGTCGATCAGGTCTCCGCGGGCATAGGGCACCAGCGCGTCGAAGCTGACGGCCGGCCGCGGCAGCTCCGCCTCCAGCAGCTCCAGCAGGGCCGGCATGCCCTCACCGGTGCGCGCGCTGACGACGACACAGTGCGGCTCGCGCTGGCGCAGCCGGGAGATCGCGAGCGGATCGGCGGCATCGGCCTTGTTGATCACGATCACCTCGGGCACGCCGCCGGCGTCGATGTCCCCGAGCACCTCCCGCACCGCGGCGATCTGGCCCTCGGGGTCGGGGTGGGCGCCGTCGACCACGTGGAGCAGCAGGTCGGCGTCCGCGACCTCCTCCAGGGTGGAGCGGAAGGCCTCGATCAGCTGGTGGGGCAGATGGCGGACGAAGCCGACGGTGTCCGAGACCGTGTACTCCCGGCCGTCGCTGGCGCGGGCCCGGCGGGTGGTGGGGTCGAGCGTGGCGAAGAGCGAGTCCTCCACGAGCACCCCGGCGTCGGTGATCCGGTTCAGCAGCGAGGACTTGCCGGCGTTGGTGTAGCCCGCGATGGCCACGCTCGGGACCGCGCTGTGGCGCCGGCCGGAGCGCTTGGTCTCCCGGGTGCCCGTCATGACGCGCAGCTCGCGGCGCAGCTTGGCGATCTTGTCGTTGATGCGACGCCGGTCGGTCTCGATCTTGGTCTCGCCGGGGCCGCGGCCGCCGATGCCCTCGCCGCCGGCGGCCTGGCCGCCCGCCTGGCGCGAGAGGTTGCCGCCCCAGCCGCGCAGGCGCTGCTTGGCGTAGGTCAGCTGAGCCAGCTCGACCTGCGCCTGGCCCTCCTTGCTCTTCGCGTGCTGGGCGAAGATGTCGAGGATCAGCGCGGTCCGGTCGACCGCCTTGACCTGGAGCCGGTCCTCGAGGTTGCGCAGCTGGCTGGGGGCGAGGTCGCCGTCGAGGATCACGGTGTCGGCGCCGGTGGCCTGCACGATCTCCTTGATCGCATCCACCTTGCCGCGACCGACGTACGTCGCGGGGTCGGGACGCTGCCGGCGCTGGTAGACCGCCTCGAGCACCTCGGAGCCGGCCGTCTCCGCCAGCAGCGCGAGCTCGGCCATCGAGTGGTCGGCCTCCTCGGCGGAGCCCTCGGTCCACACGCCCACGAGCACGACGCGCTCCAGCCGCAGCTGGCGGTACTCGACCTCGGTGACGTCCTCGATCTCGGTGCGCAGCCCCACGACCCGCCGGAGCTGGTGGCGCTCGGCGAGATCGAGCTCGCCGTCGGTGAGCTCCTCGGGATCGGGGTCCGCGTCGAGCGCGGGCGGCTCGTCGGGGTCCCAGCCTCGCGTGGCCGCCAGCTCGGCGTCGAGATCGAAGTCGCGTGCGTTCGTCATGTGCCCCCAGCCTAGGTCGGCCGGCCGCACCGGGCGAACGGGTTTCCGCGCGGGCCGCCCGGCGCCCCGTTCAGGCACCCCGTTCAGGCGCCGGACTCCTCGAGCTCGCGCAGCACCGCGGCGGTGGCGCTCATCCCGAGCCGGCTGGCGCCGCCGTCCAGCATGTTGCGGGCGTCCGCCAGGCTCCGGATGCCCCCGGAGGCCTTCACGCCGACGCCGGGGCCGACCGTCTCGCGCATCAGTCGCACGGCCCGGGCGGTCGCGCCCCCCGCGGGGTTGAAGCCGGTGGAGGTCTTCACGAAGTCCGCGCCCGCCTCCACGGCGACCCGGCAGGCCTCGACGACGTCGCCCTCGGTCAGCAGCGCAGTCTCCAGGATCACCTTGAGCGTCTGCGTCCCGGCGGCGGCGCGGACGGCGGCGACGTAGGAGGAGACCAGGGCCCGGTCCCCGCCGCGCAGGGGGCCGACGGGGATGACCATGTCGATCTCGGTGGCGCCGTCCGCCAGCGCCTGCTCCGTCTCGGCGGCCACGATGCGCTCCGACATGGCGCCGAGCGGGAAGCCCACCACCGCGCAGGTCGCGACGCCGGAGCCGCGCAGCGCGTCGGTCACGGCCCGGGCCCACAGTCCGTTGACGCAGACCGCGGCGACCCGCAGGGCCGCGCCCTCGTGGGCGAGGTCCTCCACCTGCGCGCGCGTCGCCTCCGGCTTGAGCAGCGTGTGGTCGACGTATCCCGCGAACGTGGCGGGTGTGAGTGCCTCGGATGCCATGGCGCCCTCCTGTCTCGTCGCGGGCTCCTCGCGGGCTCCTCGCGGGGCCACCCTCCCACCCGGTGGGGGGCGAGGGCGGCATCGGCCTCCCTGCGAGGATCGGAGCGTGGAGCGGGTGCGCATCGGACCGGATGGTCCCGGCGGCGGGGCGCTCGACGCCCACGTCGCCCGCCTCGCCGAGCGGTGGGGTCGGCCGGTCGTGGGCCTGACCGGGTCTCCCGGGTCGGGCAAGTCGACGCTCGCGGCCGCCCTGGCCGCGGCGTACGCCGGCGTCGTGGTCCCGATGGACGGCTTCCACGTCGCCGACGTCGAGCTGGCCCGTCGGGGGCTGCTGGAGGTCAAGGGGGCGCCGGAGACCTTCGACGCGCACGGGTACGCCGCCCTGCTGGCGCGCGTGCGGGCGCGCGAGCACACGGTGCTGGCACCGATGTTCGAGCGTGACCTCGAGCAGCCCGTGGCCGGGGCGATCCCGCTGCCACCCGACGCCGGGCTGGTGGTCGCCGAGGGCAACTACCTGCTGCTGCCCGACGACCCGTGGCCCGGGGTGCGCGCACAGCTGGACGCGGTGTGGTACATCGTCGTGGACGAGGACCTGCGCGCGGAGCGGCTGCTCGCCCGGCACGTGGCCTCCGGCAAGGACCCCGACGCGGCCGCCGCGTGGATCACGCGCGTGGACGAGCCGAACGCGGAGCGGGTCGAGGCCGCCGCGGGGGCCGCCGACCTGGTCCTCGACATGACCGGGTGGGTCGTGCCGGACGCCTAGCCGGGTCCGTTCGCCGGCGCCGCGCCGATCGGGCCGGGACGGCTCACTTCGGGGGCATCCGGATGCCGCCGTCGACGCGCACGACCTCACCGTTCATGTAGGAGTTGGTCAGGCACTCCACCACCATGCTCGCGAGCTCGTCGGGGACGCCGAGGCGACGCGGGAAGAGCACGCTCTCGCCCAGCCTCGCCTTGAAGGCCTCGGCGTCGGGCCCCTCGCCGTAGATGGGGGTGTCGATCAGCCCGGGCGCCACGGTGTTCAGCCGGATGCCCGCTGCCGCCAGGTCGCGGGCCACCGGCAGCGTCATGCCGACCACGCCGCCCTTGGACGAGGAGTAGGCCGCCTGACCGATCTGGCCGTCGGACGCCGCGATGCTGGCGAGGTTGCAGATCGCGCCCCGGCAGCCGTCCTCGTCGGGCTCGTTGTGGCTCATCGCCGTGGCCGCCTGGCGGACGACGTCGAAGGTGCCGATCAGGTTGACCTGGATGACCCGGGTGTAGGCCTCGAGCGAGTGCGCCGACTCGAGCTCCCCGTCGCGCCCGATGGTGCGTTGGGCCCAGCCGATGCCGGCCGAGTTCACCACCGCCCGCAGGGGCGCCAGCGAGAGGGCCACCTGGACCGCGTTGCCGACCTGCTCGGGGCTGGTGACGTCCACCTCGACGAAGCGGCCGCCGATCTCCGCGGCGAGGGCCTCGCCCCGCTCCGGCTGCAGGTCGGCGACGACCACGCCCGCCCCGAGCGCGGCGAGCCGCCGAGCGGCGGCCGCGCCGAGGCCCGACGCGGCGCCGGTCACGATGGCACTGGATGCGTTGATGTCCATGCCGCGCAACCTATCGGCGGACCCGTCCGAGCTCCGTGGTGCCTCGAGCAACGATCGCCGCCGGGCCGGTGAGCAGGCAACGGTCGTCCGCGGACCAGGTGACCGTCAGGCGACCGCCCGGCACGTCGACCCGGTAGGAGAGGTCCGCGCCCGCACCGTCACCCGGCCCGGGGTAGCCGTCCGCCAGCGCGGCCGCCACCATCACCGCGCAGGCGCCGGTGCCGCACGACCGGGTCTCGCCGGAGCCGCGCTCGTGCACCCGCATCGCGACGTGCCGCTCGCCTTGCGGCACCACGAACTCGATGTTCACGCCCTCGGGGTAGACGCCCGGGTCATAGGACGGCGCATCGGTCAGGGGCCCCACCGGCCCGGCGGGGTCGAGCGAGTCGACGACGGCAACCGCGTGCGGGTTGCCCATGTCGAGGTGGCGGGCCGGCCAGGTCTCCCCCGCGACACCCACCCGGGTCTCGCCCAGGATCCTCGGACGGCCCATGTCGGCGGTGATCCGGTCGTCGTCCTCGAGCGTGAGGACCTTGACGCCGTCGCGGCTGCCGACGGGGATCGGGCGCGACGGGTCGGCCAGGCCCTCCTCGACCAGGTGGCGGGCGAAGACGCGCACGCCGTTGCCACACATCTCGCTGACGGAGCCGTCGGAGTTGCGGTAGTCCATGAACCACTCCGCCGCGGCCGGGTCCACGCCGACCGGCCCGGTGACCGCCACGAGCGCCGCGGTGCGGACGACGCGCAGCACGCCGTCGCCGCCGATGCCCGCGCGCCGGTCGCACAGCGCGACGACGCGCTCCAGGTCGAGGGCGCCGTGGATCGAGGCGTCGTGGTCGGGCAGCAGCACGAAGTCGTTCTCCGTGCCGTGGCCTTTCAGGAAGGGGTACGGCTCGGTCATCCTGCAGGGCCCTCCGCCGCTGCCGCGGCGCGGCGCCGGGCGGTACGGATGCTCTCCACGGCTCTCACGGTACGCCGCTCGCCGGGCCGGGGGCCGACCGCCGCGGCCCGACGACCTCGTAGCGGGCGCACGCGAAGGCACGGTTGCGCTCCAGCTCCAGGAGCCGCAGGTCGAGCGGTCGCGGCAGCAGCGGCCTGCCGGCGCCGAGCGTCACCGGGGCCAGGTAGACGATCAGCTCGTCCAGCAGGCCCAGCTCGGCGAGCCAGGCCGCCAGTTCCCCCCCGCCGACCACCCACACGTCCCGGTCGCCGGCCGCCGTGACCAGCTCGGCATGCACCGCGCGCAGCGCCGCCTCGTCGTCGGCCCGAGCGAACCGGACCTCGGCCTCTGTCTCGGTCGGGAGCGCCCGCTCGCGGCGCGTCATGACCCAGGTCGGGAGGGAGAACGGCCAGGCGCCGTGCTCGTGCGCGAGGACCCACGCGTACGTCGTCGAGCCCGTGAGGATCGCGCCCACGTCGGCGAAGAACTCCGCATAGCTCAGCGGCCCGTGCTCGTCCTGGTCCTGGGTGAAGAGCCAGTCCAGCGAGTCCTGCTCGTCGGCGAGATAGCCGTCCAGCGAGCTGGCCGTGTAGAAGATCGTCCGGGTCATGGCCGCAGTCTGCTCCGGCGCACCGAGGCCCGACAGGGGTCCGGGGCGGAGGCCGGGGTCAGGTGGCGCGGACGGCGGCGAGGGCGACGTCCACGCGGCCGGGGTCGTCCCAGCGCACCCAGTGGATCCGGGGATCCTTGCGCCACCACGACTCCTGGCGCCGGGCGAAGCGCCGCGTCGCGGTCACGGTCCCCGCGCGGGCCTGCTCCAGCGTCATCCCGCCGGCGAGGTACGCCGCCACCTGGCGGTAGCCGATCGCCGCCGCCGCGGTCCGTCCCTCCAGCAGCCCCGCGCCCAGCAGCCCGGACACCTCATCGACCAGCCCGGCGTCGAACATCGCCCCCACCCGCGCCTCGATCCGGGCGTCCAGGGTGTCCCGGTCGATCGACACCCCGACCTGCACGGCACGCGGCAGGGCGTACTCCAGCCGCGGCAGCGACGCCGAGAAGGGCCGCCCCGTGATCTCTCCGACCTCGAGCGCGCGGACGATGCGGCGGCCGTTGTCCGGGAGCACTCGCGCCGCGGCCTCCGGGTCCCGCGCGGCCAGCCGCGCGTGCAGCGCCGCGGACCCCACCGAGGCGAGCTCGACCTCCAGGCGTCCGCGGACGGCCGCGTCGGTGCCCGGGAACTCGAACCGGTCCAGCACGGCGCGGGTGTACAGCGCCGATCCGCCGACGAGCACGGGCACCGCGCCGCGCCCGCGCAGGGCCGCGACCACCTCGCGCGCCCACCCCTGGAACTCCGCCACGCTGGCCGCCTCGGTCACCGCCAGCACGTCGAGCAGGTGGTGGCCGAGACCGCGCCGCTCGGCGGGCGCCAGCTTGGCGGTGCCGATGTCCATCCCACGGTAGAGCTGCATCGCGTCGGTGTTCACGACCTCGCCGCCGAGCCGCTCCGCGAGGTCGAGCGAGAGCGCCGTCTTCCCTGCCGCGGTCGGGCCGACCACCGCGACAACCGGCACCGCGGGCCCCGCGGCCGACGTCACGGACGCTCCCGGGGTCGAGAGGCGGCGATCGCGGACACCTCCGTAGTGTTTCAAGCAGTCCGGGCACACGGGGCAAGGAGCGACGATGGGATTCCGGGACGGGTCGGACCCGGCGGACGCCGCCACGGTCGGCCGGGCCGGCCGCCACGCTCAGGCCGGCCCGGGCGTCGACCCGCGGCACGGCCGCTACACGCTCGTCCCGGCCGCCTACGTGTTCCTGCTCCGCGGGCCCGCGGCGGCGCCCGGCGGGCGCCCGGCCCCTCGCACGCAGGTGCTGCTGCAGCTGCGCCGCAACACCGGCTGGATGGACGGCCACTGGGCCGCCGCCGCGGCCGGACACGTCGAGCCGCTCGAGACGGCGTACGACGCCGCGCGCCGTGAGGCCAGCGAGGAGCTGGGCATCGTCGACCTCGCCCTCCACCACGAGGTCACGATGCAGCGCACGGGGAGCAGGGACCCGCTGGACCAGCGGGTCGACTTCTACTTCTCGACGCGGTCGTGGTCGGGTGAGCCCCGGCGCGCCGAGCCCGACAAGGCGGCCGAGCTGCGGTGGGTGGCGCTGGAGGCGCTGGACTCCCTGGGGGGGCCCGTGGTGCCATACGAGCGGCGCGTGCTCGAGGGACTCGGCTCGGGTGAGGGCTTCCTGCTCGACGGTTTCTGAGGCCGCCCCGAACCCGTCGCGGTCATGGTCGGCGTGGGTGACCCGCTGGTCGCGCCGGGGGTGGAAGGTGTCAGCACGACCCGCATGGGTACGGGACCTGCCAAGGAGGAGACAGCGTGAGCGACGAAGACACCCCGGACACGGGTCAGACGGAGCAGGTGCTCGGCCCGCAGCCGAGCGGCGGCATCGAGGAGCCCGACCGCTTCCCGGGTGGGCCGGACTCGGTGGCCGATCAGGAGAAGTACGGGGACATCCCGACCGGTCCGCTGGCCCGGGAGGTGCCCGCCCAGGCGAACCCCGCCACCAGCGACGCGCCCGAGAGCGTCCAGGCGGGCGACAACAAGACGCAGGAGCCCGAGGACGAGGCCCGGCAGGACATGGACGCGGGCGCCGGGGACAAGGACGCCGACGCCGACGACGCGGCCGGGGACGACGAGGGCGACCAGAGCGTGGACACCGCCGAGGAGCCAGGAGCCTGACATGAGCGGCACCGATAGAAACGACCCCGATAGAAGCGACCCGGATAGGAACAGCCCGGACACGAGCAGCAAAGGGGAGGACGGCGGATTGCCCGACTCGGTGCCCGAGAATGCCGAGGGGGGCCACCAGCAGGAGACCGACGTGCGCGACACCCAGCCGGGCAACCGGGACACCGGCGGCCACCCCGGGATGGGCGTCAGCAGCGAGCGGGTCGGCGTGGCCGGCCCGGGTCAGCTCGGCACCGAGGGCGTGCGGAACACCGCGGACGAGGAGCAGGCCGAGGCCGACACGCACCTGCACACCGTGGACCCGGTCGAGACGCCCGAGGGCGGGACCGCCGTCCGCGAACAGCGCGCGGGGCTCCCCGAGGCCAAGCCCGACCCCGTGGGCACCCGGGGGCACCACGAGAAGCGCAACCCCGGCCACACCCACGGCTGAGCCGGTCCCGCGCACCCCTCAGCGGCAGGCGGGTGCCTCGGGCAGCGGCTCGGGGACGCCGAGAGTCGGCATGCCCAGCGAGACGTCACCCGTCCCGCCGGCTACCTCGGGGGGCCCCTGCGTGCGCCGCTGCCAGGCGTCCCCGGCGCGGGTGCGGCGCAGCGCGCGCACCGGGCCGTCGGCGACCAGGTGGTGCGGCGCGGCGTAGGTGACCTCGACGCTGACCATGTCGCCCGGCCGCGGCACGCCGTCGACGTCTCCCTCCAGCTGCGTGACGTCGGCCGCGAAGTGCACCAACCGGTTGTCGCGACCGCGCCCGGAGAGTCGCCGGGTGGCGACGTCCTTGCGCCCCTCCCCCTCGGCGACCATCAGCTCGACGGTCCGGCCGACGAGCGCCTGGTTCTCCTCCCACGCCACCTCGGTGACGACGTCGGTGAGCCGGCGGTAGCGGTCGGCGACGACCCCGGGCGGCACCCCGCCGTCCATCTCGGCGGCCGGCGTGCCGGGGCGGCGGGAGTACTGGAAGGTGAAGGCGCTGGCGAACCGCGAGCGGCGTACGACCTCCAGCGTCGCGAGGAAGTCCTCCTCGGTCTCGCCGGGGAAGCCCACGATGATGTCGGTGGTGATGGCGGCGTCGGGGATCGCCGCGCGCACGCGGTCGATGATCCCGTTGAACGTCGCGGACCGGTAGGAGCGCCGCATCCGCCGCAGCACTGCGTCCGAGCCCGACTGCAGCGGCATGTGCAGGCTCGGCATCACGTTCGGCGTCTCGGCCATCGCCGCGATCACGTCGTCGGTGAACTCCGCCGGGTGCGGCGAGGTGAACCGCACGCGCTCGAGCCCCTCGATCCCGCCGCACGCGCGCAGCAGCTTCGAGAAGGCCTGCCGGTCGCCGAACTCGACGCCGTAGGCGTTCACGTTCTGCCCCAGCAGCGTCACCTCGGTGACGCCCTCGGCGACGAGCGCCTCCACCTCGGCGAGCACGTCGCCCGGTGGACGGTCCTTCTCCTTGCCGCGCAGGCTCGGGACGATGCAGAACGTGCAGGTGTTGTTGCACCCGACGCTAATCGAGACCCAGGCCGCGTACGCCGACTCGCGCTTCGTGGGCAGCGTCGAGGGGAAGGTCTCCAGCGACTCGAGGATCTCGACCTGCGCCTCCTGCTGCACCCGCGCACGCTCGAGCAGTACCGGCAGGGAGCCGATGTTGTGCGTGCCGAAGACGACGTCCACCCACGGCGCGCGGTCGGTGATCGTGTCGCGGTCCTTCTGCGCCAGGCAGCCGCCGACAGCGATCTGCATCCCGGGGTCGCGGGCCTTGGCCGGCGCGAGCTGGCCGAGGTTGCCGTAGAGCTTGTTGTCGGCGTTCTCGCGCACGGCGCAGGTGTTGAAGACGACGACGTCGGCCTGCTCCTGGTTTGCCGCGCCGGCGTCGAACGGCGCGTAGCCGGCGTCCTCCAGCAGGCCCGCGAGCCGCTCGGAGTCGTGGACGTTCATCTGGCACCCGTGGGTCTTGACCTCGTAGGTGCGTGGCTGCGCTGCGGTGCTCATGACGGCCCCAGCGTACGGGGCCGGCCGGGTGTGCCCGCATCCCGCGTGGGCGCTATCGTGGCCGGGACCCGAGGGGATGATCATGGCCGGACCAGAGAAGCGGCTGCCGGGACAGCGCAACGAGGACCACGGCCGGCGAGCGGACCCGAACGCGTCGTACCTGGGCACAGAGTCCCTCCATCGTGGTGGCGACCCGACCTGGTCCCTGCGCCTCTTCCGGGCCCTGTTGGCCTGGCGCGACCGCCGCCGCGGGCGAGGCTGACGCCGGGGCTCAGAGCCAGGCCGGCGCGATCTCCCGGTGGTACTTCCGGCCGAGGGCGCGCCCGAGCACCAGCACGACCGGCTTGGGGATCGTGCTGTACACGAACGCCGTGGTCTCCGCGTCGGCGCCGTCCATCAGCCACGCGAAGAACTGGCCCGCTGTGGTGGGCGACGCCTTGCGCAGCTGCTTCTCGACCCTCGCCCACTCCTCGGACCCCAGGTGCGGCAACATCGCCGGCTCGAGGTCGCGCTCCTCGTGGTCGAGGTGCCCGACCACCACGCGCCGGGTCTCGGCGAGCACCTCGTGCGCCTGCGTGGCCCGCTCCGCCGAGGGCACAGAGGCGAGCGCGTCCATGGCGGCGTCGCCCTCGGCCAGGGCGCGGGCCATGTCCTGGTGCTCCGACTCCATCCCGCGCAGCAGCTCCGGGTCGATGCCCTTGGCCTCGAGCATCGGCCAGATCAGGTCGTCCTCGCCCTCGTGGTGCCGGGTGAGCTCGGCCTGCAGGTTCGCCCACGCCGCTCGCAGCTGCTCGGCGCGGTGCCGGTCGTCGGCCGGAAACGCGGCCAGGGCCGCGTCGAACCTGGCGAGGTCGCGGCGTACCGCGTGATGGATCGCCTGGTTCATGGTCGTCACCGGCATGGCACCCGTCCTACCGCTCCGACGGGTGGCGGGCAAGGTCTCCCGCGATGTTCCTGGTGCGGCCCGAGGACCCGAGCAGGTCTCGCGACCCCGGCCCGGTCACGATCCGGCATCGGCCGCGACCCGCGCACGATCAGGTCTGGCGCCCGAGGGGTCGCTCGGGGGTAGGTTGCCCCGCATGACAGTGACCGTGGGAGAAGAACCGGACGTCGAGGAAGGCGAGCCCATCGTCGTCCTGGAGTCCGTGGACAAGTGGTTCGGCGACCTGCACGTGCTCCAGGACATCAACATCTCGATCACGCGCGGCGAGGTCGTCGTCGTGATCGGGCCGTCGGGGTCCGGCAAGTCGACGCTGTGTCGCGCGATCAATCGGTTGGAGACCATCGACCAAGGCACGATCACGCTGGACCGCAAGCCCCTGCCCGCGGAGGGCAAGGAGCTCGCCCGGCTGCGCTCCGAGGTCGGCATGGTCTTCCAGGCCTTCAACCTCTTCGCGCACAAGACGATCCTCGAGAACGTCACGCTCGGACCCACCAAGGTCCGCGGCCAGAAGAAGGACGAGGCCGACAAGCGCGCCGGAGAGCTGCTGGAGCGGGTCGGGATCGCCCACCAGGCCGACAAGTACCCAGCCCAGCTCTCGGGCGGGCAGCAGCAGCGCGTCGCCATCGCGCGGGCGCTCGCGATGGATCCCAAGGTGATGCTCTTCGACGAGCCCACCTCGGCGCTGGACCCCGAGATGATCAAGGAGGTCCTGGACGTGATGGTCGACCTGGCGGAACAGGGCATGACCATGGTCGTCGTCACCCACGAGATGGGGTTCGCGCGCACGGCGGCGCACCGCGTCATCTTCATGTCCGAGGGTGCGGTCGTGGAGGAGAACACCCCCGAGGAGTTCTTCACCAACCCGCAGTCCGACCGGGCGAAGGACTTCCTCAGCAAGATCCTCAAGCACTGACCAACGAAGGAGAGCAGGATGCGTACAAGGAAGAACAGAGTGGGTCTGCTCGGCGCGGTGGGTGCGGTCCTGGCGCTCAGCCTCACCGCCTGCGGGGGGGACGACTCGAGCAGCGACGTCGCCGTCGAGGAGAGCCCCGAGTTCGAGTCCGGGACCACCATGGCGGAGCTCTCCGAGCAAGGCAGCATGGTCGTCGGGACCAAGTACGACCAGCCGGGTTTCGGTCTGCTCGGCCTGGACGATCAGCCCGAGGGCTTCGACGTCGAGGTCGCGAAGATCATCGCCGGCGCGATGGGCATCGCCGGGGAGGACATCGAGTGGAAGGAGGCGCCCTCGGAACAGCGTGAGCAACTGATCGAGGACGGCGACGTCGACATGGTGGTCGCGACGTACACGATCAACGACGAGCGGGCGCAGCGCGTCACCTTCGCCGGCCCCTACTACGAGGCCGGCCAGCAGCTGATGGTCGCCGCGGACAACGACACGATCACCAAGCCGGAGGACCTCAAGGACAACCCCGACCAGAAGGTATGCACGGTGACCGGCTCGACCCCCTCCGAAGGCATCAGGCCCTACCTCGCCAACAAGGGCCAGCTCGTGCTCTTCGACGTCTACGACAAGTGCGCGGACGCCCTGGGCAACGGGCAGGTCGATGTGGTGACCACGGACAACGTCATCCTGCTCGGCTTCGTCTCCGAGAGCGACGGTGCCTTCAAGCTGGTGGGTGAGCAGTTCACCGAGGAGCCCTACGGCATCGGCATCGAGAAGGGCGACACGGCGTTCTGCGAGTTCATCAACGAGACGCTGCAGGACAACGAGGACGCCTACCTCGAGGCGTGGAAGAGCACGGCCGGCGAGGTCGAGGGCACCGAGGAGCCGACGCTCCCCGAGCCCGACCCCTGCCCGTGAACCCGGGCACCCTGACCGGGCCCGTCTGAGGCGAGCGAGCCGGCGGGGGCGCGACGAGCGCCCTCGCCGGCCCCTTGAGAGGAGTTGCCGTGGAAGCGGTCACCGAGAACCTGGATCTCTACTGGTCCGGGTTCCTGCGCTCACTGGGCTTCATCGCCTGGAGCCTCGTCGGCTCCCTCCTGCTGGGTACGGTGCTGGCGGCGTTCCGGGTCTCGCCCATCCCGTCGCTGCGTGGCTTCGGCGCGGCCTACGTCACCCTCATCCGCAACTGCCCGCTGACGATCGTGCTGTTCTTCATGGCCTTCGGGATCCCGGAGCTGGGCATCAACATCAGCTTCTACGTCTTGGCCATGACCGGTCTGATCATCTACACCTCCGCATTCGTCTGCGAGGCGCTGCGCTCCGGCATCAACTCGGTGGATGCCGGTCAGGCGGAGGCCGCCCGCGCGGTCGGCCTCACCTTCACCCAGACCATGCGGGAGGTCGTGCTGCCACAGGCGTTCCGTTCGGCGGTGCCACCGCTGGGCAGCGTGGAGATCGCCATGATGAAGAACTCGGCGGTGGCCGGTGCCTTCGGCATCGGCGGTGACCTCTGGGCCACCGGTCGGACCCTGACGAGCGCCCAGGGCTACCCCTACATCCCCGTGCTGACGGGCGTCGCGATCGGCTACCTGATCATCACCCTGAGCGCCGGTGCCCTGCTCGCGCTCATCGAGCGGAAGGTGGCGATCGCCCGATGAGCGCCCAGGCTGTCCTGTACGACGTCCAGGGACCCCGCGCGCGACGGCGCGCGCTCATCGGCACCGTCATCGCCTCGCTCGCGATCCTTGCGCTGATCGCGCTGGCTCTCATGCGGCTGGTCGACGCTGGACAGTTCGCCGCCGAGCTGTGGGACCCGTGGGTCAACCCGTCCAACGAGGACTTCCCCCTGGTGTGGGGGCTCGTGCGCGACGGACTCCTGAAGACGCTCCTGGCCGCGGTGCTGGCCATCGCGCTCTCGCTCGTCCTCGGGGTGGCCCTCGGTGTCGCCCGGATGATGGGCGGCCGTTACGGCCGGATCCCGGTGGTGGGATTCATCGAGCTCTTCCGTGGCCTGCCGGTGGTCGTGACCATCGTGTTCGTCTTCCGTGCGATGGTCGAGCTGAACATCCCCGTCGAGGTGCTCCCCGGCGAGGACGTGCTGTGGTACCTCGTCATCGGCCTCACGCTCTACAACTCCGTGATCATCGCCGAGATCCTGCGGGCCGGCGTCGCGTCCCTGGCGCGCGGTCAGGGCGAGGCGGCCCGCGCGATCGGCATGACCGAGTGGCAGGTGATGCAGACCGTCCTGCTCCCCCAGGCGTTTCGGACGATGCTGCCCGCCCTGATCAGCCAGCTCGTGGTCATCCTCAAGGACACGTCGCTGGCCGCCGTCATCGGGCTCGGCTATCTCGAGCTGCTGCGACGCGGCAACCAGATCTCGCAGGTGCTGGACAACCCCATCCAGAGCCTCTTCTTCGTCGGGCTGATCTTCATCCTCATCAACTACTCGCTCTCCCGCCTGGCCGTGTGGGTGGAGAAGCGGCTCAGCCAGGCCAAGGCGAGCGGGGGCAGCGTCGCCGCCAACGCCGAGGCCAACGCCGGCGCCTGACCGCGTCAGGCGCCGGCGCGCGGCCGTCAGGAGCGAGCGCGCGGCTCGGCGGTGGAGGTGGCGCCCGCTGGCTCGTCCCTGCGCGTCACCCACAGGTGGATGACGCCCTCGATCACGACCACGCCGTCCTCGCGCTCGCCCCGGACCCGCACGGGCAGGTCGCCCCCTGTGTCGGGCAGACCCGGGCCGGTCCACTGGGCGGCGTCGGTCTCGGCGATGCAGGTGACGTCCGAGGTCGCCTTGGCGGTGTAGGAGACCTCCATGCCCCGGGGGATCCAGCGCTTGTCCGGCGGGATCGTCGCCTCGGCCAGGGCGCCCATCGCGGCCTCGAGGCCGTTGCACAGGGCGATCGCGTGCAGCGTGCCGATGTGGTTGAGCACGGCCCGGCGCTTGGGGACCACCAGCGCGGCGCGGTTGGGCGCCAGCACGGTGAACCGCGGGCGGATCGTCGCGAAGTACGGCGCCTTGCGCGCGAACGCGAAGGAGAAGAGCCGGCGGCCCAGCGGCAGCGGCGACAGCGTGGACCACATCGTCAGCACCTGGCTCATGCGGCGTACATTACCGGTCGGTAGACACGCCCACGACGGGAGCGGCATGACGCGACGAGCACTGGTGCTGGGCGGCGGTGGGATCACCGGGATCGCCTGGGAGACCGGGCTCCTGCACGGCCTGGCCGAGGCCGGCATCGATCTGGCCGCCGCGGACCGGGTGGTCGGCACCTCCGCCGGCTCGGTCGTCGGCGCGCAGCTGACCACCGGCTGCGACCTCGGCTCCCTCTACGAACGTCAGGTGGAGCAGCCGCGGCCCGACGCCCCCCGGGCCGAGGTGGGCGGCGGGGTGGCGGCCCGCTACGCCGCCGCGCTGTTGCGCAGCCGCGGTGACCGCGAGCGCTTCGGCCGGCTGATGGGCTCGGCGGCGATCCGGGCCGCCGGGCGGGGGCGAACCCCCGGCGTCCCCGAGCGGCTGGCCGCGATCGCCGACCTGCTGCCGGCGCACGAGTGGGATGCGGGTCGCGACCTACGGGTCACGGCGGTCGCCGCCGAGACCGGGGAGCGGGTGGTGCTCACCCGGGAGTCCGGGATCGCCCTCGTCGAGGCGGTCACGGCCAGCTGCGCCGTCCCGGTGGTCTATCCGCCCATCCCGGTCGACGGCCGCCTGCTCGTCGACGGCGGCGTGTACTCGCTGACCCACGCGGACCTGGCGCGGGGGTGCGACCGGGTGCTTGCGATCGCGCCGGTGGACCGCCAGGTCGGGCCGTTGCGCAGTGCCGCGTCGAGCCTCGCGGGCCTGGGCGTCCCCCACGTGGTCCTGCAGCCCGATGCCGGGGCCCGGCGGGCGATCGGGTCCAACGTGCTGGACCTGGCCGCGCGCCCCGGCTCTGCCCGCGCGGGATTCGCGCAGGCGGCGACGGCGGCTGCGGAGGTCCGCGCCCTCTGGGGCTGACCCCCGACAGCCGGTGCCGAGGCGACCTGCACGCGGTTCCGCCTCGCCGCTCCCCCTACCGACTCTCGCCCGGCGCACCGGCGACCACGAAGACGCGGCGGAAGGGCAGCAGCACGGCCGGCACGCCCCCGACGTCGCGCGCGGGGTAGGCCGCCCGCAGGCGCGACCGGAGCTCCCGTTCGAAGCCCGGGCGCAGGTCGACCGGCAGCGCCTGCAGCGTGGGTCGGGCACCGGTGCCGGAGACCCACGCGAAGACCGGGTCCTGGCCGGTGAGCACGTGCAGGTACGTCGTCTCCCAGGCGTCGACCGCGCAGCCGAGGTCGGCGAGGGCAGTCAGGTAGGTGGAGGGGTCGTGGGCCTCTGGGAGGGCGACGTCGGCCGTGTGCGCGGCGTAGGGCTCCCGTGCGGCGAGCTCGTCGCGCAGGGTGTGGCTGGGCTCGCCGAAGTTCCCCGGCACCTGGAAGGCCAGCCGACCGCCGGGGGTGATCGCGCGGAGCAGGCGCGGCAGCAGGTCGAGGTGCCCCGGGACCCACTGCAGCGTCGCGTTGGAGACGAGGACGTCGACCCGTGCCGCGGGCGTCCACTTCCGGAGGTCGGCGACCTCGAAGGCGACTCCGGAGACGTCGCGGCGGGCGGCCCCGATCATCTCCTCGCTGGAGTCCACGCCCGCCACCTCGGCCCGGGGCCATCGCTGGCGCAGGAGGCGGGTCAGGTTGCCCGGGCCGCAGCCGAGGTCGACGACGCTGCCGGGGTCCTCGGCGTCCACGCGCGCGAGCAGGTCGACGAAGGGCCGGCCGCGCTCGCCCGCAAACGCGAGATAGCACTCGGGGTCCCAGGTGTGCGTGCTGGCCATCCACCCCATCGTGCGCCGTGAATATCTTGAAGTCAAGATTCTCGACGGATCGTATATCATCGACGCATGCGCGACGAGGTCGACGAGCTGGTCGAGGCCTGGGCACGGGAGCGCGCCGACCTGGACCTGGCGCCGGTCGCCGTCTTCAGCAGGATCACGCGGCTGGGGCGCCACCTCGACCGCGCGCGCCGCTCGGCATTCGCGGCGCACGGGATCGAGCTGTGGGAGTTCGACGTGCTCGCGGCGCTGCGCCGGGCGGGGCCGCCCTACGAGCTCTCCCCCGGCCGGCTGCTGCGCGAGACCCTGGTGACCAGCGGGACCATGACGAACCGGGTCGACCGCCTGGCCGCGCGAGGCCTGGTGGAGCGGCGGCCCGACCCCGGGGACCGCCGCGGCGTCCTGGTGCGACTGACCGTCGCCGGCAAGGACACGGTGGACCGGGCCTTCGAGGCACTGCTCGCCGCCGAGCACGAGCTGCTCGCCTCGCTTCCCGAGGCCGAGCGGCACGAGCTCGCCGGCCTGCTGCGCACCCTCCTGGCGCCCTTCGCCTGACGCCGAGCCGGCGTGGGCTCCCCGCTGCTCAGGCGGCGAGGCCCGGGACGACCTCGAGCAGCTCGTCGACCACGCGCCGGCCGAGGTCCAGATGATCGCTCGAGCGCGAGAAGTCGTGCATGCGGACGCCGAGGTCCTCGGTGCGCAGATGATGCACCTCGATCGCCGGGCCGAGGTCGGGCACCGGCCGCACCCGCATCGCGACCCCCAGGCTCGCGACGAGCACGTGGATCGGCGAGCGCGGCGGGTCCAGCCGGACCGGCACGCTGGCGTCGAGCACGAACACCCGGCGCAGCGGCGCCCGGAGGTCACCGCGCAGCTCGACCACGCCCTGAACCGGCACGTGGTCGGCGACGCCGCCGTCGACGTGGGGGGACGGCTGGCCGGCGGCGTGGTCGTGGAGCAGCACCGGGTCGAAGATCGCCGGCACGGCGGCCGAGGCGAGCAGCAGCTGCTCGAGACGCCCGGTGCCGTGATAGACCGCCCGGCCGGACGCGAGATGCGTGGTGGTCACGCGGACGGGTACGGACAGGTCCTCGAGGCGCTCGACCGCGGACCACTCGCGAACCAGTCGGGCCAGGCCATGGGCGGAGTAGAGAGAGGAGCGGTGGCGGGCGAGGTGGCCGAGCCGCCTGACGTGGCCGCCAGGGAAGATGTCGCGCCGGGTGAGCCCCAGCCAGGCGCGCCGCAGCTCCTCGACGCGGGCCGGCGTCGGGTCGGCGGCCACGAAGCAGGCGTTGAGGGCCCCGACACTGCAGCCGACGAGCCCGGCCGGTCGGATCCCGGCGTCCATCAGCCCGGCCAGCATCCCGACCTGCACGGCGCCCCGGGCGGCGCCCCCGGAGAGGACGAACACGTCACCGCCGGCGGAAAGCGCGTCCGGGGCGGGCATCCGGGAGCCGAACCGCATCGCGTGTCCGATGGCCACCATGGCGAACCCTCCTGCGCGCTCCCGGCGCTGCACGCCGCCCTTCCGGCGACACTTCACATCGTCGGCAGCCAGCGCGGGTGGGGGGTGCATTCGCCCCAATGGGGGCCCTGGCCGCGGCAGATCCGCCCGAACGGTCAGCCCGAGTGGTCCACCTGGTCTATGCCAGTGACTCCGCGGCCTCGAGCCACTCCACCTCCAGGTCCTCCCGCTCGGCCGAGAGGACGTCGAGCCGCTTGCTGAGGTCGGCCAGGCGCTGATGGTCGCCCAGGTGCTGCTGGACCTCGGCGTTGAGGGCCTGCTCCTGCGCCGCGAGCTTCTCCAGCCGCTTGTCCAGCCGTGCGATCGTCTTGCGCGCGGACCGCTCCTGGGCGCTCCCCGAGCGCGCGGCGTCTGGCGCCGCGGCGGAGGATGCCCGCGCCGAGTCGACGGGGGCGGCCGCCTCGACGGCCCCCGCGCGCCGGCGCTCCAGGTACTCCTCGACCCCCCGCGGCAGCATCGAGATCTGACCGTCGCCGAGCAGCGCCCAGATCGAGTCGGTGGTGCGCTCGAGGAAGTACCGGTCGTGGGAGACCACCAGCAGGGTCCCGGGCCAGCCGTCGAGGAAGTCCTCGAGCACGTTGAGCGTCTCGATGTCGAGGTCGTTGGTCGGCTCGTCGAGCAGGAGCACGTTGGGCTCGGTGAGCAGCAGCCGCAGCAGCTGGAAGCGCCGCCGCTCGCCGCCGGAGAGGTCCCCGAGCCGGGCGGTCAGGCGGTCACCGGTGAAGCCGAACCGCTCCAGCATCGCGCTCGCGGTGACGTCACCGTCCGCCGTCCGGGTCACGCGGCGCACCGACTCCACCGTGTCCAGCACACGGCCCGCGGGCTCGAGGACGTCGGGGTGCTGCCCGAGGTGCGCGAGCGCGACGGTCCGGCCCCGCCGTACCCGGCCGGCGGACGGCGCGATCTCTCCGGCCACCAGGCCGAGCACCGAGGTCTTGCCGGAGCCGTTGACCCCGACGATCCCGATCCGGTCCCCCGGGCCGATCCGCCACGTCGCGTGCGCGAGCAGCTCCCGCTCCCCACGGGCGAGGTCGACGTCCTCGACGTCGACCACGTCCTTGCCGAGCCGCTGCGCGGCGAAGCGCTGCAGCTCCAGGCGGTCGCGCGGCGCCGGCTCGTCCTCGACCAGGGCGGAGGCGGCGTCGGCTCGGAACTTCGGCTTCGAGGTGCGCGCCGGCGGCCCGCGCCGCAGCCAGGCCAGCTCCTTGCGCACCAGGTTCTGCCGCTTCGCCTCCACGGCCGCCGCCTGCCGCTGCCGCTCCGCCTTGGCCAGGACGAACGCCGCGTAGCCGCCCTCGTAGGTGTCCACCGCGCCGTCGTGCACCTCCCAGGTGGTCTGGCAGACCGCGTCGAGGAACCAGCGGTCGTGCGTGACCACCACCAGCGCACTGGACCGCCCGGCGAGGTGCTCGGCCAGCCACGCCACGGCCTCGACGTCGAGGTGGTTGGTCGGCTCGTCGAGGACCACCAGGTCGTGGTCCCCGAGCAGCAGCGCGGCCAGCGAGCAGCGGCGCCGCTCACCGCCGGAGAGGCCCACCACGGTCCGGTCGAGGTCCACGCCGGCGAGCATCTGCTGCACGACGTCGCGGGTGGCCGGGTCGGCGGCCCACTCGTGGTCGTCGCGACCGCCGAGCACCGCCTCACGCACCGTGTGCGTGTCCTCGAGCTCGTCGCCCTGCCGCAGGTAGCCGATCAACAGCCCCCGCGAGCGCGACACCCGGCCGGCGTCGGACTGCTCCAGCCCGGTCATCAGGCGCAGGAGCGTCGTCTTGCCGTCGCCGTTGCGGCCCACGATGCCGACCCGCTCGCCCGCGCCGATGCCGAGCGAGACATCGGCGAGCAGGGGCCGGACGCCGTACCGCTTCCAGACGCGCTCCAGGTTGACCAGGTTGGCACCCGGCCTGCCGGGGTTCGGCATCAGTCGAGGCCCTCCGGGCGCGGTCTCGAGAGCCCGGTGGGCGCGTATGCGATCCGGTGGGCGCCCGCCACCGCGCCCGGCGCCAGCAGCGGGAGATGGCCGCCCTTGCGCAGCGCCGCACGGGTCTCCCGGGCGGCGTCCGCGTCGGCACAGAGGAAGGCGCAGGTGGGGCCGGAGCCCGAGACGATGCCGCGCAGGGCGCCCGCCCGCTCGCCCGCCTCGAGGACGTCCGCCAGTGCCGGGCGCAGGTCGAGCGCGGGCTCCTGGAGGTCGTTGTGCAGCACCCGGGCGAGCGCCTCCGGGGTGCCAGTCGTGAGCGCGTCGAGCAGCGGCGTGGCGAGCGCCGGCGTCCGGGGCGCGTCCGGCCGCATCTCGTCGTAGCGCCGGTAGACCGCCGGGGTCGAGAGCCCCTCGGCCGTGGGCACGAGCACCCACCACCACGCGCCCTCGTCCTCCACCGGCTCCACCGCCTCGCCGCGACCGGTGCCCAGGGCGCTGCCGCCCACCAGGGCGAAGGGCACGTCCGAGCCGAGCTCCGCGGCGAGCTGCAGCATGTCCGCGTCGCTGGTGCCCAGGTCCCAGAGCCGGTCGACGGCCACCAGTGCCGCGGCGGCGTCGGCCGAGCCGCCGGCGAGTCCCCCGGCCACCGGGATCGCCTTCGCGACGTGCAGCGCGATCTCGTCGAGCGACGAGCCGGGCAGGCCGTGATGGTCCACCAACGCGCGAGCGGCCTCGGCGGCGAGGTTGCCCTGGTCCAGCGGAACCTGGCCGACATCCACGTGGTCCTGGGCGCTGACCGAGAGGTGGACGGCGCCCACGGGCCCGGAGGCGCCCGAGCCACCGGGACCCGACGGCTCCGGCCCGAGCGCCGTGGCCGTGACGTCGTCGTAGAGCCCGACCGCCTGGTAGACGGTCTCCAGGGGGTGGAAGCCGTCGGCGCGAGGGGCGCCGACCCCGAGGTGCAGGTTCACCTTCGCCGGGGCGCGGACGACGACGGAGCTCCGGCTCTCCTCGATGGCCGCGCTCACGAGGGCACCGGCCGGTGGGCGCGCAGCGCCTCGGCGAGCGCGACGTAGGCCCCCAGGCCCAGCTGCTCGCCGCGCGCCATCGGGTCGATCCCGGCCGCCTCCAGCGCCTCGGTGGCCGCCTCGGCCGATCCGGCAAGGCCGCGCAGCGCCCCGCGCAGCGCCTTGCGTCGGTGGGCGAAGGCGGCGTCGACGACGGCGAACACCTCGGAGCGCCCCACGTCCCGGGTGGGCGGCTGGCGGCGCGTCCACGCGACGAGGCCGGAGTCGACGTTGGGCGCCGGCCAGAAGACCCGGCGACCGACGGCCCCGGCCCGCCGCACGTCCGCGAACCAGGCGGCCTTGACCGACGGGATGCCGTAGACCCGCGAGCCCGGCCTCGCCACCAGCCGGTCGGCGACCTCGGCCTGCACCATCACCAGTCCGCGCTCCAGCGAGGGCAGCAGCCCGAGCAGGTGCAGCAGCACCGGCACGGAGACGTTGTAGGGCAGATTTGCCACGAGCGCGGTCGGGGGCGCCCCGGGCAGATCGGCGAGGTGCAGCGCGTCGGCGGCCACCACGTCGACGTCGCCGGACCGCCCGGGCGCGCGGGCGGCGACGGTCCCGGGCAGCTTCCCGGCCATCAGCGGGTCGACCTCGACGGCGACGACCCGGCGCACGACCTCGAGAAGGGCCAGAGTCAGCGACCCCAGCCCGGGACCCACCTCGAGGACGACGTCGTCGGGCCCCACGCGGGACTCGCGCACGATCCGGCGCACCGTGTTGGGGTCGATCACGAAGTTCTGCCCGCGCCTCTTGGTGGGGTGCAGGCCGATCTCGTCGGCGAGCAGACGCACGTCCGCCGGCCCGAGCAGGTGCGGGCCGGCGGACGAGATGGACACGGGTCCGAGCGTAGTGGCGGCGGTCGGGATCAGGGCAGTGGCCCCGATGCGCGATCGCTGCTCACGGGACCGATCTCATGGGGTCGATCTCACGGGGTCGATCTCACGGGGTCGATCTCACGGGGTCGATCTCATTGGGGAAGCCCGAGCGACTGCGAGCAGGCCGGCCACGCGCCGTACCCGCCGCGGGCGTCGCGGACCTTCGTGGCGATCCGGATCTGCTCCTCGCGCGAGGCCTGGCTCGGGAGGCCGGAGCCGCCGTAGCCCTGCCAGGTGCTGAGGTTGAACTGCAGACCGCCGTAGTAGCCGTTGCCGGTGTTGATGGCCCAGTTGCCGCCGGACTCGCACTGGGCGAGCTGGTCCCACACGGTGCTGCCGGAGGCGTAGTTGGTCGACGGAGCCGACGACGACGGGGCTGACGACGACGACGGGGCCGGCGACGGCGACGGGGCCGGGGCCGGGGCCGGCTGCTTGGTGCCCACCTGGACGATCCGCTTCACGGGCTGGCGCACCACGTTGGTCTTGACGACCGTGCGGTCGGAGACCTTGCCGTTGCGCCGGGTGACGCGGTAGGTGACGTTCTTGGCGCCGTCGCGGCCCTCCTGGACGACCTTGCTCTTGCCCTCGCGCATCGAGTCGTTCTCGCGCTCGACCGTCTGGTGGTCGACGCTGACGCCCTTGGAGGTCTCCCGCTCGGTCTTCACGCGGATGACCTTGATGGTCACGTTGTTGCCGGGCTTGACGCGCTTGCCCTTCTTGAGGTTCAGCTCGTCGTTCTTGTCCAGCTTGATGTCCAGGTCGTTGAGCACGCCCTTGACGGTCATCGCGGTGACGGCGTGCGTCTTGGGCTTCTGGGTGCCGACCTTGACGTCGACCTGGCGCTGGGTGATCACGGAGAGCGCGATGCCGCCGCGGTCGATGTCCGCACCACGGCTGGCGGAGATCTGCGCGTTCTCATAGCGCGACCCGATCTGCGCCAGGGCGTCGCCGACCTCGTCCTCGGTGACCCAGTGCTTCTCGGTCTCGCCGTTGACGGTCAGCTTGACCCGGCGGGCGAAGCGCACGCTGATCTCGCTGCCGTCCTCGATCTCGCTGTCGAGCGAGGGGCTGATGACGTCGCGGTCGCGCACGTCGATGCCCTCGGTCTCGAGGACCTCGCCGACGGTGTCGGCGTCGGTGCTGATCTTGCTGGTCTCGCCATCGACCTTCAGGGTCACGTCGGGTGTCTGGGTGGCCTGCAGGCCGTAGGCGGTGCCGGTCGCTGCCAGGGCAAAGGCGGTGACGCCGGCCACGATGGCCTTGCGTCCGCGCGGGACGAAGGTAGGAATCTTCACGGTTCTCCGAAGGTCGGTGGTCTCCGGGCCACGGGTCACCGGCGCACGGCACTCCGGTCCGCACGGTCGTGCGGTGGCGAAGTGCCCGGGGATGGCGGGGCCCTGTGGGGCCACCAGCGCCGGCGGAATCAGTCCCGATCCCGGCCAACAGTTACAAGACCATAACGACGACGCGGGCCGCGGCCCAAGAGGACGAGAGGGAGATCACGCCATGGCCGCGCTCGCGCCGCGCCGACCCCGGCGTGTCGCGAGCATCCCGGGCATGTCGCGCCCCCGCGGCCCGCGGGGGCCTACCAGGCGCCGCCGAACGCGGCCTCGGTGTTGGCATCCACGGCGGCGCACAGCTCGCCCAGGTCCTCGCCGCGGACCTCCGCCATGGCGCGCACCGTGTGCGGCACCAGGTAGGAGGCGTTGGGCCGGCCCCGGTAGGGCGCCGGCGTCAGGAAGGGCGCGTCCGTCTCGACCAGGACGCGGTCACGGGGCACCACCGCGAGGGCGTCGCGCAGCGACTGTGCGTTCTTGAAGGTGACCGGGCCGGCGAAGGAGAGGTAGGCGCCTCGGTCCAGGCACGCCCGCGCGAGGGCGGCGTCGCCGGAGAAGCAGTGCATGACCCAGCGCTCGGGCGCCCCCTCCGCGTCGATCACCTCCAGCACCTCGGCGTGGGCGTTGCGGTCGTGGATCACGAGGGTCTTCCCCCACCGCTTCGCCAGGTCGATGTGACGCCGGAAGGACTCCACCTGCGACGCGTGGCCGTCCTCGCCCGTGCGGTAGTGATCCAGCCCCGTCTCCCCGACCGCGCGCACCTTGCCGTGCGCGGTGGCGAGGCGCTCGATCTCGGCCATCGCCTCGTCGAGCGTCCCGGCGTCGGCCTGCCGGGGCGCCTCGTTGGGGTGCAGCGCGACGCCCGCGACCAGCGCGTCGTGCGCCGCGGCCGCCTCGACGGCCCAGCGGGCTCCGGGCAGGTCGCAGCCGATCTGCACGATCCGCGTGACGTTGACCGCCGCGGCCGCGGCCAGCGCCTGCGTCGTCTCCAGCCACTCCCCCGCGCCTGCGTCCGCGATGTCGAGATGACAGTGGTTGTCGACCACCGGGTGCGGCAGCGGGTCGGGGGGCGGCGGCCGGCTGCGGTCCCGGTCCTGCCCCCGCTCGGTCGTGGCCGCCCGGCGGCGCGTCGGGCCCGGGCCACTCATGTGGCTGCCTCTCCCGCGACCCGGAAACCCTGCAGCAGCAGCGGGACCAGCCGGTCCGGCGCCTGGCGGGGGATCCAGTGCGAGGCGCCCTCGAGGACGTGGAACCGGTAGGGCGCCCCGACCCAGCGCGCGGTGCCCTCCACGCTGAGCCGCCCGACCGCGGTGTCCAGGTCTCCCCACACGAGCGTCGCGGGCACCCTCACCGGGGCACGCACGAGACCGCGGGGGACGAAGGGCATCGCGCGATACCAGTTCAGCGCCGGCGTCAGCGCGCCGGTCTCGACGATCTCGGCGCGGAACCGGTCCAGCTCCGTCGGCGTCATCCCGGCGCTCGCCAGCAGCCGGTCGAAGGCCCCGCCGCGGCGGCGGGCGAACCACTCCGGCAGGGCCTTGACCTGGAAGAACAGCATGTACCAGGACATCAGCAGCTGACGACCGCGCCACGAGCGCAGGAAGGCCGCGGGGTGCCCGACCGAGACGGCCGCCAGCGTGTGCAGCCGGTCGGGACTCCGGGCGGCGTACGTCCAGCCCACGGTGGCCCCCCAGTCGTGGCCGACGACGTGGACCCTCGCGGCGTCCGCGCCCGCCGCGACGGCGGCCTCGCGCAGCGCCTCGACATCGCCGGCGAGGTGGTGCAGCGCGTAGGCCCGCCGGCCGGCCGGGCGCGCGCCCGGCGAGTAGCCGCGCTGGTCCGGGGCCAGGGTGCGGTAGCCCGCGACGTGCAGCAGGGGGGCCACCTCGTCCCAGCACGATGCGCGCTCGGGAAACCCGTGCAGCAGGATCACCACGGGGCCGTCCAGGGGGCCGCGGTCGACGACGTCGAACCTCAGGCCGACGCGGTCGTAGGAGGTCAGGCGGGGCATCAGGTCTCCTTTCGCTATCGGCGGACGGCCAGCCGGGCGGTGCCGGGCGATCAGCCCTCGTGCACGAGGTTGTACACCTCGCGCCGAGAGCGTCCGGAATCTGCGGCGACGGCGGCCACGGCGTCGCGGGTAGACATCCCCTCCGCCTCCCGGGTCGCGACCGCCGCACGGAGCGTCTCGGGATCGACGCGGCCCGCCGTGGTCGTGGCGCCCCCGATGACCAGCGTGACCTCGCCTCGCATGCCGTCCGCGGCGCCGCCCGCGAGGTCGGCGAGGCCCCCGCGGCGGACCTCCTCGTAGGTCTTGGTCAGCTCCCGGCACAGCGCGCCGGGCCGGTCGGCGCCGAGGGCCTCGGCCATGGCGGCCAGGCTCGCCGCGGTGCGCTGGGGCGCCTCGAAGAACACCATGGTGCGGGGTTCGTCGACCAGCTCGGCGAGCCGCCGGCGCCGCTCGCCGTCCTTGCGCGGCAGGAAGCCCTCGAAGCAGAACCGGTCCACGGGCAGCCCCGAGACGGCGAGCGCCGCCAGCACCGCGGAGGGCCCGGGCACGGTGGTGACCTGGACACCCGCCGCGGCCGCCGCGGCGACGAGCCGATAGCCGGGGTCGGAGACGCTGGGCATCCCCGCGTCGGTGACGAGCAGCACCCGCTGACCCGCCTCGAGCGCCTCGAGCAGCTCGGGCGTGCGCGCCCGCTCGTTGCCCTCGAAGTAGGACACGACGCGGCCGGCCACGCTCACCCCGAGGTCGGCCGTGAGGCGGCGCAGGCGGCGGGTGTCCTCGGCGGCGACGACGTCGGCCGAGGCGAGCTCCGTGGCCAGCCGGGCAGAGGCATCCTCGGCGCGGCCGATCGGCGTACCGGCGAGGACGAGCATGAGACGCATCATCGCAGGCGCTCCGTACGCTGGGGCCCCGTGACCGGTGCCGCCGCCCCGCCCCGCCCGGGTGGCTCCGCCGCCCCGGGCCCGGCACAGCGGGCGAACGGGCGGGCCGGTGGCTCCCGCGGTGACCGGTGGGGGCGGCTCTCGGAGAACGCCACCGCCTGGCTCGCCTCGATCGCGGTGGCGCTGCTGGCGCTGTTCCTGCGGCTGTGGCGTCTCGGCGAGCCCCGGGCCTTCGCCTTCGACGAGACCTACTACGCCAAGGACGCCTGGTCGCTGCTGAACTTCGGCTACGTCCGGGAGTACCGGGACGGCGCCGACGAGGCGCTCCTGGCCGGCAACGTGACCAACCAGTGGGGCCAGGACCCCTCGATGATCGTGCACCCCGAGGCGGGCAAGGCGCTGATCGCCCTGGGCGAGCAGGCCTTCGGCATGAATCCCTTCGGCTGGCGGGTCGCCTCGGCGATCGTCGGGGCGCTGACGGTCCTGGTGATGTGTCGCCTCGCCCGGCGGCTGACGGGCTCCACGCTGCTCGGCTGCATCGCGGGCCTGCTGCTCGCGCTCGACGGGCTGCACCTCGTGCTCTCGCGGCTGGCGCTTCTCGACGTGTTCCTGGCGTTCTGGCTGGTCTGCGCCGTCGCCTGCCTGGTGGTCGACCGGGACTGGATGCGCGCGCGCCTGGCCCGGCACGCCGAGGGACGACCGTGCGGCCGGGTCAGCGGGGGCTGGGGTCCCGTGCGGGGGCTCCTCTTCCGCCCGTGGCTGCTGGCCGGCGGCGTGTGCTTCGGCCTCGCCGTCGGCACGAAGTGGACCGCACTGTTCCCCATGGCCGCGCTGTGCGTGCTGGCGTGGCTGTGGAGCGCCGGCGCCCGTCGATCGATCGGGGTGCGCCGCCCGGCGCTGCGCTCTGCCGTCGCGGACGGCGTACCGGCGTTCGTGCATCTCGTGCTCGTCGGGCTCGTCGTCTACACGCTGACGTGGACGGGCTGGCTGGTGCACGCCGGCGACTACGAGCAGGCGCTCTCGGACTCGCAGTACGCGCTGCACGACGGCGGCGAGCAGTGGCCGACCGCCACGGAGCCGGA
Organism: uncultured Actinomycetota bacterium; assembly: GCA_963731985.1. GTDB lineage: Bacteria > Actinomycetota > Actinomycetes > Propionibacteriales > Nocardioidaceae > Nocardioides. The sequence continues at coordinate 37,309 of CAVSYA010000016.1, read as the reverse complement.
CGCGACGGGGATCGGCGAGGTGGCGCAGTCGCTGCGCTCGCTCGGCTCCTACCACCGCGACATGTACGTCTTCCACACGCAGTTCCTCGACGACGCCGACCACAGCTATGCCTCCAGCCCGTGGGGATGGCTGCTGCTGAACAAGCCGGTCGGCGTGGACGCGCAGCTGGACATCCAGCCCGGCGAGCAGGGCTGCACGGCGCCCGAGGGGAGCGACTGCCTGCGCCAGGTGCTGCTGCTCGGGACACCGATGATCTGGTGGGCGGGCGCCCTGGCCCTGATCTACGGCGTCATCCGCTGGGTGGGGGCGCGGGACTGGCGATACGGCCTGGCCGTGGTCGGGGCGGCGTCCGCCTGGCTGCCGTGGCTGCGCTACGACGACCGGCCGATCTTCCTGTTCTACGGGGTCGCGATCCTGCCCTTCACGGTCCTCGCGCTGACCCTCACGCTGGGCCGGATCCTCGGCACCGACCGGCGGCCCTCCGCCCGGCGCACGGCCGGGGCGATCGTGGTCGGGTCGTTCCTGGTCCTCGTCGTGCTGAACGCCGCGTGGTTCTGGCCGATCTGGACCGACGAGCTCCTCACGCACGGGGAGTGGCTCGACCGGGTCTGGTTCCGCCGCTGGATCTGACGGCCGGATGCGTGCGGCTCCGACTCACCCGGGCTGGCGGGCTCCGGCCTCCGCGCTGCTCCGGTCATCGGGGGGATCGGGAACCTCCTCGGGCACCTCCGCCGTCTGCATGGTGCGCACCAGCCAGGCCGCCATCGAGGCGGTCACGAGACCGACCAGGCCGATCCCGACGAACATGAGCGGCACCGCGATCGCGCGTCCCAGCGTCGTGACCGGATAGAGGTCGCCGTAGCCCACGGTCGTGACCGTGACGACTGCCCACCACAAGGCGTCGCTGTAGGTAGTGATGGTGGAGCCCGCGGCGTCCTGCTCGGCGTCGAGCATGGCGAGCGCCCCGAGCAGGACCGCCGACGTGGTGATGAACGCGGTGTAGACGCCCACGCGCCCCGCGAGGCTGCCCGCCGTGGACCGCTGGAGCACCCGGAAGACCACGATCAGCCGCAGCAGCCGCAGCGGCCGCAGGGCGGGCACCAGGACCAGCAGGGTGTCGTACCAGTGCGTCAGCGCGTAGGAGAGCCGGTGCTGGGCGAGGTAGAGCCGAATCGCGTAGTCGATGGTGAACGCCACCCACACCAGCGTCGAGACCAGGAGCAGCCACTCGCGCACCGTCGGTTCCATCGACCGGGCGATGATCGGCCAGGCGTAGGAGACCAGGAAGGCCACCGCCAGCAGCAGCATCGGCACCTCGGCCCTCCGCTCGTACCGGCGCACGCGAGAGGTGCCGTCGGCGTTCTCCGCCCGCTCGCGGCGTCGGCGCGCCTTGCTCTCGGCGCGTCCCTCGGCGCGTCCCTCGTCGCCCGGTCCCTCGTCGCCCGGTCCCTCGTCGCCCGGTCCCTCGTCGCCCGGTCCCGGGGGCGTGGCCGGAGGTGCACCGTTCCCGGTCGCGGAACCGGCCGTCACGACGGCTCCGGCAGCGCCCAGGTGACACCGGTGCGTCGCTCCGAGATCTCCCAGAGCCTCCGCGCCACGTCGGCGTCCCGCGACGGCACCGAGCGCGGGTTCGGGCCGGGGGGCCCGGCCATCCCGCGCAGGCGCGTCGGTCCGATGTAGCTGTCACCCGGCAGCGGCGCCACCGCCGCGTGCACCGTGGGGCCCGCGCCGAACGCCGCGCTCCGGGCGACGAGCCTGTTGCTGACCCACATCGCCACGTTCATCAGCGGGTTCGCGTGATGGCTCTGCAGGTTGGTCGCGGCATACCCGGGGTGCGCCGCCAGCGCCGTCACCGACGACCCCGCGGCCTCCAGCCGTCGCTGCAGCTCGGAGGTGAAGAGCAGGTTCGCGAGCTTGGACTGCTGGTAGGCGCGCGACGGCTGGTAGGCGCCCTCGAGGTCGAGGTTGTCCAGCTCCACCTGCGGCCCGTGGTGCAGCCCCGAGGAGATCGTCACGACGCGGTCCTCGACCTGCGGCAGCACCAGGTTGGTCAGCGCGAAGTGGCCGAGGTGGTTCGTGCCGATCTGGCGCTCGAAGCCGTCGACGGTCCGGCCCTCGGCGACCATCATGATCCCGGCGTTGTTGATCAGCGCGGTGATCGGGTGGTCCCACTCCTCGGCAAAGGACCGCACCGACGAGAGGTCCGCGAGGTCGAGGCGGCGCACCTCGGTGGAGCCGTCGATGCGCGCCGCGGCCTGCGCCCCCCGGGCCGGGTCGCGCACCGCGAGGACCACGTGCCCGCCGGCGGCGGCGAGCATGCGGGAGGCCTCCCACCCGATGCCGGAGTTCGCCCCGGTCACGACGTACGTGCGGCCGGTGAGGTCGGGCAGGGCGCTCATGCGCCCTAACGTAGCGAGTGCGGGATGCCGCGCTCAGGCCTGCCCGACCAGGGTGGCCAACCGACCCACATCGGCGACGCGCTGCTCCGCTGTCTCGGCCAGCGGGTTGAGCAGGAACGTCGTCACGCCCGCGGCGCGGAACTCCTCGACCTGCCGGACGACATCGTCCTCCTCGCCCAGCAGCGAGACGGCGCGCAGCAGCTCCTCGGGCACCGCCGCGGCCGCGTCCTCCTTGCGCCCGTCGAGGTAGAGGTCCTGGATCTCCTTCGCCTCCGCGTCATAGCCGTAGCGGCGCGCCAGCTGGTTGTAGAAGTTCTTGTCGCGAGCGCCCATGCCGCCGACGTAGAGCGCCAGCTGGTCCCGCAGGCGCTGCAGCGCCTCCGGACTGGGCTCCCCCATCGCGAAGCCGATCTGCAGCTGGATCTCCAGCGGGCCGAGCGCCGGGTCGCGCTTCGCCAGGCCCTCCTGCAGCGGCTCGCCGAAGGCGAGGTCGCGCTTTCCGGGGTGGAAGAACAGGGGCTGCCAGCCCTCCGCGATCTCCGCGGCCATGGCGATGTTCTTCGGGCCGAGGGCGGCGATCGAGACCGGGATCCGGTCCCGGACCGGACGGTTGATCAGCTTCAGGGGCTTCCCGAGGCCCGAGCCGCCGTGCTCCTTGGTGAGCGGGATCGTGTAGTACCTGCCCTCGTGCTCCACGCGCTCGCGGCGCCAGACCTGGCGGCAGATCTCGATCACCTCGCGGGTCCGGCCCAGCGGGGCGTCGTACGCCAGGCCGTGGAAGCCCTCGATCACCTGGGGCCCCGACGCGCCGATCCCCATCACGAAGCGCCCGGCGGAGACGTGGTCGAGGCCGGCGGCCGTCATCGCGGTCAGCGACGGGGTGCGCGTGTAGATCTGGAAGATCGTCGACATGATCTGCAGCCGCTCGGTTCGCGCCGCGATGAACCCGAGCTGGCTCACCGCGTCGAAGGAGTAGACTTCCGGCACGCCCACGAGCTCCAGCCCGGCGCGCTCGTAGTCCTGCAGCAGGTCGACCGTCTCGCCGAACCCACCGGCGTAGTCCATGATCATCCCGATCCGCACGTGGGGCTCCTCTGCTCCGGGTTCCCCGATCCGATGCCGGGGCGGGCCCGCGGCGGGCCCCGTGCTGCGACGGTAGTTCGTGGGCCACAATGCCCGGATGAGCAGCGAGCACACCGATCCGACGGCGTTCACCGTCGACCGCGACGGCGCGGTCGCCCGGGTCACGGTCACGGGTCGGGCGATGGGCCCGGAGTTCTTCGGTGGGCTGCCCTCGATCTTCCGGAGCCTCGACGACGACGACGACGTGCGCTCGATCGTGCTCACCGGCACCGAGGGGCGCTTCTCCTACGGCCTGGACCTGCCGGGGATGGCGCCGGTCCTGCAGCCGCTGACGGACCGGCCGGGCGCCGGGCAGCGCCAGCGCTTCCTCCGCGACCTGCAGGAGATGCAGGACGCGTTGAGCGCCGTCGCGGAGTGCCGGACGCCGATCGTCGCCGCGGTCTCGGGCTGGTGCATCGGCGGAGGCGTCGACCTGATCGCCTGCGCGGACGTGCGGGTGGCCTCGGCCGAGGCCACGTTCAGCGTGCGAGAGGTGCGCATGGCCATCGTCGCGGACCTCGGCAGCCTGCAGCGCCTCGTCGGCGTCATCGGTGACGGCCACCTGCGCGAGCTGGCGCTGACCGGGGACGACGTTCCCGCCGACCGCGCCGCGGAGATCGGGCTGGTCAATCACGTCGAGCCGACCCCCGAGCAGGCCCTCGCGACCGCGCACGCCATCGCGGACCGGATCGCGTCGAACTCCCCGCTGGTCACGCGCGGGGTCAAGGACGTGCTCGAGGAGGAGCGTGCCGACCGCGTCGCCCGTGGCCTGCGCTACGTCGCGGCGTGGAACAGCGCCTTCCTGCCCAGCAACGACCTGGGCGAGGCGATGAATGCCTTCCTCGAGCGCCGGACGCCCACGTACGGCGGCGACTGACCGCTCTCACCCGTCGACGCGGCCTGGTCGGCTGGGGCGCGCAAGCGCCATGGCGCTACCTTCCTTGTCCATGACGGCATCGGGTGCACCTGGCGGCCACTCGGCGTTTCCCCACGCCGCGGAGCAACAGCACTACACGGACCAGCTCCGGTCCCGGATCCGCATCGGGAACGCCGCGGCGATGCTGCGCACCGGCGGGCTCCAGACGCTGTGGATCATCGTGATCGTCGCCGGCGCCGGCGTGCCGCTCAACGAGGCGCTCGGCGGTCCCGGCTGGGTCGGCCCCGTGCTCGGCTTCACCGTGGTGGTAGCCGCCGGCGTCGAGCGCATCTTCGGCAGGACCACCCCGGCCGCCGCCGCCCAGGACGCCCTGCGCCGCGGTCTGGCGCGAGAGCGGCGCCTCTTCCTCGCAGGCGTCGGCCCGTACGACGGAGACGGCGCCTTCGAGCTCTACGCCGAGCGGTCCGAGCAGCTCGTCGCCGACTACGACCAGGCCATGGTGGAGTACTCCTCGACGCTCGCCCGACGGGCCGAGTGAGGACCCTGGGCCGAGTAAGGACCCTGGGCCGAATGAGGACCCTGGGCCCGGGCCGGACGGCCCCTCTCCACAGGATCTCGGCCAGGGGGGTGGCGCGACGGCCGAGGGTCAAGCATGATCTTCTTGCAGCGCGCAGGCGGGCCGACGTCGTCGGCACTCCCGTGGCGGCGACGCAACAAGCTTGGCCCCGGCACCGGTCGGGGTCCTCCGGTCCGCGCCGAAGCCCGCCACGGTTCCGGGGAAACACGAGAGATCGTGTGATGGCGGGCGCGGGAACGACCAGCCAGTGACCGGCGGAGGCCTCAGGGCCCCCGCAGGTCTCGGGGTGAACGGTCCGACGGCCGCCGCGCGAGCGGCGGGCGAGAGGCCCAGGGCAACGGCAGCCCGAACCCGACAGGTCGCGGCCCGGAGGCGTCGCCGAGGACCTTTCCATGCATCAGAGCACGCATTCCCCTGCTCGTCTCTCCCGCCCGCTCGGCCTGCTGGTCGCGTTGGCGCTCGTCCTGGCCACCGCCCTGGTGGCCCCAACCACGGCTTCGGCGTCCCCCGGCGCGGCAGCAGTGAAGACCGCGACCTTCGACGTCTCCAGCGTCGACCGGCGCGTGCGTCGCACGCGCGCCTTCCGCCAGCGGGTCATGCGCATCTCGCGCAGCAAGCGCGGCGCCCCCTACCGCTGGGGCGCCGCCGGACCGCGGGCCTTCGACTGCTCCGGTTACACCTCCTTTGTCTACAACAAGGCCGGACGACGCATCCCGCGCACCAGTCGGCAGCAGGCCGGCGCGGCGCGGCGGATCCGTGCGAGCAACCGGCGCCGCGGCGACCTGGTCTTCTTCCACAGTCGCGGTCGCGTCTACCACGTGGGCATCTACGCGGGCCGGGGCCACATCTGGCACTCACCGCGGCCGGGCAAGCGCGTCTCGCGTGAGCGCATCTGGAGCCGATCGCACTTCTACGGCCGCTTCCGCCGCTGACGCCTGCGTGAGCCGCTGGGCCCGCCCACGACGTATCGGGGGATAACGCCCAGGCCCGGCGGCCCGCGGTTCTATCGTGGAGGCATGGCCCAGGCGATCTCGGGAGCACCGAGCACGGCGCCCCTGGTGGTGGTGTGCACGACGTGGGGCTTCGCCATGCGCTACGCCACCACCCCTGGCCATGCCGCCAAGCCGCGGGTCGTCCGGGAGGAGTGCCCCGATGGTGTGCGGTGGGCCGTTTTCACCCGGGTGCCGTGCGGGGCGGTGCGTGCTCGCTGACGTGACCTCCGGGCGGGGAAGCCGGCGCCCGAGTGTCCGCTATCGTCATGCCAACGTCCCGGACCCCGACGGAACATCGCAACCGATGACTAGAAGGTGCCGATGACCTCGCACGTGCTCCCCCGTTCCGAGGAGGGGCTCCGTCATGGACGAGCGGCCTCGCGTGCGACGAGCACGTACACCGATCTTGCCGCCACCGTCCGGTCGAGCGGCCTGATGCGCAGGCGCTACGGCTACTACTGGAGCCGGATCGGCGCGGCCGTGCTGTGCTTCGCGGCCCTGCTCGCCCTCGTGGTCTGGCTCGGCAACTCCTGGTGGCAGCTTCTCCTCGCGGCCATCCTGGGGCTGATCGTGACCCAGTTCGGGTTCCTCGGCCACGATGCGGCGCACCGCCAGATCTTCGCCAGCGCGGCCTGGAACGACTGGACCGCTCGCATCATGGCCGGGTTGTTCGCCGGCCTGAGCTTCGGCTGGTGGAAGGGCAAGCACAACCGCCACCACGCCGCCCCGAACCAGGAGGGCCGCGACCCCGACATCGCGCCGGGGGCCATCGCGTTCACCCGCGACGCTGCAGGCGCGCGCACCACCGGCGCCCGCGGGTGGTTCACCCGCCGCCAGGGGTGGTTGTTCTTCCCCCTGCTGACGCTGGAGGGGATCAATCTCCACTGGGCGGGCATCCGCCTGCTCCTGGGGAGCGCGCCGGTCCGGCACCGCTGGACCGAGCTGTCCCTCGTCGTGACGCGCCTGACCCTCTATGTGGCGGGCCTGCTGCTCCTGCTGCCAGCGGGCAAGGCGGCGGCGTTCATCGGCGTGCAGATGGCGGTCTTCGGCGTGTGCCTGGGCGCGTCGTTCGCCCCGAACCACAAGGGCATGCCGATCGTCCCGCGGACCTCGAAGATCGACTTCCTGCATCGCCAGGTGCTGATGTCGCGCAACGTGCGTGGCGGTCCGCTGGTCGACGCGATGATGGGTGGCCTGAACTACCAGATCGAGCACCACCTCTTCCCGAGCATGCCCCGCCCCAACCTCAAGCACGCCCAACCCCTCGTCCGCGACCATTGCGCGAGTCTCGGCGTCCCCTACACCGAAGTCGGGCTGTGGACGTCCTACGGCATCGTGGTCGACTACCTCAACAACGTCGGCCTGCGGGCGCGCGGCCCCTTCGACTGTCCGCTCGCGGCCGATCTGCGCCACTGAAGCGCGGGGTGGCCGAGGGGGCGCATTCACGCGCGGACTCCGTCACAAAGGGGGAAACCGAACGAACCGAGACGCCCATGATCCCCACGGACCGCCTGTCTGAGGTCTTCGTCGACGTCGCCGACACCCTGGTCGACGACTTCGACGTCGTCGACTTCCTGCACGACCTGACCGTCCGGACCGCCGACGTCAGCGGCATGGACGCCGCTGGCCTGCTGCTCAGCGACCACCGAGGACACCTGGTGTTCATGGCTGCCTCCGCGCCCGAGGCCGAGGTGCTCGGGCGTGCGCAGATCCGGGACGCCGAAGGTCCCGGCCCCGACTGCTTCGCCGGGCGCCGTCCCCTCGTCAACGTCGACCTGGCCGGCTCCTCGGACGCCTGGCCCCGCTTCGCACCGCGCGCCCTCGAGGTCGGCTACCGGTCCGTCCACGCCTTCCCGATGAGACTGCGGGACGACGTCATCGGCGCACTCACGCTCTTCGACTCGGCCGGCGCTGCCATCGACCCGCCCGCCGTGCGCGTCGTCCAGGCGTTGGCCGACCTCGCCACCATCGCACTCCTCCAGCAGCGCGCGGCCGCGCGCGCGGAGGCGGTCACCGAGCAGCTGCAGGAGGCCCTCCACAGCCGCATCGTCATCGAGCAGGCCAAGGGCGCCGTGGCGCAGCTGGCCGGCGTGTCCGTCGAGGAGGCCTTCGGTCTGCTGCGCGCTCGCGCACGCGACACGCGCACCCGGCTCGTCGAGGTCGCCGAGGCCGTGCTCGCCGGGGCACACGAGGGCTTCGCACGCCGCTAGTCAGCGGACCGCATCGGTCCATGCGCTCACCGAACTGCCGGCGCGTGTGGGACGGTGGCTACGCTCGCGCCATGCCCGTTCGGGGTCGGCCGCGCCCCTACTCCTCGGTCGGGTTGGTGCTCGCGACGTGCTTCCTCTGGGCTTCATGGACGCCCGGGCTGCTGCCCCGGGACGCCCCCTTCCAGGGCCTCGTGAGCGGGCTCTCCGCGGCGATCGGCTACGGGGTGGGGGTGGCCGGGCTCTCGCTCGCGCGGTTCATGCTCGAGCGAGATCTCGCGCGTCGCCCCGGGTCCCGCACGATCGGGGTGCTGATCGTCGTCGGGGCGGTCGGTACCGTGCTGGCGCTCACCCGGTATCGCTCCTGGCAGGAGGAGCTGCGGGACTTGATGGGCATGGACCCCGCCTCGGCCTGGCAACCCGTCGTCATCCTGACCCTCACGGCCGTCCTCTTCGTCGTCCTGATCGGCGCCGCTCGCCTGCTGACCCGTGGAACCCGTGCGGTCATCCGTCAGGTGACCAGGGTCGTCCCTCCGCGCGTCGCCACGGTGGCCGGCGTCATCCTGGTCCTGGCGCTGCTCGTGGGCGTCGCCGACGGCATCGTCGTCGACCGTTTCCTCTTCTCGATGGACCAGACGTTCAAGACCGTGAACCAGGAGACGAAGGCCGACACCTCGCGGCCGACCAGCGATGAGCTCTCGGGGGGGCCCGACTCACTGGTGACCTGGGACTCGCTGGGGCGCCAGGGCCGCGAGTTCGTCGCCTCCGGACCCACGCTCGAGGAGCTGGCCGAGTTCTCCTCACGCCCGGCTCGGCAGCCGGTCCGGGTGTACGTCGGCCTCGACGGCGTCGGGTCGATCCGGGGCGAGGCCGACCTGGCGGTCCGGGAGCTCGAGCGCGCCGGGGCCTTCGACCGCGCGGTGCTCTGCGTCGTCATCACCACCGGCACCGGGTGGGTCAACGGGGACGCCGCGGACGCCCTGGAGCTTCTCTACGCCGGCGACACCGCGATCGCGAGCATGCAGTACTCCTACCTGCCGAGCTGGATGTCCTTCGTCGTCGACCAGGCCCGGGCGAGCGATGCCGGCCGAGAACTCTTCAATGCGATCTACACCCGATGGCGGGAGGAGCCGAGATCCTCTCGGCCGCGGCTCGTCGTGAACGGCGAGAGCCTCGGCTCGTTCGGCGCGGAGGCGGCGTTCAGCGGCGTCGAGGACCTGCGGGCCCGGACGGACGGCGCCCTCTTCGTGGGTCCGCCCTTTATGAACGACCTGTGGGGCGACCTCACCGAGAACCGCGACGCCGGCTCGCCGCAGTGGTTGCCCATCTACGAGGACGGGGAGACCGTGCGGTTCATGGCCCGGCCCTCGGACCTGGACCGCCCCACGGAAACCTGGTCGTCGCCGCGGGTCGTCTACCTGCAGTACGCCTCCGACCCGATCACCTGGTGGAACCCGGACCTGATCCTGCGCCGGCCCGACTGGTTGGAGGAGGAGCGCGGCTACGACGTCCTTCCGGGCACGCGGTGGTTCCCGGTGGTGACCTTCCTCCAAGTGAGCGCCGACATGGCCGTCGGACACCTCGCACCTGACGGCCACGGTCACAGCTTCGGCGCCGACCCGGTCGACGCGTGGGCAGCGATCCTGCAGCCGGCGGGATGGACCGACCACGACACGGCGCGACTGCGCGAGGTCATCGCCGCGAGGTCCCTGGAACGCGGGGACGCGTCGTGACCCCGACCCCTCTCGGGAGCCAAGCGTGCCGGTGCCGTCGCCCTCGCCCTCGCCGTCGCTAGCATGCGGGGGTGCGACCCCGCAGCCTCGCGCTCGCCGCCGTCCCGGCGCTCGCTGTCGCCTACCTCAGGTGCGTCCGCCCGTGGCAGCTGACCTGGGGCGCGACCCCCGAGGAGGTCTCGCGCAGCCTCCCGGGCGACCACCTGGTCCGACAGCCGACGTTCAATGCCACGCGCGCCATCACCATCGGCGCTCCACCCGAGGCGGTCTGGCCGTGGATCGTGCAGGCGGGGACGACCCGGGCTGGGTGGTACAGCTACGACCTGCTCGACAACCTCGGCCGCCCCAGCGCCCGCGTCGTCATCCCCGAGCTTCAGGATCTGGCCCCGGGCGACATCGTTCCGATGAGCCCGGACGGGAAGCACGGCATGAAGGTCCGGTCCATGGATCCGCCGCGCTCGATGGTCTGGGGTGAGCCCGACCGCACGACCTGGACCTGGCATCTCGATGAGACCGCCGACGGCTCCACGCGACTCCTCGCCCGCGTCAGGTCCCGATACCGATGGTGCTCACCATCCATCGCGTTCTCGCTCCTCATCGAGTTCGGCGACGTGTGGATGATGCGCAAGATGCTCCTCACCCTGCGCGAGCGGGCCGAGGGCGCCCAGCATCGCCGGCACCAGGCTGAGGGCCTCTAGCCACCCCAGCAGTTGCGGACGCCGAACGGGACGTCCCGGGAGCTCACGCCGGCCGCGGGGTCACCGGTGATGAGCTCGACACCGGTGTCGAGGTAGCCGGTCGGTGTGGGGCCACCGCGCACCTGTTCGGCGATGGCGGTCACCCCCTCGCGGGCCATGTTCTGCGGGAACTGCTGGGCGGTCGCGTCGATGTCTCCGGGGCGTACCGCGTTCTTGATCGCCTCACATCCACCGTCGACGGAGACCAGGATGACCTCGTCCAGGTCCTTGTCTGCGTCCTCCAGGGCATCGAGCGCTCCAAGGGCCGCGGGTTCATTGACGGTGTAGACGATGGTGATCCCCGGGTTCTCCTCGAGCAGCTCCGCCATGCCGGCTTGCGCGCGCTCCCGATCGCCCTCGGTGTCCACGGACCCGACGACCTGACGATCACCGTCGGAGGTGCCGAACCCCTCGAGAAAACCGTCGTGGCGGAGCTCCCCGGAACGGATGCCTGGCGCCAGGTCCAGCATCGCGATCTCGGGGTCGAGATCCAGCTCGTCGGCCTTGGCCGCGGCGTACCGACCGATCAGCGCACCCGCGCGCAGGTTGTCGGTCGCGTAGAAGGCATCCACGGCGGACCGCGGATCGACCGGGGTGTCCACCGCAATCACGGTCACGCCGGCTTCACGAGCAGCCTCGATCGCCGGCACGATCTCCGTCGAGCTGGTCGGTGCGATGAGGATCCCGTCAGCACCGTCGGCGACCATCTCCTCGATGGCGGAGATCTGGCTGGCGACGTCGACGTCGCTGCGGCCGGAGGCGGTGAGCAGCGTGACGTCCTCGTCCTCGGCGGTTTCCTCCGCGATCTCGCGCATGCTGACCCAGAAGGGATTCTCCTCCTGCTTGGTGATCAATCCGACGGTGACCGGTTCCGGGTCCTCGCCACCGCAGGCGGTCAGCGCGGCGAGGCAGAGCACCGCCGCACCGAGCGCCGACCGAGCCGACGGCTTGCGGAGCCGATCCGTGCTTCGCATGACAGCTCCTCTCTACGCCAGCGCGCTCGACGGCTCGGCGAGCCCCGGATCGGATGAGGAGCGCAGGTCGAACAGCGCGTACGCCGCGACCAGGGCCAGGCACAACCCGGGGACCACGTACCCGAGGGCCGGACTGGCGGCGTCCATGACGGCAGCGTGGACCATCGGCAACAGGGCACCGCCCAGGATCGCCATGACCAGGCCGGCGGAACCGAACTTGGCGTCCTCGCCCAACCCGCGCAGTGCGAGGCCGTAGATCGTCGGGAACATCAACGACAGCGACGCCGAGATAGCCACCACGGCGAGCAAGCCGATGATGTTGAGCACGAACATGGCCACGAGGCAGCAGCCCACCCCGAACACGGCCATCACGAAGAGCAGCTTGGCGGGACGAAAGATCCCCAGCAGCCAGACCATGACGAATCGGGAGACGAGGAACACGATGAGGCTCGCCTGGAGAAACCATCCCGAGGCTCCCTCGGAGACTCCCACGACGTCCTGCGCATACAGGATCGTGAATGTCCAGGTGCAGGTCTGGGCGGCCACATTGAAGAACTGGGCACCCACGCCGAACCGATAGTGCCGGTTCCTCCACAGCCTGCCACCGACGTGGCCGGTGAGCACCGTCTGGGCCACCTGGGCTCGTGGGGGCTCGGCGACCGGGATATTGCGGAACGCGATCAGCAGCCAGATGAGCACCAGGACCGCGGCGATACCGAGGTAGGGAGTCAGGACGAGCGCGAGGTCGGCCTCCTGGCTCGTCCGCAGCTCGTCGGGCCTCATGATGGTCTTGGACGCCTCGGAGGTCAGGTTCGGAAGAATCAGGATCGCCCCGAGCATCACGCCGATGTTGGCCCCGATGGGGTTGAACGCCTGGGCCAGGTTGAGGCGTCGGGTCGCCGTCTCCTCCGAACCCATCGCGATGACAAAGGGGTTCGCGGAGGTCTCCAGGATGGACAGTCCTGCCGCCAGAGTGAACAGGGCCAGCAAGAAGAACTGGTAGACCAGCAGCTCGCTCGCGGGAAGGAACAGGAAACCTCCCGCCGCCGCCAGTCCCAGCCCCACCAGCACGCCGGCCTTGTACCCCCACCGGCTGGTGATGAGCGCCGCCGGCAAGGCGAGCAGAAAGTACGCCCCGTAGTAGGCGAACTGCACCAGGGATGCCTGGAAGTTCGACATGTCGAAGATTCCCCGGAACACCCCGACCAGGATGTCGGTCAGGTTGGCGGCGGCACCCCAAGCAGCAAAGCACGACACCAGCAGCACGAACGGGACCACGAGCTCCCGATCCACCAACCTGGCCTTGCCGGGCTGCTCGGTCATCGAGTCCGAGGTCCTGGATGCCACTCAGGTCACCGCCATCACGTCTGTGCCAAGGGACAGGCAGTCTCGCGCCCCCCGTTGACGCCCGTCAACGGGCCACGGTGACGAGGGCGTGGGGTCGGCCACGCCGACGCGACGCGTGACGCGTGACGCGAGCCACCGTGACGGACGAAACGGTCGCGTTCGCAGCGTCAGCGACGCGTCGCTCGGTGTGCCTCTCGTCGCGCACCCTCCGCCTGACCCGCCAGCAGCGTCTCGACCAGGGGGTGGGTGATGCCCAGCCCGGGGAAGGCGGCAAGCCTGCCGATGGGGAAGTTGCCGATCACCCGGATGAGCTCCTCATCGCCGAGGATGCCGGCCGCCCGGCCGGTCGCGTCCGTGCCGACCGCGGCGCGCAGCGCCGGCGCGCCGACCGGATCGGCGAGCCATTCCTCCAGGGTGGACATCGCGTCGAGCCGCCGGCGCGTCGGTGGGGCACTCACCTCGATGGTGGTGCTCAGCCGCAGGTCGCGGGAGGAGGCGCCGACGGCGAGGACGAACGCGCCCGGCTCCAGGTGCCAGCCGCCCCGTGCGGTCGACCAGTAGGACAGGTCGCGGGCGTCGAGCCGGAAGGCGGCGCGGGCGTTCTCACCCGGACCGAGGTCCAGCTTCTGGAAGCCCCGGAGCTCGCGGTCAGGGCGCGCCACCGAGGCCTCGGGGTCACCGACGTAGAGCTGCGCCACCTCCTTGCCGCGGCGCTTCCCGGCGTTGGTCACCGTCACCGTGACGTCGACGGCAAGGTCACCGGCTGGGACCGTGCCGGAGGTCACCGCCCGGAGGTCCGTGTACTCGAAGGTGGTGTAGGACAGCCCGTGCCCGAAGGGGTACTGGACCGGGCGCCGCAGGGCGTCGTACCCGCGGTACCCGACGAAGACGCCTTCGCCGTAGCGCACATGGCCCTCCTCCCCGGGGAAGCTCAGGTGGGCCGGGTTGTCCTCGAGCCGGACCGGCACGGTCTCCGCCAACCGTCCGGACGGACTGGCGACGCCGAGCAGCAGGTCGGCGACCGCTCCGCCACCGGCCTGACCGGCCAGCCAGCACTCGAGCACCGCAGCGGCTCGCTCCTCCCAGCCGTGCAGGCTGACCACCGAGCCGTTCGCAAGCACGACCACCACTCGGGGGTTCACCTCGGCGAGCCGCGCGACCAGCGCCGTCTGGGCGGCCGGCAGCTCCATGTGTCGTCGGTCGAACCCCTCGGACTCCTCCTCCTCGGGCAGCCCCAGGAACAGGATCACCGTGGTCGCCGCGCGGGCCAGCGCGACCGCTTCGGCGGCGAGCTCCTCGTCTCGGGCGGCGGCGGCGAGTCCGTACCCCGCGGCGAACTGCACCTCGACGCCGTCGAGGGCCCCGGCGCGCAGCTCCTCGAGCGGCCCGTCGAGCCTCGTCGGGTTCACCTGGGAGCTTCCGGCGCCCTGGTAGCGGGGCGTTCGGGCGAGCTCTCCGATGACGGCGACGGTCTGGCCGACGCCCGGCCGCAGCGGCAGGAGCCCCCCGTCGTTCTTCAACAAGACGGCGCACTCGCGGGCGACCTCGCGCGCGAGCGCATGGTGGGCCTCGGCGTCCACCGGTTCCTCGGGCCCGCTGACCGACGGCGCGCGGGCGACGAGGTCGAGGACCCGGCACACCGCCGTGTCGAGAAGCCCCTCGTCCAGGCGACCCCCGCGCACGGCCGAGGCGAGGGCGGCGTCGCTGAAGCCGAGGTCGGGCGGCATCTCGAGGTCGAGCCCCGCCGCCAGGGCCGCCACCCGGTCGTGCACGGCACCCCAGTCGGAGACGACCAGCCCCTCGAAGCCCCACTCGTGGCGGAGCACGTCGGTCAACAGCCAGTGGTGCTGCGAGGCGTAGGTTCCGTTGACCTTGTTGTAGGCGCACATCACGGTCCACGGGTGAGCCTGAGTGACCACCCGCTCGAAGCCGGCGAGGTAGATCTCACGCAGGGTGCGCTCGTCGACATCGGCGGAGACCCGGAGCCGGTCGGTCTCCTGATTGTTCGCGGCGTAGTGCTTCGGGCAGGCGCCCACGCCCTGGGACTGCACGCCTTCGACCATCGCCGACCCCAGCACCCCCGAGAGCAGCGGGTCCTCGGAGAAGTACTCGAAGTTGCGCCCGCACAGGGGCGAGCGCTTGATGTTGATGCCCGGCCCCAACAGCACCGAGACGCCCTGGTCCCGGCACTCGCGGCCGATCGCCTGCCCGACCCGGCGGAGGAGCCCGGGGTCCCAGGACGAACCGAGGGCGGCGGCCGTGGGGAAGCAGGTGGCCGGCACGCTGCCGCTGATCCCCACGTGGTCACCGTCATCGGGCTGGCGGCGCAGCCCGTGCGGCCCGTCGGAGACCATGATGGCCGCGATGCCGAGCCGTGGGACGGGCATGGTGCGCCAGAAGTCCGACCCCAGGCACAGCGAGGCCTTCTCCTCCAGCGTCAGCTCACCCAGCAGAGACCGCGCATCGGGGGTGTCGCTCATCCAGGGGTCCTTCCTCAGCGCCGGGCCTGTCGCGTCGGCATCCACCCGGGCATCTTCGCGCTCGCACCTGAGCTCCGATGACGTCACGGGGGCAGAGCGGCGGCCTCGCACACCACGATGCCCAGTGGGTGCGGCGCGTGGGCAGTCCGGCGGGACCGTGCTCCGACTCGACGCGCCACCCGCACCGCTCGCCAGCGGGATGTCGCCGCCACTCCACCCCTTGGGAGGTCTCCGAGTTGCGTGCAGACCGGGCTCCGAGGCAGAATCACGTTGGTTCCACGGGGC
Source organism: uncultured Actinomycetota bacterium (assembly GCA_963731985.1). GTDB lineage: Bacteria > Actinomycetota > Actinomycetes > Propionibacteriales > Nocardioidaceae > Nocardioides. The sequence goes on along the minus strand of CAVSYA010000016.1, from coordinate 21,578 downwards.
GGATCCGGGGGAGTGCCGCGTGTCGAGGGTTTTCGACACGCTACCGCCCGTGAACGACATGTCGTTGAGTGGGTCGCCTCCGGACTTATCTGGGGGCACCCCGTCCGCTTCCAGTTAATTGTGGGGAATTTATGGGGAATTCGTGGGGAACTGCGCCCTGTGCCGACCAAACGCGGGAGGAGGCAGGCAGTCCAAGCATCTGTGTCGTGGTCGGTACGCGACCGGAGATTGTCAAGATGGCGCCCCTCGTCAAACTCTTGGGCGCCAAGGCTGACATCGTATACACCGGTCAGCACTATGACGAGGCAATGGCGGGGGTTTTCTTCGATGCCTTCTCGATACCTCGTCCGTCGACTGTCGTAGACGTCGGGAACCTGTCACGTGGCGAACAGCTCGGCGTGGGCACGTCAGCTCTTACCAGGCTGTTCAGCAACACCAGGCCCGAAGCGGTCGTGGTCCAGGGAGACACGAACTCGGCGCTGGCCGGTGCGCTTGCCGCCAACTCGGTCCAGGTTCCGCTCGTCCACGTCGAGGCGGGGCTCCGGTCCTTCGACCGCGCCATGCCCGAAGAGCACAATCGTGTGTTGGTCGACCACCTATCTGATCTGCTCCTCGCACCAACCAGCACCTCCTTGGAGAACTTGACGTCGGAGTGCTGCGCGGGGGTGATCGAGGTCACTGGGAACACCGTGGTGGAAGCGGTCAACGCCATGCTTCCCGATTCCGACGCGTGTCGGCACTTGCTCGAGTCCTACGGGCTGGGGGACAACGGCTTCGTCCTCGCAACCATTCACCGCCCCGAGAACACCGACAACCCAGATCGACTGCGGGCGATCTTCACGAGTCTCCAGTCTCTGGACATACCCGTGCTCGTCCCGCTGCACCCGCGGACCGCGAGCCGTCTACGCGGCCTCGACATGACCGACCTGTTGCACGGGTTGCAGGTGATCGAGCCGATCGGCTACGCCGCGTTTCTGGGCCTGGCTTCCCGCGCCCGGCTGCTCATCTCCGACTCGGGTGGCGTCCAAGAGGAGGCCAGCGTCATCAAGCGCCCGGCGGTGGTGGTGCGCCGCTCCACCGAGCGACCTGAAGTCATGGGCACGTTTGCGACGCTCTCCAGGCCCGAGGAACTCGCGACCGTGGCGCAGGAGTGGTTGCAGGACGCCGTTCGGCGCCAGGGTCTTCTGGCCGACCTACCCAGCCCGTACGGCGCCGGCGATGCAGGGCGCTTGAGCGTCAAGGCCATCGAGGAGCTGGTTGGGTGAAGACCTTCGCCGTCGCCAGTGCATCACTCCTCGCTGCACTGCTCGCCTATGTCTTCCAGGTCTTCGCGGGGAGAACACTGGGCCCCGAGGACTTCGCGCCGATCACGGTTCTGTGGACGGTCCAGTTCCTCGCAATCCAGGTGCTGTACCAGCCGGTAGAGCACTACGTCAATCGAGAAGCTCGCCGCGGCAACGCACCGGGATTCCTGCCCGTCTTGCTTCTCGGCCTCGGCGCAGGCCTCCTGGCCATGGTCGCCACGCTCCCGTTCACCAACCGCTACCTTGACAGCGACCTTACCTACGTCGTGCTGTCCGGTGTCCTGGTGACGGCGTACGCGCCATTCGGGTGGGTGCGCGGTCGGTTGGCTGCGGCTGAACGGTTCGGTGCGTTCGGCCTGGTCACGGTCGGGGAGGCGGGCCTGCGAGTCATCGCGGCGGTCAGTCTCATGTGGGCCGGGACCCTCGGCTTCGTCGTCGCCATGGTGTTCGCTCCCCTGGTGGCGCTCCTGTTCGTGGTGGGCTGGCCGGGGGGCCGTGACCCCTCCCCGATGGGACGGACGATCACTCCGCTCATCGCGGCCAGCGTCGCCGCGCAGGCGCTCCTTGGGCTGGCGCCACTCGTCGCAGGTTCGCTTGGGGCGTCGGCAGCCGTGGTCAGCGTGGTGTTCATGACGTTCGCCATGTACCGCGGGCCGCTCTGGGTGCTCCAGGGCGTCATGGCCCGGCTCATGCCCGTGTTCGTCGACCAGGTGCGTGACCGACTGCACGACGGCCTCGTCCGCTGGGTGCGGCTCCTGGGCCTCAGTGCCGTCGTGCTCGGGGCGATCGCGTACGTCGCGGGAGTGTTCATCGCTCCCCCGGTGTTGGAGGTGGTGCTCGGAGCAGGCTTCCGTCCCGGTGCGACGTTCTCAGGACTCGTGGCCGCCGGAGTCACGCTGGCCGCCGTGGGAGGGCTCTTCAACCAGATCCTCCTGGCCTTGGACCAGGTGGCGACGATTTCACGCGTCTGGCTGTTCAGCCTGGCAGTCGCAGCGGGCGTGACGATCGTCCTGCCAGCCGACCCGATGCTCCGGATCGGAGCCGCGTTCCTTCTCGGTGAAGCTATCGCATGCAGCGGGCTGTACCTGGCCTGCCTCTCACATCTCAGATCAAGGGAGCACGATGTCAACATCTCAGTTGCAGAATCGACGGCTGTCGGAAACCAGTCCTTCGCCGAGCCCGACGCCACCGCTCCTCGGTGACGTTCACGTCGTCCTGCCCGCCTTCAACGAGGAGGCCACGCTCGAGGCGCTGCTCGAACGCATCACAGCCTTCGCGCGTGGCTTCGATCATCCGATCCACACCTGGGTCATTGACGACGGGTCAACCGACGCTACCGCTGACATCGCTCGGCGATGGGAGGACCGGGGCGTCCGCCTGGTGAGTCACCCCGGGAACCGGGGGCTGGGTCAGGCCGTGAGGACGGGACTCACCGCCGTGACGGAGGTCGCCGAGGACAACCACGCCATCGTCGTCATGGACGCCGATGACACGCACGACGTGTCGGTGATCACCCTGCTGGCGCGACGCATCGAAGAGGGCGCGGACATCGCAATCGCGAGTCGCTTCGTGCCTGGTGGCGACGACTCGACGGCCCCGCTGTTCCGCCGGCTGCTGTCGCGCGCGGCGGCCGTCGTGTTCCGGACCCTGTTCCCGCTGGAGGGCATCAACGACTTCACGACGGGCTACCGCGCGTACCGCGTGTCACTGATTCGTCGGGCTTCGAGCCACTACCACGAGCGGTTGGTCGAGGAGCGCGGGTTTGCGGTCATGGTCGAACTGCTTCTAAAGCTTCGACACGCCACCCCCCGCATCGCCGAGGTCCCGATGGTCCTGCGCTACGACCGCAAGGAGTCCGCCTCCAAGCTGAAACTGTGGGCGACCATCCGTCAGTACCTCTACCTCGCCATCCGTGACCGCGTGTCACCCGTACCGTTTCGGAGCCTGTGAGTGAGCGACGTACTCGTCCTCGGCGGCGGTATCGCCGGCCTGGCATCGGCGCACCGACTGGTCAGTCACGGTCACGACGTGACGCTGCTCGAGGCCAGTCACCAGCTGGGCGGTCTCGGCCGATCGTTCTCCTACGAGGGACGCGCCATCGAGTGCTTCTACCACTGCACGATGCCGTCGGATGACGACCTGCTGGCGCTGGTGGAGGCCCTGGGTGCGGCGGACTCCTACACGTGGCGGGAGACGACCATGGGCATGGTCGAAGGCTGGGAGTTCTACGACTTCAACACCCCGATGGACCTGCTGCGCTACACACCCCTACCGCTGCGCTCGCGTCTTCGACTCGGGCTCGGCGCCCTCACCATGCGCGCCGCGGGACGACTCCGCGACCTCGAGAACACCAGCTCGCGCGAGTGGCTGACGTCGATCTACGGCGAGAAGCTGTGGGACGACGTCTGGTTCCCGTTGTTCCGGTCGAAGTTCGGTGAGGCGGCTGGCGAAGTCCCCGCTCGCTACGTCTGGCAGCGGGCCGGGCGCGAGGGCAACAAGGCGCTCCGCGGCTACCCGCCCGGTGGATACCGAGGTCTTGCGAGAGCCATCGCAGACGACATCGAGGCCAAGGGGGGGCGCATCCTGCTCAACGCGCCGGTCGAGGGTCTCGACGCGGACACCGACAAGGTCTACGTGACCGCCAACGGCGAGACGCACGTCGCGCGACGCGCGATCTCCACGCTGCCCCTGCCGCTGCTGAGTCGCGTCGCCTCGGACCGACTCGGGGGGCTCATCGACGTGCCGGACCTTCCGTACGTCGGAGTGGTGAACGCGCTCTTCTTGACGAGGCAGCCGATGACGGGGCACTACTGGACGCCGGTGCTCAACGACGGGATCGAGTTCGACGGCGTCGTGGAGATGTCCACCCTCATCGGGCAGGTGGCGGGCTGCAACTTGAACTACGTCATGCGCTACACCGACCGCAACTCCGAGCTGTTCTCCGAGTCGGATGAGGCTATCGCCGAACGCTGGGGACGTCAGTTCCGTGAACTGCAGGGCCTGACCGAGCAAGACATCGCCCAGACGTTCGTGTTCCGCGCACCCTTCGTCGAGCCGATCTGGCCGCTGGGCTACGAGCCACCCAAGGCACGCATCGGGGACGGTCCGGTGTTCATGGCAACCACCGCTCAGGTGTATCCAAACGTCACCTCGTGGAACTCATCGACGCGGCTAGCCAACTCGGTGGTTGCAGAGTTGGAGGAGACGCTGTGAGTCGATTGCTAGTGTCCGTAGACTTGGATGACGCGTGGACGTATCAGCGCGCTCGCGGCATGGCCGACTGGGAGTCCGCGAAGACGGTCCTCCCGCAGACCAGCGACGCCGTGGTGTCGCTGCTGGACACCGTGGGCATCCGCGATGCGACGATGTTTGCTGTCGGACGCGACGCGACGACCGCCCACGGCTCGAGAATGATGTCGGATTTGGCAGCACACGGCTATGAGATTGCCGACCACTCGTGGTTGCATCGCGGCGAACTGCCCGGACTGGACGAGCAGGCGATCTACGCCGACCTGATCCGTTCACGTGAAGCGATCCACGCGGTGACGGGCACACCGCTCGGGTTCCGCTGTCCATCGTTCGGTAACAGCCCGCAGCTCACTCATGTGCTGAAGACCGTGGGCTATCTGTACGACGCGTCGGTGCTACCGACGATCCTGCTTCCAGCATTGCGGGCGTACCACAGATTCGTAGCCGGACGCAGTGATACGGAGCCCACCTACGGGTCTCTTCGGACCATCGTCGCAACACAGAGAATCCGTGGGGGCGACGAACCAATGAGAATCCCAGTCACGACGATGCCGGGCCTGAGACTCCCCGTCCACGGCTCCTACCTGGTGCTCCTTGCCAGTCGATCACCGTGGCTGGCGCTCACGTACCTACGGACGTTCGACCGACTCGCGCGAGTGCTTCAACTCGACACATCGTTCCTGATCCACCCCACCGACCTCCTTGACGCGACCAGCGCACCCGCATTGGGCTTCTTCCCCGGAATGAAGATGGAGGCGGCAGCGAAGCGCGCATTGTTCATTCAAGTATTGCGTACCTTGAGCGACGGCAGGACCCCGCAGACACATGCAGCCGTCGCATATGGCGCACAGAAGGTTGTGAACTGAACCTGTGATTCTGCTACTCGTCACCATCATGCTTCTGATTGTGCTTTCCACGAAGATCGTTGTGTTCGTGGTCTATGCACGGCGCCACGACCGCGAGCTGACGCTCTCCCTCGAAAGGACTGACCCGGACGACTACCAGCCCATGGTGTCGGTGATCGTACCGTGCTACAACGAGTCGATCACAGTTGAGAACTGTGTCGTCAGTCTGCGCGATCAGACGTACGACAATATCGAGATCATCCTCGTCGATGACGGCTCGACCGATGACACGTGGGACGTCTTGCGTTCGTTGCGTCAAGACGGTGACGGTGATCACTTCCAGGTGCTCTCAAAGGAAAATGGCGGCAAGGCTAGCGCTCTCAATCATGGCATTGTCGAATCGTCTGGCGAGATCATCGTATGCGTAGACGCCGACTCGATCTTCGTGCCCGACACGGTAGCTCAGCTGGTGCGTTCCTTCCAGGACCCGATCGTGGCTGCCGTCGGCGGTAACGTCCGGGTGGCGAACCGCGGGTCTTTCCTGACGCGCCATCAAACCGCCGAGTACATCTCGGGACTCACGATTCAACGTCGCGCGTTCTCCCATATGGGCTGCATGCAGGTGATCTCAGGGGCCATCGGCGCGTTCCGTAGACAGGCGTTGACTACCATCGGCGGGTACTCGTCAGACACCATCGTGGAGGACATGGACATCACCGTCACGCTGGCGCGTCACAACCTCCGCGTGGTGTATAACCCGCTGGCCCTCGCCTACACCGAGGCGCCCGAAAACCTACGCGACTTCCTCAAACAGCGCTACCGCTGGGCGTACGGCAACTTCGAGGTTCTGCGGAAGCACCGGGTGATGCTCGGTAATCGCCGGTACGGAGCCATGGGGCTGATCGGACTTCCCTATTGCGCGATCTTCCCGTGGGTCGACGCGTTCATCTCCGTCGTGCTCATGTCGGCGGTCGTCCGAGTCGTGATGCAGGGCAACCCCTCGACTCTGCTGTTCTTCTATGTGGTCTTGGCGACGATCCAAGCGGGAGTCTTGCTGTATGCCCTGACACTCGACCACGAGGACAAGCGCCTGGTCCTGATGTCGTACATCGAGCACTTATTCTACAGTCACGTCATCAATCTTGTAACAGCGTTCTCCGGACTCAACTATCAGTTCGGACGCAAGGCCAGCTGGAACAAGTTGAAGCGACTGGGCAGGAACACGGTGTCCACACCTGCTGACGACGCGGTAGCGCCCACATTTCTCGAGACAACGAGAGGTAGGTCGTGACTACCCACGTTCAGTACCTCGACAGCGCTCGTCCACTGCGGTGGCACGAAGCGTTCGCTGAATACGTACCTGAGCGTCATCGTGCCCGGGCGCGGCAGTACACGCCGTGGCTACCGGTCGCCCTCGTGGCGCTGCTGTTCTCGATTCTGAGCCTGGCCATTCACGATCCGACGGCTTTCGTGGACGAGGCGCTCTACATCAACACTGGATACGAGTACTGGGACTACTGGTTCAGCGACGGAGCGGCCCCCGACAGGGCCGGCGTCATATCCGGGCTGCCCTTCCTCTACCCAGTCATAGCTGCGGGTATCGACGCCGTTGGCGGACTGGGGCTGACTCGCTTTGTCAGCGGCGTCATGATGGTCATCACCATCGTGCTGATCACGCGGATCACCATGTGCCTGGTCAACTACCGCGCCGGAGTGCTGGCCGCCGCGGCACTCGCGCTTGTCGGGCCGGTGATCTTTCTCGGTCAACACGCCACGCACGACGCGATGTGCATCACCCTCCTTGTGGGAGCCGCATACCTGGGTGTCGCCAAGACCAGCCTGCGCGCAGCGCTCATGGTGGGGATCCTGCTGACGCTTGCAATGGGATTCAAGTACACAGGCGCAGCCTTCGCCGCACCCATACTCGCTCTTGTGTTGTTCTCCAGTGGCGCCCGTCCCGTGGCGCGTACGTTGGTGGCGCTAGCGACGACCGTCGGCTTGGCGGCGGTCGGGCTGTACTTCGCCTCACCGTCGATCAGGGAGGGGATCAGCAACACAACCGTCAACCGTGAGGAGGGATCGTTCGGAGTCATTGCGCCGGCATCGCGCTCCTACCTGATCGACCTGCTCTGGGCGAACCTCGGGATCATGTTGTTGATTGCCTTGTTCGGGTTGGTCGTGATGTCAACCCGATCGTGGAGGATGGCAGCGGTCGCGCTGACCTTCGCGGGAGCAGCCGCCATGCTACCCGTCTCGCACATGATGCTGGGCGAACTGTCGTCGTTCGAGAAGCACCTCGGATGGGCGGCAGTGTTCCTTGCCCCGCTAGCGGGCACCGGCCTCGACCGAATCTCGCGGACACGGCTCGTGTTCGCACCGGTGATAGTCATTCTCGCCGTCATGGCCCTCAACGCCGAGGTGCGATCCAACCAACTGGTGTACTGGGGTGACGTTTCACCGGTGCTCGAATTGATAGAAGAGAATCCTGTCTCTGGGACGTACCTCGCGGTAAACGCGACCGTGATGGACTACCACACTCGCGATGAGGACTACGACATCCGCTGGCTCGAGACATACGACTTCTGGACACCGACCCCCGCCTGGCACCCGGCCATTGTCGCTGCAGTGCAAGAAGAGCGGTTCGCTCGTGTGATTATCCGGGGCGATGAAACCGGTAACCCAGCGCAGAACGCGGCACAGCTCGTGCTGGTAAACGCCCTCTATGTGTCCGACTCCTACGAGGTGACCAACACCGACGATGGGTGGCGGGTCTTCACCCGCGTCGACCGGTGATGAGGGGTGTCCTCGGCGTGTCACTGGCTGCCGTGGTCGCCCTGACATCGTGTTCTAACGAGACGTCGCCGCCGGTGGGCTCGGACTCATCAGCGCCGACATCAGCGCCGAGACCGGCGCCGCCGTCAGCGCTGCCATCGGCGCCGTCACCAGCGCCGCCACCAGCGATCGTCGGGACACCACCAGCCACGGTCAACGAGCAGATTACGTTCTCGGGCCACCTGTGGAACGTCACTCATCAACCTGACGGCGCGGGTCCAACCACGGTGGGTGGGTTCTCCGGACGCCATGCGTGGGTGGACGATGAAGGTCACCTCAACCTTCGGTTGGAGCGTATTGACGGGGTCTGGCAGGGAGGCGCGGTGGTCAGCGAACAAGAAGGCTGGGGCTACGGCACCTACGAGTGGACCGTAGAAAGTAGAATTGACGGGTTCCACGAGAACGCCGTCGCAGGGTTCTTCACCTATGAGCCAGGTGCGCCAGGGGACCGGGAGGTTGACATCGAGATTGCACGCTTCGGACGCACCAGCGGCGCGCGCAACATGTACTCGGTGTTGTACTACGAGGAGGACGAGTCGTACAGCCGGAGCTGGACGATTGGTGCACAGCAACCGACGACACACACGTTCACCTGGCAGCCGGGATGGGTCACCTGGGTCGCGCGCGACGTGAACGATAATATCCTTCACCTCACCCGAGCGTCGACGTCAATCGAACCGGGAGACGCGCAGGTGCATATGAACATATGGATCTGCTGTGAAGCGCCTCCGGACCGCCCTCAACACATTGTCATCTCATCATTTCAGTTCACACCTGGGATGTAATTCGTACGTCCATTGTATGAGACTGGCTTCCGCACATTTTCAGGGTGATGTGTGGTTTCTCAGGGATGTCATCGAGGCCCTCCTGACCATGGTCTTCACGGCTCTACGGAATCAAGCATGGGCCAGCCTTGTCCGGCTCTTCAGGATTGAGCATGGTTGACCGCCCTGTCTGGCCGGCGTCTGTAGGGGCGTGATCCGTCTGCAGCGAGCAGGATCCTCAGCCGGTAGTGCTCGAAGTTGCGGAAGCCGTGCGCGAGGCGGCGGGTCCTGACTCGTGCCACCGGGGTGTGTCACTGAGGACTGATCCGTAGCGCTGTCAGGATCCTGTCGGCAGTCGGTGTGATCGGGTCGGCGGCACGGTGCTCGTGGCCGGCGATCCGCACGCTGATCTGCTGGATCGGCCGCAAGGTCTGGACGATCTTCTTGATGCTCAGCCCGGTGGCGTTTTGCAGGTGGCGGGCGATTGCGAGCGCTGAGAACACGATCGTGAGGTGCGCCTCGATCGCCTCGCGGGTGTGGTGGAAGATCGGCCTGGCGGCGAGGTCGGTCTTGGACATCCGAAAGGACTGCTCGACGTGCCACAGGTCGTGGTAGCTCGCGATGACCTCGCCAGCTGGCATGAGGCCGGCTTCGATGTTGGTGACGTAGCCCTTCAACCCGACCAGTCCACGAGCCCTGGCCAGCGAGGTCTCGTCGACCTCGTTGGCGCCGTTACGGGTCTTGACGAACCGCGGCGTCCTAGCGGCCTTCTCCCCGGCGACCACAGCGCGGGCCTTGTTCTTCTGCAACCTGAGGGTCTTGTTGTCCCGCACCGCCCTCTTGGTGGAGTACGCCCACACCGCCCGCCACGACTTCACATGCACCGTCGGGTCCCAGACGGGTTCGGCCCGCCGACGCGGGTCGCTGGTCTTGGCTGCGGTCCCGCGCCGATCGCGCGGGGTGATGGTGAATCGCCCCGGGTCTGATGGAGGCTCTCAATCCTGGGAAGGATGATGAGAGTCATGGCAGCACCGAGGAAGTACAGCGTTGAGCTCCAGCGGCGAGCCACGCGGATGGCGATGGACGCCCGGAGGGATCCAGAGTCCGCTCGTGGGGCGATCAAGCGGGTCGCCGATCAGCTCGGGGTTCACCCCGAGGCCCTGCGCAATTGGGTACGTCAGGCCGAGATCGACGGCGGGGCCAGGCCCGGCACGCCGACCGATGACGTTCAGCGGCTGGCCGAGCTCGAACGTGAGGTGCGCGAGCTTCGTCGGGCCAACGAGATCCTGAAGACGTGAGGCTGTCGCACGAATCGGGCGCGGCGGTCCGGTGTTGCGCACCATCTGGTGGCGGCGGACGCGAAATGCTTGGTGCGTGGCCTACAACTTCACTTTGGTCGATCGAGAGCAGTTGCTGTTGATGCCGCCGTCGGTGGCCGACTGGCTGCCTGAGGACCATCTGGCCTGGTTCGTCATCGATGTCGTGGCCGAGCTCGACGTGTCGGCGTTCGTGGCTGGCTACCGGCTCGACGGCCGTGGCGGTGCGGCCTACGACCCGCGCATGATGCTCGGGGTGCTCGTCTACGCCTACTGCGTGGGTGAGCGTTCCAGCCGCAGGATCGAGAGGCGTCTGGTCGAGGACGTCGCCTTCCGGGTGGTCGCGGCCAACCAGCAGCCCGACCACGCCACGCTCGCCCGGTTCCGGGCCAACCACGAGGCCGCGATCGCAGGCCTGTTCGGCCAGGTCCTCGCGGTATGTGCCCGCGCCGGTCTGCTGCGTCCCGGGCTGGTCGCCATCGACGGCACGAAGCTGAACGCCAACGCGTCGCGAGATGCCAGTCGCACGGCCGAGCAGATCGCCGAAGAGATCCTGGCCGAGGCCGCCGTCACCGACGCAGCCGAGGACGCGTCCATCAGCAAGGATGACGCCTGCCCGCCCGGGGGTCTTGGCGGTCGGGGTGGGCGTCGCGCGCGGCTTCGAGCCCTGCTCGAGGAGCTCGAGGCCGAGGCAGCAGAGAAGTCCTACGAAGCGCACCTGGCCAGACGTGCCGAGAAGCAGGCCGCAACCGGCAAGCCGATCCGTGGGCGGCGGCCCTCGCCGGACGCGACCACGCACAAGTCACGCGGGCAGGCCAACGTCACCGACCCCGACAGCAGGCTGCTGAAGACCAAGGACGGCTACCTGCAGGGCTACAACGCGCAGGCTGTGGCAACCACCGACCAGTTCGTGGTCGCCGCCGAGGTCACCAACCTCGCCATGGACGCCCCCACCTATGCGCCGATGATCATCGCGACGAGGAGGAACCTCAAGACCGCCGGGGAGCAACGCCGCGTCCGCAGGGTCGTCGCCGACGCCGGCTACTGGAGCATCGACAACGTCGCCTTGAAGGGTGTGGAGTCGTTCATCGCCCCGGGACGGGCACGGCAGCTGAAGAGGATCGCCGAGGCCGAGCAGGCACGCACCGCGATCCTCGACCGCGTCGAGGCCGGCGAGATCGGCAAGCTCCAAGCAGCCGAGCAACTCGGGGTGACCAGGGCCAGGGTCAACCAGCTCCTACGACGACGCCGGACAGGCGATCCAGACCCGTTGACCACGACGATGATCGCGAAGCTTGACAGCCCGCGGGGACGCAAGACCTACAACAAGAGGGCCCCGAGCATCGAGCCCGTCTTCGCCCAGATCAAGCACAACCGAGGCATCCGGAGCATCTCCCGACGAGGTCTGACCGCCGCGGACAGCGAGTGGAAGCTGATCTGCGCCACCCACAACCTGCTCAAGATCTACCGACTGAGCTGAAAGGCCCCGGCGGGGCCCGGTCCCCTCGCCATCCATGCCCAACACCGTCACGCCGCTCGACGATTCGTGCGACAGCCTCACCTGACTCGTGCCACTTGACCGCGGATCGGTGACTGCGTCGGCGTCTTCGCAGGTGAGCGCGCTGCGACGTTGCTGATTGACACACCCCGGGGCTCGGTAGGGTCCGGCCGGTGGTGTTCGTGCGGAGGTCCCCGGGTCGATCGGGCAGCACGAAGGTCCAGATCGCTGAGCGTCGTGATGGGCGCGACGTCGTGGTCGAGCACGTCGGCACGGCCCGAACCAACACCGAGATGGCAGTGCTCATGGCCCAGGCACGCCGGCGGCTGCATGAGGGGCAGGAGCCTCTCGACCTTGAGATCGTCGGGCTCGAGGATGAAGGCGTGCCGCAGCGGCCTGGCCTGATCACGAGCAAGCGCTCGGCGCTGTTGTGGCAGGTCCTGACCGAGGCGTACGCCCGGCTGGGGTTCGATGCCATCGGTGATGAGGCCTTCGCCCAACTCGTGCTGGCGCGGATCATTGAGCCGACCTCGAAGGCCGACTCGGTGCGAGCGCTGAACGAGATCGGGGTGGCGTCGGCGTCGCTGCGCACGATGTTCCGCTCGCTGCAACGAGCCACCGGGCGTGACTACCGGGCCCAGATCGCTACGGCCTGCTTCAGCCATGCGATGACTCATGGCGACGTGAGCTTGGTGCTGTACGACGTGACGACGCTGTACTTCGAAGCAGAGAAGGAAGACGAGCTTCGCAAGGTCGGCTACAGCAAGGAGCGCCGCGTCGACCCGCAGGTTGTGGTCGGGCTGCTGGTCGACCGACACGGGTTCCCACTCGAGATCGGCTGCTTCGAGGGCAACAAGGCCGAGACCTTGACGATCATCCCGATCGTCAAGCAGTTCGCCGAGCGACACGGCATCGCGGACATGGTCGTCGTCGCCGACGCCGGGATGTTGTCCTCGGCGAACCTGCGTGATCTGGACGAGGCCGGGCTGCGGTTCATCGTCGGCTCCCGGGTCACCAAGGCACCGAAGGACCTGGAGTCCCACTTCCGCTGGCACGGCACCGCATTCACCGACGGGCAGGTCATCGACACCATCACCCCACGCGACCAACGCGGCACCGCGGTGAAGAACAGCGACCCGAAGCGTCGAGCCGAGCCGGTCTGGGACCCGGCCGTGCATGCGAAGTCGTGGCGCGCGGTGTGGGCCTACTCGCGTAAGCGGGCGGTGCGCGACAACACGACCCTGACCCAGCAGGAGAACAAGGCCCGTGCCGTCGTGGCCGGGGAGAAGGCCGCCAGGGCGCCACGGTTCGTCAAGACCCGAAACGGCGCCAACGAGCTCGACGAGACCTCACTGGCCAGGGCACGCGAACTCGTGGGATTGAAGGGCTACGTCACCAACATCGAAGCCGGTCTTGGTTTGCGCCTGACTTCGCGATAGAGATCGGCGTGTCGATCAGACCACATCCGACGGGTCCTCCAACCCCAACAGGAGGATCAGGTCATGTCCGAGAACGAACCGTCGAACAGGCGTCGGGCGAAGCGGTTCTTGTCGCCGTCGCAGAAGTACGAGATCTGGTTGCAGCTGGTGCGGCAGGAGGCCACGGTCGCCGAGGTCGCCTCGGCCCAGCAGGTCGACCGGTCCACGATTATGCGGATCAAGCAGGTCGCCAAGGAAGGCGCCCTGTCGGCGTTGGCGGCATCCAAGCCCGGCGTGAAGGCCCGGCAGCGGGACTACGAGCTGGAGGCGGCGAGGGCCGAGATCGCCCGGTTGTCGGAGGCGTGCAAGGAGCTCGCGGTCAAGCTCACGATGGTGGAGGGAAAAGGCGGTTGGGGCTGAGTGGCCGGGTCCCGCACCGGGTCGACGCGGCCACCAAGGCCGGGCTGCTGGACCTGGTTGACGAGGCGCTCGATGCCGGCTGGACCATCCGCCGCGCCTGCGGTGTCCTCGAGCTCGGCGAGGTCCGTGCCCATCGCTGGTACGCGCGCCGTGCCCGAGGTCGGCTGGCTGACTCCGCCCCCGGTGGGAGCCCGATGCACGGGGTCTTGCCCGAAGAAGAGGCCGAGATCCTGGCGTTGTTCGAGGAGTGGGGCGAGGTCGACCGGTCCCACCGCAAGCTCGCCCACCGGGGTTCCTACCTGTCCCGGGTGTGGGTCTCCCCGTCCACCGTCCGGAGGGTGCTCCACGTCGCTGACCTGCACTTTCGTCCGCTCCCGCGGCCTGGACGCTCGAAGAAGCGACCGTTCCCGGACTGGGTGGAGTACACCCCGAACAGCATCTGGACCCTCGATACGACCCACTTCACCCGGGCCGGGATGGCGGTGCTGATCATCGAGGACTTGGTGTCCCGGAAGTGGATCACCGAGATCGTCTCGGCCGAGGAGACCCACACCCAGGTCGAGGTCGCCTTCACCGGCGCCCTCGAAGCCGAAGGCCTCCTCGACCTCATCGATGCTCGTCACGACGACGGGCTGGTCGACATCGGCTCCGACGACGAGGTCCGACCGGTCCTGCTCGCCGTCAGCGACAACGGACCCCAGATGACCTCCGGCTCGACGCGGGAGTTCATGGCGCTGTGCGCGATCGCGCAGCACTTCGGCCGGCCCGGCACACCGACCGACCAGGCCTGGATCGAGTCGCTGAACGGGACGATCAAGATCGAGAACCCGCACCTGCTCACGATCGAGGACCCGGCCACCCTGCGCGCCGAGCTCGCCATCGTCCGGGAGCACTACAACCGGGTCCGGCTGCACGCCGGCATCGGCTACGTCACCCCCGACGACGAACACGAAGGCCGTGGCGAGGCGATCCGCAAGGCCCGCGAAGCCGGCCTCCAGCAAGCCCGCCATCGACGCCTTGAAGTCAACCGAGCAGCACGAGAAGATGCCACCACCCACGGGCCCGACGATGTTGTTTGATTCGCCGCGCATCTCTATCGGGAACTCAGAAACACCTCAGTCTGATGCCAGCGGGCGAGGTGATCGCGAGCTACCACGACCTGTGGCACGTCGAGCAGTCCTTCAGGATGTCGAAGACCGACCTGGCTGCGCGGCCGATGTTCCACCACACCCGTGAGGCGATTGAGGCTCATCTCACGATCGTGTTCGCTGCCCTCGCGATCGCGCGCCACCTGCAGAACGCTACCGGGCTGAGCATCAAGAAGATCGTCCAGACCCTGCGACCGATCCAGCAGATCACCGTCCGCATCGCCGGCCACGAACACGTCGCCGAGGACCCGACCACGCCTGTCGCCGAGGCGATCCTCGACGCGCTCGGGATCGGCGCTCAGTGACACACCCCGGTGGCACGAGTCAGGCGGGGCCCGGTCCCCTCGCCATCCATGCCCAACACCGTCACGCCGCTCGACGATTCGTGCGACAGCCTCACGTCCGCGGCTTTTTTCGCGGCCGCGGAGCTCGACCGCAGAATCAAGTAGGGGCCAAGACCAGGCCACCCTCGGCGCGAAGCGTGCGTGACGCCGCCCTGGTCAACGACATCAAGGTCGCCCACAAGGCGAACTTCGGGGTCTACGGCGCTCGTAAGGTCCACGCCGAGCTGAACCGCGTAGGCGTCCGAGTAGCCCGCTGCACCGTGGAGCGGCTCATGCGAGCCGATGGACTGCGCGGCATCCCCAGGGAGAAGACCCGCAAGACCACCATCGGTGACGGCGCCGAGACCGGTCGGCCCGAAGACCTCGTGGACCGCAAGTTCGTCGCGAGCGCCCCGAACCAGTTGTGGGTGGCCGATCTGGTGCGCCACGAGGCGCTGTTGAACCGAGTGGGGGTGAGAGACCACCACCGCCGTGCTGTCGCAGCAGCACGGTGAAGCTGAGGGCAGCCTGATCCCCGGGACGGGGGTGAGGGTGGACAGCGGCCCTGACAACGACGAGGCGTACCAGTACTGCCAGATGGTGCGGGCTCGGCTAGCAAGACGGAGAGGCATACGTGAGGAACCAGTGTCTGAACGCCCCTCAAGCGCACCCACCAGCCCGGAACCTGGCGGACATGGGCTGGGTCGCACCGCGTACCCGTCCCGACCTATCGGCGCTCGGCTTCGGCTGGGGCCGCCGAGGGTCGGGTGGGGAACTCCCGGGTCGGAGAATGTCGTCGGCCCGGGAGGCCATGGTGAAGGCCTGCGGCGTAGCCATGGCGATGGTGCAGGGGCATAGCTGGATGCCGGTCCCGTCGAACGGTCAACAGTGAACGTGGGAACCCTGCCGGTGGTCCCCACCGGTCCCGGGCGGCCAGCCCGGGCCGGGTGGGAAGGTCCGTCGCCGACCGATGCCGGCGGCAGGGGACGGAGAGTCCGTAGTAGTCCGAGGCCGGGAAAGCCGGCCACACGGCGAAGGGGCTCAGTTTGGTTCGGCAGCAACTGATGCATGAGAAGGAGAGACGCCGGTGAATACGGGTGTTCCGTGGCCCAGTGACGTCGTCGATACGACGGTGGCGTGGTCCCGGGTACTTGCGATGCAGACGAAGCTGCACCGTTGGGCGACGGCCGATCCTGGCCGTGGGTTCGATGATGTGTTCAACCTCGTGCACGATCCCGCGTTCCTGATGGCGGCGTGGGACCGGGTGCGGGGAAACAAGGGTGGTCGCACGGCGGGGGTGGACGGGATCGTGCCACGGTTCGTCCCCGCGGAAGATGTGATCGGAATGCTCGCCGACCTGCGTCAGCAGGTGAAGTCCGGGGAGTTCACGCCGCTGCCGGTGCGTCAGCGCATCATCTCGAAGGGGAACGGGAAGACCCGCTCGTTGGGCATCCCGGCGATGACAGACCGGATCGTTCAGGCGTCCCTGAAGCTGGTGCTGGAGCCGATCTTCGAGGCCGACTTCGAACCCTGCTCCTACGGGCTCCGGCCGAGAAGGCGAGCCCAGGACGCGGTCGCTGAGATTCACTTCTACACGACGGGCAACCGCTCCTATGAGTGGGTGTTCGAGGGTGACATCAAGGCGTGCTTCGACGAGATCGACCACACCGCCCTGATGGAGCGAGTCCGTGGCCGGATCGCCGACAAGCGTGTTCTGGGGCTGATCCGGGCGTTCCTCAAGGCTGGTGTCCTCACCGAGGACGGCCTGAACAGGGACACCCGCACCGGCACCCCGCAGGGTGGGATCCTGACTCCTCCAACGCAAGTGCGAACTTCGGTCTTCCTCCTTGTCGGAGTCTTCATCTGTTGCCTCCATCGTGGGGGTGGTTGTGCCGCCTCTGGTGGGGATGCAGTGGCGGATGGTGATGTGCTCGGGGCCGATCAGGACCTCTTTGACGAGCAGGGGCCGCCGCGCAAATTTCGGACAGTGATCAATTGTGGGTTTCAGGCTGCCTGCTGCTGGTTCCAGTACTCGTCGTGGACCTCTTGTGGGGTGCGGTAGCCGAGTGTTGAATGCAGACGTAGGCGATTATAGCGGAATTCGATGTATCGCGCGACATCGTTCTTGGCGGACTCTCGGGTCGGATAGGTCACCCGGTTCACCCGCTCGACCTTTACGGCCGCATTGAACGATTCCGCCAAGGCATTGTCGAAACATACCCCCGTCCTTCCTGTCGAGCGACGAAGATCGAGTCTGTGCGTGGCGCGGGCGAATTCATCGCTCATATACTGAGTGCCGCGATCTGAGTGCACCACGCATTGGGGTTGGAGCGTGTCATTACGGGCGGCCATATCCACCGCCTCGACCACCAAGGCCGTGCGCATGTGCTCGGCCATGGCATAGCCGATGCATGCCTTGGTCGCGCAGTCGATCACCGTGGCCAGGTACAGCCAGCCCTCGTCTGTGCCGATGTAGGTGATGTCGGAGACGAGCTTGGTTCCCGGTGCCTGGGCGGTGAAGTCGCGACCGAGGAGGTCGGGCACCGCGGCGGCGTCGCCGGCGATGGTGGTGGTCGGCCGGAACGGCCGCGGCTGGCAGGGCACCAGCCCCAGCTCGCGCATCAGCGCCCGGACCAGCTCCGGACTGGCGTCCTCATCGACGTCCATCCGGACCAGGGCTGCGTGGATGCGCCGGTAGCCGTAGGTGGCATCGGAGTCGTCGAAGGCGGCCTCGATCACCGCCGCCAGCCGCTCGCGACGTTGCGCAGCCGCCGAGGCGGGACGGTCCACCCAGTCGTAGTAGCCCGACCGCGACACCCCCGCCCACGCGCACATCTTCGAGATCGGGAAGTTGTCCTTCTCCGCGTCGATGAACTCGTACTTCGCGTTCACCGATACTCCTGGGCGAAGAAGGCCGCCGCTTTTCCCAAAAATTCGTTCTTCATTCGCAGTTCACGATTCTCTGCTTCGAGTTCACGAAGGCGAGCGCGCTCCGAGATCGCCATCGGCTCTTCCTCGACAGGGTGAGACTTGCGGTACTTGGCACACCAGTTCCCCAACGTGCCCGGATTCACATGGATCTCTCGAGCGACTTCCGCGATCTGCCGATCCGACTCGAGCACCATCTTCACCGCCTCGTCCTTGAACTCGGGCGTGAACTTACGACGCTTCTCCGACATTAACAAACATCCTCCATTCCGGAATGGACTCTAATTTGTCCACTGTCCGAAATCTCCGAGGCACGCAGCACGCGCTGCTGCTCGCGGGTGTCGGCGTGCTCGGTGTTGTCGCGGAGCCTGGCGAGGAAGGTCTCGAGGTTCTCGGCGAGCCTGAGGTAGGCCTCACGGTCGACGAGCTGGGTCGCGACTGCATCGAGCTGGGTATGCAGGCTTCTCTCCCGGGACCGCAGGTCGGGGGTGCGCTCACGGAGCTCATCGAGGGAGATGAGTTCCTCTTGGTAGGCGCTGATCAGTCGGGTCAGCGCCGCGGTGGTCTTGGCCAACGCCTGTTCAAGGCGCTGCTGTTGGGCGGTGGTCGGGTCCGCGGTGCGCAGCTGGTCGAGCCTGCGGTCGATCTCGGTGCGGACCAGCTGCGGGTCGGCGAGCAGACCACCGATGTGGTCCCACACGGCCTTGTCGAGGTAGTCGGTGCGGACCGGCTTGGTGTCGCAGACCGCGCCGTGCTCGTAGCGGTAGGCATCCGAGCCCAGACAGCGGTAGTAGTAGATCTTGTTGCCCGCCGAGGTGGTGGTGTGGCTGCGGTAGTAGGCGTATCCGCAGCCCGAGCAGGCAGCCAGTCCCTGCAGCAGCGAGGGGACCTTGCTGCTGCGGGCCGCGAAGTGCTTGTTGTCGGCCAGCCGCTGCTGGGCTCGCTGCCAGGTGTCTTCGGTGACCAGGGCAGGGACTGGGATCTCGACCCAGTCGGCGCGGTCACGGTCGGCGACCGAGTAGGACTTCGGGGCGCTACGGCCGGCGAGTCGGGCGGTGCGGTTCAGGCCGGGCTGGTCGCTGGTGCGCATCGTCTTGCCGAAGCAGGCTCGTCCGGCGTAGGCGGGGTTGCGCAGCATCGCCCAGACCGTGGAGCGGTCCCAGCGGGTCTTGCCGGTGCGGGTCGGCACCTCGGTCGCGCTGAGCCAGCGCGCGAGCTCGGCGATCGCCACGCCGTCCTCGACGTAGCGGCGAAAGATCTCTGCCACGGCCGCGGCCTCGTGCGGGAGGACCTCGTAGGTGGCGTCGGCGTGCTCGCTCTTGCGGAGGTAGCGATAGCCGAACGGCGCTCCGGACAGCACGTTCACCGTGCCCTGGCGAGCGCGGTGGGACTTGCCGCGACGGGTCCGTTCGAGGATCTGGGCTCGTTCGTACTCCGCGATCATGCCCTGGAACTGAACCAGCAGCGCGTCTTCTGGGGTGTCCGAACTCGGTCCCTTGACGAACACCACCGAGGTGCCGTGCTTGGCGAACTCCTCGATCAGCAGCGCCTGGTAGGCGTACTTGCGGGCCAGCCGGTCCGGGGCGTAGACGATCACGGTTTCCACCGGGACCTGGGCCACCAGGTCCCGCAGCTTCTCCAGCCCGGGCCGCACCAACGTGGCGCCGGAGTGCCCGTCGTCGCAGAACTCCCAGTCGGACGGGACTTCAAGCCCCAGCTGCTCGGCCTGGGCGTTCAGCGCCGCGGTCTGGGAGTCGATCGTTTGCTGTTCCTTCTGCCGGGCCGAGGACACCCGGGCATAGATCGCCGCGTTGCTCATCAGCGTGACTCGCTTCCTCGGCGTGCGCGTCGATGCGGGCACGCCGCTCGGGAACCAGGATGCGGTAGGCCACCGACAGTTCCGCTGGCCCGTGACGGTCGAAGACGTACTCGGCCTCTACCGTCTGCTTGCTCACCCGCGCCGACGCTCCCGACCTCGTCGGGACAAGAACTCCTCCAGCGCCTGGGCGACCACCGAGGAGATCGTGCGTCCCGACCCGGCCGCGTGCTCGCGCACCCGGGCGGCCAGCGCCACCGGCAGCTTGACGGTGAACGTCGAGGTCGCGTCCGGCACCGCCACGGGTCCATCCGCAGCGGCGCGCTCGACATAGCGGCGCGCCTGCCGCTGCGAGACTCCGAACCGGTCGGCCAGCTCCCGCGCCGCGTCCGCGACCGTGGCGCCGCCGGCCAGAGCTTCAGCGGCTGCGTTGACGCGCATCGCGGACTCATCACGACGAGCGCGACCACCACCAGCCATGACACAAACATACTACTCACAATGTCACTCATGGTCGGCGACACGCGGCAGCCGCTCCAGCCGCCGGTAGACCAGCGACACCTCGAAACAGAAGTTGTCCATTGCGTTGGAGGAGTCTTTTCACCGCTGCTGGCCAACATCGCCTTGTCCGTTCTGGACGAGCACTTCACCACGAAGTGGGAAGCGCTCGGGCCGTCATGGACTCGCGCGAAGCATCTGCGCGCCGGGGGCGCGGCGATGAAGCTTGTTCGGTACGCCGACGACTTCGTCGTTCTTGTCCGCGGGCCACGTGCGGCCGCCGAAGCGCTGTTCGGCGAGGTAGCCAGCGTGGTGGCTCCGATGGGCTTGCGCCTGTCGGAGGAGAAGACCCACCTGACCCACATCGAGGAGGGGTTCGACTTCCTCGGCTGGCGCATCCAGCGCCGGACCTGGCAAGGACGCGGCGGCGTCAAGCAGACGGTCTACACCTACCCGTCGAAGAAGTCTCTTGCTTCGATCAAGGCGAAGATCCGGACACTGACCCGTCGGAAGGCACATCGCACGCTCGCAGACCTCCTGCGTCGGCTGAACCCGGCGATCAGGGGCTGGTGCGGCTACTTCCAGCACGGGGTATCCAAGCGCACCTTCTCCTACGTCGACCACTTCGCCTTCTGGCGGATCGTCGACTGGCTGAAGAAGCGCCACCCCAAGCTGAACACGCACACCGTGATCCGTCGACACCTGCCCGGATGGCAGATCAAGGCGGACGGGATCGAGTTCTTCCGCGCACCCACGGTCCCCGTGACCCGGTATCGCTACCGAGGAGCCCGAATCCCGAACCCCTGGGTGACACGGACGAGCACCCCCGCGGCCTGAACCAGACGGAGAGCCGGATGCTCAGGAATGGGCACGTCCGGTTCGGAGGGCGGGCCGGGGAAACCCACCAGCCGCAAAGCTGACAGGGCGCCCCGGCCCGACCCCTACACCTACTGCCGCACCTGGGCCGGATGGGTCTACGTCGCGTTCATCCTCGACGTCTACGCCCAACGCATCGTGGCCTGGCACGTCACCACGACCAAGCACACAGACCTGGTGATGATCCCGTTGCGGATGGCGTTGTGGCAGCGTGACCGCGAGGGCCGTCCGATCACGGCCGGTGAGTTGATCTGTCACGCCGACGCGGGGTCCCAATACACCAGCATTCGGTTCACCGAGCACCTCGCGCTCGAAGAGATCCGGCCCTCGATCGGCTCGGTCG
>CAVSYA010000015.1:0-54649 GCA_963731985.1 uncultured Actinomycetota bacterium | reverse complement strand
GAACTGCTCGCCCACCGCGCGCAGCGTCGCCACCTCGGGGATCGTGGCGGGCAGGGTGTCCAGGTTGGCCGAGTGCAGACGCATCGTCATCGCCGGCAGCGCCAGGGCGAGCACGACGAGCCCGGAGGCGACCAGCGCGGCGAGCGGACGGCGTACGACGGGCGCCAGCACGCGCCGCGCGATGCCGCCGCGCCCGACGCGCGCGGTCAGGCGCCACAGCAGCGGGACCCGCGGCCGGTCGACCCACCGGCCGAGCGTGGCCAGCAGCGCGGGCAGCACGGTCACGGACCCGAGCACGGCGACGGCGACCACCACGATCGCGCCGGTGGCGAGCGAGTTGAAGGTGGCGCCGCCCATCAGGAAGAGCCCCATCATCGAGACCATCACGGCTCCACCCGAGACGAGGATCGCGTGCCCCGAGGTCTGCGCCGCGATGTCGACGGCCTCGAGCGTGGTCGCCCCCTTCGCCCGCTCCTCGCGTTCGCGCTTGAGGTAGAACAGCGAGTAGTCGACGCCGACCGCCATCCCGATCAGCACGATCATGCTGGCGACGGTCGCCTCGGCGTGCACCAGGTGCGAGAGCGGCGCGATGAGGCCGATCGTCACGGCGACGCTCGTGGCCGCGAGCAGCACCGGCAGCCCCGCGGCGACCAGGGCGCCGAAGGCGAGCAGCATCAACCCCAGCGTGACCGGGATGCTGATTCCCTCTGCCGCGCGCAGGTCTGACCCGACCCGCTCGTCGATCGCGTCGTCGACCGAGACGTCGCCGGCCTGGCGGATCACCAGCTCGGGGTGCTCCGCCTGCGCCCGCTCGGTCAGCGACAGCAGCGGCGAGACGTCGTCCTGGTCCCGCGCCAGCCGGGCGAAGAGCAGGATGGCGCCGCCGTCCGGGCTGGCGACGGGGTCCGCCACGCCCGTGACGCCGGGCAGCGCGGCCAGGTCGCCCGCGAGGTCGCGGGCCGCGGCCGCGGCCCCGGCCCGGTCGGCGGTCGCCCCCGAGCCGGCCTCGATCAGCACCAGCTCGCCGGCCCGGTCCTCCAGCCCGGCCTCGGCGACGAGCTGCTCGGCCCGCCCGGACTCGCCGAGCCGGTAGTCGGCGTCGTTCGCCTCGACGGTCGTCACGGCCATCGCCAGCCCGACGGAGACGGTGACGAGTGCGAGCCAGCCCACGATGGCGCGCCAGGGGTGCAGGGCGCTCCAGCGCGCGGCGCGGACGGCCGCGGCGGAGAGCGGGTTGCGGAAGGGCTGACCGGTGCGGTTCACGACGACTCCCTGGTGCTCGGGACACGCCTCCCGGCGAGGCGGTGCCCCGAGCCTCGCGGTCCGCGGCGGGGGCGGCAGGAGTGCACACACCCCGGTTCGTGGTGGTCTCCGCACCCCTGCATCGGCGGGCCGGACGCGCGATGATGCCCGGGTGACCAGACCGAGCCGGCTGCGGATGACGGCGTACGCCGCCGCGCAGACCGCGCTCGCGATCCCGCTGCTGGTGGTCTTCGTGCTCACGGTCGTGGGGACGGCGCTGCTCGTCGTCTGGGCGGGCGTCCTGCTGTTGGCGGTCTCGCTGCCCGCGAGCCGGTGGATCGCGAATCGCCACCGGGCGATGGCGGGGGCCGTCCTGGGCCGGCCGTGCCCGCGGGCCTACCGCCCGCTGCCCCGGGGCGGCCCGCTCCGCCACCCGCTGGGGTCGCTGCGGGTCGCGCTGATGGACCCGATGACCTGGCGCGACCTCGCGTGGATGCTCTGGGCGTCCACGCTCGGCTTCGTGCTCTCGCTGATCATGGTGCTCGAGCTGCTGCTGGTCGTGACCCTCCCGCTGTGGTGGTTCCTGCTGGAGCCGATGATGAGGATGCGCTGCACCGTCGACCGCTGGATGCTGACCCCGGGCCACACCGAGGATCTCGAGCAGCGGGTGCAGGAGCTGACCGAGACCCGCGCCGAGCTGGTCGACCACTCCGCGGCCGAGCTGCGCCGGTTGGAGCGGGACCTGCACGACGGCGCGCAGGCACGGCTGGTGGCCCTGTCGATGAGCCTCGGGATGGCCGACCAGGCACTGGCCGAGAACCCGGAGGCGGCGCGCCGCCTGGTCGAGGACGCCCGCGCGACGACCAGCGCAGCGCTCTCCGACCTGCGCTCGGTGGTGCGCGGCATCCATCCGCCGGTGCTGGCCGACCGTGGCTTGGGCGGCGCGGTGCAGGCGCTCGCCCTCGACATGGCGGTGCCCGTGGACGTCGCGATCGACCTGCCCGGCCGCCCGCCGGCGCCGGTCGAGGCGGCGGTCTACTTCGCCGTCGCGGAGTGCCTGGCCAACGTCGGCAAGCACAGCGGGGCGGCGCACGCCTGGGTGAGGCTGCGCTTCGGCGACGGCGTGCTGCGGGCGGTGGTCGGCGACGACGGCGGCGGCGGCGCCAGGGTCGGACACGGCGCCGGCGCGAACGGATCCGGCACCGGCATGCGCGGCGTGTCGAGACGGCTGGGGGCCTTCGACGGCACGATGGACCTGTCGAGCCCGACCGGCGGGCCCACGGTGGTCACCCTGGAGGTTTCGTGCGCCTTGTCCTCGCCGAAGACCACGCCCTCCTCCGGGCCGGCCTGACCCGGCTGCTTGAGGCCGGTGGCTTCGAGATCCTGCACAGCGTCGACCACGCCGCCGACCTCGCGGCGGCGCTGCGCGACGCGTCCGCGGACGCCGCCGTGCTCGACGTACGCCTGCCGCCGACCCACACCGACGAGGGCCTGAGGGCGGCGATCGCGGCGCGCGCCGAGCGCCCGGGCTTCCCGGTGGTGGTGCTCTCGCAGTACGTCGAGCACCTCTACGCGCGCGAGCTGCTGGCCGGCGGCGCCGGCGCGGTGGGCTACCTGCTCAAGGACCGGGTCGCGGACGTCGCGGAGTTCGTCGACGCGGTGCGCCGGGTCGCGGCGGGCGCGACGGTGCTCGACCCGGAGGTGGTCGCGTCGGTGCTGGCGCACCGCCCGGAGCCGGTCGACCGGCTGACCGCCCGGGAGCGGGAAGTGCTCGCGCTGATGGCCGAGGGCCGCTCCAACGCGGCGATCGCCGCGGCGCTCGTCGTCACCGAGAAGGCGGTCTCCAAGCACATCAACGCGATCTTCGCCAAGCTCGACCTGCCCGTCGCCTCCGACGGCCACCGGCGGGTGCAGGCCGTGCTGGCCTGGCTGCGGCTCAGCGACGGGCCGCCATGACGGGCCCGGCGTCCGGAGACGCGACCGCGGGCCGCGACCTGCTGCTCGTCGGCGCCGGGCATGCGCATCTCTACGTGGTGCGCCACGCGGCGGCGCTGGCCGAGGCCGGCTACCGCGTGCGGCTGCTTGCGCCGCGCTGGTTCCACTACAGCGGGCTTGCCTCGGTCATCGCGGCGGGCGACACGCCACCGGAGGAGGGGCGCATCGACGTC
The DNA here is from genome assembly GCA_963731985.1 of uncultured Actinomycetota bacterium. Lineage (GTDB taxonomy): Bacteria > Actinomycetota > Actinomycetes > Propionibacteriales > Nocardioidaceae > Nocardioides. The sequence continues at coordinate 51,239 of CAVSYA010000015.1, read as the reverse complement.
GCGGCCCTCGCGCGCCGCGCCGCGGTCGCGCACCACGACGGCCTGCTCGCCTCGCTCCACCACGAACGCCGGGTCGCCCTGGCCGACGACGGCACCGAGCTGGCCTACGACGTCCTGTCGCTCAACCTCGGCAGCGTCGTCGAGCCGCCGCCGTCGATGGAGGTCGGGCCCGGGGTCCTGCGGGTCAAGCCGCTGGACAGCCTGGCGACGCTGGGGGAGCGGGTCGACGCGGCGGCGCGGACGCGCGGGTCCGGTGCGACGGTGACCGTCGTCGGCGCGGGGAACAGCGGGCTCGAGCTCGCCGGTCACCTCGCCGTGCGCCCGGGGGTTGGGCTGGTGCGGCTGATCGAGGCCCGGCCGGAGCTGGGGAACGACCTGCCGCCCGGGGCCCGACGCCGCCTGCGCCGCGTGCTCGCGCAGCGGGGTGTCGAGGTCCGCACCGGCGAAGCCGTCCGCAGCCTGACGGCCGAGGTGGTGCGCACCGCTGACGGCACGGAGCGGGCCCACGACGTCGCCGTGCTGGCCACCGGGCTCGCCGCTCCGCCCCTGCTCGCCGAGCTGGGCCTGGGTGCCGCCGGCGGCACCCCCGTGCGGGCCACGCTGCAGCATCAGCCGGAGGACGACGTGTACGCCGTGGGCGACTGCGCGCGCTTCCTCCCGCGGCCGCTGCCCGCGGTCGGCGTGCACGGCGTCCGCCAGGGACCGGTGCTGCACCGCAGCCTGCTGGCGCGGGCGGCCGGCGAGGCGCTGCCGACGTACCGGCCCCAGCGCCGGACGCTCGCGATCCTCGACCTCGGCGGCACCGGCCTCGCCGTCCGCGGAAGGCTCTGGTGGGAGGGGCCGAGCGCCCTGCGGTTCAAACGATGGATCGACCGGCGCTGGCTGGCGGGCTACCGCTCGGGGGCCTGACGGGACGAAGCCGGGTCGGGGATGTCCCGGAATCGTCCCCGGCTTCCGCCCGCAGACCTGTCGCCTGCTTGCGACGCCTTGGAGACTGGGGTTCCACCCACAGGAGGACCCCATGTATGAGACCAAGACCCTGTCCCGACCACAGGACCGCTGGATCGCCGGCGTCTGCTCCGGGCTGGGGCAGCGCTTCGGCCTCAGTGCGAACACCGTGCGCGTGCTCTTCGTCCTGAGCTGCCTGCTGCCCGGGCCGCAGTTCGTGATCTACCTCGTGCTGTGGGTGCTGATGCCCTCGGAGGAGCGGCCCGCCTAGCCCGCGAGCCCTCGCTGCGAGGTGATCGCCGAGGGAGCCGGACGAGCGGGCCGGGCCCGTTCGCCGAAGGCGCGCAGGTCGCTGAGCAGGGCCGAGGCCTCGTCCGCGCGGGCCGGGCCTCGGCGTGCGAGGTCCCGGAGCCATCCGCGCAGACGCGGTCCGGCGACGACGTGGACTCCCTGGATCGTGCGGTTGCGGCCGAGCAGCTCGCGGCCCCCGCCCCACACGACCACCACCGCTGTCACGGCCTCCGGGCGGTGCAGGGAGCGCAGGATCGACGTGGCGCGTCGCCCGGAGCTCGCGGCCGCGTGCACGTCCGCCTCCAGCATGTGCGGGGAGAGGCGGCGTCCGCGCCATGCGGAGTCGATCGCCAGGACGGCGCCGGAGGTGACCACGAGGTGGTCCACGCCGCCGTCCGCGGTCTCGAGGTTGTCCACCCACCCCACGATGTGCCCGCGCACCCCGGCGGCCCGCAGCACGTCGCGGGTGGCGCTCTCGCCCCCGTCGCCGGCCCGGTGCCACCGAGCCCCGTCCCTCACCCAGAACAGCAGCCAGACCGTGACGACCAGCGCGGTTCCGGCCAGGCCGTGGGCCAGCCCGAGGAGGTAGCCGTCCAGGACGAACGCGAGCGCGGCCACGAGCATCAGCCCGACGAGCGCGCAGGCGAGGAGCACCCGGACGTGGCCCCGCAGGAACCGGCGAAGCTCGCGCGCCCGGATCGGCCGGCCCCCGCGTCGCAGCATGCAGCAACGATGCGGCGCGCGTCACGGCCACCGCCGCCGATCGCGCGACTCTTTGCCCCCGCGCGACGTGCGGTCCAGTCAATCCGCGGGCTGGGGCTCCGGGAGCCCCGGCGACCGTACGAGCGTCAGCGCACGTGCTCGCGCAGGAACGTCGTCGCGCGCTCCCACGCCAAGGTGGCGTCCTCCGGGTCGTAGGTGCCGATCAGGTTCTCGTCGTTGAAGAAGGCGTGGCCGGCGTCGTACTCGTGCAGCTCGGTGGAGCCCGTGGCCCGGCCCTCGAGCCGCTCGAACGCCGCTCGCGCGTCGTCGATGCCCAGCATCTCGTCCCGCTGGGCGTAGTGGCCCTGCACGTCGGCGGTGATCTTCTCCAGCTCGACGCCCTGGGGGAATCCGTAGAACGGAACGGCGGCCGAGACCTGGTCGCCGGCCTGCGCGGCGAGCGAGAGCACGAAGCCGCCCCCCATGCAGAAGCCGATCGCGCCCACGGTGGAGGAGGTGGTCTCCTCCAGCCCGGTCAGGTAGCCGATCGCGCCCGAGAGGATCGTCGACGCCGCGCTGGCGTCGAGCTCCTGCATCATCTGCGCCGCCTCGTCGCCGTCGTGCGTGACCCGGTTGCCGAAGAGGTCGGGCGCGAGGGCGACGAAGCCCTCATTCGCGAGCCGCTTGGTCACGTCGGCGATGTGGGTCGTCAGGCCCCACCACTCCTGGATCACGATGACCCCTGGCCCGCTGCCGCCGGCCGGCTTCTCGAGATAGCCGTAGGCGGTGGTGCCGTTGGTCGGGAACTCGATGTTGTGCTCGGACTGCCCGTCGGACACGCGCTCTCCTCTCGTCCGGCACACCCCGCGGGCGCGCCGCCGTTTCTGTGCGCCCGACCCTAGCCATGCCGGGGTGAGGCCGAGAGGGCCCCAATTCGCTCGATCTGCCACCGACTGGTCGCGTGGGTCCTAGCCTTGGATGCCATGCACCCGGCGCCGCCGGGCGCCCGCAGCGTCTCGGAGGATCCCATGAGCGAGGTCAGCCCCCCGTCGTCGAGCGAGACGGCTCCCCACCCGTACGGCGCCGCTCCCCTCAGCGCGGAGCACACCGGGCAGGTCGGCGAGGTGCGCAACACCGGCGTCTGCATCCTGCTCTACGTCGTCACGTTCGGTATCTACGGCCTCTACTGGTACTACGTCACGCACGATGAGATGAAGCGGCACTCCGGCGACGGGCTCGGTGGTCTCGTCGCGATCCTGCTGGCGCTCTTCGTCGGGATCGTGATGCCCTACTTCTCCTCCCACGAGGTCGGGAAGCTGTACGCCCGGCGCGGCGAGGAGCCGCCGGTCACCGCAGCGACGGGGCTGTGGTACTTCCCGGGCATCCTCATCCTCGTCGGCCCGATCGTCTGGTTCGTGAAGACCAACGGCCGGCTCAACGAGTACTGGATCTCCCAGGGCGCGCCCGCCTGAGCGCCCGGGTCAGCCCGCCTGCTGCTGCTCGATGTTGAACATCCAGGTGATCCCGAACCGGTCGCGGCACTGTCCGTAGACGTCCCCCCAGGGCTGCGGCGCCAGTTCGACGTGCACCTCTCCGCCCTCGGCGAGCCGGTCGAACCAGCCGCGCAGCGTCTCCTCGTCGGTGCCGCCGAAGGCCAGCGAGATGTTTCCGGGGGTGCTGGTGTCCTCCGGGCCGACGTCGGAGGCCATCAGGACGAAGCCGTCCGCGGTCTCCAGCGCGCCGTGCATGAGAGCGTCCTCCGGCCCCTCCATGCCGATGTCGGCGAAGCCCATGATGTCGAGCCTGCCGCCGAGGACCTCCCGGTAGAAGGCCATCGCCTTCCGCCCGGCGCCGGTCGGGAACATCAGGTACGGGTTCAGGGTGCGGGTGCTCATGGGTCCTCCTGGGTGGGAATGCGGGGCGCGACGGCTCCGGCCGGATGCGGGAGCTGCACGAGGTAGACCCGTGCCGAGGGCCGGACTCATCGGCCCCGATACTCTCCGGGTGTGCCCGCCGACTACTGCGAGATGTGCGACCTGCCGTTGAGCCAGTGCGTGCACGGGATGCCCGCGCCGGTGGACCCGCCGAAGCCGACGCGGGCGGCGGCGCCGCGGTCGTCGGGCAGCAGGTCGGGCGCCTCGCGCGCCCCGCGGGCGAAGCCGACCCGGAGCCCGACCACGACCCGGCGCACGGCACCGCGCCGCTGGACCCAGCCCGTCGAGCTGCGGCCCTTCGTGCTCGCCGTGCTCCAGGACGCCCAGCGCCCGCTCGAGCAGGACGACGTGCTGGCGCGGCTGGAGGACCGGATCGGCGAACGGTTGCGGGCCGGCGACCGGGACCCGAACCCGCGCGGCGAGCTGCGCTGGCACGCCGCCGCGCGCACGGCGCGCAAGGAGCTCATCGACGAGGGCCTGCTCGATCGGGCCGGACCGGGGATCTGGGCGCTGACCCGCGCCGGCGAGGTCGAGCCGGTTCCGTCGGAGTGACCGGCGCGCCCGCAGGGGCGGACTACGCGCAGGGCACGTTGCCCAGCCGGGCCAACCCCTCGAGGTCGCCCGGGCCGTAGCGCACGGTGCTGACCCCCTGGGCGTACATCAGCTCGCGCTGGTCGTCGACGTGTGCGAGCCCGACCAGGTGCCCGAACTCGTGGTCGACGATGGCCTGCGCGACCTGGCGTTCCTCATCGCGGCCCCCGTCGAGCGCGGAGAAGGCCTCCGCGTCGAGCGCGATGCTGCCGGTGGTGTAGTAGCGCTGGCCGCCCGGCTTCTCGATCGCGGTGCTGCCGCCCAGACCGGCGACGTCGCCGCCGAGCGCCTCCAGCTGTTGCTCGTTCGACCACCCGACGAGCACCGGCGGCGGGTCGGCGAAGGGCCGCTGTCGGCGCTGGAAGTAGTCGCTGTCGGCGGTCTCCCCGACCAGCTCGAACCTCAGTCCGGTCGCCTCGGAGGTGCGGGCGATGGCGGTGTCCACGAGGTCCCGCCATCCCGCGGGCGCCTGGTCGGGGTTCACCTCGACGCGGATCGTCCGGCACGGGTCGTAGCCGACCGGCCGGTCGTTGCCGGGCTGGGTCAGCGCGAACCGGTACGCGCCCTCGCCGGCCGGCACGTTCGGGGCCGCCGTCAGCCGCTCGGCGCCGAGGCCGACGAGCCGGCGCACGGCCGCGTAGGTGTCGCCCGGGGCGATCGCGACGACGAAGGCCATCATCAGCACCGTGACCAGCAGCGCCGGCAGGGTCGCCGAGCGTCCGCGGCGGCTGCGCCGGGAGCGGGGAACCGGGGCCGGGCCGCGGGGATCCGGCCGCGTGCCGGGGAGGGCGCCCAGACCGTAGCGGCGGTCGAGCTCGTCGAGCTCGCGCATCTGCGCCTCGAGCTCCCGGGCGCGGCGCTCGCGGTCGCGCCGTTCGGACCGTCCCACGACACGAGGGTACGGAGCAGCCCCACGCGGCTAGCCTCGTGCGCGTGCAGTGCGACTACTTCGACGCGCACGCCTGCCGGTCGTGCACCTGGATGGGGCGCCCGTACGCCGACCAGCTCGCCGCCACCGTGGCCCACGCGCGACACCTCCTGGCGGACCTGCCGGCCGATCGGCTGCCGCAGGAGGCGTGGCTCCCGCCGGTGCCGAGCGCGGAGGAGGGGTTCCGGACCCGGGCGAAGATGGTGGCCGGCGGGACCGTCGAGGCGCCGACGCTCGGCATCCTGGACGACGAGCGGCACGGCGTCGACCTGCGGCGCTGTGGGCTGCACACCCCGGGGGTGCGGGCGGCGCTGCCGGCGCTGGCGGCGTTCGTGACGCGGGCCGCGCTGCCGCCCTACGACGTCTCGCGACGGCGCGGCGAGCTCAAGCACGTGCTGGTCACGGAGTCACCGGACGCCGAGCTCATGGTGCGCTTCGTGCTGCGCACGACCGAGGCGGTGCCGCGGATCCGCAAGCACCTGGGGTGGCTGGCGCAGCGGCTCCCGGGCCTCGCCGTGGTCTCGGTGAACCTCCAGCCCGAGCACAAGGCCGTGATCGAGGGCCCGGAGGAGATCGTGCTCACCGAGCGGGACGCTCTGCCGATGCGGCTCGCCCCGGCCGATCCTGGCCCGGGGATCACGCTGCGCCTGCGCCCGCGCTCGTTCTTCCAGACCAACACCGCGGTCGCGGCGGCGCTGTACGCCCGGGCGCGCGCCTGGGGCGACGAGGTCGCGCCCGCCTCGGTGTGGGACCTCTACAGCGGGGTGGGCGGCTTCGCCCTGCACCTGGCCAACCGCGGTGGGGCCTCCCGCGGTGGTCTCGACCGGGGGCGACGGGTGACCGGCGTCGAGGAGAGCGGCGAGGCCGTCGCCGGCGCGCGCGAGGCCGCGGCCGAGGCCGGGCTGGCCGGCGTCGCGTTCGAGGCGGCCGATGCGACCGCCTGGACGCTGGCGCGCGACCCCGCGGCCGCCCCGGACCTGGTCGTGGTGAACCCGCCCCGGCGCGGCATCGGCCCCGGCCTGGCCGGCTGGCTGGAGGCGTCGGCGGCGCAGCACATCCTCTACTCCAGCTGCCACGCCGGGTCGCTGGCCCGCGACCTCGCGGCCATGCCGTCGTGGCGGGTGGCGCGGGCGCAGGTGTTCGACATGTTTCCGCAGACGCCGCACCACGAGGTGCTGGCGCTGCTCACTCGGTGATCCTGCGTGACCCTCCTCCGGCGTCGAGTCCCGCCCGGCAGGCCCGCTCCAGCGCCCGCTGCCGGCGCCAGCGGGCGACCAGCCCCGCCGTGGGCGGCAGGCCCACGCGCTCGGGGGCCTCCTCGACCGCGAGCCTGGTGCCGTCCCAACGGCCGCTCCAGTGCCATCGGCCCCAGCGCTCCAGGTCCTCGGAGGCGTCCTGGCCGTGCAGCACCGCCGGCCCGGGGCCGGGGGTGCCGGCGCTCACCTCGAGCGCCGGGAGGTCCGCGGCGTGTGGCTCCGGCAGCGCGGCGAGCCGGGCCGACCCCGCGACGAGGCGGTGCACGGGATCGGGCGCGCCCGCGTCGACGACGAGCAGGTGGTCGCGCTCGTCCGCGCGCGGCAGCGGGGCCTCCTCGGCGACTACGTCGAGGTCCACCACCAGGCGCGAGAGCCACCACCAATGCTCGCGCCGCAGGATCACCGAGTCGGCGAGCAGGCGCGAGGGCGGGTAGCACCGCAGCTCCTCGTCGAGCAGCTCCTCGACGAAGCGGTCGCCCGCGCGGTCCTCGGTGAGCCGCACCCGGCAACGCAGCGTGAGCGGGCGGAAGGCGGACGACGTCCCCCGGGGGTCACGGGTGACCAGCAGCGCGCCGCCGGCCGCGCCGAGCGAGCGCGCGGCGTCCGCGGCGGCGTACGGCAGCGCCAACACCGGGCCGACCGCACCGGCCAGGGGCACGACGCCCCGCACGCGCAGGGCCCCGTCGACGGGGTCGACCCAGGCCACCTCGCCGATCGAGGCCCCCCGCAGGGCGGTCAGCAGCGGCGTCCCGGGCATCCCCTCACCGTATCCGCAGCCCCTCCCGCCGGCCGGGGACCGCTCGGCGTGGGCGTCCTCCCGCCGAGCGAAACCCACCCGGGGTGATGTTGCGAGGAGCGGGAGCCAGGACGACAGTGACGAGGTGGCGCGCCACGCTCGGCTGGCAACCCCGCGACCGGGGGCAGGACGCGTCGGGAGGAGATCCAGGTGCCTGCCATCGCCGTCGCCGCCGTCGTCGGAGTGTGCTTCTACCTCGCGTGGCGCTACTACTCGCTCTACCTGCAGCGCCAGGTCTACGGTGTGGACCAGGCCTTCGTCACCCCGGCCCACCAGCACGCCGACGGCGTCGACTTCGTGCCGACGAACAAGCACGTGGTCTTCGGCCACCACTTCACCTCGGTGGCCGGCGCGGCCCCGATCGTCGGGCCCGCCATCGCCGCGTTCTGGGGCTGGGGTCCCGCCCTCGCGTGGATCGTCATCGGCACGATCTTCGCCGCCGGCGTGCACGACATGGGTTCGCTGGCCGTCTCGGTGCGCCACAAGGCCCGCAGCATCGGCTCGATCGCGAGCGACGTGGTCAGCGCCCGGGCGCGCATCCTCTTCCTGCTGATCATCTTCTTCCTGCTGACCCTGGTGAACGCGGTCTTCGCGGTCGTCATCGGCAACCTCTTCGTCGCCTTCCCGGGCGCGGTGCTGCCGATCCTGCTGCAGATCCCGCTGGCCATCGGCGTCGGCCAGGTGATCTACCGCACGGGCTCCGCCGCGCTGGTTCCGTCGCTGCTCGGGGTCGCGCTGCTCTACGTGATGATCTGGGTCGGCCAGGCGGTTCCGATCGACATCGCGCCGTTGGCCGACGCGATCGGCGTCGACAACCCCCGCAACGTCTGGGTCGTGCTGCTCTTCGCCTACACCTTCGTGGCCTCGCGCCTGCCGGTGTGGCTGCTGCTCCAGCCGCGCGACTACATCAACTCCCACCAGCTCTTCATCGCCCTCGGCGTGATCGCGCTGGGCGTGGCGGTCGGCGGCGACGTGATACAGGCGCCGCTGGTCAACGACGTGCCCGAGGGCTCGCCCTCCATCTTCCCGTTCCTGTTCATCACCATCGCCTGCGGCGCGATCTCAGGCTTCCACTCGCTGGTCGCCTCCGGGACCACGGCGAAGCAGATCGAGAAGGAGGACGACGTCCGGTACGTCGGCTATCTCGGCGCCGTCGGCGAGGGCTCCCTGGCCACCGGCGCGCTGCTCGCGGTCACCGCCGGTGCGGCCGCCTCGCGGGCCGACTGGGACGCGCTCTACCCCGACTTCGCCACCGCCGGCGACGGCGCGGTCGCCAACTTCGTCAACGGCGTCGGGGCCTTCGCCAACAACCTCGGCGTCCCCCTCGACGTGGGCGTGATCTTCGCGGCCGTCGTGGTGATCTCCTTCGCAGCCACGACGATGGACACCGGCGTCCGGCTGCAGCGCTACGTCGTCCAGGAGATCGCCGACATCGCCGGCTGGACCACTCTGGCGCGCAACCTGACGCTCGCCGGGATGGTCGCCGTCGTCGTCCCGCTCGCGATGGCCCTGCTGCCGGGCGGTGGCGAGGACGGCTACACCTTCGGCGTGCTGTGGCAGCTCTTCGGCACCACCAACCAGCTCACGGCCGGTCTGGCGCTCGCCGTGGTCGCGGTGTGGCTCACCAAGAAGGGCAGCAACGCGATCGCCACGCTGGTGCCCCTGGTCTTCCTGCTGGTGATGACGTCGTGGGCGCTGCTGGTCAACCTGCAGAACTTCGTCTCCGCCGGCGACTGGGTGCTCGCGCCGCTCGACGCGATCATCTTCGTGCTCGCGATGTGGCTGATCGTGGAGGCGGCGCTGGCGCTGCGCAAGGTGCGCGGCAGCCGCGCCGGCGCCGACGAGCCGGACGCGCGCGCGCCCTCGGAGCGGTGACCCGGCCGTGGACGCCCCACGCGTCGACCCCGTGAGACGCCGCGTCGTGCTCGTCCGAGGCTGGACGGACGGTCGCGGCGGGGGCGGCTGCTGCGGCGGCGAGGTCCGCGACGGCGTGTGCCTGGACGGCGACCGGCTGCCGGGCGCCGATCCCGGGCACCCGGAGGACCCCGCGGGTCCGGCGTGGCGCCTGCTGCGCGAGCGGCGCCCCGACCTCGACGTGCAGATCGTCGACGCGGGCAACACCGCGTGGCTGCTGCCGTGGTCCTTCCGGGAGGCCCGCCGCCGCTCCGGCGTCGCGGCCGGCCTCCGGGCCGCGCTGCGCGCCACCACGGCCGGAGCCGTGCTCGTGGACGGCGAGCGCATCGGTCGCCTGGCCGATCTGGGCGCCGAGGGCCTGCTGGCGGCGGTCGACGCCGTCCACCGTCCGGCGCCCTAGGCCCGGACTCCACAGGCTGCGGGGGGTCCGCGCGGGAGGGGAGCTTCCGCGCGCCAGGCTGGGAGCATGGATGGCGCGTCGGGCGAACCGGGGGAGTGGGGGCGTGAGGGCCCGCCCGGGGGCCGGCCCAGCGCGCGACGCCTCGAGGTGCCGATCGCCCTGCTGCGGCGCACCGCGGCCGAGCTGGCCTCGGCTGCGGGGCCGGTGCGGCGGGCGCGGCGGCCCGCCGTCGTCCTCGATGCCGGCCCGGCCGGCGAGGTCGTCGCCGACCTGCTCGCCGACGTGGACGCCGCGCTGTCCGGCCTCGACGGTCGCCTGCGGTCCACCGCGGAGGTGATCCGGCGGACCGCCGACGACTTCGCGGAGACCGACCGGCAGGTGGCGCTGCGGCTGCTGGGGGGCGGCGTCCACGACCTGTTCGCCCGCCCGGAAGGGCCGTGATGCCGAGGCCGGGCGAGGTCGGCGGCGCCGCGCCGGTCACGGACACGTCCTTCCGCACCGATCTGCCGGGGGCGCCCAGCAGCGTCGAGGCCCTCGCGGATGCCCTGGCGCGGCAGGCGCTTCCCGCCGTGGACGAGGCCGCCCGGGTGACCGTCGCGGCCCGGGTGGGCATCAGGATCGGGTGGCAGGGCGCCTTCGCGCAGCGGTCCCACGCCGTGCTCGACGAGCTGGCGGCGCACACCGAGGAGGCACTCGGCGAGCTGGCGGCGATCGTGGGTCGGCTGCGGGAGTACGCCGCCCGGCTGCGGACCGCGCAGCGCGGCCTGGCCGAGCTGCGCGGGGAAGCGAGGGCCGCCGGCCTGCTCGACGACGGCGTGCGGGTCACGGCGCCGCCGGGCCGGGAGTGTGACCTGGTGCCCTACCTGCGGCGGGCGCAGGCGCTCTACGACGAGGTCGCGGCCGGCGCGGCCGATCTGGCGGCCGAGCCGGCGACGGGCCGCGGGAGCCCGGCCGGACTCGGGTGGCTGATGCTGGCGCCCGGAGCCGCGGCCGCCCTCGCCCAGGGGCGGTGGACGGACCGGGCGACCGCGCTGCGGCTGCGCGCCGCCGCCACCGCGCCCACCCCCGGCGAGGCCGCGGCGGGTCGACTGCACGGGCGGGCCGATGACCTGGTGCGCCGGGGCGCACAGCTCTCCCGCGGGACCTCGGTCGTGATGACGCCGGTGGGGCTGGTCGCCGACCACGCCGCCGGCGAGTCGTGGGAGCAGGCCACCGCGTCACAGGGCGCGGGGGTGCTCGCGGGTGCGGCGGCGACGGGGGCGACCGCGGCGGCGTTGACCGCCTGGAGCGGCCCGGGGGCGCTCGTGGTCGGGTCCATCGCGTTCGCCGCCGGCGCGGTCGCGGGCGCCGGGGCGAACGCGGCGGTCGACGCCCGCTACGCGCAGGCCGGGCGCCGCCGCACGGCGTCGGGGCTGGCCGAGCGGTGCGGTCGGGCCGGCGGGCGCGGTGAGCGAGACCGGGAGGACGGCCTGGCCGTCCGCGACACCCGGTACGGGCTGCGGTGAGGCCGGGCCCCTCAGGCGGTGTCGGCGAGCGTCGCCCGGACGCGGCCGGGCGACGGGTTGGTGACCGGGGTCCCGCCGAGCATGACCGTCGGGACGGTCTCGTCCCCGTGGTTGACGCTGCGGACGAAGGCCGCGCCATCCGGGTCGCGGGAGACGTTCACCCAGCGCGCGCGATCGGCGTACCGCCGCACGGCGACCTTCATCGTGAGGCAGTAGGCGCACCCCGGACGCCAGTAGATGGCCACACCATCCGCGCGGGCGTGCTCCTGGGCCTCGGTGTGGGACACCGAGCGGGGCATCCCCAGCAGCAGGTCCGCGATCGCCATCCCTGGAGAGTACTCGCTTGCCGGCCGGGGACTGCTAGGAGCCGATCGGGTCCAGGTCGGCGTGCTCGCCGACCGTCTGCGAGAGGCCGCCGATGTGGAAGTCGCCGTCGCCGAGCAGGTGGTCGAGCGCGGTGAGCCGGCTGGTGTAGGAGCCGACCGCATACTCGGCCGTCATGCCGATGCCGCCGTGCAGCTGGATGGCCTCCTGGCCGACGTGCCGGCTGGCCCGTGAGACCTGCAGGGCGGCGCGCGCCGCGGCGTCGGCCGCGCGCGCGGCGTCCCCGGTCGCGAGCACCATCGTGGCCCAGGCGGTCATCGAGCGGGCGAGCTCGAGCGAGACGTACATGTCGGCCGCCCGGAACGTCAGCGACTGGAACGTGCTCAGCGGCACGCCGAACTGCTTGCGGTTCTTCAGGTACTCCGAGGTCGCCTCCAGCGCATAGGCCATGGCGCCGACCGCCTCGCTGCAGGCCATCACGCGGCCGATGTCGAGGATGGTGCCGATCGACCCGGTCAGGTCGCGCCCGGGCTCGCCGAGCGGGGTCGCCGGCGTGCCGGCGAAGGCGACCTTGGCGGCGCGCGAGCCGTCGTAGGTGGCATACCCGGTCCGCGAGAGCCCGTCGGCGCCCGGCTCCACCAGGAAGGCGCCCGTCCCGCCGGCCGGCAGCGCCGCGGTCACCACGAGGACGTCGGCGCTCGCACCCTGGGCGACGGGCTCCTTCACGCCGGAGATCGTCCAGCCGTCGCCGGTGTCCTGGGCCGTCACCTGCGAGGCGGTGGGCTGCCAGCGGTAGCCCGGCTCGGCGTGCGCCAGCGCCGGCACCAGCGAACCCTCTGTCAGCGGACCGAGCACCTCCTGGCGCTGCTGGGCGGAGCCCGCCGCGGCGACCAGGCCGCCGGCGAGCACGACCGCGGTGAGGAAGGGCTCGGGCGCGATCACGCGGCCCAGCTCCTCGGCGACGATCGCGGCCTCGACCGGACCGGCGCCGGAGCCGCCGTCGTCCTCGGAGAAGGGCAGGCCCAGCACGCCCATCTCGGCCAGGCGCGACCAGGTCTCGCTGGAGTACCCCAGGTCGGTCTTGGTGGCCTGCCGGCGCTGTTCGAAGTCGCCGTACGCCTTGCCTGCCAGCCCGCGGACGGCGTCGCGCAGGGCCTCCTGCTCGTCGTCGTAGCTGAAGTCCATCTCGGCTCCTCGGTGGAAGTCCCGGCCCTCAGAGGCCCAGGATCGTGCGGCTGATGATCTGGCGCTGCACCTCGTTGGAGCCGCCATAGATGGAGGCCTTCCGGAGATTGAGGTAGGTCGGCGTGGCCAGTCGCGCCGACAGCGGGAGCTCGGTGTCCTCCCCGGCGCCCGTGGCGAGGCCGGCGGGCCCCGCGATGTCCATGGCCAGCTCGCTGACCGCCTGCTCCAGCTCGGTGCCCTTGAGCTTGAGCACGGACGACGCCGGGTGCGGCTTGCCGTCGGCGGAGTGCGCCACCACGCGCAGCGCGGTCAGCTCGAGGGCGAGCAGCTCGTTCTCCAGCTCGACGAAGCGGGCGGCGACCAGGGGGTCCTCCAGCATCGTGCCGCCGCGGGCGCCGGGCTGCTGCTTCGCGACCTCCTTGGCGCGCAGCAGCGCGCGCTTGGTCGCGCCGACGGGCGCGACGCCCACCCGCTCGTTGCCGAGGAGGAACTTCGCGATGTCCCAGCCGATGTTCTCCTCGCCGACGAGGTTCCCGGCGGGGACGCGCACGTCCTCGAACCAGACCTCGTTGACCTCGTGGCCGCCGTCGATCAGCTCGATGGGGCGCACGGTGACGCCCGGGGAGGTCATGTCGATGAGCAGCATCGAGATCCCGCGCTGCTTCTTGGCGTCGGGGTCGGTGCGCACGAGGTTGAAGATCCAGTCGCCGTGCTGGCCGAGCGTGGTCCAGGTCTTCTGGCCGTTGACGACGTACTCGTCGCCGTCCTTGACCGCGGAGCAGCGCAGCGAGGCGAGGTCGGAGCCGGCGTCCGGCTCGGAGAAGCCCTGGGACCACCAGATGTCGAGGTTCGCGGTCTTGGCGAGGAAGCGCTCCTTCATCTCCTGGGAGCCGAAGTGCGCGATCACCGGGCCGATCATGGAGGCGTTGAAGGCCAGCGGCATCGGGGCGCAGGCGCGCTGGAGCTCCTCGCGCCAGATGTGCAGCTGCAGCTCGGTCCAGTCCTTGCCGCCCCACTCGACGGGCCAGCGCGGGACCGCGAGGCCGTGCTCGTTCAGGGTCTGCTGCCCCCGGACGATCTGCTCCTTGCTGAGCTCGCGGCCCTCCCGCACCGCCTGCCTGAGATCCTCGGGGACCTTCGTGGTGAAGAACTCCCGCATCTCCTCACGGAACGCGGTGTCCTCGGCGGACAGCTCGAGCTGCATCGACGGGCCTCCCTCTCTCGTCGGGTCGACGCCGTACTGGTCAGTACGGCCCCGGCCCTCATCCTCCCTCGCGGGCAAGCGGAGGGGTCAGGTGGGTTGGCAGGTGGGGCACCAGAAGACGTTGCGGTTCGCCAGGACGCCCGCGGCGACGGGGGTGCCGCAGCGGCGGCAGCCGAGGCCGGCGCGCCGGTAGACGTAGTGCGCATCCTCGCGGCGCGCCCGGCCGCGGGGCCGGTCCCGGTCCCCGGGCCGGGTCGTGACGATCCGGCCCGACCGCACCCCGTCGCGCATCAGCCCCACCAGGTCGGCCCAGATGGCCTCCCAGGTGGGGCGCTCGAGGTCCCGGCCGGGAGCGAACGGGCTGAGTGCGTGCCGGAAGAGCACCTCCGCCCGATAGACGTTGCCGACCCCGGCCAGCACCGTCTGGTCCATCAGCAGGGTGCCGATCGGGGACCGGCTGCGGGCGATCCGCGCGAAGGCCCGGTCGGGCGTGGCGCCGCGCCGCAGCGGGTCGGCCCCGAGCCGGTCGATGATCGCCCGCCGCTCCGGCGGCTCGAGCAGCTCGCACGCGATCGCGCCGCGCAGGTCGAGCCAGTGCTCGTCGGAGACCAGGCGCAGTCGCAGCGCGCCGCGTGGCTCGGGCGCGGGGCACGCGCCGTCCTGGAAGGTCCCGTAGAGGCCGAGGTGCACGTGCAGCAGCCGGCGTTCACCGGAGCCGTCGGACTCGGCCGCGTAGTGGTGGAACAGGTGCTTGCCCGCCGCCTCGGCGCGGGTGAGCACGAGTCCGTCGAGCAGCGCGGCGCCCTCGGCGAACCGCCCCTGCGGGCTCGAGGCGGTGACCTGCCGGCCCCGGAAGAGCGCCCGGTGCCGCCGCGCCAGCCGATGGATCGTGTGCCCCTCCGGCATCGCTCAGCCCCCGCCCGGCCGGTCGGGCGGGGGGCCGGCGTCGAGGATCCCGGCCGCCCGTGCGGGCTCGGCGTACGCCGCGGCGAGGGTCCGGACGGTCTCGTGCGCGTTCAGCCCGCTGGGGTTCGGCACGACCCACAGGCGGCTCGGCCCCCAGTCCCCCGGCTGCGGCCCGGGCGCGGCGCGGGGGAGCGCGAACGCCTGTCGGTACGCCGTCACGCCCGCGACCACGACCACGGCCGGCCCCAGCCCTGCCACGAGGCGTCGGAGGTCCTCGCCGCCGGCCCGCAGCTCGGCGGCGCTCAGCTCGGAGGCCCGGGCCGTGGCGCGGCGGACGACGTTCGTGATGCCGACGCCGCGCCCGAGCAGGTGGGCCCGGTCGTCGTCGTCCATGCCGTCGGGCCGGATCCGCCGGGTCACGATGCCCGCCTCGAGCAGCGCGGGGTAGAAGCGGTTGCCGGGGTGCGCGAAGTGTGTCTGCGTCGCCGCCGTCCACAGGCCTGGATTGACGCCCACGAACAGCAGCCGCAGCGGCGGGCCGCCGGGTCTCGGCAGCAGGTCGGGGACCTCGGCGTCGCGGAAGGACTCGAGCTCGGCGCGACGGAAGCGGGGCACGCGGCGCACCCTAGCCATGCGTCGGTGGAACCGGGGTCGGCCTCGCAGCGTCGGACCGGGATGGACGCGTTGCTCGGCGTCACGGCCGGGCGCCCCGGAACCCGCCGTCCCGCGGTGCCTGCGAGCATGGCGGCAGCGCCGCATCGCGAGAGGAAGCCGTGTCCCAGCCGCAGCCCCGTCGACGCCACCTGCTCGACCCCGCCAACCCCCGGCCCGCCACGCCGCCCGGAGGCATGTCGCTCACCTCGGTCCAGCGCTGGGTGATGTCGAGCCTCGCCGTGACGACGGTGGGCCACTTCGCGGTCGGCATCGTGGTCGCGTCGGCGTACGTCGGCGACGAGCGCGCCGGTGCCGACGTCGGCCTGCTCGTCGTCGCCGGCGTGCTGGGGATGCTGGGCGTCGCGGCCGGCTTCCTGATCCACGAGCGCTCCCCGCTCACGCCGTGGCTGCTCGTCGGCATGGTGCCCGCGCTGGTCGGCGCGTTCTTCGTGCTCTGACCGGACTCTGCCGCGGAGGGGAACCCGCGAGGCACGACCCGCGACCGGACCAGTCCACCCAAGGTCTGTCTTGCGGGTTTCGTGAGAAGTCCTTCAGAGTCCCTGCTTTCGCGCCGAGTGGACACGTGATGGTCCTGTCCCTCGAGCAACGGATGAGCAGATGCGTACACCACAGCGAGCCAGGCGTCGCGCTTCACGCATGACCGCACTTCTCGGCACCGCGGCCGTCGTCCTCACGATGACGACAGTGTCGGTCAGCTCCGCCGCCGCCGGCGCCGAGGCCCCGGCCACCTGGGGTGAGAACCAGGTCACCAACGGCTCCTTCGAGTCCGGCCCGGAGGGCTGGCGCACGAACGGGACCCTGACCGTCGGCAACGGCGGCACCGATGGCGACCGGCGCGCCGCCCTCACGACGTCCAAGCGCCGGGTGAGCCTCCACGACGCTGGCACCAGCGCCACGGGCGCCGACGCCCTTTCGACCTGGCGGGCCACCGCGTGGCTGCGGAGCACGGACCCGAGCGTGAGCGGCCGGATCACCGTGGTCCAGAGGTCGGGCAACACGACTGTCCTCCACGCGCAGGAGTTCCGGCTGCCGGACAGGAAGTGGCAGCAGGTCCAGCTCGACCTGGTCGTGACCGAGGGTGACTCCTCGCTCGACCTCCGGCTCCACGCCGGCCCGATCCGCGGCAACGACGCGATGCTGCTGGTGGACGACGTCCGCCTGCAGCAGGAGGTCGTCGTGGAGCCGACGCCGACGCCGACGCCTGCGCTCACGCCGGAGCCGAGCGCCCTGGACCTGGTCGGCTCGAACGGCAGCAACGCCAACCGGCTCGACCACTCGGTGAAGGTGCCGAGCTCGGTGCAGCCGGGCGACGCCCTGCTGCTGCACTGGGCGGCCAACAACAACAACGGCACCGTGACCCCGCCGTCCGGGTGGACCAAGGTCACCGGCACGGACAGGGACGGCGTCCGGGGCGGCGTGTGGTTGCGCACCGCCAAGGTGGGTGACGCCGGCTCCGCGGTCACGATCAAGACCGCGAACTATGCCAAGTCCGACGTCGGCGTGACCGCCTACCGCGATGCCCACGAAGCACCGATCGACGCCTGGAAGGCGGCGGTGCAGACCACGACGGGGAGCAGCCACCAGGCCCCGGCGGTCACCTCGTCCTACGCCGGCTCGTGGGTGGTGACCTACGTGGCCGCCAAGTCCTCAGTCGACAACTCCTTGAAGGTGCCTGCGGGGCTCACCGGCCGGCGGACGTCCACCGGGACCGGCGGTGGCCGTATCACCGCCGTGCTCGCCGACAGCGCGGCCTCCGTCGAGGCGGGCGTCGCCCAGGGGCCGTTCACCTTCGAAGGCACGGCTCGGTCGAGTCGTGCGGTGATGTACAGCCTGGCGCTGCGTAGGGGAGCTTCTGTGCCCCAGCCAGAGCCCCAGCCGCAGCCGAATACCCTGACCAACGGCTGCGCCTACAACGCTCGGGGCGTGCCCGCCTCCTGCGGGGCGTACTTCGGCGGCGCCACCGGCTCGAACACCGACCCGTCGATCCTCGAGGCCGAGCTCGGCAGGAAGTTGGGCACCCGACGCACCTACTGGAGGGCCGACCAGGTCTCCAGCGCCGTCTCGGTGGCCAAGGCCGACCTCGCGAAGGGCCGCCTGCCCTGGATGAGCTTCAAGCTGCCGCACAACTGGACGGACATGACCGCGGGGCAGGGCGACGCCTGGGTCCGAGACGTGGTCGATCGGCTCGACGCGTTGGACGGCCCCGTCTGGCTAGCGTTTCACCACGAGCCGGAGAACGACGGCGACGCGGCCGCCATGCGGCAGTGGAAGGCGATGCAGGAGCACCTTGGCCCGATCGTGCGTAATCGCTCCGACAGCGTGGCCTTCACCGTGATCCTGATGGGCTGGCACGAGCTCTACGGCAAGGACTACCTGCGCTTCGACGCGATCTGGCCGAACACCGAGGTCGACGTCGCCGGGTTCGACGTCTACAACTGGCAGGGCACGCCCAGCAGCTCCGGCGGTATCCGCACCAAGCCGGTGGACATGGAAACCGAGTACTTCGTCAAGCTGGAGGCCTGGGCAAAGAAGGCAGGAGTCGCGTGGGGTCTCGCCGAGACTGGCTACACCACCTGGTCCGCCCAGACGGACAAGACCTGGATCCAGGTGACCTACGAGCAGTTGCTCAAGCACGACGGCGTGTCTTTCTCCTACTTCAACACGCCGCTGAACAGCAACGCCGACTGGACCCTGTCGACACCGAGCAAGCTCGCCGACTACAAGGCAGCGCTGAAGACGTCACCGACCCTGCGCTGACCCTCAGAGCGACTCACCGACCCCGGGCGCTTCAAGCGGCCGGGGTCGCTGGCGTATGCGGCGCCCAGTGTCATGGGGCGTTTCTGGCGTGTGTCGGCGCCATGTGGTGCCGAGCCCGTTGGCAGCCTGGGGACAGGAGTGACGCGTGAGATGGATGAAGCGACCCATAGGGTCGCGGGTCGCATGTGCCGCTGCTCGATTCCCGAGGCGCGAGTCCCTCGCTGGCTGACGTCGCACGGCCGGCGTCCGCGCGGTTGTCCACAGGCGGGAGGGAGGTGGTCCGGCCGGAGGGCGGCAGTGGTTAGCGTGAGGCCGGGCCCCTTCCCAGCCCTGTCCTTCGAGGCTCCGATGCACCCCACATCCCGCCTGAGGGCCGGTGCCGCCCGCCGCCGTGTCGCCGGGCTGTGCTGCCTCCCGTTGCTCGCCCTCGCCGGGTGCTCCGGTGGCCAGGAGGATCCCGAACCGATCATCCGCACCGACGCCGCCTCCGAGTCGCCCGCATCTCCCTCCGCCGAGCCCGGAAAGCAGCCGTGGCAGAAGCGGACCAAGGCCGGTGCCGTGGCGTTCGTGAGGCACTGGGTGGAGGTGTTCAACGAGGCCGGCGCCAGCGGGGACACCCGCGAGTTGCGGGAGATCTCGGCGCCGGGTTGTACCTCGTGCAGGCAGGTCGCCGAAGCAATTGATCAATGGGAGTCCGAGGGCACGGGTCTTGAGTCTGACGGCTGGCGGATCTTGGCGGTTCAGCCAGTCGAGACGCAGAAATCGGGGCCCTACGACATCGCCGTACGGATTCGTCGGACACCGGAGAGGCTACTTTCGGCGGACGGCGATCGTGAGGAGTTCCCGGGCAGCGAGGAGGCCTACACGACCCGGGTCCGCTGGCAAGGCAGACAGTGGCGGATGCAGACCTTCGACCAGACCACGTGATGACTGTTCTCAAGCCATGCGTGTTGCTGCCGCTCATTGCGCTGCTGGTCTGGGCTGGCCAGGGCGAGAGTTCGGCCTCGGACGGCTGCAACGAGGTAGGGGGTTCCTCGAGTTCTTTCGATACCTACGTCTGCGAGAGTTCGGCAGCGCTGAGCACCAACGGGGAAGCAGTCTCCGGGGTTGGAGCCCACTCCGTTTCGGACGCTCAGGGGATCATTCGGTACAACTACGTTGCAGTCTGTGCGCGGGGCGGAGGGATCCAGGGCGATGCCTTCTACGGATGCGGGGGTATAGACATCTGCGGAGACTCAGGTGAGGTCTATCAAGTGTTCGCGACCTACGCCGATGGCTCCAGCGAGTCACTGGGGACGACCTGCGTCGAGCCTGCCGTCGCGCTGGCACAACCGCCAACGCCCCCGCAGGTGACGGCTCCGATGGTGGCTCGGGCGTTCCGCCGCATCCCGCTGCCGGAGTCGAAGCTGTCGATCCAGCCGCCGGGCGGAGAGACCCTGGTCAGTCTCGAGACGGTGTTCTCCACGGCGGCGGAGCCCTTCCGGCGCACGGTGACGCTGCTGGGCCAGCAGGTCGAGCTGGACATCGCGCCGGCGACGTTCACG
The DNA here is from genome assembly GCA_963731985.1 of uncultured Actinomycetota bacterium. Classification (GTDB taxonomy): domain Bacteria; phylum Actinomycetota; class Actinomycetes; order Propionibacteriales; family Nocardioidaceae; genus Nocardioides. The sequence goes on along the minus strand of CAVSYA010000015.1, from coordinate 31,379 downwards.
TGGCGCCACGGCGACGGGTCGGCGCAGACGACCGGCGGGCCGGGGCGTGCCTATCGGCGCGGGCTGCCGATGTCGGCGTACGTCACGCACGCGTACGTCTCGCTCGCCGACGCCCTCGCCCCCCGGGTGGACACGGTGTGGACGGCGCGGTTCAGCGTGAACGGTGGTCCGTGGCAGGACGTGGGCGAGACGGTCACGATCCAGGGGCCGCCCTCCGCGCTCGCGGTCCGGGAGGCGGAGCCCAACCTCGTCGGCTCCTGACCGGAGGCACCACGGCCCGGAGGAGTCCTGTGGAGCACGCCCGGCGACCGTCACCGCCCGGTGGCAGGCTGAGCGCATGAGCGACGTGGTGGTGGGGGACGACGGCCTGGCCAGACCGTCGTGGGCGGCGCGGGACCCCCTGCTTCGGGACTACTACGACACGGAGTGGGGCATGCCGGTCCGCGACGAACGGGGCATGTTCGAGCGGCTGAGTCTGGAGGCGTTCCAGTCGGGGCTCTCCTGGGCGACCATCCTGCGCAAGCGCGAGAACTTCCGGGCGGCCTTCGACGGCTTCGATCCGGACGCGGTGGCGGGCTACGGCGAGCTGGACCGCGAGCGCCTCCTCACCGATCCCGGGATCGTGCGCAACAAGGCCAAGGTGGACGCCACCCTGACCAACGCGCGCGCCACCCTCGCCCTGCGCGAGGACGGCGGGCTCGCGCAGCTCATCTGGTCCTTCCAGCCCGATGAGACCCCACGGCCGACGAGCGTCAGCCAGGTGCCGAGCAGCTCGCCGGAGTCGAAGGCCTTGGCGAAGGAGCTCAAGCGGCGCGGGTTCACGTTCGTGGGGCCGACGACGATGTTCGCGCTGATGGAGGCGGTCGGGGTCATCGACACCCATCTGGTCGGCAGCCATCGCCGGGGGAGCTCCGGTGTGTGGGGGTCGTGACCCGATTCAGGCCAGGTCGCCGGGATCGGCCGGCACGTCCACGGCGTGGGCGCGCAGCAGCTCGATCGCGACCACGTCCAGCGCGCGCTCGCTGGTCGACGCGAGCACGACGGGCGCGGCGGCACCCGCCTGGGCCGAGGCGAGCCAGCGCACCGCCACGACACACCAGCGGTCCCCGGGCCGCAGGCCCGGGAAGCCCCACTCCGGTCGCGGCGTGCCGAGGTCGTTCCCGGTCGCCGCCTGATGGTCCAGGAACTCCTCGGTCACGACGGCGCAGATCGCGTGCAGGCCCACGTCTGCGGTGTCCACCGTGCAGGTCCCGTCCCGGTAGAAGCCCGTCACCGGGTCCGTGCCGCAGGACTCGAGCTCGCCGCCGAGCACGTTGCGCTCGCTCATCGCTCGCTCATCGCTCGCCCCTCCGGCCCGCCCGGTGGAGGCCGGCGCCGAGCCGCGGCGGAGTTGTCCGCCGCCGCCGCCGACACAGCCAGGTTGACCACGTCGCCATTCGATCACGAATACGCTGCCCGACGTGGGCATGACGTGCTGGAACACCTTCACGGCGGGGGACAATCTCGACGTGCTCCCCGGGATCGCGGAGCCCGTCGACCTGATCTACATCGACCCGCCCTACAACACGGGCCACTTCTTCGCCTACCGCGACGACGTCGGCGACGCGGCCCGCGGTCGCCGGGCGCGCCACGATGCGTGGACGGCGTACCTGCGTCCCCGCCTGGCGCTCGGGCGCGAGGTGCTCGCCGACACGGGGGCGATCTTCGTCAGCATCGACGACCACGAGGCGGCGCACCTGCGGCTGCTCATGGACGAGGTCTTCGGCGAGGAGAACTTCCTGGCGCAGGTGGTCGTCAACCTCAATCCCAAGGGCCGGCAGCTGGGCAACTGGTTCGCGACCAGTCACGAGTACCTGCTCGTCTACGCCCGCGACGTCGCTCGGTGCGTGCTCGACGCGACCAGCGCCGACCACGTGGACGAGCGCGACTTCCCGCTCACCGGACCCGACGGCCTGCGCTATCGCCACCTCCCGCTGCGCAACACCAACAAGAAGTTCAACCCGACCACGGCGAGGACCCTGCACTTCCCCGTGTACGGCGACCCCGACGCCGGGCGGGTGGCGACGGTGCCCTTCGCGGGGTCGGTGGCGATCGAGCCGATCTTCGGTGACGGGACCCCAGCGGTGTGGCGGTGGTCGCGGCCGCGCATCGACGCGCGTCCCGACGACCTGGTCTGCCGACTCGTGCGCGGGCGCCGCGGCGAGCGCGTCGACGTGTTCCAGCGGGACTGGCTGCACGCCGGGCGGCGCAAGAAGCTGCGCACGATCTGGCCCGCCGAGGAGGTCGGCTCCACCGACACGGCCGTCGCCGAGCTCAAGGCCCTGATCGGGCCGGTCTTCGAGTCGCCCAAGCCGACCGGGCTGCTCCGTCGCATCCTCGCCACCATGCCGCCCGACGCGCGCGTGTTGGACTTCTTCGCCGGAAGCGGCACCACCGGTCACGCCGTCGCGCTCGCCAACGCCGAGGACGGCGGGACCCGGCACTGCCTGAGCATCGACGCGCCGGTGCCGACCCGGGAGGGGTCCCGGGCCCGCGACGCCGGGTTCGCGACCGTGGCCGACATCACGCGCGCGCGGCTGGCCCTGGTCGGCGAGCGGGTGGGCGGCGGCCTCGACGTCGTCACCCCCAGCCCGGCGCCGGGCTAGGCGCCGCTCGCCGCCCCGAGGATCAGACGCCCGCGGCCTTCTCGAGCGCGGCCAGCTCGTTGTCGAGGTGGGTCAGCAGCACCTGCAGGCGGGGGACGGTCCGGCGGCAGCCCGTCAGGCCGAAGCACATCTTGCCGTCGTAGGAGTTGCAGGTGATGTTCAGCGCCATCCCGTGGATCGGGATGGACAGCGGGTAGCTGCCGGTCAGGCGCATGCCGTTCCAGTACTGGGTCGTCCTCGGCCCCGGCACGTTGCTGATGATCAGGTTGAACGGCGGTCGCACGATGCCCTGCATCCGCAGCATCGGCGTGACGATCGACGGAGCCATGCCGATCGCGCTCATGGCGAGGATCTGCGTCGGCGTCATCGACGCGAGGGCACGCTTGCCCGACTGCATCGAGTGGTGGATCGCCTCGAGGCGGTCCGCCGGGTCGGGCAGGTGGGTGCCGAGCTGGACCATCACGGCCCCGACGGCGTTGCCGCCCTCGCTGGACGCCTCCTGTGACTGCTTGGCCTTCAGCCCCACCGGCACCATCGAGATCATCGAGGTGTCGGGCAGGGCGTCGAGCTCGGTCAGGTAGGTGCGCATCGCGCCGCTGCACATCGCGAGGACGACGTCGTTGATGGTGGTCCCGGTTGCCCGGCCGACCGCGCGGATCCGCTCGATCGGCCAGTCCTCCGCGGCGAACCGGCGGGCCCCGCTGATGTGCTGGTTGAAGATCGTGTGCGGGGCGTAGAGCGACACCGCCGACGTCTCGTTCTTCAGGCCCCGGGCGATGGTCTTGACCAGCGCCCCGGGCATCCCCGCGGCCTCGGCCGTGATCCCGAGCGCCGAGCGCAGCGCGGCGACGGGAACCTGGGCGAGCGACTTCTCCGCTTGTGCCTGGGCCTTCTTGCCTTTGGTGCTCGCCTGCTTCGCCCAGGGCGAGGGCAGGTCCCGCGTGTCCGGGTCGGTGGTCATCCAGCTCTGCATCAGCCGCATCGCCGACACGCCGTCCACCAGCGCATGGTGGATCTTGGTGTACATCGCGACGCGGTCGTCGTGCAGGCCCTCGATGACGTGGGCCTCCCACAGGGGCCGGTCCCAGGCGAGTCGCTGGGAGTGCAGCCGGCCGCACAGCTCGAGCAGCTCGCGGACCCTCCCCGGGTAGGGCAGCGCGCTGTGCCGGAAGTGGTAGTCGATGTCGAAGGCGTCGTCCGTGGCCCACGCGAACTGCCCGGCGCTGCGCACGGTGCGCGTGGGGTAGCGCAGAAAGAGCGAGGAGATCTCCTCGGCCGCGCGCATCTGCTCATAGACCTCGCCGACATAGTGGTCGGCAGCGCCGGCCGGCTTCTCGTAGAGCTGGAGCCCACCCACGTGCATGGGCATCTGCCGGTTCTCCGCCATCAGGAAGGCGGCGCCGGTGGGGTCGATCATGGTGGCCACGCGCGGACACCTGCTTTCTCCTCGGGTCCCTTGCGATGCTCGCGCACGCGGTCGGTCGTCACAAGGCGGGGGCGGGGTAGGGATGCGCCGAGCCGGGGTGCGGTGGCTGCCATGCTCGGCGTCATGGTCGAGGCTGCCCGCCCGCACGCGTGGGTGCTGCACGTGGACCTCGACCAGTTCATCGCCGCGGTCGAGATCCTGCGCCGCCCGGAGCTGGCGGGGCGGGCCGTGGTCGTCGGCGGCCGCGGAGACCCCACCGAGCGCGGCGTGGTGGCGACCGCGTCCTACGAGGCGCGTGAGCATGGCGTCGGCTCCGGCACGCCGCTGCGGATCGCGGCGCGCAGGTGCCCCGAAGCCGTCTTCCTGCCGGTGGACCGGCCGGCGTACGACCAGGCCTCCGCGGAGGTGATGGCCACGCTCCGCGGGCTGACCTGGGGTGGGGTGCCGCTGCTGGTCGAGGTGCTCGGCTGGGACGAGGCGTTCCTGGCGCCCGGACCGGGCCACGGCTCCCTGGGCGAGCCCGAGGACTTCGCCGAAAAGGTACGGGCCGCGCTCGTGGCCGCGACCCGCCTGCACGCCTCCGTCGGGATCGGCGACAACAAGCTCCGCGCCAAGCTGGCGACCGGTTTCGGCAAGCCGGGCGGCATCGGCCGGCTCACGGCCGAGGACTGGGAGACCGTGATGGGGCCGCGTCCGACCCGCGCGCTGTGGGGCGTCGGCCCGAAGACCGAGCGCCGACTGGCGGAGCGGGGGATCCGCACCGTCGCCGAGCTCGCCGCCGCGGATCCGCACCTCCTCGCCGCGGAGATCGGGCCGACGATGGGCCCCTGGTACCGCCGGCTGGGCCGCGGCGCGGACTCCTCGCCGGTCGATCCGACGCCGTACGTGCCCCGCGCCCACGGGCGGGAGGAGACCTTTCAGGTCGACCTGGAGACGCCGGCGGAGGTCGAGGTCGCCGTACGCCGGTTGGCGGTGCGCGCGCTCGACGACATCGTCGGGGAGGGGCGGCCGGCCGTCCGGGTGGGCCTCAAGGTGCGCTACCGGCCCTTCGAGACCGTGACCCGCAGCGTGACGCTGGCGGGGCCGACGAGCGACCCCGCGGTCGTGGCCGACGCCGCCGTCGCGTTGCTCGCCCGCACGGACCGGGGGCGCGCCGTCCGCCTGCTCGGCGTCCGCCTCGAGATGGACGACCCGGCGTGAGGTGTCCTCCCCGCGTCATGGACCGCGCGGACGCTCACGCCGGGTCGGCCTGGTCGCGGACCAGGGAGTCGTCCAGCTCGCGGACCACGGAGTCCACCACGGCGACCAGGTCCCCGTCCGTCCGCTCGGCCACGGCGCGCTGGCGCTGGTAGGAAGCTCCGCGGGCCGGGAGGCCGGCCACGGCCCGCAGCTGCGTGGTGCAGCCGAGGCGCTCGGCCACCGGCTCGAGCCGTTCGAGGAGGTCGGCGAGGTCGTCGGTGACCAGCCGCTCGTGGGACTTGTCGTCGAGGATCACGATCGCGTCGAGACCGTAGCGAGCCGCGCGCCACTTGTTCTCCTGCACGTGCCAGGGCGGCATCGTGGCCGGTTCCTCGCCGCGGGCGATCCGCTCGTCCAGGTCGACGACGAGGCAGTGGATCAGCGCGGTGATCGCGCCGAGCTCGTCCAGCGTGGAGACGCCGTCGCAGACGCGGGTCTCCAGGGTCCCGAGGTGCGCGGCGGGGCGGACGTCCCAGCGGATCTCGTCGAGGTGGTCGATCACTCCGGTGGTCAGCTGGTCCCGGCAGTACGCCTCGAACTCGGCCCACGTGCGGAACTGGAAGGGCAGCCCCGCCGTGGGCAGCTGCTGGAACATCAGCGCGCGCGTCGAGGCGTATCCGGTGTCCAGGCCGCCCCACAGCGGCGAGGACGCCGAGAGCGCCAGCAGGTGGGGGTAGTAGGTGAGCAGCGAGGACAGCACCGCCATCACCCGCGACCTCTCCGGCATCCCCACGTGCACGTGCACGCCCCAGATCAGCATCTGACGACCCCACCACTGGGTGCGGTTGATCAGCTCGGCGTACCGATGGCCCTCGGTCAGCTGCTGCTGGGACCAGGAGGCGAACGGGTGCGTCCCGCCGCCGAAGAGGTCCACGCCGAGCTCGCGCGCAGCGTCGCGGACGATCGTGACGTCTCGGCGGAGGTCCGCCATGGCCTCGGGCGTCGTCTCGCAGACGCCGGTGACCACCTCGATCGTGTTGCGCAGCAGCTCGCGGTGCAGCCGGTCGGGCCGCTCCAGCCGGGGCCGGGCGTGCGCGACCAGGTCGGCAGCGGCGTTGACCAGGTCGCGACTGTGGTCGTCCACGAGCGCGAGCTCCCACTCCACGCCCAGCGTGGGGCGGCTCGACCGGTGGAACTCGATGCGCATCGCGTGATCGTTCCACAGCCCCGCCGCCCCCCGGATCAGACCGCGCGCGGGGCCCGGGACCGGCGGCGACCGGCCCGGGCCCCGGCTGGTCTGGACCGGCGTGCCGGGTGAGCCACATCGCGGCCTCGAAGCGGATCGCGGACTTTGCCTGCGGGGGTCCGACTGGGACGCTTGAGCCATGGTCGGATCCCGGGATGTCAACGTGGCGATGGACCTCTGCCTGCGCGTCGGCGAGCTCCTCCTGGCCAACGGCGCGGGGGCCGCAGACGTCACCGCGACCATGCAGTCGATGGCGGCGCACCTCGGGCTGCGCCAGGCCAACATCGACGTCACCTTCACCTCGCTCTCCATCGGCTACCAGGGCACGCCCGAGGACCCGCCGCTGGTCCTGATGCGGCAGGTCGGGCAGCGAGAGATCAACTATGAGGACCTCACCGCGGTCAACCAGCTGGTCCACGACCTGATCACCGGCGAGACCGACGTCACCGAGGCCCGACGCGCGGCCGCGCGGATCCGGTCCTCCGGCCACGCCACCCCGCGCTGGGTCGTGACGCTCGCGTGGGGCCTGATGTGCGCCGGGTCGACCCTGATGCTGGGCGGAGCCCCGCTCGTCATGGGCGTCGCGTTCGTCGCCGCGATCATCATCGACCGCGTGCGCCTGCGGATCGCCAAGCGGCAGATCCCGGCGTTCTACCAGCAGGTCGCGGGCGGCTTCATCGCCGGAGCCCTGGCCGTCTCGGCCGCCGCCGTCTTCCCGACCCTGGCAGATGGCAACGCGCTCTCGCTGGTGGTCAGCGCCAACATCATCATGCTGCTCTCGGGGATCGGGTTCCTCGGTGCCCTGCAGGACGCGCTCTCCGGCTTCTTCGTGACCGCCGGTGCCCGGGTCCTCGAGGCGATGCTGTCCACCACGGGCATCATCGCGGGGGTCTCCGGGGGGCTGTCCCTGGCCGCGGTGCTCGCCGTCGACGTCGACAACGTGCTCCCCGGCTACTCGCTGAGCCCCTCCCAGTTCGCGACCGTCGCGGCGGGTGCCGCGATCGCCGCCGCCGCCTTCTCCGTGGCCACGCACGCGCCGCGGCGCGCCGTCCTCGCCATCGCCGGCCTGGCCGGCGTCGCCATGGTCACGGCGAACGCCATCTCCGCGACGAGCCTCGGCCGTCCCTGGGCGGTCGGCGTGGCCGCCTTCGTCGTCGGCCTGCTCAGCTATTGGGTCGCCGGACGGGTGCAGGTGCCCCCGCTGGTGCTCATCGTGCCCGCGATCGTGCCGATGCTGCCCGGCCTCGCCATCTACCGCGGCCTGTCGCTCCTCTCCGCCGGCGGGGACGTCGCGACGTCCCGCGGACTCCTGTCCATCGTCACGGCCGCCTCCATCGGGATCGCGCTGTCCTCCGGAGTGATCCTCGGCGAGTACGTCGCGCAGCCGCTGCGCCGCGAGGCCCGCCGGCTCGAGTCCCGGCTCGCGGGGCCGCGCCTGGTCGGCCCGCTGCTGGCGGCGGTGGGCGGCCCCCCGCCGGCGGAGCCCCTGCACACCGAGAGCCTCCCGCCGGTCGGCGAGAGCGGCCCGAGCGGCACCCAGGCGGTGCCGGTGCGGCAGGTGCGTCGCGAGCGGTCGCGCCGGGAGGACAAGGAGGGGGACGAGTCGCCCCCGGACGAGCCGTCCCCGCAACCGGCCCCGAAGGCCTCGCCCTGGCCGGAGTCGTCCTCGCTGGGCTCGTCGGACGGCCCCGTTCCGCCGCGCGGCGGTGCCAACGAGAGCGGCCGCTTCGACCCCCCGAGCGGCCCCACCGAGCGTCCGGAACTGCCACCCGGGCTCTTCTGGAACCGCTGACCCGCGCTCAGGTCTCGACGGGCGCGCCCAGGCTGGGGACCTCGGCCAGCCACTGCCGGAACGTCTCGTCGTAGGGGGGCGTGTGCTCGGTGACTGCCCTCAGCACCGCCTCGCACGAGACCTGCGCCGCGGCGACCAGCGCGTCGGGGTAGCCCAGGGTGCGCTGGTGGTCGGCGAACTCGTCCTCGTCGTCGACGAGCACCCCCCCGTCGGATCCGCGCACCACGTCGAGGTCGAGGTCGACCGCCCGGACGATCGCCCCGCCGCCGGGTTCGGGAACCCACAGCGGCGGTGTGGTCACGTCCACGTACACCTCGAGATCGGCGCCGCCGAGGTCCATTCCGACGGGCGCCCCGGGCCCGTGGAACGAGGCCATCCAGCCCCGCTCCGCGGTGGCGGGGTGCGGTACGAGGGTGAGGTGGTGGTGCGGCATGCGCAGGTCGCGGCCCGGCCGGGCGAAGCTCGTGCCGGCGGGCAGCCCGACCCAGTCGCCGTGCGCGTCGCGGCCGAGCCAGCGGCCGGCGTACGACCAGTGCTGCGTACCGTCCCACTTGCTCATTCGGAACGTGACGACATCCCCCCGCTGCATGCGCGGGATTCTGGCAGGCGGGGCCCGTCGGGCGACGCGCGCGTCCGGTCCCGCCCCCGAGGCGCCCGGACCCCGGACGTGGACCCGTCAGGTCCCTGCGGGGTGGGGGGCGTCCTCGTCCCCGGGTAGGGCGATCGTGATCCGGGTCTCGCCCGGCACGCTGGTCAGGTCCACGGTGCCGCCGTGCGCGTGCACGATCGCAGCCACGAGGGAGAGGCCGAGGCCGGTGCCGGCGTCCGGCCCCGCGTCGGCCGCCGGGCCGGCGTCCACGTCGGATCCGCCCGTCTCCCTGTCCACCTCCCCGGGCGCGGGGGAGCGCGTGCGGGCCACGTCGCCGCGCACGAACCGCTCGAAGGCGCGGGGCAGCAGGTCCGGCGGGAACCCCGGCCCGTCGTCGCGGACCTCGATGCGGCCGGGCCTCCCGGTCACGGTGACCGTCGTGCCGGTCGGGGTGTAGCGGCGCGTGTTGGTGAGCAAGTTGGTCACGGCCCGATGCAGCCGCGCCCCGTCGCCGACGACCTCGACCGCTTCGTCGGGCAGGTCCAGGTGCCAGTGGTGGTTGGGCGCGAGCACGCGGGCGTCCGAGACCGTCTCGAGCAGCAGTCGGGTGAGGTCGACACGCTCGCGCGCCAGCGGTCGACCGGCGTCGAGCCGGGCCAGGAGCAGCAGGTCCTCGACCAGCCCGGCCATCCGGCCCGACTCGACCTCGACCTTCGCCAGGGCGGTCAGCACCTGCGCGGTCTCGTCGGGATGACGGCGCGCCAGCTCGGCGTACCCCTTGATCGTCGCCAGCGGCGTGCGCAGCTCGTGTGAGGCGTCGGCGACGAACTGACGCACCTGCTGCTCACTGCGGTGTCGCGCGTCCAGCGAGTCCTCGACGTGAGCGAGGAGCGCGTTCAGCGCCGAGCCGACGGCGCCGACCTCGGTGCGCTCGTCCGTGAGGTCGGCGGGCACTCGCTCCCGCAGGCTGATCTCGCCCTCGGCCAGTGGCAGCGTCGAGACGTGGCGCGCGGTTCCGGCCACGTCCCGCAGCGGGCGCAGCTGGCGGCGGACGACGACCGCGGCGAGGCCACCGGCCGCGAGGACCGCGAGCAGGCCGACGGCGACCTCGATCCCCACGAGGCTGCGCAGGGTGTCGTCGACGTCGGTGGCGGGGAGACCGGCGGCGACGAGGGTGCCGCGCGGGCCCTCGCGCACCCGCACGCGGTATTCGCCCAGGCCCGAGAGGTCGACGGACCGCCCCTCGGACTCCTCCAGCCCGGCCAGCTGCCGGACCGCCTCCAGCGAGAGGCGCTGCTCCTCCTCGAAGCCGTCGCCCAGCACGATCCCGTCGCCGCCGCCCTCCCCGAGGAGGGCGAGCAGCGTGCCCGGCCGCTGGTTGCGCGGGTCGAGGTCGCGCCGGTCCGGCGAGCGCAGCGCTTCGTCGAGGCGGTCGAGGGCGGCGGCGACCTCCTGGTCGAGTCGGCCCTCCAACGAGGACCGCATCGCCAGCGTGGTGGCGCTCCCGATCAGGACCGCGACCACCGCCACGAGCAGCACGGTCGAGACCACGAGGCGTGCGGTCAGCGTCACCGGCGGGCTCACCCGGACTCGCGCTCGTCGTCCCCGGCGGCCGGCTTCAGCACGTAGCCGGCGCCGCGCATCGTGTGGATCATCGGCGGGCGGCCGGCGTCGATCTTCTTGCGCAGGTAGGAGATGTAGAGCTCCACGACGTTGGCCTGGCCGCCAAAGTCGTAGTTCCAGACGCGGTCGAGGATCTGCGCCTTGCTGAGCACCCGCTTCGGGTTGCGCATCAGGTAGCGCAACAGCTCGAACTCGGTGGCGGTCAGCGCTACCTCCGTGCCGCCGCGGAAGACCTCGTGGCTGTCCTCGTCCAGGGTCAGGTCGCCGACGCACAGCACGTTTCCGGTGGCGGCGTTGCGGGCCCCGACCCGGCGCAGCAGCGCGCGCAGCCGCGCGACCAGCTCCTCGAGCGAGAACGGCTTCGTCACGTAGTCGTCCCCGCCGGCCGTCAGCCCCGCGACCCGGTCCTCGACGGCGTCCTTGGCGGTCAGGAAGAGCACGGGCAGGTGGGCGTCGCCCGTGCGCAGCCGGCGCATCACCTCGACCCCGTCGAAGTCCGGGAGCATCAGGTCGAGCACGGCGGCGTCCGGCCGGAACTCCCGGCCCGCCGCGACGGCGCGGCCGCCGCTGTGCGCCATCCGGGTCTCGAAGCCCTCGTAGCGCAGCGCCATCGACACCAGCTCGGCGATGTTCACCTCGTCGTCCACCACGAGGACGCGCAGGGGCGAGCCGTCGGCGCGGGTGAGGTCCATGCCCCACAGGTTTACCGGAGAACCTGTGCGAATCCTGTGAACCCGGCCGGCCCGGCCCGGCGTGGGGTGGGGCGGGGACGTCATGCGGAGCGTCTGCAGCAACGGCCGGACCGTATGACGTCCGGTGGGCCGGGGACGGGCACCCGCGTGAGCTCTCCCGAGGCGGGGCGGGGCGAGCGCCGGTTGCGCGACCCGCGATGATGGTCCGCGCTGTGGAACCGATCGCCATCACCTATCCTCCCGAGCTGCCGGTCTCCGGGCGCCGCGACGACATCGCCGCCGCGATCCGGGATCACCAGGTCGTCGTCGTGGCGGGGGAGACGGGCTCCGGCAAGACCACGCAGCTGCCGAAGATCTGCCTCGAGCTCGGCCGCGGCGCGCCTGACGAGCGCGGTCGCCCCCGGATGATCGGGCACACCCAGCCCCGCCGGATCGCCGCCCGCAGCGTGGCCGAGCGGATCGCCAGCGAGCTGGCCGGCGGCTCGGAGGGTCAGCTGGGCGGGGACGACGCCCCCGTCGGCTACCAGGTCCGGTTCACCGACCGCACCTCCCGCGGCACGCGGTTGAAGCTGATGACCGACGGCATCCTGCTCGCGGAGCTGCAGCGCGACCGGACGCTGCGGCGCTACGACACGATCATCATCGACGAGGCCCACGAGCGCTCGCTCAACATCGACTTCCTGCTCGGCTACCTCAAGCGCCTCCTCCCGCGCCGCCCCGACCTCAAGCTGATCATCACCTCGGCGACCATCGACCCCGAGCGCTTCGCCGGGCACTTCGCCGGCGCCGACGGCCGGCCCGCGCCGATCGTCGAGGTCTCGGGCCGCACCTACCCCGTCGAGGTCCGCTACCGGCCCCTGATGGACCTCCCCGAGGACGACGAGGACGGCGAGCCGATCGTCCGCGACCAGACCGAGGCCGTCGTCGACGCCGTCCGGGAGCTCTCGGGCGAGGGCCGCGGCGACGTCCTCGTCTTCCTGCCCGGCGAGCGGGAGATCCGCGACACCGCCGAGGCGCTGGCCGAGTACGCCGGCTCGGCCGCCGCGGGGGCGCCGCGCGGCCGCAGCCTGGAGGTGCTGCCGCTGTACTCCCGGCTCTCCGCCGCGGAGCAGCACCGCGTCTTCTCGATCCAGGGCGACGGAAACCGTCGGGTCGTGCTGGCCACCAACGTCGCGGAGACCTCGCTGACCGTGCCCGGCATCCGGTACGTCGTGGACACCGGCGTCGCGCGCATCTCCCGCTACTCCCCACGCACCAAGGTCCAGCGGCTGCCGGTCGAGCCGATCAGCCGGGCCTCGGCCAACCAGCGCGCCGGCCGCTGCGGCCGCGTCGAGGCGGGCATCGCCATCCGGCTCTACGCGGAGGAGGACTTCGAGGCCCGGCCCGAGTTCACCGACCCCGAGATCCTGCGCACGAACCTCGCCAGCGTCGTCCTGCAGATGGCCGCGCTCGGCCTCGGCGACCTCGCGGACTTCCCCTTCGTGGAGCCCCCCGACCGGCGCAACGTCGCGGCGGGGAAGCAGCTGCTCGAGGAGCTCGGCGCGATCCGGACGGGGCCCGCCGGCGCGGAGGGCCCGCGGCTGACCACCCTGGGCCGCCGCCTCGCCCGCCTGCCGATCGACCCCCGCCTCGCGCGGATGGTGCTGGAGGCCGAGCGCCTCGGGTGCATGCGCGAGGTGCTCGTGATCGCCGCGGCGCTCTCGCTGCAGGACCCCCGGGAGCGTCCGGCCGAACGGCGCGCGCAGGCCGATCAGTCCCACGCCCGCTTCGCGCACGAGTCGAGCGACTTCCTCGCCTGGCTCAACCTGTGGCGCTACCTCCGCGCCCAGCAGCGCGAGCTCTCCTCGAGCGCGTTCCGGCGGATGTGCAAGCGGGAGTACCTCAACTACCTGCGCGTGCGCGAGTGGCAGGACTTCGAGTCCCAGCTGCGCCGGGTCGCCCGGGAGATGGACGTGCACGTCGGCCGTCCCGCCGACCAGCCGGACGCCGACGGCATCCACCAGGCGCTGCTCTCGGGCCTGCTCTCCCAGATCGGGATGCTCGAGGAGCGCGACCGCAAGCAGGAGCGCCGCGCCGAGCGACGACCGGGCCGTCCCGGCCCGCGGGAATACCTCGGCGCCCGCGGAACCCGGTTCGCGATCTTCCCGGGCAGCGACCTGCACCGGAAGAACCCGCCGTTCCTGATGGCCGGCGAGCTCGTCGAGACCAGCCGGCTGTGGGCCCGGCAGAACGCCGCGATCGATCCCGCCTGGGCCGAGCGGCTCGGCGGCCACCTGGTCAAGCGCCAGTACTCCGAGCCGCACTGGTCGCGCACGCGCGCCGCGGCGATGGCGCACGAGAAGGTCACGCTGTACGGCGTCCCGCTGGTCGCCGACCGGCTCGTGGCCTTCGGGAGGGTCGACCCGGAGCTGAGTCGGGAGCTCTTCATCGCGCATGCCCTCGTCGAGGGTGACTGGCGGGCGCTCGACTCGGGCCGGCACCGGTTCCACGCCCGCAACCAGGAGCTGCTCGCCGAGGCCGCCGACCTCGAGCACCGGGCCCGGCGTCGCGACATCGTCGTGGACGAGGACACGCTCTTCGACTTCTACGACGCCCGGATCCCCGCCGAGGTGATCAGCGGCACCCACTTCGAGCAGTGGTGGAAGCGCGAGCGCCGCGAGCGCCCCGAGCTGCTCACCTTCGACCCCGCGATGCTCACCCACGACACGGCGACGCAGGTCAGCACCGCCGACTACCCGACGCAGTGGCGCTCCCCGTCGATCGCGCGCGCGGACGAGGGTCTCACCTTCCCGATCCGCTACCACTTCGAGCCGGGGCACGAGGAGGACGGCCTCACCATCGACGTCGCGATGGCGACGCTGAACCGCGTCGACGCCGCGGACTTCTCCTGGAGCGTGCCCGGGCTGCGAGAGGAGCTGGTCACCGCGCTGATCCGCGGGCTGCCGAAGCGACTCCGCGTCAGCCTGGTGCCGGCCCCCGACAAGGCGCGCGCGTTCCTGCGCGAGGTGCCGGCGGGGGAGGAGCCGCTGCTCGACGCCCTGGAGCGCTGGTGCCGCGCGACCGTGGGGGTGGTGGTCCCGCGCGACGCCTGGGACGTCGCCGGCCTCGCCCCCCACCTGCGCCCCACCTTCCGGGTGCTCGACGAGGAGGGCCGCGAGACCAGTCGCGGCAAGGATCTCGATGCCCTGAAGGAGCCGCTCCGGCAGCGCTTCGGCGAGGCCGTCGCGGACCTCGCCACCGACCTGGCCGCCGAGGGCGGCGGGTCCGTGACAGGGCAGACGACCTGGACCTTCGGCGTGCTGGAGGAGTCCGTGACCCGGGCTCGCGCGGGACACGAGGTGCGCGGCTTCCCGGCCCTGACCGACGAGGGGGACACCGTCGGCCTGAGCGTCGCGGCGACCGAGGCGGAGCAGGAGGCGCGGCACCGGCTCGGCGTCCGGCGGCTCGTGCTGCTCGGGCTCGACCAGCGCGGCGCCGACCCGACGAAGCGGATCCTGGGCGGGCTCTCCCATGCCGACAAGCTGGCCCTCGCGGCGGCGCCCTACCCCGGCGTCGCCGCCCTCCTCGCGGACTGCCGCGCGGCCGTGGTGGCCGGCGTCGTGGACGCCCGCCCGCCGGCGCGGGACCCAGCGGCGTACGACGCGCTCGTGGACGAGGCGGCTGGGGGGGCGGCCGGGGGGGCGGCAGGCGGGCACCCGACGGAGGGGGGCCTCGAGGCGGCGGTGCGCGCGGTGCTGGCCGACGTGCTGAGGGTGCTCGCCGAGTGGCGCGAGGCCGACCGGGCGCTGAGTGGCCGCGCCCAGATGGCCACGTTGCCCGCGCTGACCGACATGAAGGCGCAGGTCGCGCGGCTGGTGCGCGACGGGTTCGTCGCCGAGGCGGGGCCGCGGCAGCTGCGCCGCGTGCCCGTCTACCTCCGGGGTCTGCGGCACCGTCGCGAGCGGCTCGACGACCGGGTCGCGCGCGACCGGCAGCTGATGGACCAGGTCTCCGGTGTGCAGGAGGCCTGGCTGCACCGGGTGGACGCGCTGCCCGAGGGACGCCCGCCGCACGAGCCGCTGCGTCGCGCCCGCTGGATGATCGAGGAGTACCGGGTCTCCCTCTTCGCCCAGCACCTCGGCACCGACGGGCCGGTCAGCGGCGCCCGGATCCGCAGGGTGCTGGACGCCGCCGGCTGACGCCGCACCGAGACGGGCGGGCGTAGTCTGAGCCGCGATGACGAGCGAGCGCGCGCACCACCGCCCCATGGCCAAGGGAGCCGGCTTCTTCGACGCGGTCGCCGGCGGGGAGGATCCCGCGCTGCTGCACGAGGCCGCCGAGCGGGCGGCCCGCCTGCTGGTCCGGGGCGCGCACGACAGCGCCGACGCCGGCGTGGCCGACCGCGTGGTGCACCTGGCCGACACCGAGGGTCTCGAGACCCTCGCCGACCTGTGGGCCGGTGCTCCCCCGGACTCGCTGGCCGGCTGCCTGTTCCGGCTCTACCTGCTGCGCACCTGGGTGTACACCGATCCTGCCGGCGTCGCTCGGGAGTACGAGGCGGGCCGCGCCAGCTCCCCCGTCGCTCGCGTGGTGGCCGGCGTCGCCGAACCCCCCGGGCCCGACGAGCTGCGCGCCATGGTCGACCACACCCTGCGCGGCATCGCGGAGCGGGAGTTCGCCGACGTCCTCCTGAGAGCCTCGGCTTTTGCCCGCGTGGTCGCCATCGGGCGGGCCCAGGGGCTCGACGCGGGCGACGTCGCGCCGGGCGGACGGCCCACCGCGGCGCGCGTGCTCACGCTCGCCGAGCAGCTGGAGCGGGCGGCGCACGTCGAGCTCGCCGACCCGTTGGGCTGAGGAGTCCGGGCGCGTCCGCGCCGCCCCCGGTTCACCCGGGCCCCCTCCGGTCCCCATGCACCGCGGTTAGGGTGGAGCGGGTGCGCCGGGCCGTGGCAGCCCCGGGTCCCAAAACGAGCCGCTACGAGCGGCCACGCGCCGTGAGGCGCTCCCGGTCCGGCGCACCTCATCATCCCCTCCGCGGCGTCGGAGCGCCCCCGGTGCCCTCGGCCGGGTCGCTAAGGTGGCGGCACCAGAATCGTCCGCTGCGACGCGGGCGACGAGCACGAGAGGAGTGCCGTGAGGGCGGTGCGCGCGCGCGGCGTGGTCCGTGCCAGGCAGATGCGTCGCGCGCCGGTGGCCGGCGTCGTGGCCGGTCTGCTGGCACTCACGTTGGCGGCCGCCGGATGCTCGGCCGACGGCGAGGAGCCCGCCGACGACCCCTCGGCCTCTCCCTCCTCTCCCTCCTCTCCCGCACCGCCCGAGCCGCTGTCCTTCGGCGTCCTCGGGCCACCCGCTGAGCGCCGCGCCTGGGAGGGGGACGTGGAGTCGTGGAACGCGGCGGACCCGCAGCGGGAGGTCCGGGTGGTCCAGGACTTCGACCACGAGCGGCTCCTCGAGCAGATCACGGAAGGCCAGGTGCCCGACGTGTTCGTGGCCCGCCGGGAGGATCTCGAGGTGCTCGTCGGCGCCGAGCTCGTCCAGCCCGTGGACGAGCTGCTCGACGAGCGTGGCGTGGACTTCGGCGACGGCTTCGCGCGCGACGCCCTGCAGCTCTTCAGCGTCGACGAGGGGCTGCAGTGCATGCCGCTGAGCGCGTCGCCGCTCGTGATGTACGTCAACACCGCGCTCGTCGATCTCGACCTGATGGCCGCGCGGGGCCTCGAGGTCCCGGGCTCGGAGACCCAGTGGACCTTCGACCAGATGGCCGCCGTCGCGAGGTTCGCGTCCCGCCCGGAGCTGGGAACCAGTGGCCTCTACGTCGACCCGACGGTCCGGGGCCTGGCGCCGTATGTGCTCTCCGCCGGGGGATCGGTCTTCGACGACATGGAGGACCCGACGGGTCTCGACCTGTCCAGCGACGAGTCCGAGTCCGGGATCGAGCGACTCCTGCAGCTGCTGCGTTCCCCGCAGACCAGCCCCACGCCCGAGGAGCTGGAGGAGTTCACTCCCCGGGAGCTCTTCAAGCGCGGAGAGCTGGCGATGCTGGCCGGCTACCGCTCGCTGACGCCCGCGCTGCGCCGGGAGTCGTCGCTCGCCTTCGACGTGCGGGAGATGCCCTCCCTCGGGACCGACGCCACCCTCGGCGACGTCACGGGACTGTGCCTGGCCCGTGGCAACGAGGACATCGCCGCGGCCGCCGACTTCCTCGTCTACCTGCTCCGTCCGGCGAACATGAGGACCCTGGCCCGGGTGGGATACATCGTGCCCACCAGCCTGGAGGTCGCGCAGTCCGGCGCCTTCCTGCAGCGCACCCGCGAGCCCGCGCACGCCGAGGTGTTCCTGGACTCCCTGCGGGACATCCGCCCGTTGCCGCCGCTGGACTATGCCGCGCTGGACGAGGCCGTGGGGCCGCTCGTGCGGCGGCTCTTCCAGGCCCCGGTCATCGACCTGCCGCGGCTGCTGGAGCGCATCGACGAGCGCTCCCGCGTCCTGCTCGACCCCGAGTACGAGCCCGAGGCGGAGGAGCCCGGGGAGGCATCCCCCGGCGAGGAGCCCAGCGAGGGCTGACTACGTCAGCTCGTCGGGGGTGACGGGGTTGTCGTCCGGGCTGCCGTTCGCCTCCTCGGGCGCCGCCAGGCCCCTGATCTCGCCCGCGGCCGCCTCGCGGTCGGCCTCCAGGACCGCGGCCACGAGGAGCGGTCCCACATGCGCGACCTGCCACGGCCGGGCGCCGTGGTCGGCCAGCACCTGCGCCAGGGCCACCGTCAGCGGCTCCGCCTCACGCGCGTCCGGCGGCGCCCACAGGGCGCGGCGGACGACGTCCGGGGACGTCAGGTTCTCCACCGGCAGGGTCAGCTCGTCGGCCAGCGCGGTGAGCGCCTCCTTGGCCAGCATCAGGCGTCGCGCCGCGACCGGGTCGCGATCGGCCCAGGCCCGGGGCGGCGGGGGACCGTCGCTGCGCGCCGAACGCGCGGGCAGCTCCTCCTCGGGCAGCTCCCGCGCGCGCTGCAGCGCGGCGAGCCAGCTCCGGAGGTAGCGCCGGGCTCCGCGGCCGTGGAAGCCCTTGGCGTCCATCAGGGCCTGCCCGTCGGTGGGCATCTCCCGGGCAGCCACCACGACCGCCTGGTCGGGGATGATCCGACCGGGCGTGACGTCGCGCTCCTGGGCGATCGCGTCCCGGGTCTGCCACAGCTCGCGCACGGCCGCGAGCCCGCGGCGACCGCGCACCCGATGCATGCCCGAGGTGCGCCGCCACGGGTCGACGCGCAGGGGAGCCCGGTGCTCGAGCAGGTGCGAGAACTCCTCGCGCGACCAGCCCGCCTTGCCCGCTTCCTCGAGCTCCGCCGCGAGGGCGTCGCGCAGCTCGACGAGCAGCTCGACGTCGAGGGCGGCGTACTCGAGCCAGGGCGCCGGCAACGGCCGCGTCGACCAGTCGGAGGCGGAGTGCTCCTTGCGCATCCGGAAGCCGAGCACCTCCTCCATCAGCGTCGCGAGGCCCACGCGCGGGTAGCCCAACAATCGTCCGGCGAGCTCGGTGTCGAAGACGCTCGTCGGGTGCAGGCCCACCTCGCGCAGGCACGGCAGGTCCTGGGTGGCGGCGTGCAGGATCCACTCGGCGTCCCCGAGCGCCTCGTCGAGCGGCGCGAGCGAGTCGAAGGCGATCGGGTCGATCAGGAAGGTGGTCGCACCCTTGCGGCGCAGCTGCACGAGGTAGGCCCGCGCCGAGTAGCGGTATCCCGAGGCGCGCTCGGCGTCGATGGCCACCGGTCCGCTCGCCGCGGCCAGCGCCGCGCAGGCCTCGGCCAGCGCCGCCTCGGTGTCGACCACGTGGGGGAGTCCGTCGCGCAGCGTGAGCAGCGGCACCTCTGACACCGCGGGAGGCCCGGCAACCGGGGCCGTCCCGGCCGCGGCGGCCGGCACCGGGGGCTGGGTCACCGGGGTTTGGGTCACCGGGGGTTCCACCCCTGCAGTGTCCTCCGGCGCGGCCGCGGTCGCGCTGCCGGGTGTCTCGCCTCGCGGCCGCGAGCCGGGTGGGGGCCGGGATCGCGTCCGGCGGCGGTAGGACCCGGACGAACCCGCCGAGCCCGCGCCCGTCGCTCCCGCGGCCGACGACTCGGGGGCCTGGTCGTCGGAGGGTGGGGGCATCATCCTCGGCGCGAGCCCCGCTGTCCGCGCCGACTCGGCATCACCGCGACGCCGTCGGGCACGGGCGGCAGACCCGCGGCGGTGCACAGCAGCTGGCCCCACGCCTCCACGTGCCGGCCCAGGTCGGGGACGGCGGCGGTCGCGTCGGCGGGCGGGGCGTCCGCGCCGTCGGCCACCGGGGTCCACGAGGCGCGGATCTCCACCTGCGCCGTCGGGCCGTCCTCGCTCATCGAGCCGAAGGCCTCCGTGGCGACCCGGGTGACGGTGCCCGACGGGGCGGCGTAGGTCGCGCCCCGCGCCTCGAGGGCCTCGGTCAGCCAGGACCAGCCGACCTCGCCGAGGAGCGGGTCCGTGACCAGCTCGAGATCCACCTCGGCCCGCACGTAGGCCACGCACCGGAAGGTCCCGGCCCAGGCGTCGTTGCCCTCGGGGTCGTGCAGCACGATGATCCGCCCGGTCCCGACGTCCTCGCCCCCCGCGGACACGTCGGCGGTGAGGGCCGCGGCGTGCGGGGCGATGCGCTGGGGCGCGGGCATCTCCTCGCAGAGCACCTCGGGGCGCAGTCGGGCCGCGTGCATACCGGCGACGGCCTCCCGGAATGCAGGGGGTTCCGAGGCCGCACCGCCCCGCGGGGGCGCCTCACGGGTCGACACCATGCTGGACACAGTAGGCCGGGTCGGGAATCGACGATGTGCCAACACGCCAACTGACCTGCGATGATCCGCCGCGTGAGCGATGAGCAGCGCGTGGACACCGGCCGGCCGGCACCGCACCCCGGGCTCGCGGACAGCGCCTACCTGCGGGCCGCCCGCGGCGAAACGACGCCGCACCCGCCGGTGTGGTTCATGCGCCAGGCGGGACGGTCGCTTCCGGAGTACCGCGCCCTCCGCGAGGGCACCGACATGCTGGAGTCCTGCATGACGCCGGACCTGACGGTGGAGATCACGCTGCAGCCCGTGCGCCGGTACGGCGTCGACGCGGCGATCTTCTTCTCCGACATCGTGTTGCCGCTCAAGGCGGTCGGCGTCGACGTGGACATCAAGCCCGGGGTCGGCCCGGTCGTGGCCGAGCCCGTGGCGACGCTGGCCGACGTGGCGAGGATCCCGGACCTCACGCCGGAGCACGTGCCGTTCACGACCGAGTCGGTGCGGCGCCTGGTCGGGGAGCTGGGCGCGACGCCGCTCATCGGCTTCGCCGGGGCCCCCTTCACCGTGGCGTCGTACCTCGTCGAGGGCGGCCCCTCGAAGGACCACGCCAGGACCAAGGCGATGATGTTCGGCGCACCCGAGGTGTGGGACGCGCTGATGCGCAAGATCGCGGGTATCGCGGCGGCCTACCTCGAGGTGCAGGTCGCGGCCGGCGCCTCGGCGGTGCAGCTCTTCGACTCCTGGGCCGGGACCCTGGCGCCGCGGGACTACCGCGAGCTGGTGATGCCGTACTCCGTCGAGGTACTCGCCCGCGCCGGCGCGCTGGGGGTGCCGCGCACCCACTTCGGCGTGGGCACCGCCGAGCTGCTGCCGCTGATGGCGGAGGCGGGCGCCGACGTGGTCGGCGTCGACTGGCGCACGCCGCTGGACCAGGCGGTCGAGCGCGTGGGCGGCCGCGCGGTGCAGGGCAACCTCGACCCGACCCTGGTCTTCGCGCCGCCCGAGGTGATGACCGCCCGCGCCGCCGAGGTGATCGAGGCCGGCCGCGGCGCGCCCGGCCACGTGTTCAACCTCGGGCACGGGGTGATCCCCGCAACGGATCCGGGACAGCTGGAGCGGCTGACCGCGTTCGTGCAGACCTACGAGTCGCCCGGCGGCTGAGCAGCAGCCGAGGCCGCCGGGCCGGACGGTTCCGTGCCCCCCGGTGCGAGGATCGTCGGGTGCCCTCCGAGACCGCCCCTGCCGCCCGGCGCACGGTCGTCGTCGGCGGCGGCGTCGCGGGCCTCGTCGCGGCGCGGGCGCTCGCCGCCGCGGGGGACCGGGTGCTGCTGCTCGAGGGCTCGCCCGTGCTGGGCGGCAAGCTGCGCCTGGCGGAGGTGGCCGGTGTGACGGTGGACGTCGGCGCGGAGGCGATGCTCAACCGCCGCCCCGAGGGCGTCGACCTGGCCCGCGGGCTCGGCCTGCCGGTCACCCACCCGGCGGTGCTCGGCTCCCGGATCCTCGCCCGCGGCGCGTTGCGCCCGCTCCCGCGCTCGCTGATGGGGGTGCCGCTCGACATCGACGACCTGGCGGCGAGCGGCGTGCTCAGCGAGTCGGGACTGGCGCGGGCGCGCGCCGAGGCCGACCTGGCGGCCGAGGACGGGCTCGGGGGCGACCTCACGATCGGCGACCTGGTCGATCGTCGGTTCGGCCCCGAGGTCACCGACCGGCTGGTGGAGCCGCTGCTCGGCGGGGTCTACGCCGGCAGCGCGCGCTCGATCTCCGCGCGGGCCGCCCTGCCGCAGCTGGTCGCGATGGCGGGCCGCGGCTCGGTGCTGTCGCAGGCGGGTGACGTGGTGGCCTCCTACGACGCCCCGGTCTTCGCCGGCATCGAGGGCGGGATGGGCCGGCTGCCGGGCGCGCTCGTCGAGGCCGGCGGGTTCGAGGTGCGCACCGGCGCGACGGTGCGGGGGCTCTCCCGCACGGTCGAGGGGTGGGCGCTCGTCGTCGGCCCGACCACGGGCGCCGAGCGGGTCGCGGCCGACCGCGTGGTGCTCGCGGTGCCCCCCGCCGCGGCCGGCCGGTTGCTCGAGGAGGCGGCGCCGGCGGCGTCACGGGAGGTCGGCGGGATCGAGACCGCGTCCCTGGCGGTCGTGACGCTGGCGGTCCGCGCCCGGGAGGCCCAGGCGCTGGAGCGACGCGGCTCGGGCTTCCTGGTGCCGCCGGTGGAGGGGCGGGCGATCAAGGCGGCCACCTTCTCCTTCGCCAAGTGGGACTGGGTGCGCGCGGCGGGCCGCGCCGCCGGTCCGGACGGCGAGGACCTGCTGCTGCTGCGCACCTCGCTGGGCCGCGCGGGCGACGCCGCCCGGCTGCGCGCCTCCGACGAGGAGCTGGTCGCCGCCTCCCGGGCGGACCTGGCCGAGCTCGTCGGCCTGCGCGCCGTTCCCGTCGACGCGCACGTGCAGCGTTGGGGCGGCGGGCTGCCGCAGTACGCACCCGGTCACCTGGAGCGGGTGGAGCGGGTGCGGGCGGCGCTCGCGGGCCGGCCGGGGCTCGCGGTGTGCGGTGCCGCCTATGACGGGGTCGGGGTTCCGGCGGTGGTGGCGTCGGCCCAACGGGCGGTGGCCGACCTGGGCTGAGGCCCGGTTGGCAGAATGGCCGCATGAGCACCACCGACAAGCCGACCTCCCATGCCGCGCGCGTGCGCCAGCTCAACGAGACGATCCGCTACACGATGTGGTCGGTGTTCCGGCTCGAGCAGGTCCTGGGCGACGAGGCCGACCGCGCGGCGGAGGCCGCCGAGGTGGAGAAGCTGGTCGAGGAGGTCGCCGGCGAGGACGTCGTCGTGCGCGGCCTGTACGACGTCTCCGGCCTGCGCGCCGACGCCGACGTGATGGTCTGGGCGCACGCCGCCGACTCCGAGCAGCTGCAGGCGCTCTACCACCGGCTGCGCTCGACCTCGTTCGGCCGCCGCCTGGCGCCGGTGTGGTCGCAGATGGCGCTGCACCGGCCGGCGGAGTTCAACAAGTCGCACCTGCCGGCCTTCCTGGCCGATGAGGAGCCGCGGCGGCACCTGTGCGTCTACCCGTTCGTCCGTTCCTACGAGTGGTATCTGCTCGAGGACGACGAGCGGCGGGCGATGCTCGCCGAGCACGGCCAGATGGCGCGGGACTACAAGGATGTGCGCGCCAACACCGTCGCCAGCTTCGCGCTCGGCGACTACGAGTGGATGCTCGCCTTCGAGGCCGACGACCTCGCGCGCATCGTCGACCTGATGCGGCACCTGCGCGGCTCCTCGGCCCGCCGGCACGTGCGCGAGGAGGTGCCCTTCTACACCGGCTCGCGGGTGTCGGTCGGCGAGCTGCTCGCGCGCCTGCCGTGACCGCCGGCGGAGGCGTCCCGGACGGCCCGCGGCGGGCCCTCAGCCGCTGACGGGGCCCGAGCCGTCGGCGGGCTCGAGCGTGAGGCTCACCGAGTTGATGCAGTAGCGGTCGCCGGTCGGCGTGCCGAAGCCGTCGGGGAAGACGTGCCCGAGGTGGGAGCCGCAGGTGGCGCAGCGCACCTCCGTGCGCTTCATGCCCAGCGAGTGGTCCTCGAGGTACTCGATCGTGTCCGTGACGGGCTGGTAGAAGCTCGGCCACCCGCAGCCGGAGGAGAACTTGGTGTCGGACTCGAACAGCACGGCCTCGCAGGCCTTGCAGCGGTAGACGCCCGTGGTCTCCTGGTCGGTCAGCCTGCCGACGAACGCGCGCTCCGTGCCCGCCTTGCGCAGCACGCCGAACTCCTCCGGCGAGAGCTGCTGCTGCCACTCTTCGTCGCTCTTCTCCACCTGGTAACCCATGACCCCCACGGTACTCGGGCGGCAACGGAAGAGGACGAGGTCGGCCGGGCCCGGTCCCGGCGCTCGCTCCTCTAGAAGCCGGTCGTGCAGAACGGCGCCGGGCCACCGTCGGCCATGGCGGCCAACGTCGTCAGGGCGGCGTCGTTGCCCCGCACGCGGGCGGCGGCGGCGAGCGTGCCGACGGCGAAGCCGCCGAGGTAGAGCGAGCCGAGCACGTCGGCGGTCATCCGCACGCCGGGCTCCTCGTCGGTCCGCACGACCGTCGCCGCGCCGTCCCGCACGGTCACGCGCCACCGGCCGTCGCTGATCCCCAGGGCGTCCTCGACGCCGAGCACCACGGACCCGTCGGCGCCCCAGGGGCGGGCGGACAGGGCGGCGGGCACGTCGAGGACCGCCACCCAGAGCATGTCGCTGACGTTGGTCGTCCGCACCCGGCGCGGGTCGACGGTGGCGTGGTCGAGCGCGTGGTCCAGAGGCAGCCGCCGCACCTGGAGCCGGTCGACGAGGTCCATCTCCGCGACGAAGCGCCACAGGCGCAGCTCGACGCCCGCGTCGAGCCCGAGCAGGTCGACGACCCGCAGCGTGTGCGGCTTCTTCTCCCCCAGGTGCCTCCAGAGCGCGTAGCCGTCGGGCGTGCCGTCGGCGCCCAGGTGCACCGCGGAACGCAACCGGTGGTCGGGCTTCTCCCTCTCGAAGTCGAATGCCCCGGTGAGGAGCGGCTCATAGAACGAGGGCCGGTCCACCTCGCCGCGCTGGGCGACGAGGTGGCGCGCGAAGACGGACTGGACGGCCGGCCAGGCGTCGACCGGCTCGACCATCTCCAGCCGCCCGCCGGCCACCTCCGCGCCCGCCGGCGCGTGGAACCGGAAGCCCTCGGTGACGTCGACCTCGACCTCGCGGGAGCGGTGCGCGGGACCGAAGCCGAAGCGGCCGTAGATGCCGCCCTCCGAGACGGTCAGCGCCGCCAGTGGCACGCCGCGACCCGCGGCCTCCTCGAGGTCCCGCGCCATCAGCCGGCGCAGCAGACCCCGCCGCCGGTGCGTCGGCGCCACGGTGACGTCGGTGATCATCCGCAGCGGCAGCGTGCGGCCGGCGCCCACGTGGATCGTCCCGTCCCAGCCGGTGAAGGTCGCGACGGGCATGGTCCCGTCGCCGAGCGCGACCTCGGTGGGCCAGGCGCCGCGCACGACGGACTGCTTCTCGGTGCGCAGGGCGTCGAGCCAGCGCCGGACCAGATCCCCGCCGGCGCGGCCCTCGTGGAAGCCCCGCGAGACGCCCTGCACCCACCCCTGCAGCAGCGCGCCGTCGCGGCCGTCGTCCTCGCGCGGGTCGAGGTGACGGAAGGTCAGACCCGGGTCCGGGTCGTCAGCACTCACGGCGCCACGCTAGTGACCGGGACGATGCGTCGCCACTCCATTCCGGACCCCGGCCGATCGGACCGCTAGCCTCGCCGCCATGGCGAGGTCGAGCGCGGCGCAGGTGCGCGCGGGGGAGCGGACGGTGCGGGTCTCGAGCCCCGACCGCGTGATCTACGAGGCGACGACACGCACGCCCGAGATCACCAAGCTGATGGTCGCCGATTACGTCGCCTCGGTGGGGGACGGCCTGATGCGGGCGCTGCAGCACCGGCCGACCGCCCTGGAGCGCTGGCCCTCGGGCGTCCGCGAGGGCATGACGCTGGCCACCGGCCCCGCCGACCGCAACGCGGACGCGTTCTACCAGAAGCGCGTACCCCGGGGGGCGCCCGACTACCTGGAGACCGCGACGGTCACCTTCCCCTCCGGCCGCACCGCCGAGGAGATCTGCCCGACGGAGATCGCCGTCCCCGTCTGGTGTGCGCACATGGGCACGCTGACCTTCCACCCCTGGCCGGTCCGCCGCGAGGACCCCGACCATCCCGACGAGCTGCGCATCGACCTGGACCCGCAGCCGGGCACCACCTTTGCGGACGCCGTGCGCGTGGCCCTGGTGGCGCGGGACCTGCTCTCCGAGCTCGGGCTGGTCGGCTGGGCGAAGACCTCGGGCAACCGCGGCGTCCACGTCTACGTGCGGATCGAGCCGCGCTGGGAGTTCGTCGACGTGCGGCACGCCGCCATCGGCTTCGGCCGGGCGCTCGAGCGCCGCGACGACGGCGTCACCACGGCGTGGTGGAAGGAGGAGCGCGGGAGCCGGATCTTCGTGGACTACAACCAGAACTGCCGCGACCGCACCATCGCCTCGGCGTACTCGCTGCGGCCGCTGCCGGGCGCGCCGGTCTCCACGCCGCTGGCCTGGGAGGACCTGGCCTCCCTGGAGGACCCGCGCGACCTGAACCTGATGACGGTGCCAGCTCGGCTCGCCGAGCGCGGCGACCCGTGGGCCGGCATCGACGAGGCGGTCGGCGATCTGCGCCCCCTGCTGGACCTCTACGAGGAGCTGCCCGGCGGCGAGCTGCCCTACCCGCCCGACCACCCGAAGATGCCCGGCGAGCCGCCGCGGGTGCAGCCCAGCAAGAAGGTGGCCTCGCACTGGGACGCCGACGGCAACCGGATCGAGCCCTGAGGCCGTGGCTCAGCGCCCGCCCGCGAGGATGCGGGACAGGTCGTAGCCGACCGGCTCCTCGAGCTGGGAGTAGTCGCAGGACTCGGGGTCGCGGTCGTCGCGCCAGCGCTTGAGCTGCGCCGTGTGCCGCAACCGCCGGCCCTCCATGTGGTCGTAGCCGACCTCGATCACCCGCTCGGGCCGCAGCGGCGTGAAGGAGAGGTCCTTGCCCTGCGACCAGCGCGACTGCGTGCCCGGGGTCCGCCCCGGGTTGGCGATGAGGAACTCGCTCCAGGCTCCCCACGGGTGGTCCTCGATGCCGCAGACCAGCGGCTGCATCTGCTCGAACAGCTCGGCCCGCCGCTTCTCGGTGAAGGACGCCGCCACCCCGATGTGCTGGAGCGTTCCCTCGGCGTAGAGCCCGAGCAGCAGCGAGCCGAGCAGCCGCCGGTCGGGCGTCGAGGTCTTGTGCTCGCGATAGCCGGCCACGACGACGTCGGCGGTGCGCGCGTGCTTGATCTTGAGCATGGTGCGGCCGTTCTCGGTGTACGGCGCCCCCATCGGCTTGGCGACCAGCCCGTCGAGCCCCGCGCCCTCGAAGGCGTGGAACCACTGCTCGGCCTCGACCGGGTCGCGGGTGGTGGGCGTGAGGTGCATGCCCGTGGCCGGCCCCGTGGGGTCCGCGAGGCCGCCGAGACCGGCGAGCGCCCCCTCCAGCGCGCCGCGCCGGTCGGCGAAGGCCCGGTCGACGTACGCCTCGCCTCCCAGGGCGAGCAGGTCGAAGGCGACGAACCCGGCCGGCGTCAGGCCGCTGAGCATCGCGATCCGCGACTCGGCGGGGTGGATGCGCTCCTGCAGCGTCTCGAACTCCAGGTGCGGCGGCTCGACGTCGCGGCTGGAGCAGAAGAGCTCCCCGTCCAGCACGCAGCGCTCCGGCAGCTGCTCGAGCGCTGCCACGACGACCTCGGGGAAGTATCGGGTCAGCGGCCTGGTGTTGCGGCTGGTCAGCTCCACCTCGTCGCCGTCGCGGAAGACCAGGCAGCGGAAGCCGTCCCACTTCGGCTCGAAGGACAACCCCGGCACCTCGCCCACCTGGTGCTTGGCGGCTTCCGGGAACGGCGCCACGGACTTCGCGAGCATCGGCCGCACCGGCGGCATCACGGGGAGGTCCACGCGGACGAGGCTAGACCAGCGGGAGGAGAGCGCGACGCGCCAGCGGGTGCCGGTGCTCGCGCCACGCTCGGTACCGTGAGCCATCCGTCCCCGAGGGGGCGATCCCCGGTTGGTCTGACGGCAGGGCCCGCCTGACTTTGAATCAGGACTAGCGACGTAGGTTCGACTCCTACCCGGGGAGCGAGACTGGCGGTATCGCCGCAGGTCAGACAGCACTCGGGCGCCACCGCTACTGCGATCTGGGCGGCGCCCGAGTCTTCGCCCTCTCACGGAACTCTCACGGATCGCCACCCGAAGGTCGTCGCACGCCCTGCGGTGGACCATGAAGGGGCCAGGCCATGCGACCCTGCCAGCGTGAACCCTGGGCCCCTGATCCGTCGTGTCTGAGCGCCCGCACCTGCCCCCGTCGTTGGACGAACTGGTCGGGGAGGACGATTCCGACGCCAGGACGTTGCTGGTTGGTAGGATCGTTGAGAGTGGCCGCGAGATCGAATCGACCGCATACGTCATCGCTCGGTGCATGGGTGTAGTAGATCCTGAGCGGCTTCAGGCCAAGAGGGCGCTGAAGCAGATCAAGCAGAGTGTGGCGATGGGGCTTCCTCCATGGTCGCGCGCTGTGACGGGTGAGCGGCTCGGCCGTTGGGTGGACAACGCCCACACAATGCTCGATCAACGCAATGCAGTCGTGCATTGGCGGCACCTCGTGAAGGTTCTGCCCGACAGCGGACAGCGCGAGTGGCTCATCGAGAGGCCTGCCGCACGAGGAACGCGTGATGGCTCGCTTCGTGATGGCTCGCTTGTGGGCCTGCGGTCGGTGTACGACCGCGGCAGGCCCGTAGTTCGTGAGGGGACCCTCATCAAGCGCGGCCTGCTGCTGCACGTGTTCGATCACGTCTACCACTGGTTTCCAACGGTGGCGCCGCGGGGGGAGCAGTGGGACTACCTAGTCATCTGGGACGAGGACGAGGTGGCGCCGACTGAGCCGCCCGACGACGAGGCGATTCTGACGTGGCAGAACCAGTTGGTAGCCCGTGCCGAGTGGAAGCGCTGGTTTGAGTGGGTGCAGCAGCGCCAAGACGATCTGCTGCGGTGACAGGCTGCTCGGCCCGAACCGTGTGTTCGCAGGCTATTGCGCCACCGTGAACAGCCCACCCGCGACGGCCGCCGCCTCGCTCGCACCGGAGTCCGTCGTGGGGACGTAGAACGCGAGGTGCGTGGTCACCTTGTGGCCCAGCAGGGACGCGGCCTTGCGCGGCTCGACGCCGCTGTCGTGCAGCGCGGTGGCGACGGTATGCCGGACGTTGTGGATGCTGCCCAGGTCCGGCAGTCCCGCCTCTGCGGAGAGCGCGCGGAACCGCCGCGAGTAGGTGTCCGGGTCCACCGGCTCACCCAGCGCGTCCATGGCCACCAGCCCGGCCGTGGGCTTCCCCTGCCGGAGCCATGCGTCCCGCAGCGCCGCCCGCGTGCCTGGGTGCATCACCTCCACGGGCACGACGCGCTGGGAGTCGTCGGACTTGGCCCGGCCGTGCACGGTCGCCCGACTGCGGCCCGTCTTGACCCGGCCCTGCCGCACGTCCACGAGCCCCTTGCTCAGGTTCACGTTCGACCAGTCGAGCCCCAGCACCTCAGAGCGCCGGAGACCGCACAGCGTGAGCCGCATCCCTGCCCGGAGCCACGGGTCCGCGTCGAGTACCTCAGCCGGGAGAGCGTCCACATGCTCGCGCAAGGCCGCCAACTCGCCCGGCGTCCACACCACGACCGCCCGTCGGCTCCCGGTCTTGGCCTTCGGTGGCTTCACCGTCGCGGCCGGGTTCTTGCCCAGCACGCCCGCCTCTACGCCGAACGCGAGGACCTGGCGCAGCGTGCCCAGCGCGTAGACCACGCTCCGGTGTGAGAGGCCGCGCTGCCACTTCCCACCCTCGGTCGAGAGCGTGCGGAGCAGGGCCCGCACGTCGGCCGGTGTGAGGCTCTGCGCGGTCCGATCCCCGGCGTGCAGGAGGGCCGCGTGCAGCGCGCTTCGGTAGCCGTTGACCGACACCTCGCGGATGCCGCCCGCCTTGCTCTCGGCATCCCGCTCCGCCAGCCACGCCTCGGCCAGCTGCCGCAGCGTGACTTTGCTCGGGGCCGTGAACCCACCGCGGGCGACCGCCGAGCGCGTGTCGTCCACGAAGCCCCTCGCCTCCCGGAGCGTGTCGAACGTCCGTGTCACCTGGCGCCGCGGTGCTCCCTTCGCCGCCACGTCGAGCACAGCCCGATAGCGGTTCTGACCGGTGGCGCTCTGCACGAGCCGGATCGGCTCGCCGTCTCGCGGTCTCGTGACCCTCATCGGTCGCTCTCCTTCCCGCGGGGGGGACGCCCCCGCGTCGCGGGTGGGACCGTCCCAGCCCGCCTGGCCCTCGTCAGCCACTTGTCGGCGGTCCACACGGTGACGCCGTACTTCGCAGCGATGGTGTGCCGGTCCTCGCCCGACCGCACGTCACGCCCGATCTGGGCCTCATCCGGTGCGTCCTGCGCGCCGCGGCGCAGGCCACGAGTAGCGATGTTGAACGCGCGGTCATCCCCGGTCTGCTCCCGAGCGGCCGCGTCCGCCTTGAGTTGCAGGTCCACCTGCTCCGCGATCGTGGCGGCCGGGACCCGGATCGAGTTCGTGATCGCGCGCTCCGGCCCGTGGGCGATGATCGTCAGACTTGAGAGCCACGGGCGGCCGTCGTCCCCGTAGGAGACGACGGCCTCGTACGTCCGACCGGTCCCCTCGTCCACGATGCGTGCGCCCTCGACCTCGTACCCGCCGCCTGCCCCCACCTCATCGACGCTCGGCAGTCCGCGGGGCGCTGTCTGCTCGCGGCCGAAC
Organism: uncultured Actinomycetota bacterium; assembly: GCA_963731985.1. GTDB lineage: Bacteria > Actinomycetota > Actinomycetes > Propionibacteriales > Nocardioidaceae > Nocardioides. Next base: position 1,055 of record CAVSYA010000015.1, on the reverse strand, counting down.
CACCGACAGCGCCAGGCCGCCCACGGCGAGACGGACCACTTCGGACGGAGAGAACGCACGCGTACAAACTATGTCCTAGACTTCGGAAGCACAACTGGTCACGCTTGCGCACATGCCAAACCACCACGTGACCCTCAGCGACGATGCCGTGCGCGCTCCCAGCAGCGCCGCCGCTCGCACACCACTCCCTCGCGGCGCTTCCATCCGCGACCTGGAGGACGCCGGCCAGGCAGTCGTCCCGGTGCACCACCCCGAGCACGCCAACGCCGCCGACGTGCTCTCGGTCGGTCGCGCGCTCGCCTACCGCATGGCCGAGGACGGTCGGCTGCCGACGCTTCGACTGGGCCGCCGGGTGGTCGTACCGGTGTCCCGACTGCGGGCGATGCTCGACGGCTCCGCGTCGCCGTCCTGATGAGCACTCAGGCTCCGCGGTTGCGTGACCTGCGTGGACGTGGCGGCCTCTCACGGCGGCACGCTCCGGAGCCTCACGAGCACCCGCTAGACCGACCCGCTGCCCGAGCCGAGACAACCCCCGAGCAGCGGAGGCAGCGACACCATGACGAGGTTCCGTGACCAGTGGCACGAGCAACTCGGGGCCGCCGCGCTGGCGCCGGACCTCGACCGCCTCGCCCTGGTGCTGGCCTCCCGGGGTCGCGCGGACGGCACGCGCATCCTGGCTGCCAATCGGTCGCTGGCCGACCGGCTCGGGTGGTCGGAGCGCACTACCAAGCGGCGGATCGCGGCCCTCAAGGCAGCGGGCTGGATCGCCCTCACCGAGAAGGGCGGCCGGAGGTGGGACGGTCGCGCGACCGCCAACGTGTACTCGCTGGCCCTGCCCTCAACGGGCCACAGCACGGGGGAGGCCGGCCCCATGAGTGAGGGGCACTCAACGGGCCACGGCACTCCGGAGGCTGGCCCCATGAGTGAGGCCACTCAACGGGCCACGGCGCGGGCGGACTCTGGCCTCATGAGTGGGCCCCTCATGGGGCCAAATGAGGCCACTCATGGGGCCAACGGAGGCCCCTCAACGGGCCAAAGCCCCGCCTGGTGCGTTT
>CAVSYA010000014.1:450000-706084 GCA_963731985.1 uncultured Actinomycetota bacterium | reverse complement strand
TGAGGCCGCGTCTATAGGCGGACGGGTCGTGCGTGCTGACGGCGCTGATTGAGTTCGCGCGGGCCGCGACCGCGGCGGGCGTCTCCATCGCGCTCTACCCCGGTGATCAGGAGGCACAACCCCGCATTGGCCCTCGGGTCTGTTGCCGGCAGGGCGACCGAAGGAGTGTTCATGCTGATGGGGGCCCGGCCTTCGGGGTCGCGGTAGCAGGCGACGAAGCGGGTGTCGCCGTCGTCGGTGACTAGGGTCTTGATCCACGCCGTGGTGCCTCCACGGGGGGGTCTGGAGAGTCGGTGTCCGCACACACCGGCGACCCCGCCGAGGCACGTTGGCGCAGCGCGCCTTGGGTGGCAACCGTGAGCCAACAGGGCCACTGATGGCGGCGATGGTGGGGTGACGAACGTCTCGGAGGCCACAGGCGACCTCGAGGTCGGATGAGTAATGGGACGGAAGACCTGCCCGTGCCACGAGGACCGGCGTACTGTCGTTGGTAGCCTTTTCTCCGGCGAAGGAGGTGTCCCATGGACCTGGGACGACCTGTTGCCCGTCATCTCGTCCGCCGCCCGCATGAGGAAGGCGACGCAGACCCCGGCCCCGCGGACGCTGTCGGTCACCGACTCGACGACGTCGCCCCGCATGTGGGGGTCGAGCCCGCGCGGCACCCCTCGGAACAGCCGCGGGCCCCCGCCCACGGCTAGGCCGATCCCGTGGGCCTGCTGTTGGTGGTCGGTCTGCTGGCGCTCCCGGCCCTGGTCCGGCTCGCGCTGGTCCGCCGCGTTCGACGAGCTCGCGGCGTTGCTTGGCGCGACAGCCCCGTCCGGGAGTCCGCCGCAGCCTTCCGGGGCTACAAGGTGGCCCAGCTGGTGGTCGACGAGCGCCGCGGCACCGCGTGGCTGACGGGGGTCACCGGGCGGGCCTACGGGGTCGACGTGGTGGCCGAGTGCGGGCGAGGCAGGTGCGAGCCCCCGGGGTTGGACTGCTGCTGCGGCTTCTACGCCTTCCGCGACCGAGCGCGCGCCCTTGACGTGCTCGAGCAGCTGACCCGGCGTCATCCGCACCGCGGCTACGTCCTGCTCACCGTCGACCTCGACGGTGCCGTGCTGGAGTACGCGCTCGGCTTCCGGGCCGCGCGCCAGCGGGTGCACCGCATCGAGGTGCCCCGCACGTGCGCGGTGTGTCTGCATTGCGGGGAGCGGCGAGACGCCGACGTCCTGGTCGCCGACGCGGCACAGCGGGCCGAGCAGGTCCTCATGGAGCGGTATGCGCCGGTCGGTACACTCCTCCCTCCGGACAGCGCACCGGCCCGCGCGGTGTGCGCGGAGCACGAGCCGGGCCGCGGCGCCCGGCGTCTGGACCTGCCGACGCTGCGCGGCCTGGCCGGTACCGAGGTCGACCTGCTGCCGGTCGCGGACGGGCCGGAGCCACCCTCGCGCGAGTCACCTCGGTGACTGCGCGCCCGTGGACGACCTGAATCAGGGCCCGCCAGGCCGGCCAGCTCGGTCGCGAGTTCGCGCGCTGGCGCCTCCCAGCGCTCCCCGACGGGGTCGTGCGGAAGAGTGCCTCCCGGGAGGGCAGTCCACGCGGCAGCTGCGCCCATCCGAACGCGAAGGCGGTGTCGGCGACGTGCGCGTGCTCTCCCGGCGCGCCGCCTCGGTGTAGTCGGCGTAACGATCGGCCGGCGCAGCGAGGATCGCGAGACCTGAGTCGGAGTGGGTGCAGCCGGCCACGTCGTCCGGCCGGCGGCGTGGCCCTCTCGCTGATTCGCGCCACGGCGCTCTCCATCCCGCAGTCCTGCCCGGGCGGGAAGTCCTCGAGGAACGTCGCCGCGCCTACCAGTCGAGGCCGTGTCGAAACCAGCTCGTCCCCCCGAGGAGCTCGCTGCGGGTGCTCGGGTCGCCCAGTTCCTGCACGATGATGCGGGTCCAGCTGTCCTCGTAGCCGCGGACCCAGGCGAGCCAGGTGCCGTCGGGGGAGAACGCGGGCGAGTCGTCGCTGATCCCGTCCCCGTAGACGCCCGCCTCGTCGTCGGTGACGAGGGTGACCGTCGAGGGGTCGAGCGGGTCCATCAGCGCGATCTCCGGCTGCCGCAACGGGGTTCCCCCCGTGGACAAGGTGGCGCACGGCCGCAGCGTCGAGAAGGCAAGCGTGCTGCCGTCCGGCGACCAGTCGGGGCTCGAGTCCCAGTCGTCCCCGCTCGTCAGGGCGGTGAGGGCGCCGGCGGCAACCGGCGGACCGCCGGCGAGAGCCGCCGCCACCGCGACCGCGTCGAGGTGGACCAGCCCGGCGAAGTCCGGGGCCGAGGTGACCGGATCCTCACGGGTCAGGTGGACCGCCAGGCCGCGGGTCGGATGCCACGCCGGTGCGGCGAGCCACTCACCGCCCGCAACCGTCGTGATCGGCGTCTGGACCCCGCTCGCGGCGTCAACGGCGACGAGGTCGGAACGATCGAAGGTGGCGCCCGGCCCCAGCCGGTGCACGACTCCCAGGACCGTGGCGTCGTCGATCCACACCGGCTGCCGGGCCGGCACCGGGTGCGTGGCCACCGTGGCGCCAGCAGCGGTGCTGATCACCAGGTCGTCGTTGCGGGCGTGCGCGATCTGGGTGCGGTCGGGTGACCAGGAGGGATCGCGATCGGAGATGAACGGCGTACCGGACGACTCGTCCGTGAGCCGCCGCTCGGACGCCGTGGCGCTGTCCACGCCGAAGATGTCTTCCTGGGCGGTCGGCTCGGTCCCGTCGGTGGTGTAGGCGAAGAACAGGATCTCGCCATCCAGCCCGTCACGGGGCTGCTCGGGTGTGCAGAGCTGTGCTTGCAGGGCCTGCAACACCTTGCAGAGCAGGGCTCGCAGAAACTCGACGGGCCCGCCCTGCCTGCCGGGAGATCGAGACCCCCCGGGCCCGGCTCCCTCCTGGCGCCCCGTCCCGGCCGGCTCCCCGTCCATCGCCCCTCCGTTCGCCCGTGTTCGCCACCATGTCACACCTGCGCCGTCCGGAACGGGACCAGACGACGGGGCCCACCTCGAGATCAGCTGGACTGCACGCCAGCGGAGCCCAGCCGTGACGGAGGTGTCAGCGGACGCTGTCCACGACGGATCACGGCCCGTGCCCGCGACGGTCCGCTCGAGCCGTGTTGCACGTAGCCGAGAGCGACGAGCTGGTCGCTGACCGTGAAACGGGCCTACGCGCTGGGCGGCACGGTCGAACATCACCAGGTGGTGGAAGGTGAGCTTCGGTGCGGTTGCGATGGCACCGTGCAGGCCCATCTGGGTGGGAACCGGCATGACTGGCTCCCGTCGTACGACGCCCCGGACGGCGATCGCTCCCGGGAATCAGCTGTGCGATCACGGCCGTCGACCTGCTTCGAAACGGGGCGCAGCGGCCCCGCGGTCCACGCGCCTGGTGCGTGCGACGAGGGGTAGAGGACCACACGGCTGGTGACGGCCTTCGGTCGGGACCGCGGCTCTCGGCCGTCTAGTGTGGACACCATGTCGTGGATCGACCGCCTGGGCGTGACTTGCCCCATCATCCAGGCGCCGATGGCCGGCGTCTCGACGCCTGATCTCGCAGCCGCGGTCTCGAACGCGGGAGGCCTCGGCTCGATCGGCGTCGGTGGGAGTGACGGCGCAGGTGCTTGGGCGATGATCGAGGCCACGCGCGCCCTCACCGGTGGGGCTTTCAACGTCAACGTCTTCGCCCACCGCTCGCCCCGACCGGATGCGAAGCGCGAGTCGGCGTGGCTGGACGCCATGCGCCCGCTGTTCGAGGAGCTCGGCTCGGCGCCTCCGGCCACCCTCAGCACGATCTTTCGCAGCTTCGCCGAGGACGACGACATGCTCGACGCGTTGGTCGAGGCGGCACCGCCCGTGGTGAGCTTCCACCTCGGCCTGCCGGACTCCGCCCGGATCGCCGCGCTCCGAGCTGCCGGCTGCGTGCTCCTCGCCTCGGTCACCAGCCCGGCCGAGGGCGAGCTCGCCCAGGAGGCTGGCGTCGACGCCGTCGTGGCCCAAGGCTTCGGCGCCGGGGGTCATCGTGGCGTCTTCTCCCCGGACGCCCGTGACGACATGCTCGGCACCGTCGCGCTGACCACCCGTCTCCTGGCTCGCCTCGACCTGCCGGTGATCGCCGCCGGCGGCATCATGGACGGCCACGGGGTGCGCTCGATGATCGAGCTCGGTGCCGCCGCCGTGCAGATGGGGACGGCCTTCGTCGCCTGCCCCGAGAGCAGTGCCGACGACGCGTTCCGGGCCGCGCTCGCCGGACCCGGCGCGGATCACACGACGATGACCCCCGCCGTCTCGGGCCGTCCGGCCCGCTGTGTGGCCAACCGGTTCACCGCATGGGCTTCGGACCACGACGTCGCACCCCCCGAGTACCCGATCGCCTTCGACGCCCACAAGGCCCTGAACGCGGCCGCGAGGACTGCCGGTGAGCCGGGCTTCGCGGCGCACTGGGCTGGGCAGGGTGCGCCGCTACACCGGCCCATGGCCGCGGCCCGGTTGGTTGACCTGCTCGAGGAGGAGCGAACCTCAACCCTCCGATGAGATCGGTGGCGCTGCTTGCCGAACCGGCCGTCCTCTGGCGATGCCGCTCTGGTGGCTCGACGTCCTCGTCAGGACAATGGTCGCTTCTGGTGCAGGTTCCTGCAGCCGACCGAAAGGAAGACCCGTGCTCTTCGATGACGTCACCGGCCTGCTACGCGTCCTGGTGGTGGCTCCGCTGGCATATGTCTGGCTGATCGCCGTGTTGCGGTGCAGCGGCAAGCGGACTCTCGCCCAGCTGAACGCGTTCGACTTCATCGTGACGGTCGCCCTGGGCTCCACGTTGGCGACCGTGGCTCTGAGTAGCTCGGTGGCGTGGTCTGAGGGGGCCCTGGCCCTCGGTCTGTTGGCTTCCCTTCAGTTCGTGCTGGCGTGGTCCTCGGTCAAGGTGCCAGGCGTGCGACGCGTGGTGACGTCCGCACCCACCGTGTTGATGCGCGACGGGCAGCTCGACCCGGTGGCCCTGGCCCGCCAGCGCATCACCGAGGAGAGCCTGAAGCAGGCGGTGCGTGGCTCCGGGATCGGAGGCATGGAACTGGTGGCGACGGTGGTCCTGGAGAGCAACGGCACCATCAGCGTCATCCCCACCAGCCAGCTCGGCAGCGGGTCGGCGATCTCTGGGCCCGCCACCCGCGCCTGAGAACACGGGCACGCCCGAGGGGCAACATGGGTCGCCATGCGGGGTGGAAGGGCGGACCCGTGGAGGTGGCCCCCCGGAGCCGGTCACACGCAGCGGCACCGGGCCCGGCCGCGCCACCAGGCGACCGCACGACCAGCTCATGGAGCAGGGAGAGGGGACACCGCGGGTCGGTGTCGCCGGTGCAGCCGCCGGCCGATCCGCGAGGTGACGACGATCGTCACCAGGCCGCACAGGAGGGCCACCAGCGCGCTCATCACGGTCGGCGGGGGGCCGCGGTCGGCGTCACCTGCTGCGCGGACCGTCAGGTCGGCCATCGGCGCCGTGGCCAGCTGAAGGCGGCCGACCCCGTAGTCCGAGGTTCCGTCGATGCGGGTGAGCTCGCGACTCCTCCCACCCTCGAGCGAGACGGCGACGACCCGCGTCCGGTCCGGCTGCGCCTGGTCCTGGAGCACCACCTCACGGTTCGCGGACCAGCCGAGCACCGCGTGGATCGCCGGATCCGGAAGTCGCACCCGTGCCGGTGTGGAAGCAGGCGCCCCGGTCACGTCGATGACCCAGATCCCGGAGGGCCGTTCCACGGCCAGCAGCCGCCCGTCGGGAGACCACGCGTGGGGGCCGGTGAGGCTGCCCGAGCCGGGAAGGGCGCGAACCGCTCCCGTGCTCAGGCGCACGATCGCTGCTCCTGCTGCGCGGCCGCCCCGGCTCTGGACGGCCAGGAGCGCCCCGTCCGGTGAGAAGGCCGCCGCGGTGGCCTGAGCGCCCCCGGGCACCGGTTGGACCCTGCCGCTGTTGAGGTCGAGGACGAGCAGAGCCCCGACCGGGGGTGCGCCCCGGTGGGGATGGGTGGGCTTCTCCTTGGCCAGGTAGGTGAGGCGGGTGCCGTCCGCTGACCAGGCGACGGGCCGGACGCTGCGCGTGTCGGGGAGGGGGCGACGAGAGACCCCTCCCGTCTCCAGGTCGACGATCTCGAGGTCCGGTGAGGTCGTGTCGTGCTCGCCCAGCGCCACCCGCCGGCCGTCGGGGGAGAGCAGCATCGGAGCGGGGTCTCCCTGGCTCTCGGGGCCGGATCGGGCCTCGGCTGCGTCCAGGCGGCGGTAGACGTCGTCGTCGGCGGCCAGGACCACGGCCTGGGGGAAGTCCATGAACTCGACCCCGAAACCGTGCTGGTAGAGGGCCACGGCCCGCCCCGGCGGTGCGTCGGAGACGTCTGCCGTCAGGTAGGAGTAGCCGGCCAGCCGGTCCGGGACCGTCACGGCCGAGCCGGGTGCCCGAGCTCCTCCGCCGGCCGCGAGCAGGACGAACACCGCGACGGCGCACGCGGCCCCCAGGACCAGGGAGGGCCAGCGGACACGCTTCACCCCTCGACGATAGACCGGGTGGCTGACGGTCCGCCCGCGCGCGATCCACCCACCTACCCCGGGATCACGTCGGCCCGGGACCTGCTGGCGACCCGGGACCTGCGGGCGGGTACGGGCTCCGCTGCGGGCCGGCCCCGCGATCCAGGGTTGCCAGGGGCACGGTGATCAGGACGCCTGCGGCCAGCAGACTGGCGGCTGCGAGTCCGAGCAGCACGCCGACCAACCACGGCAGGGCAGGCATCTCGGCGCCCGCGGACGCGGTCACGTCGACACCCCGGCTGCCGTCGGCGTTCATCACCACCACGGTCCAGTCCCCGTCGCGGGGTGACCAGCTGAGCTGCTGGGGGCCGCTGCCGCTGGCCCGCTCGGTCCAGACGCCGGCCTGGGTGGGCGGCGCGGGTGGCTCCCCGCCGGGGCTGTTGCGGTAGGTCCCACCATCGCCCTCCACGTTCGTGAGGCGGGAGGTTGCGACCCCGGCGAGGTACTCGCGCACGCGATCCGTGGGGCCCAGGCCGATGAAGACGTCCCGCCCGTCACCGATGGCGGTGACGCGCAGGTCGCCGACGAGGGCGTCCGGGGTGAGCGACGGCGGGGCGTCGGTGTGGAGGGTGAGGTCCCCGGAGGTGATGGCGTAGGCGCCGCTACTCAGCTCGACGCGGGGGCTGGTCAGGAAGCCGTCGTCATCCCGTCCCACCTGGTCGGCGGCCAGCAGCGCGACGCCCGGCACGGCGAGGGCGAGCGCCAGGACCGCGAGCACCCCTCCCGCGACCACGGACACGGTGCGTCCGGCGGTCCACCCGCGCGGCGGACCCGCGGCGCCCGGGCGGCGCGCCGTGGCCGCCGCGCCCGCCGGAGCGGGCGAGTCGCCCGGTCCCGTGGCGGCGATCGGGTCGTCGGCGTCACCGCCCTGGTCGAGGCGGAACGGCGGGTAGCGGTCGGTCATGAGGCCGGCGTACGCCGCCACCCGGAGCACCCAGCGGTTCAGGCCCAGGATCAGGTCGAACAGCGCTTGCGGGTAGCGCCCGGTGAACAGCAGCACCACGGCCGCGACGAGCACCAGCAGGGGGATCAGCCCGGTCGTGCCGCCGCGCTCGGACGCGGTGTCGGCGGCCCACGTGCCGCCGCCCAGCAGGACGCCGATCACGAGGTAGTGCGGGATCGCCAGCAGCCACCACTTCACCCACACCAGACCCCGGGAGAGGTGCTCGGGGTAGTCGACGTCGAAGTGCGCCGGGTAGTCCGGAACCTCCTGGAGCGTGAAGGGGGGGTATCGGTCCGTGCCCAGGGCAGCCCACGCGTAGTACGCCACCCGCCAGTGCCACCGGAGGACGCCGACGTTGAAGTCGAAGATGGTCCGCGGGTAGCGCCCCGTGAACACGATCGCCACGAACGCGACCACGCTCAGCACGGCGAAGGCGATCCACAGGAAGAACAGCACGACCGCGTGGGGGATCGCGAGGATCCACTTCACCAGCCACATCCACCGGCTCAGCGACGGATCCAGGCTGCCGTGCACGTGCGCCGGGTAGGTCGTTTCCACAGGTGATCTCCTTGCTGCTCGGTCCTCGCTGCCCGGTCCCCGCTGCCCGGTCCTCGCTGCCCGGTCCTCGCGGGCTCGTGCCTCATGGTCGCGCGCCTGCCGGCCCCGCGCGCAGGGGTCTCCGGCCCTGGGTCGCAGGACGTTCGTCCACCGGGGGACCCGGGGGTGACCCGGCGAGGCCGTGTCCCCGGGTCGTCCTCCGGGGGTCGTCTGCCGGGTCGGCTCTGGTGACCCCGTTCCCGGCTATCGGGGACTCGCGTCTCTGCCGCCGGTCGTGGGGGGCGTGAAGGCTGCTGGCATGGAGACCGCACACCAGCCATCTGTTCCGCACGGACCCTCGGTTCCGCACGGGGCGGTGGTCGTCGGCCTGGACGGGTCCGACGACAGCCATAGCGCCCTCGACTGGGCGGCTCGGCACGCCGCCCGCGAACACCGTGCCCTCGTCCTGCTGCACGCCGTCGACTCAGCCGCGATCTACGCCCACGCCTCCGTCCCGGGCACGGCGCTCGACCCGGGCCCGATCGTGGAGGATGCGGTCGAGGCCGGCCACCGGCTCTGCGCCGAGGCGCAGGCCGACGTCGCGCGAGAGCACGCGGAACTCGCGGTGAGCACCGCGGTCAGCCTCGAGGATCCACGAGCGGCGCTGCTTCGCGCCTCCGCGCAGGCGGCGCTCGTGGTGCTGGGGTCTCGCGGACGGGGTCCGGTCGCCTCGCTGTTGCTCGGCTCGGTCAGCGTCGCCGTGAGCCGGCACGCGCAGAGCCCGCTGGTCGTGCTCCGGCCCGGCCCCTCTCCGGCAGTAGGTTCCCCCGTCGTGGTGGCTGCAGACGCCAGCCCGGCCTCGCGACCCGTGCTCGAGCTCGCCTTCCTGGAGGCGTCGGGAGGCGCCCTGCCGCTCACCGTGCTGCACACCCACGCTGACCTGGCGGCCATGGCGTACGGCCTCCCGGATCTCGCGCGGCCCTTCGACGTCGAGGGCGCCACGCTGGCCCTGTCCGAGGCCCTCGCGGGCTTCGGGGAGAAGTTCCCCGACGTGGCCGTGCGTCGGGAGGTTCGGGGCCAGCTCACCCTCGACGCGTTGCTCGAGCTCGGCGACGACGCCTCGCTCCTGGTCATCGGGAGGAAGCATCCCCCCGGGCTGCTCGGCGCCGTGCACACCGGCACGGCGACCTCCCTGCTCGAGCGTGCCACCTGCCCGGTGGCTGTCGTGCCCGTCGACTGACGGGATGGCCGGGCTGCGGGATGGCCGGGCCGCTAGCCAGCGACGAGGGGGATGAGGCCACCGTCGAGAGCGCCGGTCAGACCCCGAGGGTCACCTCCGGGCTCACCGCCTGGCGAATCCTTCCCAGCAGGAGCTCCGCGTCGATGGGTTTGGGAACGTGGTCGTCCATGCCCGCCTCCAGGCACAGATCCCGGTCTTCCTCGTGTGGTGGGGTGGTCAGCGCAACGATCGGGGTACGTCGGCCGGAGCCTTCCTGGTCCCGAATGGCGGCGGTGGCCTCGCAGCCGTTCATCTGGGGCATGTGGCAGTCCATCAGGATGGCGTCGTAGTGCTGGCCGGCGGCGGCGCGGACCGCCTCGGAGCCGTTGCGCGCCGTGTCCACCTCATATCCAGCCTTGGTCAGGATCCCGACTGCGAGGGTTTGATGGATGAGGTTGTCCTCGGCCAGGAGGACTCGCCCGGGTTCGGGTCCGACGGACACCGGCTCTGCTCCCCGGGCGCTTTCGCCGATGGCTGCGCTGGGTAGACCGAGAGCCTCCCGGAGGGCGGCCCGGAGTCGCTCGCGGCGGATCGGTTTGGACAGGGGGGCACTGCCATCCACCGCGTCGTTGATCTGCCCCACCTGGTTCGTCAGCATCAGGCAGGGGACAAGCTCCGGATCGGCAAGGATGGCGGTCTCCAGGGCGGCGTCTTCTCGACGGTGCAGGGACTGGTCGACGAGCACGGCTGAGATGGGCTGACCGCCTTTGGCTGCAGCCTGAAGCACTTCCAAGGCGCCCGTCGCGGAGACGGCGGTCGCCACGGTCATGCCCCACGCCGTGAGGTCGTCGGAGAGGATCGCGCGCCGGGTGAGGTCCTCATCCACGACCAAGGTGCGGACGCCCTCGAAGTCCGCATCCCTGGAGGCGAGGATGTCCCGAACTCCGTGGAACTTCGGTGGCGGCCCTGTGAGCATCAGGCTGCGCTCACGTCGTGAGTGTTGCAGTCGGCACCGACAGTCTCGGCTCCGACGTGCCGCTCAAGCGCGGCCCGTAGTGCGGTCAGGTGCAGGTGTCCGTTCACGCGGCGGAACTGCTTGGACGCCTCGACCATCCCGGCTGCGCACCAGCGCAGCGCCATCTGCCCGTCTCGCCAGCGCTTGACGTTGCGAGAGTGCTCGCGGCTGATCGAGATCATCGACTCCACGGCGTTGGTGCTGCGCAGGGTCCTGGCCAAGGTGGGCGGGACATCGAGCCGCTGGACAGTGAGTGTCTCGTGCAGGCCCTCGCGCAGGCTGCCGGCGGCGCCGGGGTGGGTCTTGTCGAGTTCCTTGGCCAGCGCCTCGAGCAGAGCCTGGGCCTCGAGGGCGGAGTCGGCGTGATAGGCCTTGCGCATCCGCTTGGTCACGGGTCCGCGCATCTTCTCGGGCAGGTGGTCCCGGACGTTCCTGAGCTTGTGCAGCTGACACCGGGCGATCACCGGGGCGTCGAAGACCTCCTTCACGGCCGCGGCGAGTGCCTTGGCGCCGTCGAGCACCGCGAGGATCGGGCGGGTGGTGTCCAGGCCGCGGTCGCGCAGCCCGGTCAGCAGGCTCTTCACCACGGTGGTGTTCTCGGTGGATCCCTCGACCAATCCCAGGGGGTGCTTGGTTCCGTCGATGTCGATACCGAGTGCGACCACGCACAGGTGGTCGGCGAAGTACACCCCGTCGATCATCACCGCGACCAGATCCAGAGAGGAGAGGTCTGCTTGCGAGCAGATCGGCCAGCGCGGTCTGGGTCATCGCTACGAACTTGCGCGAGACCGCCGACTTGCTCGTCGACCTCGAGGTCTGCTCGACCTGGTCGCCGACCGGCTCCAGTCCCACCGGGTAGCGGCGCGTGGAGAGCCCGCCGAGCATCCGCTCCATCGCCATCTTCCCGAGCAGCTCGGTGGAGTTGAACAACTCGTAGGTCGGCACCGGCACCTCACCGCCACCGCCGCGGGTCGCGCGGACTCGGGGACGATCCACCGGCACACGCCGACCGCCCAGGGTGACCGAGCCTCGCTCGGTGCCGTGCCGGGTCGCAGCCCGGTCGGGGTCGTGCCTGCCGCGCGGCCCGCAGACCGCGGTCACGTCGGCTGCCATCAGCTCGGTCATCACCTGCAGCCCGGCACCGACCGCGAGGGCGAGCAGCCCCTCGCGCAAGTCGGCGCCGATCTCCTCCATCGCCACGCTCACCTGCCCGGGCACGGCCAGCATGCTCGTGTCGATCTCGTTCGTCTGATACTTCTTGTTCACGGTGGTCCCCTGTCTCCTTGGGTCGTCTTTGGCGGACGCCCAACACCTACCGCAAGGCAGGCGTCAGGCGGGGGACCGCCACCTCAAGTTCCACGAGAGCCGGGACAACCTCGGGCTTCGAAGCCGGCGCCGACGACTACATCATCAAGCCGTTCAGCCCGCGGGACCTCGCGTCGCGGGTCTCCGCCTTGCTGGAGCACGCCGGCCGGGCGACGTCCCTCGCAACCGTGGAGCGCGAGACTCCGCCCGGATGAGGCGGCCAGCACGTCGCGCGGAACCGACCGGGTGATCCAGGTTTGTCCAAGCACGACCTGTGTAAACTCTGGCCCATGGCGTCCGTGATCGCCCAGCCCGGCGTGCCCCCGGTGGACACGCCACCGGTCACGCCGCTCCCCGCGCAGGACGGGTCCACGGTCGAGTGAGCCCGACACCAGGCCGAGCGCAACCCGAGACGTCGGGTCGACGCGGCGAGGTCGTGAGCGCGCTCCGGGAGGCCTCCGGTGGCCTGAGTGTCGCCGAGCTCGCCCGGCAACTCGAGATCCATCCGAACACGGTTCGATTTCACGTGGACCACCTGCTCGAGCGTCGACTCGTGGAGCAGGTCCAGACCGCGCCTCGGGGGCCGGGCCGTCCACCCTCGCTGTTTCGGGCGGTGCCCCGCATGGACCCCGGGGGCCCGCGCGACTACCAGGTTCTGGCGGAGATTCTGAGCCAGGGACTGGCCGACGCCGAGCTGCCGAGCGCGCAGGCGACGGCGTACGGCCGAGCATGGGGCAGGGCGCAGGCCGGGTCGCCCGGCAGGAAGAAGGCTCCGAGTCGGTCGAGCGCGGTGCGCCGGCTGGTCGCCGTGCTCGCCGAGCTCCGCTTCGCCCCCGAGCACGATGGCCCCGCCGAGGGCGGGCCCACCCGGATCGGGCTGCGACACTGCCCCTTCCTCGAGCTGGCCGAGTCTCGACCCGAGGTGATCTGTCCGGCTCACCTGGGCCTCATGCAGGGCCTGGCGGAGCGCTGGCGGGCCCCGTTCACCGTCGACCGTCTCGAGCCGTTCGCCGAACCGGACTTGTGCCTGGTCCACCTGAGCGCCGGGGAACCGGTCGAATGAGCACGGCAGCCGCCTGCGCGGTGGCGAGTCTCGCCGGGGCAGCCGAGCGGCCCGGGCTCCTCGCCTCGTGACCGCCGGATCATCCGCTGCATCTAGGTGAAAGGTGAACCAACCATGGAGAGCACCTCCTTCGACGACCTGGCCGAGGACCTGCTCGAGCGCGCCCGAGCAGTCCACAGTGGCCGGGCTGCCCGCACCGTGTTCGGTGGCGCCGGCCACCTGCTGCGCCAGACCGTCATCGCCCTCCTGGCCGGGCAGGATCTCTCCGAGCACCACAACCCGGGAGAGGCGACCCTGCACGTCCTCCACGGGCGGGTTCGGCTCACCAGCCCGTCGGGCTCGATCGGAGCAGGCGCAGGCGACTTCGTCGCGATCCCGCCGGAACGGCATGGGCTTGCGGCCCTCGAGGACGCCGTGGTCCTCCTCAGCGTGGTTGCCCGATGACGGCCTCCGACACGTCGGAGGACGGCCGCCGCGGAGACACGATGGATCCGACCACGGGCGTGGAGCGCCTGACCCGGTGGCAGGGCGCGGGAGGCGTGTGGCGCGTGGTCGCCCACACTCCCGCCGGCCTCACGGTTGCGCTGCTGACGTGCGACGGGGGTGAGGAGATGGAGCGCATCGTCTCCTCGGAGCCCTCGTTCCTCGCGTATGTCGACGCCTGGTCGGGCACCGAGTCGCGATGATCCGGCAGGCCGACCCCGTCGAGGGAGTCGACGTGCGGCGCCGCACGAACGGCAGCCCCAGCACGTACAGCCCGGGGTCGGCAGCACTCCGCCGTCGTGTCGCAGCCGCCCGGCCGGCTCGGCGCTCGAGGCGGTCGGCCCGGCGGCGGCGCCCCGGCCCCGGGATCCGGGCGCACCTCGACGAGCTGATCGATGAGCAGGGCATCCACCGGTTCCGCAACGACCAGGACTTCGTGGTCGCCCGGAAGCCGCGCTGATCGGCCTCCGCTCGGCAGCCGGGGCACGCCTGCCTCGACATGTGTCAGGATTGTCGTCCGCTCCGAAGGCTGAGGGGGAGAGCGCCGTGGTCACCGAGCACTCTGCCCACGAGACACCACGGCGCCTTCTGGGGCTGTGGGCCCACCCCGACGACAAGGCGTATCTGTCCGCCGGCCTCTTGGACCGCATCCGGCGGGCTGGCGGGCAGGTCACCGTCGTGGCCCTCTCCGACGGCGAAGCTGGGTTCCCGGAGGACGACCCGCGACCGGTGGGTGTGCGGCGAGGGATCCGGCGAGCCGAGCTACGGGCGGCGATGGGCGCGATCGGCGTCCACGACGTCCGTTTCCTCGGCCTTCGCGACGGGGGCGTGGCCGACGCGCCGGCGGCGGAGGTCCTCGACCATCTCGCTGGGCTCCTGCTCGAGGTCGGACCCGACGTGGTCGTCACCTTTGGGCCGGATGGCATCACCGGTCACGCCGACCACGTGGTCACGTCGCGGCTGGCGACCGAAGCCTGGCGGCAGTGGGGCTCGGGCGAGCTCTGGCATGCGGCCAAGACCGTGACCTGGCTCGAGGAGTGGCGCGACCTCCACGACGATCTGGGCGTGTGGATGGCCGAGGAGCCGACGGGCGTTCCCGACGCCGAGGTCGCGCTCCTGGTGGAGCTCGCCGCCCACGGCTCGAGCGGAAGCGGGCGGTCCTCGCGGCGCACGGAGTCAGAGCACCGGGGTCGCCGCCGCCATGGGGGAGCCGACCTACTGCAGGTGGATCGCGCAGGAGGCGTTCCGACGCGCGAGCGTCGTGGGTGCCCCCTGACCGCCGCGGCCGCAGACCGCGCCCGGCCCAGCCGGCGGTGGTCGAGTCGGTCGGACGAGGTGACGGCCTCGTGGCGGCGCGGTGGTTCGCCGACGCCCCCTCACGTGAGGTCGAAGGACCTCCGGTCGATCCATCGCGGCGACGTCGCGCGGTAGGCGCTGTACTCCGGTCCGAACTTCTCGAGCAGGGCCGCTTCCTCCGCCTGGATCTGGGAGCGGTCGATGATGGCCACGAAGCCGGCCAGCGGAAGGAGCGCGGCCCAGGAGCCTCGCCATGCCGCGTGCGCCGCCAGCAGCCCCGCGAGGCCGACGTACATGGGGTTTCGACTCACGGTGTAGGGGCCGCTCGTGACGAGCACCGACGCCTGATCGGGATGCAGCGGTTCCAGGGTCGTGCCACTGCGACGGAAGCCACGCGCTGCCGTCGCGGCCATCGACAGGGACGCCAGCGCGAGGGATGCGGCCACGGCAGCACGACCCTTGCTCGGCCGCGGCGTCGCCCGGGAGAGCCCGCGCTGGGCCATCGCGGCGCCGAGGGCCACCACGGGCGGAGGAAGTCGAGTCACGTCAGCCAGCCTGCGCCTGGCCGGCCGGGTCTGTCGAGCAGCTCATGAGGCGGATCCGCTCAGCGCTGGGGGCGGAGCAGGAACTTCTGGCCCGTGGCCTGCTGGGCATAGGTGCGCAGCACCTCGAGATCGAGGGCCTGGGCCAGGGAGATCTCGTCGCTGTAGTGGCTGGCGAACGTGCTGCCCAGCTCGGCGGCGACGCGGCGTTGCAGCCGTCCGGCGTCCTCGGGGGTGAGGGAGGCGAGGAACGGCATGAGCAGCCACCCTCCGATGGCCCAGGCGAACCCGAAGCCACGACGCAGCTCCATCGGGCGCCGGTCGAGGCCGCCGTACACGTAGACCTGCTTGTGCACCTCGGTGCCGTAGCGGCTGTACGGCGCGTCCGGCTCGGTCACCGCCGCCTCCATGGCGTTGAGGATCTGACTCGCGAGATCGCCGCCGCCCACGGCGTCGAAGGCGATCGTCGCGCCGGTGGCCTCGAGGGCCGCGACCAGGTCGGTGAAGAAGGTCTCGGCGCTGGAGTCGCAGACGTACGCCGCGCCCTGGTCGCGCAGCAGCGCCGCCTGCTCGGGACGGCGGACGACGTTGACGAGCGGCACGTCGTCGGCGAGGCAGATGCGGTTCAGCATCTGGCCGAGGTTGGAGGCGGCCGCGGTGTGCACGAGGGCGGTGTGGCCCTCGCGGCGCATGGTCTCGACCATGCCCTGCGCGGTGAGCGGGTTGACGAACGAGGAGGCGCCGTCCGCCGGGTCGGTGCCGTCGGGGAGAGGCAGGCACGTCCGGGTGTGGGTGAGGGCGTGCTCGCCGTAGGTGCCCTCGCCCAGGAACGCGACCGTCTTCCCGAGCAGCGCCTGCGCGTCCTCGGCGTCACCGGCGGCGACCACGACACCGCTGCCCTCGTTGCCCACCGGCATCGAGGTGCCCACGCGCGCCCGGAGCGCCGGCATCACCTTGCCGGAGATCGGGGCCGTGACGGCCGGCTCGTCGGGCGTGCCGCCGCTGCTGGCGCGGTCGATGTCGGCCATGGCCAGCATCAGAGCGAGGTCCGAGGGGTTGATGGGCGCTGCCTCCACGCGGACCAGGACCTGGTGGGCCCCCGGCTGCGGGGTCCCGACCGTCTCGAGCGACAGCCGGACCTCGCCACGCTCGTCGACGAGGCTGCGCAGCTGGCGGGTGGTGGCGGGGACGTCGCTCATGGGTTCTCCTCTGGCTTGCGGGACACGCGATCAGGCTATCGGCGGTTTTAGTCAAGCAGCCGCGGGGCCGTTTTCGAGTAGGCCCGGGCTCACGCCGCGCGAGCTGGAGGTGCTGCGGTTGCTGGTCGAGGGCGCGTCCAACCAGGAGATCTCCCGGCGGCTCGTGATCAGACCCCGCGCGGCGGCCACTCACGTGCGAGGCATCCTGCACGAGACGGGGTCGGCGAACCGCACCCGGGCGGCGATGAACGCGGTGCTCCACCGGTGGGTCGAGACCTCGTACCTGCCGGGGGGTCGGCGGCCCGGCGGCCAGCCCGCTGCCGCTCACCTGATCTCGGCGAGTGTTCCCGTCCGGGTGGATCATGTGGCGGCCCTCGACGGCCAGCGCACCCCCTCGCCGTCATTGATCTCCCGCAACGCCTGAGCACCGACCTGGTCGAGCTCCTCCGCGACCCGTCGCTCGATGAGATAGGTGGGCATGATCTGAGCCTGTCCGCCTCGCGGCCGCCTCGCAGCCCCCGAACCTCAGTGAGCGCCGTGGCAAGATCTGGCGTGACCGCCGACAGGGGCCGATCGTCTCGAGCCAGGGGGACACCATCAACGAGATCCCGCCCACGATGCGCGCGAGCGTGCTGCTCGAGCCCGGAGCCGTCGAGATGCAGGAGCGCCCGGTGCCGCGCCCCGGACCGGGCGAGGTGCTGGTGCGGGTGCGGTCGGTGGGGGTGTGCGGCTCCGACGTGCACTACTACGCCGACGGCCGGATCGGGGAGTACGTCGTCGAGGCGCCGCTCATCCTGGGCCACGAGGTCTCGGGCGTGGTCGCGGACGTGGGCGCCGGCGTACCCGAGGACCGCGTCGGGGAGCGGGTCGCGATCGAGCCGCAGCGTCCGTGCCGGCACTGCCGGCACTGCAAGGCCGGCCGGCAGAACCTCTGCGAGCGGATGGAGTTCTTCGCGACCCCGTCGATCGACGGGGCCTTCTGTGACTACGTGGTCGCACCCGCCGACTTCGCCCACCCGGTGCCCGAGGAGATCTCCGACCATGCCGCCGCCCTGCTGGAGCCCTTCTCGGTGGGCATCTGGGCCTGCGCCAAGGCAGGCGTGCAGCCCGGGGACACGGTCTTCGTCACCGGTGGCGGACCGATCGGCGCCCTGAGCTCGCTGGCGGCGCGCTCGTTCGGCGCCAGCAGCGTGGTGGTGACCGACCTCGTCGAGAGCCGGCGCACGCGCATCCTCGGCTTCGGCGCGACCGCGTCGCACGACCCGGCCGACCCGGGCTTCGACGTGACCGCCCTGGAGGCCGACGCGTTCATCGAGTGCTCGGGGGCCACCCCCGCCATGCTGAGCGGGCTCCGCGCGCTCCGGGCCGGGGGCACCGCCGTGATGGTCGGTCTCGGCGCGGAGGAGATGCAGCTTCCGGTGGCCTGGATCGCGATGAAGGAGATCACGCTGACCGGCGTCTTCCGCTATGTCGACACCTGGCCCAAGGCCATCGGCTCGGCGCTGCAGCCGGGGGTCGACCTGGACGCCCTGGTCACTGCCGAGTTCGAGCTGGAGGACACGGAGGCGGCCCTGCGGAGCGACTCCGACCCGGAGAGCATGAAGTCCGTGGTCGTGGTCTCCCGCGCATGAGCGTCCTCGACGCCTTCTCGCTCGCCGGCCGCACCGCCCTCGTCACCCGTGGCTACCGCGGCCTCGGGCTCGCCTTCGCCCGCGGCCTGGCCGAGGCGGGCGCCGATGTCGTGATCGGCGACCGCGACGAGCAGGCGTGCGGCGAGGCGGCCGCGGCGCTCGGCGACGAGACCGGGCGCACCTTCATGACCGGCTCCGTGGTGGTGATCGACGGGGGCTGCAACATCCTCTACTAGCGTCGCGACCGGGGCGCGGACGCTACGCGAGCGGCCGCAGCGTGAGGGTCTGCGCCATGGTCCCGATCGGCCCCTCGGTGTCGTGGAGCACGCTGCTGGTGAGCCCCTGACCGGTGGGACCGAACGACACGGTCGTGTCGAACCCGAGCCAGTCGCCTCGCGGCTCCCGGTGCAGGTGCGCCGTGAGGTCGACATTGGGGAAGGCCACCGTCTGGGGGTCGACCCGGACCGTCATGCCGTTCGCGATGTCGAGGAGGCCCGCCGCTCGGGCCGTCGGGCTGACCGGTTCGTCGAGCAGGGGCACGTGCGTGCGCACCCAGAAACAGGCGCGGCCGGGGGTGTGCTCGGCGCGCCGGACCTCGGCGGACGCGATGAACCCTCCGGGCCAGAGCGTGGTCGCATCCCACGGCGGCAGGTCGTCCGGGAGGGGGATGGTCGCCTGGTCGCTGCCCTCGAGGTGCGGGGTCTCCGCCCGCGCCATCAGCCAGGCCCGCAGGAGGACCGCCGGACGGTCCCCGTGGGCCAGCGTGGCCTCGACGAGGTTGATGGTGCGCCCGGGACGGACGACGCGCACGGTCGCCTCGACGTCCGCGACCGGCACGGTGCCGAGAATGTCGTAGGAGAGCCGCGAGACCCGCAGGTCCGCCGCGTCGCGACGGTCGCGATCGGTCTCGACGAGGTGCGCGAGGAGCCCGAGGGCGGGCGCGATGTGCTGCTCATCGGGGTCCCAGGCGCCGCGGACGTGCTCGGTCGGCCGGAAGGTCGACGCACCGATCCGCTCGAAGTAGGGCATGGTCGCTGCAGGCTCAGAACGCGGCATCGGGGACGTCGACGTGCACGCGGTCGAGGCGCTCGAGCAGGTCGAGCTGCGGCCCGGTGCGGGGCAGCTCCGTGCGCAGGAACCAGCGGGCGGCGTGCCGCTTGCCGTCGTAGAAGTCACCCGTGCGGTCCCCGGCGGCGAGCGCCTGCTGGAGCCACACCCAGGCCACGACGACGTGCCCGGTGACCTCGAGGTAGGTCGAGGAGTGGGCCAGCGTGGTCTCCACGTCGCCGGCGGCCCAGAGCTTCTCGGTGACCGTCACCAGGCGGTCGAGCACGGCGGCGAGAGAGTCGCCGTCCTCGGCGAGGGGGCCGCCGACCGCGCGGGCGGCCTCGACGGTCTCCGTGATCCGGCCGGCGAGGAGTCGCAGCGCCTCGCCGCCGTCCAGGACGACCTGGCGCCCGAGCAGGTCGAGGCCCTGGATGCCGTGGGTGCCCTCGTGGATCGGGTTGAGCCGGTTGTCCCGGTAGTGCTGCTCGACGTCGTACTCCCGGGTGTAGCCGTAGCCGCCGTGGACCTGGATCGCGAGGTCGTTGGCGGCCAGGCACCACTGGGACGGCCACGACTTCACCACGGGCGTCAGGACACCGAGCAGCTGGTGGGCCCGTGCGGCCTCCCCGGGATCCGGGTGGGTCTGCTCGTCGTCGACCAGCTTGGCGGCGTACAGGACGAGCGCCAGGCCGCCCTCGACCCAGGCCTTCATCGTCAGCAGCATCCGCCGCACGTCGGCGTGCTCGATGATCGGCACCGGCGGCGTGGTCGGGTCCTTCCCGGCGACGGGGCGGCCCTGCGGCCTGTTGCGGGCGTAGTCCAGCGCCTTGAGGTAGCCGGTGTAGCCGACCGCGGCGGCGCCCAGCCCGACGCCCACGCGCGCCTCGTTCATCATGTGGAACATCACCGCCAGGCCGCGGTGCTGCTCGCCGACGAGGTATCCGACCGCACCGGCCTCGCCGGCCGGGGTGTGCGTGCCGTCCCCGAGGCTGAGCAGGGCGTTCGTGGTGCCGCGGAAGCCCATCTTGTGGTTCAGCCCGGCGAGGACGACGTCGTTGCGCTCGCCGAGGCTGCCGTCGTCACGGACGAGGACCTTGGGCACGAGGAACAGCGAGATGCCCCTCGTCCCGGCGGGCGCCCCCTCGGTGCGGGCGAGCACGAGGTGCACGATGTTCTCGCTGAGCTCGTGGTCGCCGCCCGAGATCCACATCTTCGTGCCGCGCAGGCGGAAGGTGCCGTCGTCCTGGGGGACCGCGGTGGTGGTCACGTCCGCCAGCGACGAGCCGGCCTGCGGCTCGGAGAGGCACATGGTGCCGAAGAAGCGTCCCTCCAGCATGGGCCGGACGAAGCGGTCGACCTGCTCCGTGGTGCCGTGCTGGACGAGCAGGTTCGCGTTCGCCTGGGTCAGGAACGGGTAGCCCGCGGTGCCGCAGTTGGCAGCCTGGAACCACGCCGCGGCAGCCGCGGCCACGACGCGCGGCAGCTGCATCCCGCCGATCTCCTCGTCGAAGGTGGCGCCCATGAAGCCGCTGGCGCTGTACACGTCGAGGGCCTCCGCGACCTCGGGGTGCAGCACCGCCCGGCCGTCCTCGAAGCGGGGCTCCTCGATGTCGCTGCGCTTGTTGTGGGTCGCGAAGTGGCGGGTCGCCACCGTCTCGGCGAGGTCGAGCACCGCGTCGAACGTCTCGCGACCGTGCTCGGCGTACCGCCTCCGGGCCGTCAACCCCCCGGCGTCGAGCCACTCGTGCAGCAGGAAGTCGAGGTCGCGGCGGGAGAGGACGAGGGACACGGAACCTCCGGGGCTCGGCGCCGGCCGGCCGGCGCGGGGAATGCGCGGGGGTCCAACCTACGCCGGTTGACTTCCCACCGGGGGAGCCTAGGCTGAGGGTTCATCATGCGTTGAATTATTCTCCCCGCGGGGAGACGACTCAGGAGGTGTGGCCAGTGGCGGAGCCGGCGATCCGGATCGAGGGCCTGGTCAAGAAGTTCGGGTCGTTCAGGGCTCTGGACGGCCTGGACCTCACCGTCGAGCGCGGCGAGGTGCACGGCTTCCTGGGCCCCAACGGCGCGGGCAAGTCCACGGCGATCCGGGTGCTGCTCGGGCTGCTGCGCGCCAACGCCGGCACGGTGGAGCTGCTCGGCGGCGACCCCTGGCGCGATGTCGTCGACCTGCACCGAAGGCTGGCGTACGTGCCGGGCGACGTCGTGCTGTGGCCGGGCCTCTCGGGCGGCGAGGCCATCGACCTGCTCGGCAACCTCCGCGGCGGGCTCGACGTGAAGCGGCGCGAAGCGCTGATCGAGCGGTTCGAGCTCGACCCCACCAAGCGCGGGCGGCAGTATTCCAAGGGCAACCGGCAGAAGGTCGCGATCGTGGCCGCGCTCGCGGCCGACGTGGAGCTGCTGATCCTCGATGAGCCGACGTCGGGCCTGGACCCGCTGCTGGAGGCGGTGTTCCAGGACGAGATCGCCCAGGAGAAGGAGAACGGGCGGACCGTCCTGCTCTCCAGCCACATCATGAGCGAGGTGGAGGCCCTCGCCGACCGGGTCAGCATCATCCGTGACGGTCGCGTCGTGCAGACGGGAAGCCTCCAGGAGCTGCGTGGCCAGACCCGCGTGCGGATCCGCGCGACGCTCGGGCGGCCCCCCGAGGACCCAGACGGTCTCTCCGACCTCCACGACGTGCACCTCGACGAGCGGCACCGGCTCACCGCCACCGTCGAGCCCGACCAGGTGAACGCCGCGATGGCCGCGCTGGTCCCCCACGAGATGTCGGCGCTCACGGTGTCGCCCCCCTCGCTGGAGGACCTCTTCCTGCGCCAGTACGGCGACGCCGCGGACGAGACCACGCGGGACCAGCCGTGACTGCCGCGACCGCGACGCGTGGGAGAGGGGGTGCCCACGCCCGCCCCGGGCGGCTGGTCGGCACGCGGGTGCTGCTGAAGGTCGCCCTGCACCAGGATGCCCGCAACATGGCGCCCTGGGTCGTCCTGATCTCCGTGCTGTCGGCCTCCTCGATCGTCGCCTACGCGCTGGTCTTCCCGGACCCGCAGGATCGCGCCGAGCTGACCGCGACGCTCGGCGCCAACCCCGCGTTGTCGCTGATCTTCGGGCCGGCGCGCGACCTGGGCACCGCGGACGGGTTCAACGCCTGGCGCGCCGGGGCGCTCGGCGCGCTCTTCGCCGGGCTGATGACGATCCTGATCGTGATCCGCAACAGCCGCGCCGACGAGGACTCCGGCCAGGCCGAGCTGATCGCGTCGGGGGTGATCTCGCGCGCCTCGAGGCTCGCGGTGGCGCTGCTGATGGCCACGATCGCCTCGATCGCCCTCGGCCTCGTGTGCTTCCTCCTCACGGTCGCCGTCGGCGGGGGAGCGACGGCCACGCTGACCCTGGCGGGCACCTTCACGGCGTCGGGGCTCATGTCCGCGGGCCTCGCGGCGGTCGCCGCCCAGGTGGGCTCCGACTCCCGCACCGCCGGCAGCGTCGCCGTCGCCATCCTCGGCTTCTTCTTCGTGGTGCGCGGCTACATCGACTCCAGCGACCTCCCGGACTGGGTCATCTGGGTCACCCCGCTGGGTTGGCTCGAGGAGACGCGGCCGGCCAGCGAGAACAACCCCTGGCCGCTCCTCGCCGCGCTCCTCCTGGCGGTCGTGCTCGTCCTGGTCGCCTTCGCGCTGCAGGGTCGCCGCGACTTCGGCCAAGGCCTGCTCAGCCCGCGTGCCGGCCCGGCCGAGGCCGGGCTCGTCGGCAGCGTGTGGGGCCTGGCGCTGCGACTGCACCTCGGCTCGCTCGCCGGCTGGCTGATCGCCTTCGCCGGCCTCGGGTTGCTGCTCGGCAACCTCGTCACGTCGCTGGACGACGTCTTCGCGGGCAATCCCGCGGTGGCGAGCGTCCTGGCCTCCGGCGTCGTCGACCCTGCGGACCTGACCTTCGCCTTCCTGGCCACGATCATGCAGATCATCGCCGTCGTCGCAGCGGTCATGGGGGTCCAGGTGGTCCTGCGGGTCTACGCCGAGGAGGTGGACTACCGCGTCGAGCCGCTCCTGGCGGGCTCGCTGCGCCGCGCGACGTACCTCGCGAGCAACGCCGTGGTCGCCCTGGTGGCCACCGCGCTGGCGATGCTCCTCGCAGGCACCACCCTGGGCCTGGTCGCCAGCGCCGCCGACGAGGCGATCGCCTTCGGCGACGTGGTCGCGCAGGCCGCGGTCACCGTCCCGGCCGTGTGGGTCCTGGTGGGCCTGGCGCTCGCCGCCGTGGGCGCCGCGCCCCGGCAACGCCTGATCGGGTGGGTCGGCGTGGTGGCGACCTTCGGCCTCACCATCCTCGGGCCGACCTTCAAGCTGCCCGACTGGGCGCTGGGCATCAGCCCCCTCGAGCACGTCCCGAACGTGACCTCGGCATCGCCGGACTGGGGCGGGCTGCTGGGCCTCGGCGTGGTCGTGGCGCTGTTCCTCGCCGTGGGTTTCGTCGGCTTCCGCCGCCGGGACGTCATCTGACAGGGTCCGGCGGTGAGATGTCCCCGCCCCCTGGATCTTCGCGCTTCCTGCCCACGCTCGCCGCGGGCGTGCTCCTCGGCCTGACGGCCTGCGCTGGGTCCCCGGACCCGGCAGCGGATCGCGGGCGCTCGCCCTCGACTGCCGAGCCCGCAGAGCCGACGACCGGGAGCGCGCCCGCGCCGCCCCAGGCCACGCGCTCCGCGAGAACGCTGCGTCCGCCGAGCGCGGCGGAGCAGGCGGCGCTCGACGAGCGGCTGCGTCAGGCGGCGTGGGCCAACGAGGTGCAGCGGGCCGAGCAGCTCATCGCGCGGGGCGCCGACGTGAACGCCACGGACGACACCGAGCAGTCGGCCTACCTGATCGCGACGAGCGAGGGTTACCTGGACCTGCTGCGGCTGACGCTGGCGAACGGGGCCGACATCGATGCCAAGGACCGCTTCGACGGCACCGGACTCATCCGGGCCGCCGAGCGCGGCCACCACCCGGTCGTCGAGCTGCTGCTGGAGGAGGGAATCGAGCGCGACCACGTGAACCGCCTCGGCTACCAGGCCATCCACGAGGCCGTCTGGCTGGGGGAGGACACGGCACGCTACGCGCAGACGATCCGGTCACTGGCCGAAGGCGGCGCGCAGCTCGACCGCCCCTCCGTCCGTGAGGGCCTCACGCCCCTGCAGATGGCGGAGCAGCGGGGCTACGAGCGGCTCGAGGGGGTGCTCCGCGACGCGCTCGCCCGGTCAGCGAGGACCGGCCCGGACGCTGGCTGACCACAGGGTCCACCCGTGTCTCGACCGCGGCTGCCTCGCTGCCGTTCGCGCGGGGAGAGGTCGCCCCTAGCGCGTCGGCAGCAGGAGCGCCCGCGAGGTCATCCCGACCGTGTCGGCGAGACCGTCGAGGAAGCGGTCCCGCAGGGTCTCCGAGCCGCGCAGGCACCAGATCGTCTGCGCGGTGATCCACGAGAGGTCCCGCGCCTTGTCGATCCTCCAGCTGCTGACGACGTGCACGACCGGCCCCACCCACGCGTCGACCTGCTGCCCGGCCTCGGTGAGGAACGACCGGCGGATCGGCGCCTCGACCTGCGCGAGCACCGCGTTGACGGCCTCGTAGTCGAGGTGGATGTCGTCGGGCTCGAGGTCGCGGGCCCGGCAGGTCTCGACCACGGCGATGGGCAGGTCGTGCTCGATGTGGCTGTTCATCCCGGAGACTGCGTACTGGATCGGCCACCGGCCCCCGCCGCGCTCGTCGAAGAGCGGGCGCCAGGCGGTCGGGACCGCGTGGCCCGCCGCGGCGGCGTCGTACGCCGTGAGCCACAGGTTGGCGAAGCGGACGTCGAGGTCCACCATCAGTTCGGCGTCGGTGAACGGCGTCCGCGCGGCGCCCGCCCCGGTGCCCCGAGCAGTCAGGATCGCCTCGATCCGTTCCGTGACGGTGAGGTACATCCGGTTGAACACCGCGACCCCGTCGGCGGGTTCCAGCTCAGCGTCGATCTGGCGCATCCGCTCGATGACACCCGGGACGGTCGTGGGCAGGCTCACGCGGCCAGTATCGCCGGGGGATGCCGTGCGACGCGCCGTCGTCCGGTAGTGTCGGGGCAGCAGCTCGTACAGTTCCCACCGCGGGTTGTCCGCACGTCGTAGCACTTGATCGTTCTGCTCCGTGCCCGGCCGGCTGAGGCTTTCGGTTCCGGTTGTTCGGTGGGACCTCCACAGATAGCGATCCCCCTTGTCTTCCTTCTCCGCCCTCGGCGTGCCCGAGGACCTCGTCCGTGTGCTCGGCGGTCTCGGCATCGAGACGCCGACCCCGATCCAGTCCAAGACGCTGCCCGACTCCCTTGCGGGCCGCGACGTGCTCGGCTGCGGCCGCACCGGCTCGGGCAAGACCTACGCGTTCCTGCTCCCCGTGGTCGCCCGCCTCGCGGGCGGTCGCCGCCCGAAGCCCGGCGCCCCGCGCGCGCTGATCCTGGCGCCCACCCGCGAGCTGGCGAGCCAGATCCACGAGTCGCTCGAGCCTCTCGCCAAGCAGGCCGGCCTCACCAGCCGCACCGTGTTCGGCGGGGTCGGCCAGAATCCCCAGGTGACCGCGCTGCGCCGCGGCGTCGACATCGTGGTGGCCTGTCCCGGGCGCCTCGAGGACCTGATCAAGCAGGGTCACTGCGACCTCGGCCAGGTCGAGGTCACCGTGCTCGACGAGGCCGACCACATGGCCGACCTGGGCTTCCTCCCGGCGGTTCGCCGGCTGCTGCGGCAGACGCCGAAGGGCGGTCAGCGCCAGCTCTTCTCGGCCACGCTGGACAAGGCGACGGACGGACTCGTCCGTGAGTTCCTCACCAGCCCCGTGCAGCATCGCGCCGACCCGCCCAAGATGCAGGCCACCGCGATGTCCCACCACGTGCTCCATGTCGAGCGCGAGCACCGGCTCCCCGTGCTGGTCGACCTGACCAGCGCACCCGGTCGAACGCTCGTCTTCACCCGGACCAAGCACGGCGCCAAGGGGCTGGCCCGTCAGCTCAACAAGAGCGGCGTCGCCGCGGTCGAGCTGCACGGCAACCTCGGCCAGAACGCGCGCACCCGCAACATGGATGCCTTCCACGCCGGCCGAGCCAGCGTCATGGTCGCCACGGACATCGCGGCCCGCGGCATCCACGTCGACGACGTCGCGCTCGTCGTGCACGCCGATCCGCCGACCGAGCACAAGGCCTACCTGCACCGCTCCGGCCGCACGGCCCGCGCGGGTAGCGCCGGCACCGTGGTCACGCTGATGACGAGCGAGCAGGTCCGCGACGTCCGGTCGCTGACCAAGGCCGCCGGCATCAGCCCCAGCACGACCAGGCTGCAGGGCTCCACGCACCCCGTGCTGGCCCAGCTGGCCCCCGGCGAGCGCGAGCTCACCGGGCCGATCGAGCTGGGCGGCGGCCAGCAGACGTCCGCCGCCGGCTCGGGGCGCTCCACGGGGGTGCCGAAGCGGGGCGGCAACGGCTCGCGCGCGCGGGGCCGCGGCGGCCGCTCGCGGGGCGGTTCCGGCGGGGGGGCGAACGCTCGCTCCGGCGGGTCGGGCACCCGTTCGGGCGGCCACAGCCCGGCGTCCTTCAGCTCCGGTCGCCGCTGACCTCGCCGGTCGGCAGTCGGCCGCCCACGGCGGTGCGCTGGGCCGCGCCGCGCCCCGTCCACGCGGCAAGCGTCGCGGTGGCCCAGAAGATGTTGGTGACCTTGGTTCCGGCATGTCAACGGGTGGAACCGTCAGTGGGGTCCGTCGCAGGACGCCTGGTCCGGACAGGCCGCCCTCGCCGCGGCCACCGACAGCTCGGCCTCGTCGGAGACGGGCGGGCCGTTCCAGGTGAGGCTCACCGGGCAGCTGCCCTCGGGGTCAGCGCGTGACCATCGAGGCATGACCCGGATCCGGCGCAGGACCCGCCGGCGATCGCAAAGCCGGCCGGGACGGCGAAGCTCTCGATCCTCAGGGCTCCACCACCGATGGGCAGGCCGGGTAGCCGGATAGCTGGACGGCGATCTCCGATGGCCCCGCGGGACCGCCCGACTCGGTGCCCGTGGACTCCCCGTCCGGCTCCTCCACCGCGGTGACCTCGGCGCCGGGCGAGTCCTCCGAGCCCGCCAGCTGCGATGACCCCGAGGAGTCCGGTGTCGCGGAGCCGCAGGCGACCAGCAGGACCGCGACGCGAGACCCAGCACGATCCGGGACTGACAGGCCGCGCGACAGCCCCCCGTGGGCACGGACGCAGCGTCGCCACCGCGCCCGCCGGCGCGGTGGAGCTGGCCGTCCTGGTTGCCGACGACCACGACCTCGTGCGGGTCGGTGGGGCGATGATCCCGGACGCCGGGCCCGGACGGGACCGAGACGACCCGACAGCTCGTGGGAACCGACGTGGACCACCCGCTCGCCATGGTCGTCATCACCACCTTGGACCCTCCTGGCCCACGAGATCGGTCGCCTGACCGCCGGAGTCGTGAGACGACGATCCCGGCGTCGGTGGGCCCCCACCCGACGGTCGCGAATCCGGTCTGTCCGGAGCCGGCCACACTCCGGATCATTTTTTCTGGCGCGCCCTTCCGATTTCGGGCTCTGTATGCGTACCGTTGTGGATGTCCGTGCGTATAGTGAAACAAGGTGCGTAATGCGCAACAGGAGAGATGACTTCCTCAGCCGCGAGCCCAGCTCGTCGGGCGGCCCCGCTGCGGCACTCCACCGGGAGGGCCGGAGGGTCCTGCCGGAGCTGGTCGAGCACGCGCGCTTCGAAGTGTTGCCGACGCCGAAGGTCCAGGAGCAGGTGCTCGCGCATCTGCCGATCGCGCGCACGCTCACCGTCACCGCGTCGTCCTCCCGCGGTCTCGACGCCACGATCGACACCGCTACGGCACTGGCGCGGCATGGCTACTGCGTCGTGCCCCACCTGGCAGCCCGGATGGTCGTCGACGGGTCCCATCTGGCGGAGATCGTCGCCCAGCTCCGTGAGGCCGGCATCGAGCGCGTGTTCGTCCCGGGCGGGGACGGCGAGCCCGTGGGCGCCTACGCCGATGCCACGTCGCTGCTGAGGGACCTGGCCGGTCTTGCCCGCCCGTTCCCGAGCGTCGGCATCGCCGCCTACCCCGAGTCGCACCCCTCGATCTCGGACGACCTGACGATCCAGGCCATGTGGGACAAGCGGAGCCTGGCCACCGAGATGGTCAGCAACATCACCTTCGACCCGGACGTGGTCGCGCGCTGGCTCACGCGGGTGCGTGCTCGCGGTGTGACGTTGCCGCTGTGGCTCGGGGTCCCCGGGGCCTCCGACCCCGCCAAGCTCCTGAGCGTCGCCACCCGTATCGGGGTCGGCGAGTCGACGCGATTCCTGCTGCGGCACCGCCGGACGATGACGCGGCTGATGCGGCCCGGCGGCTTCAGCAGCGAGGACTTCCTGCGCCGGGTGGAGCCCACCCTGGCGCGTCCGGCGTCCCGGATCGCCGGCCTGCACGTGTTCACCTTCAACCAGATCGCGGAGACCGAGGCCTGGCGCGCCCGCCTGCTCGAGGACCTCGCCAAGCGGGGCCGGCGTCCCAGCCCCCTCAACTTCGTCAGCACCCGCTGAGACGTCGCCCACCCCGGCCCTCCCCGGCGCCGAGCACTCGCACCAACAGCACCCGCACGCCACAGCACACCCACCGACAGCAGCCCAGCCCTCCGGGCACCACCAGAGCACCAGGGAGTACCACCATGAACGAGAACGTCCCCTCCGTCGACCAGTCGGACCGGATCGTGCCCATCAACCTGCGCCAGTCGGGGCCCACACCCGTGGAGATGCTGGTCGACACGCGGGTGCGGAAGTCGGCGTACTGGCACCTCTCCGCGCAGGCGGGCTGCTGGCGGGCCTCGATCTACAACCGGATGTACCACCCCCGCGGCTACGTCCGGCCCGAGGACGGCGGGGCGATGGTCGAGTACGACTCCCTGGTCAACCACGTGACGATGTGGAACGTCGCCGTCGAGCGGCAGATCCAGGTCAAGGGCCCGGACGCGTGTGACTTCGTCAACTTCGTGATCACCCGGGACGCCACCAAGATCCCGCCGATGCGTGCCCGCTACGTGATCCTGTGCAACGAGCAGGGCGGGATGCTCAACGACCCGGTGCTGCTGCGCGTGGCCGAGGACGAGTACTGGTTCAGCCTCTCGGACTCCGACCTGATGTACTGGCTGCAGGGCGTCAACCTCGGGCGTCGCTTCGACGTCGAGATCAACGAGATCGACGTCGCGCCGGTGCAGATCCAGGGCCCGAAGTCGGCGGACCTCATGGCCGACCTGTTCGGCCCCGAGGTCCGGGACATCCCCTCCTACGGCCTGTACGCCGGGAGCATCGAGGGCTGCGAGGTGATCGTCTCGCAGACCGGGTTCTCCGGCGAGAAGGGCTACGAGATCTACCTCAAGAACGCGACCCTCCACGCCGAGACGATGTGGTACGCCGTCCTTGCCGCCGGCCTCAAGCACCAGCTCGCCGTGATCGCCCCGGCGCACCACCGCCGGATCGCCGCGGGCATCCTCTCCTGGGGGCAGGACATGGACGCCGAGACCCTGCCGTTCCAGGTCAACCTGGGCTACCAGGTGCCGCGCACCAAGGAGGTCGACTACATCGGCAAGGCGGCTCTCGAGGCGGCGCGCGCCGAGCTCGAGGCGGGTCGCCCGCCCTACACGCACACGCTGGTGGGCATGCGGCTCGGCGGCCAGCCGATCGACGACTACGCGTGGGACTTCTGGCTGATCAGCGAGGAGCGCGACGGCGACCCGGTCGGCTACGTGACCTCGCCCTGGTACTCCCCGGAGCTCGGCGGCAACATCGCCATGGGCCACGTGCCGGTGGCGAAGACCGCGCTCGGCACGCAGCTGTGGGTGCACCTGCCCGACCAGTTCGCCGACGAGCCGGGGGTCCCGGTGGCCGCGGAGATCGTGCCGATGCCCTTCCGCGCCTCGGTCAACCCCAACCAGCGTGAGCTCCTCAAGGGCCGCGGGCTCGACTCGGCGATCTGAGCCGGGCCGCGGACCGAGTCGCTGAGGAGGCGGGAAAGACATGCGTGGAGACGCCGAGATCTCGCACGACGCGGAGCTCTGGCCGATCGGCCGGGTCGCCGAGGAGAAGATGGGTGTACCCGACGACGCCCTGGTGCCCTACGGGCGCCACATGGCCAAGCTCGACCGGGCCTGGCTGGACAGCATCGAGGACCGCCCCGAGGGCAAGCTCGTGCTGGTCACCGCGATCAGCCCGACGCCGGCGGGAGAGGGCAAGACCACCACCTGTGTGGGCCTTGCCGACGGCCTTCGACACATCGGCGTCCAGGCCGCGTGTGCCCTCCGCGAGCCCAGCATGGGGCCGGTCTTCGGGATGAAGGGTGGGGCCGCCGGCGGCGGCTATGCCCAGGTCGTCCCGATGACCGACATCAACCTGCACTTCACGGGTGACTTCGCCGCGATCGCGTCGGCGAACAACCTGATCGCGGCCCTGCTCGACAACCACCTCCACCACGGCAACGCGCTGGACATCGACGTCCGCAGCGTCACCTGGAAGCGCGTCATCGACATGAACGACCGGGCCCTGCGCTCGATCGTGGTGGGGCTCGGTGGTCCGGCGAACGGCGTCCCGCGCGAGGACGGGTGGGACATCGTCGTGGCCAGCGAGCTGATGGCGATCTTCTGCCTGGCCACCTCCCTGGATGACCTGAAGGAACGCGTGAGCCGCATCGTCGTCGCGCACACGCGCGGCGGGGTGCCGGTCACGGCGGCCGACCTGGACGCCCAGGACGCCGTCACGATCCTGCTCGCGCGGGCGCTGCAGCCCAACCTGGTGCAGACGCTCGAACACACCCCCGCCTTCGTGCACGGGGGGCCCTTCGCCAACATCGCCCACGGCTGCAACTCCGTGCTGGCGACCCGGACGGCGCTGCGGCTCAACGACGTGGTGGTGACCGAGGCCGGCTTCGGCGCGGACCTGGGCGCCGAGAAGTTCTTCGACCTGAAGTGTCGGCTCTCGGGGTTGCGGCCCAGCGCCGCGGTGGTCGTGACGACCGTCAAGGCGCTGAAGTACCACGGCGGCGTCCCGGTCGCCCAGCTCGACGGCGAGGACCTGGACGCCGTGCGGGCCGGGGCGGAGAACCTGCGCCGGCACCTGCGCAACCTGCAGGAGGTCTTCGGCGTCCCGGCCGTGGTGGCGATCAACCGCTTCCCGCAGGACACCGAGGCCGAGCTGGCGCTGGTCCGCGAGATCGCGGCGCACGCCGGGGTCCTGGCCCATGTCGCGACCCACGTCGTGGACGGCGGCGCCGGTGCGGCGGAGCTCGCCCAGGGCGTGGTCGACGTGCTGGAGAAGGACGAGGTGGACTTCCGGTTCTGCTACCCCGACGAGCTGGACATCGAGGAGAAGGCGGCGGCCGTCGCCCGACGCGTGTACGGCGCCGAGGGTGTCACCTTCGGCGCCCGCGCGCGCAAGCAGCTGAAGCGGATCGTGGGCGACGGGTTCGGCCACCTGCCGATCTGCGTGGCCAAGACGCAGTACTCCTTCTCGACCGACCCGACCGCGGTGGGGGCGCCCTCCGGGCACACCATCGACGTGCGCGAGGTGCGGCTGAGCGCCGGCGCCGGCTTCGTCGTCCTGGTCACCGGCGAGGTCATGACCATGCCGGGGCTCCCGAAGGTGCCGGCCAGCGTCGGCATGGGCATCGATGCCCAGGGCCGCATCACCGGGCTCGTGTGATGCCGGCGGGCCTGCGCCGCCGGGTCGAGCGGACCGGCGGGGCAGCGCGTGGACCTCTCCCGGCGGGAGGGGACACCCTCGTTACAGTTCCGCCCATGGGCGCGAGCGGTAGGAGCAACGGACGGGAGCGGGATCCCGGGACGGTGCAGTCGCTGGACCGCGCCATCACCATTCTCGAGTCGCTGGCGCGCTCCGGGAGCTCGACGGTCTCCGAGGTGGCCGGCGAGCTGGGGGTCCACCGGAGCACCGCCTTCCGGCTGATCACCACCATGGAGGGGCGCGGTCTGGTGGAGGTGACCGACGACCGGAGCGGGTACCGCCTCGGCATCGGGTTGGTGCGCCTCGCCGGGACCACGACCGCGCGCCTCGACGTGGTCCAGGAGGCCCGCCCCTTCTGCAAGGCGCTGGCGACCGAGACCGGTCACATGATCAACGTCGCCGTCCTGCGCGACGGTGGCGCCCTCTATCTCGACCAGGTCACGGGCGACGCCGCGCTGCAGCCGCACAACTGGGTCGGCCGGCGGATCCCCCTGCACGCCACCAGCAACGGGAAGGTGCTGCTCAGTCGGCTCGACCGGAGAGAGGTCAACGCGCTGCTGCCCGAGCTGGAGAAGTACACCGAGCACACCGTGACCCGCCGCTCCACCCTGCACCGCGAGCTCGCGGAGGTGCGCGAACGCGGCTACGCGGTCGCCGTCGATGAGCTCGAGGAGGGTCTGGCCGCTTTCGGCGCCCCCATCTGGGACGCCCATGGCGACGTGATCGCCGCGCTGAGCGTCAGCGGCTCCACCTACCGGCTCACCACCGAGAGGGAGCAGACCGTGGCACTGCTCCGGCAAGCAGCCCGCGAGGTCTCGCTGCAGATGGGCTGGGACGGCAGCGACGGCGAGGACTAGCCTCCCCGCCCGCTGGCGACACGCCGATCTGCGGTGACCCGAGGCAACTCGCCGGGCCAAGGCATTGACACGGACGGTACGCCCGAACAGCATTGACATGTCTCGCATTGCGCTACACGTTGCGGAGGGCGCAACACCCACTCGGGTTCCCTCGCAGCGATTTGGAGGTTTTCATGGCACTACCGCAATCGGCACAGATCGTGGTCGTCGGCGCCGGCATCGTCGGCAACAGCCTCGTGCACCATCTGGCGCGCCTGGGCTGGCGCGACATCCTCCAGATCGACAAGGGGCCGCTGCCCAACCCGGGCGGGTCGACCGGCCACGCGTCGAACTTCATCTTCCCGGTGGACCACTCGCGCGAGATCGCCGACCTGACGCTCGACTCGGTCCGGCAGTACCAGGAGCTGGGCGTCTTCACCGAGTGCGGCGGGTTGGAGATCGCGCGCACCGAGGAGCGCATGGAGGAGTTGCGGCGCCGGATGTCCAGCGCCAGGGCGTGGGGCATCGAGTCCGAGCTGGTGACCCCCGCGCAGGTCCGCGAGAAGGTGCCGTTCATCGAGACCGACGAGCTCCTCGGGGCGTTGTGGACGCCCTCGGTCGGTGTCGTCGACTCCCTGCGGGCCGGCACCCTGATGCGGGAGCGGGCCCAGGAGGCGGGTGCCCTGACGGTGGTCCCGAACGTCGAGGTCACCGGCGTCGAGGTCACCGACGGCGCCGTGCGGATGATCCGCACCGACAAGGGGGACGTGACCTGCGAGATGCTGGTGGTCGCCTGCGGCGTGTGGAGCCCCCGGATCGCGGAGATGGCGGGGGCGGCCATCCCGCTCACCCCGGCCGTGCACCAGATGATCAGCGTCGGCCCGATCCCCCAGCTCGCCGAGACCGAGGGGGAGATCTCGATCCCGATCGTCCGGGACATGGACATGCTCTGCTACGAGCGTCAGCACGGCGCCGACATGGAGGTCGGCTCGTACGCCCACCGCGCGATCCTGCACGAGCCCGAGGAGATCCCCTCGATCGACCGTGCCAAGCTCAGCCCGACCGAGATGCCTTTCACGGCCGACGACTTCGATCCGCAGCTGGAGGCCGCGCTCGAGCTGATGCCCGAGGCGCTGGGCGCCGACGGGGCCGAGATCCGTTACGCGATCAACGGCCTGCTCTCGCTCACCCCCGACGGCGCGCCGGTGCTGGGCGAGTGCCCCGAGGTGCAGGGCCTCTGGTCCGCCGCCGCGGTGTGGATCAAGGAGGGTCCCGGTGTCGGCCGCGCCGTGGCCGAGTGGATGACCCACGGCGCCTCCGAGATCGACGTCCACCACAGCGACGTCGCGCGCTTCCATCCGCACCAGCGCACCCGGGAGCACGTCCGCGCGCGGACGGGGGAGGGCTTCATCAAGACCTACGGGATCGTCCACCCGGGCGAGCAGTGGACCTCCGACCGCGACAAGCGCCTCGCGCCCATGCACGCCGACCAGCGTCGCCGCGGCGCTGAGTTCTTCGAGGCGGCCGGCTGGGAGCGCCCCCAGTGGTACGCGCAGAACGAGTCGTTGCTGGCCGAGTACGGCGACGCGGTGATGCCGCGCGAGCACGAGTGGGACGCGCGCTGGTGGAGCCCGATCGTCAACGCCGAGCACCTCGCCATGCGGGAGCGGGCCGGCATCGTGGACCTCTCGGCGTTCGCCGTCTTCGACGTGGTCGGTCCCCAGGCCCTCGACGTGGTGCAGCGGGTCGTCGTCGCCCAGGCCGACGTCGCGCCCGGCAAAGTGATCTACACGCCCGTGCTGGACGTGCGCGGCGGCTTCCGGTCCGACCTGACCGTGATGCGGCTGGCCCACGACCGGTTCCGGGTCGTCACCGGCGGCGCCCACGGGATGGCCGACCTCGCGTGGTTCACGGCGCAGTCGCGTGACCACGCCGCCGCGGTGGTGGACCTGACCTCCGCCTGGACCACCATCGGCCTGTGGGGACCCCGCGCCCGCGACATCCTGGGCGAGCTCACGACCGCGGACATCAGCCACGAGGGCTTCGGCTTCCTCACCTGCCGCTCGGTGTCCATCGGCAGCCTTCAGGTGCTCGCCTCCCGGATCTCCTACGTCGGGGAGCTGGGCTGGGAGCTGTATGTGCCCATGGAGCAGGGCGCCCGGCTCTGGGACCAGCTCCACGACGCCGGCGCCCGGTACGGCGCCGTGCCGGTGGGCATCGGCGTCTACACCGGGTCGGGCCGGCTGGAGAAGGGCTACCGAGCGTTCGGCGCCGAGCTCGACGGGGAGCGCAGCATCGTCGAGGCCGGGATGCAGCGGCCGCGGGTCAAGGCGGCGGACTTCGTCGGTCGCGAGGCCTATCTCAAGCAGCGGGAGCAGGAGCCTGCCGCCGTGCTGTGCACCCTGGCCGTCGACGACCACACGTCCGCAAGTGGCGTCAAGCGCTACATGCTGGGCGGGGAGCCGATCCTGACCGCGAACGGCGACCCCCTCACCGACGGGCACGGCCACCACTCCTACGCCACCTCGGCCGGCTCGGCGCCCAGCCTGGGCAAGCATCTGCTGATGGCCTACCTGCCGCCCGAGGAGGCGAAGGTCGGGCGCTCGCTGGCCGTGTCCTACATGGAGGAGCTCTACCCGGTCAGCGTGCTGAGCACGGACGCCACCGCGCTCTTCGACCCGGACAACGATCGGATGCGGGCATGACCCGGGTCCTGGTCGCGGTCAAGCGGGTGGCCGATGCCAGCGGCGAGGTGGTGCTGACCGCCGACGCGCAGGGGCTGGACGGCCGGTTCGCCGGGTACACCATCTCCGAGCACGACGGCTGCGCCGTCGAGCTGGCCGTGCAGGTCGCCGAGGCGACCGACGGCTCGGCCACGGTCGCGACCGTCGGCCTGCCCGAGGCCGAGGAGCAGCTGCGTGGCGCGCTCGCCCTCGGCGTGCGCGAGGCGGTGCTGGTCGAGACCGACCCCGGGGCGCTCGGACCGGTCGATGTGGCCCGCCAGCTCGCGGCGGTGGTCAGCGACGCCGAGGCCGAGGGCGCGCCGTACGACCTGGTGCTGCTCGGCAACGACGCCGCCGACACCGGCGACTTCCAGGTCCCGATCCGGCTCGCCTACGAGCTCGGTCGGCCGGTGGTCACCGGGGCTCGGGTCGTCGGGATCGCCGAGGGCCGGGTGGCCGCCTGGGTGCAGGGGCCGGGTGGTCAGGAGACCTACGACGTGCCCCCGCCCGCGGTCGTCTCCGTGCTGGCGGGCGGTGTCGAGCCGCGCTACCCGTCCCTGCGGGGACGGATGGCGGCGAAGAAGGTCGAGGTCGACGTGCGCAAGCCGGTCGGCGAGCCGGTCGGCGCCGACCGGGTCCGGTGGGAGGTGCCGACCGTCGTCGCCGGCCAGACGGACATCCTCGGGGAGGGCTCCTCGGCGGCGCCCGCGATGGTCGACGTCCTGGAGAAGCTGGGGGTGCTCCGATGATCCTCACCCTTGCCGAGGTCGACCCCACCACCTCCGCGGTGGACGAGGTCTCGCTGGAGTGCCTGGCGATGGCGCGGTCGCTGTCGGAGGCGGGAGGCGGGATCGCCATCCGGGCCGTGGTGGTGGGCGAGGTCGGCGACCCGGACGGCGTCGCCGCCGAGCTCGGGCGCCACGGCGTCGTCGAGGTCCATCACCTTGACGGAGCCGACCTCAGCGCGTTCGGCGGCGCCTCCTGGGCGGGCGCCGTGCAGGCCGTCCGCGAGGCGACCGGCTCCGTGGCGGTCCTGGCCGGCGGCACCCCCCGCGGCATGGAGGTGATGGCGCACCTGGCGGCGCGGCTGGGCGTGGCGATGGCGGCCAACGTGGTCTCGTTCTCCGGGCTCTCGCCGCTGACCGTGCGCCGGCAGGTGGCCGGCGGCTCGGCGCTGGAGGAGATGCGCCTGCCCGCGCGTCCCGCCGTCCTCACCGTGGCCGGTCACGCCTTCCAGGCCCAGGCGGTCGGCGGCGAGCCCGCGGCCTGGTTGTCCTCGACCCCCGAGGTCGCCGAGGCCGACCTGGTCGCCCGCGTGGTGCGCGTCGCCGACCCGGAGCCCGACGAGTCCGGGTCGCTGAAGTCGGCCCGCGTGGTCGTGGGCGCGGGGCGCGGCGCGGGA
Source organism: uncultured Actinomycetota bacterium (assembly GCA_963731985.1). Taxonomy (GTDB): domain Bacteria; phylum Actinomycetota; class Actinomycetes; order Propionibacteriales; family Nocardioidaceae; genus Nocardioides. The sequence continues at coordinate 669,509 of CAVSYA010000014.1, read as the reverse complement.
GGGCCGGACGGCTTCGGGGCCGTCAGCGATCTCGCCGAGCTCGTGGGTGGCGCGGTCGGTGTCTCGCGCGTGGTGACCAGCCTCGGCTGGCGGCCGCACCACGAGCAGGTCGGTCAGACGGGCAGCCGGATCGCGCCGGAGGTCTACATCCCGTGCGGGATCAGCGGCGCCATCCAGCACTGGGCCGGCTGCGCGTCGTCGAAGACCATCGTCGCGGTCAACACGGACCCCGAGGCGCCCATGATGACGCGCGCCGACTACGCCGTGGTGGGGGACATGCACGAGGTGCTGCCCGCGGTGGTCGAGGAGATCCGCGCCCGCCGCTGATCCACCGCCGCCCCTCCGCGCGAGGCTGCGGGCGCTGCTGCGAGGGTGGCGCACATGACGTGGAGCGCGGATCGGCGGCTCGCGGTTCTGCTCCTCGCGGTGGCGACGGGGACCAATGTGCCCACGCCCCTGCTCCTGGTCTACCGGCGCGAGCTCGGGCTGACGGACGCGTCCGTGACGGCGATCTTCGGCGTCTATGCGCTCGGCCTCATGCTCGCGCTGGCGCTCGCCGGCCACGTCGCCGATCGCTGGGGGCGCCGCCGGGTGGTGCTCCCGGCCGCCATCTGCGCGGGCGCGGTCTCCCTGCTCTTCCTCCTCGCGGCCGACAGCGAGCCGCTGCTCTACCTCGCCCGCTTCCTCCAGGGTGCGGCGTCGGGGGCGGTCTTCAGCGTCGGCAGCGCGTGGCTCGTCGAGACGTCGACGCGGACCGGGGGCCGCGCCGGGCCGCGAACTGCGGCCGTGGCCATGACGGCGGGATTCGCGATCGGCCCCTCCTACGCCGGGGTCGTCGGCGAGTGGGGCCCGGCGCCCCTGGTGCTGCCGTACCTGCTGCACGCCGCCGCGCTGCTGGCGGCGGTCCTCGCCTCCTGGTCCGTGGCGGAGTCGCTCGTGCGGCGCGAGCCGATCCCGGGCACCGCCCGGGTCCCTGCCTTCCGCCCGGGTCGCCGACGCGCCCTGTTCGTCGTCGCGCCACTCGCCGTCTGCGTCTACGCGTTCCCGGCGACCGCGGTCGCGGGCGTGCCGGTGCTGATCGGCTTCCCGGTCGCGCCGGTGGCGCTCACCGGCCTGCTGGCCGGCCTCACGCTGGGGGTGGGCACGCTGGCGGTCCCGCTCCAGGGCCGGCTCGGGCAGCGCACCGCCCCGGTCGCCGCCGCCTGCGGGCTCGTCGGCTTCGCTGCCACCGCGCTGGCGGCCTCCGTCCCCCTGCTCCTGCTGCTCGCCGTGCCCGCCGCGGCGGTGCTCGGCGCGGGCGGAGGCCTCGCACTGGTCAGCGGGATCTCGCGGCTGCCTGCGCTGGCCAGCGAAGGCCGGCTGGGGACCGTCTCGGCGGGCTTCTACGCCACCGCCTACCTCGGCTTCGGGTTCCCGCTCGCGCTGGCGTCCCTCGCGGGGCTGGTGCCCCTGGCCCTGGTGCTGGCCGTGCTGGCCGGACTGTGCGGGGCGCTCATCGTCCAGCAGGCGCGGGCGCCGATGTGAGCGGGGCTCGGCAAGGGCGCCGGCGACGGCAACCACCCGCACACCGCCCCGCCGGGGCAGGCCCCGCCCAACGGTGGCGACCAGCCCGTCCAGATGCGCGGCTGACCGGACGACCCGCGGCGCCGACGGGGGCAGCCCCGTCGTCGTGAATGCGGCGCGCGGGCCGATGTGAGGCGGGGGCTGCGGTGAGGCGGGGCTGCGGTCAGGCGCGGGTCGCCGTGACCAGCAGGTACTCCCAGTCCATCACGCCGTCCTCGCGCGCGTGCTGCGCGACCACGTCGTCCAGCGCGGCGTCGAGGGCGGCCACGCGCTCCGCGTCGTCGGCGTTCGCGCGGTAGGCCACGATGGTCGGTCCGTAGTGGGCCTTGAAGAACTCCCGGAAGTCCGTCGGGCCGGGGAAGGCGTCGATCCGGATCGTGCGACGCTCGAAGTCGAGACGTCTGGTGCCCGCGCCGAGCAGGTGCGTCACGTGGTCCTCGGAGCCCCACAGCGGGGGAGGCTGTGCGCCGGGAGGCGGCGGCGGCGCGTAGGGCTTCATGGCGGCCAAGAGCCGGCCGATGAAGCCCTCAGGCGTCCAGTTGATCAGGCCGATCGTGCCGCCCGGGCGGCAGGCGCGCAACAGCTCGGAGGCCGCGAGGTCGTGATGCGGGGCGAACATCACGCCCACGCAGGAGACCACGGCGTCCCACTCGCCGTCGTCGCACGGGAGCGCCTCGGCGTCGCCCAGCTCCCAGCGCAGGCCGGGCAGGTGGCCGGACGCGGCGCGCCCCGCCTCGAGCAGCTGCGGGGTCAGGTCGGTGGCGACCACCTCTGCACCTGTGGCGGCAGCAGCCACGGCGACGTTGCCGTTCCCCGCGGCGACGTCGAGCACGCGGTGATCCGGGCCGATCCGGCACGCCTGGACCAGGACCGGGCCCAGATCGGTGATCAGAGGGCTCACGCTCGGGTAGTCGCCCAGGGCCCACATGGTGGCGTGGCGGGCCTTGAGCTCGCGATCTTCGCTCGTGGCGGTGAGGTTCATGTGCTGGTTCCTCTCCTGGTTCATCCCGTCTGCAGACACATTCCTCCATCGGGAGGGGCGGGTCCAGGACAATCTGCAGCGGCCCGGGGCGAGGAGTCACCCGACGTCGAGCGAGGTCCCCTTCCGTGCGGTCTCCTCGGCGAGGAGCTGTGGGCGGTGCTCACCCCCCTGGCGCGCGGGGGCGTCTCTTGGGGATGCCTTGGCGGCGGGGGCCCCGATGGCCTCAGCGGTACTCGGAATGGGGGTGGTCCGGGTCGGAGAGGTCCCAGTCGGTGGCCCGGTTGCCGTGCGCCGGGAGGCCTCCGGCGTCCGTGAGCCGCCGGGCGGTGTGCAGCATGTTCCAGGTGGCGAAGACGGTGTTGCGCGTCGTCCAGTGGTTCCGGGCGCCGCGGCCGTCGTCGAGGTAGGACGGCCCGGGCCCCGCCTCGCCGGTCCAGTAGGCGTCGGACTGCGGCGGGATCGTGAACCCGATGTGCTGCAGCGCGTAGAGCATCGCAGCGGCGCAGTGCTTGCCGCCGTCCTCGTTGCCGGTGATCAGCACGCCGCCGACCTTGCCGTAGTAGGACCACTGGCCGGCGTCGTTGAGGTCCCCCGACCAGCCGTAGAGCCGCTCGATCGTCCGCCGCGTGATCGAGGACTGGTCGCCGAGCCAGATGGGGGTGGCCAGCACGACGATGTGGGCCGGCTCGATCAGGCCGCGGTAGAGGTCGGGGAAGTCGTCGGCCTCCCAGCCGTGCTCGCGCATGTCCGGCTGCACACCGGGGGGGATCGTGTGGTCGACCATCCGCACCGTGTCGACGGTGGCGCCCACGCCGCGCAGGATGCCCGCGGCGATCGAGATGAGCCCGTCGGTGTGGCTCTGCTCGGGGGAGCGCTTCAGGGTGCCGTTGAGGAAGACGGCCCGCAGGTCGTCATAGGACGTCTCGCTCGCGGCCACCTGGGCGTCGATGAAGCGTTGGACCGACTCGGAGAGCATGACGACTCCTGGGGTGGTGGTGGGTGCTGCCTGGCGCGCCTGGCGTGCTGACCTCAGCCTCGGTCCTCCGTGGCGCCCGCCTCCGCCCGGAGCCCCTCGGGGTCGAGCACGGTGATCCGGCCGCGCCCCAGGCGGATGAGCCCCAGGTCGGCGAGGTTGCCCAGCGCCTTGGTCGTGCTCTCGCGCGAGGTGCCGGCCACCCCGGCGAGCTGCTGGTGGGTCACCTGGACTGCGGGCGAGCGGCCCAGCGTCCGCTCCGTGGCGAGCGTGGCGAGCGTGCTGGCGACGCGCTGGGGGACCGTGGAGAAAACCGTCTCGGACAGGCGCCGCTCCAGCTCGGCCAGCCGGCGCCCCAGGATCTCGGCGATGCGCGTCGCGATGCGTGCGTCCTCGAGCAGGTAGCGACGGACGTCGCCTCGACTCAGCACGCACACGGTGACGTCGTCCAGGGCCTCGGCGAAGCTGCCGTGCATCATCTGCCCGACGACGACCATCTCGCCGAAGACCGTGCCGGGGGAGAGGATCGCCGTGGTGAGCGTCCGACCGTCCGCGGCCACCCGGAAGACACGGACCCTCCCCTCCTTGAGGATGTAGAGCGCCTCGCTCGTCTGCGTCGGCGCGTGCACCAGCTCGCCCGCGGCGTAGCGCCGCATCGGCGCTGCCTCCGCGATGACCGCCATCTCGGGCTCGCTGAGGTCGGCGAAGAGGTCGACCTCCCTGAGGCACCAGGGCCCGTCGCGCCCCTCGGCCGCTCCGGCGTCCTGATCGGCTGGCATGGGTGTCGCACCCCTCTCGGGCTGGAGAGACAACGGCGACCACGGGCTGGGGCCCGGCGGCACCAGGGCGGTGGCGCCGGGCCCGAGGCAACGGAGCCGGCCGATGCTCATGCTCGCATCGGGCCGGGCCCGGGACAACGCAGGCGCGCTCACGACCGGTGCACCTCGGTCTCGGGCCGGAAGGCGACCCACGCGAACCAGAACGTGTCGAGGTGCACCACCGCGCGCAGGCTCTGGCCGCTCAGCGGGCCGGCGACGGCGTGCCCGAAGGGGTCCCAGGTGGACCCGGTCTGCCGGTCCCGCACCTTCCCGTCCGCGCGCCGGAAGGCGAGCTCTCGCCCGTCGAGCGTCGGGTCCAGGGTCGCGACCGTGCCGATGTCCTCGCCCTGCGCGATCTCCTGGGCGCCGAGGGCCGATCGCTGGCCGGGGAACCCCCAGAGTGTGACCGGCTGGTCGCCGACGGTGAGTTCCACGACACCCTCGCGCACGACGTCGGCCCGCCGCACGGCGAGCGCCTCGCGGCCGTCGCGGAGGCCGATGACCCGCTGCTTCGCATCCAGCCGCCCGTCCTCGGTCCCCTCGGGGAGTGGGAACAGCGCGTCGGACCCGGGTGCGTCGTAGCCGACGTACGGGTTGCGGCCGTAGGGCCGGCTGTGACCGGTCCGGCGGCTCAGCACGAGCGAGTCCGGGTGGGCCCGGGCGAACTGCGACCACCCGACCACCCCCATCGGCACGGCCTCGAGCTGCTCACCGGTGCGGGCCCCGACCGAGGCGGTCCCGGTCAGCTGGGGCCACAGCGACTCGGTGGCCCGGTCGTACATCACCAGGTTGTCGGCGTAGAGCAGGCCGGAGACGCCGAAGGTCGTGGCCTCTCCCGCGACGGTGCGCGTGAAGGCGACGCCGGAGTTGCACAGCGGGCAGTACGTGACCGTCATCGGGATGCCGTCGACGGTGTCGTTGACGATCTCGTGCCAGGTCATCACCGCGAGCGGGTAGGCGCGCGTCTCGGCCCCGACCGTCAGGCTGAGGACGGGGTCGCCCTCGCCGAGCCAGTCGACCTCGTCGACCGGATCGAATGCCGGGTCGTCGATCGAGGGGATCCCGTCCGGCGGGGGACCGCCGGAGAGCAGCTGGTCCGGGTCGATCAGCGGCTCGGGGAATGCCGGGTGCTCCCGGTCCTCGAGCGCCGAGGGGATACCCTCGTCGCGCTGCGCGGCGCCGTCGCCGGCCCGGCCGGCTCCGCCCGTGCAGGCCTGCAGCACCAGGGCCGCGGCCAGGGCGGTCGCGGCGAGGGTCGCGGCGCGGGCGGGGATCACGACCGCGCCTCCTGGGCCGGGACGGCCGGGGAACCGCTCCGGCGCGGGCGCAGGACGCCGGCGAGGAGGCCGAGGCCGGCGAGCGCCGCCGCGATCAGGGCCCAGCCGCCGGGTCCCACGGCGGTGGCCACCGACACGGCGGCCCGCTGCGCCTGCGCGGCCGCGTCGACGACGGGGTCGCTCGCCTCGGCGCCCGCGAGCACGCGCAGCTCCCAGGCGCCGTACCAGGCGAGGTAGGCACCGGCGACGGCCAGGAGGACGCCGGCGATGCGGGGGACGTAGGCGCCCGCGCGACGCATCCGGCTGGTCAGGGACTGCGAGGCGAGGGCCGTGGCGAGGGCGAGCGTCCCGACGACGGACCCCATGCCGGCGGCATAGGCCAGGAAGAGCGCGGTGCCCTCGAGGACGGACCCGCTGCGGAAGCCTGCCACCACGACCGCCAGGAACGGCGCCACGGTGCAGGAGAGCGAGGCGATGGCATAGCCGGCCCCGAAGCCGGCCATCGAGGGGAAGGAGCGCCGCAGCGGCCCCGCGCCGCCGACCGGCGCTCTCCGTCCCAACCCCGGGAGGACGAGGGCGCGGCCGGCGGCCAACCACAGGCCGAGCCCAGTGAGCAGCAGGCCGAGGGCGACGGTGACCCAGGGCAGGTGCCGTTGCACCTGACCGGCCACGGGCGCGATCGCGAGGCCGAAGACCAGGAAGACTCCGGCGAAGCCGGTGGTCATGGCGCCGGTCAGGGCGAGGGCGCGCCCGATCGCGGCGACCCGCGTCGGCTCCTCCTCGCGCGCGAGGAGGAGCGAGACGTACGCCGGCAGCAGGGCGAACCCGCACGGGTTGAGGGCAGCCAGCATGCCCGCCCCGAGGGCGACGGCCACCAGCCCCTCGGACATCTCCGTCAGCCAGCGAGGTCGTCGACGAGAGCGCGGAGCTCGGCGTCGTCGAGATAGCCCGAGGCCACGGTGTCGCCGCGGGCGTCGAGGACCACGTAGCTGCTCTGCTCCGTGACTCGGAAGCGGCGCCACACCGCCCCCTCGTCGTCAGCGATCAGGGTCACGACGTCGTCCACGCCGGTGGCGAAGTCCTGCATCGCCGCGGTGTCGTCGAGGCCCCCCACACCCACGACGGAGACCTCGCCGGCGTGGGCCTGGGCCAGCGCGTTCACCCCGGGGGCCTGCGCGCGGCAGGTCGGGCACCAGGGGGCCCAGAACCAGAGCACCGCGGGTTGCCCGGCCAGGTCGGCCCCCTCGAAGGCACGGCCGCCCAGCGTCTCCGCCCGGAACTGCAGCGCCTCCGGGACCGTGTCGCCCGCGGCGGTTCCCCCCGGGGAGTCGGGCCCCGGGGACTCGGGTCGCTGAGACGGGGGTCGCTGGTCAGCCCGCGGGGTGGCGGGGGCGGACCCGGGAGCTGTCGCGGACTCCCCGGATACGGATCCACCGGTGGCGGTGCCGCAGGCGCCGAGGATCAGGCAGACGAGGGCGAGCGGGAGCAGTCGGCGCACGCTGACCAGCGTAGGGAGGGCCGCGGTCGCCCGTCGGTGACCGCACACACACGGGGCGGCCCCCGCGGTCGAATCCGGCTAGCCGGTCACCGAGGGCGCAGGACGTCGCGCAGGCGGCCGACGGCTCGGCGCGCGGGCAGGGTCGGGTCCACGCGAAGCGAGCGGCGGGTGGTCAGCAGCGACCAGCCTCGTCGGACGGCGTGCTCGCGGAGCTTGGCGTCGGGGTTGACCGCCACCCGCTCGCCGACGGCCTCCATCATCGGCAGGTCGCTCACGGAGTCGGAGTACGCGTAGCTCGACGCCAGGTCGTAGCCCTGATCCCGGGCGAAGCCGTGGATGGCCGGCACCTTGCCCTCGGCGTAGCAGAACGGGCCGTCGAGCGCGCCGGTGTAGCGGCCGGCGTCGTCGCGGGCGGCGCGCGTGCCGAGGCCGGCGGTCATGCCGGCTGCCGCGGCGAAACGCTCGACGATCTCCACGGGACTCGCGGAGACCAGGACCGTGTCGTGACCGGCCCCGTGGTGCCAACGGATGCGCTCGACCATCACATGGTCCATCGAGGCGACGGCGTCCTCCAGGAAGTGGTCGGCCAGCGACTCGACGTCGGAGGCGGGGTGGCCCGCCACGTCTCGCAGGATCCGCTCGCGCACCCCCGCGGCGCGTTCGTCGCTGGCGCCGACGAGCATGAAGACCGCGTTGCCCAGGAGGTCGCGCGCCAGGTCGCGCTTGCGCACCAGTCCCGCGGCGAACGCCGCGCGGGCCAGCGGAATGTTGATGGACCCGCGGATCAGGGTCCCGTCGAGGTCGAAGAAGGCGGCGGTGCGACCCGCGGGCGACGGGGCTCGTGGGGGGCCTGCGGCGGCCTGGGCGGTGGCGGGAGTGAAACCGGTCGACATCGATCCCAGTCTTCCGCGCACGATCGCGCCATGCTTGCACGGTGCGGTTGGTTCTGGTCCGAAGATTTGTTCGTCGCGCACAATGTGAGCGAGTTCTCGGCGCGATCGCCGGGCGCGAATTGGGGGTTGGGGAGAGCGGCGCGGGAGAGTGCAGGTATGAGCGAGACACGCCCCGAGACCGACCCCGGGCGCGGCGAGGGCCCCCAGGTCGTCCCGCACTCGTGGGTCGAGGACGTCTTCGGCGTGCTCACGGGCACCTATGTCGTCTCCTTCGGCATCTTCCTCCTCGGCGAGGTCGGCGCTGTGACCGGAGGAGTGGCCGGCCTCTCCCTGCTGTTCTCCTATGCGGCCTCGTGGTCCTTCGGGATCGTCTTCCTCCTGGTCAACCTCCCGTTCTTCGTTCTGGCCTGGGTGCGCAAGGGCCCGAACTTCACGGTGCGGAGCGCCATCTGCGTCGCGCTCGTCGCCGGCTTCTCGTGGGTGCACCCACGCGTGGTCGACCTCAGTGGCGTCGAGCCGGCGTACGCCGTCCTCACCGGCGACCTGCTGATCGGGATCGGACTGCTCATCGTCTTCCGCCACGGCTCCAGCCTCGGTGGGTTCAACATCGTGGCGCTGCTGGCGCAGGAGCGCTTCGGTTGGCGGGCGGGCTACGTGCAGATGACCCTGGACGTCGTGGTCGTGGCCGGCGCCCTGCTGGTCGCCGACCCAGCCATGGTCCTGCTCTCGGCCGGCGGCGCCGTCGTGCTGAACCTGGTGCTCGCGCTCAACCATCGGCCCGGTCGGTATCTCGGCGCCTGATCGGCGTCGCCGGTGGTCGCCGGTGGTCGCCGGTGAGCGGGATCACGCGCGCCCCGGATCACATCGGTTCGCTTCGTCCCGGCGTGCGCCGGTAGATTGAGCTCACGAGCCGGCCCGGCGCGTCACGCACCGCGGGGCTGCCCGGGCGCACCGCATCAGCGGAGCGAACCCCGGCCCCCGACCTTCGTCCCCCGACCCGCCGACGCCGGACGCGACCGATACCGATACCGATACCGGACGCGATCCAGACCGGCTGCACGGGGGCCCGCCCGAGCCAGGAGCCTCCTTCGTGCCGCACCCCGCCATGCCCGAGACCCATACCGTCATCGGCGCCCTGCGCAATCCCAGGGTGCTGCGCCGCGAGGTGGTTGCCGGCCTGGTGGTCGCGCTGGCACTGATCCCCGAGGCGATCTCGTTCTCGATCATCGCGGGTGTCGACCCGCGGCTCGGCCTCTTCGCGTCCTTCACCATGGCGGTGAGCATCGCCTTCCTCGGCGGCCGGCCCGCGATGATCTCCGCCGCCACGGGTGCCGTCGCGCTGGTGATCGCGCCGGTCGCGCGGGACTACGGCGTCGACTACTTCCTGGCGACCGTGATCCTCGCCGGTCTCTTCCAGGTCCTGCTCGCCCTCTCCGGCGTGGCCCGGATGATGCGGTTCGTGCCGCGCTCGGTGATGGTCGGCTTCGTCAACGCGCTCGCGATCCTGATCGCGCTCGCCCAGCTGCCGCACCTGCTGGACGTCCCGTTGCTGGTCTACCCCATGGTCGCGGCCGGGATCGCCGTGATGGTGCTGCTGCCCAAGGTCACCAACGCCGTGCCCGCCCCGCTGGTGGCGATCGTGCTGCTCACCGCCGTCACCCTCAGCGTCGGGCTGGCGCTGCCCGACGTCGGCGACGAGGGGGATCTGCCGCAGACGCTCCCGGCGCTGCTGTGGCCCGACGTCCCGCTGGACCTCGAGACGTTCCGGATCATCGCGCCGTACGCCCTGGCCATGGCGCTGGTCGGCCTGCTCGAGTCGCTGCTGACCGGCAAGCTGGTCGACGACCTCACGGACACCGGTTCCGACCAGACCCGCGAGGCCTGGGGTCAGGGCGCGGCCAACGTGATCACCGGCTTCTTCGGCGGCATGGGCGGCTGCGCGATGATCGGTCAGACGATGATCAACGTGCGCGCCTCCGGTGCCCGCACCCGGATCTCGACCTTCTGCGCCGGCCTCTTCGTGCTGGTGCTCGTGGTCGGCTTCGGCGACGCCGTGGCGCGGATCCCGATGGCCGCCCTCGTCGCCGTGATGATCATGGTCGCGGTCGGCACCTTCGACTGGCACAGCGTGCGGCCGGCCACCCTGCGCCGGATGCCGAAGAGCGAGACCGTGGTGATGCTTGCGACGGTCGCGGTCACCGTCGGCACGCACAACCTCGCGATCGGCGTCGTCGTCGGGGTGCTCGTGGCGATGACGCTCTTCGCGCGTCGCGTCGCCCACCTGGCCACGGTGGAGCGCGAGCTGGTCGAGGCCGAGGACGGCAGCGCGCACGCCCGCTACACCGTCACCGGCGAGCTCTTCTTCGCCTCGAGCAACGACCTCTACACGCAGTTCGCCTACTCCGCCGACCCCGACCGGGTGGTCATCGACCTCAGCGACTCCCACGTGTGGGACGCCTCGACGGTGGCGGCGCTGGACGCGATCCAGGCCAAGTACGAGCGCCTGGGCAGCTCGGTGGAGATCCACGGCCTCAACGAGCACAGCAGCCACATGCACGACCGGCTCAGCGGGCAGCTCGCGATGCACTGACGCGGTCGGATACGCGGACGCACAGCAGATTGCCAGCCGCGCGGCACGGGAGACACAGATGCCCCCCGCATTCTGGGCTCTCCACAGCAGCCGACCCCGGAGGACACACCATGAAGCGCTCCGTCACCCTGGCCGGCGGCACCATGGCCGCCGTCGCCGCCCTGGCCTTCGCCGCGCCGCAGCTCGCCGTGGCGGAGCAGTCGCCCTCGCCCGAGCCCGGGCCGCCCCAGTCCGGCTCGCCCGAGCCCGGGCCGCCCCAGTCCGGGCCGCCGGGGGAGCGGGGCGACCGGCCGACCCGCGACGCGCTCCGGGAGGAGCTGGCGACGCGCCTGGCCGAGGAGCTGGGCCTGAAGCCCGTGGAGGTGTCCGCCGCCCTGGAGACGGTGGAGGGGGAGCTTCGCGCCGAGCACGAGACCGAGCGGATCGAGAGGCTCTCGACGCGTCTCGACCAGGCCGTGGAGGAGGGTCGGCTCACCCGGGACCGCGCGGACGCCATCCTCGAGGCCGCCCGGCAGGGCGAGCTGGTCGGCGGCCACGGCCACCGGGGGCCCGGCGGTCACCTCGGCGGCCCCCACCGCGACGACGACGGGGGCAGCACCGAGGACCGCGTCGTCCGGAGCTGAGCGGCCCCGCGACGCAGGCTGCCCCGCACGCGGTGGGGAGGATGGTTCGACGACCAGGCGAAGCGTCGAGGTCGAGCACGTCCTCGCGAGGACGGGGCCGAGGTCGGCCACTCGCGCCCGCTCGCCGGGGGTGGGGGGACACTGACGGCATGGCCACCGAGCGCCCACCCCGCGGACCCGGCGGATCCGAAACGGGAGCGGCGCCCCCCGGCCGGCTGACGCTGGACTCGGCGCCCGGCCGCTGGCTGCTGCTTGCGGCGATCCTCGGCTCGGCGCTCGCGGGCATCGACGCCACCGTGGTCAACGTGGCGCTCCCGGCCATCGGCGACGAGCTGGACGCGGACTTCACCACGCTGCAGTGGACCGTATCCGCCTACGCCCTGACGCTGGCGTCCTTCATCCTCCTCGGGGGTGTGCTGGGCGACCGGTTCGGGCGGCGCCGGGTCTTCGTCACCGGCGTCGTCTGGTTCGCGCTCGCCTCGCTCGCGTGCGGGCTCGCCCCCAGCGCCCCGCTGCTCGTGGCGGCGCGCGCCCTGCAGGGCGTCGGCGGGGCGCTGCTCATGCCCGGCAGCCTCGCCATGATCCAGGCCTCCTTCGGTCCGCAGGACCGCGCCCGCGCGATCGGGGCCTGGTCGGGTCTCGGTGGCGTGGCCACCGCCGCCGGGCCCTTCCTGGGGGGCTGGCTCGTGGACGTCGCCTCGTGGCGCTGGGTCTTTCTCATCAATGCGCCGCTGGCCGCCCTGGTGGTCTGGATCGCGCTTCGGCACGTCCCGGAGACCCGCGACCCGGGCGCGGGGGGGCGCGTGGACCTGGCGGGGGCAGCACTCGGCGCGCTCGGACTCGGTGGCCTCACCTACGCCCTGATCTCCCTGGGGGAGCGCGGCCCCGGGACGGGTCCGCTCGTGGCGGTCGCGCTCGGCCTCGTCGCAGGTGGGGCCTTCGTGCTCGTGGAGCAGCGCGCGAAGCAGCCGATGCTCCCGCTGCGGGCCTTCCGCAGCGGCCAGTTCAGCGCGGCCAACGCGGTGACCTTCGTGGTCTACGGCGGCTTCGGCGCCGTCTTCCTGCTGCTCGTGGTCCAGCTGCAGGTCGTCTCGGGCTTCTCACCGGTCGCGGCGGGCACGGCGATGCTGCCCATCACGCTGGTGATGCTGACCCTCTCGGCCCGGTCCGGCGCGATCGCTGCGCGGATCGGGCCTCGGCTGCAGATGTCCACCGGCCCGGTGATCTGCGCCTTGGGGCTGCTGCTGATGCAGCGGGTGGGCCCCCAGGCGTCGTACCTCGCGGACGTCCTGCCGGCCGTGCTGGTCTTCGGGCTCGGCCTCGCGGTCTTCGTCTCCCCGCTCACGGCGACCGCGCTGGCGGCCGCGCCCTCGGAGCACGCCGGCCTGGCCTCGGGGGTCAACAACGCCGTCGCCCGCACGGCCGGGCTGGTCGCGGTCGCGGCGGTGCCGCCGCTGGCCGGGCTCACGGGGAGGGTCTACGACGACCCGCCGGCCTTCGACGCCGGGTTCGGCGTGGCCCTGTGGATCTGCGTCGGTGTCCTGGTGGCCGGGGGCGTCCTCGCCGCGGTGACGGTCCGGAACGACGTGCTCGCGGAGGAGGACGCCGACGAGCCCGCGCCCGCCGGGTCGGACCGCGCGGGGCTGTCTGCTCACGAAGAGATCGCGCTGCGCCACTGCGGCGGGCTCGGGAGCCCGCCCCAGCTCACGCGCGTCGACGCGACGGGTCACACCGACTGCGACGGCCGCCCGGTCAGGAGCTGAGCCAGGCCACCGCGTCGTCGCGGCGGTCGGTTCCGTAGACGGCGAGCTCGAAGGGCGCCACCTTGTCCAGCAGCGAGCCGAGCTTGTCGGCCCAGCCGACGTCGGTGACCAGGGCGGCCCGGTCGACGTCCTCCAGCTTGCCGGTGGTCTTCAGGGTCTTCCAGACGGCCTCCGGCTCGACGCGACCGGGGTCGACGTCCCCGAGCTCCAGCAGCAGCCGGGCGTTGCCGTGGGCAGCGATCACGGAGTCGAGCGAGGCCTGCAGGGCATCCGACTCGTCGGCGCCCTGAGGTCCCGCGTAGGTGGCGGTGACGATGTTCGTGCCCTCGATGACGTCGCTGTTCATCAGGTGTGTCCTCTCGGTGGGAAGCGTTGCTGCCCTTCACGATGCCCGCCCGCCCTCGGCAGCGCTGAGCCGGAAGGGTGAACCGGAAGGGTGAAGGGGCTCGTCGGGTGGGCCGAGCAAAACCGGTGGCGGCCGGGAATGGACCCGTGCTGCGATGAGTTGGATCCATGATCGCGGTCGATCTCGCCAGCACCGGCTGCGCCGCCGCCGATGACCGGAGGGCACCATGTCAAAGCCGACTGCCGCCGAGGCGGCCGTCGTCCCCTCGCCGTACGCCGTCCTGCGGTGGCTGGTGCTGGCGACCTTCGTGGTGATCCTCAACGAGACGATCATGATCAACGCGATCCCGCGGCTCATGGTCGAGTTGGACGTCAGCGCGCGGAGCGCGCAGTGGGTCTCGACCGCGTTCATGCTCACGATGGCGGTCGTGATCCCGGTCACGGGCTGGTTCCTGCAGCGGGTGACCACGCGGCAGGCGTTCACCACGGCCATGTCGGTCTTCCTGGCCGGCACGCTGATCGCCGCCGTCGCCCCCGCCTTCCCCGTGCTCCTGATGGGCCGGGTGGTGCAGGCCGCGGGCACGGCGGTGATGCTGCCGCTGCTGATGACCACGCTGATGACCATCGTGCCGGCCCGCGACCGTGGCCGCGTGATGGGCAACGTGGCCCTGGCGATCTCCGTGGCCCCCGCCCTCGGGCCGGCGGTCTCGGGCCTGGTCCTCCAGTTCGCCTCGTGGCGTTGGCTCTTCCTGCTGGTGCTTCCCGTGGCCGCGGCCATCACGTGGATCTCGCTGCGCTACCTCGTCGACGTGGGGGAGACGCGCGCGAGCAGGATCGATGGGGCGAGTGTCGCGCTGGCCGCCCTCGGCTTCGGCACGCTCGTCTACGGCCTGAGCCGGGTCGGTGCCGAGAGCGCAGGAGGCCTCCCCGCCCCGGCCCTCGTCGCGGGCGGCCTGCTGGTCATCGCGGTCTTCGTGCTGCGACAGCTCCGGCTCCAGCGGCAGGACATGCCGCTGCTGGACCTGCGCGTCCTCTCGCACCGCACCTACGCGGTCGGCATCGCCGTGCAGTCGGTCAGCTTCCTGGCGATGCTCGGCGCCATGATCCTGCTGCCGCTCTATCTGCAGGACCTGCGGGGCCTCAGTCCGCTCCAGACCGGTCTCCTCCTCGCCCCGGGCGGCCTGGCCATGGGCCTGCTCGGGCCGCGCGTCGGCCGGGCCTTCGACCGCTACGGCGCCCGACCCCTGGTGACCCCCGGGGCCGCCCTCGTGGTGATCGGTCTGGCCCTGCTCAGCCAGGTCGGCGAGACGACGCCGTACGCCGCCGTGCTCGGCGCACACGTGCTGATGATGCTCGGCCTGGCTGGCCTCTTCACGCCGGTCTTCACCCTGAGCCTCGGGGCGCTGCCGATGCACCTGTACTCGCACGGCTCGTCGCTGCTGGGGACCACGCAGCAGGTGGCCGCCGCCGTCGGCACCGCCGTGTCGGTGACCGTTCTGTCCACCCGGACGACCGCGCTCGCCGAGGGCGGGGCGTCGTCCTCGGCCGCGTTCGCGGGGGGCGTGCAGTGGGCGTTCGGGGCCGCCGCGCTGATCGCCCTCGGCACGCTGGCGCTGACCTTCCTCCTGCCTTCCCGCGTTCCCGACACGGACGCCGACCCGGTGGGGAGACCGGCGGAGCAGGGCACCCCGGAGGCCCCGCAGCCCGCCGCCTGAGGGTGCGGGCGGGCGTCCCGCCTAGGGTGTGGCCGTGCGAAGCGTCTGCGTCTTCAGCGGGTCCAGCGACGGCGCCCGCCCGGCCTTCGCGTCGGCGGCGGACGAGCTGGGTCGCGCGGTCGCCGAGCGTGGGCTGCGCCTCGTGTACGGCGGCGGGCGGGTCGGCCTGATGGGCCGGGTCGCCGACGCCGCTCTCGCCGCGGGCGGAGCGGCGGTCGGGGTGATCCCGCGCTCGCTCGCTCGCCGGGAGGTGGCCCACGAGGGCCTCACCGAGCTGCACGTGGTCGAGACCATGCACGAGCGCAAGGCGCTCATGGCCGGGCTGTCCGACGCGGTCGTCGCGCTCCCCGGCGGGCTGGGCACGCTGGACGAACTGTTCGAGACGTTGACCTGGAACCAGCTCGGCCTGCAGAGCATGCCCTGCGGGTTGCTCGACGCCGACGGCTTCTGGTCCCCCCTGCTGGCCATGCTGGACCACGCGGTCACCGAGGGGTTCGTCAGTGCCGCCCTCCGCGACCTCCTGTCCGCCGCGTCCGAGCCCGCGGCGCTCCTCGACGCCCTGGCCGCGCGCGTCTCAGGGGACTGGCCGGGTCAACAGCAGGGGTCGGCCAGACCGGGGTTGGACAGACCGGGGTTGGACAGACCGGGGTTGGACAGACCGGGGTGAGACCGGCTCAGCCCCGGATCGCGGTCCGCTCCTCGTGCCCCGTGGAGGCCGCCTGGCCGTCCCCGACGGCGACGTCGATCCGGCGCGGCTTCGCCTTCTCGGCCACCGGCACGACCAGGCGCAGCACGCCGACGTCGTAGGTGGCCTCGATGCGCTCCGGGTCCAGGTTGTCGCCGAGCACCAGCTGGCGGCTGAACGTGCCGTGGGCGCGCTCGCCGGCGAGCAGCTGCCATTCGCCGTTGCTCCGGACGCGCTCGGCGCGAACCGTGAGCACGTTGCGCTCGACGTCCACGTCGATGGAGTCCGGGCGCACGCCCGGCAGGTCCAGCTCGAGCACGAGCCGGTCGCCCTCGCGCCAGGCGTCGACCGGCATCGTGGTGGTCCGGCTGGTGGCGCCCAACAGCTGCTGGGTCAGGCGGTCGAAGTCGCGGAAGGCGTCGTTGGTGCGCAGCATTTCGGGTTCCTCCTCGGAGTCGGAGTCGGGAGCGGCCGGGTCGGCCTCGCCCATACCTGTACTACCAGATATAGGTTTTTTATATTCCGAGAGTCAGCAATAATCAAGCCCGTGGCACAACGACCCGTGGGTCTCTTCGCCATCTCAGTGGCCGCCGAGATGGTCGCGATGCAGGTGCAGAACCTGCGCGTCTACGAGCGCCGTGGCCTGCTCACCCCGGTGCGCACGCGGGGCGGCACCCGCCTCTACAGTCGTGCGGACATCGAACGCCTGCACCGCATCCGCGCCCTCCTCGACGCGGGACTGAACCTCGCCGGGATCGCGGAGGTCCTCCGCCTGGAGGAGGAGAACGCCCAGCTGCGCGACCAGGTACGCCGGCTGCGCAGGCGGCGGCCCTGATGCATCGGCGGCGCTGCCCGCCCTTCGGGCGCAGTGATCGCGTGCTCGTGCCCATGGCGGCCCGCGGGAGCGCTACGGTTCCCCCGGCGGGCAGGCCCGGCGGCTGCGGCCGGCGGCCGTCCGCGCGCCAGCCCAGGACGTGCCAGCCAGGACAGGCCAGCCAGGAAAGGAGACCGCCATGGGCGAGCCCGAGCACGTGGTGCAGGTCTACTTCCTCTCCGACAGCACGGGGATCAGCGCGGAGACGATGGGCAACGCGCTGCTGATCCAGTTTCCCGACCTGGTCTTCGAGCGCACCACCATCCCGTTCATCTCCACCCCGGAGCAGGCTCGCGAGGTCGTCCGGCGGCTCGACGCCGCGACGGACGGTGGGGCGACCCCTCTGGTCTTCTGCACCGCAGCGGAGGACGAGGTGCGTCGGGAGCTGCACCGCGCCCGCGCGCCGGTGATCGACTTCTTCGACATGCACATGAACCGGATCGAGGGCATCCTCGGCCGGCGGGGCGTCCGCCAGCCCTCGCGGCTGCACGGGGTCGGCGACATCAAGCGCTACAACAGCCGGATGGCCGCGGTGGAGTTCACCATCGAGCATGACGACGGCCAGAGCCTGCGCGCGCTGGAGAAGGCGGACGCGATCCTGCTGGCGCCGTCGCGGTGCGGCAAGACCCCCACCAGCATGTACCTCGCCCTCCAGCACGGCCTCTTCGTCGCCAACTACCCGCTGGTCGACGAGGACCTCGAGGCCACCCGGCTCCCGGAGGCCGTCGAGGCGATGCTCGATCGGTGCTACGGGATCACCACCACCGTGGACCGGCTGACCCGGGTCCGCAACGAGCGGCGCCCGGGTTCGCGCTACAGCTCGACGGAGCAGTGCCGATGGGAGCTGCGCCGGGCGACACAGCTCTTCGAGTCGCACGGCCTGCCCGTCATCGACTCGGCCAGCCGCTCGGTGGAGGAGATGGCCACGCTGATCATCCAGACCATGCGCGCCGGGCGGTCCGAGGGCCGCGGGCGCGCCCGCTCCGCGACACGAAGAGGAACCCAATGAGCGACGCGACCCCCCACGTGCAGTGGTTCACCGACCTGGGCATGGACGATCTCGACCAGGTGGGCGGCAAGAACGCCTCCCTCGGCGAGATGGTCTCCCACCTCGCCGAGCTCGGTGTCGCGGTGCCGGCGGGCTTCGCGACGACCGCCGGGGCCTATCACCACTTCATCGGCGACACGGGTCTCCGGGAGCGGATCGCCGGGTTGCTCGACGGCCTCGACACCCAGGACACCCGCCGCCTCGCGGACGTCGGCGCCGAGATCCGGCGGGCGGTCACCGAGCAGCCGCTCCCCGAGGACCTCGAGGCCGCGATTCGCGACGCCTACGAGCGCCTGGTGGCCGACGTCAGCGAGGACGCAGGCGTGGACGCGGAGGAGGTCTCCTTCGCGGTGCGTTCCTCGGCCACGGCCGAGGACCTGCCGGACGCCTCCTTCGCCGGGCAACAGGAGACCTTCCTCAACGTGCGCGGCATCGACGCGATCCTGAAGGCGATCCGTGAGGTCTACGCCTCGCTCTACAACGACCGGGCGATCGCCTACCGCGTCTACCACGGGTTCGCGCACGGCGACGTCGCGCTCTCCGCCGGGGTGCAGCGGATGGTCCGCTCCGACATCGGCTCCTCCGGCGTCATGTTCACGATGGACACCGAGTCCGGCTTCGACGACGCGATCTTCATCACCTCGGCGTACGGCCTCGGCGAGGGCGTCGTCCAGGGTGCCGTGAACCCGGACGAGTTCTACGTCTACAAGCCGGCCCTGCGCGCCGGCCGACCGGCGATCCTCAAGCGCGGCATCGGCGCCAAGGCCACCAAGATGGTCTACACCCAGGATGCCGAGGTGGGCCGGACCGTCGACTTCGTCGACGTGGAGCCGGACCGGGCGCGGTTGTTCAGCCTCACCGACGAGGAGGTGACCGAGCTGGCCCGACATGCGCTCACGATCGAGGAGCACTACGGCCGCCCCATGGACATCGAGTGGGGCAAGGACGGGCTCGACGGGAGGCTCTACGTCCTCCAGGCCCGTCCGGAGACCGTGCAGTCGCGCATGACCGGCAGGCTGGAACGCTACCGGATGCCGAAGGGCGTCACCGCGGGTGTCGAGGTGGTCGTGGAGGGACGCGCGATCGGCCAGCGGATCGGCGCCGGCGCCGTCCGGGTGCTCAACTCGCCGGAGCAGATGCACGACTTCGCGCCCGGCGAGGTGCTGGTCGCGGACATGACCGACCCCGACTGGGAGCCGATCATGAAGCGGGCCGCTGCGATCGTGACCAACCGCGGCGGCCGCACCTGCCATGCCGCGATCATCGCGCGCGAGCTCGGGATCCCCGCCGTCGTGGGCACGACGTCGGGCACCCGGGCGCTCGCCGACGGGCGCGAGGTCACGGTCTCCTGCGCCGAGGGCGACACCGGCCTGGTCTACGACGGCCTCCTCGACTTCGAGGTCGAGACCACCGAGCTCGACGAGATGCCGGAGATCCCGGTGAAGATCATGATGAACGTCGGCACCCCGGAGCAGGCCTTCACCTTCTCCCAGCTCCCGCACCGCGGCGTCGGGCTGGCCCGGCTGGAGTTCATCATCAACCGGCAGATCGGCATCCACCCGTCGGCGCTGCTCGACCTGGAGCGCGATCCCGACGTCCTCTCGGCCGGCCTGCGGGCGGAGATCGAGGAGATGACCGCGGCCTACCCGGGTCCGCGGGCGTACTTCGTGCAGCGGGTCGCCGAGGGGGTCGCCACCATCGCCGCGGCCTTCGCCCCCGAGCCCGTCATCGTGCGGATGAGCGACTTCAAGTCCAACGAGTACGCCAACCTCGTCGGCGGCGAGGGCTACGAGCCCCAGGAGGAGAATCCGATGATCGGGTTCCGCGGTGCCTCGCGCTATCTCTCCGCGGAGTTCGCCGAGTGCTTCGCGATGGAGTGTGCGGCGATGAAGCACGTGCGTGACGAGATGGGCCTGCGCAACGTGAAGCTGATGATCCCCTTCGTCCGCACGCCGGCGGAGGGCGAGGCGGTGATCGACCTGCTCGCCGCCAACGGGCTGCGCCGCGGGGAGGACGGCCTCGAGGTCGTGATGATGTGCGAGGTCCCGTCCAACGCGGTCGTGCCCGAGAAGTTCCTCGAGCACTTCGACGGCTTCTCGATCGGCTCCAACGACATGACGCAGCTGACCCTGGGCCTGGACCGCGACTCCAGCCTGGTCGCCGGATCCTTCGACGAGCGGGACCCGGCTGTGCTGCACATGCTCGCCGCCGCGATCAAGGCGTGCAAGGAACAGGGCAAGTACGTCGGCATCTGCGGGCAGGGACCCTCCGACTACCCGGACCTGGCGCGGTGGCTGCTGGAGCAGGGCATCGAGTCGATGTCGCTGAACCCGGACACCGTGGTGGAGACCTGGCTGATGCTGGCGGGCGAGCGGGACGCCTGAGATGGGGGCCGACGTCCGGTTCTGGTTCGACCCGGTGTGCCCCTTCGCGTGGCTGACCAGCAGGTGGCTGCGGATGGTCGTCGAGCAGCGCGACTACAGCGTCGAGTGGCGCCTGGTCTCCTTGCGCCTGCTCAACGCAGGGGTGGACTACGACGCCCGGTTCCCTCCGGAGTACGAGGGCGGCCACAACTCCGGGATGTGGCTGCTGCGGGTGGCCCACCGCACGCGGGAGGAGCACGGCGCCCCGGCGCTCGCGCCCCTCTATGCGGCCCTCGGGGGCCGCATCCACGACGAGGCCGTCGCCTTCCGCCCGTCCGGGCGCACGCCCGACGCCGGACTCCTGCGTGAGCTGCTGTTGCCGGCGCTCGAGGAGGCCGGCCTGCCGGCGCAGCTTGCCGAGGCGCTCGAGGACGAGGGCCGCGACGCGGCCGTGCGCGCGGAGACCGAGGAGGCGCTGTCGCTGACCGGGCGCGACGTCGGCACCCCGATCGTCCAGTTCCGCCCACCCGACGGCGTGGCCTTCTTCGGCCCCGTGATCAGCCGACTGCCCGCCCACGAGGACGCCGTGGCGTTGTGGGACCACGTGGTGGGGCTCGCCTCGTTCCCGGGCTTCTCCGAGCTCAAGCGCTCCCTGCGCGAGCGCCCGCAGCTGCGGTCGATGGGGGTCGAGCGGGGAGCGACCGGCGTGGAGGAGGACTGGCACGGCGGCAGCCGACGACAGCACACGTAGCCTCTCCAGCATGGCCGACACCCTCGCCGCCGTGACCGACGACGGCGTGCTGCTGGCGACGAACAGCCACCGCCGCCCCAACGAGCCGCAGCTCCTGCGCTGGCAGGGCGCCGCCGATCACGAGGCGGACGCGGAGGTGGCGACCACCGGCGGGACCCGGATCCCGCAGGCGCGCCGGACCCACGCCGTCCTGCTCTCCCAGGTCTGGTGGGCCTGGGGTGCCGAGGCGGGCGCCAACGAGCACGGCGTGGCGATGGCGGCTCAGCCGGTCCTGACCCGCGGCGGCTCCCGACCGGACGGGGCGATGCCGGGCTCGGACCTGCTCCGCCTCGCCCTGGAGCGCGCGGCCGACCGGCGCGAGGCCGTGGAAGCCGTCGTCGGGCTGCTGGAGGCGCACGGACAGGACGCCGCCGACGGGCCCCGCGGGCGCCGGGGCCCCCGGGACACCTCCTTCGTCGTAGCCGACCGGTCAGGTGTCACGCTCCTGGAGACCGCCGGATCCGAGTGGGCCACCGAGGAGGTCGCGGGCGCGCGGTCGGTCTCCGCGGCGCTCACCATCGAGGGCTTCGCCGACCGGCACGCCGACCGGCTGCGCGGGCGGCTGTGGGCCACGGCAGACCGACGGGCCCGCACCCAGGCGGCGGCCGCGTCGGCCCGGGGGCCGGCCGCCCTGATGGGCGCGCTGCGGGATCACGGGTCCGACCGACCGCCCGACCTCCCGCGCTACCGGCGGGCGACGGGGGCCGTGGGCGGCTCGTGCGCCCACGCCGGAGGGATGCTCGCCAGCACCCAGACGACGGCCTCGTGGCTTAGTGACCTGCGCGCCACTCGCCCCCGGCAGGCGGGGACGACCGACGAGGCCGGGACGCACTGGGTCACGGGCACCGCCGCGCCGTGCACGAGCGTCTTCTGGCCGGCGGCCGTCGGGGTGCCGGTGGAGCTGGATGCCGGGTCCTCGCCGCCACGGGAGTTCGACGACCCCGCCCGGCTGTGGTGGCGCCACGAGCGCCTGCACCGGGCCGCGCTGCGCGACGCCGATCGTGCGCTCATGCCGCTCGCGATCGGCCGCGACGCACTCGAGGAGCTGTGGCTGGCCGATCCGCCGGCCTCGATCGAGGCGCTCGGCACCGCGGACGACTGGCGGGCCGCCGCGCTGGAGGGGCTGCGGGCCCTGGAGCCCGCGGACACGCGGCCGCTTCGCGTAGCCGTCCAGTGGCGCCGCTGGGGCGCCCGGGCCGGCCCGCCGGGCTGGGCCCGGCCGGGGAGCCGCTAGCGCGGCCCGATCGCGAACGCGGTGAAGGAGTAGCGACGGCCGTCGTCGAGCGGGATGCCCGCGCAGGACCAGGAGCGGCCCCGCCGGCAGCGGTAGCGGGCCGACGCGTTCGCGAGCGTCACCGTGACCTTCTCGATCCCGTCATGGAAGGCCAGCTGCCGGGTCAGGTCACCCGACCGGTCCAGCGGGAGCACGCGGCGCAGCGGGGCGCCGTTGCGGCGGTGCACGATCACGTGCGCGGCCGAGCCGGAGGCCCGCCGGGGTGCGTCGATCCGCAGCCGCAGCCTCCAGCGGCCCTCGAACGCGCGGGGGGTGCGCGTGATCGCGAAGCTGCGCGAGGTGAGGTGGTTCATGCGCCGCTGCACGGTGCCGGTGCCGCGCTTGCCGGGGCCCAGCCGGTAGGTCCCGGCCATCGGGGCCTGCGGCCACGCCCTCCCCTCGGGGTAGCTCCGGCCCGGGATCGTGTTCGCCGCCGCGAAGCGCGCATAGGTCGCGGGCAGCGAGCGCTTCCGTGCGCGCAGCGTGCTGCGCACGGCCTGCATGGAGTACTGGTCGGGCGCGCCGCGGAAGTCGCCGACCCGGTTCCAGATCTGACGGACGATCCTCGTGCCGAAACGATTGGAGAGGAACTCGAAGAACGCCCAGTTGCCGTACGGCGCCGCGGTGCCGAAGGAGTACAGGTCCAGGGGCCGGCCCGGCTTGGCCACCTGTCCGGCGCTCAGGAACTGGCGGTTGTCGTTGATGCCGTCGGCGTAGCGCTCCTCGATCCAGGTCGCGGTCGCCTCCATCATCCAGCGGTCCTCGCGGACGTCGTAGTTGTACTGGATCGCGTGGAAGAACTCGTGCGCCGCCGTGACCCGCAGGCTCTTCAGCGGAGGCGCCGCGAACTCGGCTCGGGCGAAGTCGTTGTCGAGCACGCAGTAGCCGCTCTCGAGGCGGCGCTGGCGGTTGGGCCGACGCTCGGGCGCGCAGTAGCCGTAGTAGCCCAGCGGGCCGACGTTCTTGAGGTAGACGTCGAACTTGGCGTTGCCGCCGCGGCCGCCATCCGGCAGCGGGCGGCGGTAGCCGAGCTTGCCGATGTGGTGGCGCCACACGGACTCCAGCACGGTGAGGTTGCGGCTCACCCAGGCCCCGTCGGGCCGCCGGTCGCTGCCCTGCTTGGTGAAGTGCACGCAGAAGTGCGGTGAGCAGCGCTTGAAGGCGCGGCGGTCGTAGCCGTCACCGAAGGGGTCGCGGTCCCGGTCCGTGGGCCGGGGCTGCGGATCGGCGGCCGCCGCGTCCGGGCGCGCCAGCAGGGCCCGCGCCTGGCGCCGGTCGACGCCGCGCAGCGAGCCGAGCGACTCGGAGAGATCCGTGAGCGCGAGCGTGGGGGAGGGGTCCAGCGCGCTCGCCTCGCCGTCGAGCACCCGCTCGGCCGCCTCCAGCGTCTCCGTCGCCTCCTGGGGGGTCGGGTCGGTGTCGGCCACAAAGGGCGCGACCGGAGGGCCGTCGGGCTCGCCGGCAGCGGTCTCCCCGGGTTCGGTCATGGCCACGGACGGGGCCAGGGGCGAGGCACCCAGCACCAGGCCGGCTGCGACGAGCAGGCTCACAAATCGACGACGCACAAACGGGTCCCCTCGAGAATGGTGGGTGGCGGAACCAGTGTCAGGGCGGATGACCGCCGAGTCCAATTCTCAGACCGAGGAGATCTTCTCGATGAGCGCGGTCGTGGAGATCGCCGGCGTCCGGGCGAGGTAGACGACCTCGCAGATGTCCTCGAACTCGTCGAACCTGCCGGCCCAATCGTCACCCATCACGAGCACGTCCGCTCCGAACTCGGTGATGTAGGCCCGCTTCTCCTCCAGGCTCTCCTCCACGAACACCTCGTCCACCGACTTCAGCGCGGCCACGATCTCCAACCGCTCGTGCTGGGTGAAGACCGGCTCGCGGCCCTTCTTGCGCCGGTTCAGCGCGTCGGCCGAGACCCCGACCACCAGGCGGTCGCCGAGGGCCGCGGCGCGCTCGATGACCCGCAGGTGCCCGACATGGAAGACGTCGAAGGTGCCGAAGGTGATGACCGTGCGCGACATGCGGGCCAGTCTTTCACGCGGCCCGGCGGTGTCCCGAGTGCGGCGCCGGGCGTCGAGCGGTGTAGGTTAGGCTGTCCTCACTTGCGCGCTCGGGGGGTTGGCCCGCCCGCGACCCGCCCCGATCCCCGGCCCGCCCCGATCCCCGCTCTTGGAGAGCCCATGCGTCCGCCACGACCGAAGGCCCTGCTCGCCGCCGGCGTGTCCCTCGCCACCCTCGCCGCCACCGCCGGGTGCGGCGTCGTCGGGGGCGGCGAGGCCGACCTGCAGGTCTACTCCGCCCGCAAGTACGGCTCCGAGCAGGTCTTCGAGAAGTTCGCCGAGGACACCGGGATCACCGTCGACTTCATCTTCGACGAGAACGCCACGCTACTCGAGCGAATCAAGGCCGAGGGCGAGTCGAGCCCCGCCGACGTGTACATGACGGTCGACGCCGGCAACCTGTGGAACGCCGATCAGCAGGGTCTCCTCGAGCCGCTCGAGTCCGAGGTGCTCGAGGAGGCGGTGCCGCCGGCCGATCGCGCCACGGACGGCACGTGGTTCGGGCTGGCCAAGCGCGCCCGAACCGTGATCTACAACCCGGACCGCGTGGATCGCTCCGAGCTGGACGCCGATGCGACCTACGCCGGTCTGACCGACCCGAGATGGAAGGGGCGGATCTGCATGCGGGACACCAGCGAGGCCTACATGGTCTCCCTGGTGGCCTCGCTGATCGACCTCTACGGCGAGGAGCGCACCCGCGAGATCGTCGATGGCTGGAAGGCCAACGACGTCGACATCATGAGCAACGACGTGCTGCTGATCGAGGCCGTCGACGCGGGCACCTGCGACGTCGCCGTCGTCAACCACTACTACCTCGCCCGCGAGCTGGAGGACCAGGATCTCGACGTGGAGCTCTTCTGGGCCTCCCAGGAGGGCGCCGGGACCCACGTGAACCTCTCCGGCGCGGGCGTGGTCACGACCACCGACAGCCCGCAGCAGGCCCGCCAGCTGCTGGAGTGGATGGCCACGGACGGCCAGGAGGCGCTCATCGCCGGCAACCACGAGTATCCGGTGAACCCCGACGTCGAGCCCGACGAGATCGCCGCGTCCTTCGGCGAGTTCAAGGAGATGCCGATCGACGCCGAGGCCTACGGCTCCCTGAACGCCGACGCGGCCGACCTGCTGGCCGAGGCGGGCTGGGAGTGATCCGCCACCCGTGAGGCCGAGCCCATGACGAAGACCCTGCCGTCACCGACTCCGTCGGGCGCCACGGTGGCGTCGCGGCGGAGGTGGCTGCCCGGACGGGGGCGGCCCGCCTGGTCGCTGGCCGTGGTCGTGATCGCGGTCCTGGTGGCGATGCCGGTGCTGGCCGTGCTGGCCGACGTCGCCGACGGGGGGCTGCGCGAGCTGCCCGTGGGCATCGGCCGCATGGTGCGCACCACGCTGCTGCTCCTCCTCGGGGTCGGGGTCGGCACGCTCGTCCTCGGCACCGGGCTGGCCTGGCTGACCACGGCCTACCGCTTCCCCGGTCGCGACGTGCTCGTCTGGCTGCTGGTGCTGCCGCTGGCGATGCCGGCCTACATCCTCGGCTTCGTCTTCCTCTCCACCTTCGATGTCGCCGGGGACCTCCAGGTGTGGCTGCGCGAGGTCACCGGCACGAGCCTCCAGATCCCGGTGCGAGGCCTCGTCGGTGCCGTGGCGGTCATGTCGCTGACGCTCTACCCCTACGTGTACCTGATGGCGCGCGCCGCCTTCGCGGAGCAGGCGCCGACCAGCTGGGAGGCCGCCCGGATTCTCGGCGCGAGCCGCGGGCGCGCCTTCCGATCGGTGCTGCTGCCGTTGGCTAGGCCCTCGCTGGCGGCCGGTCTCGCGCTCGTGATGATGGAGGTGCTCACCGACTTCGCCACGGTGCAGTACTTCGGGGTGCGCACCGTCTCGGTCGGCGTCTACACGACGTTGCGCAGCAACTACGACTTCGCGTCGGCCGCGCAGCTCGCCTCGCTGGTGCTGCTCTTCGCCGTGGGCGTGCTCGTCGGGGAGCGGATGCTGCGCGGCCGGGCGCGCTTCACCCAGGGCGGCGGCTCGGGTTCCGGCCCCCGCGCCCTGGTGCTGCGGGGCTGGCGAGGCGCTCTGGCCACGGCGACCTGCGTCCTCGTGCTCGCGGGCGGCTTCGCGGTGCCCGTCCTCCAGCTGGGGCTGTGGGCCGCCCGGCAGCTCGCCGGCGCCGGCCAGCCGGTGGACCCGCGATTCGGTGAGTATCTGGTGAACTCCGTCGTGGTGGCCGGTCTCGCCGCGCTCGCGTGCGTGCTGCTGGCGCTGGTGATCGGGCACGCGGTGCGGCTCGGCGGGGGTCGCGTGGTGCGCGGCGCCTCCCAGCTGACGACGTTCGGGTACGCCGTGCCCGGCGTGGTCATCGGCATCGGCGTGCTGCTCGCGCTCTCGGCCCTCGACGGCGCGCTGCGGGGTCTCGGCATCCCGGGCGGGACCGGGTTGCTCGTCACGGGATCGGTGGTCGCGGTGCTCTTCGCCTACGTGGTGCGCTTCCTCGGGCCGGCGTTCCAGGCCGTCGACGCGTCGTATGCCAAGGTCAGCCCGTCGCTCACGCAGTCCGCACTGTTGCTGGGGGCGAGCCCACGGCGGGTGCTCGCCCGCGTCCACCTGCCGCTGGTGCGGCCCGGCGTCGCCGTCGCGCTGGTCCTGGTGGCGATCGACGCCATCAAGGAGCTGCCGCTGGTGCTGATGCTGCGCCCGTTCGGGTTCACTACGGTGTCGGTGTGGGTCTATCAGCTGGCGTCGGAGAACCTGTGGAGCCTGGCGGCGCTGCCGGCGCTGGTGATCGTCGCGTTGGCGTGCCTGCCGGTGGTGATCCTGTTCCGGCAGATCCGCCGGGCCGACCACGCAGCGGAGGCCCTGGTCGGAGCCGGGGGTGCGTGAGGCCCGGGTGAGCGCCGATCGGGACCCGGTTCCCAGCCCCGCCGCCGAGCATCTCGCCCTCGTCCTCGCCGGCGTCACCAAGTCCTACGGGGCCGTCGCCGCGGTCCGCGACCTCGACCTCGCGGTCTCGCGAGGCGAGATCGTCTCGCTGATCGGTCCCTCCGGCTGCGGGAAGTCCACGGCGCTGCGGCTCATCGCCGGGCTGGAGCGCCCGGACCGGGGCTGCGTGCGCATTGGCGACGAGGTCGTCGCCGGCCTCGGCCGGATGGTGGCGCCCGAGAAGCGCCGGGTCGGGATGGTCTTCCAGGACCACGCCCTCTTCCCTCACCTGAGCGTCGCCCGCAACGTCGCGTTCGGCCTGCACGGCCGGCCGGCCCGCGAGCGCGACGCGCGGGTGCGCGAGGTGCTCGACCTGGTGCGGCTCGGCGCCCTCGCGGGCCGCTACCCCCACGAGCTCTCCGGCGGCGAGCAGCAGCGCGTGGCCCTGGCCCGGGCGCTGGCGCCGCGGCCCGAGGTGGTCCTGCTGGACGAGCCCTTCTCCTCGCTCGACGAGAGCCTGCGCGCCCAGGTGCGCGCCGAGCTGATGGGTGTCCTGCACGCCACCGGGACGACGGCCGTGATGGTGACCCACGACCAGACGGAGGCGCTGAGCACCGGCGACCGGGTGGTGGTGATGAACGCCGGGCTGGCGGAGCAGGTGGACACCCCGGACGCGGTCTTCGAGCAGCCCGCCACGCGGTTCGTGGCCTCCTTCATGGGGGATGCGGACTTCCTGCCGGCGCACGTGCACCACGCGCTGCTGACCTGCGAGATCGGCGTCGTCTCCACCGTGCCCGGCTGGGGAGCCAGCGACGTGGAGGTCGACGTCGTGCTGCGGCCGCACGAGGTGGCGCTCGAGCCGCTGGGCGCCGGGGCACCGGCCGGGGACGCCTCGGCCATCTCCTCGGTGGAGTACCATGGCGCGTTCGTGCTGCACCACGTCCGCCTGGCCTCGGGGCGCACCCTGCGGTCCTGGCAGCCGCACGGCGTCCGCATCCCCGTGGGCACTCCGGTGCGGGCCTCCGTCGTCCCCGGTCTGACCCCGACGCTCCTCGTGGGCGACCGCGCCGTCACGGAGCCGCCCGGCCACGGGGGGCGGGCCGGATGAGGCCGGGCCGGATCAGGGCGGGCCGGACGGTGTTCGCCGCGGGGTCGGAGGCCGACGAGGAGCGGCGCCGCGGGCTGCGCCGGATGCGGATGGTGGCGGGCTCCCTGCTCGTGCTGGCGGCCGTCGTGTTCCTGCTGACCCGCGATCGCGACGGCGTGTGGGGGTTCGTCAACGCCGGCGCCGAGGCATCGATGATCGGGGCCATCGCGGACTGGTTCGCGGTCACCGCGCTGTTCCGGCATCCGCTGGGGATCCCCATCCCGCACACGGCGCTCGTGCCCAAGCGCAAGGACGAGCTCGGCAAGGGCCTCCAGGAGTTCGTCGCCGAGAACTTCCTGCAGGAGGGCGTCGTGCGGGAGCGGGTGCTCGCCGCGACCCCCGCGGCCCGCTTCGGAGCCTGGCTCCGCGACCCCGAGCACGCGCGCCGGGTCGTCGACGAGTCGGCCACGCTGGCCGCCGCGGCGCTCGGCCGGGTGCGCGACGAGCACATCGTGGCCCTGGTCGAAGAGGCCCTGGTGCCGCGGTTCCGGGAGGAGGATGTGGCGCCGCTGGCCGGGCAGATGCTGGCGGAGGTGCTCCGGGACGACCTGCACCACGGCCTCGTCGACCTCGTGCTCGACGAGCTGTACGCCTGGCTGGTCGACAACGAGAAGACCGTCACCGACGTGCTGGGGGAGCGGGCCCCCTGGTGGGCACCGGAGCGCCTCAACGACGTCGTCACCACCCGCGTGCACCTCGAGGCCACCCGGTGGGTGCGCGACATCCGCGAGGACCCGCAGCACCGGGCGCGCGTCGCGCTCGACTCCTGGCTCGAACGGCTGTCGCACGACCTGCAGCTGGACGACGACACCCGGGCGCGCACCGAGGCCCTCAAGCAACGACTGCTGGACAGCCCGCAGGTGGTGGCGACGGCCGTGTCGCTGTGGAACGCGCTGCGCCGCGCCCTGCTCGCCTCGCTGCGCGACCGCGAGGGAGAGGTGCGGCGGCGCGCGCTCGCCGAGGTGAACACGCTGGCCGACCGGCTCGCCGATGACCCCGAGCTGACCGGCCGCATCGACGCTCTGGCGGCCGACGCGGCGGTCTTCGTCGCGGCGCGTTACGGGGACGAGCTGACCGCGGTGATCACGCACACGATCGCGCGCTGGGACGGGCAGGAGGCCTCGCGGCGCATCGAGCTGCACGTGGGGCGCGACCTGCAGTTCATCCGGATCAACGGCACCGTCGTCGGCGGACTGGTCGGCGTGGTGATCCACGCCCTCGTCGTGGTGCTGGGCTAGCGGCCGGCTCGGCTACTCCTCCTCCAGCGGCGTCACGTAGGCGGCGCTGACGCCCCCGTCGACCAGGAACTCGCTCGCGGTGATGAACGAGGAGTCGTCGCTGGCGAGGAAGGCCACGGCGGCCGCGATCTCGTCGACCTCGGCGAAGCGGCCCATCGGGAGGTGCACCAGGCGTCGGCGGGCCTTCTCCGGGTCGGCGGCGAAGAGCTCCTGGAGCAGCGGGGTGTTCACCGGGCCGGGGCACAGCGCGTTGACGCGGATCCCCTTGCGGGCGAACTGCACGCCCAGCTCCCGCGACATCGACAGGACGCCGCCCTTGGAGGCGCTGTAGGAGATCTGCGAGGTTGCCGCGCCCATCACGGCGACGAAGGAGGCGGTGTTGATGATCGAGCCCCGTCCCTGCTCGATCATGTACGGAATGACGTGCCTGCAGCAGTAGTAGACGCTGGTCAGGTTCACCTCCTGCACACGCCGCCACACGTCGGGTCCGGTGGAGAGGATCGAGTCGTCCTCGGGTGGGGCGATCCCCGCGTTGTTGAAGGCGATGTCGATCGCGCCGTGGGCCTCGTGGGCGCGGGCGAAGACCCGCTCGACGTCCGCCTCGTCGGCCACGTCGGTCCGCACGAACATCCCGCCGACCTCCTCGGCCACGCTCTCGCCGAGCGTGGGGTCGCAGATGTCCGCGATCACCACGCGCGCGCCCTCGGCCGCCAACCGGCGCGAGGTCGCGAGCCCGATCCCGCTGGCCCCCCCGGTGACCACGGCGACCCGGTCCCGCAACCGCTGGGTCAGGTCGAGCTGCTCCGTCATCCTCTTCTCCTCGGCTCGCTGGGCTACTGGTCGGCGATGTAGACGGTCTTGACCTCCGAGAAGGCCTCCAGCGCGTCGGGTCCGAGCTCGCGTCCCAGACCCGACTGCTTGAAGCCGCCGAACGGAGTGTTGTAGCGCACGGCCCCGTGGGAGTTGACCGAGAGGTTGCCCGCCTCGACGCCGCGCGCCACGCGCATCGCCCGGCCGACGTCGCGCGTCCAGATCGAGCCGGCCAGCCCGTACTCGGTGTCGTTGGCGATCCGGATCGCCTCGTCCTCGTCGTCGAAGGGCAGCACGCTGATCACGGGACCGAAGATCTCCTCGACGAAGGCGGGGTCCTCCCGGCCCTCGGCGCCGAGCACCGTCGGTGGGAACCAGAAGCCCCCGTCGGCGGGGCAGCTTCCCTGCGCCAGCACCTCGCGATCGGCGACGTAGGAGGCCACGTGGTCGCGCTGCGCGGCCGAGATCAGCGGTCCCATGTCCGTCGCCTCGTCGCCGGGGTCTGCGCAGACGAAGCCCTGCACGGCGGGGCCGAGCTCGGCGAGGAACTCCTCGAGGGCGGGCCGCTGGACCAGGAGCCGGGAGCGGGCGCAGCAGTCCTGCCCGGCGTTGTCGAAGGCCCCGCCGGGAGCTGCCCGGGCCGCCGCCGCCAGGTCGGCGTCGGCGAAGACGATGTTGGCGTTCTTGCCGCCCAGCTCCAGCGTCACGCGCTTGACCTGGTCGGCGCAACCGCGCATCACGCCCTTGCCCACCTCGGTGGAGCCGGTGAAGACGACCTTGCGGACGGCGGGGTGCGTCACGAACCGTTCGCCGACCACCGAGCCCTTGCCCGGGACCACCTGCAGCACGCCCTCCGGGATCCCGGCCTCGAGCGCCAGCTCGGCCAGCCGCAGGGCGGTCAGGGGCGTGAGCTCGGCCGGCTTGAGCACGACGGTGTTTCCGGCGGCCAGCGCGGGGCCGATCGCCCAGCCGGCGATCGGCATCGGGAAGTTCCACGGCACGATCACCCCGACGACGCCGACCGGCTCGTGGAAGGTGATCGTCGTCCCGTCCGCGACCGGGATCTGC
This sequence comes from uncultured Actinomycetota bacterium, assembly GCA_963731985.1. Taxonomy (GTDB): domain Bacteria; phylum Actinomycetota; class Actinomycetes; order Propionibacteriales; family Nocardioidaceae; genus Nocardioides. The sequence goes on along the minus strand of CAVSYA010000014.1, from coordinate 638,191 downwards.
TGCCCCAGGTGCCGCTCGGGCGCGCCGGCGTAGTAGCCGAGGACGTCGCGCACGTTGCCGGCCTCCCAGCGCGCGTTGCCGACGGCGTGGCCGGAGTTGCGCACCTCCAGCTGGGCCAGCTCCTCGATGTGGTCGTCGACCTGATCCGCGAACCGGCGCAGCAGCCGCGCTCGGTCGGCGGCCGACGTCCGCCGCCACCGGGCGAGCGCGCGTGCGGAGCGCGCGATCGCCTCGTCCGTCGCGTCGCGGTCCAGGCTGGCGACCTCGGCGATCTGCTGCCCGGTGGCGGGGTTGAGCACACGGGTCGTCATCGGTGGTCCTCCTGGGCAGCGTGGTCGTGGGCGGTGCGTGCGGCCTGGACCAGGGCGGCGAAGAGCCGGTCGTCGGTCGCGTCCTCCTCGGGGTGGAACTGGACCGCCAGGGCCCACCCCCCGCCCACCCTCGCACCGTCGGGCTCGAGCGCCTGCACGAGGCCGTCGGGCGAGCGCGCGGTCACCCGCAGCCCGTCGGCCACCCGGTCGACCGCCTGGTGGTGATAGCAGGGCGCCGTCGCCCGGGCCCCCAGCACGGCGGCGATGCGCGATCCGGGCTCGGTGCGCACCTCGACCGTGCCGTACTCCCCGGGAGCGGGGCGGTAGATCGAGGCGCCGCCGGGATCGAGCATCACCTCGGGCACGACGTCGGGCACGTGCTGGTGCAGGGTGCCCCCCAGGGCGACGTTGAGCACCTGGATCCCGCGGCAGATCGCCAGCAGCGGCGTGCCGCGGGCCAGGGCGGCGTGCAGGAGGGCGAGGTCGTGGTCGTCGCGGAACGGCTCGGGGGCCGTTGCGGGGTGGGGATCCTGACCGTAGCGGGCCGGCTCCATGTCGCTGCCGCCGATGATCACCACGGCGTCGAGCACCTCGAGCACCGAGACGTCGGTGCCGACGGGCGGCAGCAGCAGCGGCGTCCCGCCCGAGCGCACCACCGCCTCCACATAGGTCGACGGCGTCAGCGCTGCGGTGCGCCGCCAGTCACCCCAGGCCGCCTCCTTGTAGTACGTGGTGAGGCCGACTCGGGGGGTTCGAGCGCTCATAGCCGCTCGAACCCGCGCCGCAGCTCCCAGTCGGTCACGGCGGCGTCGAAGGCGGCGACCTCGACGTCGGCGTAGTGGACGTAATGGTCGACGACGTCGTCCCCGAAGACCTCGCGCGCGATCGTGGAGTCGCGGAAGAGGTCGCGCGCCTCGTGCAGGGTGCGCGGCACGTGCGGGGCGTCGGACTCGTATGCGCTGCCCTGCATCATCGGCTCCAGCTCGAGGTCGTGCTCGATGCCGTAGAGGCCGCCCGCCATCATCGCCGCGAGGGCGAGGTAGGGGTTCGCGTCGCCGCCCGGCAGCCGGTTCTCCAGCCGCGCCCCCTTGCCGTCACCGACCAGCCGGACGGAGCAGCTGCGGTTGTCCATCCCCCACGCGACCGCCGTCGGCGCGAAGGAGCCTTCGGCGAAGCGCTTGTAGGAGTTGATGTTGGGCGCGTAGAAGAGCGTGAAGTCGCGCATCGTGGCCAGCACGCCCGCGATGAAGCTGTCATAGAGGCGGGTGCGTGTCCCGGTCTCGTCGTCCCAGAAGATCGCGCTGTCGTCCTGCCCGCGCAGCGAGAGGTGGATGTGGCAGGAGTTGCCCTCGCGGTCGTTCGGCTTGGCCATGAAGGTCAGGGAGTTGCCGAGATCGGAGGCGATCATCTTCGCGCCGGTCTTGTAGACGCTGTGGTTGTCCGCGGTCGTGAGCACGTCGTCGAAGAGGAAGCCGATCTCGTGCTGGCCGAAGTTGCACTCGCCCTTGGCCGACTCCACGACCATCCCCGCGTCGTACATGTCGCGGCGGATCCGGCGCAGCAGCGGCTCCACCCGCGCCGAGCCCATCACCGAGTAGTCGATGTTGTACCGGTTGGCCGGCGTCAGGTCCCGGTAGTCCTTGTCCATCGCCTCCTCGTAGGTGTCGCGGTAGACCACGAACTCCAGCTCCGTGCCGGCCACCGCCTTCCAGCCGCGTTCGGCGGCCTGGTCGACCTGGGCCCGGAGCATGGCCCGAGGCGACATCGGCACCGGGACCCCCTCGGTGGTGGCGAGGTCGCACTGGACCATCACGGTGCGCTCGAGCCACGGCACCCGGCGCAGGGTGTCGAGGTCGAGCTGGAACTCCATGTCGCCGTAGCCCGACTCCCACGAGGAGATCTCATAGCCCTCGATGGTGTTCATCTCGGTGTCCACCGCGAGCAGGTAGTTGCAGCCTTCGATGCCGTCGTCCAGGGCGTGCTCCAGGAAGTACGCGGCGTGCAGGTACTTGCCCTGCAGTCGCCCCTGCATGTCGGTGAAGGCCACAACCACGGTCTCCACGTCGCCGGCCATGATCGCGGCGCGCACGGCGTCGACCGTGAGCATCCGGGGGTTGCGTGGGTGCTCGTTGCCGGGGTTCTCGGTCATGGGCAGGCTCCTGGGGGCGATGCGGTCGGGTGGGGGCCTCTCAGCGCAGGTCGGACTCGGCGTCGATGATCTGGGCGAACTCCTCCTCGGGGGCGGAGGCGACCAGGTGGTGCCGGCTGTAGAACCAGTAGTAGGCCAGGAAGGCCGCGAAGACCGCGGCCGTGATGCCGGCCGCCCGGACGTCGACCACGAAGGTCGCGATCACCGCGACGACGCTGAGCACGAGCGCGACGCCGGTGGTCACCACGCCGCCCGGGGTCCGGTAGCCCCGCTCCAGGTCGGGCTCGCGGCGCCGCAGCAGGATGTGGGAGAGGTTGAGCAGCACGTAGGAGACCGTGGCGCCGAAGACCGCGATGTTGATCAGGATGTCGCCGTTGCGCACGATGGCGGCAAGCAGGAAGCCGATGGTGCCCGGGACGATCAGGGCGACCCACGGGGTCTTGCGCTTCCCGGTCAGCGACAGCCAGGTGGGCAGGTAGCCGGCCCGGGAGAGGGCGAAGAGCTGGCGGGAGTAGCCGTAGATGATCGAGAAGAAGCTGGCGATCAGGCCGGCGAGACCGGCGTAGTTGACGAAGTCCGCCAGCAGCGTGTTGCCGTTGTAGGCGGTCCGGATCGCCTCGGGGAGCGGGTTGGTCGACTCGCCCATCACGTCGGCCCCGGCCGCCCCCGGCACCACGGTCAGGATCAGTGCCGCGAAGACCAGGAGGATCAGCATCGCGACGATGATGCCGCGCGGCATGTCCTTCTTGGGGTCGTTGCTCTCCTCCGCGGCCAGGGGCACGCCCTCGACCGCGAGGAAGAACCAGATGCCGTACACGAACGCGGCCAGCGCCCCGGTGATGCCCAGCGGCAGGAAGCTGCTCGACATCAGGGAGCCGTCGGGGTCGATGTTGGTCAGGTTGCTGGCGTCGAACTTGGGGATGAGGCCGATCACGGTGGCCAGCAGCGCCACGGCGGCCACGCCGGTGATGGCGAGCATCAGCTTCAGGGCCTCGCCGACCCCCCACAGGTGCACGCCGACGAAGAAGGCGTAGAAGACGAGGTAGATCCACCAGCCGTCGGTGATCCCGAAGAGGTTCAGGGCCTGGATGTAGCCGCCGATGAAGACCGAGATCGCCGCCGGGGCCACGGCGTACTCGATCAGGACCGCGACGCCGGTCGCGTAGCCGCCGGTGGGCCCGAGCGCCCGTCGGGCGAAGCCGTAGCCCGCCCCGGTGGTGGGCAGGGTCGATGACATCTCGGCCAGCCCGAAGACCATGCAGGTGTACATCACCCCCATCAGGACGGTGGCGATGAGCAGCCCGCCCCAGCCGCCCTGGGCGATGCCGAAGTTCCATCCGGCGAAGTCGCCGGAGATGACGTAGCTGACGCCGAGGCCGGCCAGCAGGATCCAACCGGCGGCACCCGCCTTGAGCTGCCGGTGCTCGTCGTAGCCCTCCTGCTGCGATGAGTACTCCACGCGAGATCGGCTCATGGCGCTCCCCCCCAGACTCATTGGATCAGTTGTAGACCATTGAATGGAGCGCAGTCTTGTCCCGCGTGCGGGGCCCGTCAAGGGACACGAGCGTACGGTGGCGGCGTGGCACGGCAGACCCTCGAGATGCTCCCTCCCGTGCGGGTGGGAAACGTCTTCGAGGAGACGATGGAGCGGCTTCTCCGGGGCATCCGGTTGGGTCAGTTCCCGCCCGCCTCCAAGCTTCCCCCCGAGCGCGAGCTCGCCCGGGCGCTGGGGGTCTCGCGCACGACGCTGCGCGAGGCGCTGGCCGGTCTGCAGTCCAGCGGCCACGTGCGGGTCCGACGCGGCCGTTACGGCGGGACGTACGTCGCGGAGGCGCCACCGGACCGGCCGCGGGCGTCGCTGGACCCCGCGGAGGTGTGGGACCTGCTGACGCTGCGCCGCATCGTGGAGCCCGCCGCGTGCGAGCTCGCGGCCGCGCGCGACCTCGGGGCGGACCAGCGGGCTCGCGTGAAGCGGATGCACGAGGATCTGCTCGCCGCCCCCGCCGAGCGCCACCGCCCGCTGGACGCCCGGCTCCACCTCGCGATCGCCGAGCTGTGCGGCAGCCCCAGCGTGGTCGCCGTCGTGGCCGATGTCCGGGTGCGCGTCGACTCCCTGCTGGAGTGCATCCCGCTGCTCCCGCCCAACCTGGAGCACTCGGGCCGGCAGCACGCGGCGGTCGTCGCCGCCGTCCTCGGAGGGGACGGGCCGGGGGCCCGCCAGGCGATGCTGGACCACCTGGACGGCACGGCGGCCCTGTTGCGCGGCTTCCTGGGTTGACCGGGCCGGGTCGACGGGGCTGGTTGACGGGGCCGGGTCGACGGGGCTGGATTGACGGGGCTGGGTCGACGGGGCTGGGCCTGAGACGATCGGCGGCGTGACCGAGCCCCACGACGTCCCGATCCGCGACGAGTCGATCCGGCTCGGGCAGTTCCTCAAGCTGGCCAACCTCGTCGACAGCGGGGCGGCGGCCAAGCCGCTCGTCGCCGGGGGGTTGGTCGAGGTCAACGGCGCGGCCGAGGCCCGGCGCGGGCGGCAGCTCGTGCCGGGCGACGTCGTCCGCGTCCAGGACGGTCCGGCCGCGCGGGTGGTCACCGAGGACGACGCCCCCGACTCCGACGACCTTCCCTGGTAGGGCCGAGGAGCCTCAGGCGACGTCGAGCAGGTCCACGACGAAGATGAGGGTCTCGCCGGGGGCGATGACGCCGCCGGCCCCGCGGTCGCCGTACGCCAGGTGGGGCGGGATCACGAGATGGCGGCGGCCACCGACCCGCATGCCCTGCACGCCCTGGTCCCAGCCGGTGATCACCTGACCGATGCCCAGCCGGAACCGCAGCGGCTCTCCGCGGTTCCAGGACGCGTCGAACTCCTCCCCGGTGGAGTGCGAGACGCCGACGTAGTGCACGGACACGGTCTGGCCGGCCGCCGCCGCCGGGCCGTCGCCCTCGGTCAGCTCGGTGATGAGCAGGTCAGCGGGCGGGTCGAAGTCGGGGAAGTCGATCTCGGGCTTGTCCATGCCCCGAGTCTGTCAGTCCCGCTTCTCTCAGCCGTGCGGTGCCTCAGCCGCCCTGGCTGAGGTAGTGGTCGAGTTGTTCGCGCTCGAACTCCAGCTGGTCGATGCGGTGCTTGACCACGTCGCCGATACTGATGATCCCGCGGATCTTCTCGTCCACGACCACGGGCACGTGCCGGATCCGCTGGCGGGTCATGGTGCGCATGAGCTCCTCGACATCGTCGTCGGTGCTACAAGTCTCCACCACGGAGGTCATGATCGCTTCCACCGTGTTGTTCACGACGGTGCCGTCGGCGTGCAGGTGCCGCACGACGTCGCGCTCGGAGACGATCCCGTCGAGCCTCTCCCCGTCACGGCTGACGATCAGCGCACCGACGTTGTGCTCGGCCAGCAGCGCGACCAGCTCGCGCACCCCCGCCTCCGGGCCCACGGTCACCACGTTCTGGTGAGCCTTCGCCTTGAGCACGTCGTTGATCTTCACAGCACCCTCCTCGCCGATCGCAGGATCCAACCGTAGGGCTCGCGCGATCCAGGGGGAAGGGCCTGGCGGCGGGGTGAGATGCCGCTCAGACGGGTGGCAGCTCGTGGGCGGTCCGCCGCCCGCGCAGCCGGCTCACCGAACCCGGCGCCGGGGCGGGCTCGTCCGGATCGGAGTCGTCGCGAGAGGAGCCGAGGAAGGCCAGCGCGGCCTCGTGCAGGTGCCCGTTGCTCGCCACCGCGTTTCCGCCCCAGGGGCCGGGGTTGCCGGCGAGGGAGGAGAAGGTGCCTCCGGCCTCCCGGACGATCACGTCCAGGGCCGCCATGTCGTAGGTCTCCAGGTCGGGCTCGGCCGCGAGGTCGACGGCCCCCTCGGCCAGCAGCACGTAGGACCAGAAGTCGCCGTAGGCCCGCGTGCGCCACACGCGCCGGGCGAGGGAGAGGACGTCGTCGAGCTGGCCGCGCTCCTCCCAACCGCGGAGCGAGGAGTAGGACAGGGACGCGTCCTCGAGCTGGCGCACGTCGGAGACCCGGCACTCGGTCGCCTTGAGCAGCGACTTGCCGGTCCACGCCCCGTTGCCCTTCGAGGCCCACCAGCGGCGCTGCAGCTGGGGCGCCGAGGCGAGGCCGACGACGACCTCGCCGTCGACCGCCAGGGCGATCAGGGTGGCCCACACCGGGACGCCGCGGACGAAGTTCTTGGTCCCGTCGATCGGGTCGATGATCCACTGCCGCTGGCTGTGGCCGGTGGACCCCTGTTCCTCGCCGAGGACGGCGTCGCGCGAGCGCGTCTGTCGCAGCGTGCGCCGGATGCCCTCCTCGACCGCCCGGTCCGCGTCGGTCACCGGGGTCAGGTCGGGCTTGCTCATCACGTGCAGGTCGAGCGACTTGAAGCGGGCGGTGGTCAGCGAGTCGGCGTCGTCGGCGAGGACGTGCGCAAGGCGCAGGTCGTCCGTGTGGTCAACGGCGCGTGGCATGGGGCACAGGGTAGGCCCCGCACCTCCCCGGGCCCGGCAGGCCCGGCCTGCCCCGGCCCGTCGTCGTCGGCCCGGACCATCAGTCGTCGTCGGCCTCGCGCGCCGCGAGCAGACGCCGGAACGAGTCGAGACGGTCGGGGTCGACCGAGCCGTCCGCCGCGGCGGCGTCGAGCCCGCACTCCGGTTCACCGTCGGCGTGGGAACAGCCCCGGCTGCAGGCCCTCGTGGGCTCAGCGAGGTCGGGAAAGGCTCCGATCAGGTCGCCCGGACGCACGTGGGCGAGCCCGAAGGAGCGGATGCCGGGGGTGTCGATGATCCAGCCGCCGCCGGGCCCGGGATCCGGCGCGGGGCCCGGCAGCGCCAGCATCACGGCGGAGACCGACGTGTGCCGGCCGCGTCCGGTGACCGCGTTGACGTGCCCGGTCTCGCGTTCGGCGTCCGGCACCAGCGCGTTGACCAGCGTGGACTTGCCGACACCCGAGTGGCCGACCAGGACGCTGGTGCGACCCGCCAGCCGGTCGCGCAGCGCGTCCAGGTCGCCCCGGTGACGGGTCACGACCCAGGGCACCCCCAGCGAGCGATACGTCGCCAGGAGGGCCTCGGGGCTTCTCAGGTCGGCCTTGGTCAGGCACAGCAGGGGGTCCATGCCCGCGTCGTACGCGGCGACGAGGGCCCGGTCGAGCAGCCGGGGGCGCGGCTCCGGGTCGGCCAGCGCGGTCACGACAACGAGCTGGTCGGCGTTGGCGACCACGATCCGCTCGACGTGGTCGGTGTCATCGGCGGTGCGTCGCAGCACTGTGCGCCGGTTCTCGACCTCGACGATCCGGGCCAGGCTGCCCTCCTCGCCGCTCGTGTCACCGACCACCCGCACCCGGTCGCCGGTGACGACGCCCCTGCGGCCCAGGGATCGCGCCTTCATCGCCGTCACGACGCGGCCATCGACCAGCACCGTGAGACGGCCGCGGTCGACCGTGGTCACGACGCCGGTCGCCGCGTCGTCGTGGGACGGGCGCTCCTTGGTGCGGGGCCGGGTGCGGCGCCGCGGCCGCTCGTAGTGCTCCTGGTCGTGCTCGTCGTACCTGTTCACGGGCACAGCAGGCCGGCCCAGACGTCGGCGAAGCCGGGAAAGGTCTTGGCCGTCGTCGCGACGTCCTCCACCCGCACCTCCGGGACGGCGGCGCCGACCACGACGCCCGCGTGCGCCATCCGGTGGTCGGCATAGGTGTGGAAGACGCCGCCGTGCAGCGCGCTGGGGCGCAGGTCGAGGCCGTCGGTCCGCTCGGTCACGGCGGCGCCCAGCCCGCCGAGCTCGCGCGCCAGGGCAGCCAGGCGGTCGGTCTCGTGCCCACGGATGTGAGCGATCCCGCGCAGGCGGGACGGTGACCCGGCCAGCGCGCAGGTCGCCGCGACCACGGGCGCCAGCTCGCCCACGTCGTGCAGGTCGAGGTCCACCCCGGCCAGCGTGTCGGGCCCCGTGACCTGCAGACCGGCGGGCACCCGGTCGACCGCGCAGCCCATCTGCGCGAGGATCTCGCGCAGTGCGTCGCCCGCCTGCGTGGTCTCCTCGGGCCAGCCGGGGACCGTGACCGTGCCGGCGGTGACGGCGGCGAGGGCGAGGAACGGCGCGGCGTTGCTCAGGTCGGGCTCGATGTCGTGATCGATCGACGCGATCCGGCCGGGTGCCACCGCCCACCGGTTGGCGTCGGCGTCGTCCACCTCGACGCCGTGCCGGCGCAGCATCGCCACCGACATCTCGACGTGGGGCAGGGACGGCATCGGGCTGCCCTCGTGGCGCACGTCGACCCCGTCCTCGTAGCGCGCGCCGACCAGCAGCAGGGCCGAGACGTACTGGCTGGACGCCGAGGCGTCGATGACGACCGTCCCCCCGCGCACGGAGCCGCGGCCGTGCACCGTGAACGGCAGCGCTCCGCGGCCGTCGTCATCGATGTCCACGCCGAGGTGACGCAGCGCCGCCAGGATCTGGCCGACAGGACGGGTGCGCATGTGCGGGTCCCCGTCGAACGCCACCCTCGCGGAGGAGAGGCCCGCGACGGGCGGCACGAAACGCGCCACCGTTCCGGCGAGGCCGCAGTCGACCTCCGCGGGCCTGTCGAAGGCGCCCGGGGTCACCGACCAGTCGGGGCCGCTCGTGTCGACCTGCGCGCCCAGCCCCGTGAGCGCCCCGGCCATGAGCGCCGTGTCTCGGGAGCGGAGCGCGCGGCGCACCACCGAGGGCCCCTCGGCCAGCGCCGCGAGGAGCAGCGCGCGGTTGGTCATCGACTTGCTGCCGGGCAGCTCGACCGTCGCCTGCACGGGGCCGCCGGCCAGCGGCGCCGGCCAGGGATCCACCGGGTGTTCGCTCACCCCGGCAGGGTAGCGAGCCGGTCGGGGGCCCGGCGGACGCGAGGTCGGGGGCTGCTAGGAGACCGAGGCGGCCGCCAGCTTCGCCTCGCGGCGGGCGGAGCCGGCCAGGTGACCGGCCTCGCGCCTGGCGTCTCGGGCGGCGCGGCGCGCGCGCCAGGCAAGCCCCGGCTTGCCGTCGGTGTCGCCGGCCGCGATCAGCAGCCCGCCGAGCATCGAGACGTTCTTGAAGAAGTGGATCTTCTGGTCGGCCTTGGCCCCGGGGTCGGACTCCTGCCAGAAGGCGTGCCCGGCCATCGTGGTCGGGATGAGGGTGCCGGCGAGCGCCAGGGCGGACAGGCGCGGAGCCCTGCCGGTGGCCAGCGCCAGCCCGCCGAGCACCTGCACGGCACCGTTGAGCCGGACCTGGGTCACCGGGTCCTCGGGCAGGGGCAGCTGGGGGACGCGCTTCTTGACCTCGGGCACGACCTTGTCGGCCACCGGCTCGGCGGCCGGGGCGAGCTTGTCGGCGCTGCGCAGGGCGTGGGCTCCGCCCACGAGGAACATGGACGCGAGCATCGGACGGGCGATGAGCCTGGAGACGGACATGGCACTTGTCTACACGATCAGGGACCCGCGGATCACCCCGCCGACGCGACGCGCCAGCGTGACCGCCCCCGGGGGAGTGCCAGCGCATAGCCTGTGGGCATGTGTGGTCGCTACGCCTCCAGCCGGCGTCCCGAGGACCTCGTCGAGGAGTTCGAGATCGAGGAGAGCCGCGTGCCGGCGCCGCTCGATCCGGACTGGAACGTGGCGCCCACCAAGGAGGTCTACGCCGTCCTCGCGCGGCCGCCCCGCGGGGAAGCCGACCAGCAGGCCGACCGGGGCCCCGGGCCGGACGGGCCCGTCGAGCGGGACCCGCAGCGCCAACTGCGGGTGCTGCGCTGGGGCCTGGTGCCCTCCTGGGCCAAGGACCCCACGATCGGTCAGCGGATGATCAACGCCCGGATGGAGACGGTCGCCGAGAAGCCGGCCTACCGCAAGGCGTTCGCGTCCCGGCGCTGCCTCCTGCCGGCGGACGGCTACTTCGAGTGGTACCCGACCAGCCAGCGCACCGCGTCCGGCAAGCCACGCAAGCAGCCGTTCTTCATCCGCCCACGCGGGGGTGGGCTGCTGGCGATGGCCGGGCTCTACGAGATCTGGCGCGATCCGACCCGCGACGAGGACGATCCGGACCGGTTCCGGTGGACCTGCACCGTGCTCACGACGCAGGCCGAGGACGAGCTGGGACACATCCACGACCGGATGCCCCTGATGGTCGAGCCCGCGCGCTGGGCGGCGTGGCTCGACCCGCGCCGTTCCGACAAGGACGACCTGCTGGGCCTGCTTGCCCCGGCGTCCCCGGGCGGGCTCGAGGCATTTCCGGTGTCGACCCGGGTCTCGAACGTGCGCAACAACGGGCCCGATCTCGTCGAGCCGCTACCGCCCGAGGACGTGCCGGCCGCCGTGGAGGAGAACGTTCCCGACACGCTCCTCGACCTCCCTGCCCAGGCTGAACCGACCCGGGCTGAACCGACCCGGGCTGAACCGACCCGCGCCGCACCGAAAGGGAGCTGAGCCGCGTGGAGCTGCGCACCGTCCCCACCCCCCGCGGCGAGGCCCGCCTGCACACGCGGCGCGCGCGTCGGCCCGTCGCGCGGCTGCTCCTCCAGCACGGCGCGGGCGGCGGCATCGAGGCCGTCGACCTGCAGGCGCTGGCCATCGGCCTGCCTCGCCACGGCATCACGGTGACCCTGGTGGAGCAGCCCTGGCGAGTTGCGGGTCGCCGCGTCGCCGGCCCCCCGGCCTCGCTGGACGAGGCGATCGAGGCGGTCGTGGGCTCGCTGCGCGGTGACCTGCCGACGGTGTTGGGGGGCCGTTCCGCGGGCGCGCGCTCGGCCGCTCGCACCGCGCGTCGGCTCGGCGCGGCGGGCTGCCTCGCGCTGGCCTTTCCGCTGCACCCCCCGGGCCGCCCCGAGAAGTCCCGGGTGGCCGAGCTCGAGGCCGTCGGCGTGCCGACGCTCGTGGTGCAGGGCGAGCGGGACCCCTTCGGTCGCCCCGAGGAGTTCCCCGATGAGCTTGTGGGCGTCGACATGGCCGTCGTCCCGGCGGCCGACCACTCCTTCGCCGTGGGGAAGCGCTCCGGCCTGCGCCCGGACGACGTCCAGGACGTCGTGGTCGAGTCCGCGCTGGAGTGGCTCACCCGCGAGGTCGCCGGCTAGGCTCGCGGGGCCCCCACCAGCGCGCCGGGTCCTCGGTTCGACGCGAGGCATGCCTCTTGGGGCGGTTTACGACCCGCCGGGCGGTGGTTAGGTTCACGGGCCTGACCCCGCCTGCGTGGCACGGTGACGATCTGGGGAGGCGTATGCCCACCGCTCGGTGGACGGCCGACGACGCCATGGCCTGGGCCCGCGAGCGGCCTTGGCCGCGCGGCCTCAACTTCTTGCCGTCGACGGCGGTGAACTACCTGGAGATGTGGCACCCGGAGACCTTCGACCCGGCGACCATCGCCCGGGAGCTGGGGTGGGCGGCCGATCTCGGCCTCAACGCCGTCCGCGTCGATCTGCCCCACCTCGTGTGGGAGCACGACCGCTCGGGACTGCTCGACCGCGTGGACCGGTTCCTCGCCGTTGCGGCGGACGCCGGCCTGTCGACCGTGCCCTGCCTCCTCGACGACTGCGAGTTCGGCGGTGCGCCGGCGACGTATGCGCGCCAGCCGGATCCCGTGCCCGGGGTGCACAACAGCCGCGCGGTGGCCAGCCCGGGGCGGGATCGCGTCATGGACCGGACCACCTGGCCCTCGGTGGAGCGCTACGTGCGGGACCTCGTCGGCTCGTTCGGGGACGACGACCGCGTGCTCATGTGGGACCTCTACAACGAGCCCGGGAACCGGATGGTCTTCAACGCATCGGGCTTCTCGGAGCACGACGCCGAGCTTCCCGCGCACAGCCTTGCGCTGATGGAGCGGTGCTTCGACACGGCGCGCGACAGCGGGCCGTCCCAGCCGCTGACGGTCGGCGCCTGGTCGGCCTTCGCCGCCGACGAGGCGCCGCCCTTCGACACGCCGGTCGACCGACGCGCGCTGGAGCTCTCCGACGTGGTCACCTTCCACGCCTACACCGACCGTCGGCACATGGCCGACCTGCTGGACCGCCTGGCGCCGCTCGGCCGTCCGATCGCCTGCACCGAGTGGATGGCCCGGGCCGTGGAGAGCCGCATCCAGGACCAGCTGCCGCTGTTCAGCAGCCGTGGGGTCGGCTGCTTCCAGTGGGGCCTCGTGCGCGGCCGCAGTCAGACGCATGTGCCGTGGCCCGAGCCCGTGGCCCGGGCCGCGGGGGCGACCGGACCGACCTCGGTGTGGTTTCACGACCTGCTGCACGAGGACGGGACCCCGTACGACCAGGCCGAGGTCGACTCGGTCCGGTCCGTGGTCGCGCAGCACACCCGTCCGTGGACGGTGCCCGATGAACCGGCGGAGCGAGCGCATGCCTGACTTCAGCCTGACCGGCATCGACCTGGCGGTGATCGGGGTCTATGTCCTGCTCACCATCGCCATCGCCCTGTGGGTCTCGCGGCGCAGCGGCACGGGCTCCGAGGGCTACTTCCTGGGCGGACGCAACTTCACCTGGCCGCTCGTGGGCCTGTCACTCTTCGCGTCCAACATCTCCGGGACGTCGTTCGTGGGCTTCGCGGCAGCCGGCTACAGCGAGGGTGTGCCGGCCTTCAACTACGAGTGGACCGCCGCCTTCATCCTCATCTTCTTCGTCTTCTTCATCTACCCCTTCTACATGCGCTCCGAGGTCTCGACGGTCCCCGAGTTCCTCGAGAAGCGCTACGACACGAGGACCCGCCGCACGTTCTCCGGGTTCACCATCGCCGCCAACCTCTTTGTGGACTCCGCCGGCGGCCTCTTCGCGGGCGCGGTCGTCGTCGGGGTCGTCTACCCCGAGGTGCCGATCTGGGTCACCGTCGCCGTCTTCGCGCTGCTCGCCGGCGCCTACACGGTCGTCGGCGGCCTCGCCGCCGTCATCGTGACCGACGGGATCCAGGCGGTCACGCTGATCGTGGGGGGCACGATCGTCGCCGTGCTCGCCTTCGAGGCGGCCGGCTCCTGGTCGGCCATCCAGGAGGCGGCGCCGCCGGATGCCTTCAGCATCATCCGGCCCGTCGACGACCCGTCCATGCCGTGGCCGGGCCTGTTCACGGGTGTCTTCCTCATCTACACCTACTACTTCGGCCTGAACCAGATGGTCGTGCAGCGCACGCTGGCCGCGAAGAACGCCGACCACGGGCGCTGGGGCGCGCTGTTCGCCGGCGCCATCAAGCTGCCGAACCTGCTGATCATGCTGATCCCCGGCATCATCGCGTTGCAGCTCTACCCCGACATCGACCCCAATCAGGCCTTCCCGACGCTGGTCTTCGATCTCGTGCCCGTCGGGCTCCGCGGCCTGGTGATCGCGGCGGTGATCGCAGCGATCATCTCGAGCATCGACTCGGTGCTGAACTCGGTCTCCACGCTGACGACGCTGGACTTCGTCCGGCCGCTCAAGCCCGACCTGCCGGACACGACCATCGTGCGCATCGGGCGCCTCGTGACGGTGCTCTTCATGGTGCTGGCGTGGCTGGTCGCGGTGTCGATCGTCGGCATCTTCCCGACCCTCTTCGCCTACCTCCAGTCCTTCCTCGCCTTCGTGACCCCGCCCGTGCTGGTCGTCTTCCTCGGCGGGATCTTCTGGCGCGGCGCCCGCAGCAGGGGGGCCTTCTGACGCTCGCGCCCGGCGTCCCGGCCGGCCTGGTGCTGTGGGTGGTCTCCGAGATCGCCGTGCCCGACTTCGGCATCCAGTTCCTCTACGCCGCGGGGCTGCTCACCGCGATCTACCTCGCGCTCTTCGTGGTCCTGAGCCTGGCCGACGGGGCCGACGAAGACGACTCCGCTCGTCTCGGGCAGATCCCGCCCGAGGCACTCTCCATGCAGGGTGGACGTGGTACACGAACTACCGCTACCTGTCGATAGCCCTGGCGGCCCTGACCATGGCGTTCGTCCTGCCGCTCATCTGAGCGCGCGAGGCAAGAAATGGTCAATTCCGGCTCGGTCGGAACAATCCGCCCGGACGACGTGTTCAGCCCCCATGCTCGTGATGAACCAGGACGGTGCCCGCGGCACCGAGCGGACGGCGTCCCCGCGGAGCGCGCGGCTAGGCTGGTCGACGATGAGTGAGACCCCCACCGACCGGCCCGACGCGGCGGCAGCAACGGCGAACCCGCCCGACCAGGCTGAGGTCGACGTCGCGACGGAGACGCCCGAGGAGCGCTCCGCCCGTTTCCAGCGGGACGCCCTGCCCTTCCTCAACCAGCTCTACAGCGCCGGGATGCGGATGACCCGCAACCCCACGGACGCGGAGGACCTGGTGCAGGAGACGTTCGCCAAGGCATTCAACTCCTTCCACCAGTACCGGCCCGGCACGAACCTCAAGGCGTGGCTCTACCGGATCCTGACGAACACGTTCATCAACAACTACCGCAAGCAGCAGCGGCAGCCCCAGCAGTCCATGTCGGAGGATGTCGAGGACTGGCAGCTGCACCGCGCCGAGTCGCACACCTCGAGCGGGCTGAAGTCCGCCGAGACCGAGGCGCTCGAGCACCTGCCGGACTCGCAGGTGAAGGACGCCCTGCAGCGTCTGCCGGAGGAGTTCCGGCTGGCCGTCTACCTCGCCGACGTCGAGGGTTTCCCGTACAAGGAGATCGCCGAGATCATGGACACGCCGATCGGAACCGTGATGTCCCGGCTGCACCGCGGCCGTCGCCAGCTGCGCGACATGCTCTCCAACCACGTCCGCGCCCAGGACTTGCTGCCCAGCGGCGCGACCCGGGGGGAGGAGTCGTGAACGCGCCGGAGCCCGGCCGGGATGCCGCCCGCGACGCGGCGCACGCGCGCGCCCACGGTCACGAGCACGAGTCGGACGTCGCTGCCGAGGAGTGCGTCGAGTACATCGAGCGCATCGTCTACTTCCTCGACAACGAGCTGGACGAGGCCGACTGCGGCGCCGTGCGGCGCCACCTCGAGGAGTGCGGGCCCTGCCTGGAGCAGTACGACCTCCAGCGCACCGTCAAGACGGTGGTCGCGCGCTCCTGCTCCGAGGCCGCGCCCGAGGCGCTGCGCGAGCGGGTGCTGTGGCAGCTGCGGCAGGTGCAGGTGCGGATCAGCGACGCCTGAGCGATCAGGCTCGATTCGTGCCCGGTGCGCCGGCATGGGAGGATTCCCCTCGGCTCTCCCGACGCCGGTCCGTTGAACCGGGCATCTGGCGCGCCGCAGGGGGACCACGTCCGGAATGACGCCGCAGAGGAGGCAGCCATGAGCAAGAGAGGTCGCAAGCGCCGCGCACGGCGCAAGAAGAACGCGAACCACGGCAAGCGCCCCAACTGCTGAGCCCTCGCTAGCCGAGCCGGGCCAGGAAGCGTTCGGCGTCCACGAGGACGCGAGTGATCTCGCCCGTCGCGACGACCTTCCCGTCGGCGTGGCTCGCGGCCACGGTGCAGCGGTACAGCCGGCCGTCCACGTGACTCACCGACGCCCGCACCTCGACCTGGGCGCCGAGCGGACTGGGCCGGCGGTGCTCCACCTCGACGCGCGTGCCGATGCTGGTCTCGCCGGGGTCGGCGCCGCGCTCGACGGCCTCGCACGTGGCCGCCTCGAGCCACGCGAGCAGCACGGGCGTTCCCAGGACGGGCAGGGAGCCGGAGCCCACCGCGGCAGCGGTGTCGGCCTCGCCCACGGTGCGGGTCAGGATCGCCGTGCGGTCGTCCATGGGTCCTCCCGGGCGTCAGGTCCGATCGGTCAGGTCCAGCGTGAAGGCGAGCAGATTCACTCCGTCGCCCGGGCTCCAGTCGCGCTCGGGCTCTCGCCGGAACCCGAGCGTTCGGTAGAGCCGGTGCGCGGGCCGCATCTCGGACATGCTGCACAGCACCATGCCGCCCGCGCCGGCCTCGCGGGCCCGGCCGAGCGCGCGGAGGACGAGCGCGGTGCCGACGCCGCGGCCGCGCGCGGACGGGGCGACCGCCAGCATCCGGAACTCGCCCTCGCCCGCGGTGGCGAGCTCGCGCCAGGGCGAGCCCGGCGGGCAGCCGGTCACCGTCCCGAGGATCCGCGCGTCCTCGAGCGCCACGTAGAGCTCGGCGTCCGCGTGGCGTGACCCGGCGTCGCGCAGGCTCTCGGCGTAGTCGGAGTCCGCGGGGAGGTACGGCGCGTAGGCGCCGAGGGTCAGCTCGCCGACCGCGGCCAGCTCGTCGTCGAGCGCCAGCCGCACCTCGACGGCGTCAGACACGGCCCGCTCAGATCCCGAAGGTGCTGCGCGGGTATGCGGCATCCACGTCGGTGATCACGTTGACCAGGTAGGGCACGTCCGAGTCGAAGGCCCGGTCGAGCGCCGCACCGATGTGACGCGGGTCGGTGAGGGTCTCGCCTGCTCCGCCGAGCGCCTTCACCACTCGGTCGTAGGCCGTGCGCGGCGCCAGATCGGCGGCCACGTCGTAGCCGTAGAGCATCTGCATCGGGCCCTTCTCCAGCCCCCAGGCGGAGTTGTTGCCCATCACCATCACGACGGGAAGCCCGTGGCGGACGAGCGTGTCCACGTCCATCAGCGAGAAGCCGGCCGCGCCGTCCCCGAGCAGCAGGACGACCTGCGCGGAGGGGCGAGCCAGCCGGGCGGCGATGGCCGCGCCGAGGCCGGCGCCGAGGCATCCGAACGGGCCCGGGTCGAGCCACCCCCCGGGGCGCTGGGGCTCGACGTACTTGCCGGCGAAGGAGACGAAGTCGCCCCCGTCGCCGATCACGACGGCGTCGTCGGCCAGGCGCGGCACGAGTTCGCCATAGATCCGCGCCGGGTGCACGGGATCGGCCTCGGCCGTGAGCAGCTCCTGGTCGCGCTCGGCCGCGGCGGCCACGGAGCGCTGCAGGTCGGCCACCCAAGGCCCCCAGTCGGGCTTGCGGCCCGAGACCGACTGCAGAGCGGCCAGCAGCCCGTCGAGGGTGCGGGTGAGGTCGCCGGCGAGCGAGCCGACCAGGGTCGCGTGGGTGCTGACCTGGTCGGGGGCGTCGGCCACGTGCACCACGCGTGCCGGGGCGGCGCCGTCCTTGCCGCCGAAGACGCCGTACCCGAGGCGGAAGTCCAGGGGCGTGCCGACGACGACCACGAGGTCGGCGCCGCCCAGCGCCTTGCCGCGCGCCTTGGTGACCAGCAGCGGGTGGCCGCCCGGGACGACGCCGCGGCCCATGCCGTTGGTGATCGCGGGCAGGCCGGCCTCCTCCACCAGCCGGAGCGCCGCGAGCTCGGCGCCGTCGGCCCAGACGTCGGTGCCCAGCACCAGCACCGGGCGCTCCGCCTCCGCGAGCAGCCGGGCCACCTGGCCGAGCGCATCCGGATCAGGGTCCCCGCCGTGCTCGTCGGGAACGGCGGGCGCCACCCCCGAGGCAGGCGCGAAGAACTCGTCCATCGGGACGTCGACGAAGACCGGGCCGCGGTGCGAGGAGCGCGCGGCGGTGAACGCCCCGTGCATGCCCGGGGCGACGTCGGCCGCCGTCGGGAGCGTGCGCGCATCCTTGCTGATCGAGGCGAGGATCGGGGGCTGGTCGAGCTCCTGCAGGCTGCCCGAGCCCCAGCGGTTCTGTGGGGCCCGCCCCCCAACGACGACCATCGGCGAGCCCGCGAACTGCGCCTGCGCGATGGCGCTGATCCCGTTGGTCACACCCGGTCCGGCGGTCAGCACCGCCAGGCCCGGGACGCGGGTCAGCTTGCCGGTCGCCTCGGCGGCGAACGCGGCGGTCTGCTCGTGGCGCACGTCGAGCAGCCGCATCGGCGGGTCGGCCCGCACCGCGCCGTCGTACATCGGGAACACGTGGGCGCCCGAGAGCGTGAACATGGTCTCCACGCCATGCGCGCGCGCGACGGCGACGGCGAGCGTTCCGGCGTGGTCCTCGCCCCCGGCCCCGTCCCGGTCGGTCCCGGAGCCCGGGGAGGTCCCCGGGCCCACCGAGGTCGCGGTCGAGGTTTCTGCCGAGGTCTCCGGGCTCATGGGCGCAGGCTACCCATGCGGCGAGTCGGGCGCCCTAGGCTGGGCGGGTGCCGACCCTGGACGAGCTGGCGCGGGTGCACACCCGCCTCGACGAGTGGGATCTCGGCTGGCTCCAGCGGCTCGTCGCGGACTGGCAGATCATCGCCGACCTCAGCTTCGCCGACCTCGTGCTGTGGTTGCCGGACGCCGAGGGGCGGGGCTTCTGGGCGGGCGCGCAGATGCGGCCGACCACGGGCCCCACGGCGTACGTCGAGGACGTCGTCGGGACCTTCCTGTCGAACGGTCGGCGACCGCTGCTGGAGGAGGCGTGGGCCCGGGGTCGGGTGGTGCGCGAGGGTGACCCCGAATGGCGCGACGACGTGCCGGTGCGGGTGGAGATGATCCCCGTGCGTCGCGGTGACGCGGTGATCGGCGTGGTCGGCCGGAACACGAATCTGCACGGCGTGCGCACCCCCAGCCGGCTCGAGCTCAGCTATCTCCAGACCGCCGGCGAGCTGACCAAGATGATCGCCGCGGGCACCTTTCCCGCTGTCGGCGAGCGCGGGGACCATGCCGACTCCCCGCGCGTGGGGGACGGGTTCGTCCGGGTGGACGCCGCGGGGCGGGTCGTCTACGCCAGCCCCAACGCACTGTCGGTCTACCGGCGGCTCGGGCTGCACGGTGACCTCACCGGCCTCGTGCTCGCCGATCTCACCCGCGAGCTGGTGCCCGCGCGCCGGCGCCCCGACGAGGAGGTGCTGAGCGGCGTGCTCGGCGGCCGCGCGCACCGCGACACGGAGATCGATGCGGGGCAGGTGGCGCTCGTGCTGCGCTCGATCCCGCTGCGCCCCGCGGGCGAGCGCACCGGTGCGCTGGTGCTGCTCCGCGACGTCACCGAGCTGCGTCGCCGCGACCGCGAGCTCGTCACGAAGGACGCGACGATCCGCGAGATCCACCACCGGGTCAAGAACAACCTGCAGACCGTGGCGGCCCTGCTGCGGCTGCAGGCCCGGCGTACCGACCCGGGCGGCGCGCGGGCGGCGCTGGAGGAGGCGGTGCGCCGGGTCGGCTCGATCGCCATCGTCCACGAGACCCTGAGCCACGCGGTCGAGGAGCACGTCGACTTCGACGACGTCGCGGACCGCCTCGGCCGGCTCGTGACCGACGTGGGGTCGCACGCCGACCAGGTGCGGGTGCACCGGGAGGGCGCCTTCGGGGTGCTGCCGTCCGAGACGGCCACGCCGCTGGCGATGGTGCTCACCGAGCTGCTGCAGAATGCCGTCGAGCACGGCTACGGCGGCTCGTCCGAGGGCCCGGCGCCGGAGGCTCCGGGGCGCATCGAGCTGGACGCCCAGCGGCTCGGCGCGCGCCTGCAGGTGGAGGTGAACGACGCCGGCCGAGGGCTCCCCGAGGGGTTCGACCTCGACGGCTCGACACACCTGGGGCTGTCCATCGTCCGGACGCTGGTCGAGTCCGAGCTCGGAGGTCACCTGTGGGTCGGCCCCGGCCGGGAGGGCCGGGGCACGACGGCGCGGCTCGACGTCCCGCTGGCGTGAAGAAGCGGCGCGCCGCCCGTCAGGCTCAGGCGCTGCGCAGTCGCGAGCGCGCGCTGCGGCGCTTGATCGCCCGGCGCTCGTCCTCGCTGAGGCCGCCCCAGACGCCGTGATCCTGGCCCGCCTCGAGCGCCCAGGCCAGGCACTGCTCGCGCACCTCACACCGGCGGCACACCTGCTTGGCCTCCTCGATCTGGAGGATGGCCGGACCGGTGTTGCCGATCGGGAAGAACAACTCCGGGTCCTCGTCGAGGCACGCGGAACGGTCGCGCCAGTCCATGGGTGGTAGAACTCTCTTTCTTCGACTAACTGCTGCTCGCGGGGCCGGTGCGGGCCTTGCGGCTCATCGTGTAGCGGGCAGGCGCATGCGAGGCGCTTGCAAACCGGGCGCAGAGATAACCATTTCAAGAACTGGTCGGCCGCACAAGGTCCTTTCGGGTTTCCTAGGTCACAGACCTAGGCTCTGGCCGTGCCCCGGACCCGCGAGACCCCCGCGCCGCTGCTGGTCGCGGCCTCGCTGGCTGCCATCGAGGGCGTCCTGCTGCTGGTCTACGGCGTGCTCGAGCTGGTGTCGGTGGCCGGCGACCGGCTCATCATGGGCCTCACGACCGCGGCGTTCTTCCTGATCTACGGAGCCACCGTGCTGGTGTGCTCCTGGGGGCTCTCCCGCGCCCGGTCGTGGGGCCGGGGCCCCGTCCTGCTGGCCCAGCTGGTGCAGCTCGGGCTGGCGTGGAACCTCCGCGGCGGCGACACGACTCCGGCCGCCGTCGCCCTGGCGGTCTCCGCCGGACTCGTGCTGGCCGGGCTGGTGTATCCCGCGAGCCTCGAGGCGCTGGACCCCGACCCGAGCCAGGACTGACCAGGCCTGGTCCGGCCGGTCAGTCCGGCTGGTCCAGCGATTCCCGCAGGTGCTCGAGGGTCCGGTTCAACAGGCGCGAGACGTGCATCTGCGAGACGCCGATCTCGGCGGCGATCTGCGACTGGGTCATCCCGCGGAAGAAGCGCAGCAACAGGATCCTCTTCTCCCGCGGGGTCAGCCGGTCCAGCAGGGGCTTGACCGACTCGCGCACCTCGACGTGGCCGATGCCCGCGTCCTCCGTGCCCAGAGCGTCCAGGATCGGCATGGCGCCGTCCTCGGACTCCTCCCCGGCGTCGAGGCTCAGCGTCGCGTAGGCGTTCGCCGACTCCAGCCCCTCGATCACCTCGTCGACCGAACAGCCGATCGACTCGGCCAGCTCACCGGCGGTGGGGGAGCGCCCCAGCGACTGATTGAGCTCCGCGGTCGCCGCCGAGATCTGCATCCGCAGCTCCTGCAGCCGGCGCGGCACCCGGATCGCCCACCCCTTGTCCCGGAAGTGCCGCTTGATCTCGCCGACGATGGTGGGCGTGGCGTACGTCGAGAACTCGACGCCGCGCTCGGAGTCGAACCGGTCGATCGACTTGATCAGGCCGATGGTGCCGACCTGCACGAGGTCCTCCAGCGGCTCACCGCGATTGCGGAACCGGCGTGCGGAGCGCTCCACCAACGGGAGGTGCAGGCGCACCAGCTCGTCGCGGAGGCGCTGTCGCCGGGCCTCGCTGTCGGCGCGCCCGAGCGCGGCGAAGAGCTCGGCGCTGCGCTGCCGGATCTCCTCCACGGGAACGGCCGCCTGACGCTGCTCCTCGCCCGCGGCCGGGACGGCGAATCCCGCGGGGCCGCCGACTGGCATCTCAGCCCGGGGCCCTGCTGTACACCCCGGAGCGCATCGTCAGGCTCACCGTCAGCGTTCCCCGCGCCGTCTCGGTAGCGGCCTCGGTGGCCAGGGTGGTGAGCACCTGCCAAGCGAAGCTGTCGGCGTCGATCTCGGGGGCCCCCTCCGCCTCGACGGTGACGGCGACCACCATCTCGCCGCGACCCAGGGAATAGCGGCACCACAGGTCGCCGCCGTCCCTGGCCTCCGGGAGCACCATCGCGCAGGCCTCGCCGACCGCGATCCGCAGGTCCTCGATGTCGTCGATGGTGAAGTCCAGGCGCGCGGCGAGCCCGGCGGTGGTCGTGCGGAGGACGGCGACGTAGGCACTGTCCGCGGGCACCCGCAGCTCTACGTGGGGGCGACCAGGTCCTGGCTCGATCGTCCTCATGCGCTCCCCGTCCTGTTCGCCCACCTGGCAGACAAGCCCCGGGACCGAGCGTCCCTGTCCGCGCGCGGCCCACCATACAAGCAGACGGCGCCCCAATCCCGGGTTCACCACCACCGGTTCGGGGCGTCGCCCGGGACCCGCCGAAAAGCTCCAGCCCTTCTTGGTCTCCGAGTAGGACCGCCTAGTCCGAAAATGAACGGTGAGTGGGCAGGCGGCAGCCTCCGACGGAGTCGGAGAAGGGGTTGACGGTCAGGTGGTGGCCCGGTCAGGCGGCGCCATCGAGGGTGCCCGCGGCCGCGGATCCGGTGCCCTGGTGACGCGCTGGCGGAGCCGGACGGTGACGAAGGTCGACTCGATCGGCCTCGTGGCGCGAAGGTGGTGAGCGCCGGCGTGTTCGCCGGGCGCTGCCCGGTATCAGCCAGCCACTCTTCGCGAGGTGTCCGCCGCGGTCCGGGCCGCGCCCTCCACCGGGGACCGCGTCACCGCCCTCGAGGTGACCCTCACGAGTTCCGCCGGCCGCGCGTGCCTCGGGCGGCCGGCATCCGCCGTCAGGCAGATCCCACCGAGGGAGGAGGGAGCAGGGGTTGACGGGCGTGTTGGAGGCCCTTGGTCATCGAGCGCATTACAAACGGCCCTACAACTCTGCGTCGCAGCGCCATCGACTGAGGTCGGGCGGAGAGCCGTCGGTGAGGAGTCGTTCGTTGAGCGTGCACGACCGGCATCACGACCTGGGGCTGATGGTCCGCGGCACCAGCACCGAGAACCCCGTCCTGCTGTTCCTGGCCGGGGGGCCCGGGGGCTCGGAGCGGGGCGCCATGCGGCGCCACCTGCCCGGGCTGGAGGAGCACTTCACCGTCGTGACCTGGGACCAGCGCGGCGCCGGCACGTCCTACCCTGAGCTCGACCCCACCGAGACGATCACGCTCGATGGCTACGTCTCGGACATCATCGAGCTGACCACCCCCGAGCTCTACCGGGCCTTCATCGGCGCCGGCCAGCTGGTCAGCCAGCTCGCCGCCGACCGGGTGGTAGGCGAGGATCACGTGAACGGCTTCCCGTACGTGCCATCGCGGACCTCGCCAGCCGTCCTCACTCTGGGGTCGTGCACACCCAAGGCCGCGCGGTCTCTCTCATGGCCACGTGGATGGACCCCGGCCTGGTTGTTCCCGCGGCGTGCGGACGGTCTCCAGCGTGCGGCGAAGGGCCGTCGGGTCTGCGCCGCCGGCAGTCGCGGTCATCGGGGACCCCTCACCGAACTCACCACCACGACGCCGACGAAGGGACCCTCATGTATCGGCTTGAAATCAGCCATCTGACCAAGCGCTACGGCCGCGAGACTGTGGTCGATGACCTGTCCTTCGCGGTGGAGCCGGGGCGGGTGACCGGCTTCCTCGGCCCCAATGGCGCCGGCAAGTCCACGGCGATGAAGATCCTGCTCGACCTCGCCAAGGGGACAAGAGGCCGCGCCACCATCGACGGGAAACGCTACCGCGACCTCGACGACCCGGCGCGCACCGTCGGCGTAGTCCTCGAGCCCAACGCTTTCCACCCAGGACGCAGCGCGCGCAACCACCTGCGGGTTCTCGCCGACGGCGGCGGGTTCCCTCCGGTGCGGGTCGAGGAGATGCTGGAGGCGGTCGGGCTGGCGAAGGTCGCCCATCGTCGCGTCGGCGCATTTTCCCTCGGCATGCGCCAACGGCTCAGCCTGGCCGCGGCCCTGCTCGGCGATCCGCCGGTGGTGGTCCTGGACGAGCCGGGCAACGGGCTGGACCCGCAAGGTATCCGCTGGCTACGCGACCTTCTGCGGGCGCGCGCCGACGCCGGGGGCACGGTGTTCGTGTCCAGCCACCTGCTCGCCGAGGTCGAGCACCTGGCGGACGACGTCGTCGTGATCAACCGCGGTCGGCTCGTGACCACCGGCGCGCTGACCGACCTGCAGCATGCGGGAACCACGGTCCGCACCCCGGATCCCGCCGCGCTGACCCGAGCGCTGGCCGGCACGGGGGCAGAGATCCGGCCCGGGGCGGATGGCGAGCTGGTGGTCCGAGGGATGAAGATCGACGAGATCGGTGACCGCTCCCTGGCCGCCCGGATCGCTCTGCACGAGCTCTCCCCGCAGGCGGGCTCGCTGGAGGACCTCTTCCTCGGTTGGACACAGAACGAGGCGAAGGCGCCCGATCCTCGACGGACCAGCCCCCAACCAATGACGAAAGGAGCCTCGCGATGACCTGGCCACGACTTGTCAAAGGCGAGCTACGCAAGCTCGTCACCACCAAGATCTTGCTCGGCTTCCTCCTGGCACTGGTGGTGCTCGCCGCCATTGACGCAGTCGCGGTGGCGTTCGGCACCGACATGGACGGCGGCAAGGGGTTCATTGCCACCGCGGAGGACCAGGTCTCGCTGATGGCCTTCGGGTTCAACGCGATGATCGTGACGGCTCTGTTCGGCGCGATCGCCGTTGCTCGCGAGTTCGGCCACACCACCGTCGTACCGATGTTCTTGACCTCCCCGCGTCGGCACCGGGCCGTGCTCGCGCAATTCACCGCTGTGCTGCTCGCCGGCGCAGCGCTGGGACTGGTCGGCGAAGGCATCGTCGTCACCGCCGTGTGGTTGGCGTTGCCGAGCACCGAGTTCGCCTTCCTCGCCTCGGCCGGCGACATCGGCCGGCTGATGGTGGCCTCGATGCTGGGCGGGATGGCCGGCGCCGTCCTCGGGGCAGGAATGGGCGCACTCGTCCGCAATCTCGGTGGAGCGGTCACCGTCACGGTCCTGATGCTGTTCATTGCACCGGGAATGGTTGTTCAGCTGGTCAATGAGTCGGCTTCCTGGATGCCCACGAGCCTGCTCAGCGTGGTCTCAGGCGTCACCACCGAGGTCGGTGTCGGTGCCGCGCTGCTTGCTCTGTGCCTCTGGGCAATCCTGCCGGCTGGCGCCGGAATGGTGGCGGTCCAGCGCCGAGACGTGGTGTAGCCCCGAAGAGGGCGCGCTGCCCCTCACGGCAACCAACTCTCGGGGAAGGGATCGTCATGCGACCCGAACGCTGGGTCTACCGGGTGACGCCTCCGCCGCGCGGATGACCGATGCGTACCCGCCCTCCCGCCTGGACCAGGGAGGCACGGAGCCGCCACCGCCCCCGGAGCCGCCGTCCGCGCCGAGCGACGCCCGGTCGACCACGCAGGCGGGGTGGCACCATGACTTCCGGCGCGCATCTGCCTCGCCTGGATACCGCTCGGCGCCGGAGGGCGCGTCGTCGCCTGGGACGGTCGGATCTCCGAGGCGATCGCGGCGAGCTCGGCCCGTAGATCCGCTCCTCCGCAGAAGTCTCGGGCGGCCGGGTCGGTGCGCAACGTGCACGACGTCGGCTGGCGGCTTTCGACGCCGCCGTCCAGGACCGGGTGATCGCCCGATCCCCGTTCGTAGAGATCAAGCTGCCGTCGTTACCTAGAGATGAGGTCGTGGTGCCCACGGTCGACGACGTCGACTTCCTGCGTCGCGCGATCCGGCTCGAGCGCCAGCAGACTCAGGCGGGGGAGACCTGTCCCCCGAAGTCCGCGAGCTCAGTCCGCAACTCTGGGTCGCGGCCGCTGGCGAGGCGCGGATCTCGTTCACATCGCACGGTTTGCGGTGACTCGCATCTGTGGCCGGGGAAGAGGACCGCACCCGAAGCGCGATGGACGCTGCCCTCAGTCCTCTTGCGGACCGAGGGCGCGTCCATCGGGTACAACTGCAGGTCAGCGGCCTGCGGGGAGCCTCAGCCCTTCTTGGTCTCCCAGAAGATCTCGGCGATCTCGTCGATCTTCGCCAGCAGCTGGTCGGCCACGTCGGCGTCGAGTGAGCCCTTGTTGCCCGTGGCGCCGGCGAGCTTGGTCGCCTCGTTGACCAGCTGGTGCAGCTGCGGGTGTGCCTCGAAGTGCGGCGGCTTGAAGTAGTCGGTCCAGAGCACCCACAGGTGGTGCTTGACGAGCTCGGCGCGCTCCTCCTTGATCAGGATCGCCCGCGTGCGGAAGTCGGGGTCGTCGTTGTCGGCGACCTTGTTCACGATTCCCTTGATCGACTCGGCCTCGATCCGGGCCTGCGCGGGGTCGTAGACGCCGCAGGGGAGGTCGCAGTGGGCGGAGACGTCGATGGTCGGGGCGAACAGTCCTGCCAGCATGCTCAGGGGTTCCTTTCGGTTGTCGCGGTCGACTTCTCGTCGCGGTCGCGCCGGCCCGTCGGGCCGTCGCCCTGCGAGACTACTCATCGTGCGCCGGGCGGAACAGGGACCCCTCACCCGGTCGGGCGCGCCCGTGTGGGGGTTCGCGCGGGTGCGGGGTGCGTCGATGGCGCCGGGGTTGGCGAACGGCGACCGGCTGCTCGTGTCCTACCGGGCTCGGCCGCGCCCGGGTTCGGTGGTAGTGGCGCGGTTGGCCGACGGCACGGTCGCGGTGAAGCGCGCGATACGGCCGCGGGCGACCGCCGGTGGGCGGCCGGGCTGGTGGCTGCTCAGCGACGACCCCGACGTGGGCGTCGACTCCCGGCACCGGGGGCCGGTACCCGCCGACGACGTCCTGGCCGTCGTCCTGGCGCGGATGTGGCCCCGCCCCGGGCGGCCCCCGCGGCCGCCCCGTTCGCCGTGACAGACTCCGCCCATGGCCCCCGACGCCGACGAGCACCCGCACCGGGGCGACCCGGTCTTCGATCTGCACGTGGGCGGCAAGCTCGCGACCGTGTCGTCGCCGCTGACGGGCCCTGAGGACCTCTCGCTGGCGTACACCCCGGGCGTGGCCCGGGTCTGCGAGGCGATCGCGGAGGACCCGGGGCTGGCCGACCACTACACCTGGGTCCCCAACACCGTCGCCATCGTCACCGACGGGACCGCGGTGCTCGGGCTGGGCGACATCGGGCCGGTCGCGGCCATGCCCGTCATGGAGGGCAAGGCGGTGCTGTTCAAGCAGTTCGGCGGCGTGGACGGCATCCCGCTGTGCCTGGCCACGACCGATACCGAGGAGATCATCGAGACCGTCGCCCGGCTCGCGCCCAGCTTCGGCGGGATCAACCTGGAGGACATCTCCGCGCCGCGGTGCTTCGAGATCGAGCGTCGGCTCAAGGAACGTCTCGACATCCCGGTCTTCCACGACGACCAGCACGGCACGGCGGTCGTGGCGCTCGCCGCGCTGCAGAACGCCCTGCGGATCACCGAGCGCGGCGCCGCCGATGCCCGCGTGGTGATCTCGGGTGCCGGCGCGGCCGGCGTCGCCGTCGCCACGATCCTGCTCGGGGCGGGCGTCCGGGATCTCGTGGTCACCGACCGCAAGGGCGTGCTGCACTCCGGCCGCGCCGATCTCACGCCGGTCAAGCGCGCGCTGGCCACGAAGACCGCGGATGTGACCGGCCGCAGCGGCAGCCTGTCCGAGGCGCTCGCCGGTGCCGATGTCTTCATCGGCGTCTCCGGCGGGACGGTGCCGGAGCAAGACGTGGCCACGATGGCCCGGGACTCGATCGTCTTCGGCCTGGCCAACCCGATGCCCGAGGTGCACCCCGACGTGGCGCGACGGCACGCCCGCGTCGTCGCGACCGGGCGCTCGGACTTCCCGAACCAGATCAACAACGTCCTGGCCTTCCCCGGCATCTTCCGCGGGGCCTTCGACGTGCGCGCCACGGCGATCACCGAGGGCATGAAGCTCGCCGCCGCGCACGCCCTCGCCGACCTGGTCGGCGACGACCTCTCGGAAACCCTGGTGATCCCCTCGCCCTTCGATCCGCGGGTCCCCACGGCCGTGGCGAGCGCCGTCTCCGCCGCTGCCCGCAGCGAGGGCGTGGCCCGCCGCTGATCGCACGAGCCCCCACGCTCGTCGGGCTACCACCCTCGGGCCCATCCGGGTGGGTGAGAGGGAAGCGCTAGCCTCACGTCCATGTTCGCCGTCTACGCTGAGTCCTTTTCCTCCGATGACCCCCTGAGCGGCCTGGTCGTGGGCGAGCGACCCGACCCGGTCGCCCCCGACGGGTGGGCGACCGTGACCGTCAAGGCCGCCTCGCTCAACCACCACGACCTCTTCTCGCTGCGCGGGGTGGGCCTGAAGGAAGATGCCCTCCCCATGATCCTCGGCACCGACGCGGCCGGCGTCGACGAGGAGGGCAACGAGGTGGTCGTCCACTCGGTGATCAACGAGCCGGGCTGGCGCGGAGACGACACGCTGGACCCGAAGCGATCGCTGCTCAGCGAGAAGCACCAGGGCACGCTGGCCGACCAGGTGGTCGTGCCGCGCGGCAACCTGGTGCCGAAGCCGGCCTCGCTGTCCTTCGAGGAGGCCGCCTGCCTGCCGACGGCCTGGCTCACGGCCTACCGGATGCTCTTCACCCGGGGCGGGCTCAAGGCCGGCGACAGCGTGCTCGTGCAGGGTGCCGGCGGCGGCGTCGCCACCGCCTGCATCACGCTGGGCCGCGCGGCGGGGTTGCGGGTCGTGGCCACCAGCCGCGACGAGGCCAAGCGGTCCCGCGCGCTGGAGATCGGAGCCCACGAGGTCCACGAGACCGGCGAGCGGCTTCCGGGCAAGGTCGACGCCGTCATGGAGACCGTCGGGCGGGCCACCTGGTCGCACTCGATCCGCTCCCTGCGCCCCGGCGGCCGGATCGTGATCTCCGGGACCACCTCGGGGCCGAACCTGGACGATGCCGAGCTCACCCGGGTCTTCTTCCTCCAGCTGCAGATCGTCGGTTCCACCATGGGCACCCGGGACGAGCTCGCCTCGCTGGTGCAGCTGCTCGACGTCACCGGTACCCGGCCGCTCCTGGACCGCAGCCTCCCGATGACGGAGGCGGCCGCGGGCTTCGCCGCGATGGCCGGCGGCGACCTGTTCGGCAAGGTCGTCTTCACGCGATGACCACACCGTCGAACGTCCGGCCGGACGGATCGCCGATGCAGCGACATCTGGTCACGGGCGCGGGCTCCGGCATCGGCGCGGCGCTCGCCCACCGGCTGCTGGAGCGGGGCGACGAGGTGCTGGTCGTGGGGCGCACCACCGCGCGCGCGGAGGAGCTGGGGCAGGCACTGCCGGGGGCCCAGCCGCTCGTCGCGGACCTCGCGGAGCGCGCGAGCATCGAGGCGCTGGCAGCGGCGCTCCCGGCGGAGCTCGACTCCGTGGTGCACTCCGCGGGCGTCGTCGAGCTCGGGCGGCTGGACGAGGTCTCGAGCGAGGCCTGGCAGCGCCAGATCACCGTGAACCTGGTGGCGCCCGCCGTGCTGACCCGGCTCACGCTGCCGGCCCTGAGGGCCAAGGGGGGGACCGTCGTGCTCGTGAACTCCGGGCAGGGGCTCCGCGCCGGCCCCGCGTGGTCGGCGTACGCCGCCTCGAAGTTCGGCCTGCGCGGCTTCGCCGAGGCCCTGCGGGCGGAGGAGGCGGAGCACGGCGTGCGGGTCACGTCGGTCTACCCGGGGCGAGTCGCGACGCGGATGCTGGAGGGGGTGCACGAAGCGGAGGGCAAGGAGTACGACCCGTCGCAGTGGATCGACCCCGACACCGTGGCCGACGCGATCGTGCACTGCCTCGACCTGCCCGCCGACGCCACCCTGAGCGACCTGCGGCTCCAGACGCGCGGCTGAGCGCCGGCCCGCGCCGGCTCGCGGCGGGTCAGCCGCCGCGACCGGACTCCCACTGCAGGCCGCCGATCAGGACCATCCGCAGCTGGGTGCGGGCGGTGGCCACCACCCGCTCCTCGGTGGTGGGGCGGCCGTCGCCGGCCGCGATCCGCTCCGCGGTGCCGACCATCAGCGTCACGATCAGGTTGCTCAGCGTGCGCAGGTCGCTTCTGGTCCACGCCTCGGTGTGCGGCATCCGCGCCAGGTCGTCGGCCAGCTCGCGCTCGGCCCGGTCGATGCCGTGCCGGATCGCCTCGCGGACGGCCGGCGTCCCGGCCACCCGCTCGCGGGCGAGGTAGGCGACGGGCGTCCGATGGCCACGCACGTGCTCGACGAGCACCCGCACCGAGTCGTCGATGAGGTCGTGGGCGTCCGGGTCGCTGCGTCGCACGTCGCGGAGCAGGGCGCGCAGGCAGTCCAGCGAGTCGTCCACGAGCTCCAGGCCGACATCCTCGAGCGTGGCGAAGTGCCGGTAGAAGGCGGTGGGCACGATCCCGACCTCGCGGGCCACCTGACGCAGCGACACGGCGGCCATCGAGCTCTCGTCGGCGAGCTCGAGGGCGGCGTCGAGGATCGCCCGCCGGGTGCGCTCCTTGCGCTCCAGGCGCGACTGCCCGCCCGCGCCCGCCCCCTGCTCCATGGCGAGGGATCGTAGCGCCGCCTCCGCGAGGCGCGAGGTGGCGTCGCAGAGGCCGCGGCAGGATCATGGACCCCATGAAGGACCACCTGAGCAAGGCGGAGATCCGCAAGGACGCCGTCCAGACCACGTTCGAGGCAGCCGCCGGCACGGCCGGCCAGGTCGCCACCATCATCACCGCGGCCGTCAAGGACGTCGCGAGCGCCGTCGGTGGCCTGGCCACCGAGGTCTTCGAGATCCGGGAGTCCGTGCGGCGGGCCTCCGCGGAGCACGGTCCCGACCCGGGGTCGGGCGCCGCGGCTCCGGGCCCGCGCAGCACCGACGAGGCCGTCTCCGAGGGAGACTGAGGGCCGAGGCGTCAGTCCTCGGGGTCCTCCAGCCGGGCCAACCAGGTCGCCAGCCGCTCGATCGCCACCTCGTGCTCCGGGTGGGCGTCGGTGAACTCCTGCAAGCGGTCGGCGAGCCAGGCGAGCGTGACCTCCTCCTCGCCCCGCCGTTGCTCGAGCTCCTCGAGCCCCCGGTCGGTGAAGTACATCGCCCCTCCCATCGGCCCCTGGATCAGGTCGGGACGGCTCAGTACTGGGCGAGCCGCCGCTCGTCCCGAGCCGGGCGGAAGGCAGCCTCGATCAGGCGCTTCTGCTCCTCGACGTGCCGCTTCATGGTGCCCACGGACGGCGCCGCGCTCGGCGAACGCGTGATGCCCTCGACCTCGATGTCCAGGTGCGGCCAGACGTTGAGCTGGTAGTGCGGCCACGGGCCCATGTTCTCCGGCTCGTCCTGCACCCACCGCACGGCGGCGAGGTTCGGGTAGGACTCGATCGCCGCCCGGATGTCGTCGACGGGCCGCGGGTACAGCTGCTCGAGGCGCGCGATCGCCACGCGCTCGCCGTCCTCGCGCTTGGTGCGTTCCACCATCAGGTCCCAGGTGACGCGGCCGGAACACAGCAGCAGCGTGTCCACCTTGTCCTTCTCCGCCGTGTCGTCGGTGATGAGGGGGCGGAACGAGCCGTGCGTGAAGTCCTCGGGCTGGGAGCCGGCCTCCTTGCGGCGCAGCATCGACTTCGGCGTGAAGACCACCAGCGGGCGGTGCTGCTCGCCGAGGGAGTGGCGGCGCAGCAGGTGGAAGTACGACGCCGGGCTCGAGGGCTGCGCGACCGTGAACGCCTCCTCGGCGCCCATCGTGAGGAAGCGCTCGATCCGCGCGGAGGAGTGGTCGGGTCCCTGGCCCTCGTAGCCGTGCGGCAGCAGCAGCACGACTCCGGACTGCTGGCCCCACTTCGTCTCACTGGCGGAGATGAACTCGTCGATGACCGTCTGGGCCCCATTGACGAAGTCGCCGAACTGGGCCTCCCACAGCGTCAGTGCCTCGGGGCGCGCCACGGAGTAGCCGTACTCGAAGCCGAGGGCGGCGAACTCGCTGAGCAGCGAGTCGTAGATGTAGAACTTCGCCTGGTCCTCGGTCAGGTTCGACAGCGGGGTCCACTCGTCGGCGTTCTTCCGGTCGACGATCGTGGCGAAGCGCTGCACGAACGTGCCGCGCCGCGAGTCCTGGCCCGAGAGGCGCACCGGCCGGCCGTCCATCAGCAGCGAGCCGAAGGCGAGCATCTCGCCGGCGCCCCAGTCGATGGGACCGTCGGTCATCGCGGCCGCGCGACGCTGCAGCTGGGGCATCACCTTGGGGTGCACGGTGAAGCCCTGGGGTGGGGTGATGTAGGCATCCGAGATGCGCTTGAGCACCTCGCGGGAGATCGCCGTGACTGTCTCGCCGGCTGGCTTGTCCGGGTAGTCCGGCACGGTGGTCCACTCGCTCGGCTCGCCCGTGGCCTCGCGCACCTCGGTGAAGACCCGCTCCAGCTGCTTCTGGTAGTCGTTGAGGACCTGCTCGGCCTCCTCGATCGTGATGTCGCCACGGCCGATGAGGGACTCGGTGTAGAGCTTGCGCACCGAGCGCTTCTGCTCGATCAGGTCATACATCAGGGGCTGGGTGTACGACGGGTCGTCGCCCTCGTTGTGACCGCGGCGGCGGTAGCACACCAGGTCGATGACGACGTCCTTGCGGAACGTCTGGCGGTACTCGAAGGCGAGCCGCGCCACCCGGATGCAGGCCTCGGGGTCGTCGCCGTTGACGTGGAAGATCGGGGCCTGGACCATGCGCGCGACGTCGGTGCAGTAGAGCGAGGAGCGCGACGCCCCGGGGGAGGTGGTGAAGCCCACCTGGTTGTTGACCACCACGTGCACCGTGCCGCCGGTGCGGTAGCCGCGCAGCTGGGAGAGGTTGAGCGTCTCCGCCACCACGCCCTGACCGGCGAACGCGGCGTCGCCGTGCACCAGCAGGGGCAGCACGGGGTAGGCGGCCCCGCGGTTGAGCACGTCCTGCTTGGCGCGGGAGATGCCCTCGAGCACGGGGTCGACGGCTTCGAGGTGGGAGGGGTTCGCGGCCACGGAGACCTTGATCCGGTCGCCCGTGCCGGCCTCGAACTCGCCCTCGGCGCCGAGGTGGTACTTCACGTCGCCGGAGCCCTGCACGGTGCGCGGGTCGATGTTGCCCTCGAACTCGCGGAAGATCTGCGAGTAGGACTTGCCCACGACGTTGGCCAGCACGTTCAGCCGGCCGCGGTGGGCCATGCCGATGGTGACCTCGTCCAGCCCGCTCTCGGCGGCCGCCTCGCAGACCTCGTCGATCACCGCGACCGCGGTCTCCCCTCCCTCGAGGCTGAATCGCTTCTGGCCGACGAACTTGGTCTGCAGGAAGGTCTCGAAGGCCTCGGCCTGGTTGAGCTTGAGCAGGATGCGCAGTTGCTCCTCGCGGGGCGGCTTGGTGTGCGGCTGCTCGACCCGCTGCTGCACCCAGCGACGCTGCTCGGGGTCCTGGATGTGCATGTACTCGATGCCCGTGGTGCGCACGTAGGAGTCGCGCAGGATCCCGAGGATGTGCCGCAGCTTCATGAACCGACGGCCCTCGCCGCCGAACGACCCGGTGGCGAACTCCCGGTCGAGGTCCCACAGCGTGAGGCCGTGCGTCTCGATCTCGAGGTCGGGGTGGCTGCGCTGCCGGTACTCCAGCGGGTCGGTGTCGGCCATCATGTGGCCGCGCACCCGGAACGCATGGATCAGCTCGAGGATGCGCGCCTGCTTGCCGATCTCGTCGTCGTGCGAGGTCGCGATGTCCTGCGACCAGCGAATGGGCTCATACGGGATGCGCAGCGAGCGGAAGATCTGGTCGTAGAACTGCTCCTCGCCGAGCAGCAGGCGGTGCACGCGCTTGAGGAACTCGCCCGACTGCGCGCCCTGGATGACGCGGTGGTCGTAGGTCGAGGTGATCGTCATGGCCTTGCTGATGCCGTTGCGGGTCAGCGCGTCCTCGGAGGCGCCCTGCCAGCCGGGCGGGTACTCCATCGCGCCGACGCCGATGATGGCGCTCTGGCCGGGCATGAGGCGGGGGACCGAGTGGGCGGTGCCCAGGCCGCCGACGTTGGTCAGGCTGATGGTGGTGCCGCTGTAGTCGTCCATCGTCAGCTTGTTGTCCCGGGCCTTGCGCACGACCTCCTCGTACGCCGTCCAGAACGCGGCGAACTCGAGGTCCTCGCAGGCCTTGATGGCGGGGACCACCAGCTGCCGGCTGCCGTCGCTCTTCTGCTGGTCGATCGCGAGGCCGAGGTTGATGTGGGCGGGGCTGACCATCTGCGGCTTGCCGTCCCGGGACTCGTAGGAGTTGTTCATCTCCGGCAACGAGCGCAGCGCCTTGACCAGGGCGAAGCCGATGATATGGGTGAAGGAGACCTTGCCGCCGCGCGCGCGGGCGAGGTGGTTGTTGATGACCGTGCGGTTGTCCCACAGCAGCTTGACCGGGACGCTGCGCACCGAGGTGGCGGTCGGGACACTGAGCGACTGGTCCATGTTCTTGGCGGTCGCCGCCGGGATGCCGCGCAGCGGCGTCACGGTCGGCTCGTCGGAGGCCTTCTTCTGACCCGTGGGGGCGGGGTCCTTCGACGTCCCGTCGCCGCGGGCCGTCTCCGCCGCAGCCACGTCTGGCCGCTTCCGCGCCTTCGGGGCCGGACCGCCGGACTGCTTCTGCCCGTCGTGCTTCTGCCCGTCCTGCTTCTGCTGGCTCTTCGCGGGTGCCTGCTGGTCCTTCGGGGGGGCCGACTGCCCGGCTCCGGAGCCGCGGGCGGGCGCCTTGGCGGGCTCCTGCGAGGTCTTCGGTGCCGCGCCGTTCGAGCTGTCGCGCCTCGCGGATCCCCCGGTCCTCTGACCGGGCTTCTGTCGGGTCTGCTGCTGGGTCTGCTGCTGGGTCTGCTGGGGCTGGGTCTCCTTCTTCTGGGTCGTCTGCCCCGCGGCCACCTCGCCGGAGCCGCCGCCCCCGTTGCTGCGGCCGCCACCCCCGCCCTCGAAGAACCTGCGCCAGGAGGGGTCGACGCTGCCGGGATCGGCCTCCCAGCGCTCCCGCATGTCGTCGACGAGCCACTCGTTGGCGCCGAAGCCGGCGCTCGCCGGGGCGGTCTGGTCGCTGGCCTGGGGGCCGGGTGACTGCGGCACGGCTTGATCAGCCTCTTCCGGTTCGCGCGTGAGAATACTGACGGACCGAGGTTAGTCCGACCCGGCAACAAATGCATGGTCCGGGGGTGGCGTCCCGTCGGTCCCGGCCGGCTCGGGCCGGTGAACTGCTGGGTTCCGGCCAGCCCCACGTCTCGGGGGGCGCGCCCCCTCGCCGGGGGTGCCGAACTCCGCGATCATGGGGCGCATGCACCTCCCGGTCGCGACCGCGACGCCCGCCCGGTACGGGGGGTGGGTACCCGAGGTCGTCCTGGGGGTGGGTGTCGCCGCGACGGCGGTCACCGTGGCGCTCCTGGTGGCGGTGGGGGAATGGGGCGACCCGGCCTGGATGGCGATGCAGCTCGGTGCCGTCGTGACCGCCGATCCGACGACCGGGACCCTGCGCGTGGCGATCGCCGAGGACCACTACCTCGTGCGCGAGGGGGTCCGGCGGGCGTTGGAGTCCTCGGGCGAGGTGCACCTGGTGGCGGCCGTCGGCACCGCCGACGAGCTCTCCGGCGTGGTGGCCCGCGAGCGCCCCGACGCGGTGGTCACCGACATCCGGATGCCCCCGACCCACCAGATGGAGGGGATCACGGCAGCGCTGACGCTCCGGGCCGCCTTCCCGGGGATGGGGGTCGTGGTGCTCTCCCAGCACAACGACCCGGACTACGCGATGGCGCTGCTGCGCGACGGCACCGCGGGGCTGGCCTACCTGCTCAAGCAGAGGGTGGGTGAGCCCGCGACCCTGCTCCACGCCCTGCGGGCCGTGGTCGCGGGGGGGTCGGTCGTTGACCCCGCGGTCGTCTCCGCGCTGGTCTCCCGCTCGGACTCCCGCCACGCGTCGCCCCTGGCGGGACTGACCCCCCGCGAGATCGACGTCCTCGCCGCCATGGCCGAGGGGCGCACCAACGCCAGCATCGCCGAGCGGCTGCACCTCTCGGAGTCCTCGATCGAGAAGCACTCCACGTCGATCTTCGCCACGCTCGGGCTCACCGACGAGCCGGAGATGCACCGACGGGTCGCGGCCGTCCTCGCCTTCCTCGACCGGCAGGGCCGGGCGAGGCCGCTGTGAGCCGGGCCCGGGGTGGCGCCCCCGCTAGGATTCGAACCTAGGCTCCCGCCTCCGGAGGGCGGTGCTCTATCCCCTGAGCTACGGGGGCTCGGCGTGCGGGGAGACCCTACCCCGGTGCGGTCCGGCCCGCGCAATGCGGTCCGCGGCCCGCCGATAGGCTGGTGAGGTGACTCCCGAGCAGCTCTCCACCGCGATCGTCGACGTGCTGACGACGCTGGTTGAGGACGGGTCCGTGGTCCTCGCCGGTGGTCTTCCGGGCGCGGTGACGGTGGAGCGCCCCCGGCAGAAGGGACACGGCGACTATGCCACCAACGTGGCGCTGCAGCTGGGCAAGAAGGCGGGGATGTCGCCGCGCGACCTCGCGGCGGTGCTCGCCACCCGGCTCAAGGCGGTCGAGGGGATCGCCGGCGTCGAGGTGGCGGGGCCCGGCTTCCTCAACCTCACCGTCGAGGCCGACGCCCAGGGCGAGGTCGCCCGCCGGGTCGTCCTGGAGGGCGCCGCCTGGGGCCGCAACGACGCCTTCGCCGGCGAGAGGGTCAACCTCGAGTTCGTCTCCGCCAACCCGACCGGACCGCTGCACATCGGCGCCGTGCGCTGGGCCGCCGTCGGCGACGCGCTGGGCCGGGTGATGGCATGCTCCGGCGCCGAGGTGACCCGCGAGTACTACTTCAACGACCACGGCTCCCAGATCGACCGCTTCAGCGGATCGCTGCTCGCCGCCGCGCGCGGCGAACCGACCCCCGAGGACGGCTACGGCGGCCAGTACATCCAGGACATCGCCCGGGCGGTCCTGGAGCGGCGCCCCGACGCCCTGGACCAGCCCGAGGCCCAGGCGGCGGAGATCTTCCGCGCGCTCGGCGTCGAGATGATGTTCGAGGAGATCCAGCGGAGCCTGCACGAGTTCGGCGTGCACTTCGACGTCTACTTCCACGAGGACGAGCTGCACCGCAGCGGCGCCGTCGACCGCGCGGTCGCCCGGCTCCGCGCGCGCGGAAACGTCTACGAGGCCGACGGCGCGGTGTGGCTGGCGACGGAGCAGTACGGCGACGACAAGGACCGGGTCGTGGTCAAGTCGGACGGGGAGGGGTCCTACCTCTCGGGCGACCTCGCCTACTACCTGGACAAGCGCGAGCGCGGCTTCGAGCGCTGCTTCATCATGCTGGGCGCCGACCACCACGGGTACGTCGGCCGCATGATGGCCATGTGTGCGGCGTTCGGTGACGAGCCGCACGTCCACCTCGAGATCCTGATCGGGCAGATGGTCAACCTGCTCCGCGCCGGCGAGCCCCTGCGGATGTCCAAGCGCGCCGGCACCGTCATCACGCTGGACGACCTCGTCGGGGCGATCGGCGTCGACGCCGCCCGGTACGCCCTCGCCCGCTACCACAGCGACTCCACCATCGACCTCGACCTGGACCTGTGGTCACGGCAGAGCGGCGACAACCCGGTCTACTACGTGCAGTACGCCCACGCCCGGGTCGCCTCGATCCTGCGCAACGCGGCCGACCTGGGGCTGGTGCACCCCGGCCCCGACGGGCCGGCCGCGCTCGCCTCCGGGTTCGACCCGTCCCTGCTCGCGCACGAGAAGGAGGGCGCCCTGCTGCGGGCGCTGGCCGAGCTGCCCCGGGTCGTGGCCGCCGCGGCGCAGCTGCGCGAGCCGCACCGGGTGGCGCGCTACCTGGAGGAGACAGCCGCGACCTATCACCGCTTCTACGACTCCTGTCGCGTGCTTCCCCAGGGCGAGGAGAGCGCGAGCGACCTGCACCGGGCGCGACTGCTGCTCGTCGCCGCCACGCGGACCGTGCTGGCCAACGGCCTCGACCTGCTCGGCGTCTCCGCGCCCGAGCGGATGTGAGTCGGCCGTGCCTTCCCACGAGGCCGGTTGGGCCCACGCCGACGGCGCCCTGAAGAGCCCCGCCTGGCTCAGCCGCCCGGCGAACGCGGACGACCTGGTCCCACACCTGTGGTCCGGCACCGCGCGCAAGGTCGACGGGGTGCTCGAGGTCGGCGGGGTGCGCATGACCGACCTGGCCGCCGAGCACGGCACCCCGGCGTACGTGCTCGACGAGGCCGACTTCCGCGCCCGGGCCCGCGCCTTCGGCGACGCCTTCGTCGGCTACGACGTGTTCTACGCGGGCAAGGCCTTCCTCTGCACCGCGACCGCGCGGTGGGTGGCCGAGGAGGGCCTCTGCCTCGATGTCTGCACCGGCGGTGAGCTCAGCGTCGCCGAGCGCGCCGGCTTCCCGATGGACCGCGTCGGCTTCCACGGCAACAACAAGTCGAGCGCCGAGCTCGAGCGGGCAGTGCGGCTCGGGATCGGCCGGATCATCGTGGACTCCTTCCACGAGGTGGAGCGGCTGGCCGCCCTCGTCCGCGAGACCGGCG
The DNA here is from genome assembly GCA_963731985.1 of uncultured Actinomycetota bacterium. Taxonomy (GTDB): domain Bacteria; phylum Actinomycetota; class Actinomycetes; order Propionibacteriales; family Nocardioidaceae; genus Nocardioides. The sequence continues at coordinate 599,920 of CAVSYA010000014.1, read as the reverse complement.
GGACGGCCCGCGTCATGGTGCGGGTGACCGCCGGGGTCGAGGCGCACACCCACGAGTACATCGCCACCGCCCACGAGGACCAGAAGTTCGGCTTCTCGATCACCTCCGGCGACGCCCTCGAGGCGGTGCGCCGCGTGCTGGGCAAGCCGGGGCTCGAGCTGCTCGGGCTGCACTCCCACATCGGCAGCCAGATCTTCGACTCCGCCGGCTTCGAGGTGGCCGCCCGGCGGGTGCTGAGCCTGCACGCCCGGGTGGCCGAGGAGCTGGGCACGACGATGCCGGAGCTCGATCTCGGCGGCGGCTTCGGGATCGCGTACACCACCCAGGACGACCCCGCCGGGCCCGAGCGCCTGGCCACCGACCTCAGCGCGATCGTGGGGCACGAGTGCCGCGCGCTCGGCGTCGCCGAGCCCCGGCTCTCCATCGAGCCCGGCCGCGCGATCGCCGGTCCCGCGGTGTGCACCCTCTACGAGGTCGGCACCGTCAAGCCGGTGCAGCTCGACGGGGGATCGGTGCGCACCTACGTCTCGGTCGACGGCGGGATGAGCGACAACATCCGCACCGCCCTCTACGACGCCGACTACTCCGCCACCCTGGCCTCGCGGGCGGGCGCCGAGCCGGCCGTGCTGAGCCGGGTGGTCGGCCGGCACTGCGAGGCCGGAGACATCGTGGTCAAGGATGAGTTCCTGCCCGGTGACGTCACGCCGGGGGACCTGCTGGCCGTGCCCGGGACCGGCGCCTACTGTCGGTCGATGGCCTCCAACTACAACCACGCCCTGCGGCCGCCCGTGGTCGCCGTCCGCGACGGCGCCTCCCGGGTCGTCGTGCGGCGGGAGACCGAGGAGGACCTCTTGGCCACCGACGTGGGAGACCCGATCAGCAGGCCGGGAGTCGGCTCGTGAGAGGGGAGCGACCGCTGCGCGTGGCCGTGCTCGGCTGCGGGTCCGTCGGCTCGCAGGTCGTCCGGCTGCTCGACGACCCGGCCGGCGACCTCGCGGCCCGGGTAGGAGCCCCCGTCGAGCTCGCCGGCGTGGCGGTGCGCCGGCTGGACGCGCCGCGCGAGGTCGAGGTCGCCGCCGGGCTGCTGACCACCGACGCGCACGGCCTGGCCACGCGCGAGGACGTGGACGTGGTCGTGGAGGTGATCGGCGGCATCGAGCCGGCCCGCGCGCTGGTGCTGGCCGCCCTCGAGGCGGGCGCCAGCGTCGTGACCGCCAACAAGGCGCTGCTCGCCGAGGACGGGCCCACGCTCTTCGAGGCGGCCGAGAAGGCGGGCCGGGACCTCTACTACGAGGCGGCCGTCGCGGGGGCGATCCCGATCGTGCGACCCCTGCGCGAGTCGCTGGCCGGCGACCGCGTCACCCGGGTGCTCGGGATCGTCAACGGCACCACCAACTTCATCCTGGACCGGATGGACACCTCGGGCGCCGGCTTCGCCGAAGCGCTCGAGGAGGCCCAGGACCTCGGCTATGCCGAGGCCGACCCCACCGCCGACGTCGAGGGCTGGGACGCCGCCGCCAAGGCCGCGATCCTCTCCTCGCTGGCCTTCCACTCCCGGGTGACGGCTGGCGACGTGCACCGGGAGGGCATCTCGGAGGTGACCGCCGCCGACATCGCGTCGGCCGCCGACATGGGGGCCGTGGTCAAGCTCCTCGCGATCTGCGACCTGCGCCCCGGTCCTGACGGCGGACCCGACGGTGAGGCGGTGTCGGTCCGGGTGCACCCCGCGATGATCCCGCGCAGCCACCCGCTCGCCTCCGTGCACGAGGCCTTCAACGCGGTGTTCGTGGAGTCCGAGGCCGCCGGTCAGCTGATGTTCTACGGGCCGGGCGCGGGCGGCGCCGAGACCGCCTCCGCCGTGCTCGGCGACCTCGTCACGGTCGCGCGCAACCGTCTCGCGGGCACCCGTGGGGCCGGCGAGTCGGCGTACGCCGATCGTCCGGTGCTGCCCATGGGGGAGACGATCACCCGCTACCACGTCGCCATCGACGTGGAGGACCGCGCCGGCGTGCTGGCGGCGGTGGCCACGGCGTTCGCGGAGCACGAGGTGTCGATCCAGACCGTGCGACAGGAGGGCCGCGGCGCCGACGCCCAGCTCGTGGTCGTCTCGCACCGCGCGAGTGATGCCCAGTTGCGGGCGACGGTCGAGCACCTCGCCACGCAGGACTACGTCCGTGAGGTCACCTCGGTGATGCGCGTGGAGGGGGACACCGAGTGAGCGGGGTGCACGGCGCGGGGGTCGACGCCCCACCGGGCGCCCACCAGTGGCGCGGGGTGATCGAGGAGTACCGCGCCCACCTCGACATCCCCGACGTCACCGCGGTCAGCCTCGGGGAGGGCGGCACGCCGCTGGTCCACTCCGGGTGGCTCTCCCGCGTCAGCGGCGCCGAGGTCTGGCTGAAGATCGAGGGCGACAACCCCACCGGCTCCTTCAAGGACCGCGGGATGACCACCGCGATCTCGGTCGCCCTCCGGGAGGGCGCGCAGGCGTGCGTGTGCGCCTCGACGGGCAACACCTCGGCCTCGATGGCGGCGTACGCCGCGAAGGCCGGGCTGAAGCCGCTCGTGCTCGTGCCGGAGGGCAAGATCGCGGCGGGCAAGATGGCGCAGGCGATCCTCTGCGGTGCGCAGGTGATCATGGTGCGCGGCAACTTCGACGACTGCCTGGACCTGTCTCGCCAGCTGGCCGACCGGTACCCCGTGGCGCTGGTCAACTCGGTGAACCCCGCGCGGCTCGAGGGTCAGAAGACGGCCGCCTTCGAGATCGTGGACCGGCTCGGCGACGCGCCGGACTATCACCTCCTGCCCGTCGGCAACGCGGGCAACATCTCGGCGTACTGGCTCGGCTACCGGCAGTACGCAGAGCGGGGCCACACGAGTCGGAGGCCCGTGATGCGCGCCTTCCAGGCGGACGGAGCGGCGCCCCTGGTCGCCGGGCGGCCCGTGCCGCACCCAGAGACCCGGGCCACCGCCATCCGGATCGGCAACCCGGCCTCCTGGCAGCTCGCGGTGAGCGCGGCCGAGGAGTCGGGCGGCCGGTTCGCGGCGCTGAGCGACGACGCGATCCTGGCGGCGCAGCGCGAGCTGGCCTGTCGGGAGGGTGTCTTCGTGGAGCCGGCGTCCGCGGTGGGGGTCGCGGGCATGCTGGCCGAGCTCGACGCGGGCGAGTCCTACGCGGGCTCGACCGTCGTACTGACCGTGACCGGGCACGGCCTCAAGGACACGGCCACGGCACTGGAGGGCTTCGGGTCGATCGTCGACACCGTCGTGGACGCCGACGTGGACGCCGCGGCCGGCGCGGCCGGCCTGGTCTGAGCGGAGGAGTCCCGCGGTGGGGGTGAGTGGTCGGTTCCACGCGGCGCCGGTGCGCGTCTCGGTGCCGGCGACGTCGGCGAACCTCGGGCCCGGCTACGATGCGCTGGGGCTCGCCCTGGACCTGCGCGACGAGCTCGAGGCCCGGGTCGTCTCCCGTCCGGTCCCCGTCGAGGTGACGGGGGAGGGCGCCGACGAGCTGCCGCGCGACGAGAGTCACCTCGTGCTCCGGGCCCTGCGCGCGGCACTGGAGCGGATGGGGTTCGCGGTGCCCCCGGTGGCCCTGCGGTGTCGCAACGCCATCCCGCACAGCCGGGGCCTCGGCTCCTCCTCCGCCGCGATCGTCGCCGGGGTGGCCCTGGCCCGGGCCCTGGTGCCCGACGGGGTGAATCATCTCGACGACGACGGGGCGCTGCAGCTGGCGGCCGACCTCGAGGGGCACCCCGACAACGTGGCGCCCGCCCTGTTCGGCGGCCTGGTCGCCTGCGCCCGCCTGGGAGACGAGGAGGTCGCGGCGCGGGCCGCCCCCGCCGGCCAGGGGCGCTGGATCGCCGCGCGCGCGGACGTCGATCCACGGATCGGCGCCACGGCGTTCATCCCGCCCGACCGCCTGTCGACGCAGCTGGCGCGGGGACTGCTCCCCGCGGAGGTGCCGCACGCGGACGCGGCCGCCAACGCCGCTCGCGCGGCGCTGCTGGCCCTGGCCCTCACCGGGCGACCCGAGCACCTGTGGGCCGCGACCCGCGACCTCCTGCACCAGCAGTACCGGCGCCCCGCCATGCCGGCCTCGCTCGCGCTCCTCGAGGACCTGCGCGGCGAGGGGGTGCCCGCCTTCGTCTCCGGGGCCGGCCCCACGGTGCTGGCCTTCACGGTCGACCGCGGGAGCCCTGCGCCCGGCCCGGACGACCTCGCCTCCCGCTGCCCCGAGGGGTGGCGGGCCCGCCACCTCGCGGTCGATCCCTCCGGCGTGCGGACGGCCTGACCGGGCGGTGGTACGCTCGCGCAGCACCGATCAGGTGTCGCTCCGTGCCCGTCGGGCAGCGTCCCGGTCCGGCCGGAGCATCCTCTCCCCTGCACCTTCGTCCATCGCCGTGTTCGAGGCGTGCGCTGGTCAGCGGGGAGGGAACGACCGACGGACGCCGTCCCCGATCACCCCGTGATGTCCGGGGCGGCCCAAGGACGTGGGAAGGACTCACGTGACCGAATCGACCGACGCCTCCTCCGGCGACGACGGGGAGGGCCAGCGGCCCCGCAAGCGCGGCGGCCTGAGCACGATGCTGCTCGCGGACCTCAAGGCGATGGCCTCCAGCATGGGCATCGACGGCTCCGGCGGGATGCGCAAGGCGCAGCTCGTCGAGGCCATCCGCGCCGCTCAGACCGGTGCGGCCGGCAGCGGCACCCCCCAGGTCAAGGAACAGGTCAAGGAACAGGTCAAGGAACAGGTCAAGGAGCGGGCGACACCGGCCACGCGCCAGCCCGAGGAACAGTCCAAGGACGAGGCCGCGGCCCCGGGCGACAAGCGGGACCCGGGCAAGCAGGATGCGAGCCAGGGCCCGGACCAGGGCGCCAGGGCCAAGGACGCGGGCCACGGGAAGGACACGGGCCAGGGGAAGGACCAGGACCAGGGGAAGGACCAGGACCAAGGCAAGGGCCAGGGGAAGGGCCAGGGCCAGGGGAAGGGCCAGGGCCAGGGCCAGGGGAAGGGCCAAGGCAAGAGCCAGGACCAGGGGAAGGGCCAGGACCAAGGCGGCGGAAACCAGCGTGGCTCGGGCGCTGGCCAGTCGAACCAGGGCAACCAGTCGAACCAGGGCCCGCAGTCGAACCAGGGCAACCAGGACGCGGATGAGGAGGGCGGCAGCCGCCGCAACCGGCGTCGGCGCGGGCGTGAGAGGCCCGACAACCGCGGCGGCCGTGGGCGCAACGAGCCCGACACGACGATCCTCGAGGATGACGTTCTCGTCCCGGCGGCCGGCATCGTCGACGTCCTCGAGAACTACGCCTTCGTGCGCACCAGCGGCTATCTCGCCGGCGCCGACGACGTCTACCTGTCGCTCTCGCTGGTGCGCAGGCACGGTCTGCGGCGCGGGGACGCGGTCGTCGGCCAGGTGCGCCAGCCCCGCGAGGGGGAACGCCGAGAGAAGTTCAACCCGATGGTGCGCGTCGACAGCGTCAACGGGACGGAGACGGAAGGCGCCCGCGCGCGGCCGGAGTTCGAGGCCCTCACGCCGGTGTCGCCGACTGAGCGGCTGCGCCTCGAGACGACGCACGACGAGCTCGTCGGCCGGTCGATCGATCTCCTCGCCCCGATCGGCAAGGGGCAGCGCGGCCTCATCACCGCGCCGGCCAAGGCCGGCAAGACCACGACGCTGCAGTGCGTGGCCCGGGCGGTCTCGGCGAACAACCCGGAGTGCCACCTGATGGTGCTCCTCGTCGACGAGCGGCCCGAGGAGGTCACCGAGTACAAGCGCACGGTCAAGGGGGAGGTCATCTCCTCGACCTTCGACCGACCGCCCTCGGACCACGTCGGGGTCGCGGAGCTCGCGATCGAGCGGGCCAAGCGGCTCGTGGAGCTCGGCCACGACGTCGTCGTGCTGCTGGACGGGATGACCCGGCTCGGCCGCGCGTACAACCTGTCGGCCCCGGCCACCGGGCGGGTGCTGGCGGGCGGCGTCGACGCCGCGGCGCTGCACCCGACGAAGCGGTTCTTCGGGGCGGCGCGCAACGTCGAGAACGGCGGCTCGCTGACGATCCTCGCCACGGTCGCCGTCGACACGGGATCCCGCACCGACGAGGTGTTCTTCGAGGAGCTGCAGCCCACGGGCACGATGGAGCTGCGGCTGCGCGGCGAGCTGGCGGAGCGCCGGCTCTTCCCCGCCGTCGACGCGGTCCGCTCGAGCACCCGGCACGAGGAGCTGCTGACCCACCGCGACGAGCTCGCCGTGCTGTGGCAGCTGCGGCGCACTCTCTCCTCGATGGACGCGCAGGCGGGGCTCGAGCTGCTGCTGGAGCGCCTGCGAGGCTCCCGCACGAACGCGGAGCTGCTCCAGCGAGTCCGGCAGTCTCCGCCGGGGACGTCCGCCGGCTCGACGCGCTGAGGGGAGCCCGTCGGACCAGGGGCGACTTGTGCCGGGATCTTGCCCCTGCCGGGTGCGGCAATCGCTATGGTGGAGCCTCGACCGCCAGCGGCTTCGGAGGAGGTGTGCGTGTGGCACGGATCCTGGTCGCCGATGACGACGTCGACATCCGCGAGCTCGTGGAGTTCAAGCTGTCCATGCTCGGCCACGACATCGTGGCGGTGGGGGACGGCACGGCCGCCCTCGGCGCCTGCCGCAACGCGCGACCCGACCTCGCCATCCTGGACATCATGATGCCGGGGATGTCCGGGCTCGAGGCCATGCGCGCGATCCGGGAGGACCCGTCGCTCTCGGACCTGCCGGTGATCCTGCTCACGGCCCGGGCCCAGGAGGCCGACGTCGAGACCGGCCTGTCCTCCGGCGCGGACGACTACATCACCAAGCCGTTCAGCCCCCGCGAGCTGGCCACGCGCGTCCAGGCGCTGCTCACCCGGGTCGCCTGACCCTCCGGCCGCCGGCCCCCGGCCCAGGCCCGGAGAGCCGCGGGCGGGAACACATGGATTCGTCCCGTCGTTGCGCAGGTGGCAGACTGAGAGGTTGGTTCCGGTTCACGTCGCGCGCAGGGTGTGTGCGGCGACCCGGCGACTGAGAGGACACGATGAAGAAGGACATTCACCCGGCCTACGTCGAGACCCAGGTGACCTGCACCTGTGGCGCGACGTTCACCACCCGCAGCACCGCGGGCGACGGCGTCATCCGCGCCGACGTGTGCTCGCAGTGCCACCCGTTCTACACCGGCAAGCAGAAGATCCTGGACACCGGTGGCCGCGTCGCCCGCTTCGAGAAGCGCTACGCGAAGACCGCCCAGGGCAAGGGCCGCGACCAGGTCCAGTAGCTCCGCCGCGCCGCCGGTCGCCGTCTCGACGGTGACCGGCGTTCGTGCGTCCGCCCCTCCGACCCTCGCCGAGGAGTCCCGTGTTCGAGGTCGTCGCCACGCTCGCCGAGGAGCACCGCGACCTCGAGCAGCGCCTGGCCGATCCCGCGGTGCACGCGGACCCGGTCCAGGCGCGCCGGCTGGGGCAGCGGCACGCCGAGCTCACCGTCGTCGTGAGGGCCTGGGAGGAGTGGCAACGGCTGGGCGGCGACCTCGAGGCGGCTCGCGAGTTGGCCGCCGAGGACCCTGCCTTCGTCGAGGAGGTGGAGGAGCTGGCGCGGCGCCAGGAGGACGCGCACGAGCGGCTGCGGCAGCTGCTCGCCCCGCGCGGCCCCGCCGACGACCGGAACGCGCTGCTCGAGGTGAAGTCCGGCGAGGGCGGGGAGGAGTCCGCGCTCTTCGCCGCGGACCTGCTGCGGATGTATGCCCGCTTCGCCGAGCGGCGGGGCTGGCGGGTGGAGGTACTCGACTCCGCGGAGTCCGATCTCGGCGGCTACCGGTCGGTGACCGTGGCCGTGCAGGCGAAGGGGGCTCCGGAGCCCGGCACGGCGCCGTACGCGCTGCTGAAGTTCGAGGGCGGCGTGCACCGCGTGCAGCGGGTGCCCGTGACGGAGTCCCAGGGGAGGGTGCACACCAGCGCGGCGGGCGTGCTGGTGCTCCCGGAGGCCGAGCCGGTCGACGTGGCGGTCGACGAGCACGACCTGCGCATCGACGTCTTCCGCTCCTCGGGGCCCGGCGGCCAGAGCGTGAACACCACGGATTCCGCGGTGCGGATCACGCACCTGCCGACCGGCATCGTCGTGAGCTGCCAGAACGAGAAGTCCCAGCTGCAGAACCGCGAGCAGGCACTCCGGATCCTGCGTGCGCGGCTGCTGGCCGCGGCCCAGGAGGAGGCCGACGCCGCCGCGAGCGACGCCCGGCGCAGCCAGGTGCGCACCGTCGACCGATCCGAGCGGATCCGGACCTATCACTTCGGTGAGAACCGCATCTCCGACCACCGCACCGGCTACAAGGCCTACAACCTCGACCAGGTGCTCGGCGGCGACCTCGGACCGGTCCTGGACGCCTGCGTGCGAGCCGACCTCGACGGCCGGCTGGCCGCGCTGGAGGAGTGACGTGTCCGACGCCGGGCCGGTGCGTCCGCGACCGGTGCGCGAGGCGCTGGCCGTGGCCGCGAACCGGCTCCGCGCCTCCGGCGTCGCCAGTCCCGAGCACGACGCGGCGGCACTGCTGGCCCACGTGCTCGGGACGAGCCGGGGCCGGCTGGTGCTCCTCGACGAGGTGCCCGTCGGCCCGCTGGGGGCCTTCGAGGCACTGGTGGCCCGGCGCGCGGGTCGCGAGCCGCTGCAGCACCTGACGGGCCGGGCGGCCTTTCGCCATGTGGAGCTGTCCGTCGGCCCGGGCGTGTTCGTGCCCCGCCCGGAGACGGAGCTGCTGGCCGGCTGGGCGATCGAGCGGGCCCGGGGGCTCGAGGCGCCGGTCGTCGTCGACCTGTGCACCGGCTCGGGGGCGATCGCCGCCGCGCTGGCCGACGAGCTCCCGACCGCGCGGGTGCTTGCGGTCGAGCTCGACCCACGGGCCCTCGCGTGGGCCAGGCGCAACCTCGAGTGCTCGGGCGTCGAGCTGCGCGAGGGCGACCTGGCGGGCGCCTTGCCCGAGCTGGAGGGCGGCGTCGACGTGGTCACCTGCAACCCGCCCTACATCCCGCTGGAGGCGTGGGCGTCGGTGCAGCCGGAGGTCCGGGACCACGACCCACCGGTGGCCCTCTTCTCCGGCCAGGACGGCCTGGACGCGATGCGGGCGGTCGAGCGCCGGGCCGCGGCCCTCCTGCGCGTCGGCGGCGTCGTCGCCGTCGAGCATGCCGACCGTCAGGGGGAGGTCGTGCCGGGACTCTTCGCGGCCTCCGGGCGCTGGGCCGAGGTCGCCGACCACCGCGACCTGGCCCGGCGTCCGCGCTTCACGACGGCCCGACTGGCACGATGAGGGCCCGAACGGGGCCCGATCGAGGCTCCGGTGGGGTCAACAGTACCGGCGGAAGGCGGCAGGTGGGCGAGCGCTACGCGACCGGCACCCTCGAGGAGCGCGAGGCCGCCCTCGATGCCGCCACGCTGGCCGTGCGGCGCGGCATGCTGGTCGTGCTGCCGACCGACACCGTGTACGGCATCGCCTGCGACGCCTTCGACGCGCGGGCCGTCTCGCGCCTGCTGGAGGCCAAGGGTCGCGGCCGCGAGATGCCGCCCCCGGTGCTGGTCAGCGCGGCCACGACCATCGATGCGCTCACGGTCGCGCTTCCGGGTTACGCGCGGTCCCTGATCGAGCAGTTCTGGCCGGGCCCGCTGACGCTGGTGTGCCGCCAGCAGCCGTCGCTGCGCTGGGACCTGGGGGAGACCCGGGGCACGGTCGCGGTGCGCATGCCCGACCATCCGCTCGCGCTGGAGGTGCTTGAGCGCACCGGCCCGATGGCCGTCAGCAGCGCCAACCTCTCAGGGCAACCGGCCGCGCTGAGCGCCGAGGACGCCGAGGAGATGGTGGGCGGAGAGGTGGCCGTCGTGCTCGACGCCGGGCGGTCCCCGGGCGAGACCCCGTCCACGATCGTGGACGTCACCGGTGCCCGGGGACGCGTGCTGCGCCAGGGCGCCGTGTCGACCGAGGAGCTCAACGACGTCCTCGAGCCGCTGGGGGCCACGCTGGTGGACGGGGTGTAGCGGCGCGTGCGCGAGTACCTCGTCGTCTTCCTGGTCGCCGCCTCGGTGACCTACCTGCTGACCGTCGTGGCCCGCGAGATCGCCATCCGCACCGACGCCGTGGCGGCGGTGCGCGACCGCGACGTGCATGCCGAGCCGATCCCCTACCTGGGCGGCCTGGCGATGTTCGGGGGCCTCGTCGCGGCGTACCTCGTCGCCCGTCAGCTGCCGTTCCTCTCCAGCGGCGGCGAGGACGTGCTCCGGCCGGCGGGCGTCGTGCTGGTGGCCGGGGCGCTGATCTGCTTCGTCGGGGTGCTGGACGACATCTTCGACCTCGACGCGCTCACCAAGCTCGCCGGCCAGGTGCTGGCCGCCGGGGTGCTCGCCGCGCTGGGCGTGCAGTACGTCTTCTTCCCCCAGCCCGGGGGCGGGGTTTTCGCCCTCGACGCGACCCAGGGCGGGCTGCTCACGGTGCTGGTGGTCGTCGCCACCTGCAACGCGGTGAACTTCGTGGACGGGCTCGACGGGCTCGCCGCGGGTGTCGTCGGGCTCGGCGCGGTCGCCTTCTGGGCGTTCTGCTACCAGCTCGCCAATGTGAACGGCCAGACGCTGGCCGTCACGGGCGCGATCCTGTGTGCCGCGCTGGCCGGGGCCTGTGCCGGCTTCGTGCCGCACAACTTCCACCCGGCCAGGGTCTTCATGGGCGACTCCGGCTCCATGCTGATCGGGCTCGTGCTCTCGGCTTCCGCGGTGACCCTGACCGGGCAGTTCCCCTCCTCGGACATCAGCCAGGGACGAGGCGGCGCCGACGCCAACCTGCTGCCCACGCTGCTGCCGGTGCTGCTGCCGATCTCCATCCTGATCGTGCCGCTGGTCGACCTGGTGCTCGCCGTCGTGCGTCGCACCCGGGCCGGCCGCTCACCCTTCGCCCCCGACAAGCTGCACCTGCACCACCGCCTGCTCGAGATCGGTCACTCGCATCGCCGCGCGGTGCTGATCATGTGGGGCTGGGCGGCGCTGATCGGCTTCGGCACGGTGCTGGTCAGCCTGGAGAGCGGGCCGCTGGTCTGGTCGATGCTGGCGGGGATGGTCGCCCTGACCGTGGCCGCCACCTTCCTGCTGCCGAGCCTGCCCGGCGTCCGCTTGCTCGAGAGAGGCGACACTCCCGCTCCGGGCACGGGTGAGATCCCCGTCGTGCCCCCCTCCGAGTAGGCCGGACGGACGGGCCCGGTTCTCGGGTTGTGCTAGTTTCACGACCGTCGCCGGGGAGCGACGCAGCACCGGCCGGAAGATCCGGCCAGCACCGCACGCACGAGCCCACGTCCCCCACAGAACGGCCGCCGAAGATGACGACCGAGACGACGATCGATGCCGGGCGGGTCCGCCCGCGGGCGGCGCCGTCGGGTGCCGGGATCCAGCTCGCCGCAGCCGCGGCGTCGCTCGGGGCGGGCGTCGCGCTCGGTGTCGCCGGCGGCCTGGCCTCCGGGTCCGCCGCCGCGTTCGGAGCCCTCGTGGGGACGCTGCTGGCCGTGGCGGTCTTCACCCTCGGCTCACTCGCGGTGAACGTCGTCGCCGGCCTGCTGCCCGCGGCCTCGCTGCTCGTCGCGATGCTCACCTACACGCTGCAGGTGGTGCTGACGTGGCTGGCGTTCGTGGCGCTGTCGGAGTCCGGGCTCCTCGAGGGCACGCTGGCGGCCGCGTGGCTCGCGGCCGGCGTCATCGCGGCCACCGTGGTGTGGCTCGGCGCCCAGTTGCTGCTCGCCACCCGCACCCGCATCCCGGTCTACGACCTCCCGGCCGACGGGATCCCGGCCGGAGACGACCCACACCGCCCCAAAGCAGGTGACCGGTGACCGCGATCCACTGCTACAGTCCCGACCGCGATGGCTCAGCGGAAACCCCCGGCTGCGGGAGGCGCACGAGCGACCGGCGACGAACCCATGCGGGGAGACCCGTGGCACGCGTTCGGCTACCTGGTTTCGGGTGTGCTCGTGTACGGGTTGATCGGCTGGGCTCTCGACGAGTGGCTGGGGACGTCCTTCCTGGTGGTGGTCGGCATCCTGGCCGGCGCCGGCCTGGGCGTCTTCATGACCTGGGCCCGGTTCAACCGGGCGCCGCCGGACGACGAGACGAAGACGCGCAGATGAACCAGGAGACACCGTGAGCCTCATCGCCGCCGCCGCGGTCCGCGCGGAGGAGTTCGTGCCCCCGGGCCCCGGAGACTTCGACCTGCCGCCCGTCCCGGGCTTCGACGGCGGCAACTTCGTCTTCCTCGGCCAAGAGATGACCCTGGCCCTTACCAAGCCCATGCTCCAGCTGGTCTTCGGCGCCGTCCTGGTCTTCGTGGTCTTCCGCTACGCCATCAAGCCGCAGGCCATGGTCCCCGGCAAGGCGCAGTTCATGGGCGAGGAGGCCTACGGATTCGTCCGCAACTCGATGGGCCGCGACATCATCGGGAGCCACGACTTCGCGCGCTTCGTCCCGTACCTCTTCGCGTTGTTCTTCTTCATCCTCGTCAACAACCTGTTCGCCACCATCCCCGTCTTCCAGTTCCCGACGTTCTCGCGATCCGGATTCGTCTACAGCCTCGCGCTGCTGAGCTGGATCATCTACAACTCCGTCGGCATCCAGAAGCACGGGTTCCTGGGCTATCTCAAGCTGCAGTCGGTGCCGGCGGGCGTCGGCGGGCCGATCCTGGTCCTCCTGGTGCCCCTGGAGTTCCTCTCCAACATCCTGGTCCGGCCGTTCACCCTGGCGCTGCGGCTCTTCGCCAACATGTTCGCGGGCCACCTGCTGCTGATCCTGTTCGCGCTGGGCGGCGAGTACCTGGTCCTGGAGATGTCGGCGGCCTACACGCCGGTCGGCATCCTGGCCTGGGTCATGTTCATCCTGGTGGCGTTCCTGGAGCTGCTGATCCAATTCCTGCAGGCCTACGTCTTCGTCCTCCTCAACGCCATGTACATCCAGGGCGCGCTGGCGGACGAGCACTGAGACGCACCATCGTCCGGTCGGACCCCCGCCCGGTCGTCCGAGTCCCGCACCACGTGACACACAACAGCACCGAAAGGGAAATGTGATGCTCCTCCCCATGGCCATCGACGGCTCCGCGAACATGGTCGGCTACGGCCTCGCCGCGATCGGCCCCGGCATCGGCATCGGCCTGATCTTCGCCGCCTACATCAACGGCGTGGCCCGTCAGCCCGAGGCCCAGAGCCGCCTGCAGTCCATCGCCATCCTGGGCTTCGCGCTCGCCGAGGCGCTCGCCATCATCGGTATCGCCCTCGCGTTCGTGCTCTGACGCCGCTCGCGGTGCAGAGACCGACCCGGATCACAAGGACCCGTCCATGCAGACACTGAACGTGCTGGCCTCCGAGGGGGAGCTGAACCCGCTCCTCCCGCACCCGATCGAGCTCGTGCTCTCGCTCGTGGTGTTCGGCATCTTGTTCCTCGCCGTGCGCAAGTACGTCGCGCCCCGGTTCGAGCAGGTCTACGCCGACCGCACGCAGGCGATCGAGGGCGGCCTCGAGGCTGCCGAGCGAAAGCAGGCCGAGGCGGACCGCCGGCTCGCCGAGCTCGAGCAGCAGCTCTCGGAGGCGCGACACGAGGCGGCCCGGATCCGCGAGGAGGCGCGCGAGCAGGGCGCCCAGATCGTCGCCGAGATGCGGGAACAGGCCCAGTCCGAGTCCACCCGCATCGTCGAGCACGGCAAGACCCAGATCGAGGCGGAGCGACAGCAGGCGATCGCCGCGCTGCGCGCGGAGGTCGGCACGCTGGCCACCGACCTCGCGGGCCGCGTCGTGGGTGAGAGCCTCGAGGACGACGACCGGGCCAACCGCGTGGTCGAGCGCTTCCTGGCCGACCTCGAGACGGACCAGAGCGGGGTCAGCTGATGTTCTTCCGCGGCGCCTCGGCCGGCGCGTCCGCCCACCTGGTGGATGCCCTGCGCGAGCGGGTCGAGGCGGGGGCGGACGCCGGCCGGGTCGGCCGCGACCTCTTCGCCGTGGCCGACGTGCTCCGCTCCCAGCCCGGCCTGCGCCGCGTCGCCACCGACGTCTCGCTGGACCCCGAGGCCAAGTCGGGACTGGTCACGCAGCTCTTCGGGGACCAGATCGACGAGCCCGCCATGGCCCTCGTCACGACCGCGGTGAGGCAGCGGTGGACCTCCAGCCGGGATCTCGGGGACGCGCTGGAACACACGGGTGTGGTCGCCGTGGTGCGCTCGGCGGACGCTCCCGAGCGGCTCGAGGACGAGCTCTTCTCCATCGAGCAGACGTTCACGCACGCCCTGGAGCTGCGCGACGCTCTCACCGACACCTCCCGCAGCCTGGAGGACAAGCGGGGCCTGGTCCGCGGGCTGCTCGAGGACAAGGCGCTGCCCGCGACCGTGACCCTCGTGGAGCAGGCGCTGGCCGGCACCTACCGCGCCGTGGGGGTCGCCCTGCAGGCCTACCAGCTCCTCGCCGCGGACGTGCTGGGCGAGCGCTTGGCCACCGTCCGCGTGGCCGAGGAGCTCAGCGACGACGACCGGCAGCGTCTGATCGGCGCTCTGTCTCGCCAGTACGGTCGCGACGTGCACCTCAACGTCGTGATCGACGCCCAGGTGCTGGGCGGCGTGCGCGTGGAGATCGGCGACGAGGTCATCGACGGGACGGTCTCGGGCCGCCTCGACGAGGCGCGGCGCAGGATCGCCGGCTGACCCGACCCCCAGGACCCCCCGAACCCGCCCACCGGGCACCCAACCAGAAGGAAGAGTGATGACGGAGCTCTCCATTCGTCCGGACGAGATCCGGGACGCGCTCCAGCGCTTCGTGTCGGAGTACGAGCCCGACACCGCCAGCCGCGAGGAGGTCGGCACGGTCGCCGAGGCCGGAGACGGCATCGCGCGGGTCTCCGGCCTGCCCTCGGCGATGGCCAACGAGCTGCTCGAGTTCGAGGACGGCACCCAGGGCCTCGCGCTGAACCTCGACACGCGCGAGATCGGCGTGGTGGTCCTCGGCGACTTCGAGGGCATCGAGCAGGGCCAGGCGGTGCGCCGCACCGGCGAGGTCCTCTCGGTCCCGGTCGGGGACAACTTCATGGGCCGAGTCGTGGACCCGCTCGGCACGCCGATCGACGGCCTGGGCGAGCTGGAGAGCGAGGGCCGCCGCGCGCTCGAGCTGCAGGCGCCCTCGGTGATCGCGCGCACGTCGGTGCACGAGCCGCTCGCCACCGGCATCAAGGCCGTCGACTCGATGACCCCCATCGGCCGGGGCCAGCGGCAGCTGATCATCGGTGACCGCGCCACGGGCAAGACGACGATCGCGATCGACACGATCATCAACCAGAAGCAGTACTGGGACACCGGCGACCCGGAGCGGCAGGTGCGCTGCATCTACGTCGCCATCGGCCAGAAGGGCTCGACCATCGCCTCCGTGCGCGGGGCGCTGGAGGAGGCCGGCGCGCTGGAGTACACGACGATCGTGGCCTCCCCGGCCTCGGACTCCGCGGGCTACAAGTACCTGGCCCCCTACACGGGCTCGGCGATCGGCCAGCACTGGATGTATGCCGGCAAGCACGTCCTGGTCGTCTTCGACGACCTGACCAAGCAGGCCGAGGCCTACCGCGCCGTCTCGCTGCTGCTGCGCCGCCCGCCGGGCCGCGAGGCCTACCCGGGCGACGTGTTCTACCTGCACTCGCGCCTGCTGGAGCGCTGCGCCAAGCTCTCCGACGAGATGGGCAAGGGCTCGATGACCGGGTTGCCGATCGTCGAGACGAAGGCCAACGACGTCTCGGCGTTCATCCCGACCAACGCCATCTCCATCACCGACGGCCAGATCTTCCTGCAGTCGGATCTCTTCGCCTCCAACCAGCGGCCCGCCATCGACGTCGGCGTGTCGGTCTCCCGCGTGGGCGGCGCGGCGATGACGAAGGCGCTCAAGGCGGTCACCGGCTCGCTCAAGGTCGACCTGGCGCAGTTCCGCGCCATGGAGGCCTTCGCCATGTTCGCCTCCGACCTCGACGCGGCGTCCCGCCAGCAGCTCGAGCGCGGCCAGCGGCTGATGCAGCTGCTCCGCCAGCCGCAGTACTCGCCGTACCCGGTCGAGGAGATGACCGTCTCGCTGTGGACCGGCACCACCGGCCGCCTCGACAAGGTGCCGACCGACGACGTGCTCCGCTTCGAGGAGGAGTTCATCGACTACGTCAAGCGCTCGCACGGGGGCATCCTGGACGCCATCCGGGAGACCACGACGTTCGAGGACGACACGGCGTCGTCGCTCGAGGATGCCTACGACTCCTTCCTCGACCAGTTCGAGACCTCGGAGGGCGGCAGCATCAAGCCTGGCCACGAGGAGCACGAGGCCCTCGACGAGGACGACGTCGAGCAGGAGCAGATCGTCAAGCAGAAGCGGGGCTGACCCATGGCCGTATCGCTGCGTGAGTACCGCGCGAAGATCAAGTCGACCGAGTCGATGAAGAAGATCACGCGCGCCATGGAGCTCATCGCTGCGTCCCGCATCGTCAAGGCGCAGCAGCGGGCCCAGGCCGCTGCGCCGTACGCCCGCGAGCTGACCCGCGCCGTGTCGGCGGTGGCGACCTTCTCCAACGTCGACCACGCGCTGACCACGGAGCCGGAGGACCCCCGGCGCGCCGCCGTGCTGATCGTGACGAGCGACCGCGGACTGGCGGGCGCCTACTCCTCGAACGTGATCAAGGAGGCGGAGCGGCTCGCCGAGCTCCTCCGCGAGGAGGGCAAGGAGGTCGTGACCTACGTCAGCGGGCGCAAGGGCGAGGCCTACTTCGGCTTCCGCGGCCGCGAGGTCGAGCAGTCCTGGTCGGGGTTCTCCGACCAGCCGACCTACGAGATGGCGGCAACGATCGGGGGCGCGCTGATCGAGGCGTTCCTCGCGGGGGCCGACGGGCGAGAAGACGACGAGCCCGCCGGCGTGGACGAGGTCCACGTCGTGTACACGCGCTTCAAGTCCATGCTCACCCAGGAGCCGACGGCGATCCGTCTCCTCCCGCTCCAGGTGGTCGAGGGCGACGAGAAGCCCGAGCGGAGCGAGGTCCTGCCGCTCTTCGAGTTCGAGCCGTCTCCCGTCGAGGTGCTCGACGCCCTGCTCCCGCGCTACGTCCAGAGCCGGATCTTCTTCTGCCTGCTGCAGGCGGCGGCCTCCGAGCTCGCCGCCCGCCAGAAGGCGATGAAGGCCGCGACGGACAACGCCGAAGAGCTCATCAACAAGTACACGCGCATTGCCAACCAGGCCCGCCAGGCTGGCATCACCCAGGAAATCAGCGAGATCGTCGGTGGCGTGGACGCCCTTGCCGACGCCAATGCCGGGAAAGAGTGAGAGACCATGACTGCCACTGTTGACGAGCCCACCGAGACCGAGGACGCCGGCGGCGCCGTCGGCCGCATCGCCCGCGTGATCGGCCCGGTCCTGGACGTCGAGTTCCCGACCGACCAGATGCCCGGGATCTACAACGCCCTGACCGTCGACGTCGAGATCGGCGGCGAGACCACCCGCGTCATCTGCGAGGTCGCCCTGCACATCGGCGACGGGATGGTGCGCGCCATCTCGATGAAGCCGACGGACGGCATGGTCCGCGGCGCGCCGGTCACCGACACCGGGAACCCGATCCAGGTGCCGGTCGGCGACGTGACGCTCGGCAAGGTGTTCAACACCACCGGCGACTGCCTGAACCTCGAGGAGGGGGAGACCCTCGACGTACAGGAGCGGTGGGGCATCCACCGCAAGGCGCCCGCCTTCGACCAGCTCGAGTCGAAGACGACCATGTTCGAGACCGGCATCAAGGTCATCGACCTGCTGACGCCGTACGTGCAGGGCGGCAAGATCGGCCTCTTCGGCGGCGCCGGTGTGGGCAAGACCGTGCTGATCCAGGAGATGATCGCCCGGGTCGCCAAGGACCACGGCGGCGTGTCGGTCTTCGGTGGCGTCGGGGAGCGCACCCGGGAGGGCAACGACCTCATCGCCGAGATGACCGATGCGGGCGTCATCGGTCAGACCGCGTTGGTCTTCGGCCAGATGGACGAGCCGCCGGGCACGCGGCTGCGCGTGGCGCTCTCGGCGCTGACGATGGCGGAGTACTTCCGCGACGTCCAGAACCAGGACGTGCTGCTGTTCATCGACAACATCTTCCGGTTCACCCAGGCCGGCCAGGAGGTCTCCACCCTGTTGGGGCGGATGCCCTCGGCGGTGGGCTACCAACCGACCCTGGCGGACGAGATGGGTCAGCTCCAGGAGCGGATCACCTCGACGCGGGGCCATTCGATCACCTCGATGCAGGCGATCTACGTGCCCGCGGACGACTACACGGACCCGGCTCCGGCCACGACGTTCGCGCACCTCGACGCCACCACGGAGCTCTCGCGCGAGATCGCCTCGCTGGGCATCTACCCGGCGGTGGACCCGCTGACGTCGACCTCGCGCATCCTCGACGCGCAGTACATCGGCAAGGACCACTACGACTGCGCGATCCGGATCAAGGAGATCCTGCAGCGGAACAAGGAGCTGCAGGACATCATCGCGATCCTCGGTGTGGATGAGCTCTCCGAGGAGGACAAGGTCGTCGTGCACCGCGCCCGCCGGTTGCAGCGGTTCCTGTCCCAGAACACCTACGTGGCCAAGCAGTTCACCGGCCTCGAGGGCTCGACGGTTCCGGTGGCCGACACCATCGAGGCCTTCAACAAGATCGCCGACGGGGAGTACGACCACTTCGCGGAGCAGGCGTTCTTCATGTGCGGCGGCCTCGACGATGTCGAGGCCAAGTGGGCGGAGATCCAGAAGAACCTGTGACCGGGCGGACGACGGGACCCCGGACGAGGTCCACGAGAAGGAGCGAGGAGACACAGTGAGCGAGCCGCTGCAGGTCGAGCTGGTGTCCGCCGACCGGCTGGTGTGGTCGGGCGAGGCCGCCCAGGTCATCGCGCGCACCACGGAGGGCGACGTCGGCATCCTGCCGGGGCACGCACCGCTGCTCTCGCTGCTGGTCTCCGGGGTCGTGGACGTGCAGACCACCGAGGGGGAGACGTGGGTGGCCGCGGTGAGCACGGGCTTCATCTCCGTGGCCGCCAACCGGGTCTCCGTGCTCGCCGAGTACGCCGAGATGTCCCACGACATCGACCTCGAGAAGGCCCGCCACGATCTCGAACGGGCGCAGGCCGCCGGCGAGTCCGACGACGCGGCGCTCGAGCACCTGCGCCTCGCCGAGGCCCGCATCCGCGCCGCCGAGCGGGTCTGAGCGACCACCACCGGTCCTCGACCGCGGGCGGGCCGAGCGGCCGGCCCCGTATAGGGTGAACCCTCGCTCGGGCCGACCGCGCCCGGGCCGGTTGTCGAGGTCGGGGGGCCCCGGCGTCGAGGAGGTGACAGCGTCGATGGCCTGGTGGCAGTGGCTGCTGGATGTCGCCGGCCTGCTGCTGGTCCTGCTGCTGGTCTACGGTCTGGCGCTCGTGGTCCGCCGCCGCGCCCTCTCCCGGCACGGCGGCACCTTCGAGCTCAGCTGTCGGGTGCGCACCGACCGGCTCGGCCGCGGATGGATCCTCGGCCTGGGTCGCTACGCAGGCAAGGACCTGGAATGGTTCCGCGTCTTCTCCCTGCGTCCCCGGCCGAACCGCGTGTGGGCGCGCAACTCCCTCGCCTATGCCGACCGCCGCGAAGCGACGGGCAGCATCGAGCAGATGTCGCTCTACGCCGACCACGTCATCGTGCGCTGCACGACCGACGAGGGCCCGGTGGAGATGGCGATGAGCCCGTCGTCCCTGACCGGATTCCAGTCCTGGCTGGAGTCCGGGCCCCCCGGTTCCACCCTGGAGGACGGCCCCAGCACGCGCTGAGCCCGGCGTCAGTCCCGCTCGCCGCCCGGCACCCAGAGCACGTCGCCGCGCTCGGCGTTCGCGTGCCGGGCGAGGATGAACAGCAGGTCGGAGAGCCGGTTCAGGTAGGTGATCGCGCGGATGTTCATGGTCTCGCTGTGCTCCTCCCACGCCGCCCAGGCCGCCCGCTCGGCCCGGCGCGCCACGGTGCGGGCGACGTGCAGGTGCGCCGCCTCCGGCACCCCGCCGCTGAGGATGAAGGAGCGCAGCTTCTCCAGCGACTCGTTGTAGTGGTCGCACCAGCCTTCGAGCCGGTCGACGTAGTCCTGCTCGACCCGCAGCGGCGGGAACTCCGGCTCGGCGACCACCGGTGTCGCGAAGTCCGCGCCGACGTCGAAGAGGTCGTTCTGCACGCGCGTGAGCAGGGCGACGACGTCGTCGCCGAGCTCTCCGATGGCCAGCGCGACGCCGAGATGGGCGTTCAGCTCGTCCACGTCGGCGTACGCCGCCAGGCGCAGGTCGGTCTTGGGCGCCTCGCTCATGTCGCCCAGCCGGGTGCGCCCGGTGTCGCCGGTGCGCGTGTAGATGCGCGTCAGGTTGACCATGCCGCCACCCTATTCCGGCCCGGTCAGCGATCGATCCGCTGGATCTGGCCGTCGGCGGTCCCCGTGACCCAGATCGACCTCGCCCCGGGCGTCGTGGCCACCGTGTTCGGCTGGCGCACCGTGGCGTAGCGCTCGATCTCCCGTGGCCGGTCGCCGCTCACGTCGAAGCCGACCAGCTCGTTGCGGCCGGTCAGCGTCACCCACAGCGTCTGGCTGCGCCGGTCCGCCGCGAGGCCGTACGGGGTGCCCGGGACATCGATGGCGGCCACCTGCACCAGCGGGTCCAGGGTGTAGAGAAGGACCTGGTCGCCGCGGGTGTCCGAGACGGCGAGCCGCCCGCCCCCGATGAGCCGGCCGTGGGTGGGCCCCTCGCCCGCCGGGGCCTGCTCGAGCTTTTCGATGCGGTCCAGGTCGTAGGTGGTCACGCTGTACTCGCGGACGTCCACGGAGACGCCGAGGTCCCCCTCGGCGAGCACGCCGCCGGGCTGCCGGACGTCGTCGAGGGTCTCGACGATCTCGCCGTCGCGGATCACGGAGATGGTCCCCGCGAACTCGTTGCCCACCCAGACGTCCCCGTCGTCGGTGCCCGTGGCGTCGTGGGGGTAGCGCTCGACGAGGGTCTCGCGCACCTCCCCGCTGGCGATCTCGACCTCGAAGAGCGTGTTGGCGGTCTCGATCGGCACCAGCGCCGTGGAACCCTCCTGCGAGGTCTGCAGGTGACGCAGCTTCCCGGGCAGCCGGACCTCCTCGCGCACCGCGAGGCTGTCGGGATCGAGGATCAGGAGGCGCTCGGGGTCCCGGGCGCCGACCACCAGGGCGTCCTCGGCGGCGCTGTAGACGATGCCTTCCGGGCGCGGGGCCACCTCCGTCACTTCTCCGTCGGGCTCGACGGCGGTCGGGGGAGCGTCGGCGGGCTCGGCGGCGTCCTTGCCATCGTCCCCGGCCTCGGGGATGCCGCCGCAGGCGGTCAGGAGCAGGAGCAGCGCGCCGGCGAGCGAGATCCGCAGGGCGGCGGAGCCGGTGGGGGTCGTGGGTCGCACCTTCCCCAGTCTGCCCCGGCGCTGAGCACGGCGGTCGATGTGGCCCACCTCGCAGGCGGACACAGGTGACCGGTGAGTAACCGAGCCCGTAATCTGCCCCCATGGACGAGCTGCGCCCGGAACCCCGCCCGACGAAGGATCCCCCCTGGGTGATGCGCACCTACGCCGGGCACTCCTCCGCCGCGGCCTCGAACGCGCTGTACCGCGCCAACCTGGCGAAGGGCCAGACGGGGCTCTCGGTCGCCTTCGACCTGCCGACGCAGACCGGCCACGACCCCGACTCCCCGCTGGCGCGCGGCGAGGTGGGCAAGGTCGGCGTCCCGGTGCCCCACCTGGGCGAGATGCGCCGCCTCTTCGAGGACATCCCCCTGGCCGAGATGAACACCTCGATGACGATCAACGCCACCGCCATGTGGCTCTTGGCGCTCTACCAGGTGGTCGCCGAGGAGCAGGCGGGCGTCCCGGAGGGCCGGGCCACGCCCGAGGAGGTCGCGGCCACGCTCGCCGGGACGACCCAGAACGACATCATCAAGGAGTACCTCTCCCGCGGCACCTACGTCTTCGGGCCGGAGCACTCCCTGCGGCTGATCAGCGACGTGATCACCTACGCGGTGCGCACGATCCCGAAGTGGAACCCGATCAACATCTGCAGCTATCACCTGCAGGAGGCCGGGGCGACCCCGACGCAGGAGCTCGCGTACGCGCTGTGCACCGCGATCGCCGTCCTCGACCGGGTGAAGGCCTCGGGGCAGGTCTCGGAGGAGGACTTCGAGAAGGTCGTCGGCCGGATCTCCTTCTTCGTCAACGCGGGCGTGCGCTTCGTCGAGGAGACCTGCAAGATGCGTGCGTTCGTGCAGCTGTGGGACGAGATCACCCGCGAGCGGTATGGCGTGCGGGACGAGAAGATGCGGCGCTTCCGGTACGGCGTGCAGGTCAACTCCCTGGGCCTGACCGAGGCGCAGCCGGAGAACAACGTCCAGCGGATCGTGCTGGAGATGCTCGGCGTCACCCTGTCCAAGAACGCCCGCGCCCGCGCCGTGCAGCTGCCGGCCTGGAACGAGGCGCTCGGGCTCCCGCGGCCCTGGGACCAGCAGTGGTCGCTGCGGTTGCAGCAGGTGCTCGCCTTCGAGTCCGACCTGCTCGAGCACGAGGACCTCTTCGACGGTTCGCACGTGATCGAGGCCAAGGTGGCCGACCTGGTGGCCGGGGCGCGCCAGGAGATGGACCGGGTCCAGGCCCTGGGCGGGGCCATCGCCGCCGTCGAGTCCGGCTACATGAAGCAGGCGCTGGTGAGCGCCCACGCGGCCCGGCGGGCGGCCATCGAGTCCGGAGAGGAGGTCATCGTCGGCCTGAACCGGTTCGAGACGACCGAGCCCTCGCCGCTCACCGCCGACCTCGACACCGTGATCCAGGCCGCGGACCCGGAGGCCGAGCGCGCCGCGCAGCGCAGCGTGGAGCAGTGGAAGGCGAAGCGGGACGAGGCGGGCGTGGCCGACGCGCTGGCTCGCCTGGCCGCGGACGCCAAGACGGACGCGAACCTGATGGCGGCCACCCTGGCGGTGGCCCGGGCCGGCGCGACGACGGGGGAGTGGGCCGACACCCTGCGGGGGGTGTTCGGCGAGTTCCGGGCCCCGACCGGCGTGGGCGGGGCGGTCGGGACCGCCGGCGTGGGCTCCGAGCTCGCCCAGGTGCGGGAGCGCGTGAAGCGCACCGGTGCCGAGCTGGGCACGCGGCTGCGCCTCCTGGTCGGCAAGCCGGGCCTCGACGGCCACTCCAACGGGGCCGAGCAGGTCGCCGTGCGGGCCCGGGACGCCGGTTTCGAGGTCATCTACCAGGGCATCCGGCTCACGCCGGAGGAGATCGTGGCCGGCGCGGTGGCCGAGGACGTGCACTGCGTCGGGCTCTCGATCCTCTCCGGCTCGCACATGGAGCTGGTGCCCGACGTGCTCACCGGGCTGCGAGACGCCGGGATGCCCGAGGTGCCCGTGATCGTCGGCGGGATCATCCCGTCCTCGGACGCCCGACGCCTCGAGGAGCTGGGCGTCGCGGCTGTCTACACACCCAAGGACTTCGGGCTGACCGAGATCATCGGCGGCATCGTCGACGTGATCCGCGCCGCGCACGGGTTGGACTGAGCGACCGCGGGTCTGTTCACACCGGGGACAGGCCATGGGGCAAGGCAAGGAAGGCAGCCTGCCTGACGGGCTGACCGTGAAGAAGCGCCGGCTGGTCACGCTCGACGGCCGTAAGGTGACCAAGACGCGCTTGGCCAGGGTGGCAGCCTGAGCCTGGCCCGCCGGCCCGGCCACCGTCCGTTCCGTCCCGCCACCCAGGAGGATCCGTGCCCGCTCCGCGGCTCGTCGAGCAGCTCAACGCCCAGATCGGCAACGAGCTGGCCGCCTCGCACCAGTACATCGCCTGCGCCGTGCACTACGACGCCCTGACGATGCCCCGGATGGCGGCCTTCTTCCACGGCCAGGCCATGGAGGAGCACCAGCACGCGATGATGATCGTGCAGTACCTCCTCGACACCGACGCCGAGGTGCGCATCCCCGCCGTCCCGGAGCCCACCCCGGCCCTCGCGGACGTCGTGACCCCGGTCTCCGTGGCCCTGACGCAGGAGCGCGAGGTGACCGACCAGATCAACGCGCTGGTCACCACGGCGCGCGAGGAGGCCGACTACGCCTCCGAGCAGTTCCTGCAGTGGTTCGTGAAGGAACAGGTGGAGGAGGTCGCGACCATGTCGGACCTGCTCGCCGTCGTCTCCCGGAGCCGGGAGGACGTGGAGGACATCGAGGAGTACGTCGCCCGCGAGCACGGCGGCGAGGATGCCGACAGCACGGCGCCGCGGGCCTTCGGGGGCTGACCCGACCGCCGCGGCGTAGGGCAGACTCGGCCCATGGCGCGGGTGACGGTGGTCGGTGCCGGCGTCGTCGGCCTGTCCTGCGCCGTCCGGCTGCTCGAGGCTGGGCACCGGGTCGACGTCCTCGCGCGCGACCTCCCGCTGGAGACGACCTCGAGCGTCGCGGCGGCGATCTGGTATCCCTACCGGGCGCTCCCGCAGCACCGCGTCACGGCCTGGGCGCGTTCGACCTACGCGGTGCTGGACGCGATCGCGGGCGCCGACTCGGAGGCCGGCGTCCGGATGGTCCCCGGCACGGAGGTGCACCGCCACCGCACGCCCGAGCCGTGGTGGGCCGAGGCCGTCCCGGCGCTGGCGCGCGAGACCGCACTGCCCCCGGGCTACGCCGACGGGTGGTCCTTCCGCGCGCCGGTGGTGGACATGCCCGTCTACCTCCCGTGGCTGGTCGGCCGGGTCGAGGCGCTGGGCGGCACCCTCACGCGGCTCACGCTCCCCGGGCTGCCGCCGACCCGGGCCGCGCGGTCCGGCGGGCCGGACGTCGTGGTCAACTGCTCCGGCCTCGGCGCGCGGCTGCTGGGCGGTGACCGTTCGGTCGCGCCGGTCCGCGGACAGGTGGTGCACCTGTCGCATCCGCACTCGCTGCGCGCCGGGGGGCTGGACCGTTGGGCCATCGACCCCGAGGGCCCGACGTACGTGGTGCCCCGCGGCGAGGTCGTGGTCGTCGGCGGCACGGCCGAGGAGGGGGACTGGAGCCGTACCCCGTCCCCGGCGACGGCGGAGGACCTGCTGCGTCGGGGGCGGGCCCTGGTGCCCGAGCTGGCGGGCTGCCGCGTCCTGGGGCACCGGGTGGGCCTGCGACCGGTGCGGCCCGCGGTCCGGGTGGAGCGCGTCGACGACGTCGTGCACTGCTACGGCCACGGCGGGGCGGGGGTGACCCTCTCCTGGGGAACCGCCGAGGAGGTGGCCGCCGCGCTGCGGGGCTGACCGGCCGGGCCGGCTCAGAAGAGCCGCGCCTCGACGTCGTCCATGCCGCGCAACGCGTCGTAGTCGACGAGGGCGCAGGCGATGCCGCGGTCGCCGGCGAGCACCCGCGCCTGCGGCTTGATCTCCCGGGCGGCGAGGATGCCGCGGACCGGCGCCAGGAGGGGGTCGCGGTTGAGCAGCTCGAGGTAGCGCGTCAGCTGTTCCACGCCGTCGATCTCTGCGCGTCGCTTGACCTCCACGGCGACGCAGGCGCCGTCGGCGTCGCGGCACATCAGGTCCACCGGCCCGATCGCCGTCGGGTACTCCCGGCGCACCAGCGTCAGCCCCGCGTCGAGCGTCCCCGGGTGCTCGGCCAGCAGCTCCTGGAGGTGCTTCTCGACCCCGTCCTTCACCAGGCCCGGGTCCACACCGAGGTCGTGGGCGGAGTCGTGCAGCACCTCCTCGATCAGGATGCGCAGCGTGTCGTCGGTCCGGCCGGTCACCAGCCACTCCGTCCGGCCGTCCTCGGCGGTGGCCTCCCGCACCGAGCAGGGGGGCGACATCCAGTTCAGCGGCTTGTAGGAGCCGCCGTCGGAGTGCACGAGCACGCTCCCGTCGGCCTTGAGCATCAGCACCCGGGTGGCCATCGGGAGGTGCGCCGTGAGGCGGCCCGCGTAGTCGACCTGGCAGCGCGCGACGACGAGTCTCATCGGGCGGCACTGTAGCCCGGCGTCCGCGCGGCGTCGGGGGCGGACGCGCGGGCGGAATCGCTGCGCGCCGGGCGCCCATCGCTTCCTTCCCTCCTTCCACACCCCCAATTTTTGCAGCAGTGAGCCTCCGTTTGTTGCCCAGAACGTCCATCAGGGACCGGATGCCCTTGATCGTCGTCAAGATCACGGTCCGGTGACGGTTCCTTCTCACCCCTGAGTACGTCTTGTCACGGTGCCTGCGCAGGAGGTTCGCTGTGGCGCTATGTCAGTCCTCGCATCTGCCGTCCAGGCGTCATCAGAACGGGGCCCCGGGGCCGAGTTCCTCACCGATATCAACCAAGCGATCAGCGACGGTTTCGAGCCCGTCGCCACCTCCGTCGCCGACGTGGTCTTCTACTCGGTCACCATCGGGTCTATCACCTTCCCGATCATCGTGCTCTGGCTGGTGGCCGCGGCGGCCATCTTCACGGTCTACTTCCGCGGCATCCAGTTCAGGAGCATGGGGACCTCGCTGGACCTGATCCGGGGCAAGTACTCCCGGATGAGCGACCCCGGTGAGGTCACCCACTTCCAGGCCCTGTCCTCGGCCGTCTCCGGGACCGTCGGCCTCGGCAACATCGCCGGGGTCGGCGTCGCCATGACGGTCGGCGGCCCGGGCGCGATGTTCTGGATGGTCGTCGCGGGGCTGCTGGGCATGTGCACCAAGTTCGTCGAGTGCACCCTCGGCGTGAAGTACCGGGAGGTGCACGAGGACGGCACCGTCACCGGCGGCCCGTTCCGGTACATGCCGCATGCCTTCGAACGCTTCGGCAAGGGCACCAGCAAGGTCGCGGTCGCCGGCTTCGCGATCGCCCTGATCTTCTTCGGCGCCCTGGGCGGCAACATGTTCCAGGCCAACCAGACCTACGCGCAGGCGGTCGAGGTCACCGGCGGCGTGGAGGACAGCTTCCTCGCGTCCCCGCCGGCCGCCCTGATCTTCGGCATCATCCTGGCCGGCCTGGTCGGCCTGGTCATCCTGGGCGGTGTGAAGTCGATCGGCCGGGTGACGGGCAAGCTTGTGCCCTTCATGGCCGTCATGTACCTGCTCGCCTGCCTGCTCGTCATCCTCGCCAACCTCGACCACGTGCCCAACGCGATCGCCTCGATCTTCCAGGGGGCCTTCAACCCGGCCGCCGGCTTCGGCGGCGTGATCGGGGTGCTGATCGTCGGCTTCCAGCGCGCGGCCTTCTCCAACGAGGCCGGCGTCGGCTCGGCGCCGATCGTGCACTCGGCGGTCAAGACCAAGCACCCCGTCAGCGAGGGCTTCGTCGCCCTGCTCGAGCCCCTGATCGACACGGTCGTCGTCTGCTCGATGACCGCGCTGACCATCATCATCGCCGACACGCCGTTCTACAACGACGCTCAGCAGGAGTTCATCAGCGACGGAGTCACCGCCGACGGCGTGGTGGTGACCTCGCGGTCCTTCGACACGTTCCTGCCGGGCTTCAGCAACGTGCTCGCGCTCGCGGTGGCGCTCTTCGCCTTCTCGACGCTGATCACGTGGAGCTACTACACGATGAAGGCCTGGACGACGCTCGTCGGCCGCAGCAAGGCCAAGGAGAACGCGTTCAAGATCATGTTCTGCTTCTTCACGGTGGTCGGCGCGGTCGTGGAACTCGGCTCGGTGCTCACCTTCGCCGACTCGATGCTCTTCGTCTGCTCGATCTTCAACCTGCTGGCGTGCTACATCCTCCTGCCCAAGGTCAAGGAGGAGCTCAAGAAGTTCAAGGATGGCGTCGCGAGCGGGGAGATCACTCAGGTCCCCAAGGAGGAGCGGGCGAACACCTGATCGCCCTCCGATCCACCGGGCCTCCAGCCGACGGCCTGCTCCGCGAACCGCGGAGCAGGCCGTCGTCGCCTGCGTGCGATGATCCCGTCATGAGCGAGAACGAGACGGCAGACACGGGAGAGACGGCGCGCGACTTCGGCACGGTGGGTGTCGTCGGGGTCGGCACCATGGGGGCCGGCATCGCCGAGGTGTTCGCGCGGCACGGGCACCGGGTCGTCGGTGTCGAGCTGGACGACGAGTGCGCCGAGCGGAGCCGGGCGCGCCTGGAGTCCTCGACGGCCCGGGCCGTCGAGCGCGGGAAGCTGAGCACGGACGAGCAGGCCGAGCTGCTGGGCCGGATCACCTACACCACCGAGCTCAAGGACGTCTCCGAGGCCGGCCTCGTGGTCGAGGCCGTGGTGGAGTCGCTGCAGACCAAGAAGGCGATCTTCGCCGAGCTGGAGTCGATCGTGGGTCAGGAGACGATCCTCGCGACGAACACGTCCTCCCTCTCGGTCACCGAGATCTCGACCGCGAACGCCCACCCCGGCCGCGCCATCGGCATCCACTTCTTCAACCCGGCCCCGGTCCAGGGCCTCGTCGAGGTGGTCCGCACGGTCGTCACCCGGCCCGAGGTCCTCGAGGACGCCACGGCGCTGATGAGGTCGCTCGGCAAGAACCCCGTCGTGTGCGGCGACAAGGCCGGCTTCATCGCCAACACGCTGCTCTTCGGCTACCTCAACCACGCCGTCTCGTTCTTCGAGGCCCGCTACGCCTCCCGCGAGGACATCGACGCCGCGATGCGCTTTGGCTGCGGCTACCCGATGGGTCCGCTGGCGCTGCTCGACCTGATCGGCCTCGACACGGCGTACGAGATCCTGGAGACGATGTATCACCAGGGCCGGGACCGCCTGCACGCGCCGGCCCCGCTGCTCAAGCAGATGGTCAGCGCCGGGCAGCTCGGCCGCAAGACTGGTCGGGGCTTCTACACGTACGAGACCAAGAACAGCCCCACGGTGGTGCCCGACGAGAGGACGCCCTCGGCAGCCGACCAGCCCGAGCTGCGCCATGAGATCGACACCGTCGGCGTCGTCGGCACCGGGACGATGGCCTCCGGCATCGTCGAGGTCTTCGCCAAGGCCGGCTACGACGTCGTCTTCGTGGGCCGCGCGCAGGGCAAGGTCGACGGCGTCCTGGCCGCGGTGACCCGGTCGCTCGACAAGGCCGTCCAGCGCGGCAAGATGGAGGAGTCGACGAAGGCCGAGGTCCTCGCCCGCCTCACGGGCACCACCTCGATGGACGACCTCGGCGAGGCCGACCTCGTCGTGGAGGCCATCGCGGAGGACCTCGAGGTGAAAAGGACCCTCTTCGAGAACCTCGACGAGATCTGCAAGCCGGGGGCGATCCTCGCGACCACGACGTCGTCGCTGCCGGTCATCTCGCTGGCGCGCGTCACCTCGCGGCCGCAGGACGTCGTCGGGATGCACTTCTTCAACCCGGCGCCGATCATGAAGCTCGTCGAGGTGGTCAGCACCGTCTCGACCGATGCGGCGGTCACCGAGACCGCCCAGGCGCTGTGCGGCCGGATCGCCAAGATCGCCGTCTCGTGCGGCGACCGGGCCGGCTTCGTCGTCAACGCGCTGCTCTTCCCCTACCTCAACGACGCCGTGAAGATGCTCGAGGCCCACTATGCGACCGCCGACGACA
The DNA here is from genome assembly GCA_963731985.1 of uncultured Actinomycetota bacterium. Taxonomy (GTDB): domain Bacteria; phylum Actinomycetota; class Actinomycetes; order Propionibacteriales; family Nocardioidaceae; genus Nocardioides. The sequence continues at coordinate 570,407 of CAVSYA010000014.1, read as the reverse complement.
TCGACACGGCGATGAAGCAGGGCTGCGCCCTGCCGATGGGCCCCTTCGAGCTGCTGGACGTCGTGGGCAACGACGTGTCGCTGGCCATCGAGCGGGAGCTCTACCTCGAGTTCCGCGAGCCCGGCTTCGCCCCGGCCCCGCTCCTGGAGCATCTGGTGGCCGCCGGCTACCTCGGCCGCAAGGCGGGCCGGGGATTTCGGGACCACGGCCGGCGCTGACGACGGCGGCGCTCGCTCTCAGCCGCTCTGCCGCTGCCGCTCGCGGTAGGCCGCCACCGCGGCCCGGTTGGTGCAGGCGGTGGAGCAGTAGCGCCGGGACCGGTTGCGCGAGAGGTCCAGGACGACTCCGCCGCAGCCGTGCTGCTCGCAGACGGACAGGCGGGATGTCTCGTCGGCACGGATCACGTCGACCATCGCCATCGCGGTCTCGACCGCGATCCGGGAGGCGAGGGGACGCTCCGGACCCACGGCGTGCAGGTGCCAGTCGAAGTGGTGGTGTCGCACGAGCTGCGGGAGCGCCGCGGCCTCGGCGAGCATCCGGTTGACCTCCGCCGCGGCGTCGTCCCGCCCGCCGACCAGCAGGCGGCGCAGCCGCGGCCGCAGCGCACGCACCTCGGCCAGCTCGGCCCGGGTGCGGTCGTGCCGACCGGTGTACTCGTGGCGGGCGAAGAAGGCGTCGAGCGCCGCCACGGTGTCGAGCGCGTCCGGCTCGTCGTCGGTGTTGACCAGGTCGACGGCGGCCGTCAGGCCGATCTCCGTGTCATCTGCGAAAGCCATTTTGACACCTTACCATTCCGGGGTCTAGTGTCATGTGCCATGACCTCGGTGACTGCTGACAACAGTGCGCGGCCCGCCGCGCCTCTGGCCGGGCGTCGCGGACGTCCGGGAGCGGTCGTCCCGGCCGGCCCCGGGCTGGGGGCGGGCCTGCTGATCGCCGTCGTGTCGGCGGCCGCCTTCGGCACGGCAGGTGCGGTGGGTCGCGGCCTGCTCGACGCCGGGTGGAGCCCCGGCGCGGCGACGCTCGCCCGCGTGGGGCTGGGCGCGCTGATCACGCTCCCGCTGGGCCTGCGGGCCCTGCGGGGACGCTGGTGGCTGCTGCGCCGGCACGCGGGCGTGGTGCTGCTCTACGGCCTGCTGGCCGTCGTGCTCGCGCAGTTCTGCTACTTCTCGGCGGTGCAGCACATGCAGGTCGGCCCGGCGCTGATGGTGGAGTACACCGCGCCGGTCGCCGTCGTCGGCTGGATGTGGCTGCGGCACGGCGAACGTCCGGCCGCTCAGACGGCCGCCGGCGCCGTCGTCGCGGGCCTCGGACTGCTCCTGGTGCTCGACCTGTTCTCCGGCGCCTCGGTGAGCCTCGCGGGTGTCGCCTGGGCCCTGGCCGCGATGGTCGGCCTGGCCTCCTACTTCGTGATCTCGGCCGACGACCGGGGCGTGGACGGAGAGGACGCGGGGGACGCGCTGTCCGGCATGGTGCTCGCCTCGGGCGGGCTCGTGGTCGGCACCGTGCTGATCGCCGTGCTGGGCCTGGTCGGCCTCCTGCCGATGACGGCGACCACCACCGACGCGGAGTACGCCATCGCGACGGTGCCCTTCTGGGTGCCGGTCCTCGCGCTGGGTGCCGTGAGCGCCGCGACGGCGTACGTCACCGGCATCGCCGCGAGCCGTCGTCTGGGCTCACGCCTCGCGTCCTTCGTCGCCCTGCTCGAGGTCCTCTTCGCGGTGCTGTTCTCCTGGGCGCTGCTCAGCGAGCTGCCCGGCGTCGCGCAGGCCGTGGGCGGACTGCTCGTCCTCACCGGCGTCGTCGTCGTGCGCACCGGCGAGCGCCGGGTGACCCGCCGCGTCGAGGGCCACGCGGCCCCTCGGTCGCCGGCCGTCTGACGTCGCGCGAGCGGTCGTCGGTCAGGACTCGTCCTCCGCGAAGCCGGAGACCACGTCCCGGAGTGCGCCGAGCTGGGCAGCGATGGCGTCCCGGCGCCTGGTCAGGCGCTCCACCTCCACGGTCAGCGTCTCGAGCTCGCGGCGGGCCTCCGAGCTGCCCGTCGCGGAGATGGACTCGGCCTGCGTGCGCGCGGAGGCCACGATCTGCTCGGCCTCGCGGCGGGCCCGCGTCACCATGGCCTCAGCCTCGGACTGCGCCTGCTGCCGCTGCTGCGTGGCCTGCCCGGCGGCCTCGGCGGAGCGCTGCTCCGCCGCCTCGGCGCGGGCCTCCGTCTCCTCCACCAGCCGCCTGGTCTCGGCCAGCGCGTTGCTGTGGTGCTCCGCGGCCTCGCGGGCGAGCCGCTCCTTCTCCACGGCCAGGCCCCGGTGGGCCTCCTGCGTCTCACGCTCGGCGGTCGCGCGCATGTGCTCGGCCTCCCGCCGGGCGCTGATCCGCAGGTCGTTGGCCTCCTGCTGCGAGGCCAGCCGCATCTGGTCCGCCGAGCGCTGCGCCGAGGCGCGCATCTCCTCGGCGTCGGTCCGGGCGAGGGCGCGTTCCTGCTCGGCCTCGGTGATCAACCGCTCCCGGGCCTCCTCGAGGTCCCGCATCTGTACCGTGCGCGTGTCCTCGGCCTCGCGCTCGGCGTCGGCCTTGATGCCGGCGGCGTCGCGATTCGCCTGGGTCCGGAAGGCTTCGGCGTCGCGGCGGGCGGCGTCGCGCATGTCGTTCGCCTCCTCCTCCGCGAGGCGCAGCATCTCGCTGGCGTGCCCGCCGAGGCTGGCGTAGGTCGGGTTGGCGGTGTCGGCCGCGGCCTTCTTCAACTGCGCGATCTGCTCGTCGAGTTCGGAGATCCGGCGCTCGGCGGCCTGCAACGCGGCGGCCTGGTCGGCCGCGAAGCCCTGCGCCCAACGGTCGACCGCTTCGCGGTCGTACCCGCGCCGGGCGCCGGGGAAGCTCGGCGTCCGGCCCGGCGAGGCCGCCCGGGCCGTCGCGTCCGCGGGGCGCGCCGCGGGCCTGGTCGCCCGGGCGGCCGGCCGCGCCGGCTCCGCGCGCGAGGAGGGTGCACCCGGGCCCCGGCTGCTGCTCTGCGGGGCGCGGGGTCGCTCCTCGCCCGGGGGGGCCGGCGCCTGGGGCCGCGAGCCGCGGGCCCCGGGGCCGGGCTGGACGGGCAGCGTCTGGGTCTTCTCGCCGCTGGACTCCGCCGTGTCCCCCGCCGTGTTCTCCGTGGCCTCGGCGCCCTCGTCCTGTGCGTCAAAGATGGACAGGCCGGTGTCGTTCACGTTCTGGTCGCTCTTGCTCATCGCCAACCTCATTCTCGCGGTGCTGTCGCGGTCCTGCAGACGGTGGACGTGAATGCCGGCCGGGCCGGCGAGCGTCCCCGAGAGAGGTCCACAGTATGCACGCGCGCCCTCGAAAATGCGGCAGTCCTCGTGCCCGGTCGCGGTGTCGCGACAGATTTCCCGATCAGGACCCGCGGAAGCGGTTCAGGGCGGTCTCGTGCCGCGCGCGCATCGCCTGGTCGCGGACGCCGAGCCCTTCCTCCGGCGCCAGGCAGAGCACGCCGACCTTGCCCTGGTGCTTGTTGTGATGGACGTCGAGCGCGGCCTGACCGACCTGGTCCATCGGGTAGGTGCGCGAGAGGGTCGGGTGGATCTTCCCCATCGCCACCAGGCGGTTGGCCTCCCAGGACTCGCGGTAGTTGGCGAAGTGGCTGGAGATGATCCGCTTGAGGTTCATCCACAGGTAGCGGTTGTCGTACTCGTGCATGTAGCCCGACGTCGAGGCACAGGTGGTGATCGTGCCGCCCTTGCGCGTCACGTACACGGAGGCGCCGAAGGTGTCCCGGCCCGGGTGCTCGAAGACGATGTCGATGTCCTCGCCGCCGGTGAGCTCGCGGATCTTCTTGCCGAGGCGCTTCCACTCCCGCGGGTCCTGCTGCGTGCCGTCCTCGTTCCAGAACTGGTAGTCCTCCGCCGAGCGGTTGATGATGAGCTCGGCGCCCATCCGCCGGCAGATCTCGGCCTTCTCCTCGCTGGAGACGACGCAGACCGGCGTCGCGCCGCCGTTCAGCGCGTACTGCGTGGCGAAGCCGCCCAGCCCGCCCGAGGCGCCCCAGACCAGGACGTTGTCGCCCTGCTTCATGTCGCCGCCGTTCTTGCTGACGAGCTGGCGGTACGCCGTGCAGTTGACCAGGCCCGGGGATGCGGCCTCCTCCCAGGTCAGGTGGTTCGGCTTGGGCATCAGCTGGTTGGCCTTGACCAGCGCCACGTGCGCGAGCCCGCCGAAGTTGGTCTCGAAGCCCCAGATCCGCTGCTCGGGGTCGAGCATGGTGTCGTTGTGCCCCTCGGGGAGCTCCAGCTCGACGGAGAGGCAGTGGGCCACGACTTCCTGGCCGGGCTGCCAGGTGTGGACGCCCGGGCCCGTGCGCAGCACGACGCCGGCGAGGTCGGAGCCGACCACGTGATACGGCAGGTCGTGCCGCTTGGCCAGCGGCGAGAGGCGGCCGTAGCGTTCAAGGAAGCCGAAGGTGGGCAGCGGCTCGAAGATCGAGGTCCACACGGTGTTGTAGTTCATGGCCGAGGCCATCACGGCCACCAGCGCCTCACCCGGGCCGAGCTCCGGCATCGCGACCTCGTCGACGTGCAGCGACGCGCGCGGGTCCTTCTCCTTGCTGGCGAGGCCCGCGAACATCTCGGCCTCGTCCTTGCGGACGAACGCGCCCCGATAGGACTCGGGGAGGTCCAGCGCCGCGAAGTCCTCCCGGGAGACGTCTTCGGCCATGATCGCGTCGAGGATGTGCTGCACGGGCGGTCTCCTTGGGGCGATGTGGTCGGTTCCGGACCCACGGTCCGCGGCGAAAGATACCGGGCGGTAGCCCGATGCCGAGCGTGAGGCCCCGTGTCTGGTCGCTCTGTGGCACATCTGACACGTGTCACGGCCACCTCGTGACATCGGGCGGATCCGCCGGCGGGCCCGCGCGGCGACGATCGACCCCATGGAGATCACGACACCAGCGGTCCAGCTCGACGGGCTCGGCAAGGACTTCCGCACCCGTGCCGGAACCGTCACGGCGGTCGACCGCGTCGACCTGACGATCGGGCGCGGCGAGGTGGTCGCGCTCCTGGGTCCGAACGGCGCCGGGAAGACCACCACCCTCGACATGCTGCTGGGCCTCGCCGAGCCGACTCGCGGCCGCGCACGGGTCCTCGGGCAGGCGCCCCGCCGGGCGGTCGCGCAGGGTCGTCTCTCGGCCGTCCTGCAGACCGGGGGGTTGCTCAGCGACCTCACCGTGCGCGAGACGGTGCGCTACGTCGCCGCGACGTACGGCGGCCGGGCGCTGCCGGTCGACGAGGCCCTCCACCGCGCGGGCCTGACCGAACTGCGCGACCGGCGCGTCGTCCGCTGCTCCGGCGGGGAGCAACAGCGGCTGCGCTTCGCCCTCGCCCTGCTGCCCGAGCCGGACCTGCTGGTGCTCGACGAGCCGACGGCCGGGATGGACGTCTCGGCGCGCCGGGAGTTCTGGGCCGCGATGCACTCCGAGGCCGCCCGCGGCCGCACCGTCGTGTTCGCGACGCACTATCTTGAGGAGGCCGACGACTTCGCCGACCGGATCGTCCTCATGGCAGGCGGACGCGTGGTCGCCGACGGGCCCACCGCGGAGATCCGGGCGACGGCCACGGGCCGCGTCGTGAGCGCCGTGGTCCCCGACCCGGGGGCCGCGAGGAGTGCGCTCGCCGGTCTGGCCAGCGAGATCACCCTCAGCGCGGGCCGGCTCGAGGTCCGCACCGGGGACTCCGACCGCGTGGCGCGCCTGCTCCTCGGGGAGCTGGGTGGCCGGGACCTCGAGATCGCCGCCGGATCGCTGGAGGACGCCTTCGTGCACATCACCACCCGCCCCGGGCCGGCCGCGCCGGTCCCCGAGACCGCAGGAGCTGCCCGATGAGCACCGCCGCCGCCTCCACGACGCCGTCCGTCCCCCGCCCCGGGCTGGTGAACCGCACGGTGCTCGGGCTGGAGCTGCGCCGGGTCCTCGTGCGCGACCCCGTGACGATGTTCTTCATCGTCGTGCTGCCCGCGTTCCTCTACCTGATCTTCGGCTCCTCGGAGTCGTACGCGGGAGAGCAGGTCGGCAACGGGAACGTCGCCATGACGATCATGATCGCGATGGCGGCGTACGGCGCCGTGACGGCCACCGTCGGCATCGGCGGCCGGGCCGCCGTCGAGCGGTCGCTCGGTTGGGGTCGACAGCTCGGCCTCACGCCCCTGCCCGACCGCTCCTACGTGGCGGCCAAGGTCCTGCTCGCGGTGATCGTCGCGACGATGCCCGTGGCGCTGATCTACGCCGTCGGGTCGCGCACCGGAGCCGAGGGCGAGGCCGGCGCGTGGGCGCTCAGCGCCCTGGTGCTGGTGGCCGGAGCGATGGTGTTCGCGCTGTACGGGCTCTGCTTCGGTCTGTGGTTCCGCTCGGAGACCGCGGTCTCCGGGGCCGGCGGGTCGGTCGTGGTGCTGGGCTTCCTGGGCAACATCTTCTTCCCGCTCGACGGGGTGCTGCTCGACGTGGCGCGCTGGACGCCGCTGTACGGCTACGCCAGCCTGGCCCGCTACCCCGTCACCGAGGGCTGGATGATCACCGGCGAGGGCGCCCTGATTCACGAGGCGCTGTGGATCCCGGTCGCTAACGTGCTCGCATGGACGGTTCTGCTGGGGGTGCTGGCGACGTGGCTGGTGCGCCGGAGCCGCGGTCGCGCGTGAGGGCCGGGCAGGCCGACCGCAACCCGTGGTCCCGCTACGGGTGGGTCGTGTGGGCCGCCTGGTTGGTCTTCCTCGTCTTCCCGGTGCTGGAGTCCCTGGCGGCCGACACGGCACTCCGCCGGACGATCGGGTTGGTGGGGACGGCCGTCTTCGGCCTGGTGTACATCGGGTCGCTGCTCGGTGACGGGCTCGCTTCGGACCCGACCGCGCACCGGCGCCGACAGGTCGCGGCGCTGGGCCTGCTCACGCTGATCGCCGGCGTGGAGGCCGCCGCGATCGGGCTGGGTGCCATCTCGTTCCTGCCCTTCCTGATGGCTTTCGGCATGTTCGCGCTGCCTCGCCCGGCGAACTGGTGGTTCGCCTGCGTGGTGACCGGCGTGCTGGCGGTGCCGTGGGTGCTGGATCCCGACGAGGGCTGGATCTTCGTCTCCTTCGTGGTGGTGGCGGTCGCGCTGGGCACGGGCGCCGGACGGCTGATGGCCGACCAGGGCGAGGACTGGTCCCGCGTGCAGGAGCAGCTGGCCATCACAGCCGAACGCGACCGCGTGGCCCGCGACGTGCACGACGTGCTGGGCCACAGCCTCACCGTCGTCACGGTCAAGGCGCAGCTGGCCGAGCGGCTCGTCGATGCGGACCCCGAGCGCGCGAAGGCCGAGCTGGCCGAGGTGCAGCTGTTGGCCCGGCAGGCGCTGGCGGAGATCCGCACCACCGTGCGGGGCCTGCGCAGCACGGCGCTGGAGGACGAGCTGCTCGCCGCGGCCGACGCGTTGGACGCGGCCGGGATCTCCGCGTCGCTTCCGGAGGACCCGGACGTGCTCGACCCCCGGCACCGGACGGTCGCGGCCTGGGCGGTGCGCGAAGCCGTGACGAACGTCGTGCGGCACAGCGGCGCGCGCCGATGCGAGGTCGACGTCGCCGCCGACCGGCTCAGCGTGCGCGATGACGGTCGCGGCCGTGCCGACGGCGGGGAGGGCGGTGGCCTGCGGGGTCTGCGCGAGCGGGTCGCCGCCAGCGGAGGAGCGCTCACGATCGTGCCGGGACGCGATGGCGGCACCGAGCTGGAGGTGACCTGGTGAGCGAGGTGGTGCGTCTCCTGCTGGCCGACGACCAAGCCCTCGTCCGGGGCGCCCTGGCGGCGCTGCTCGACCTCGAGACCGACCTCGAGGTGGTCGCCCAGGTCTCGCGGGGCGACGAGGTGGCCGAGGCCGTGCGTCGACACGCGCCCGACGTGTGCCTGCTGGACATCGAGATGCCCGGCAAGGACGGCATCGAGGCGTGCCGCGACGCGTTGGCCGTCGGCGGCACCCGGGTGCTCGTGGTGACCACCTTCGGCCGCAGCGGCTACCTGCGCCGCGCGTTGGAGGCGGGGGCGAGCGGGTTCGTCGTCAAGGACACCCCGGCCGAGGAGCTGGCCGACGCCGTGCGGCGGGTGCACGCCGGTCTGCGGGTGGTCGACCCCGCGCTCGCGACGGAGTCCCTGCTGGAGGGCGGCAGCCCGTTGACGCTGCGCGAGGTCGAGGTGCTCCGCCTGGCCCTGGGCGGCGCGACCGCGGCGAGCATCGCCGGGGCGCTGCACCTCTCGGGTGGGACGGTCCGCAACCATCTGTCCTCCGCCATCGGCAAGACCGGGACCTCGACGCGCGTCGAGGCCGCGCGGGTCGCCCACGAGCGGGGCTGGCTCTGAAGCGCGGGACTCGACAGGTGGGCCCGAGGCGGTTCCTCGCCGGCGGCGCGCCTGGCGCGGGGCCTCGGGGCCCTGTGCGCCGTACCCCGGGGAGGGGAGGGTGGGGGCATGCACCGCATCGACCTGAACAGTGACGTCGGCGAGTCCTTCGGCCGCTGGGTCCTCGGCGACGACGAGGGCGTGCTGGAGGTGGTCTCCAGCGCCAACGTCGCCTGCGGGTTCCACGCCGGCGACGCGTCGACGCTGGCGGCGACCTGCGCCTCGGCGGTGCGGCACGACGTCGTGATCGGCGCGCAGGTGGGCTACCGCGACCTGGCGGGCTTCGGGCGCCGCTTCATCGAGATGGAGCCGGCGGAGCTCGCCGACGACGTCGTCTACCAGATCGGCGCCCTGGAGGGCCTCGCCCGCGTCGCCGGTGCCCGGGTGGCCTACGTCAAGCCGCACGGCGCGCTCTACAACGCCATCGTGCGCCACGAGGCGCAGGCGCGCGCCGTCGTCGATGCGGTGGCGGCCTACGACGCGGACCTGCCGGTGCTGGGCCTGCCCGGGTCGGCGTTCCTGGCCCAGGCCGACCGGCGCGGCCTGCGCACCGTGCGCGAGGCCTTCGCCGACCGCGCCTACACCCCCGAGGGCACCCTGGTGCCGCGTTCGGAGGAGGGCGCCGTGCTCTCGGACCCGGCCGCCGTCGCGCGCCGGGTGCTGCGGATGGTCACCGACGAGACTCTCGAGGCGATCGACGGGTCCGAGGTGTCGGTCGCGGCGGAATCGGTCTGCCTGCACGGCGACTCGCCCGGCGCGGTGGCGATGGCGCGCAGCGTAGCCGCCGAGCTGGACCGCGCCGGCGTCGAGGTCAGGCCCTTCGCATGAGCCCCTCCGATGACCGGACCCGCCCGATCAGCCGGCCCGAGGTCCTCCCGTACGGCGACCGGGCGCTGCTGCTCGAGCTCGGCGACACGGCCCGCGTGGTCTCCTGGGCGGACGCGCTGCGCGCCGACCCACCGCCCGGCCTCGGCGAGGTGGTCGCCGGCGGCGCCAGCCTGCTCGTGGTCGCGGCCCGGGACACACGCCTCGCGGACCTGCGCGCCGCGCTGGCGGAGGTGCCCGAGCCCGACGACGGGGGGCGGCTGCCGGCCGATGGCCCCGCGGTGGAGATACCCGTGCGCTACGACGGGCCCGACCTGGCCGACGTCGCCCGGCTCACCGCTCTGACGGAGCAGGAGGTCGTCGCGGCGCACACGGGTCAGACGTGGCGGGTCGCCTTCGGTGGTTTCGCCCCCGGATTCGGCTACCTGCTCGGTGACGACGACCGCCTGCGCGTGCCGCGGCGTGAGGCCAGCCGCACCGAGGTGCCGCGGGGGGCCGTCGGGCTGGCCGACTCCTACGCCGGGGTCTACCCCCGTCGCTCGCCGGGCGGGTGGCAGCTGATCGGCAGCACCGACGCGGTCATGTGGGACATCGAGCGAGACCCGCCGGCACTGCTCACCCCCGGGGCGAGCGTGCGCTTCGTCCGTGTGGACGCGGCGGAGGGCTCGTGACGGGCCTCGAGGTCCTGGACCCCGGCCCCCAGGCCCTGGTCGAGGACCTGGGCCGGCCCGGCTGCACCTCGATCGGCGTCGGTCGCTCGGGCGCCGCCGACCGCCGTTCCCTTCGCCTGGCCAACCGGGCGCTGGGCAACGACGAGGGCGCCGCCGCCGTGGAGACGCTGCTCGGCGGCCTGCGGCTGCGCGTCGTGGGCGGACCGGTGTGGCTCTGCGTCACGGGGGCGCCGTGTGCGGTGGCGGTCGGGGAGCGGCAGGTCGGCTCGCATGTCCTCGCCCGGGGGCACCCGGGGGAGGAGGTGCGGCTGGGGTCGCCCACCGCCGGATTGCGCTCCTACCTCGCGGTGCGGGGTGGCCTCGAGCCCGAGCCGGTGCTGGGCTCCCGCAGCCATGACGTGATGGCCGGGCTGGGGCCGCCGCCGCTCGAGCCCGGACAGGTCCTTCCGGTCGGCGCCGGGCGTGGCGACCTGCCCGGCACCGACGTGCTCCCCGCCCCGTCGCTGCCCGTCGACGGCGAGCCGATGCTGCTCCACGCGGTCCGGGGGCCCCGCGACGACCGGATCGGCGACCTCGAGGCGCTGGTCGCCATCACCTGGACGGCCGCCGACGCCAGCAACCGGATCGGGATCCGACTTGAGGGTGGCCCCCTGGCCGTGCGGGAGCACGCGCCGCCCCTGCCCAGCGAGGGCGCCTGGCGAGGCGCCGTACAGGTGCCTCCGGCGGGGCAGCCCGTCCTCTTCCTGCCCGACCACCCCGTGACCGGCGGCTACCCGGTCGTGGCGGTCGTCGTCGATGCCGACGTGGACCGGGCCGCGCAGGTCCGGCCGGGGCAGCAGATCCGCTTCGCCTGGACGCTGGCCCCCTGACGAGGCGGCATCCCGCAGCCCGGTCGCCCGCGCGAGCAGCGTCATGCGGTTCGGTCGCTGCCGGAACCGGCCCGTATGACGCTGCCGCCGCGTGTCATACGGGGAGGTCGGCGCGGCGACCGAGGCGGATGACGTCCGGGCCCGGCGCCCGGGCCCGGCACCCGGGCGGGTCAGGGGCTGCCGGCCGGCTCGACCAGCTCGACGAGGACGCCTCCGGCGTCCCGGGGGTGCACGAAGTTGACGCGCGAGTCCGACGTGCCGCGCTTCGGCTCGTCCCAGAGCAGGCGGACGCCGCGCTCGCGCAGCGTGGCGGCCACGGCGTCGACGTCGGTGACCCGGTAGGCCAGCTGCTGCAGCCCCGGGCCCGTGCGGTCGAGGAACTTCGCGATCGTCGACTCCGCCGTGAGCGGGGCCAGCAGCTGGATGCAGGAGCCGGAGTCGCCCACGGCCACCATGGCCTCGCGCACGCCCTGCTCCTCGTTGACCTCCTCGTGCACGACCTCCATGCCGAAGGTCTCCGTGTAGAGGGTCGTGGCCTCGTCCAGATCCGGGACGGCGATGCCGACGTGGTCGATGGCGGTGAAGAGGTGCGAGGGCACGTCGAGGGGCACGTCCTGGGATGCGGTCATGGCCCCATGGTCGTACGCCGGCCGAGGACGCGCGACCCCGCCCCGCGCCCGTGTGACACACCCGACATCGCACGTGGGGCGGCCCCCGGGACTCCCTCGCGGCGGGGCACCGGCCATGGGTATGGTCGACAGCGGCCGCCCAGCGGCCGCCGTCGGAGCCAGCCCAGAGACGTCAGCCCGGCCCGTGCCGGGCCACCGGGAGGAAACCATGACCGGATCCGTGATCGTCGCCGGGGCGCGCACCCCGATCGGCCGCCTCATGGGTGGCCTGAAGTCCCTCTCGGCCGCCGACCTCGGCGGGGTCGCCATCCAGGGGGCCCTGGAGAAGGCAGGCGTGTCCGGCGAGCAGGTCGACTACCTCGTGATGGGCCACGTCATCCAGGCCGGCGCCGGTCAGAACCCGGCGCGGAGCGCCGGCGTCGCGGCCGGCCTGCCGCTCAACGTCCCGTCGATCACGATCAACAAGGTGTGCCTGTCGGGCCTGAACGCCATCGCGACCGCCGACCAGCTGATCCGCGCCGGCGAGTGCGAGATCGTCGTCGCTGGCGGCATGGAGTCGATGACCCAGGCCCCGCACCTGTTGCCGGGCTCGCGGGACGGCTTCAAGTACGGCGACACCACGCTCGTCGACTCGATGGCCTACGACTCGCTCTACGACCAGCTGACCTCGCAGGCGATGGGCGGCCTGACCGAGCAGTGCAACGCGCGCGGCACCCAGCTCTCCCGCGAGGAGCAGGACGAGTTCGCCGCACGCTCGCACCAGCGCGCCGCCGCGGCGTGGAAGAACGGCGTCTTCGACGACGAGGTCGTCCCGGTCTCGATCCCCCAGCGCAAGGGCGACCCGGTCGTCGTCGACACCGACGAGGGGGTCCGCGGCGACACCACGGCCGAGTCGCTGGGCAAGCTGCGGCCGGCGTTCGACCGGGACGGCACCATCACGGCCGGCTCCGCCTCCCAGATCTCCGACGGCGCCTGCGCCGTCGTCGTGATGAGCCGGGCGAAGGCCGAGGAGCTGGGACTGGACTGGCTGGCCGAGATCGGTGCTCACGGCATGGTGGCCGGCCCCGACTCCACGCTGCAGATGCAGCCGGCGCGCGCGACCCAGCAGGCGTGCGACAAGGAGGGGATCGGCACGGGCGACCTCGACCTGGTCGAGTTCAACGAGGCCTTCGCCGCCGTGGGCATCGAGTCCGCCCGCTCGCTCGGGCTCGACGACGACCTCGTCAACGTGAACGGCGGTGCGATCGCCCTGGGCCACCCGGTCGGCATGTCGGGTGCGCGGGTCGTGCTGCACGTCGCGCTGGAGCTGAAGCGCCGCGGGGGTGGCACCGGGGTCGCCGCACTCTGCGGCGGTGGCGGCCAGGGCGATGCCCTGATCGTGCGTGTCCCCCGCAGCTGACCCCAGGGGGGTCGAGCAGCTCGTCGAGCAGGCCCGTGCGGGGGAGCCCCGGGCGGTCGCCCGGCTCGTGAGCATGGTCGAGGACGCCTCGCCGCGGCTGCGCGAGGTGATGGCCGCCCTGGTCCCGCACGCCGGCACCGCGCACGTCGTCGGGCTGACCGGCCCCCCCGGGGTGGGCAAGTCGACCACGACCAGCGCGCTGGTCTCCGCGTTGCGCGCGGCCGGCAAGAGGGTCGGCGTCCTGGCCGTCGACCCCTCCTCGCCGTTCTCGGGCGGTGCGCTGCTCGGCGACCGGATCCGGATGTCCGAGCACGCGCTGGACGAGGGCGTCTACATCCGCTCGATGGCCGCGCGGGGGCAGCTGGGCGGCCTGTCCTGGGCCACGCCGCAGGCCGTGCGTGTCCTGGACGCCGCCGGGTGCGACGTCATCCTGGTGGAGACCGTGGGGGTGGGGCAGAGCGAGATCCAGGTCGTCGGCCTGGCCGACACCACCGTGGTCCTCCTGGCCCCCGGCATGGGCGACGGGATCCAGGCGGCCAAGGCGGGGATCCTGGAGATCGGCGACGTCTACGTGGTGAACAAGGCGGACCGCGACGGCGCCGATCAGGTGCTGCGCGAGCTGCGCGGCATGCTCCGGATGGCGGAGCGGCCCGAGGGGTCCTGGCAGCCGCCGGTCGTCAGTGCCGTGGCGCGGGAGGGGACCGGCATCGACGAGCTCGTCGAGCAGCTGGACGCCCACCTGGCCTGGCTGGCCGGGGACGGTCGCCGGGACCGTGCCCGGCAGCGCCGCGCTCGCGACGAGGTCCAGGCGATCGCGCTGACGTCGCTCCGCGAGCGCTGGGGCGACCTCGGGGACGACGGCCTGCTCGACGCCCTCGCGATCCGCGTCGTCGCCGGCGAGATCGACCCCTACGCGGCCGCCGACGAGCTCTTGTCTCGCGACTGAGCGGCGCGCCGCTCGCGCGAGCGCTGGGGCTGGTGATACGAAAGGGGACGTTCTGTGATCCCTTCCCCAGGACCGAGCGAGGCGGTAGACGTGAAGAAGCTGATCGTGGCCGTCCTCGTCGTCTTCGTGGTCTTCTGGCTGTTCCAGGACCCGCAGGGACTCGCCCTCATGTTCAGCGACGCCTTCTGGTGGATCGTGGGTGCCGGCGAGGCGACCTTCCAGGCGATGCTCGAGTTCATCCGCGGGCTCTGAGGCGATGCCCCGCCTCGTCGCGCCGCGGGGGTTCGTCCGGCGCATGTTCGCCGGCCCCGACGTGGGCCGCCACCTCCTGCGCGACCTCGACGAGGTGATCATTATGGAGGTGCCCAAGCACTGGGCGTCGCTGTGGCTGGCCGCGCTCGAGTCGGTGCTCGTCCTGATCCTGCTCATCCCCCTGTTCGCGTGGTCGCTGGACGCCGCGTCGCTCCCCCTGCTGCTCGCGGTCGGGGTGACCTTCCACGTGCTCTGGCAGGTGGCCGAGCACCACAAGGACCGTTTCGTGCTCACCAACATGCGCGTGATGCGCTTCCACGGGGTGCTCGGCACCAAGCGCGCCTCGGTCCGGCTCTCGCGCATCCTCGACACCACCGTGGACAAGCCGCTGCACGGGCGGCTCCTCGGCTTCGGACACCTCACCTTCGAGTCCGCCGCCCAGAAGCAGGGGCTGCGCCGGCTGACCTACGTCGGCCACGCCGACGAGCGCGAGCACGAGGTCGCGCATGCGGTGCACCAGAGCAACGCGGGGAAGGCGGCGGAGAAGGCGGCGGCGCAGCAGAGCTGACGGCGGCGCCCGACCGGGCTCGGGCCGACGGCCCCCCGTCGTCGGGGCGCGTCCCGGATCCGCGATGATGGGGGCATGACGCAGCAGCCCTTCAGCCGCCCCGGTGCCATCGATCTGTCCGGCCTCAAGCGCCCGGCATCCAGCGAGCAGCCCGGTGCCGGCCCCGGGTCCACCGGGCCGGGCGGCACGGCGTACTCCCTGCGGATCGACCAGCAGAACTTCCAGTCGGCCATCGAGCAGTCCCAGACGGCCCCGGTGCTGCTGGTGTTCTTCTCGCGCACGCAGTCGCCCGAGTCCGGCCGGCTCGCTGACGACCTGGTCACCGTGGTCGGGGAGCACGAGGGGCGCTACCTGCTCGGGCTGGTCGACGTGGACGCCAACCCCGAGATCGCCCAGGCGATGCAGATCCCGCAGGTGCCGCTCGTGGTCGCCGTCGTCGACGGGCGGCCGATGCCGCTGCTGCAGGAGGCGGTCGGGATCGACGAGCTCCGCACGGCGCTGACCCAGGTCGCGCAGCAGCTCACCTCCCAGGGCGTGACCGGTCGGCACCAGCCCCGCACCGGGCCCGCCGCCGAGGACGAGGAGGAGGACGCCGAGCCGACGAGCGACCCCCGCTTCGCCGCGGCCGAGCAGGCGCTGGTCGACAACGACCTCGACGGCGCGGTGGCCGAGTACCGGAAGCTGCTCGACGCCAATCCGGCCGACGGGGAGGCCGCCGCGGGGCTGGCCCGGTCCGGGCTCTACCTGCGCACCCGGGACGCCGACCCGGCCGCCGCCCGCGCCGCCGCCGCCGAGCGCCCGGACGACGTCGGGGCCCAGACGCTCTGCGCCGACCTGGACCTGATCGGTGGCCACGTCGAGGACGCCTTCGCCCGGCTGGTCGAGCTCGTCCGGCGCACCGCCGGGGACGACCGCACCGCCGCGCGGGAGCACCTGGTCGACCTGTTCGCGGTGGTCGGTCACGACGATCAGCGGGTGGCCCGCGGGCGTCAGGCGCTCGCCTCGGCCCTGTTCTGAGCGACGGCGGGGTCCTGGGCGGCATGCCGCGAGGCCCGATCGCCGGAGCTGCACACCTCGGCCGCGGGCTCGCCACGTGGCGGACCCGTCCGCGCCTGATGCTGCTCGGCGTCGCGCCGGCGCTGCTCGTGCTCGTGCTGGTGGCCGCCGCGCTCGTCGTCCTGGCGCTCCGGGTCGACGAACTCGCCGGGGCCGCGACGCCGTTTGCCGAGGAGTGGGACGAGACGTGGCGCGCCGTGCTGCGCGTCACCCTGGCGCTGGCGGTGCTGCTGGCCGCGGGCTTCCTGGCGACCGTGACCTTCACCGCGATCGTGCTGGCGGTCGGGGACCCCTTCTACGAGCACATCTGGCGTCAGGCCGAGGTCGCGCTGGGCGACCTGGGTCCCGGTGGTCAGGTGCCGGACGGCGGCTTCGGTTGGTGGCGCTCCCTGCGCGACTCCGGCGTGGTGCTGCTCGTCGGGCTCGCGTCCGGGCTCGGTGTGCTGGTGCTCGCCCTGCTACCGGTGGTCGGCGCGACGGTGGGCGCCGTGCTCGGCGTCCTGGTGGGCGGCCGGCTGCTGGCGGCGGAGCTGCTCGCGCGCCCGCTGGAGGCGCGGGGGATGGACCGGCACGCACGCCGACGGCTGCTGGCCGCGCATCGCGCCGAGGTGCTCGGCTTCGGGGTGGTGACCCAGCTCTGCTTCCTGGTGCCTCTCGGCGCCGTGCTGGTGATGCCCGGGGCGGTCATCGGCGCCACCGGTCTGGCCCGCGATCTGCTCGCGTGGAGCCCTCAGGCGCCCGTCCCACCCCGCTCGGTGTAGCCGCCGGTGGCCCCGAGGTTGGCCAGGGCGCGGGAGATCCGCCCGGCCGTGAAGTCGGTGCACCGCTCCCGGACCTCCTCGGTCGTGCAGAAGGCGGCCGAGCGGATCTCGCGGGTCTGCCGCACGATCCCGGCCACGATCCCGGCGTCGTGCTGCCCCCCGTCGAACACCAGGCACAGGGCGTCGTCCCACCCGCTCCAGGCCGGCAACCAGTCGGTCAGCAGCAGGTCGCCGACCGGAACCTCCAGGCCGAGCTCCTCGCTGACCTCGCGGGCAACCGCCCGCTGCGGCGACTCGCCGACCTCGACGACGCCGCCGGGCAGGTCCCAGTCCCGCTTGTACGTCAGCTGGCACAGCAGCACCCGCGCCCGGGCATCGCGCATCATCATCTGGCTGATCGCGCGCTTGCGCGGCAGGAACGAGTTGAGCAGCGCGCGGAAGGACTCCGGTTCGGTCAGCGGCGGGTCGGTCGCGAGCCGGGCCAGGACGGCGTACTCGGTGGTGTCGGCGCGGTCGCCCATCCCGGGCACGACCCGCTGGACGCCCTCGCGGTGCAGTCCCGCGCGGGTGGCGACCCGGTGCGACGCGTCGTGCCGGACGTCGAGGCGGGCCTCGACGCGCTGCAGGCCCAGGCCGCCCTGCGCCGACTCGGTCAGCGCCCAGTCCACGAGCACCCGCACGGCGCGGGTCGCGTAGCCCTGGCCGCGCCGGCCCCGCAACAGCGTCCAGGTCAGGGTGCCGCCCCCGTCCGCGGCCCCCCGGACCTCGACGTGGCCGACCATCGCGCCGTCCACCTCGACGACGAACGCGACGACCGAGCGGTCGGCACGCCAGGCCGCCTGCCACTCCCGCACCAGCCGCCGCTGCTCCTCCACGGTGGCCGGTGCCTCGCGGCCGGCCCAGCGCCGGATCTCCTCGTCCTGCCCGGCCACCCCCGCGGCGACATCCTCATCGCGCCACGCGCGCAGCCGCACCACCCCGTCGGTGAGCGTCGGCAGGTCGGCCGCGGCCCTCCCTGCGGGGGGAAGGTCAGTCACGGCGACGGAACCAGACGGTCGCCAGCGGGGGAAGCACCACCTCTGCGTGCGCGGGCTGGCCGGACCAGTCGCCCTCGACCGCCTCGACCGCGCCGAGGTTGCCGACACCCGACCCCGCGTAGCCGGCGGCGTCGGTGTTGAGCACCTCTTCCCAGGTGCCCGCGGAGGGGAGGCCGAGCCGGTAGCCCTCGTGCGGCACGGCGGCGAAGTTGGTGACGCAGGCGACGTCGGCGGCGCCGGGGGAGCGACGCAGATGGGCGAAGGTGTTGCGGCCGGCGTCGTTGCCGTCGATCCAGGCGAACCCGGCGGGATCGTCGTCGGCGCGCCACAGCGCCGGGCAGTCGCGGTAGACCCGGTTGAGGTCCCGCACCAGCGCCTGGACGCCGCCGTGCTCGGGGTGGTCGAGCAGCCACCAGTCCAGCTCGCGGGACTCGGCCCACTCCGAGTCCTGGCCCAGCTCGACCCCCATCATCAGCAGCTGCTTGCCGGGGTGGCCCCACATGAAGCCCAGGTAGGCCCGCAGGTTCGCCAGCTGCTGCCACCGGTCACCCGGCATCTTGCGCAGCATCGAGCCCTTGCCGTGCACCACCTCGTCGTGGCTGATCGGCAGCACGTAGTTCTCCGACCAAGCGTAGACCAGCGAGAAGGTCAGCTCGCCGTGGTGGTAGGCGCGATAGATCGGGTCGTACTGCACGTAGGTCAGCGAGTCGTGCATCCAGCCCATGTTCCACTTGAAGCCGAAGCCCAGGCCGCCCTCCGAGGTCGGCTTCGTGACGCCGGGCCAGGAGGTCGACTCCTCGGCCACCGTCACGATGCCCGGGACACGGCGGTAGACCGTGGCATTGAGCTCCTGCAGGAACTGCACCGCCTCCAGGTTCTCGCGGCCGCCGTACTTGTTCGGCGTCCACTCGCCCTCTTCCCGGGAGTAGTCGAGGTAGAGCATCGACGCGACGCCGTCGACCCGCACGCCGTCGGCGTGGAACTGCTCGAGCCAGTAGACGGCGTTGCCGTAGAGGAAGTTGCGCACCTCGTTGCGACCGAAGTTGAAGATGTGGGATCCCCACTCCTCCTGCCAGCCGCGCTGCGGGTTGGGATCCTCGTAGAGGGGGGTCCCGTCGAAGCGGGCCAGCGCCCACTCGTCCGTCGCGAAGTGACCCGGGACCCAGTCGAGGATCACGCCGATGCCGGCCTGGTGCAGCCGGTCGACCAGCATCCGGAATCCGTCGGGATCGCCGAACCGGCTGTCCGGCGCGTAGTAGGACGTCACGTGGTATCCCCACGAGCCCCCGAACGGGTGCTGCATGACCGGCATCAGCTCGACGTGCGTGAAGCCGAGCTCGGCGACGTACGCCGAGAGCTCCTCGGCCAGCTGCTCCCAGGTGCGGCCGCGGCGCCACGAGGCCAGGTGCACCTCGTAGGTCGACAGCGGCTCGTGCACCTGCTGCTTCGTCGGCCGCTCGCTCATCCACGCGTCGTCGCCCCAGGTGTAGGAGGTCTCGAAGACCCGGGACGCCGTCTGGGGCGGCGGCTCCGCCCACGCGGCCATCGGGTCGGCCTTCTCGTGCCACTCCCCGTCGGCCCCGAGGATGGCGTAGCGGTAGGCCGTGCCGGAGCCGACCCCGGGGATGAACAGCTCCCAGACGCCGCTGGTGCCGAGCTGGCGCATCGGGTGCGCGCGACCGTCCCAGTTGTTGCCGTCGGACTGCAACCGGACGCCCCGGGCGTGCGGCGCCCAGACCGCGAACGAGGTGCCACACACCTCCTCGCCCCAGCCGAGCGCGGGGTAGCGGCGCACCCGGGCGCCGAGAACCTCCCACAGCTGCTCGTGCCGACCCTCGTTGATCAGGTGCAGGTCCATCTCGCCCACCGTGGGCAGGAAGCGGTAGGGGTCGTCGGTGACCACCGGTTCGTCGTCGCCCCAGGCCGCGAGGACCCGGTAGTCGGGGGCCTCGTCGATCGGGAGCACGCCGACCCAGACGCCCTCGTAGGCGTGCGCGAGCGGGGTCTCGGTCTCGCCGCCCGGGCCGCGCCAGCGCACCGTGACCGAGCGCGCCAGCGGTCGCAGCACCCGCACCGTGGTGGCCGCGCCGGCCCCGTCCGTCCCCCCCGGGTGCGGGTGCGGTCCCAGCACGGCGTGCGGATCGCCGTGCTCGCCGCGGATCAGCTGGTCGACCTGGGCGTGGTCGAGGGGCAGCGGCGCGGCGGCCGCGCCCGCTCCGGCCTTCGGGCTCGTCGGGTTCATGCGGCTCCTCCGATCCTGGCGACCGCCGCGAGCGGGATGCTGACCCAGCCCGGGCGGTTGCGGGTTTCATACACGGTCTCGTAGACGGCCTTGTCGGCCTCGTATGCGGCCAGCAGCACGCGGTCGGTGTCGGCCAGCATGCCCTCGACATAGCCCGTGAGGAAGTGGTTCCGATTGCGGTTGGCCCACTCCTCGGCCCGGTCATGGAGCAACCCGGCGTAGTCGGCGTCGTTCTCCGCCATCGTCCGCTCCACCACGTGCGGGGCGTAGTCGAAGGAGCGCAGCATCCCGGCGACGTCGCGCCACGGGGAGTCCGGGAGCAGCCGCTCGCGCAGCGGCCGGGCCGGCTCGCCCTCGAAGTCGACCAGCTTCCAGCCGTCGACGGTGCGCAACGTCTGTCCCAGGTGCAGGTCACCGTGCACCCGATGGACCGTGACGGCCTCCAGCGCCGCCACCTGGTCATAGAGCGCCCGCAGCGCGCCGGCGTAGGGCGCGAGCTCGGGGACGGCGGCCAGCGCGCCCGCCAGTCGGTCGTGCATGGCTCCGGAGAGGCGCCGCACGGAGTCGCCCGTCAGCTCCTCGCGCCCGAAGGCGTCGGCCAGCACGCCGTGCACCTCCAGCAGCGACGCGCCCAGCCGGGAGGACTCGCCGGAGAAGTCCCCGCCGACCTCGCGGGCGTGCAGGTCGTCGCTGTGGAACAGGTTGCGGACGGACGCCTGCGCCAGCTCCCAGCCGTCGCTGGCCGTGCGCAGGTACTCCTGGAGCATCGCCAGCTGGACGACGTCCCCGCCTTCGCCCTCCCCGAGGACCCCCTCCCCGAGGATTTCGTCCCCGAGGATCCCGGCGTCGAGGTCGAGCCAGCCGTAGAGGCGGGCGACGTGGTGCGAGTCGGCGCGCGTGAGCACCTCGTGCACCTGCACGTCCGGGTTCACCCCCGGCGTGACCTTGCGGAACACCTTGAGCAGGGCGTCCTCGCCGAAGGTCATCGACGAGTTCGACTGCTCGCCGGTGAAGAGGGTCGAGTGCGCCGAGAGGTCCAGGTCGTGGCCCGGGAGGCGGTGGAACCTCAGTGGGGTGCCCTCGGCGGGCAAGGTCCGGCCCTGGTCCTCGCTCGAGGGCTCGGCCGCCGAGAACGCGCGCAACCAGCAGTCGGCCGCCTCCCGGTCGTGCACCGCGTCGTAGGCATGGACCCGGCCGAGCTCCGCATCGTCCAGGCGTCCGACGAGGGCATGCTCCAGGCGCTGCTGCGGCTCCGCGTAGCAGGCCAGCGGCACCTGGTAGAGCTCCCGGGCGTCCGCCGCGTCGGTGGCGGCGTCCTCGTAGGTGACCCGGACCACGTGCACCACGACGGCGGGTCCGTCCGGCCGGCGGCCGGGCAACACCGCCGCCCGGACCGACCCGCTCACCCGGAACGGACGGCCCTTCCCGCCGAACCAGCGGGTGCGTCCGAGGTAGGCGGCGAGCTGCTCGTTCTGCTCGTTCTGCTCGTCGTGGGTGGGGGGAGGGGTCACAGCAGACCTGCTTCCGTCGTGTGCTCGGGTGCCGTGAGCCGCAACCAGTAGAAGCTGTGTCCGGTCAGGGTCAGGAAGTAGCGGAGCTCGCCGATCGTCGGGAACGGGACGCCGCCCAACAGCTCCACCGGCTGCCACCCCTCGTAGCGACGCAGATCGAGCTCGACGGGCTGCGGGGAGCGCGAGAGGTTGTTGACGCACAGGACCACGTCGCGGTCTCCCTCGGCGCCCACGTGCTCGCGCACGTAGGAGAGCACCGACGGGTTGGACCCACCGAGATCGTGGAACCCGCCGAGCCCGAACGCCGGATGCCGTCGGCGGGCCGCCAGCATCCGCCGCGTCCAGTGCAGCAGCGAGGAGGGATTCTCGAGCTCGGCCTCGACGTTGAGTGCCTGGTAGCCGTACACCGGATCCTGGATCGCCGGGAGGAAGAGCTTGCCCGGGGTGGCGCCGGAAAAGCCGGCGTTGCGGTCCGGCGTCCACTGCATCGGCGTGCGGACGCCGTCCCGGTCGCCGAGCCAGATGTTGTCGCCCATGCCGATCTCGTCCCCGTAGTAGAGGACCGGCGAGCCCGGGAGCGAGAGCAGCAGGGCCGTGAAGAGCTCGATCTGGTTGGTGTCGTTCTCCAGCAGCGGTGCGAGGCGCCGGCGGATGCCGATGTTGGCCTTCATCCGCGGGTCCCGGGCGTACTCGTTCCACATGTAGTCCCGGTCGTCCTCCGTGACCATCTCCAGCGTCAGCTCGTCGTGGTTGCGCAGGAAGATGCCCCACTGGCAGCCGTCGGGAATCGCCGGCGTCTGCGCGAGGATCTCGGAGATCGGGTAGCGGCTCTCGCGGCGCACCCCCATGAACAGCCGCGGCATCACCGGGAAGTGGAAGCACATGTGGCACTCGTCGCCGCCGACGTCGGGGTTGCCGAAGTAGTCCACGACGTCGGCCGGCCACTGGTTCGCCTCGGCGAGCAGCACCCGGCCCGGGTACTTCTCGTCGACGTGGTGGCGCAGGCGGCGCAGCAGGGCATGGGTCTCGGGCAGGTTCTCGCCGTTGGTCCCGGGACGCTCATAGAGGTAGGGGACCGCGTCGAGGCGGAACCCGTCCAGCCCCATGTCGAGCCAGAAGTCGAGGGCGTCGAAGATCGCCTCCACGACGTCGGGGTTGTCGAAGTTCAGGTCGGGCTGGTGGCTGAAGAACCGGTGCCAGAAGTACTGCCCGCGCACCGGGTCCCACGTCCAGTTCGACGGCTCGGTGTCCACGAAGATCACCCGCGCGTCGCGGTAGAGGTCGTCGGTGTCCGACCAGACGTAGAAGTCACCGTAGGGCCCGTCGGGGTCGGAGCGGCTGGCCTGGAACCACGCGTGCTGGTCGCTGGTGTGGTTCATGACGAAGTCGATGATCACGCGGATGCCGCGCTGGTGCGCCGCGTCGAGGAACGTGTGGAAGGACTCGACCGTCCCGACCTCGGGGAGGACCCCCACGAAGTCGGCGACGTCGTAGCCGCCGTCGCGCAGCGGGCTGGGGAAGAAGGGCGGGATCCACAGGCAGTCCACGCCGAGCCAGGCGAGGTAGTCGAGCTTCTCGGTGAGCCCGGCGAAGTCGCCCGTGCCGTCGCCGTTGGAGTCGCGGAAGGAGCGGACCAGCACTTCGTAGAACACCGCGGTCTTGAACCAGTCCGGCGTCGCTCCGACGACCTCGGAGGACTGCCGGCCGGAGGGGGCGACGGTCGGGGTGTCCGTGCTCACCGCGGCCTCCTCACGGTGAGCACGTGCGCGGGTTCGTGCCCGGGGTCGAGGCGCACGTAGTTGTGCTCGGTCCAGGTCCAGGACTCGCCCGTGATCTCGTCGTGGGCGACGAACGAGTCCCCGTGGCGCAGGCCGAGCGCCGGAAGGTCGAGGTGCACCATGGTCTCGCGGGTGCCGTGCGGGTCGAGGTTCACCGCCACGATCACGGTGTCCCGCTCGCCGTCGAGGTCGCCGTCCGTCGCCGCGGCGGTCTTGCTGTAGACGAGCACCGCGTCGTCGTCGGACGCGTGCACCGTGACGTTGCGCAGCAGCTGCAACGCCGGGTGCGCCCGGCGGATCTCGTTGAGGCGGGTGAGGTAGGGCGCCAGGGTGTGGCCCTCGCGCTCGGCGGCCTCCCAGTCGCGCACGCGCACCTGGAACTTCTCGGTGTCGAGGTACTCCTCGCTGCCGGGCCGCACCGCCACGTGCTCGTAGAGCTCGAAGCCGGCGTAGACGCCCCAGCTCGGCGAGGCGGTGGACGCGAGCGCCGCGCGGATCTTGAACGCCGGCGGGCCGCCGTACTGAAGGGAGGCGTGCAGGATGTCCGGCGTGTTCACGAAGAGGTTCGGCCGGATCAGGTGGTCGCTGGCGTGGGAGAGCTCGCTGATGTAGTCCGCGAGCTCCCGTCGGCCGGTGCGCCAGGTGAAGTAGGTGTAGCTCTGGTGGAAGCCGACGGCGCCCAGGCCGTGCATCATCGCCGGCCGGGTGAACGCCTCGGAGAGAAAGACCACGTCCGGGTCGGTGCGGCGGACCTCGTCGAGCAGCCGCTCCCAGAACGGGACCGGCTTGGTGTGCGGGTTGTCCACGCGGAAGATCCGGACGCCGAGGTCCATCCAGTGCCGCAGCACCCGCTCCATCTCGTGGTAGATCGCCTCGGGGGCGTTGTCGAAGTTGAGCGGGTAGATGTCCTGGTACTTCTTCGGCGGGTTCTCGGCGTAGGCGATCGAGCCGTCGGCCCGCGTCGTGAAGAACTCCGGGTTGCTGGTCACCCACGGATGGTCGGGCGCCGCCTGCAGGGCGAAGTCGAGGGCGACCTCGAGCCCGAGCACCTCGGCCCGGTCCAGGAACGCCTCGAAGTCCTCGAGCGTGCCCAGGTCGGGGTGGATGGCGTCGTGGCCCCCGTGCCGCGATCCGATCGCCCACGGGGAGCCCGGGTCGTCGGGGCCGGGGTTCAGCGTGTTGTTCGGGCCCTTGCGGTTGACCTCGCCGATCGGGTGGATCGGCGGCAGGTAGATGACGTCGAAGCCCATGGCCTTGACGGCGTCGAGCCGCTTCGCGGCGGTCCGCAGGGTGCCGCTGACGACCGCGCCGGTGGCCTCGTCGACATAGGCGCCCTCGGAGCGGGGGAAGAACTCATACCAGCTTCCGAAGAGCGCGCGGGGACGGTCCGCGAACGCCGGGAAGGGGCCCTCGCTGGTGATCATCTCGCGCAGCGGGTGGCGGCGCAGCGCCGCCCCCATCTCGGGGGACTCCAGCGCGGCCAGTCGGGCCTCGGGCGGGCGGGTGTCGTCGCCGCAGGCGTCGAGGCCGGCGTCGAGCACGGCGCGGTCGGGGTCGTCGCCGGGGACCTCGGCCAGGATCCGCTCGAGCAGCAGCCGACCCTCGGTGAACATCAGCTCGACGTCGACCCCGGCGGGAACCTTCAGCCCGGTGGCGTGCTGCCAGGTGGCCACGGGGTCGGACCAGGCCTGGATCGTGAACGTCCAGTCCCCCTGCACGTCGGGTGTCACCCAGGCCTCGTAGACGTCCGGGCGACCGGGGCCCACCGGCTCCATCCGGACCGGCGGTCGCGCCTGGCCGTCGGGTCCGGTGGCCACGACCTCGGCGCCCAGCTTGTCGTGCCCCTCGCGAAACACGGTGGCCGTCACGGGGAAGGGCTCGCCCTGGGTGGCTTTGGCCGGTCGACGGCCCAGGTCGACCAGGGGGTGCACATCCACGACGGGGATTCGTCCGACCATCGGTCCAACCTAGCGAGGTCCTCCGTGGTGTCCGCAACGCCCCGGGGGTGAGGTGGATCGCGGAAACGCGCCGGCTCGGCGGATCCGGCGCCCGGCCACCAGCGACGCCGCACGCTCCACCGCTCCCTGGGGGTCCCGCACCCGCACGGGCGCGCTGGCACGAGCGACCGGACGCGGGCGGATGAAGCGCCTCCTCGGGTCAGGCGCGCCCGTCGGGTCCGTCGCTGAGCCGCCTGCCCTGCTCGATCGTGTCGACGACCTCGGCCACGACGCGCGCGGCCGCCGCGGCGCCCCGCACCGACGACTCCCAGCGGGGGTTCTGGCCCTGACGGGCCACGACGGTCCACGGCAGCAGGTTCAGCGCGCGGGCCAGGACGGTCGGCGGCAGCAGCACGAGCAGCAGCAGTCGCTCGAGGATCGCGAGCGGCAGCCCGGTCGGCGAAAAGTCAGCGTGGCCGCCGTAGGCATCGGTGCGCTGGGACCGCTGGGACTCGTCGCCGGTCTGGTCAGGCATCTTCGGGTTGCGCATGAGCTCCATCGCCCGAGGGCGCCACAGGAACCATCGCCGGGACACCCGCCAGCGCCTGCCCTGGGGATCGATCACCTTCACGGGGCCCATCATGACGTGGCCGTGCGTCGCCGCCCGGAGGGGATGGGCCGGAGGGGGATGGGAACGAGATCCACCCCGGGCGGCTAGCGTCCAGGTGTGCGCGCCATCCGCCGATTCACCGTCCGGCCCGTCCTGCCCGAGGCCCTGTCGGCTCTCGGCACGCTTGCGGGCAACCTCCGCTGGTCGTGGCACCCACCGACCCAGGACGTCTTCCGGGCGATCGACCCCGAGGGTTGGGAGGCCGCCGGCCACGACCCCGTGCAGTTCCTGGGTGAGGTCGACCCCGGGCGGCTGGAGGCCCTGGTCGACGACCCGCCGTTTCGCAGGGACCTGGACGCCGCCGCCCGTGACCTGGAGACGTACCTGGCCGAGGACCGGTGGTACCAGCAGCGCTGCCCGGGGGGCCCGGCGTCCATCGCCTACTTCTCGCCCGAGTTCGGCATCGCCGCCCCGTTGCCGCAGTACTCGGGCGGCCTGGGCATCCTGGCTGGCGACCACCTCAAGTCCGCCTCCGACATCGGTGTCCCGATCGTCGGCGTCGGCCTGCTCTACCGCTACGGCTACTTCCGCCAGTCCCTGTCCCGGGAGGGCTGGCAGCGGGAGACCTACCCGGTGCTTGACCCGCATGGCCTGCCGATCGCGCCGTTGCGCGAGGCGGACGGCTCGCAGGCCCGGGTCGGCGTCGGCGTGCCCGGCGACACCCTCGTCGCCCGGGTGTGGGTCGCCCAGGTCGGCCGCGTGCCGCTGCTGCTGCTCGACTCCGACGTGGAGGAGAACAGCGACGCCTTGCGCGCCGTCACCGACCGGCTCTACGGCGGCGCCAGCGAGCATCGCCTGCGTCAGGAGCTCCTCCTCGGCGTCGGCGGCGTGCGGGCCCTCCGCG
Source organism: uncultured Actinomycetota bacterium (assembly GCA_963731985.1). Lineage (GTDB taxonomy): Bacteria > Actinomycetota > Actinomycetes > Propionibacteriales > Nocardioidaceae > Nocardioides. The sequence goes on along the minus strand of CAVSYA010000014.1, from coordinate 544,020 downwards.
CCTGGTCCCGCTTGAGCAGGGCCCCGGAGCCGGAGGTCTTCCACACCAACGAGGGCCACGCGGGCTTCCTCGGCCTCGAGCGGATCCGCGAGCTGACGGTCGCCGACGGCGGCCCGGGGCTGGGTTTCGAGGAGGCCCTCGAGGTCAGCCGCGCCGGCACCGTGTTCACCACCCACACCCCGGTGCCCGCCGGTATCGACCGCTTCCCGCGCGATCTGGTGGCGCAGTACGTCGTCGGGGGCAACGGCAGCGGCGGGCCCGTCCCGGGTCTCGACCCGGACCGGGTGCTGGCGCTGGGCGCCGAGGACTACGACAGCGGGGACCCGGGCGTGTTCAACATGGCCGTGATGGGCTTCCGCCTGGCCCAGCGCGCGAACGGCGTCTCGCACCTGCACGGCCACGTCTCCCGCGGCATGTTCAACGGCCTGTGGCCCGCGTTCGACGAGGCCGACGTGCCGATCGGCTCGATCACGAACGGCGTGCACGCGCCGACCTGGATGGCCCGCGAGGTGCTCGCGCTCGCCTCCGGGGCCGGCGTGGACGTCGACCACGCCGACGGCGATGCCTTCGCCGCCGTCGACCGGGTCTCCTCCGCCGACATCTGGCGCACCAAGCGGGTGCTGCGTGTCCGCCTGGTCGAGGACGCCCGCCGCCGGCTGCGCGCGTCGTGGCAGCAGCGGGGCGCCGCCGAGGCCGAGCTGGGCTGGATCGACGACGCGCTGGACCCCGACGTGCTGACCATCGGGTTCGCGCGCCGGGTGCCGTCCTACAAGCGGCTCACGCTCATGCTGCGCGACCGCGACCGGCTCACGAAGCTGCTGCTCGACCCGGAGCGGCCCGTGCAGCTGGTGATCGCCGGCAAGTCCCACCCGGCCGACGACGGCGGCAAGCGGCTCATCCAGGAGCTCGTGCAGTTCGCCGACGATCCCGCGGTGCGGCAGCGGATCGCGTTCCTGCCCGACTACGACATCGAGATGGCGCTGCCCCTCTACCCCGGGTGCGACGTCTGGCTCAACAATCCGCTGCGGCCCTACGAGGCCTGCGGCACGTCGGGGATGAAGGCCGCGCTCAACGGCGGGCTCAACCTCTCCATCCTGGACGGGTGGTGGGACGAGTGGTTCGACGGCTCGAACGGCTGGTCGATCCCCTCGGCGGACGTGCTCGGCGATCCGGACCGCCGCGACGACGTCGAGGCGGCCGCTCTCTACGACCTGCTGGAGCACGAGGTCGCGCCGCGGTTCTACGACACGGGCACGGACGGCGTCCCGGACCGCTGGTTGGAGATGGTGCGGCACACGCTGCGCTCGCTGGGGCCGAAGGTGCTCGCGAGCCGGATGGTGCGCGACTACGTGCAGCAGCTCTACCTGCCCGCCGCCGAGACGGCCCGGACTCTGGGGGCCGACCACGAGGGAGCCCGCGACCTCGCGGCCTGGAAGCGGCGCGTGCGCGCGGGCTGGGCCGGCGTCCGCGTCGAGCACGCGGAGACCGAGGGCATCCCGGAGGTGCGCGAGGTGGGCACCCCCCTGAGGGTGCGCGCGTGGGTGGCGTTGGGCGACCTGACGCCCGACGACGTCGAGGTCCAGCTCGTGCACGGCCGCGTCGAGGCAACCGACGACCTGGTGGACGTGGTCAGCGAGACGCTGACGCCGGCCGAGACCTACGAGCACGGGCACCACCGCTTCGAGGGCGGCACCGACCTGAACCGCCCCGGCCCCTTCGGCTGGACCGTGCGCGTCCTCCCGCGCCACCCGCTGCTCGCCGCCCCGGCAGAGCTCGGCCTGGTGGCCCTCCCCTGATCGGGCGGGACCTCAGGTCTCGCCGGGCGCCGGGCGCTGCCGAGGCGCCGGGTGCAGCCGTCGCCGCGTCGGCAGCTCCGGTGCTGGCCTCGTCTCGGGCAGGGGCGCGCCGGCGGCCGCGATCCGCGCGGAGAGCCGCCCGGCCCAGGGGGCCGCGGTCAGGCCGTGCAGGACGACGCTGGCGAGGACCGTGCAGCACGCCACCGTGAAGATCCGTTCGCCCGTCGGGCTGTCCAGCTCGTCGGCCACCAGCACCGCGAACAGGATCGACGCCAGCCCGCGCGGACCGAACCAGGCGAGGAAGAGGCGCGTCTCCCGCAGCGTGCGCGTGCCGGCCATCGCCAGCAGCACCGGGAGCGCCCGGACCGCGGTCAGCGAGGCGATGGCGTAGGCGGCGTCGCGCCACGTGATGTCACCGAGGACCGGGCCCACCAGCACGGCACCGAAGACCAGGAAGGTGATGTCGGTGAGCAGCTCGCCCTCGTCCTCGGTGAAGTCCGGGACGCCCTCGTGGGCGGATTGCGCGACCTGGCCGAAGGTGAGGCCCGCGAGGAACGCGGCAATGAACCCGTTGCCGCCCACCAGCTCGGCCCCCGCGTACGCCGTCGCGGCGAGGGACAGCGCCCCCAGCTGGCGGTAGACCCCCTCGACGGCGCCCGAGCGCACCCGCCGGTCCAACAGCAGCCCGCCGGCGCTGCCGGCAAGCAGGCCGGCCGCGAGACCCCAGCCCACCTGGCTGGCCGCGAAGCTGATCCAGTCGGCGGTGCCACCGACCTCCTCCGCGACCACGACGGCCAGCAGCACGGTGACCACCGGCACGGCCACGCCGTCGTTCAGCCCGCTCTCGACGTTCAGGGCCTGCCGGATCCGCACCGGCAGGCGCCGGTCGCTGACCACCGCCTGGCCCAGCGCGGCGTCGGTGGGCGCCAGCACCGCCGCCAGCAGGGCCGCCTCGGCCAGCCCGAGCCCCGGGACGATCACGTACGCGGCGGCCGTTCCGGCCAGGATCGTCAGCGGCATCCCGACGCCGAGCAACCGGCCGGGGATCCCGGCCTCCCGGCGCAGGGCGCGCAGGTCGATCCGGATCGCGTCGGTGAACAGCACGAGCACGAGCGTGGCCTCGACGAGGATCGAGACCGCCTCGCCCCGCAGCTGGAGGTCGAAGACCCCGAGTCCGGCGGGGCCGACCGCGATCCCGAAGCCGGTGAACACCATCGGCGCGGTGATGGGGGAGAGGGCGAGCTTCTGCGAGACCAGCGCGAAGCACAGCACCGCCAGCGCGACCAGCAGCAGCTCCGCCATGGTCAGGACTGACGCAGCACCAGCACGCTGCGGCCGGCCAGGTCCAGGTCGCTCCCGGCGACGACCACGGTGCCGATCTCGCGTCCCGGGTTGGTGCTGAGCACGATCTCGCCCTCCTGCACCCAGTCGTTCTCGGGCAGGTGCACCCGCGCGGGGTCGGGAGAGGCGTTCAGCCAGATCACGAAGGAGGCGTCGACCTCCTGCTCCCCGCGCGGCCCCGGGGCGCGCAGCGGGTTGCCCGAGACGAACATCCCGACCGCGGCGAGCCCGTCGTCGTGCCAGTCCTCGGAGGTCATCTGGCGCCCGGCGGGGTGCAGCCACGCGAGGTCGCGGGGCCCGCCCGGGATCGTCGGCTGGCCCTCGAACCAGTGCCGCTGACGCAGGGCCGGGTGCTCGCGGCGCAGCCGCAGCGCGGCCTTGGTCACCTCGTACACGTCGAGCCAGGCGTTGTCGGGGCGCCAGTCGATCCAGCTGAGCTCGTTGTCCTGGCAGTAGGCGTTGTTGTTGCCGTGCTGGGTGCGGCCGCGCTCGTCGCCGGCCGTGATCATCGGGACGCCGTTCGACAGGCACAGCGTGGCCATCAGGTTCGCCGCCTGGCGACGCCGCACGGTCACGATGCCCACGTCGTCCGTCTCGCCCTCGACGCCGTGGTTCGCCGAGCGGTTGTCGTCGGTGCCGTCGCGGTTGTCCTCCCCGTTGGCCTCGTTGTGCTTGTGGTCGTAGGAGACCAGGTCGCGCACGGTGAAGCCGTCGTGCGAGGTGACGAAGTTGATCGAGGCGTAGGCCGAGCGTCCGTCGTCCGCGTAGAGGTCCGAGGAGCCGGCCAGCCGGGTGGCCAGGCTACGGATGACCGGCGAGGGCCTGCACCAGAAGTCGCGCACCTCGTCCCGGTAGCGGCCGTTCCACTCCGTCCACGGCGGCGGCATCTCACCGACCAGGTAGCCCTCCATCGTGGCGTCCCAGGGCTCGGCGATCAGCTTGACGTGCCGGAGCACCGGGTCCTGCCCGATCGCGGTGAGCAGGGCGCAGTCCATGTCGATCTCCGCGCCGGTGCGGGTGAGCGCCGACATCAGGTCGAAGCGGAAGCCGTCGACGTGCATCTCGGTGACCCAGTAGCGCAGCGAGTCGAGGATCAGCCGCAGCGCGTGCCGGTTGTTGGACTCCACCGTGTTGCCGCAGCCGGTCACGTCGAAGTACGTGTCGTCGAAGGCCGGCGCGGCGCCGTCGGGGCCGGGCGCCGGCGGGACGCGCTTGTAGAAGCCCCGGTCGTCGAGGCCCCGGAAGCTGAGCGTGTGCCCGAGCGTCCCCGACTCGGCGGTGTGGTTGTAGACCACGTCGAGGATCACCTCGAGGCCGGCGCCGTGCAGGGACTTCACCATCTCCTTGAACTCGCGGACCTGGCCGCCGCGGTCGCCGGCGGCCGCGTAGGCGCCCTGCGGGGCGAAGTAGCCGATCGTGTTGTAGCCCCAGTAGTTCACGAGGCCGCGCTCGGTCAGGTGGGGCTCCGAGACGTGCTGCTGGACCGGGAGCAGCTCGACCGCCGTGACCCCGAGGTCTGTCAGGTAGTCGGTGACCGGCCGCGTGCCGAGGCCGGCGTAGGTGCCCCGGAGCTCCTCGGGGACCCGGTCGTGCAGCGCCGTCATCCCCTTGACGTGGCACTCGTAGATGACCGTGTCGCGCCAGCGGCGGCGCATCGGGACCTCGCCCTCCCAGTCGAACGTGCCGCCGTCGGTCGGGTCGACGACGACGCTGCGGGGCACGTGCTTCGAGGAGTCCTTGCCGGAGCGCTGCCCCGGTCGCCCGGGGACATAGCCCAGCGTGGTCGCGCCGGGCTGGAAGCTGCCGGAGACCGCGAGCCCGTACGGGTCCAGCAGCAGCTTGGCGGGGTTGTGCCGCATCCCCTGCGCGGGCTCCCAGGGGCCGGCCGCGCGGAAGCCGTACCGGGTGCCGGGGGCGATGTTGGGGAGCGCCCCGTGCCAGATGCCGAGCGACTGCTCCGTGAGCGGGTGCCGCCGCTCCCGCAGGCCACCGTCCGGCCGGTCGGAGAAGATGCACAGCCACACGGCGCTCGCGCGCGGCGCGTGCACGGCGAAGTTCGTCGCCTCCGCGGTCCAGGTGGCGCCGAGCGGCCAGTGGCGGCCGGGCCACACCTTCGCTCGCTGGCCGAGGCGGGTCCAGGTAACCGGGGGCACGCGCTCATTGTTGCCGATCCCTGCGCCGGGACCGGCGGCGGTAGGGTCCGAGCCCAGATCACCCGTGGGCACCGCGGGGTACCGATGGGGCACCGATGAGGGGAGAGGCATGGGCGAGCACGTGCGGCTGGAGGTCGCCGACGGCGTCGGCACCATCCGGCTGGACCGGCCGAAGATGAATGCGATCAGCGTCGCCGTGCAGGAGGAGCTGCGGGCTGCCGCCGCGGAGGCGACCGATCGGGACGACATCCGCGCGGTCGTCGTCTGGGGCGGGGAGCGGGTGTTCGCCGCGGGCAACGACGTGCCGGAGATGGCGGAGATGTCGCACCGCGACATGGTCGGGCGCTCGGGGCCCCTGCAGTCGGCCGTGACCGCGGTCGCCCGGATCCCGAAGCCGGTGGTGGCCGCCGTCAACGGGTACGCCCTGGGCGGCGGCTGCGAGCTGGCCATGGCGGCGGACGTGCGCTTCGCCGCCGAGGACGCCGTGCTCGGCCAGCCCGAGGTGCTGCTGGGCATCATCCCCGGCGCGGGGGGCACGCAGCGGCTGGCCCGGCTGGTCGGTCCGAGCCGGGCCAAGGAGCTGATCTTCTCCGGACGCTTCGTGATGGCCGACGAGGCGCTCGCGATCGGCCTGGTCGACCGGGTGGTCCCGGCCGCCGACGTGTACGACGAGGCCGCCGCGTGGGCCGGGCAGTTCTCCGGCGCCGCCGCCCTGGCGCTGCGCGCGGCCAAGGAGTCCGTCGACCGGGGTCTCGAGACCGACCTCGAGACGGGTCTCGAGATCGAGCGCCAGCAGTTCGCGGCGCTCTTCGCGACCGAGGACCGCCGCACGGGCATGAGCTCGTTCGTGGAGGAGGGCCCTGGGAAGGCGACGTTCGCGGGCCGCTGACCGGATGGCGACGGGAATGGTTCGTGGGTCGCCGACCGGGTGAGGGGGAGCCTCGCAGGCAGGCGCCCCGCGTGTGAGCAGGCGCACCACCGGTCGAGTTCTCACCGGACCGAACCGGCCGGTAACCTCGCCACCACACTGACGTAGCACAGGAGGGCCCGGCTCCGGCCACACACCATGAAGATTGTTGTCTGCGTAAAGCACGTGCCCGACGCCACCGGCAACCGGCGGTTCGACTCGGACCACACCGTCGATCGCGACGGCGTGGAGGGTCTGCTCTCCGAGCTCGACGAGTACGCCGTCGAGCAGGCGCTCCGGATCAAGGAGAAGTCCGAGGAGGAGGTGACCGTGACGGCGCTGACCGTCGGTCCCGAGCGGGCCACGGACGCCGTCCGCAAGGCCCTGCAGATGGGTGCGGACCAGGGCGTCCTCGTCACGGACGACGCGATCGCCGGCTCCGACTACGTCGCCACGTCGCTGGTGCTGGCCGAGGCCATCAAGAAGATCGGCGAGTTCGACATCGTGCTGTGCGGCATGGCGTCCACCGACGCGGCGGGCATGGTCGTCCCCGCGATGCTGGCCGAGCGGCTGGATCTGCCGCAGGTCACCATGGCCTCGGTCATCGAGGTCCAGGGCCGCGAGGTCCGCATCAAGCGCGACGGCGACACCGCCACCGAGGTGATCGGCGGGACCATGCCGCTGGTGCTCTCCGCGACCGACCAGACCGGCGAGGCGCGCTACCCCTCCTTCAAGGGGATCATGGCCGCCAAGAAGAAGCAGCTCGACACCTGGTCGCTGGCGGACCTGGGCATCGAGGCCGAGAAGGTGGGCCTCGCCGTCGCCTGGAGCCAGGTCGAGGAGACCGCCGAGCGTCCTCCGAAGAGCGCCGGCGAGATCATCACCGACGAGGAGGGCTCGGGCGCTCCAGCGCTGGCCGAGTTCCTTGCCTCGAAGAAGTTCATCTGAGGAGCGCAGCGCACATGTCTGAAGTTCTGGTGCTCGTCGACCACGTCGACGGAGCGGTCCGCAAGCCGACCCTGGAGCTGCTGGCGCTCGCCAAGCGGCTCGGGGAGCCCTCGGCCGTGTTCATCGGGTCCGGCGACCAGGTCGCCGACGCCGCCGAGAAGCTGACGGCGTTCGGCGCCGACAAGGTCTACTCGGTCGACGACACGCACATCAGGGGCTACCTCGTGGCCCCCCGGGCCGAGGTGCTCCAGCAGCTGATGGCGCAGACCTCCCCGGCCGCCGTCTTGATCGTCTCGAGCTCCGACGGCAAGGAGATCGCCGGTCGGCTGGCCATCAAGACCGAGTCGGGCCTGATCACCGACGCCGTGGACGTCGAAGAGGGCCCGGTCACCACGCAGAGCGTCTTCGCCGGCAACTTCACGGTGCGGTCCAGGGTGACACGCGGCACGCCCATCATCGCGGTGAAGCCGAACTCGGCGACGCCGGAGGAGTCCGCCGGCGCCGGGGTCGTCGAGGACTTCGAGGCGACCATCTCCGAGTCGGCGAGGAAGGCTCAGGTCGTGGCTTCGCAGCCGCGGCAGCAGTCGGGCCGTCCCGAGCTGACCGAGGCCGCCATCGTGGTCGCGGGCGGCCGCGGGACCGGCGGGGAGTTCTCCGAGGTGGAGGGCCTGGCCGACGCGCTGGGCGGCGCGGTCGGCGCGTCCCGCGCGGCGGTGGACTCGGGCTGGATGCCGCACAGCTTCCAGATCGGCCAGACCGGCAAGACGGTCTCGCCGCAGCTCTACGTGGCCAACGGCATCTCCGGTGCCATCCAGCACCGCGCGGGCATGCAGACCTCGAAGACCATCGTCGCCGTCAACAAGGACGACGAGGCCCCGATCTTCGAGCTGGTCGACTTCGGCGTGGTCGGCGACCTGCACTCCGTGCTCCCCGCCGTCACCGAGGCCGTCAACAAGCGCAAGGGCTGACCCGGCCCGCCCACGAGGGCCCGGCCGGTCGCTGCCTACTCGCGGATCAGCCCGATCTGCGGAACCCGCACGAACCGGCTGCCGTCGCGTCGCGTGCCCAGCCAGATCTTGCGCAGGGCGGCGTTGTTCGCGCCGGAGTGCTCGTGCAGCACGCCCTCGGGGTTGCCGCGCACCTCGATCCAGTATCGGCCGTCCGGGAGGCCGGCCACCCGGAAGGACTGACCGGCCCGGAACTGGGCGTAGGTGTCGCCGGAGCCCGAGGAGAGCACCTGCCGCAGCGAGAGGGATCCCCTCCGGCCGCACGAGGTCGCGAGGTCGGTGTGCTGCGGGCGCCAGTCGGCACCCTCCACGGTGTAGTCGACCGCGTCGGTGTTGGCCAGGCAGAAGGACTCCTTGTGGGAGCGCACCGCCTCCCGCTTGTCCGCGTCGAGCAACGAGTAGCGGGCGAAGTCGAGGAAGTGCCAGTGGCGGTGCGTGCGTGCCTGGTGCCAGTGGAACTGGCCGACCCGTTCGTAGCCGACCTGCTCGCCGGTGGTGTCGAAGAAGTACTGGTAGCCCGCCATGTGCTCGCTGTCCGCGTCGCGGAAGCCGTCGACCACCAGCGGTGAGTCGCCCGCGTTCCAGACCGTCGCGCTGAACCGCAGGAAGCGGCCGGCGCGGTCGAGGCCGATGCCCGACGCGGGGAGGGAACGCAGGTCGGGCAGCGGGCCGCTCGTGACCGCCGCCCCGGCGCCGGCCGGCTCCCGGGTCGCCGGACGCATGTCGGCGCCCGGGGAGGGCGCGGCGTCCCGGGGGGTGGGCCGCGCGCCGCCGCGGCGCGAGCGGACGACGAGGGTGAACCCGGTCTCGCGGTCCTCCTCGGACAGGCCCATCGGTGCGGCGTACCGGCGCGCGATCCGGGCGGTGACGCGGAAGCGGCCCGTGGGCAGCCGCATCCGGCTGTAGGCGCCGAGTGCCGAGGTGGCCCAACCGGCCTGGATGCCCTGGACCGCCCCGATCGTGAAGGCGCCGCGCGGGCAGAACCGTGGGTACGGCGACCGCGCGGGCGCGTCCGGCCGGATGCGTTCGGTGCGCCACTGGTTCAGGCAGACCGGCCGCACGAAGGAACGCACCGTGGTGCCGTCGAACCGGGCGACCTTCAGGCGGAGCATGCCGCTCAGGTGGCGCTGGCTCCGCAGAGCGACCCGGGGCAGCGGGACGACGGCGTCGCCGATGCGTGCCTCCGCCTCGATGGGCTCGCCCCAGGACGGGCGACGGGTGCGGATCTCGACGGGCTCCTCGCCGGCGACCAGCTTCAGCCCGAGGTCGCCGTAGACGTGGCGGCCGAATCGCGTGACCGTCACCTTCGTCGGGGCGTAGAGGCCCAGGGGCCCCGCGACGGGCACCCCGACCGGGTCGGCCGTGCCCGGCTCGGCGGCAACGGTGGAGGGGGGCAGGCCGACGACGGCGCCGGCCACGAGGAGCGAGAGGGACGCAGCGGCGGCGACGCAGCCGCGTGCGCGTGGGGTGAGGGGCATCGCGGTTCCTTCCGGATGTGCCGCCCAGGCCCGTACGGTTGCGAAGCCTCCGAGTGCGGCTGCTGATCGGACGCGCGAGCGACCCGTCCGGTTCCGCGACGGCGCGAGCAGGGGGAAGCGCGCCCGGCGCGAGGGGCGCGAGGCGGACGGTGGGGGGAAGGCCGAGGGTTCTACGCTCGGGGCATGACCACGACCACCGACGTCCACGAGCTCGCCCGCCGGGCCCGGGAGGCCAGCCTGGACCTCGCCCTGGCGACGCGGGAGCAGAAGGACCGGGCCCTGCACGCCGTGGCGGCCGCCCTGCTCCACGACGCGGGCGTGCTGCTCGAGGCGAACGCCGACGACGTGCAGCGCGCCGAGCAGGAGGGCACCCCCGGCAACATCGTCGACCGGCTGCGGCTGGGCCCCGACCGGCTGGCCGCCATGGCGCAGGGGCTGCGCGACGTGGCGGCCCTGCCCGATCCGGTGGGAGAGGTCGTCCGGGGCGGCACGCTGGCCAACGGCCTTGAGCTGCGCCAGGTGCGCGTGCCCTTCGGCGTGGTCGGCATGATCTACGAGGCCCGACCCAACGTGACGGCCGACGCGGCAGGGATCTGCCTCAAGTCCGGCAACGCGGTGCTGCTGCGCGGCTCCTCCAGCGCTCGGTCGTCCAACGGCGCCCTGGTGAGCACGATGCGCGCCGCCGTCGCGGCGTCGGGGCTGCCCGCCGACGCGATCGCGCTGGTGGCGCCGGACTCCCACGAGAGCGTGAAGGAGCTGATGCGGGCCCGCGGTCTGGTCGATGTCCTGATCCCGCGCGGGGGCGCGGGCCTGATCCGCAGCGTCGTGGAGGAGTCGACCGTGCCGGTGATCGAGACGGGGGTGGGCAACTGCCACGTGTACGTCGATGCCAGCGCCGACCTCGACGAGGCCCTGGCCATCGTGGTGAACGCCAAGACGCAGCGCACGAGCGTGTGCAACGCGGCCGAGAGCCTGCTGGTGCACGAGGACGTCGCGCACGAGTTCGTGCCGCGGGTCATCGAGGCGCTTCAGGAGGCGGGCGTGACGGTGCACGGGTGCGACCGGTTCGCCGAGTACGACGGGGTCGTGGAGGCCACGGACGACGACTGGGCCACCGAGTACCTCTCCATGGATCTCGCCGCCGCCGTCGTGGAGGACCTCGACGCAGCGGTCGCGCACGTGCGGCGCTGGTCGAGCGGCCACACGGAGGCGATCCTGACCCGGGACCTCGAGGCCGCGCGCCGCTTCACGGCCCGGGTGGACTCGGCCGCCGTCGTGGTGAACGCGTCCACCCGGTTCACCGACGGCGGAGAGTTCGGGTTCGGCGCCGAGATCGGCATCTCGACGCAGAAGCTGCACGCCCGCGGCCCGATGGGGCTGCCCGAGATGACCTCGACCAAGTATGTCGTCACGGGTGCGGGACACGTCCGGTGACCGGCTCGGGGCGGCAGGTGCCCGCGTGCTGCCGCCCCGCTAGGGTGAGCGCCATGACACCGCTGGCCGTCACCGTCCTCGCCTCCGAGTCCCTGCGGGAGATGCCGATCTCACCGGTGGGCATCGGCATCATCACGCTGGCCATCCTCCTCGGGCTGCTCCTGGCCCTGATCGCCTTCGGTGGCGGCCGCGAGCACAGCTGAGCGTGACCCGCGACCGGGCCCGGCCGTGAGCGCACCCGTCCCCCGGCGGGTCGGGGTGATGGGCGGCACCTTCGACCCCATCCATCACGGTCACCTCGTCGCCGCCTCCGAGGTGCAGGCGCGGTTCGGCCTCGACGAGGTGGTCTTCGTGCCCACCGGTGACCCGTGGCAGAAGTCCGACCGTGAGGTCTCCGACGCGCGGTACCGCTATGAGATGACGGTGATCGCCACCGCGTCGAACCCCCGCTTCACCGTCTCCCGGGTGGATCTCGAGCGGCAGGGGCCGACGTACACCATCGACACGCTGCGGGACCTCCACGAGACCCTGGACGGGCGAGTCGGCGGCCTGGAGCTGTACTTCATCACCGGCGCCGACGCGCTCGCCGACATCTTCACCTGGCGGGACGCCGACGAGCTCTTCGGGCTGGCCAGCTTCGTCGGGTGCACCCGGCCCGGGTGGAGCACCGACGCGGGCTCGCTGTCGGGCCTCGCCCCGGACGACGTCACCATCGTGGAGATCCCCGCGTTGTCGATCTCCTCGACCGACTGCCGCGAGCGGACCGGCCGCGGCGAGCCCGTCTGGTACCTCGTGCCCGACGGGGTCGTCCAATACATCGCCAAGCACGGGCTGTACCGTCGCCCCGGCCACGAGCCCGATCCCGGCCGGCGCCACGCGCCCGGCCCCGGCGCCGAGGGGGGAGCATGACCGCCACGGAGCACGCCGTCGCGCTCGTCCACGCCGCCGCCGCCGCGGCCGCGGACAAGCTCGGCCAGCAGATCGTCGCCTTCGACGTCTCCGACCAGCTCGCGATCACCGACGCGTTCCTGATCGTCTCCGGCGCCAACGACCGGCAGGTCCGGGCGATCGTCGACGCCGTCGAGAAGCGGATGCGCGAGGCGGGTGAGAAGCCCGTGCGCCGGGAGGGGGAGCGCGACGGCCGCTGGGTGCTGCTCGACTACGGCGAGATCGTCGTGCACGTGCAGCGCGAGGAGGACCGGGCGTTCTATGCGTTGGAGCGGTTGTGGCGCGACTGCCCCGTGCTGGCGCTGCCCGAGGTCTCCACCGGACCCACCGGGCCGGCCCAGGCCGCCGGCGGGGATGCCGGCGCGCCGTGAGCGACCCGCGCCGCACCCTGGTCCTGCTGCGGCACGGGCGCACCGGGTGGAACGCCGCCCGGCGGGTGCAGGGACAGTCCGACGTAGGGCTCGACGCGACGGGCCACGCGCAGGCGGCCGCGGTGGCCTCGGCTATGGCGGCGCTGCGGCCGGCGCGGCTGGCCGTGTCCGACCTGGCGCGGGCCCGCGCGACCGCGGCGTACATCGGGGCGGCGACCGGCCTGGTCCCGACGCCCGACCCGCGCCTGCGGGAATACCACCTCGGCGACCGCGAGGGTGCCAGCCACGACGAGTACGCAGCGGCGCACCCGGAGGAGCACGCCCGCTTCGTCACCGGCGACTTCGACGTCGTGCCGGGAGGCGAGACGGCCGAGGACGTGCGCGGCCGGATGCTGCCCGCCCTCTGGGAGCTGGTGGCGGCCTCGGCCGAGGGCGGCGTGTGTGTGGCCGTCACCCACGGCGCCGCGATCAGGGTGGCGATCGCCGGCATGCTGGGCTGGCCGGACGACGCCTACCTCGCCCTGCGCGGCCTCGAGAACTGCGCCTGGGCGGAGCTGGAGGCCGAGCCGGACGGCGTCGGGGCGACCCCGTACCGGATGCGGCTGCGCGCCTACAACCGGCGGGCCGCGCCGGCGTCGTGAGCGGTGGCGGGTGCCCGGCCCCGCCAGAGCCCCGGATTCGTCATCGGATCCGCCGAACGCTAGTATTTCGGCCGTCGTTGCCACCGGTGGCGACCCGCATCGCGGGGCTGTGGCGCAGCTGGTAGCGCACCTCCATGGCATGGAGGGGGTCAGGGGTTCGAGTCCCCTCAGCTCCACCGAGCACCGCGCCGGTCCGGTTTCGGACCGGCCGGGGCCGTTGTCCGGCGGCCGTTTCCGGACAAAACGACCGACCCGGTCCGCCCGAAGCCCGCTGTGCGGCGACCAGGGCGGGCCGCGCGGAACGGGGTGGTCACCCGAACTGATGGCTCGGAGCGTGCCCGCGGCGGCCCTAGGGTCGATGCGATGGAGTCCCTGCCGACCTTCGATGAAGACGCGCGCCCCCGGGGGGCGGTGTACGACGGCGTGGACGACCTGTCCCGGGCTCATGGGGACCACCTGCGGATGATCCACGACATGTACCGCGACGGCCTGTCGCGGGCCGCGCGCGTCATCACCCAGGTGGTCGAGGGCACCGCCGGGGTGGGGGACGCCCGCGCATCGATCCACGGCGTCGGGCTGACGGCCGCCTACCAGCAGCTCGGGTCCTTCTGCGGCCAGCTGTGCCGCGGCATCGAGGTGCACCACCGGATCGAGGACACCCACGTCTATCCCGCGCTGCGTTCGGCCGACGCAGACATGGGCAAGGTCCTCGACCAGCTTCTCGAGGAGCACGAGGTCGTCCACGCGATGTTGACGCGGCTCGACCGGACCCTGGTGCGGCTGGTCGAGGAGGGCGCCGGGAGCGACCCGAGCCTCCTGGAGACGCTGCAGCAGGAGTTCACGCACCTGTGCGCGCTGCTCGAGAGCCACTTCTCCTACGAGGAGCAGCAGCTCGGCGCGGCGCTGGGCGTGCACCGCATCGCGATCTAGCCCGGCCCGGACCCAGCCCGGCCCGGATCCAGCCCGGCCCGGTTCAGCCCCGCCGGGGTCCGAAGCGCATGGTGACGTCCTCGGCCAGCAGGTGACGCCCGGGGCGCGCGCCGGCAAGCCAGCCGAGCGGACCGTCGGCGGGGAGGTCCCAGCGAGCCGCCGCGGGGCGCACGCGGCCGCCGACGCGGATCCGGCTCGCGAGCGCGGCGCCTCGCTCCTGCTGGACGACCCGGCTCACGATCGGGATCGGCAGCCGCAGCGCGGGCAGGCGTCCGAGGAGGCGGGAGGGGCCGAACCGGGCCGTGGCGATCGGCCTCGTCCCGGCGCCGGTCTCGGCCCACGCGGCCTCGTCGGTGCGGCCGTCGGACGCGCTGCCGGAGAAGCGGGCCATCTCCTTGGGGATCGCCCACAGCGCGCGGCCGCCGGCGCGCGAGGCCTCGGAGTCGACCCAGATGTCGGTGATCGTGAAGGCAGGCCGCAGGGCGGGGCCGCGGCCGTGCCGCACCACGACGCCGGCCAGCAGCTCGCGGTAGGCCAGCAGGCCGGTGTCGTCGTAGGCCACGAACATCGTGGCGGCGAGGGCCCGGCCGCGCAGGGTCAGCGGTCGCGTGCCGGCGGGCAGCGGGGGCAGCCGGTCGGCAGCCAGCAGCCACACCGAGAGCGCCCCGCGGCCCGAGAGGTCCCACGGCTCGGGCGGGAACCAGACCCCCCGGGGCGAGGGACCGGGCGGTGAGGTGTCCGGCATCAGTCCGATACCTCCTCGAAGTCCTCGAGCCGGAACGTCGCGGTCCGCGCCTCGTACTCGGCGACCCGGCCGGGCCAGTTCGTGGTGGCCCGACCGGACGACGCCGTGTACCAGTTGCCGCACGAGCTCCACACCGTGTCGCGCAGGCGGGACTGCATCTCCGCGTCGTAGGCATCGAGCCGGTCCTCGCGGACGTCGAGGCAGGCGGCGCGGCCGCCCGCGATCGCGTCGACGGCCTGCACGACGTAGTCGGCCTGGGACTCCAGCATCTGGATGATCGAGGAGCCGCCGAGGTTGGTGTTCGGGCCGTACATCAGGAACATCCGGGGGAAGCCCGGGACGGTGATGCCGAGGTGCGCGCAGGCGCCGTCGGACCAGACGTCGTCGAGCCGGACGCCGCCGCGACCGGTGACCTGCATCGGGGCCAGGAAGCGGGTCGCCTCGAAGCCGGTGCCCCAGATGATCACGTCGGCCGGGTGCTCGGCGCCCCCGGCGGTGCGCACGCCGTGCGGCAGCACCTCACAGACGGCCTCGGTGACCACCTCGACGTGGTCCCGGGTCACGGCGGGGTACCAGTCGTTGGCGAAGAGCAGGCGCTTGCAGCCCAGCGGGTAGTCGGGCTCGAGTGCGCGCCGCAGTCGCCGGTCGCGCACCTGCGCCCGCAGCTGGGCGCGCCACAACAGGTAGAGCCACCAGCGCACCGGGCCGCCGTCGGTGAACGACGTGTTGAAGGCCTCCGAGAGGGTGCGCGTGAGCCGGCGCCCGAACCGTTGGACGCGGGGCACCTGCTCGAAGGCGCGCCCGTGCAGCCGGGTGTAGGCGCGGTCGGGCTTGGGCACGACGTAGGGCGCGGAGCGCTGGAAGACGGTCATGGACCCGACCTCGTCCACGATCCCCGGCACGAACTGGATGGCGCTCGCGCCCGTGCCCACCACGGCGACGCTCCTGCCGCGCAGCTCGACGTCGTGGCGCCACCGGGCCGAGTGGAAGGCGGGCCCGGCGAACTGTCCCCGACCGGGCAGGTCGGGGATCATCGGCTGCGAGAGCTGGCCCACGGCCGGGACGAGCACGTCGGCCTCGATCTCCTCGCCGGTGTGCGTGCGCACCCGCCAGGTGCGGGTCTCGTCGTCGAAGGCGGCCCCGGTCACCTCGACGCCGGTGCGGACCCGGTCGAGCACGCCGTCCTCGGCGGCGGTGCGCTGGATGTAGGCGAGGATGTCGGGCTGCCGGCCGTAGCGCCGTGGCCACGCGGGGTTGGGCGCGAAGGACCAGGAGTAGAGAGACGAGGGCACGTCGCAGGCGGCGTGGGGGTAGGTGTTCGCGCGCCAGGCGCCGCCCACCGCATCGGCGCGCTCGAGCACGCTCACGCACCGGTGCCCGGCCTTGCGCAGCGCCATCGCGACGCCGAGTCCGCCGAAGCCGGCGCCGATCACGACGATGCGGGGCGGGGTCGCAGGGGAGGTGCGCATGTCGTCTCAGGCTAGGCGACGCCCTCGCGGCCCGGGGTCTCGCCGCCGGCCTCAGGTGATGGTCATCCCGCCGTCGACGGGGATCGTCTGGCCTGTCAGGTAGCCCCCGGCGTCGGAGACGAGCCAGACCAGCGTCGCTGCCAGCTCGCGCGGTTCGCCCTTGCGGCCCATCGGCAGCCGCTCCTGCTGCGAGTCGAGGTAGCCCGGCGGGTACTGGTCGGTCATCTCGGAGGTGAAGAAACCGGGGGCGAGCGCGTTCACGCGGATGCCCTTGCGCCCGGTCCACTGCTGGGCGAGGTCGCGGGTCATGCCGATCAGGGCCGCCTTCGACGAGGCGTACGCCGCCTGCGGCAGGGCCGCCGTGGTGATCCCCAGGACACTGGAGATGTTCACGACCGAGGAGCCCGGCCCCATCACGCGGCCGCAGGCCTGGGCCATCCAGTAGCAGCCGTTGAGGTTCACGTCGATCACCTGGCGGAACGCCTCGGGCTCCTCGCGGGTGGCCGGCGCGGCGGTGCCGATCCCCGCGTTGTTGACCAGCACGTCGATCCGGCCGAGCTCGGACATCCCCGCCTCCACCAGGGCGGTGCACTGCTCGGGGTCCGCCACGTCGGTGGCCCGCGTGACCACGCGGCGGCCCAGGTCCCGCACGGCGGCGGCCGTCTCCTCGAGCTTGTCGGTGCGGCGGGCGCCCAGCACCAGGTCGGCGCCCGCCTCGGCGAGCGCCAGCGCGAAGGCGACGCCGAGGCCGCTGGACGCACCGGTGACCACGGCGACCTTGCCGTCGAGCCGGAAGAGGTCGGCGAGGGGACGGGAGGACAGGTCGGGTGTCTCGCTCATGCCGGCGAGGCTAGCCGCAGGCCCGGCAGTCGAACCGGCGCCCCAGGAGGCGAGGCGCTACCATCGTCGGGTGCGCACCACGATGCTGCTCCTTCGAGCGCCGCGCTGACCCCCACCGGCGGGTCACGCGGCCACCCCTCCCTGCGAGGGGTTTTTTCATGCCGTGACGGCACAGGGGGCGGCACCCAGCAACGACCAGGAGAAGACCGAGCGAATGGCTGAGCAGACGGCCCGTCAGGGTGAGGCGGACGCGGCGACGTACGACGTGCGCGCGGTGCAGGAGAAGTGGCAGGCGCGCTGGGAGGAGCTGGCGCCCTTCACCGCAGACGACGCCGCCGTGCTCTCGGGGGAGCGGGAGAAGCGCTACGCGCTCACGATGTTCCCCTACCCCTCCGGCGATCTGCACATGGGGCACGCCGAGGTGTTGGCGCTGCACGACGTGATCGCGCGCTACTGGCGCTTCCGCGGCTACGAGGTGCTGAACCCGATCGGGTGGGACTCCTTCGGGCTGCCGGCGGAGAACGCGGCGATCCGCCACGATGCGCACCCCGCGGAGTACACCTACGCCAACATCGAGACCCAGGCCGCCTCCATGAAGCACTACGGCCTGGCCTTCGACTGGACGCGCCGCCTGCACACCTCCGACCCCGAGTACTACCGCTGGACGCAGTGGCTGTTCCTGAAGTTCCGCGAGCGGGGGCTGGCCTACCGCAAGAACAGCCCCGTCAACTGGTGCCCGCAGGACCAGACGGTGCTGGCCAACGAGCAAGTCGTGGACGGCGAGTGCGAGCGCTGCGGCGCGACCGTGACCAAGCGCGAGCTGACCCAGTGGTACTTCCGGATCACGGACTACGCCCAGGAGCTGCTGGACGAGCTGGACCGGCTGGAGGCGACCTGGCCCGCGCGGGTGATCAACGCCCAGCGCAACTGGATCGGCCGCTCCGAGGGGGCGCACTGCGACTTCGTCGTCGAGGGTCGCGAGGAGCCGCTGCGGGTCTACACGACCCGCCCGGACACGCTCTTCGGCGCGACCTTCATGGTGGTCGCCGCCGACGCACCGCTGGCCGCGGAGCTGTGCGCGGACGGGCAGCGGGCGGCGTACGAGGAGTACCGGCGCTCCGTGCGCACGGCCTCCGACATCGACCGGATGGCCACCGACCGACCCAAGACGGGGGTCTTCCTGGGCTCGTACGCCACGAATCCCGTCACCGGCGAGCAGATCCCGGTGTGGGCCGCCGACTACGTGCTGGCGGACTACGGCACGGGGGCGATCATGGCCGTCCCGGGGCAGGACCAGCGCGACTGGGAGTTCGCGAAGAAGTTCGACCTGCCGATCGTGCGGACCGTCGCGCCTCCGGAGGGATTCGAGGGCGAGGCGTACGTCGGCGACGGCCCCGCCATCAACTCCGCGCACGCGGGGCTGTCGCTGGACGGCATGGGCGTGGCCGAGGCCAAGACGACCATCATCGCGTGGCTGGAGGAGCAGGGCCGGGGTCGGGGCACGGTGAACTTCCGGCTGCGCGACTGGCTGCTCTCGCGGCAGCGCTTCTGGGGGTGCCCGATCCCGATCGTGCACTGCCCGGCCTGCGGCGAGGTCGCCGTGCCCGAGGACCAGCTGCCCGTGGAGCTGCCGCAGCTGCGCGGCGCCGAGCTCAAGCCCCGGGGCGTCTCGCCCCTGGCGGCGGCGGAGGACTGGGTCAGCGTCGCGTGTCCCGCGTGCGGCGGACCGGCCAGGCGGGACAGCGACACGATGGACACGTTCGTGGACTCCTCGTGGTACTTCCTGCGCTACTGCTCGCCGGGCTATGTCGAGGGCCCGTTCGACCCCGAGGCGGCGAACGCCTGGATGCCGGCCGACCTCTACATCGGCGGGGTCGAGCACGCCGTGCTGCACCTGCTCTACGCGCGGTTCTTCACCAAGGTGCTGCGCGACATGGGACTGCTGGAGGTCGGCGAGCCGTTCCGTGCCCAGCTGAACCAGGGCTTCGTGATCAACCGCGGCAAGAAGATGTCGAAGTCGCGCGGCAACGGCGTCAGCCTGGGCGAGCAGCTCGAGGCATACGGGGTGGACGCGGTGCGGCTGACCATGGTCTTCGCGGGTCCGCCCGAGGACGACGTCGACTGGTCCGAGATGAGCCCCACGGGGTCGCTCCGCTTCCTGCAGCGCGCCTGGCGGCTCAGCGGCGACGTGACCTCGGAGCCGGGCGCGGACGCCGCGCCGGGGAACCTCGCGCTGCGGCGCTTCACCCACCGCACGGTCGCCGAGGTGCAGACCCTGATCGAGTCGCACCGGTTCAACGTCGTGGTGGCACGGACGATGGAGCTGGTCAACGCCACCCGCAAGGCGATCGACCATGCACCGGAGCAGGGGGGCCCCGGGCCGGCCGACCCAGCCGTGCGGGAGGCGGCCGAGGTCGTCGCTCAGCTGCTGAGCCTGGTGGCGCCGTACGTCGCCGAGGAGATGTGGGAACGGCTGGGCCACGAGGCGCCGGTCGCGGCGACGCCGTGGCTGGCCGTCGACCCGGCGCTCCTGGTGCGCGAGTCCGTCACGGCCGTCGTGCAGGTGCAGGGCAAGGTCAAGGCGCGCCTCGAGGTCGCGCCCGACGTGGCCGACGACGACCTGGAGGCCGCGGCGCTGGCCGACCCGGCCGTGCAGCGCGCGATGGACGGGCGGCCGGTGCGCAAGGTGATCGTCCGCGCGCCCAAGCTGGTCAACGTGGTGGTGGGATGAGGGGCGCGTGGGCGGGGGGCGCCTGATGGCCAGGAAACGACCGGTGGTGGTCACGGACTCGACGGCGAGCCTGCCGCCCGAGATGGCGGCCGAGCGCGGCATCGTCGTGGTGCCGCTGGAGGTCGTGATCGGTGCCGAGACCCATTTCGAGGGTGACGCCGGCGCGACGCCGGCCATGATCGCCGAGGCGCTGCGCGCCTTCACACCGGTGAGCACGTCGCGGCCGTCCCCGGCCCGGCTGCTCGAGGCCTGGGTGGCGGCGGCGCAGCGCACCGGCGCCGACGAGATCCTCGCCGTGCACCTCTCCGGTGAGATGAGCGGCACCGTCGACTCGGCGCGCCGGGCGGCCCGCGAGGCGGCCGAGGGCGGCCTGGCCGTGCGCACGGTGGACACCCGGCAGGTCGGCGTCGCCACCGGGTACGCCGCCCTCTCCGCCGCGGAGGCGATCGAGGCCGGGGCCGCGCTGGAGGAGGCGGCCCGGGCCGCCGAGCGGCGGGCGGCGGCGGCGACGTCGATGTTCTACGTGGACACCCTGGAGTACCTCCGCCGCGGCGGCCGGATCGGCGCCGCCGCCGCCCTGCTCGGCAGCGCCCTGGCGGTGAAGCCGCTGCTGCGCATCGACGAGGGGGTCGTGGGGTCGATGGAGCGGGTGCGCACCGCCGGCCGCGCGCTGGGCCGGATGGCCGATCTCGCGGTGGAGGCCGCCGGCACCCGGCCGGTCGATGTGGGCGTCTTCCACCTCGCCAACGCCGAGCGCGCCGACGGCCTCGCGACGAGCCTGACCGAGCGGCTGGCCGACCAGCTCGAGGGTCGCGGCGTGCTCTGCGGCGAGCTCGGCGCCGTGCTGGGCGCGCACGTGGGGCCGGGCATGGTCGCCGTCTGCGTCGCGCCCCGGTAGGCGGCGAGGGAGGCCGGGGGCAGCGGCGAGCGCGCCGGGGCGAGGGCGGCGGGTCCGCGTCGTGCACAGGCGCGGCGAGGCGGCGCCCGTCCACAGACGTGGGGCTCCGTCCGACCGGGCCTGCAACGGGCTCCTAGCGTCGCCGGCATGCGATCAGCACGACAACGCGAGGAGCACCGCGCGGCGCTCGATCGACGGCTCGACCAGCTGCAGGCCGAGCTGTCCGGCGTGCTCCCCGCGACAACGGAGGGGCCCGCCGGCACCCGGGTGCGCCGGGCTCCGGCCGCCGGGCAGGCTGTCGCCTCGGAGGCCTTCCGTGCCGGTGTGGGTGCCGGTGCGGGTGCCGGTGACGACACCGACGCCGACGCTGCCCTCGACACCGAGAGCGCGCAGCCGGGCGGTCGTGCGCTGCCCGGACGTCATGCCGCGCGACGGCGACGGGTTCCGACGGACGGGCCAGCCGCCCGCCTCGGGGCCGCCGCGCCGGACGTCGTGCGCCCCGCCGTCCGCTGGGCGCTGGCCCCGGGCCACCTGCGGGTGATCGTGCTGCTGGTCGTGGTCGCGCTCCTCGTCTCCGGGTGGTGGTTGCTGCGCTCGCGCCCCGAGGCGCTGCCCGGGGAGGTCGGGCTGACGCTCAGCCCGCCCGGCAGCACCGCACGGGCCGGGGAGGCCGGCCGTGCTGACGATGCCTCCCGAGGGTCCGCCCCGGCGGCCGCGACCACCTCCTCGGACCCGCCGACCGACGGCGCGGGCAGCGCGGCCGACGAGGTCGTCGTCCACGTCGCCGGGCGCGTCCGGCGACCCGGCATCGTGCGGCTGCCGACCGGGGCGCGCGTGGTCGATGCGCTCGAGGCGGCCGGCGGGGCCAGGCACGGCGTCGCGCTGCGGGGGGTGAACCTCGCCCGGGCACTCGTGGACGGCGAGCAGGTCCTCGTCGGCCTGCCCCGTGTGGGGCCCGCCCCGGCGCCGGTGCCGGGTGGTCCCCCGCCGGACGCGCCGGTGAACCTCAACACCGCCGACCAGAGCCTGCTCGAGACGCTTCCGGGCGTGGGTCCCGTGACGGCCGGCAAGATCCTTGCCTGGCGCGAGGAGGTGGGGCGGTTCACCGCCGTCGAGGAGCTGTTGGAGGTGGACGGCATCGGTGAGGCCACGCTCGCCGACGTGGCGCCACTGGTCACCGTGTGAGGCCGCCCGAGGGCGGCCTTGCCGGCCTCGACCTGCGGACGCCGCTCCTCGCGCTGGCCGCCTGGGCGGCGGCGCTGGTCACCCCCTGGATCGTGGGTTCGCCCTCCGTGGGCCGGGTCGCCGTCGCCGCCGCGCCGGTGGCGCTCCTGGTGGTCGCGATCCTCGCGGCGGGCCGCCGGGGTCGCGGCGACGTGGCGACCACGGCGGTGGCGGTGCTGCTCGTCGCGCTGGCGGTCGGGACGGTGGCCGGCGTCCGCGACGCCCGCCTGGACCACGGTCCCGTCGCCGGCCTGGCGGCCCAGGGGGCTGCCGCCCGACTCACGCTCGACGTCACCGGCGACCCCCGGCTGGTGCGGGGCCAGTTCGGAGACCAGGTGCTGGTGCGGGCCCGGGTCGTGGCGGTGGCGGGTCGGGGGAGGAGCTGGCGGGAGCGCGTCCCGGTGCTGGTGCTCGCCTCGGCGTCGGGCACCGCCGGGGACGCGTGGCTGGCCGTGCCGCTGGGCGCCCGTGTCGAGGCTGCGGGCCTCCTCTCGGGCGCCACTCGGCACGGGCCCGGAGAGCCGGCGGCCCTGCTCCGGCCGCGCGGCAGCCCCGAGACCATCCGCGACCCGTCGGCCGCCTGGGACGGCGCGGCGGCCGTACGGGCCTCGCTGCGCGCCTCGGTGCGGCACCGGCCGCCGGCCGAGCGGGTCCTGGTGCCGGCGCTCGTGGCCGGGGACGATCGGGGCCTCGACCCGGAGCTCGCCGAAGACTTCCGCACCACCGGGCTGACCCATCTCACGGCGGTCTCGGGCACCAACCTGACCCTGGTCGTCGGGTTCCTGCTGGTCCTCGCTCGCTGGGCGGGCGTCCGCGGTCGGTGGCTCGCGGCCGTCTCCGGGGCGGGCATCGTCGGCTTCGTGCTGCTCGCCCGCACCGAGCCCAGCGTGGTCCGCGCGGCAGCGATGGGCACCGTCGCCCTGATCGCGCTCGGCTCGAACGGTCGCCACCGCGGCCTGCGTGCCCTCGGCGTCGCGGTCCTCGGGCTGCTCCTCGTCGATCCGGGGCTCGCCTCGACGGCCGGCTTCGCGCTGTCCGTGAGCGCCACGGCCGGCATCCTGCTGCTCGCGCCGGCGTGGCGCGATGCGCTGAACCGATGGCTGCCCCGCTGGGTGGCGGAGGCGATCGCGGTGCCGGCGACGGCCCAGCTCGCCTGCACGCCGCTGGTGGCCGGCCTCTCCGGGCAGGTCAGCCTCGTCGCCGTGCTGGCCAACCTCCTCGTGGCGCCGGCCGTGGGGCCGGCCACGGTGCTCGGCCTGGCGGGCGGCCTGACCGGGCTCGCGTGGGAGCCCGCCGGACGCGGACCCGGCACGCTGGCGTCCTGGTGCGTGGGGTGGATCGTCCGGGTCGCGCGCTGGGGCGGAGACCTGCCCCAGCCGGCCGTCGACTGGGGGACGACGCTGCCCGCGCTGCTCGGCCTGGCCGCGGCCTGCCTGGCGGTCGGCCTGGTCGCGCCGAGGGTGCTCCGCCGTCCGCTGCTGGGTCCCCTGGCCCTCGCGTTGATCGTCGCCGTGGGCATGGTGCAGATGCCTGCGGGCCTGGCGGACCGGCTGCCGCACCGGGACGGCGCCTGGCCCGGGCCCGCGTGGGTGCTCGCCGCCTGCGACGTGGGCCAGGGGGACGCCCTGGTCCTGCGAGCCGCGCCCGCGACGGCGGTGGTCGTCGACGTCGGCCCCGACCCCGAACCGGTCGACGCCTGCCTGCGCCAGCTCGCGGTGCGCCGCGTCCCGCTGGTGGTCCTCACCCACTTCCACGCCGACCATGTCGACGGCCTGCCCGGCGTGCTCGCCGGCCGGAAGGTCGGCAGGATCCTCACCTCTCCGCTGACCGACCCGGCCGGCGGCGCCCGTACGGTGGCCGCGACCGCCTCGGCGCGACGGGTCCCGGTGGCGACGGTGGGCAGCGGCACGCGCTTCGTCGTCGGCGACGTCTCCGCCGAGGTGGTCTGGCCGCCGGCCGGGCGGCGCGTCGCTCCGCCCGGCGACGGCTCGGCGGCCAACGACGCCAGCGTGGTCCTCCTGGTCGAGGTGCGCGGGCTGCGCCTGCTGCTGACGGGCGACGTCGAGCGCCCCGCGCAGGCGGGCCTGCGTCGGGCCCTGGTGGGGGAGCGGATCGATGTGCTCAAGGTGCCGCACCACGGCAGCCACGACCAGGACCTCGACCTGCTCACCGGGCTGGGGGCGGGCGCGGCCCTCGTCAGCGTGGGCGCGGGCAACGACTACGGCCATCCCGCCAGGGACGTCGTGGCGGCCCTCGAGGAGTCGGGAGCGCGGGTGCTGCGCACCGACACCGACGGGTCCGTCGCCGTCGCCCTCGACGCCGACGGTGAGCCCGTGGCCCGCATCGAGGGCTGACCCCGGACCGTTCGTGCTCTCGGCGCGGTGTGGCAGGCTCGGCCGCACCATGGCAGCCTCCGCCCGCGGCCCCCGCCCCGCCGACGTCCTCGGCCAGGTCACGCTGGTGACGGGCAAGGAGGAGTTCCTCTCCGAGCGCACGGTCACGGCGGTCAAGGCCGCGGTCCATGACCATGATGCCGAGGCCGAGCTGTCGGACGCGCTCGCCGCCGACCTCACCGTGGGGACGCTGGGCGAGATGTCGGCCCCGTCGCTCTTCTCCGCCACGCGCTGCGTGGTCGTGCGCGCACTGCAGGACCTGCCCGAGGAGTCGGTCCCCGGCCTCCTGCACTACGCGGCGGCCCCCGTCGAGGACGTCGCGCTCGTGCTGGTGCACACCGGCGGCCAGAGGGGCACCGGGGTGCTCGCGCGGCTGCGCAAGCTGGGCACGGTCACCGAGGTGAAGTCGGCCGAGCTCAGGGCCCACGAGATCCCGCGGTTCGTCGCGGCCGAGGTGCGGGCCCGGGGCGCGCGGATCGACGAGGACGCGGCCGGCGTCCTCGTGCAGGCCGTCGGGCAGGACCTCCGGTCGCTGTCGGCGGCGGCGGACCAACTCTCGAGCGACTTCCCCGGCGAGACGCTGACCGTCGAGAAGGTGAAACGCTACTTCGGTGGCCGCGCGGAGGCGAAGTCCTTCGCCGTCGCCGACGCGGCGTTCTCCGGGCGTCGGTCGGAGGCGCTCGAGGAGCTGCGCTGGGCCCTGGACGGCGGCACCGCACCGGTGCTGGTGACCGCCGCGTTCGCCGGCAGCGCCCGGCAGCTGGCGCGCCTGACGGCGGCGCCCGGCGGCATGCGCGAGGACGACCTGGCCCGCGAGGTGGGGGCGCCGCCGTGGAAGGTGCGGATGCTGCGCGGCCAGCTCCGGGGCTGGACCAACCACGGGCTGGGCGAGGTCGTGCGCGCGGTCGCCCGCGCGGACGCCGACATCAAGGGTGCGGCCGGCGACGCGCCGTACACGCTGGAGCGCCTGGTGCTGACCGTGACGGGCCTGCGGGTCGGCTGAGCCCGACCCCTCCGGGACGACGAAAGGCGCCGCTGCGGTGGAGCGACGCCCTTCCGGCGGAGCCGGCCGTCCGGCCGGCGCGAGTCACATGGCGTCGACGAGCTTGCTCACCGACGACTTGCGGTTCGCGGCCTGGTTCTTGTGGATGACGCCCTTGGAGGCGGCCTTGTCCAGCTTGCGGTTGGCCTCCCAGGCGGCGCGCTGCGCGGCGTCCTTGTCGCCGGTGCCGACGGTCTCGCGGACCTTGCGCACGGCGGTGCGCAGGTCGCTCTTGACCGACTTGTTGCGCTCGTGCCGCTGCTCGTTCTGGCGGATGCGCTTGATCTGGGACTTGATGTTCGCCACGGATGCGCCTTCTGGCTCGGGTGCTGGTCTGGTGGAAGATGCGGGTGCGCAGGGACAGACGGACGCTGGACGCGCAAGGATCGACGCTACCAGCGCGGCTGACGGCCCCCAAATCGCGCGCCGACCGGGTAGGGCGCGCCGCGGCCCCGGGTGCGAGGCAGGAGGACTGCTTCGCTTCTTCGCCCTCGGCCTGCTCGCCGTCCTCGGCGCGGTCGCCACGCTCGCCGGCGCCATCGGCGGGGCCGGCTGGTTGCTGCTCGGTGGGGCGCTGCTCGTGCTCGTCGGTGTGGGCGTCCATGGCCTCGTCCAGACCCGGTACTCCATCCTGCGGAACGACCCCGTCCCGGGACACGTCCGGTTCCTGGTGCAGAGCGTCCGCCCCGAGCTCCAGCAGCACTTCGTCGAGCGCAACTTCGGCAGGCGCCCCTCCGACCGCAACACCCGCACCTCGGTCCACCAGAGGGCGTAGGGGGAGCAGGAGGAGAAGCCGTTCGGGACCGAGCGCGACGTCGACCAGATCGGCTCATGCGTACCGGGTGCACTCCTCCGTGCCGGCGCTTCGGCTCGCCGTCGTCCCGCACCATCGTCACGGCGGTGACCTGGTCGCGGTGTGCCGGTGGGCCAGACGGTCGTCTCGCCCGCCGACCACCAGGTCTTCTTCGACGCCACGCGAGCTCGGGCTGTTCCTCGCGCACATGCGCGAGCTGGCCGACGGGAGGCCGACGGGTCCGAGGGAGGTACGGGGCCGCGCCGCTGGAGTACCAGGGCCACGTCGGCAGGTCGCTGACCGAAGGGCTGCTGACCGTGGACAACGCCTGCGTCGGGTGGGCCTGCGGGACCAGGTGCGCATCGGCGCCTCCGGCAAGGTCGCCACGGGCGTCGACCTGGCCAAGCGGCTGGTGCAGGGAGCCGACGACGGCGACCTCGTCGAGCACCTGGGGTCGGGCGAGCCGCTGGCAGGGGCCCCGCGGGGCAGGGCCGCGGACTGGGAGCGCGCGGATCCCGACCGTTTCCGTTGCTGAACCCCCTGTCGGCTGACG
Organism: uncultured Actinomycetota bacterium; assembly: GCA_963731985.1. Taxonomy (GTDB): domain Bacteria; phylum Actinomycetota; class Actinomycetes; order Propionibacteriales; family Nocardioidaceae; genus Nocardioides. Next base: position 517,378 of record CAVSYA010000014.1, on the reverse strand, counting down.
AGGCCCCGGGCCGACCCGGTGGCGCTGGCCGACGGCCTCACCCGTGCGGGCACGGTGGCGTGGCCCCGGTGTCAACGTGGGGCCATGCCCACCGTCGCCGAGCTGCTCGTGTCCACCCTCGCCGACCACGGCGTCCGCACCGTCTGGGGGGTCGTGGGAGACGCCCTGAACCCCGTCACCGACGCGATCCGGCGCGATGAGCGGCTGGAGTGGGTCGGCGTGCGCCACGAGGAGGCCGCCGCCTTCGCTGCGGGGGCGCAGGCGCAGCTGACCGACGACCTGGGCGTCTGCATGGGCACGGTGGGCCCCGGGTCCGTGCACCTGCTCAACGGCCTGTACGACGCGAAGAAGTCACGCGCCCCGGTGCTCGCCATCTGTGGGCAGGTGCCGCGGGCCGAGATGGGGAGCGACTTCTTCCAGGAGGTCGACAACGACCGGCTCTTCGCCGACGTCTCCGTCTTCTGCCAGACCGTCATGGACGTCGCGCAGCTTCCGGCGCTCATCGAGCAGGCGGGAAATGCCGCGCTGGCGCAGCGCGGGGTCGCGGTCCTGACGTTGCCCGGAGACGTCGGTGGCCTCGAGGTCCCGGACGGGACCGCGGTGCCCCGCTTCGTGCGGACCGTCGCGGACGCCACCCCGCCCACGGAGTCGCTGACCGACGCCGCCGCCGCCTTGAACCGGGCGGAGTCCGTGACGCTGCTCGTGGGCCAGGGCGCCCGCCACGCCCGCGCCGAGGTGCTCGAGCTCGCGCAGCGCCTGGGCGCCCCGATGGTGCTGACCCTCAAGGCGAAGGAGGGGCTGGAGGCCGACAACCCCTACGAGATCGGCCAGTCCGGACTCATCGGCAACCCCTCGACCGAGCTGGCCTTCCGCTCCTGCGACGCGCTCTTCCTGGTCGGCACGGACTTCCCGTACCCGGACTTCCTGCCGGAGGGCAAGACCGTCATCCAGCTCGACCTGCGGGGGGAGCACGTCGGTCGACGCACCGCGGTCGATCATCCCCTCGTCGGGGACACGCTGCACGGCCTGCGAGCCCTGCTCCCGATGCTCCACGCCCGCGAGGACTCCGGCCACCTCGAGCGGGCCCGCAAGGCCTACGAGGCGTGGGGTTCCGGTCAGGAGCACTTCACCGACCCCCACTACGACACCCGTCGCGCCGGGGTGCTGCGCAAGAAGGTCGACAACCCCGACGCACGGATCCGGCCGGAGCTGCTCGCCGCCGCCATCGACCGGCACGCGGCCGATGACGCCGTGTTCACGACGGATACCGGGATGTCGACCGTCTGGCTGTCGCGGTTCGTGCGGATGCGCGGTCGTCGCCGCCTGCTCGGCTCCTACAACCTCGGCTCGATGGCCAACGCGATGCCCCAGGCGCTCGGCGCTGCGGCGCTGGACCGGGACCGCCAGGTCGTCGGTCTCTGCGGGGACGGCGGCCTCACGATGCTCCTGGGTGACCTGCTCACCGCGGTGAGCCACGACCTCCCGGTCAAGCTCGTCGTCTTCGACAACGGTCGCCTCGGCATGGTCAAGCTCGAGATGGAGCAGGTGGGGCTGCCCGAGTTCGGCACGATCCTGCACAACCCGGACCTGGCGGCGGTGGCGCAGGCGCTGGGCATGCCCGGCGTCCGCGTCGAGCGTGCCGCCGACGTGGACGAGGCGGTGCGCGAGGCGTTCGGGCGCCCGGGCCCGGTGCTGCTCGACGTCGTCACCAACCCCGACGAGGTCGCCCTGCCCCCGCACCCCACGCTGAAGCAGGGTTGGGGCTTCGCCATCGCGAAGTCGAAGGAGTTCGTGGCCAGCGCCGAGTGAGATCGGCCCTGGCCGGGACCGGGCGATTCGGACGCCGCCGCGGGGTCGGTCACACTGGGCAGCGAGATGACGAAGCCCGCCCCCGCACCCCGTCCCGGCCGGACCGACCCGGCGCTGCTCCGCAACTTCTGCATCATCGCCCACATCGACCACGGAAAGTCGACGCTGGCCGACCGGATGCTGCAGCTGACCGGCGTCGTCGACGACCGCGCGGCCCGGGCGCAGTACCTCGACCGCATGGACATCGAGCGCGAGCGCGGCATCACCATCAAGAGCCAGGCCGTCCGGATGCCCTGGACGGTGGACACCGGTGACCTGGCCGGCGTCGAGGCCGGCGCCTACGTGCTCAACATGATCGACACCCCCGGCCACGTGGACTTCACCTACGAGGTCTCGCGCTCGCTCGCGGCCTGCGAGGCCGCGGTCCTGCTGGTCGACGCGGCGCAGGGCATCGAGGCGCAGACGCTGGCCAACCTCTACCTCGCCATGGGCGCGGACCTGCACATCATCCCGATCCTCAACAAGATCGACCTGCCCTCCGCCAACCCCGACAAGTATGCCGCGGAGCTCGCCCACCTGATCGGCTGCGACGAGTCCGAGGTGCTGCGCGTCTCCGCGAAGACGGGCGAGGGCGTGGAGCGGGTGCTCGACGAGATCGTCCTGCAGACCCCGCCGCCGGTCGGCGACCCGGACGCCCCGCCGCGCGCGCTGATCTTCGACTCGGTCTATGACACCTTCCGCGGCGTGGTCACCTATGTCCGCGTCTTCGACGGCGCGTTGAAGCACCGCGACCGGATCAGGATGATGTCCACCGGCGCCACCCACGAGATGCTCGAGATCGGCGTGATCAGCCCGGAGCCCGTGAAGGCCGACGAGCTCGGCGTGGGCGAGACCGGATACCTCATCACCGGCGTGAAGGACGTGCGCCAGTCGCGCGTCGGCGACACGGTGACCAGCCTGCACCAGGGCGCCGAGACGCCGCTGGGGGGCTACGAGCATCCCGTGCCCATGGTGTTCGCCGGTTTGTACCCGATGGACGGGGACGACTTCCCGGTCTTCCGCGAGGCGCTGGACAAGCTCCAGCTCAACGACGCGTCGCTCGCCTACGAGCCGGAGACCTCGGGCGCGCTGGGCTTCGGCTTCCGCTGTGGCTTCCTGGGTCTGCTGCACCTCGAGATCACCCGCGACCGGCTCGAGCGCGAGTTCGGTCTCGACCTGATCTCCACCGCGCCCAACGTGGTCTACCAGGTGACGATGGAGGACGGCAGCGAGATCGAGGTCACCAACCCCAGCGAGTTCCCCGAGGGCAAGATCGCCGAGGTGCGCGAGCCGATCGTCAAGGCCACCGTGCTCACGCCGTCGGACCACATCGGCGTGATCATGGAGCTCTGCCAGGGCAAGCGCGGCTCGATGCAGGGGATGGACTACCTCTCCGAGGACCGCGTGGAGATGCGCTACACGCTGCCGATGGCCGAGATCGTCTTCGACTTCTTCGACCAGCTGAAGTCGCGCACCAAGGGCTACGCCTCGCTCGACTACGAGGTCTCCGGTGACCAGGCCGCCGACCTGGTCAAGGTCGACATCCTGCTCCAGGGCGAGACCGTCGACGCCTTCTCGGCGATCGTGCACCGCGACGCGGCGTACGCCTATGGCGTGATGCTCGCGGGCAAGCTGCGGGAGCTGATCCCGCGCCAGCAGTACGAGGTGCCGATCCAGGCCGCGATCGGTGCGCGGGTCATCGCCCGCGAGACCATCCGCGCGATCCGCAAGGACGTCCTCGCCAAGTGCTATGGCGGCGACATCTCCCGCAAGCGCAAGCTGCTGGAGAAGCAGAAGGAGGGCAAGAAGCGGATGAAGATGGTCGGCCGCGTGGAGGTGCCCCAGGAGGCGTTCATCGCCGCGCTCTCCCAGACGCCCGCGGGCGCCGTCGAGAAGAAGAAGTAGGCTGCGCCGCCCTACCAGGGCAGCGGCAGTGCCAGCCCGTCCGCCACGTCGAGCAGCCGTTGGTCGGACCCCGGGGGCCCGGTCAGCATCGCGCCGACGGGCATCTGGTCGTCCGGTGCCGTGCCGGCGGGGAACGAGACCGCCGGCACGCCGACCAGGTTGGCGATGACCGTCCAGCAGTCGGTGTACGGCGCCGAGAGCGGGTCGGCGAGGATCCGGCCGGCGACCTGGTCCAGGCGCGGCGCGGTGGTCGGCATCGTCGGGGAGAGCAGCAGGTCGCAGGTCCCGAGCGCCTCCTCGACCCGGGCCCGCAGCCGCGCACGCACCTCCTCTGCCTCGACCAGGAGCTCGCGGTCGGCGCTGAGCGTGCGACCGAGGTGGTGGCGCCGCTGCACCTCCTCGCCGGCGCGGCCCGTGGCGACGAACCGGCCCACGTGCTCGATCGCCGCGACGGCCGTCAGCGAGCTGTAGACCCGGAGCGCGATGCGCGCATCCGGCAGCGTCACCTCGACGAGCTCCGCGCCCGCGGCGCGGCACTGCTCGACCACGCGCTCGTGCACCGCCAGCACGCCCGGTCGATTGGGAAGGCTCGCCAGCTCGGCCACGACGCCGATCCTCAGCCCGTCCCGTCGCTGCGGATGTCGGTCGGGCGTCGACCGGCCGGCCATGACGGCCAGCGCCAGCGCTGCGTCCGCGGGGTCACGGGCGAGCGGGCCCGCCCGGTCGAAACCCGTCGCAAAGGGCACGATGCCCTCCATCGGGACCAGGTCCGGCGTCGGGGCGATCCCGGTCACGCCGCACTGGGACGCCGGCTCGCGGATCGATCCGCCGGTGTCGGTGCCCACCGCGAGGGCGGCCAGGCCCGCGGCCACCGCGACGGCGCACCCCCCGCTGCTGCCGCCCGGGCTGTGCGCCGGCTGCCACGGGTTGAACGCCGGCCCGGTCGCGCTCGTGGTGGTAGCGGCGCCCATGGCGAGCTCGTCCATCGTCGCCCGACCGAGCAGCACGGCCCCGGCGGCGCGCAGCCCCGCGACGACCGGGGCGTCCCGCGTCGCCGGCCTGCCGTCGTGGGCCCGGGAGCCGCAGGCGGTGACCTCGCCCGCCACGTCGATGTTGTCCTTGACGACGAACGGGACGCCGGCGAGGGGCTGCGGGCTCCGGCCCCGGGTCAGGGCCTCCTCGACCGCGGCATCCACCGCCTCCGCCTCGGCACGGGCCCGGCCCGCGGCGACCAGGGTCATGGCCTGCAGCCAGGGATCGCGGGTCTCGATCCGCTCGAGGTGCGCGTCCGTGACGGCGACCGCCGAGACCGTCCGGTCCGCGACGAGCGCGGCGATCTCTCGGACCGGCAGGGCCACCAGCCCGTCGCCCAGGTGCAGCGGCGCGGCCGGCGCGGTCATGCCGTGGCGAACCGGCCGAGCACCCGATCGGCCCGGATGCCCCCGAGGTGCTCGGCGAAGATGCGCTGGTAGCCCAGCTCCTCCCGGCTGCGCGCCGGTGGCAGGCCGGGCAGGCGCTCGTGGGACCACTCGGCCTCGGGCACGAACGTCGCGGCACGGCGCGCCATCACGTCGGCGGTCCCGGAGCCGTCGCCGAACTGCTCCTTGCGGCGCCACAGCAGGTGCTCGGGGAGCCAGCCGGCGAAGGCCTCCCGCAGGATCGCCTTCTCCTGGGCGCGCTCGGCATGGTCCTCGCCGAGCGACTTCCACGCCAGGGGCACGCGCTGAGCGACCGCCAGCAGCTCGCGGGCCAGGAAGGGGACGCGCGCCTCGAGGCCGTGCGCCATGGTCACCCGGTCGCAGCGCTGGAGGTTGAGGTGGTGCAGCACGGCCACGCCCTCGACGAGGGCGTCGGCGAGCTCGTCGGGGGAGAGGGCGCGGAGGTGGTGGTAGCCGGCGAAGAGCTCGTCGGCCCCCTCGCCGGTGAGCACGACCTTCACGTGCCGCGCGGCCAGCTCGGCGAGCAGGTAGTTGGGCACCGCGCTGCGCACCAGCGACGGCTCGTAGCTCTCGATCGAGCGGACGACGTCCGGCAGCACGGCCATGACCTCGTCGTCGTCGTAGACCCGCTCGTGGTGCTCGAGGCCGAGGTGCTCGGCCACCTCGCGGGCGGCCGCGAGGTCGGGGGAGCCCGCCGTGCCCGCGGCGAAGGAGCGGACCACCTGCCCGGGTGCCGCCTCGGCGGCCATGACGGCGGCGATGATGCTGGAGTCGAGCCCGCCGGAGAGGAACAGCCCGACCGGGACGTCGGCCATCATGCGGGCGCGCACGGCCTCGACGAGCGCCTCGCGGACCGCGGCCACGGCCTCGGCCCGCTCGCCGTACTCCGGTCCGGGACCGTCGCCGGAGCCCAGCGGGTCGGTGCGCAGGTCCACGAACGACACCAGACCCTCCTCGGGGGTCCAGTGGTGGCCGGGCGGGAACTCCTCGACCTCGGCGCGGGCCTCGACGGGGAACGCCGAGAGCTCCGAGGCGACCAGGATCCGGTCGTCGTGCCGTGCCCAGTAGAGCGGCTTGACGCCCAGGGGGTCGCGCGCGAGGACCAGCGAGCCGTCGACACCGGCGAGGGCGAAGGCGTACATCCCCTTCATCTGGTGCACCCCGGCGGTGCCGAGGCGGGCTACCACGTGCAGCACGATCTCGGAGTCCGACAGTGTCCGGAAGACCTCCTCGGCCGGGCGCCCCTCGGCCGTCGCGAACCGATCGCGCAGCTCCTCGTGGTTGTAGATCTCGCCGTTCGCCACCACCCAGCGGTCGCCGAGGCTCTCGTGGGCGCCGGCCGAGAGCGGCTGGGTGCCGCCCGCGAGGTCCACGATGGAGAGTCGGGCGTGCCCGAGCCAGGTGGCTCCCACGGCGCGCTCGCCACGGCCGTCCGGCCCGCGATGGGTGATGGCGTCCGTCATGAGGGCGCCGATGCGCGCGCCCTCGTCGCACCGCTCGGGCGTGGGGCGCAGGTCGTGGACCGCGACGATGCCGCACATGGGAGGGTCCTTCGGCAAATCCGTTGGGGGATCCCACCTTACCGGTGCCGCGACGCCTCCCGGCTCGGCTCGCTTGGGAGGATGGACGGGTGGCCCTGCTCCCGTTCGACCTGCCTGCCGGGCTGGTGGGGCAGGCTCGGCTCGGACCGGCCCGGGCGGCCTGGGTCCGCGCGCTGCCGCGCCGCACCGCCGAGCTGGCCGAGGAGTGGGGCCTCACCTGGGACCTGGCGGACGGCGAGGTCCGCCACGGATCTGCGTCGCTGGTGGTGCCGGTGTGCGCGGCCGACGGTGCGCGGGCGGTGCTGAAGGTCTCCTTCGACGGCGACGACGAGAGCGCCCACGAGGCGCTGGCCCTGCAGCACTGGGCGGGCCGGGGCGCCGTCCGCCTGCTCGCCGCTGACCCGCGGCGCCGGTCGCTGCTGCTGGATCGGCTGACGACGCGCGACCTGGGCGGGCAGGGGGACCTCGTCGCGTGCGCCGTCGTGGCGGGCCTCTGGCGCGAGCTGGACCGCCCGGCGCCGCCCCAGCTGCTGGCGGTGACGGACGTCGTGGGTCGCTGGAGCGAGGGGCTGCGGACGCTGCCCCGAGATGCACCCCTGCCGCGCCGGCTCGTGGAGCAGTGGCTCGCGACGGTCGCCGGCCTCGACACCGACCGACGCGGGGGCGGGGGTGGGGGCCGCATCGTGCACGGCGACCTGCACTTCGGCAACGTGCTCGCGGCACCGGACGGGTCGTGGCGGGCCATCGACCCCGAGCCGATGGCCGGCGACGCGCACTACGAGCCCGCGCCGATGCTGTGGAACCGGTGGGAGGAGCTGCACGCGGGCGCGGGTGGCGTGCGGGACGGCGTCCGCGCCCGCTTCCACGCCCTCGTGGACGCCGGCGAGCTCGACGAGGAGCGGGCGCGGGCCTGGGTGCTGGTGCGGACGGTGCTCCACGCCTACCGGAGCATCGAGGTCGCGCGGCGCGAGGGCCGCCCGCTCGCCGCGACGGACCGCGAGCGGATCACGCGCTGCGTCGCGCTGGTCAAGGCAGTTCAGGACTAGGCGGTTCAGGGCGAGGCGTTGCGGGGCAGGACGGGGCGTTGCGGGGCCGGGACGAGGCCGGGACGAGGCCCGGCCGTACTAGGGTCGGGTCGTGGCTCACCTCCGCTCCGTGAACGTCGGCACTCCCCGCGACGCCGGCTGGGCCGCGCTGGGGAGCACCGCGATCGAGAAGACCCCCGTCGCCGGGCCCGTGGCGGTCGGGTTCCTCGGCGTGGAGGGCGACCAGGTCGCCGACACGAGGCACCACGGTGGGCACGAACAGGCCGTCTACGCGTTCGCTCGCGAGGACCTGGACCGGTGGGTCGAGGAGCTGGGGGCGCCCATCCCGGACGGCGGGTTCGGTGAGAACCTCACCAGCGCCGGGATCGACGTCAACGAGGCTGAGGTCGGCGAGCGCTGGCGGATCGGGTCCGTGCTCCTCGAGGTGCGCTCGGTCCGGACCCCGTGCGTCGACTTCAAGGCCTGGATGGGCCGGTGTGGTCACGACAACACAGCGTGGGTGAGGCGCTTTGCCGCCCAGGGCCGCCCGGGCCCCTACCTGCGCGTGCTGACCGAGGGCACGCTCGAGGCCGGCGACACGATCGAGGTCGTCCACCGGCCCGGCCACGGCGTGACCGTCGCCACGATGTTCCGCGCGCTCAACGGCGAGCCCGCCCTGTTGCCGAGGCTGCTGGAGGTCGAGGACCTCACGCCGAAGGCGCGGGAAAAGGTCGAGCAGCGGGGGTCTGGTCCCGCGAGATAGCGCTCCCGCGGTCCGTGGTGGCGGTGGGGGAGGACGCCCATGCTACCGGTGCGTAGGCAAGTGACATATGTTACGTGTTGACTGACCCCGGGGCCGAGGAGCCAACACCCATGCCGATCACGCACGACACGTCGTTCGTCGACAACATGCCGCGCAACGTCGCGGTTCAGTTCCTGGACCGCGTCCAGAAGTCTTCGCAACGCGAGGCCTTCCGCTATCCGAGCGGCGATGCCTGGGAGTCGATCACCTGGCAGCAGACCGGGGAGCGCGTCGAGGCGCTCGCCGCCGGCCTGCTCGCGCTCGGCATCGAGCAGGAGCAGCGCGTCGGCATCGCGGCCAGCACGCGCCTGGAGTGGATCCTCGCCGACCTGGCGAACATGTGCGCCGGCGCCGCCACGACCACCGTCTATCCGTCCACGCACGCCGAGGACGTCGCCTACATCCTGGGCGACTCCGAGTGCCGCGTGGTCTTCGCCGAGAACGACGAGCAGATCGACAAGCTGCGCGCCCACCGCGGTGACCTCCCGGACCTCGAGAAGGTCGTCACCTTCGACGGCACGCCCGACGGTGACTGGGTCATCGGGCTGGACGACCTCGCCGAGCTCGGCAAGGCGTACCTCGCCGAGAACCCCCACGCGATCGAGAAGGTCGTCGAGACGATCGACAGCGACCAGCTCGCCACCCTGATCTACACCTCCGGCACGACGGGCCGGCCCAAGGGTGTGCGCCTGCTGCACCGAAGCTGGGTGTTCCAGGGCGAGACGCTGTTGCAGCAGGACATCCTGACCGAGGACGACCTGCAGTTCCTCTGGCTCCCGATGGCGCACTCCTTCGGCAAGGTGCTGCTCGCCACGCAGCTCGCCTGCGGCTTCCCGACCGCAGTCGACGGCCGGGTGGACAAGATCATCGACAACCTCGCCGTCGTGAAGCCCACCTTCATGGGTGCCGCCCCGCGGATCTTCGAGAAGGCCCACGCGCGCATCGTCACCATGACCGAGGCGGAGGGCGGCGCCAAGGAGAAGATCTTCAAGCGGGCCTTCGCCGTGGGGCGCGAGGTCGACAAGCGCCGGCGCGAGGGCACGTCCGTCCCGCTTCCGCTGAAGGCGCAGCACGCGCTCTTCGACAAGCTGGTCTTCAGCAAGGTCCGCGAGCGTTTCGGCGGTCGGGTGCGGTTCTTCATCTCGGGCTCGGCCGCCCTCAACGGCGAGATCGCGGAGTGGTTCCACGCGGCGGGCGTGCTGATCCTCGAGGGCTACGGCCTGACCGAGAACGCCGCCGCCGCGACCGTGAACCACCCCGACAACTACAAGATCGGCTCCGTGGGCCTCCCCAACCCGGGCACCGAGGTCTCGATCGGCGAGAACGACGAGGTGCTGATCCGCGGTCCGCACGTGATGAACGGCTACCACCAGATGGCGGGGGAGACCTCCTCGACGCTGGACGGCGACGGTTGGCTGCACAGTGGGGACAAGGGCAGGCTGGACGCGGACGGCTTCCTCACCATCACCGGGCGCATCAAGGACCTCTTCAAGACCTCGGGCGGAAAGTACGTCGCCCCGATGTCCATCGACTCGAAGTTCAAGGCCGTCTGCCCCTACGCCAGCCAGTTCCTGGTCTTCGGCAACGAGCGCAACTACTGCGTGGCGCTGGTGGCCCTGGACCCCGATGCGATGGCCGTGTGGGCCGCCGAGAACGGCATGGGGGACCAGCCCTTCGAGCAGGTCGTCGCCAGCCCCGAGGTCGAGAACATGATCGGCGGCTACGTCGATGAGCTGAACCAGAGGCTGAACCGCTGGGAGACCATCAAGAAGTGGCGCATCCTCGACCACGACATCACCGTCGAGTCGGGTGAGCTGACCCCGTCGATGAAGGTCAAGCGCAGCGTCGTCGAGGACAACAACGCGTCGCTGATCGAAGGGCTCTACGCCTCCTGACCCGGACCGCGCCCGGGGGTGGCTGGGAGGATCCTTGTGTGCCCTCCGCCCCGCCCCCGGGCGAGCCCGTCCCCCGCGACGGGTCGCTCCCGCACCCCGCGCTGGCCCGGCTCGGCGACCGGCCGCTGGGCATCTACGTGCACGTTCCCTTCTGCGCGGTCCGCTGCGGCTACTGCGACTTCAACACCTACACCGCCGAGGAGCTGGGGCCGCGGGGCGGCGCCCCGGGTGCCTCGCGGGCGACGTACGCCGAGGCGGCCTCCCGGGAGCTGGCCCTGGCCCGGCGGGTGCTCGGCGGCGGCCCCCGGCCGGTGCCGCCCGCGTCGACGGTCTTCGTGGGCGGTGGCACCCCGACGCTGCTCGACCCCGACGACCTCGGCCGCGTCCTGCGCGAGATCGAGAACGCCTTCGGGCTCGCCGAGGGCGCCGAGGTCACCACCGAGGCCAATCCCGACAGCGTGACGTCGCAGGGCCTGGCCCGGCTGCGCGAGGTCGGGTTCACCCGCATCTCGTTCGGGATGCAGTCCGCGGTCCCGTCGGTGCTGACCACGCTCGACCGCACCCACGACCCGGAGCGGATCGCGCCGGTCGTCGACTGGGCCCGGTCGGCCGGCTTCGAGGAGGTCAGCCTGGACCTCATCTACGGCACGCCCGGGGAGACGCTGCGGGACTGGGCGACGTCCCTCGAGGCGGCCCTGGCCTGCCTGCCTGACCACGTCTCCGCCTACGCGCTGGTCATCGAGGAGGGCACGGCGATGCACCGGCAGGTGAGCCGCGGGGTGCTACCGGAGCCGGACGACGACGACCTCGCCGACAAGTACGTGCTGGCCGACGAGCGGCTCGCCGCGGCGGGGCTGGAGTGGTACGAGGTCTCGAACTGGGCCCGCCGGCCCGAGAGCCGCTGCCGCCACAACATCGGCTACTGGCGCGGTGCCGACTGGTGGGGAGTCGGCCCGGGCGCGCACAGCCACCTCGCCGGCGTGCGCTGGTGGAACCGGCGACACCCGGCGGCCTGGGCCCCGCCGCTGGCCGTGGGCGGGAGTCCCGCCGAGGCGCGCGAGGTGCTCGACGAGGAGACCCGCCGGCTGGAGCGGGTGCTGCTCGAGCTGCGGCTGGCGGAGGGGCTGGACGCCGCCGTGCTGGACGAGGCGGGACGGGCCGCCGTGCCCGGGCTCGTCGACGACGGGCTGCTGGACCCCGGGCGGGCCGCCACGGGACGCCTGGTGCTCACGCGCCGGGGCAGGTTGCTCGCCGACGCGGCCGTTCGCGCCCTCGTGCCTTGAGGCGATCGTCCGCTCGTGTCCCCTACGCTGGCCCCATGACTCAGGGCCCCCAGGAACCGCGCGACGACGACCCGACGCAGCCGTACTCCGAGGGGTCCGGGGAGCAGCCGCCGTCCGGCGAGCAGCCGCCGTGGCAGCCGCCGTCCGGCGAGCCGCCGTCCGGCGAGCAGCCGGCCTACGGCTACCCGCCGCCGCCCGGCTACCCGCCGCCGGGTTACCCCGTGCCCGCCGGCGTCGGCCCGCAGGCCCCCTACGGCGTGCACCCGGTGACCGGGGTGCCCTACTCCGACAAGCAGAAGCTCGTCGCCGGGCTGCTCCAGCTGCTGATCCCCCTGGGCATCGGTCGGATGTACATCGGCGACACCGGCGTGGGCGTGGCGCAGCTGCTCGTCACGCTCGTCACGTGCGGCGTGGGCGCGCTGTGGCCCTTCATCGACGGCATCCTGATCCTCGTCGGCGACAAGACCGACGCGCGGGGGCTTCCCCTGCGGCCGTGACCGACGCGCTCCGCCTCACGTCCGGTCGCGTGTGGTTGCGTCTGGTCACGTCTGGGTCGGATCGGCGGTCACGAAGTCGATCAGCTCCTCGACCCGGCCGAGCAGCGCGGGCTCGAGGTCCGCGAAGCCGCGCACCCCGCCGAGCACGTGCCGCCAGGCGCGGGCGATGTCGGCCTGGTCGCGATGCGGCCAGCCGAGCCGCTGGCAGGTGCCGGTCTTCCAGTCCACCGACCGTGGCACGTCGGGCCACCGCTCGATGCCGAGCCGGCGGGGCTTGACGGCCTGCCAGATGTCGACGAACGGGTGGCCGACGACGCGCACGTGCCGGCCGATCTCCGAGCGCGCGACCTGCGCGGCGATGCGGCTCTCCTTGGACCCGGGCACCAGGTGGTCGACCAGCACGCCCACGCGGCGGCCGGGCCCGGGGCCGAAGTCGCGCAGGTGGTCCGGCAGGTCGTCGACGCCGCCCAGGTGCTCCACGACGACGCCCTCGATGCGCAGGTCGTCGCCCCAGACCTTCTCCACCAGCTCGGCGTCGTGCCGGCCCTCGACGAAGATCCGGCTGGCCCGCGCCACCCGCGCCCGCGCCCCCCGGACGGCCACCGAGCCGGACGCCGTCCGGGCCGGCCGCTGCGGCGCGGGCCGGGTGACGGGGGCGGTGAGGATCACCGGCCGCCCGTCGAGGAGGAAGCCGGGGCCGAGCGGGAACGAGCGTCGCTTCCGTCGCCGGTCCTCCAGGGTCACGGTGTGCAGGTCGCGGTCGACGGCGACCACCTCGCCGCACCAGTCCGTGCTCACCTCCTCCACCACGAGGCCCCGGTCGGCGGACACCTCGGTCGAGGCCCCGCCCCGCGGGACGCGCCTGTCGGTGGCCAGGACGTCGGGTCCGTAGCGGTCGCGGGGGCGGTGCTGGGGGAGAGGCATCGGGTCACCGTAGGCAGCGCCCCCGCCGCATCGACGGTGCCGCGCCGCGCGCCGCGAGGGGTGGTCGTCAGGGAGTGAGGGTGACCGGCAGGCGCTCGTATCCGCGCAGGATCCGGGTGTCCCGCCGGCGGGCTCCCGGCTCGAGGCGCAGGTCCGGATAGCGCTCGAGCAGGACCCGCAGCCCGACCTCGCCCTCCAACCGGGCCAGCGCCGCGCCGAGGCAGTAGTGCCGGCCGGAGGAGAAGGCGACGTGGTCGCGGGCGTTCTCCCGGTCGACGCGGAAGCGGTGCGGGTCCTCGAAGACCGCGGGGTCGCGGTTCGCGCCGGCCAGCAGGGTCGTCACGGGCGTGTGGCGCAGGATCGCCGTCCCGGCGACGGTGGTGTCCGTGGTCGCGACCCGGGCCGTGAGCAGGACCGGCGGGTCGATCCGCAGCACCTCGTCGACGGCGTTCGGCCACAGGCCCGGCTCGGCGGTCAGTCGCTCCTGCTGCTCCGGGTGCTCGCGCAGCAGCACCACGCCGTTGCCGAGCAGGTTCACCGTCGTCTCGAAGCCGGCGGCCAGGACCAGCCCGGCCGTCGACGTGAGCTCCTCCTCGCTGAGTCCCTCGCCCGCGTCGCGGACGGCGACCAGCCGGCTCATCAGGTCCTCGCCCGGGTTGCGGCGCAGGTACTCGAGGTGCGTGGCGAGCCACGCGTCGAACTCCCGCAGCGCCCGCTCCACGCGCCGGAACCGCTGCCAGGAGAGCCCCAGGTCCAGGCTCGGCGCGGCGGCCGAGCCGTAGGCGAGCACGCGGTCGCGCTCGGCCGCCGGCACCCCGAGGATCTCGGTGATGACGGTGACCGGCAGCAGGCTCGCGTACGTCGCGACGAGGTCCGTGGTGCCACTCTGGTCGATCTGGTCGAGCAGGTCGTGCGCGATCTGCTCGGTGCGTCCGCGCAGCGCTTCGACGGCGCGGACGCTGAACACGCGGGTGACGAGCTTGCGGTAGCGCGTGTGGTCCGGGGGCTCGGAGACGAGCAGCGACGGCGGCGTGAGCGGGCCCTTGAGGGTGGGGTCGGTGGACCAGCGCGCGGCTTTGGCGAGCAGGCCGGAATAGGCCACGTCGGGGGCGGTGCGGAAGTCGTGGCTGCCGAGCACCTCGCGCACCACCGGCAGGGAGACGGTGATGTAGCCCAGCCGGGTGCGGTGCAGGGGCCCGCTCGCGCGCGCCTCGTCGACGAGGCTCCGCAGCTCGGCCGGGTCGTCGCGGCCGCCGTGCCCGATCAACCTGCCGTGCAGGTCGCCCCGGCGGGCAGCCACGGCCATCACGGTCCGCGGCAGCGCGTGCCCCAGGCCCCAGCGGACGCCGGGGCGCAGCAGACCTTCCACCGGGCCGCGCGACGCCCCGGTCGCCGTCACCGCCGAGGTACGCACGCGGTCAGTCCCGGGGATCCTCGTCGTCGTCCGGCAGCGGCCCCGGGGTGCCCATGCCGAGGTCCTCGCGCGAGACGTCGTCGTCGAGCGGGTAGGCCAAGGGGTTCTCCTCACCCGGGACCAGGTCCTCGGGCAGACACTCGTCCGCGATGCCCGTGTGGTCGTCCGGGGCCGCCGAATCCCCGCGCTCCTCGCTGCTGTTGGTCATGCCCCCTGAATACCCCCCATCCGGTGGCGCAAACGGTGCGGCGCGCGGGGCGGGTCCCGACCGACGACTCAGATCAGGGGCAGCCGCTTCTGGCTGCGGGGCAGGTGCTGATAGGCGCGACGCACCGCGTCGTGCAGGAAAGGGGCCGGAAAGGGCCACGCGTCGGCCGCGTCGAGGGCGTCCTCGGCTCGCACCCCGCGTCCGGCCAGGTCGCGGACGGTCTCGGCCAGGGCGCCGATGTCGGCGAGCTGGGCCTGCACGAAGTCGAGACCGACGGGGGCGCCGTGCCCGGGGACGACGACGGAACCGGGGGTGAGCAGTCCGAGCGCGCGGTCGAGGGTCAGCGGCCACTCCAGCGGGTAGCAGTCCGCGCCGAAGCCCGGCGTGGCGTCCCGCGACTCCGACTCCTCGATCAGGTCGCCCGCGAGCAGCACGTCCGCGTCGGGCACCCGCACCAGAAGGTCTCCGCCCGTGTGCCCGCGGCCCAGGTGCACGAGCTCCAGGGCGCGGTCACCGAGGTCGATCACCGCCGCCGAGGAGAAGGTGTGGTCGGCGGGCACGACCTCGGTGGCCAGCACCTCCTCGCGGCGCGGGTCGCCGGTCCCTTCCGGGCCCGCGTAGACCTCCTTGATGCGCTCGCCCGCCCCGACCATGCGCTCCGCGGCGGTCTCGTGCGCGTGGATCGGCAGCCCTGACCCGTACGCCGCCCGGAGCGCGCCGTTGCCGAAGGTGTGGTCGAAGTGCTCATGGGTGTTGACGACGGCGACGACCTCGCCGGCGCCGAGCCCCCGCACGTCCGCGACCACCGAGCGCGCCGCGGCCAGGGAGGCGTGCGTGTCGACCACGACGAGGCCGCGCTCGCCGCCGACGACGCTCACGTTGACGTCGAACCAGGCGTGGCGCGCCACCCACACACGGTCAGCCACCTCGCCGAAGGACACCTCCGCAGGGTAGTCGGCCCCCGGGTAGAGTTGGCACTCCGCGCTGGCGAGTGCCAACGTGGGGGCAGCACCCGAGCACACACGCACGCCCAGCACCGCCGCGCGAGGAGGCTCCATGGTCGAGGACCGCCGGCTCGCCGTGCTGCGCGCGATCGTGGAGGACTACGTGTCCACCGAGGAGCCCGTCGGCTCCCGGGCGCTCGTGGAACGACACGCGCTGGGGGTCTCGTCCGCCACGGTGCGCAACGACATGGCCGCCCTCGAGGAGGAGGGCCTGATCCGGCAGCCGCATACCAGCGCCGGGCGCGTCCCCACCGACAAGGGCTACCGGATCTTCGTCGACCGGCTCACCCACCTCAAGCCGCTCAGCGCCCCGGAGCGCCGGGCCATCGCCACCTTCCTCGACGGGGCGGTCGACCTCGACGACATGGTGCAGCGGAGCGTCCGGCTGCTCTCTCAGCTGACGCGGCAGGTGGCGGTCGTCCAGTACCCCATCCTCAGCCGCAGCATCGTGCGCCACGTCGAGGTCGTGGCACTCACCCCGAGCCGGCTGCTGCTGGTGCTGATCCTCTCCACCGGCCGGGTGGAGCAGCGGCTGCTCGAGCTGCCGGCCGACCTCGCCGACGAGGCACTGGGCGACCTGCGCCTCCGGCTGAACCGCGCGGTGGCCGGCGAGCAGATCGCCGACGCCATCGCGGCGCTGGGACGCCTGCCCGAGGTGTTCCCCCCGCACGACGAGGGCCTGCGCGGCGCCTCGGCGGCGGTGGCCGAGGCCCTGGCGGAGGCCATGAGCGACCACCACTCCGACGAGCGGATCGCCGTGGGGGGCGCGGCCAACCTGGCGCGCTTCGGCGACAGCTTCGACTCCGCCGTCCGGCCCATCCTGGAGGCCATGGAGGAGCACGTCGTGCTGCTCACGCTCCTGGGGGAGGCCACCACGGGCGGCGCCCTCACGGTGCGCATCGGCGAGGAGGGGCCGATCGAGGAGTTCGCGAGCACCAGCGTGGTGGCCACCGGCTACGGCCCGGGCGAGCTTGCCCTGGCGTCGCTGGGGGTCCTCGGCCCCACGCGCATGGACTACCCCGGCACCATGGCATCGGTGCGCGCCGTGGCCCGGTACGTCTCGCGGATCCTCGACGAGACCTGACGCCCCCCACCCGACCCCCACCCGAGACGACGAAGGAAGACGAGACGACGTGAGCCAGGATCTCTACGAGCTCCTCGGGGTGTCCCGCGACGCCGATGTGGACACCATCAAGAAGGCCTACCGGAAGATGGCCCGGACGCTGCACCCCGACGTGAACCCCGACCCGGCGACGAAGGAGAGGTTCCAGGAGGTCTCCCGGGCCTACGAGGTGCTCTCCGACCCGCAGAAGCGGGCGGCGTACGACCGCGGCGGCGACCCCTTCGGCGGGGCCGACTTCGGCGGCGGGCAGGGTGCCGGCTTCTCCTTCACCGACATCATGGACGCCTTCTTCGGGGGCGGCGGGGCCGGCGGCGCGGCCCAGGGCCGCGGCCCGCGGCCGCGGATGAGGCGCGGGCAGGACGCCCTGATCCGCGTCGAGATCGAGCTGGCCGAGGCCGCGTTCGGTTCCACCCGCGAGCTCAAGGTCGACACGGCCGTCGTCTGCGGCACCTGTCACGGCGGTGGCGCGGCCCCCGGCAGCCAGCCGCAGACCTGCGCGACCTGCCGCGGTGCCGGCGAGGTGGCCCACGTGCAGCGCTCCTTCCTCGGCGAGATCCGCACCCTGCGGCCCTGCGCCGCCTGCCGCGGCTTCGGAAGCGTCATCCCCGATCCGTGCCGCGAGTGCAGCGGCGACGGACGGGTGCGCTCGCGCCGCACGCTGACCGTGAAGATCCCCGCCGGCGTCGACACCGGCACGCGCGTCCAGCTCGCCGAGCAGGGCGAGGTCGGGCCCGGCGGCGGGCCGGCCGGCGACCTCTACGTCGAGGTCGACGTCGCCCCCCACGACACCTTCAGCCGGGCGGGCAACGACCTGCACTGCACGGTTACCATCCCCGTGACCGCGGCCGCGCTCGGCACGACGCTGACCCTCCCGATGCTGGAGGCGGACCTCGTCGAGGACGGGGACTCGGCCGGCGACCTGGAAACCAGCTTCCAGCTCGAGATCCACCCCGGCACGCAGTCGCACTCCGAGCGGGTGCTGCGCGGTCACGGCGTGCCCGGCCTGCGCGGCACCGGGCGCGGCGACCTGGTCGTCACGATGGTCGTGGAGACGCCGACGCGGCTCGTGCCCGAGCAGGAGGAGCTGCTGCGCCAGCTGGCCGTGCTGCGAGGCGAGGAGTCGCCGGACGGCCACGTGCGGGCGGCGCACAAGTCGGTCTTCGGCCGGATCCGGGACGCGTTCAACGCCCACTGAGCCGCCGGGTCCGCCCACCCACAGGAGGCCTGGCCGTGAGCCTGTCCCTGCACCTGGTGCCGTCCCTGGCCGGCGTCGCCCCGGGCGACAGCGTGCGCGTGGAGGGCGACGAGGCGCACCACGCGGTCGCGGTGCGCCGCACCCGGATCGGGGAGCATCTGCAGCTCACCGACGGCGCGGGCGCCGTGGTCACCGGGCCCGTGTCCTCCACCGGCAGGCGCGAGCTGGAGGTGAGCGTCGAGGAGCGCCGCGACGACCCGGCCCCGACGCCCGCCCTGGTGGTGGTGCAGGCGCTGCCCAAGGGGGACCGGGGCGAGCTCGCTGTCGAGGTGCTGACCGAGGTCGGGGTCGCGCGGATCGTCCCCTGGGCCGCAGCCCGGTGCGTGGCGGCGTGGAAGGGCGAGCGGGCCGAGAAGGGCCTCGCCCGCTGGCGCGCCGCCGCGCGCGAGGCGGCGAAGCAGGCGCGGCGCACCTGGTTCGTCGACGTGGACCCGCTGGCGTCCACGGACGACGTGGTCGCGCTGATCCGGGCGGCCGACGCCGCCGTGGTGCTGCACGAGCAGGCGAGTGGCGTGCTGTCCGGCGTCCCGCTGCCCGAGCCCGGCGAGCCGGGACCCGTCGTGGTCGTCGTGGGCCCCGAGGGAGGCCTCACCCCCCGGGAGCTGGGGGCCCTCGCCGAGGCGGGGGCCCTCCCCGTCCGGCTGGGAGCGGAGGTCCTGCGGACCTCCACGGCCGGCGTCGCTGCCTGCGCCGCGCTCCTCGCCCGCACCCCCCGGTGGGGGCTGCCCGGCGGCTGAGGTCGGTCAACCGAGGATGATCAACGGATGACGATGGTGCGGCTGTCCGTCGCGGCGCCGGAGCCCTGGGGGTCGTCGTTGGAAGCGACGAAGGTGTAGCGGCCGGCGTCGAGCCCGGACACGTCGACCTGCACCGTCCAGGGGAAGAGCCGGGGCCCGAGGTATCCCTCCGCGATGCCCGCGCCCTCGAGCACCCGCGTGCCGCCGGCGTCGACGACCTGCCAGGCGACGGTGGCCTCGAAGGAGTTGTTCACCCCGGTCGCCTCGAGGGAGCCGGAGACCTCCTGGCCCTCGTACGGCGCCGTGATGCTCATGCGCGAGAGCGTGTCGAGGACCGGGGCGTTGGCGACCGGCTCGGACGTGTCGACGCCGAGCACCTCGTCGACCGCGCCGCCGTCGACGGCGAACCGCACGGGCGCGCGCTCCTGCGCGGCGCCCTGGACGGTGTAGACGACCTGCTGGACCGCCAGCCGGGCCTCGCGCTCCGACAGCCCGCCCGGGCGTTCCGGTGCCGCGTCGAGGTCGACGGCGATCACGCCGTCGACGAGGTCCGCCTGCTGCACCGTGACGCCGGGCCAGTCGCTGCGGTAGTCGGGGTCCAGCGGCACGCCCGACACCGCCTCGCGGGCGGCGGTCAGGAGAGCGTCCGAGCCGTCGCTGACCGGCGCCCCGTGGAACTCGCGGAAGAGCACCGGCCCGTCCGGGCCGTCGCCGGTGTAGTACACGGGCACCGTCTGCTCGCCGGCGACGGGTGGTTCGGGCTTGACGCCGGGTCGGGGCGCGTCCGACCCGGCCGACTCCGACGAAGCCCCCGAGGCGGTGTCGGTGTCGGAGGCGGCGGCGGGCTCGGGCCCGTCGTCGTCGCCGAGGATGGAGCCGCCCGCAAAGGTGACGATGGCGAGCACGGCCGCCGTCGCCACCGCCGCGGCGGTCGCGGCGTAGAGCCAGGGGCGTCGGTTGCTCATGGTGGTCACCTTCGGTCCGGGATCGGGGTCGGTGGTGGGGGCGGCGGCGCCGGCCCGGATGTCGGCGAGGCGGTCGGAGGGCTCGAGGTCGTCGACGGCGTCGCCGAGCAGCGCCCGCAGCTGGTCGTCGGGCTCGCCCGGGTCGTGCGGGGATCGGCTCATGGGTCCCCCCCGTCGAGGTACGGCGCCAGCAGCTCGCGCAGGCGCGCCGAGCCGCGGTGGGCGTGGGTCTTCACGGTGCCGCGGCTGACGCCGAGCGTCTCGGCGATCTCCGCCTCCGAGAGCCCGAGGTAGTGGCGCAGGGCGAGGACCTCGCGCTGCCGGTCCGGCAGCTCGCGCAGCGCGTCGAGCACGGCGGTGCGACGCTCGGCGACGAGGGCGGCGTCGTCGGCCCCGGGGGCCGTGCGCTGCTGGCGGGTCGCCTCGGCCGCGACGTACCGGTGGACCACGCCGCGGTGCCGCAGCTCGGAGCGGGCCCGGTTGACGACCGCCTGGCGCAGGTAGGCCGCCGCGCGTTCGTGGGTGCGGAGCCGGTGCCAGCGGCGGGCGGTCGAGATGAACGCGTCCTGCACGACCTCCTCCGCCGAGGCCACGTCACGCACCAGCAGCACGGCGAGGCGGACCAGCCGGCCCCAGTGGGCGGCGTACAGCTCGGCGAGCGCCCGGTCGGCGGCTTCGTCGGCGGACTCGGCACCTGCCGTGTCGCCGGCCTGCCTGGGACCGTGCCCCGGCCGGTTCACGACCAGGACCTGCCACGGTTCCCGCGGGCGCCACGGCCAGCGCTCGCCCGCGAGGGCGAGCCGCGGGTGCCCGAGGCTCGCATGAGTAGTCACGGTAGTGGGACGCGCGGACCCCCCGCCCGGTTGACACGCCGCCCACCGCGACCCTTCTAGGCTGGGCGGATGAGCGATGACTGCCTGTTCTGCTCGATCGCCGCGGGCGACCTCGAGGCCGACGTGGTGCGCACCAGCGACGACATGGTGGCCTTCCGCGACATCAACCCGGCCGCGCCGACGCACGTGCTGGTCGTGCCCCGCGCCCACTACGCGAACGCAGGCGACCTCGCGGCGGCCGACCCCGGGCTGGCGGGGCGGCTGCTCGCCGAGGGCGCCGCCGTGGCGGAGGCCGTGGGCGTGGCCGAGAGCGGATACCGGCTGGTCCTCAACACCGGCGAGGCCGTCGGCCAGTCGGTCTTCCACGTGCACCTGCACGTGCTGGGCGGTCGCCAGATGAGCTGGCCCCCGGGCTGAGTGGACGCAGGCTCAGGGGCCCGCGGCGAGCAGCACCCCGAGCAGCGGGGCGAGCGAGAGCAGCGTCGGCACCGCGAAGGCGGCGAGCAGCACCCACGCCACCATCCGGTGCATCGGTCGCCGCGCGTCCAGCGAGGACGCGAACTCGACGAGGGCGCCCTCCTCGGTGCGGGCGTCCAGGCCCAGCCGACGGTGCTCGTCGGGCATCCTCGGCCGGGCGTGCCACAGGTGCGGGTCGTCCACGGGCACAGGATAGGGGGTGGGCCCGGGGACGGACCGCCCCTTTCCGAGTGGGCGCGCGCCGTGCCGCGCCGTAGCATGGAAGCGCGATGACAGAGACTCACCATGAGCCCCACGGGGGAAGCGAGACAGCGCCCGTCGACGGCGACCGCACGCGCACACGGCACACGGTCACGGTGCCGAGCAGCGTGGACATGGTCAGCGTGCTCGGGCCCGGCGACGAGCACCTGGACCAGATCGAGCGAGCGTTCGACGCGGACATCCACGTGCGCGGCAATCGGATCACGCTCGAGGGCGAGCCCGGCGAGGTGGCCCTGGCGGAGCGGCTCCTCGACGAGCTCGTCACCCTCATCCGCACCGGCCAGGGCAGCACGAGCGAGGCCGTGGAGCGGATCATCGGCATGCTGCGGGCGGAGACGACCGAGCGGCCGGCCGAGGTCCTCAGCCTGAACATCCTCTCCAACCGCGGCCGCACCATCCGCCCGAAGACCCTGAACCAGAAGCGGTACGTCGACGCGATCGACCAGCACACCGTGACCTTCGGCATCGGGCCGGCGGGCACCGGGAAGACCTATCTGGCGATGGCGAAGGCGGTCCAGGCGCTGCAGGCCAAGCAGGTCAACCGGATCATCCTCACGCGCCCGGCCGTCGAGGCGGGCGAGCGGCTGGGCTACCTGCCCGGCACCCTGAGCGAGAAGATCGACCCCTACCTGCGGCCGCTGTACGACGCGCTGCACGACATGCTCGACCCCGAGACGATCCCGAAGCTGATGGCCGCCGGGACGATCGAGGTGGCCCCGCTGGCCTACATGCGCGGCCGCACGCTGAACGACTCCTTCATCATCCTCGACGAGGCGCAGAACACCTCGCCGGAGCAGATGAAGATGTTCCTGACGCGCCTGGGCTTCGGCTCGAGGATCGTGGTGACCGGCGACGTCACGCAGGTCGACCTGCCGGGCGGCGTCCGCTCCGGTCTGCGGGTCGTCGAGGAGATCCTGGACGGCGTGGAGGACCTCTCCTTCAACCGGCTCACCAGTGGCGACGTGGTGCGGCACCGCCTCGTCGGCCGCATCGTCGCGGCGTACGAGCTGTTCGACGCCCAGCAGGAGGCGCCTCCCTACGCCCAGCCGCACACCCAGCAGCACGGCCAGCCGGCCGCCCACCCCCCGCGCAGGCGGCGTCCGTGAGCATCGAGGTCCTCGACGAGTCCGGGCAGGGACTCGACGCCCGGCGCGTCTCCCGGCTCGCCCGCTTCGTCCTGGACCAGATGCGCGTGCACCCGCTCGCCGAGCTCTGCATCACCGCCGTCGACGAGGACACCATCGCCCAGCTCAACGAGAAGTGGATGGGTGCCGAGGGCCCCACCGATGTGCTGGCCTTCCCGATGGACGAGCTCCGTCCCGGCGCCGCCGGTGAGGAGCCTGCCGAGGGCCTCCTCGGCGACCTGGTGCTGTGCCCGCTGGTCGCGGAGCGCCAGGGGCGGGACGCCGGCCACGGCGCGGTGGCCGAGCTGGAGCTGCTCACGGTGCACGGGATCCTGCACCTGCTCGGCCACGACCACGCCGAGCCGGAGGAGCACCGCGCGATGTTCGCCCTCCAGGACCGATTGCTCGCCGCCTGGCGCGCGTCCTGATGCTCGGCGGGGACGTGGGCCTGACCCTGCTGGCCGTGCTGCTGGTGCTGCTGGCGGGGCTCTTCTCGGCGGCCGACGCGGCGCTCGGCTCCTTCTCCTCGGCGCGCGCCGAGGAGCTGGCCGGGGAGCAGCGGGCGGGCGCCGGCCACCTGGTGCGGATCCTGGCCGACCGGCCGCGCTACCTGAACACCGCGCTGCTGCTGCGCCTCGCCTGCGAGGTGGCCGCGATCGTCCTGGCCACCCGTCAGTTCTTCGACCTCTACGACGGCCGCTGGGCGCCGACCATCGCGACCACGATCGCGGCCATGCTGGTGATCTCCTTCGTCGTCATCGGCGTCGCGCCGCGGACGCTGGGCCGCCAGCACGCGGAGCGGATGGCGTTGCTGGCCGCGGCGCCCGTGTCGATGGTGACCACCGTGCTCGGGCCGGTGCCGCAGCTGCTGATCCTGCTCGGCAACACGATCACGCCGGGCCGCGGGTTCCGGGAGGGCCCCTTCTCCACCGAGACCGAGCTGCGCGAGCTCGTCGACCTCGCGGAGCAGTCCGCGGTGATCGAGTCGGGGGAGCGCCGGATGATCCACTCCGTGTTCGAGCTCGGGGACACCATCGCCCGCGAGGTGATGGTGCCGCGCAACGACGTCGTCTACATCGAGCGCTACAAGAACCTGCGCCAGGCCCGGTCGCTGTTCCTGCGCAGCGGGTTCAGCCGGATCCCGGTGATCGGGGAGAACCTCGACGAGGTCGTCGGGATCGCCTTCTTCAAGGACGTGGCCCGCCGCGACTTCGAGGACGACCACGCCGAGACGACCGAGCGCATCGAGACCGTGATGCGCCCCACCGTCTTCGTGCCCGACTCCAAGCCCGTCGACAGCCTGCTGCGCGACATGCAGTCCCAGCGCCTGCACATCGCCGTCGTCGTCGACGAGTACGGCGGCACGGCCGGCCTGGTCACCATCGAGGACGTGCTCGAGGAGATCGTCGGCGAGATCACGGACGAGTACGACGACGCGAGCGTCGAGGCCAAGCAGATCGCCGAGGGCGTGGTGCGCGTGCCGTCGCGCTACCAGATCGACGACCTCGAGGAGCTGATCGGCGTCGAGGTCGAGGACGAGGACGTCGACTCCGTGGGCGGCCTGATGGCCAAGCACCTCGGCAAGGTCCCGATCGCCGGCTCGTCGGTGGAGGCCCAGGGGCTGCGGATGGTGGCCGAGGGCGCCACGGGTCGCCGCAACCGGATCAGCGCCGTGCTGCTGAGCGTGATCGGGTCCCCCGAGCGGAGCGACGAGGTCACGGGCGAGCGCAGCGAGCGGCCCGACTACGCTGAGCCGCATGCCTGACCCCGCCCCGCCCGTCTCGAGCGAGGACCGCAAGCTCGTCACGCTGGCCCGGGCGACGCGGGCGCGCACCGGCGCCGCCGAGGGGGCGGCCGTCCGCGACGCCGACGGTCGCACCTACGCCGGCGCCACGGTGGACCTGCCCTCGCTCCAGCTCTCGGCCCTCCAGGTCTGCATCGGGATGGCCGTGGCCTCGGGCAGCGCCGGCCTGGAGGCCGCGGTGCTGCTCACGGACGCCGACGAGCCCGGCCCCGCCGACCGCGGCGCCGTGGCCGACTTCGGTGGCGACGGGGTCGCCCTGTTCGTCGGCGACCCCCGGGGCGCGGGCATCCGCCGGGCCTGAACCCGGCTGGCGTAACGTGCGGCCCGTGACAGGCATGACCGCGTCGCGCAGGCCCGGCGAGCGACACCGGGAGGCGGTGGCCGCCCTCGAGTCGTCGTACGCCGCACTACCCCCGGGCGCTCCCGTGCGCCTGGCGAAACGCACCTCCAACCTCTTCCGTCCTCGGGCCGCCACCACCGCTCCCGGTCTGGACGTCTCGGGCCTCGACGGGGTGCTCGGCGTCGACCCGGTCGCGGGCACGGCCGACGTGCAGGGCATGTGCACCTATGGGGACCTCGTCGACGCGACGCTGGCGCACGGCCTGATGCCGCTGGTGGTCCCGCAGCTGCGCACGATCACCCTGGGCGGCGCGGTGACCGGGCTGGGGATCGAGTCGACCAGCTTCTGCCACGGGCTGCCGCACGAGTCGGTGCTGGAGATGGACGTCTTCACCGGCGCCGGCGAGGTGGTGACGGTGACCAACGCGCCGGACGACCCGCGCGCCGACCTCTTCGAGGCCTTCCCGAACTCCTACGGCTCCCTGGGCTACGCCACGCGCCTGCGGATCGAGCTCGAACGGGTGCCGGCGTACGTCTCGCTGCGGCACATCGCCTTCGACGACCCGCAGGACCTCACCGAGGCGGTGGCGGCGATCGTCGATGCCCGCTCCTGGGCGGGCGAGCGGGTGGACGCGGTCGACGGGGTCGCCTTCGCTCCCGACGACCTGCGGCTGACGCTGGCGCGGTGGACCGACGAGCCGGGGCCGGTCTCGGACTACACCGGCCGCGAGGCGTACTGGGAGTCCGTGCACGCACGCTCGGACGATCGCTTGAGGATCCATGACTACCTGTGGCGCTGGGACACCGACTGGTTCTGGTGCTCTCGCGCCTTCGGGCTGGACCGCCCGCTGGTGCGCCGGCTGTGGCCCCGGCGCTGGCGTCGCTCGGACGTCTACCACCGCCTCGTCGGGCTCGACCATCGCCTCGGCATCGTGGACCGGCTGGACAGCCTGGCGGGCCGGCCGCAGCGCGAGCGCGTGGTGCAGGACGTCGAGGTGCCGGTGCACCGGCTGCCGGAGTTCCTCGCCTGGTTCGACGCCGAGGTCGGCATGCGGCCGGTGTGGCTGTGCCCGCTGCGCCTGCGCGACACCGGGGGAGGCGGGCGCACCTGGACCGCGTACCCGCTCGAGCCCGGCACCACCTACGTCAACGTCGGGTTCTGGGGCACCGTGGCGGTCGGCCCCGAGGCCGCTGAGGGCCCGCGCAACCGCGCGATCGAGGAGCGCGTGCACGCCCTCGACGGGCACAAGTCCCTCTACTCCGACGCGTTCTATGACCGTGCCACGTTCGAGCGCCTCTACGCGGGCGATCAGCTCGCGCTCGTGAAGCGGCGCTACGACCCCGATGACCGGCTGACCTCTCTCTATGACAAGGCGGTAGGACGACGATGACCATCATCACCGGGCCAGCGGCTGGCCCCAGCATGTCGATCGGCGAGGCCTTCGGGTCGCTGCTGCGCGACGGCGTGCCCGTGCGGTTCACGGCCTACGACGGCAGCAGCGCCGGGCCGCCCGACGCGGAGGTGGGGCTGCACCTCGCGACGGAGCGGGGCCTGCGCTACGTGCTGACCGCGCCGGGCGACCTCGGGATGGCGCGGGCCTACGTGCAGGGGGACCTGGAGATCCGCGGCGTCCACCCGGGCGACCCGTACGACGCGATGAAGCACCTGCAGAACCACCTGCGCTTCCGCCGGCCCTCGCCCGGCGAGGCGATGCGGCTGCTGCGCGGGCTGGGCCTCGCGCACCTCAAGCCGCCGCCGCTGCCCTCGCAGGAGCACGCGCCGCGCTGGCGCCGCGCGGTCGAGGGGCTGCGCCACTCGATGGCCCGGGACGCCGAGGTCATCGGGCACCACTACGACGTCTCGAACCGGTTCTACGAGCTGGTGCTGGGTCCGTCGATGACCTACACCTGCGCGCTCTACCCCACCGAGGAGGCCACGCTCGACGAGGCGCAGCAAGCGAAGTACGACCTCGTCGCCCGCAAGCTCGACCTGCGGCCCGGGCAGCGCCTGCTCGACGTCGGCTGCGGGTGGGGCGGGATGGTCCTGCACGCGGCGCGCGAGCACGGCGTGCAGGCGCTCGGCGTCACGCTGTCGCTGCAGCAGGCGCAGTGGGCCAAGGAGGCCATCGACCGCGAGGGCATGGCAGACCTGGCCGAGGTGCGCTACCTGGACTACCGCGACGTCGTGGAGGGCGGCTTCGACGCCGTCAGCTCGATCGGGCTCACCGAGCACATCGGGATGCGCAACTACCCGGCGTACTTCGCCTTCATCCGGGACCGGCTGCGTCCGGGCGGGAGGCTGCTCAACCACTGCATCACCCGCTCGCACAACCGCCCCCAGCCCACGGGTGCGTTCATCGACCGCTATGTGTTCCCCGACGGCGAGCTGACGGGTTCGGGGACGATCGTCACGGCGGCCGAGGACGCCGGCCTCGAGGTGCAGCACCACGAGAACATCCGGGTCCACTACGCCCGGACGCTCGCCGGCTGGTGTGCCAACCTGGTCGAGCACTGGGACGAGTGCGTGGCCGAGGTGGGCGTGGGCACCGCGCGGGTGTGGGGAATCTACATGGCGGGTTCGCGGCTGGGCTTCGAACGGGACGAGATCCAGCTGCACCACGTGCTGGCCACCCGCAACCACGAGGGCGGGGCCAGTGACTACCCGCTCCGGCACACGTTCTGAGCGCCGCTAGCCTGCTCCGGTGAGCACCCGGGCCGAGCTGTACCGCGCCGAGGTACTCGACCGGGAGCGGGTCTCGGAGCACCTGGTGCGGCTGGTGCTGGGCGGCGACGGCCTGGCGGGATGGCGCAGCACGGGCGTCCCCGACGAGTGGGTGTCGCTGGTGGTGCCGGGGCAGTTCCAGGGCCGGTTCTACACCCTCGCGCAGCACCGGGCTGCCGGGTCCTCGGCCTCCGGTGGCGTCGAGCTGGTCCTCGACGTCGTGGTGCACGACGAGGGCCTCGTCACCGGGTGGGCGAGCCGGGACTGCACCGGCGAGACGGTGACCCTGAGCGCGCCGAGCGCGTCGTTCGCGATGCCCGCGGACGCCGCGTGGCTCCTGCTGGTCGGGGACCTGACCGCGCTGCCGGCGATGGCGCGGATCGTGCGCGAGACCTCCGGTGTGCCGGTGCGCGTGTGGGCGGAGAGCGCCGACGATCTCCCGGGCTACCTGCCCGAGGCGCGCGAGGACGTCGAGGTGTCCTGGAGCCGACCGCCCGGGGAGGAGACGTCCTCGCTGGCCGCCGTGGTCGAGTCGATCGACTGGCCGGGCGGCGAGGGGTACTTCTGGATGGCCGGGGAGTCCTCGCAGATGCGGGCGATCCGCACGCACCTGATGCGGGTGCGCCGGCTGCCGAGCAGCTCCTACGACGTGATGGGCTACTGGCGCGCCGGGGCCAGACGGCAGCCCCGCGCCGTGGATCCCGGGCCGATCTACCGGGCAGGCCGGGCCGCCGGCAAGACCGACGAGCAGATCTGGGCGGACTACGACGCCGCCCGCGAGGCCGAGGAGAGCTCGTGAGCGGTCCCGACGACGAGCTCGACCTCGATGAGGAGGACCGCCCCGAGGGCGGGGCCGGGCCGCTGCCCGCGCCGGCCACGGCCATGCCGATGGCGGCGGGACCCGAGGGCTTCCGCAGCGGCTTCGCCTGCCTCGTCGGTCGGCCGAACGTCGGCAAGTCCACCCTGACCAACGCGCTGGTCGGGAGCAAGGTCGCGATCACCTCCGAGAAGCCGCAGACCACGCGGAGCGCGGTGCGCGGGATCGTGCACCGGCCCGACGGCCAGCTCGTGCTCGTGGACACCCCGGGGCTGCACCGCCCCCGGACGCTGCTGGGGGAGCGGCTCAACGACCTGGTCGTGACCACCTGGGGCGAGGTCGACGTCGTGACGATGTGCTTCCCCTGCGACGAGCGGATCGGGCCCGGGGACAGGTTCCTCGTCCGGGAGGCCGCCAAGGTGCGGCGCACCGCCAAGGTCGCCCTGGCCACCAAGACCGACCTCGCCCGGCCGGAGCGGATCGCGGAGCACCTGATGGCGATCCAGGCTCTCGGGGAGGAGGAGGGCGTCGAGTGGGCCGAGGTGGTGCCGCTCTCCGCGGTCTCCGGCGACCAGGTCGACCTGCTCGCCGGGCTCCTGCTCGGCCTGATGCCGGAGGGTCCGCCGCTCTACCCCGAGGGTGAGCTCACCGACGCCCCGGAGGAGGTGATCGTCGCCGAGCTGGTGCGCGAGGCGGCGCTGGACGGCGTCCGCGACGAGCTGCCGCACTCCATCGCCGTCGTCGTGGAGGAGATGGGCCTGCGCCCCGACCGGCCCGACGACCGGCCGCTGCTCGACGTGCACGCCGACCTCTACGTCGAGCGGGACAGCCAGAAGGGCATCGTGATCGGCAAGGGCGGCTCGCGCCTGCGTGCCGTGGGACAACGGGCGCGGACCTCCATCGAGGCCCTGCTCGGCACCCCGGTCTACCTCGATCTGCGCGTCAAGGTCGCCAAGGACTGGCAGCGCGACCCGCGCCAGCTGCGTCGGCTGGGGTTCTGAGCAGCGTCCGGAGAGCGCCGGGCGCCGACACCGTCCCCGATCTCGATCGACGTCAGGCGGAGTCGGGCACCCAGCAGATCCCGTAGGTGGTGCCGGAGCCCCACTGCTGCTTGGTCGGCCACTCGTAGCCCCACTGGAAGTCGAGGGGGTCGCCCGCCCGATCCCGGCCGGTCTTCTCGCAGGGGCCCTGGCCCTGGGAGCGGACGTCGTCGACGCCCGGGTACCGGCCCTTCCCGCCCGCGAGACCGAGCAGCGGGACGACACCGGCGGCGCGCCACGCGTGCTTGCGCAGGCAGGCGACGCGCTCGAAGCCGTCGGTCCCGGGCTCGGCGGTGCCGCACATGCCGTACCGCTGGCTGCCCGCGGGCCGCTCGAGCACCCCGCCGAGCTTGCCCTTCAACACGGCCAGCTTCTCGTCGGCCGCGAGCGCGACGACGTCACAGCGGAACCAGTTCGCGCCGGCGCGGGACTCCTCCAGGGTGGGGGCGAACCAGACGGCCCGGAACATGCTCAGCCGAAGGTCCTCCAGGGTGCCGCCGAGGAAGCCGCCCAGCCGCTTCGGGCACTCCCGGGGCGGTGCCTTCCTCGCCCGGGCGCTGTCGACGGCGACGAGGTGGCCGTCGACCAGCGTGGGCAGCCCCAGCACGGCGAAGGTGCGTGCCGTGTGGTTGCGGCCGCAGGCCACGGCGTCGCGCGGGACGACCGGGTCGATGGCCTGCTGGTGGGTCAGCCGGTAGCACGCGCCCGCCTCCGGCCGCGGGGCCTCCTCGGCCCGGGCCGGCTCCGGGGTATCACCCGCCGAGGCCCGGGCGGAGGGTGTGGAGGGGTCGGCGGCCGGGTCCGCTGCCGGCTCGTCGCCGTTGCCGGTGCACCCGGCAAGCAGCAGGCTCGCCAGCAGGGCCGGAACCGTCCGCGCGGGAAGTCTCATGCGTCGATCCTCATCGGTGGGTGCTCATCCGTCCGTCCTGGCCCAGCAGATCGAGAGCCGGTTGCCGGCCTCCCACTCGCCCTCGCCGAACCACGTGTAGCCGAACTCGAAGTCGAGCGGGTAGTTGAGGAAGGCCGCGACCGAGTCGGAGCAGAAGTCGCGGCTGCGCACCTCGGCCACCCGGTCGCCAGGGTACGCGTCCTTCTCGCCGCCGAGCCTGATCGAGGTCACCGCCCGCCAGGTGTGCGGCTCGGAGCAGGGCACCTTCACCGACCCGGCGACGGTCTCGCCGTTCGCGCAGAGGACGTACTTCTCCTCCGGCTCCAGCCCCGAGAGCGCTCCCTCGGCGGTCTCGGGCAGCGGTGCGTACTCCTGCTCGGAGAGCTGGTCGCCCACGACGTCGCAGCGGTACCAGCGCGCCCCCGCCTCCCAGGCCTCCTCGCTGGGGCGGAACCAGGCCCAGTCGAGGACGGAGCGCAGCACGCGGCTCTCCTCGGCGCCCAGGAATCTCGGGAACCTGCGACCGCACAGGCGGTAGGCCAGCTGTCCCAGCCGCTCGTCGTCCCACGCGGCATCCTCGAACCGGTCGGGCAGCGGCCCGACGGCGTACGTCTCGGCGGTGTGCGGCTCATCGCAGCCCACCTTCTCGGTGTCGTCGGTGGGCTCCTCGACGTCGGAGGGCTCGAGCACGCGACAGGCCCCGAGCTCCGGCGGCGCGGTCTCCGCGGTCCGCCCCGTCCCGTTCCCGGAGCCCCCACCGGCGGAGGAAGCGCCCACCGAAGCCCCCTCGGTGCCGCCCGGCTGCGCCTCCTCGGCGCTGCCCGAGCAGCCGGCCAGCAGGACCAGGAGCGAGGCGGCGGCGGCTGAGCGGGCGGTGATGGCTCCCGGACGGCGCGGACGGGGTGGTGAGGGGATCACGGGGGCATCAACAGCGCCGCGATCGTCCCGCCGAGCTCGTAGGCCGACGCGCACTCGGCATCCGTGACGTCGCCCAGCAGGGCGAGTGTCTCGGCCGCCTGCCGCCAGGGCAGCGCCTGCACGATCGACTCGACCGCCCGGACGGCGCCGGTCGTGTCGTAGCGCCCGTGCACCAGCAGACCGAACGGCCGCTTGCCCTCCGGCCCCACGCCGCCGCCGGCCGACCCGTCGTCCGCGAGGGCCCCGCCGGCCTCGAGGAAGATCGAGTCGAAGAAGTGCTTGAGCGCCCCGGACATGTAGCCGAAGTTCGCGGGCGTGACCAGCAGGTAGCCGTCGGCCTCGAGCACGGCCCGCGCGTCGGGCTCCAGCGCCCGCCGCGCGAGCACCTCGACGCCCTCGATCGCGTCGTCGCCCGCGCCGGCCAGCACCGCGTCGACGAGCCGCCGCACGCCCGGTGTGGGGGCGTGGTGGACGACCAGGAGAGTGCGCGTCTGCTCGGGCACGAGGCCCAGACTACGGACCTCTGCCCGCACGGCTCGGCACGACTGCGCTAGGATGGCGTCGCCATGCGCGTCAGCAGCCTCCTCCTTCGCTGCCGCAGCGAGGCCTGAGACCCGGGCCCCCTCGCTGCGGAGAGATAGCCGCGCCCGGCACTCCCGCAACGCGAACGAGGACCCATGACACACAGCAGCAGTGGCCACGGCCCGGGCAGCATCGGCAACAGCGTCAGCAACACGAGCAACCACCAGCTGCCCTCCGGCATGCCGGTGCACCGCTACACCCCGTTCGTGCCGGTCGACGTGCCCGACCGCACGTGGCCGACGCGCAAGGTCACGCGGGCCCCGCGCTGGCTCTCGACCGACCTGCGTGATGGCAACCAGGCGCTCATCGACCCGATGACGCCGACCCGCAAGCTCGCGATGTTCGAGCTCCTGGTGCGGATGGGCTACAAGGAGATCGAGGTCGGCTTCCCGAGCGCCAGCCAGGCCGACTTCGACTTCGTCCGCCGCCTGGTCGACAACGACCTGATCCCCGACGACGTGCGGATCTCGGTGCTGACGCAGGCGCGCGAGGACCTGATCGAGCGCACGGTCGCCTCGCTTGTCGGATCCCGGCGCGGCACCGTCCACCTCTACAACGCCACGGCGCCGCTGTTTCGCCGCGTCGTCTTCGACGTGTCCAAGGACGAGTGCCGCGCGATCGCGACGCGCGGGACCGAGATGGTGGTGAAGTACGCCGAGGAGCTGCTCCGCGACCAGGTGGGCAGCGGGCGGTTCGGCTACCAGTACAGCCCGGAGATCTTCACCCAGTCCGAGACCGACTTCGCGCTCGAGGTCTGCGAGTCGGTCTCGGACGTGTGGCAGCCGGAGGAGGGGAGGGAGATCATCCTGAACCTGCCGGCCACCGTGGAGATGTCCACCCCGAACACCTACGCGGACCAGATCGAGTACTTCTCCCGCGGGCTCACCCGTCGCGAGCACTCGGCGATCAGCCTGCACCCCCACAACGACCGCGGCACGGCGGTCGCGGCCACCGAGCTGGCGCTGATGGCCGGCGCCGACCGCGTCGAGGGCTGCCTCTTCGGCCACGGAGAGCGCACCGGGAACGTCGATCTCGTGACGCTGGCGATGAACCTCTTCAGCCAGGGCATCGACCCGCAGGTCGACCTCTCCGACATCGACGAGATCCGCCGCACGGTGGAGTACTGCACCCAGCTGCCGGTGCACCCGCGGCACCCCTACGCCGGCGACCTCGTCTACACGGCCTTCTCCGGCTCGCACCAGGATGCGATCAAGAAGGGCCTGGAGGCGCTCGACCGCGACGCCGGCGAGCGCGGGGTCGACGTGCGGGAGATGCCCTGGGAGGCGCCGTACCTGCCGATCGACCCGAAGGATGTCGGCCGCAGCTATGAGGCCGTGATCCGGGTGAACAGCCAGTCCGGCAAGGGCGGCGTGGCCTACCTGCTGAAGTCCGAGCACCACCTCGACCTGCCGCGACGGGCGCAGATCGAGTTCAGTCGGGTCGTGCAGCAGCGCACCGACCTCGACGGCGGCGAGATGACGCCGGAGCAGATCTGGGAGGTATTCTCGGCGGAGTACCTCGACCGGACGGCCCCGCTGCAGCTGAACTCGGTGCACACCAGCTCCGCGGCCGGCGAGAAGGACGCGCTCACGGTCAACGTCCATGTCGACGGCGAGCTCCGCACGCTCAGCGGCGAGGGCAACGGGCCGATCGCCGCCTTCGTGGAGGCGATCAACGGCCTCGAGCACAGCTTCGACGTCCGGGTGCTCGACTACAGCGAGCACGCACTCTCGGCCGGCGGCGACGCCATCGCCGCGGCGTACGTCGAGTGCGCGGTCGGCGACAGCGTGCGCTGGGGCGTGGGCCTGGACGCGAACATCGTGACCGCGTCCCTCCGGGCGGTGCTCAGCGCCGTCAACCGCGGCTGAGACCGGGCGGGTCAATCGACCCGATCCCCGGCGCGGCGAGCCGTGCGGTGGGACCCTGAGGCACGCGGGACGACGGGGGTCGGACCGCGTGGGGGTTCGGGAAGGGGTCGCCGTGTTCGCCGCGATGACCCCGCCCGACCGCGCGGACTTCTGGTGGAGCCTGCTGGCGGGGCCACGCCCCGACCCGCGCGTGCTGCAGGGGGTCATCGTCGTCTTCCTGGCGCTCGACGTCGTGGCCCGCGAGCTGGGCGGAGCGGCGTACTCCGTGAACCCCTGGCCGCAGGTCGGCCTCCTGCTCATCCTCATCGCGACCGTGGGTGCGCTGTTCGTCCCGTGGCAGCGGGTGCCCCTCTGGGCGCTGGGCATCCTCCCCGTGATCGACATGGTCGGCCTCGGCA
This sequence comes from uncultured Actinomycetota bacterium, assembly GCA_963731985.1. Lineage (GTDB taxonomy): Bacteria > Actinomycetota > Actinomycetes > Propionibacteriales > Nocardioidaceae > Nocardioides. The sequence goes on along the minus strand of CAVSYA010000014.1, from coordinate 483,441 downwards.
TGACCCGGATGTTCGAGGGAGGCGGTCTGTCCGTCCTGGTCGTGCTGCCGCTGCCCGCCTTGTGGCTGGCCCGCCAGTTCGGACGGTCCGGGGTGATGCTGGGTCTCGTCCTGGTCGTGCTGTTCCAGGCGCTGCCGGGCCTGGTCTACCGCGGGATCGACGGCGTCTCGATCTCCCGGGCCGTCCTGTTGACGCTCATGTCCGGTCTGGGCGCGTTCGCGCTCGCGCGGGGCCTCGAGGCATTGCGGGCGCGAACCCGCGAGGCCGAGGAGCGAGGAGAGGAGCGGGACCGGGCGCTGGCGCAGCTGCGGCACCAGCAGCACCTCCACCAGGCGGTGCTCGACACGGTCGACGTCGGCCTGGTGCTGCTCGGCCCCGAGGGCACCATCCGGATGCAGAACCGTCAGCAGCGGGACTTCATGGCCCTGGCGTTCCCCCGGGGGCAGCACGGACCGGACGGCGGGCGCGGTGACGTGTTCGGCGAGGACGGCGGTAGGCGCCTGGCGATGGTGGAGATGGCCTCGGAGCGCGCCATGCGGGGCGAGGAGTTCCAGGACCACCGGATCCGGGTCGGTGCCGACCCCGCGAACTGCCGGACCCTGTCGGTCTCGGCGCGGATGCTGCGGGACGCCGAGGGCGCCTTCGCGGGCGCGGCCCTGGTCTACCAGGACGTGACCGACCTGCTGCGCGCGCTCCAGGTCAAGGGTGAGTTCGTCGCGACCGTCTCCCACGAGCTCCGCACGCCCCTGACCTCCATCATCGGCTACGTGGACATGCTCCGGGAGCGGGACGACCTGCCGGACTCGGCCGAGCGGCAGCTCGCGGTGGTGCATCGCAACGGGGAGCGCCTGCGGCGACTTGTCGAGGAGCTGTTGGACACGGCCCAGCTGCCGGCGGGCCGGGCCGATCTCGCGGTCTCCTCCTGTGACCTCACCGACCTCGCCCGCCAGGCGGTCGCGGCGGCCCAGCCGGTCGCCGCCGAGGCAGGCGTGAGCATCTCGGCCCGCCTGCCCACGCGGATGCCCGCGCGGGCCGACGCCGCGCGCATCGGCCAGGTGCTCGAGAACCTGCTCAGCAATGCCGTGAAGTTCAACCGCCCCGGTGGAAGCGTGCGCATCGAGCTCGCGCGCGAGGGCGCCGCCGCCTGGATCGAGGTGCGCGACACCGGGCCCGGCATGTCGCCCGAGGAGCTGGAGCAGCTGTTCGCGCGCTTCTACCGGACGCGGCATGCGATCGACCACGCCATCCCCGGGAGCGGCCTGGGCCTGTTCATCAGCAAGGCCATCGTCGAGGCGCACGACGGCCGCATCGAGGTCGAGAGCCAGGTGGACGTCGGCACGGTCGTGCGGTTCCGGTTGCCGATGCTCGTGGGCCTTCCCGGGGAACCCGGCCCTGCCGCCGCCGACCCGATGCCCGACCCGGTGCCCGACCCGGCGACGCCTCCGGGCATCGCGGTGGGTCACGTCTAGGCTGCATGGCATGCTGGTTTCGGAGCGCATCGGGCAGTTCTTCGTGCGCGATCCCGCCGGTCACCGGGAGCGGTTGGAGTTCACGGAGTTCGGCGGCGGCGACCATTGGGTCGTGCTCCTGCCCGCGCCGCTGCTCACGCGCCGCATGCACCAACCCCTGGCGCGGGCCCTCGCCGCGGAGGGCCTGCACGTCCTGACCCTCGACCCGCTCGGCCACGGGCGCTCGGACCGCCCCGCGGACCCGCTGGTCTACTCCGTGGACACGACGGTCCGCCACGTCGTGGAGCTGATGGACCATCTGGGCGCCCCGCAGGCCGTGCTGGGGGGCAGCTCGATCGGCGCCAACGCCGCCCTGACCGCGGCCATCGCCCATCCCGACCGGGTGCGGGGGCTGCTGCTGATCGGCCCGGTGCTCGACCACGCCGTGCAGGGGGCGCTGCTCACGCTCACGCCGCTGCTGCTGACCGCCCGCTACGCCCCGCCGCTGGTCAGCGGCCTGCGGCTGATGTCCCGCAGCGTCCCGCGCGGACTGATGCCCTTCTGGGCCGGCGTGCTCCTCGATGCCTGCAACCAGCGCCCCGGCGCGATGGCGGCCCTGCTCAACGGCACCGCGCTCGGCGGGTTCGCCCCCGACTCGGCCGCCCGCCGGGGCGTGGGTGCTCCGGCGCTCGTGGTGGGGCCCACGCTGGATCCGTGGCACCCGTACGCCGACGCGCGGCTGCTGGCGGAGGAGGTTCCCGGCGCCGTTCTCGTGACCGCGCGCGGCCTCCTGGACTGGCGCACCCGCCCGAGCCGCCTCACCGAGACGGCCGCCGAGTTCGCGCGCGGCTGCTGGACGACGCGCCGACGCCGGCGGCGCACCAGCTCCTGACGCGAGTCCCGGCCCGGGCGCGGACCCGGGGCTGGCACGATGGCGGCGTGTCCCTCTACCGCGACGAGGCGGTCGTGCTGCGCACCCACAAGCTGGGCGAGGCCGACCGGATCATCACGCTGCTGACCCGCCAGCACGGCGTCGTGCGCGCGGTCGGGCGCGGCGTCCGGCGCACGACGTCGCGGTGGGGATCGCGGCTCGAGCCCTTCACGCACGTCGACGTCCAGCTGGCCGAGGGACGCAACCTGGACGTCGTCACGCAGGCCGAGACGCTCACGGCGTTCCCCGCCGCCATCGGCGGCGACTATGACCGCTACACCGCCGGCACGGTGATGCTCGAGACCGCCGAGCGCCTCGTGGTCGAGGAGCGGGAGCCGGCCGTGCAGCAGTTCCTGCTGCTCGTCGGCGGGCTGCGGGCCCTGACCGGCTCGGGGACGGGAGGGCCACCCGGAGCGCGACGGGCGCCGGGTCAGGTGCTGGACTCCTACCTGTTGCGCTCGCTGGCCGTCGCCGGCTACGCGGCCTCCTTCGACGCCTGCGCGCGGTGCGAGCGGCCCGGTCCACACGGCTGGTTCCACCCCAGCGCCGGCGGCAGCCTCTGCCCCGCCTGCCGGCTGCCCGGATCGGCTTCCCCGGCAACGGAGACGGTGCGCGCCCTCGGGGCGCTGCTCGCGGGCGAGTGGGCGGTGGTCGAGGCGACCGACGCGCGGCACCTGCGCGAGGCGGGCACCCTCGTGGCGGCCTATCTCTCGTGGCACCTCGAGCGCAGCCTCCGGTCGCTGCCCCATGTGGACCGCTCGTCGGGCCAGCGCACGACCGCGACCCGGGTCGGGGAGGTCGGGCGCGCGTGAGGCGGAGCCAGCGGCCGCGAGGGGGAGCGGCTCCGACGACGCCACGAGCGGTGCGCGCCCCGACGCCCCACCCGTCGGGGGCCCGGCCGCCGGACGTGCCGGCCGAGCTGGTCCCGCGCCACGTGGCGGTCGTGATGGACGGGAACGGTCGCTGGGCCGCCGAGCGCGGGCTGCCCCGCACCGCCGGGCACGAGCAGGGTGAGCACGCGCTCTTCGACGTCGTCGAGGGCGCCATCGAGGTGGGCGTACGCGCCGTCTCGGCCTACGCCTTCTCGACCGAGAACTGGTCGCGCTCGGCGGACGAGGTGCGCTTCCTGATGGGCTTCAACCGCGACGTCATCCGGCGCCGTCGCGACGAGATGCACGAGCTCGGGGTGCGGGTGCGCTGGGCCGGCCGGGCGCCGCGGCTGTGGAAGTCCGTGATCCGCGAGCTGCAGGTCGCCGAGGAGCTGACCCGCGACAACGACGTGATGACGCTGACGATGTGCGTGAACTACGGCGGCCGGGCCGAGCTGGCCGACGCGGCGCGCGGCGTGGCGCGCGAGGTCGCCGCGGGACGCCTGGACCCGGAGCAGGTGACTGAGAAGGTGCTGGCGCGGCACCTCTACGTGCCCGAGCTCGCCGACGCCGACCTGGTCTGGCGCACCTCGGGGGAGCAGAGGCTCTCGAACTTCGTGCTCTGGCAGGCCGCGTACAGCGAGTTCATCTACTCCGACGTGCTCTGGCCGGACGTGGACCGGCGGCACCTGTGGCAGGTGGTCGAGGAGTACGCGCGCCGCGACCGGCGCTACGGGTCCGCGTGAGCCCGGCTGGCTAGGCTGGTCGGCGATGTCCCGGGTCTACAGCGGTGTCCTCGCCGGCCTCGGCCTCCGGATCGTCTCGGGGAGACTGCCGGCCGAGAGCGTGATCACGCTGGACTGGCTGCAGGAGGAATACGCGGTCTCCCGCACCGTTGCTCGCGAGGTGGTGCAGGTGCTGAGCTCGATGGGGCTCGTGGAGTCGCGGCGGCGCACCGGCATCCGGGTGCGCCCGGCCGGCGACTGGGACGTGTTCGCCCCTGCCGTCGTCCGGTGGCAGCTCGACGGGGAGGCGCGCGACATCGTGCTCGGCGAGCTGACGCAGCTGCGGCAGGCCGTGGAGCCGATCGCGGCCAGCCTCGCTGCCCTCCGGGCCGGGGACGCCGAGCGAGCCGAGGCGGTGCGGCTCGCCGAGGAGCTCGAGCGCACCGGGTCCTCCGGCGACCTGCGGGCGTTCCTCGAGCTGGACGTGGCGTTCCACCGGCTGCTGCTCGGTGCGTCCGGCAACGACCGCTTCGCCGCGCTGGGCGACGTGGTCGAGGCCGTGCTGCGGGGACGCACCGACCACGACCTGATGCCCCCCGAGCCCAAGCCCGAGGCCCGGGCCCACCACACCGAGGTCGCCCGGGCCGTGGCGGCGGGCGAGCGCGGCGCCGCCGAGTCGGCCATGCGCGCCATCTGCGCGGAGGTGGCCCAGCAGGTGACCCAGCAGGTGACCGGGGACGCCTGACGCGGCGGTCAGGAGAGGGCGGAGGCCACGGGCCACAGCAGGGCCGCGAGGCCGAAGGCGCTCAGGCCGAGCGTGGTCTCCATCACCGTCCAGGTGCGCAGCGTCGTGCCGACGTCCATCTCGAAGAAGCGGCTGACGAGCCAGAAACCCGAGTCGTTGAGGTGCGAGAGCACGGTCGCGCCGGCCGCGATGGCCACGACCACGAGCGCGATCTGCAGGTCTCCGAGGCCCTCGGCCTGGGCCGCCACGAGCCCAGACGCGGTGGTCAGGGCGACCGTGGCCGAGCCCTGGGCGACCCGGAGCGCGGTGGCGATCAGGAACGCCTGCAGCAGCAGCGGGATGCCGAGACCCCCCAGCGAGCTGGTGAGCGCCTCGCCGATGCCGCTGGCCTGCAGCACCCCGCCGAACATCCCGCCCGCGCCCGTGATCAGCACGATCGAGCAGATGGGGGCGAGCGACTCGTCGAGCAGCTGGGTGATCTCGGCCATCGAGCGACCGGCGCCGAGCACGACGATGGCGAGCAGGAGCGTGATCAGCAGCGCCACCGGCGTCTGGCCGATCAGCGTGAGGACCTGGGCCAGCGTGTTCTCCCCGTCGACCACCCCGGAGGAGGTGAGCGTGGACAGGACCGTGTTGAACGAGATCAGGACGAGCGGCACCATCAGCAGGCCGAGCACCGTGCCGAAGGACGGCGCCGTGCGGGCCGGCGCCGCGACGGCGCTCCCGACCCCGGAGGAACCTCCGGTCGACCCGCCGGTGTCGCGCTCGTCCTCCGGGTGACCGTCGGCGTCGCGCTGCTCGCCGAAGAGCAGGTTCGGCACGTCGACGTAGATGCGCCGTCCGAGCACCCGGGAGACGCGGTAGACGCCGACGTACCAGGCGAGCACCGCCACGGGCAGGCCGACGAGCAGCCCGACCCCGACGTCGCCGCCGAGGACGGTCGTCGCCGCGACCGGCCCGGGGTGCGGCGGCACGAGGGCGTGCATCGCCGCGAAGGCGCCCGCGGCCGGGAGGGCGTAGAGCAGGAGGGAGCCGCCGAACCGGCGGGCCACCGTGAGGATGATCGGCAGGAACACCACGAGACCGGCGTCGAAGAAGATCGGGAAGCCGAAGACCAGCGCCGCGACCCCCAGGGCCAGTGGCGCGCGCTCCTCGCCGAAGCGATTGATCAGGGTGTCCGCGAGCACCTGGGCGCCCCCGGTGACCTCCAGCAGCCGGCCCAGCATGACGCCGAAGCCGACCAGCAGCGCTACGGATGCGAGCGTGCCCCCGAACCCCGTGAGCAACGCATCGGGGACGTCGGTCAGCGGGATGCCCGCGGCGACTGCCGTGAGCAGGCTGACGAGCACGAGGGCGATGAAGGCGTGCAGCCTCACCTTCATGATCAGCACCAGCAGCAGGGCGACCGCGGCTGCGGCGATCAGCAACAGGGTGACGGTGCCGTGCACCGGTTCCATGGCTTCCATGTGACCTCCCAGGGCGTGACGGTGGTGGCTCCGTGGCCGAGTGACGCGGGCCGGCCTCGGCGAAAGGTACTACTTTTGGTACGACGTGTACACCTCGGCCCGGACCACGCACACGGCCTGCTGGACGACGGCGTCGATGCCGGGGGAGACGTCGACGACCGCGCCGGCCTCGTCCCCGGCCAGCGGCTCGAGGTCGGCGAACTGGGAACGCAGCAACCCGGTCGGCATGAAGTGTCGGTCCCGGTCCCGCATCCGCGGCTCCAGCACCTCATACGGCGCGTCGAGGTGCAGGAACCACATCGACGGGACGCCCGCGCGCAGCCGGTCGCGGTAGGCCCGCTTCAGCGCCGAGCAGGTGATCACCGTGCTGCGCCCCTCGGCGGCCCGCTCGCCCGCCCGCTCGTTCACGAGGTCCAACCAGGGTCGACGGTCGGCGTCCGTGAGCGGCGTCCCGGACCGCATCTTCGCGACGTTCTCGGGCGGGTGCAGGTCGTCGCCCTCGACGAAGCCCCAGCCGAGGGTGTCGGCCAGGGCCGTGGCGACGGTGGACTTGCCCGTGGCGGAGACGCCCATGACGACCACCTGCAGGCTGGCGGGACGGGCTGGCTGATGCGACACGGCGGCGAGGCTAGGAGGACGGGATGAGGCGCGCCACACCCCCATCGTCCCTCAGTCTCGGCACTCGGGGCAGGCGCCGAAGATCTCCAGGCTGTGCGCCACGTCGGCGTAGCCGTGCGCCGCCGCGATGGCGGAGGTCCACTGCTCGACGGCCGGCCCCTCCACCTCGACGGTCGCCCCGCAGCTGCGGCAGACCAGGTGGTGGTGGTGCTCCGGCGAGCACCGGCGGTAGACGGCCTCGCCCTCCTCCGAGCGCAGCTGGTCGACCTCGCCCTGGTCGGCGAGCAGCTGCAGGGTGCGATACACGGTGGCGAGCCCGACCTGCTCCCCGCGGTCGGAGAGGAGGTCGTGGATCTCCTGCGCCGAGCGGAAGTCGGCGAAGGTCTCCAGGACGTCCGCAACCGCGCGGCGCTGGCGGGTGGGTCGCGGCCGGCCGGCCGCGGGGTCGGCCCGGCCGGTCTCGAAGGGGCCCGCACCGGAGGAGTCAGTGCTCGTCATAGTGCTCCCCGTGCCGGGCGTGGCGGTGGCCGTCGTGCAGGTAGTCGACGTGATCGCCGTGCGGGACCGCCGGGTGGCCACACCCCTCGCCGTGCTCGTGCGGGTGCTGGTCCACGTGCTCGACCGACTCCTGCGCCCCGGCCACGGCCGGGAAGGGCGCCCGCAGCCGCGCGCGCCGCCGCCGCCACGCCCCCAGCGGCCAGGTCAGCGCGAAGCCGGCCAGCGAGATCAGCACGATCGCGGGGCCGGTGGCCACGCGCGCCTCGAGGCTGTACGACGCCCAGGCGGCCACGAGCAGGCCGCCGACCGATGCGGCCAGACCCAGCAGCACCGCCAGCCGCAGCGTGCCGCGGAAGGACCGGGTGACCTGCTGCGAGGTCGCGACCGGCACCACCATCAGCGCCGAGACCAGCAGCAGGCCGACCGTGCGCATCGCCACCGTCACGGTGACGGCGGCGAGGATGGCGACGAGCAGGTTCCAACCGCGCACCCGCAGCCCCGCGATCCGGGCGTAGTCCTCGTCCTGCGCGACGGCGAAGAGCTGGGGGGCCAGGCCGATCCCGAGCGTGAGGACGACGGCCGCCAGGGCCATCGTGAACCAGACCTCGGAGACGTCGAGCGTGGTGAGCGAGCCGAAGAGGTATTGGTTCAGCGTCGCGGCCGACTGCCCGGCGAGCCCGGTCACCAGCACCCCCCCGGCGATGCCGCCGTAGAACAGCAGCGCGAGCGCGACGTCCCCGCTCGTGTGGCCGCGCTCGCGGATCACCTCGATCAGGGCGGCGCCGAGGACGGCCGCGACGACGGCGGTCCAGGTCGGCGCGGCACCGGTGGCCAGGCCGATCGCGACACCCGTGACGGCCACGTGCCCGATGCCGTCGCCGAGCAGCGCGAGGCGGCGCTGCACCAGGTAGGTGCCGACGACGGGCGCGGCCAGACCGGTGCAGACCGCAGCGATCAGCGCGCGTTGCATGAAGGGCAGCTGCAACAGGTCGATCACGGGTGGGACTCCCATCCGTGCGCCGCCGCCCCGCCCTCCAGCGGCGAGGCGACGTGCGGCGCGTGGTCGTGCCGAGCCGCGGTCTCGTGGTGGTGGTGGTCGTCGCCGAAGGGGTCGACCGGTGCGCCGTCGTGGACGACCCGCCCGTCCCGCAGCACGACCGCGCGGTCCACCAGGTCCGCCAGCGGGCCGAGCTCGTGGGCGACCAGGAGCACAGTGGCGCCGCGCTCGGAGAGCAGCCGCAGCGTGCCGGCGAGCGCCTCCTGGCTGGCCCGGTCCACGCCGGCGGTCGGCTCGTCGAGCAGGAAGAGCTCTGCCTCGCCCGCGAGCGCCCGGGCGATCAGCACCCGCTGCTGCTGCCCGCCCGACAGCGAGGAGACGCTCTCGGCGGCGCGGTCCGCGAGCCCGACGGCGTCCAGGGCCGAGGCCACGGCGGCCCGGTCGGCGCGGGAGGCGGGCCGCATCAGCCGGCGCCTGGTCAGTCGCCCGGACGCCACGACCTCGCTGAGCGAGGCGGGGACGCCCGACGCCGCCGTGGCGCGCTGCGGCACGAAGCCGATGCGGTGCCACGCCCGGAAGGACGCGACGGGCGTGCCGAAGAGCCGCGCCTCGCCGCGCGCCAGGGGCCAGAGCCCGGTCACGGCGCGGACCAGCGTGGACTTGCCGGAGCCGTTGGCGCCCAGCAACGCCACGAACTGGCCGGTGGGCACGTCCAGGTCGATGCCGCGCAGGACCGGGCGGCCATCGATGCTCACCGAGCCGTCGCGCACGCTGATCGCCGGGCTCAGCATCCTTGTCCCCGCTGCAGCGCCTCGAGGTTGCCCCGCATCAGCGAGAGGTAGTCCTCATCGGTCGTCTCGCTCGAGAGGCCCTCGATCGGGTCGAGCACGCCGGTGCGCACGCCGAGGTCGTCTGCGAGAGCGCGGGCCGTGCGGGGGCTGGCCAGTCGTTCGGAGAAGACGGTGGTCACGCCCTCCTCGCGGGCGAGGTCGCCCAGGCGCGCCAGGTCGCCGGCGGTGGGCTCGGCGTCCGGGGAGAGCCCGGTGATGGCCTCGAAGTCCAGCCCGTAGCGAGACAGGTAGCCGAAGGCGTCGTGGTTGACCACGACCACGTCACGCTCGCAGTCCGCGAGCCCGGCGGCGTACGCGTCGTCGAGCGCGCTCAGCTCGCGGGTCAGGGCGCGCGCCCGGTCGGCGTACGCGTCGGCGTGCTCGCCGTCCAGGCTGCCGAGCGCCTCGGCGACGGCCTCGGCGAGGCGGGCCATCTCACGGGGATCGAGCCAGAAGTGCGGGTCGGGCTCGGTGCCGGACCGCGAACGCTGGCGGACCACGTCGGCTGCGTCGAGCACCGTGCCCCGGGTGCCCTGCTGGACCGCGTCGTCGATGGCCGGCTGGAAGCCGTCCTCGAGCAGCACGAGGTCCGCGCGGGCGACGTCGGCGGTCTCGCCCACGGTGAGCTCGAGGTCGTGCGGCTCGGCGCCCGGCTGGGTGAGCTGGGTGACCTCGACGCGATCGCCGCCGACGCGCTCGGCCACCCAGGCCAGCGGATAGAACGCGGCGGCCACCGCCACGCGGCCGTCCGCGCCGGAGCCGCCGTCGCCGACCGTCCGCGGCGCGCCCGGCCCCTCGTCCCCGGTGAAGCCCAGCGCCGCGCAGCCGGCGACGGCGGGGGCGCCGAGCAGCGAGAGCAGCAGCGCGGCGAGGAAGCGCGCGGGCGGGCGAGCCATCATGAGAATCATTCTCACCGACAATGAGAATCATTGTCAAAAAGGGCGTCGCGGGTCGACTCGCTAGCCTCGGCGCCGTGATCGTCGTGAACCGGTTCCGCGTGCTGCCGACCGAGGCCGAGGCCTTCCGCACGGACCTCGAGGCGGCGCGGGCCCTGCTCGCGGAGCGCCCCGGCCACCTGGGCGGCGAGGTGGGGCGCAACGTCGATGATCCCGAGCTCTGGGTGCTCACCACGCGCTGGGAGCACGTCGGCGCCTACCGCCGCGCCCTCTCGGCGTACGAGGTCAAGGTCGGCGCCGTCCCGCTGCTCTCCCGGGCGCTGGACGAGCCGTCGGCCTACGAGCGGGTGGAACCGGGCGACGCCCTGAATACCGAGTTGGCGCGCTCGCTAGGCTGAGCGCTTGATCCCGGGCGGCAGCCCGGTCGCCCGTCGTTTCGGAGGAGCAACCGTGGCCAAGCCGCCCCCGTCCGCGCTCGACAAGGTGGTCTCGCTCGCCAAGCGTCGCGGCTTTGTCTACCCCAGCGGCGAGATCTACGGCGGCACCCGGTCGGCCTGGGACTACGGGCCGCTCGGCGTCGAGCTGAAGGAGAACATCAAGCGACAGTGGTGGCGACAGGTCGTGACCGCCCGCGAGGACGTCGTCGGCCTGGACTCCAGCGTGATCCTGCCGCGGAAGACCTGGGAGGCCAGCGGCCACCTCGACACCTTCAACGACCCGCTGACCGAGTGCCAGGTCTGCCACAAGCGGTTCCGCGAGGACCACCTCCAGGAGGAGTACGCCGCCAAGAAGGGCATCGACGCCCCGGACTCGGTCGACATCAACGAGCTGGTCGCGTGCCCCCACTGCGGCACCAAGGGCGCCTGGACCGAGGGCAAGCAGTTCAACATGATGCTGAAGACCTACCTCGGCGTCATTGAGGACGAGTCGGGGCTGCACTATCTGCGTCCCGAGACCGCGCAGGGCATCTTCCTGAACTTCCAGAACGTCGTCACGTCGAGCCGCAAGAAGCCGCCCTTCGGCATCGCCCAGCTCGGCAAGTCGTTCCGCAACGAGATCACGCCGGGCAACTTCATCTTCCGCACCCGGGAGTTCGAGCAGATGGAGATGGAGTTCTTCACGGCCCCGGGCGAGGACGAGGAGTGGCACCAGTACTGGATCGACGAGCGCACCCGGTGGTACACCGACCTCGGCATCCGCGCGGAGAACCTGCGCCACCACGAGCACCCCGAGGAGAAGCTCTCGCACTACTCCAAGCGCACCGTGGACATCGAGTACCGCTTCGGCTTCTCCGCGCGGGACTTCGAGGAGCTCGAGGGCGTCGCCAACCGCACCGACTTCGACCTCACGCAGCACAGCAAGCACTCCGGCCAGGACCTGTCCTACTACGACCAGGCGGCGGGCGAGCGCTACGTGCCCTACGTGATCGAGCCGGCCGCCGGACTGACCCGCAGCCTGATGGCCTTCCTCGTGGACGCCTACCACGAGGACGATGCGCCCAACACCAAGGGCGGCGCCGACAAGCGCACGGTGCTGCGCCTGGACCCGCGCCTCGCCCCGGTCAAGGTCGCGGTGCTGCCGTTGAGCCGCAACGCCGACCTGACGCCGAAGGCTCGGGACCTTGCCGACGAGCTCCGGCGGGCGTGGAACGTCGAGTTCGACGACTCCGGCGCCATCGGCCGCCGCTACCGGCGCCAGGACGAGATCGGCACGCCCTTCTGCGTCACCGTCGACTTCGACACGCTCTCCGACGGTGCGGTCACGGTCCGGGAGCGCGACTCGATGAACCAGGAGCGGGTCTCGCTGGAGGGGATCTCGGCCTGGCTCGGTGCGCGTCTCGTGGGCTGCTGAGGCCTTCCTCGGGCACAATGACCCGCGTGGACCGTCGCCCCAGACCCGCCCGGGACGCCGCCTCGTTCCGGGGAGCCCGTGCCATCTCCCTGAGCCTCTGCCTGGCCCTGGGCCTGCTTCTTCCCGCCTGTGGCGGCGACGACGAGCCCGGGGAGTCTCCCTCGGTCGCGGGTTCCACGGGGGCCGAGGACGCCTCGACGGCGGGCCCCTACCTGCCCGTGCCCGAGGGCGTGGAGCTGACCGATCCGGGCAGCGAGCTCTCGCTGGGCGAGCAGGCGAGCGTGGCCTGGCAGCCGCGGGAGAGCACGACCGGCGTGCTCGGCGTGACCGTCCGCGCCGTCGAGCGCGCGCCGTTGTCCGTGTTCTCCGGCTTCCGGCTGGACAAGCAGACCCGCCAGTCCGCCGCCTACTTCGTGCGCGTGCGGATCACCAACGCGGGGGAGAGCAACCTGTCCGGGATCCCGATCCCGCTCTACCTGGTCGACGAGGCGAACACGCTGATCCAGGCCTCGTCGTTCGCGAGCAGCTTCCCGCCGTGCCCCAGCCGACCGTTTCCGCGCGGCTTCCGACCGGGGGAGTCGCTCGCCACGTGCCTGGTCTACCTGGCGCCCGACAAGGGCGGGGCGGAGGCGGTCAGCTTCCGGCCGTCCCAGGCCTTCGACCCCATCATCTGGACGGGCAAGCAGACCAGGTACGACGCGGGCAGCTAGGCGGGCCGCCGGTTCGCGCCGCGAGCGCTGGGCGCGCAGGATGGACCCGTGACCGCGACGACCGCACCCGCGCCCCCGGCCCCCGCCGGAGCCGCACGCCCGCTGCCGAACGGCCTGCAGGTGGGCGGGCTGCACGTGGACACGCCCGTCGTGCTCGCTCCGATGGCCGGCATCACCAACGCCGCCTATCGCCGGCTGTGCGCCGAGCAGGGTGCCGGGCTCTACGTCTGCGAGATGGTCACGGCGCGCGGGCTCGTGGAGGACGACCCGCGCACCCGCGCGATGCTCGTCTTCGACGACCGCGAGACCGTGCGCTCCGTGCAGCTCTACGGCACCGAGCCCGGCGACCTGTCTCGCGCCGTGCGGATCCTGTGCGAGGAGCACGGGGTCGGGCACGTCGACCTGAACTTCGGCTGCCCGGTGCCCAAGGTGACCCGCAAGGGCGGCGGCGGGGCGCTGCCCTGGAAGACCACGCTGCTCGGGCGGATCCTCGAGGACGCCGTCCGGGCCGCCGAGCCGTACGGCGTGCCCGTGACCATGAAGACCCGGATGGGCATCGACGCCGCCCACCTGACCTATCTCGACGCGGGCCGGGTGGCCGCCGACGCGGGCTGCGCCGCCGTCGCGCTGCACGGCCGCACCGTCGCCCAGTCCTACTCGGGGCGCGCCGACTGGGAGGCGATCGCCCGCCTGGTGCAGGCCGTCGACGTGCCCGTGCTCGGCAACGGCGACATCTGGGAGGCCGCCGACGCGCTGCGGATGGTGGAGACGACCGGGGCCGCCGGGGTGGTCGTCGGCCGCGGCTGCCTCGGGCGCCCCTGGCTCTTCCGCGACCTCGCGGCTGCGTTCGCGGGCGAGCAGGTGGCGACCCTGCCGTCGCTCGGCGAGGTGCGGGTGATGATGCGCCGGCACGCTGAGCTGCTCGTCCGGCACATGGGCGAGGAGCGCGGCTGCCGCGAGTTCCGCAAGCACGTCACCTGGTACCTCAAGGGGTTCGCCGCCGGCGGCCGGATGCGCCGCGCGCTGGGCCTCGTCGACTCGCTGGCGACGCTCGACGCGCTGCTCGCCGAGCTGGACCCGGACGAGCCGTTCCCCCGCTCCGAGCTGGGCGCGCCGCGCGGGCGGCAGGGCGCGCCGCGAGAGCGGGTGGCGCTGCCCGCAGGCTGGCTGGAGGACCGGGAGGGCCTCGTCGGCCTCCTCCGCGAGGACGCGGGCGAGCAGACCGGCGGCTGAGGCCCCTCCGCGCGCCGCGTGACGGCGCGCACAAGCGGCTGTGAGGCGCACAACGATCCGTTCCCCACCTCGGAGCCATGTGCTCTACTCGTGGTCGCGCCGGCCCCCGTCACCCACGAGGACCGGCGTTTCCCTGTCCGCTACAGCAAAGGATCAGCGCAGTGGCACACCCCGGCCACGAGCGGGACCTCACCGCCCGCACCTCTCCGTCCGAGACCTCGCACCCCGACAGCTCCTCCGACCAGGCACCCGCTGCCCGCGGCGTCGGAACGACGCGTCGTCGCACTCGCGCCAAGCGCGTCGTCGCCCCGCTCGCGGCCCTGGCCGTCGCGTCGTCGGCGATCTTCGGAGTGGTCTCCGCCACGGGCGATGACACCGAGCCCGGAGCCGGCTCCGGGTCGGTCGCGCTGACCAGCGCCATCGGCGAGGTGGTCGACCGCCGCGTGGAGGACGTCTCGCGCAGCGCCGCCCGGAACGTGGACGACCCGAAGACCCTGGCCGACAACCCGAAGAAGCTGCAGGCCGCCTACGACAAGGCGGCGCGCCGCACGGCCACCTACGAGGCCGTGCAGGCAGCGAACAAGAAGCGCTGGACCACCGTCGACCTCAACCTGTGGACCCTGCCGGGAAACCAGGCCAAGAAGGTCGGCCTGCTCAGCGACAGGAAGCACGTCCGGGTCACCGGCCGCCAGCAGTACGGCCGGACCGAGATCGTGCTCCAGGGCAAGTCCCGCTGGGTCACCGGGGGCTACCTCGCTAAGAAGAAGCCGCCGAAGCCGCAGCCGAAGCCGCAGCCGAAGCCGCAGCCGAAGCCGCAGCCGAAGCCGGAGTCGAGCCCGGCTCCGCAGTCGAAGCCGGCCCCGCAGTCGACGCCGAAGCCGAAGCGCGAGCCGCGGGCAACGCAGCAGTCCTCGAAGCCGGCTGCGTCGGCGCCCGCCGCCAGCGGCACCTGCAGCAACGGTTCCTCGCTGTCCTCCGGCGTCAGCCCCAACCTGAACGCCGTCCACCAGGCCGTGTGCGCCAACTTCCCGGAGATCACCAGCTACGGCGACTTCCGCGGGGACGGCGAGCACGCCCAGGGCATCGCGGTCGACATCATGGTCTCGGGCTCGCGTGGCCAGCAGGTCGCGGACTTCGTCCGCGCCAACGCCGGCTCGCTGGGGGTCAACTACGTGATCTACTCCCAGCGCATCTGGTCGACCGCCCGGGCCGGTGAGGGCTGGCGGGGCATGTCGGACCGCGGGTCCGCCACCGCCAACCACTACGACCACGTGCACGTCACGGTGAACTGAGGCCCCCGGGCGTCGGGGCGCCCCGGACCCGACGGGTGCGGCTACCGTCGCCTTGATGGTGTCTCCTGACTCGAGCCCCCCCGACTCGTGGGACGGACCGATCTCCGCGGTGTCCTACGGCGTCCCGGACGACGCGGCCTACGGCGCGCACGCCCGCGCGCGGGTGCGTCCGGAGGACCCGAAGCGGGTCGACGCCCCCGAGCGCACGCCCTTCGAGCGGGACCGCGCCCGGGTCGTGCACTGCGCCGCGTCGAGGCGGCTGGCGGCCAAGACCCAGGTGGTGGGACCGCAGAGCGACGACTTCGTGCGCAACCGGCTGACCCACAGCCTCGAGGTCGCCCAGGTCGCCCGGGACCTGGCCCGCGCGCTGGGCTGCCACGCCGACGTCGCGGAGACGGCCGCGCTGGCCCACGACCTCGGGCACCCGCCGTTCGGGCACAACGGCGAGCGCGTCCTCGATGAGCTGAGCGGCCCGTGCGGTGGCTTCGAGGGCAACGCGCAGACGCTGCGGATCCTGACCCGGCTGGAGTCGAAGACCTTCGACGGCGAGGGGCCGCGGGCCCGCTCCCTGGGCCTGAACCTCACCCGCGCGACCCTGGATGCCTGCACCAAGTACCCCTGGGCGCGTGAGGAGGCCGCCGAGCCGGCGGGGGTGCACGGCGACGGCACGCCGCGCACGAACCGCAAGTTCGGCGTCTACGGCGACGACCGCGGGATCTTCGACTGGATGCGCGAGGGGGCCGAGGCCGGGCGCCGATGCGCCGAGGCGCAGGTGATGGACCTCGCCGACGACGTCGCCTACTCGGTGCACGACGTCGAGGACGGCGTGGCCGCGGGGCGCGTGGACCTCGCGGCGCTGGCCGACGAGGACGAGCGGGGCTCGGTGTGGGAGACCGTGCGCACCTGGTACCTCCCGGACGAGCCCGACGAGGCGCTGGAGGCGGCATGGGCCGGGATCACGGCCGTGCCGAGCTGGCCCGGCGCGGCCTACGACGGCACCCGGCGCTCCCTGGCCGACCTCAAGAACGTGACCTCTGACCTCATCGGCCGGTTCTGCGGCGCCGTGCGCGCCGCCACCCACGCCGACCATCCGGGTCCCGCCGCGCGCTACGCCGCCGACCTCGTTGTCCCGCGGGCCACCGAGGTCGAGATCGCGCTGCTCAAGGGGGTGGCGGCGCACTACGTCATGGAGGCCGACGACCGCGTGACGGCGATGGCGCGGCAGCGTGAGCTGCTCGCGGAGCTGTTCGCCGCGGTCCTGGCGGGCGCGCCCGCCACCCTGGAGCCGGCGTTCCGCGCCGACCACGCCGCGGCGCCGGACGACGCGGCGCGGCTGCGGGTCTGCATCGACCAGGTCGCCTCGCTGACCGACGCGTCCGCCCTCGCCTGGCACGGGAGACTGCGCGGGCGCTCCGGGGCTCGGGGCGCCCCGGCCGGCGGGTCGTAGACTCCGCGACGTGTCGGGCCGGATCAGGGACGAGGACATCGCGCAGGTGCGCGAGGAGGCGCCCATCGACGAGGTCGTCTCCGACTACGTGACGCTGCGCAACGCCGGCGGCGGCTCCCGCAAGGGGCTCTGCCCCTTCCACGACGAGAAGTCCCCGTCCTTTCACGTCACGCCGGCTCGCCAGTTCTGGCACTGCTTCGGCTGCGGCGAGGGCGGCGACGTGATCAGCTTCCTCCAGCGCATCGACGGTCTCGGTTTCGTCGAGGCGGTGGAGCGGCTGGCGGACAAGTACGGCGTGCAGCTGCGCCGCGAGGAGGGCGCGGCGGCCGACGGCGGCCAGCAGCGGCCCAGCGGTCCGCAGCGCAGCCGGTTAGTGGAGGCGCACCGCATCGCGCAGGAGTTCTACGCTGAGCAGCTGGCCGGCCCGGACGCGCTGGCCGCCCGGCAGTTCCTCGCCGGGCGAGGCTTCGACCAGGCCGCCGCGGAGCGGTTCGGGGTCGGCTTCGCGCCGCGGAGCGGCGAGGCGCTGCTCAAGCACCTGAGCGCCCGCGGGATCACGCAGGAGGAGGCGGTCACCGGTGGGCTGGTCGCCGTCGGCCGCTCGGCGTACGACCGGTTCCGCGGGCGGCTCCTGTGGCCGATCCGGGACGCCTCGGGCGACACGATCGGCTTCGGCGCGCGGCGCATCTTCGACGACGACCGGATCGACGCGAAGTACCTGAACACCGCCGAGACTCCGCTGTACAAGAAGAGCCACGTGCTCTATGGACTCGACCTGGCGCGGCGGGAGATCGCCCGGTCCTCCCAGGCGGTCGTGGTCGAGGGCTACACCGACGTGATGGCCTGCCACCTCGCCGGCGTCGGGACCGCCGTCGCCACCTGCGGCACCGCGTTCGGCGACGACCACGCGCGGGTGCTGCGGCGCTTCCTGCACGACCACGAGGAGTTCCGCGGCGAGGTGATCTTCACCTTCGATGGCGACGCCGCGGGGCAGAAGGCGGCGGTGCGGGCCTTCGAGGGCGACCAGAACTTCGTGGCGCAGACCTACGTCGCGGTCGAGCCGTCCGGTCAGGACCCCTGCGACCTGCGGCTCTCGGCCGGCGACGCCGCAGTCCGCGAGCTCGTGGCGCGGCGGGTCCCGCTCTATCGCTTCGTGCTCGGCAACGTCGCGGGTCGCTACGACCTCGACCGCGCGGACGGCCGGGTCGACGCGCTGCGCGAGGCCGCGCGGCTCGTCTCCAGCGTCCGTGACCGCGCGAAGGTCGACGCCTTCGCCCGCGAGCTGGCCGCGATGATCGGGGTGGACGTCGACGAGGCCCGTGCCGAGGTGCGCCGCGCCGTGGCCCGCGGGCCGGCGCCCGCGCGGTCCGAGCGCCGGTCCACCCCGGCGCGGGAGCCGGCGGAGGGGCAGGACCCGGCGGTGCCCGTGCCCCGGCAGCGCGTGCCGGACGCCCGCGACCCGCGCTTCGCCATCGAGCGCGAGACGCTCAAGCTCGTCATCCAGCACCCCGGGGCGGTCGGTAGCACCGCGTCGGACATCGGCGCCAACGACTTCATCCACCCCACCTACCGGGGGGTGTGGGACGTGGTCAGCGCCTCGGGCGGCCCGCAGGCGGGCGCGCGGGAGCCCGGCTGGGCCGCCCGGCTGCGCGACGCCGGCGGCGAGCCCGACGTGGTCTCGACCATCACCGCGCTGGGCACCGAGCCGCTCATGCGCGAACCCGACCCGGGCTACGTCGCGCAGCATGTCTTCCGGCTGCAGGAGCTGACGGCGATGCGACGCATCGCGCAGGTCAAGTCGCGACTGCAGCGGACCCATCCGGTCGAGCAGGCGACGGAGTACAACCAGATGTTCGGTGAGCTCGTCGCCCTCGAGCAGCACCGCCGCGCGCTGCGCGAGCAGGCCATGGGGACCTCGTGAGGCTGCCGGGCCGGCGCGGCGGCTCGGGCTCGGACCCGCGCCCGGAGCTGCCGGGGGTCGAGGCGGGCGAGAAGATCCTGGCGCACGCCATCACCGCGGCGGGCGCGTCGGTCGCCGGGACCCGCGACGCGCTCTATCTGCCGGCGGCGGGGGAGTGGCAGCGCCTGGGCTGGGAGGAGGTCGAGTCGGCCGACTGGGACGCCGATGAGGGCGTGCTCCTCGTGCTCGGCGTCGGCACCTGGGGCGAGGTGCGCCCCCGGCACGAGGTCGTGCTCGAGCACCCGGAGCGCCTGCTGCAGCTGGTCCGCGAGCGGGTCTCGGCGAGCATCGTGCTCCAGCACCGCGTGCCCGTGCGCGGCCGCCTCGGGCTGCTGGTGGTGGGGCGCCGCTCCCCCGCCGGGGGCCCGGTGCGCTGGTTCTACGAGTACGACGAGGGCATCGACCCCGAGCAGCCGGAGGTGCGGCGCCTGGCCGAGCAGGGGCTCGCCCTGGCCCGGGAGCAGGTGGGGGGATGAGCCGGTGCAGCCCTGCGATTTCGTGTCGCTCGGCGCCGATTGTTACCCTCGGGCGATCATTCCCCTGTAGCTCAATTGGCAGAGCATTCGGCTGTTAACCGGAGGGTTGCTGGTTCGAATCCAGCCGGGGGAGCCATCGCGCGTCACCGCTCACCGCTCAGCGCTCACCCGCGAGGACGTGGGGACCAGCCGCCCCGATCTGCCTGGCCGGGGTTCTCCTCCGGTCGCTTCCCACGGGCGAGGAGACGCCCGGCTACTCGCCCCAGCCCATCGGGAAGACCTCGAACGGCGCCGCCTTCGCCACGCCGAGACGCTGGCCGCTGGCCCGTGCCCCGCCCTCGAGGAACTCCTCGGGGTCGAAGTTCTCCCAGCCCAGCCCGTCGATGTACGCCGTGTGCGCCGCGAGCGAGGCCACGCCGTCCAGGAAGGTGTCCGTCGTGTCGACGGCGTGCCCGGCGAGCGGAGAGCCAAAGGCCCACACCTGGCGGACGCCGCCCCACGGCTCGAGCGTCCCGACCGAGCGTTCGCCGGTGAGCTGCTCGGGGAAGATCCAGCGGTTCCCCGCGTCGCGGACGGCGTCCAGCACCGCCCGGCCCACCGCGATGTGGTCGGCCTGGTTGAGGTTGCGGCCGCCCCACGTCTCGTGGAAGTTGCCGGTGATCACGATCTGCGGCTGGTGGCGGCGGACCACCTCCGCGATCACGCGTCGCAGCTCGACGCCGTACTCCAGGATGCCGTCGGGCAGACCCAGGAACTCGACCTCGCCCACGCCGACGAGACGCGCGCTGTCCACCTCCTCGTCCTCCCGCACGGCGCGGCACTCGTCGGGGTGCATCCCGTCGATGCCGGCCTCGCCGCTGGTGACCATGCAGTAGGAGACGGCCTTGCCCTGACCCGTCCAGCGAGCCACGGCCGCGGCCGCGCCGAACTCCAGGTCGTCGGGGTGCGCGACGACGCACAGGGCGCGCTCCCAGTCCTCGGTGAGCGGCTCGAGCGGTGGGGGCGTGGCGGAGGCTTCGGTCATGCTCCGAGCATGCCACCCTGTGCGCAGCCCTCCCGGGGCGACATCCGGCGGGCCGGGGCCTAGCATCGGCTCCGAGGGCCGGCGATCCCGGCCACACCACGCGGGGGGCGTCGGCGCCACCTGCCCGGACGCCGGAAGGCGGTGACCCATGGCGGACCCCGTGCGCGGACCCGCGAGCAGCGTGGACGACGTGGCCGTGATCGGCTTGGGCAAGGTGGGCGAGCTCGTCGCCCTGCTGCTGGCGGACGCCGGCTTCCGCGTCGTGGGTCACGACGTCGACGCCCGCCGCCTCCAGGCCGGCGACGGCCAGCCGCTGGAGACGCACGCGCTCGACGTCACCGACGACGCGGCCCTGCGAGACGCGCTCGGCGCCGCAGACGCGGTGGTCTCCTGCCTGCCGTACCAGCTGAACATCGCCGTCGCCGAGGCCGCCGCCGCGTCGGGCGCCCACTACTTCGACCTCACCGAGGATGTCGCCACCACCCGCCGCGTGCGCGAGCTCGCGGAGCGGCACCCGGGCTCGGCCTTCGTGCCGCAGTGCGGCCTCGCGCCCGGGCTGATCGGGATGGTCGGGGCGACCCTCGCGAGCGGCTTCGACGAGATCCGCTCGATCGAGCTCAAGGTCGGCGCGCTGCCGCAGAACCCCACGGGCCTGCTCGGGTACGCCTTCAACTGGTCGGCCGCGGGCGTGGTCAACGAGTACCTCAACGACTGCGAGGTCCTGCGGGGCGGCCGCCGCCAGATGGTCCCGGCGCTCTCGGAGAAGGAGCGCGTCGTCATCGGCGGGCTCGAGCTCGAGGCCTCGCTGACCTCGGGCGGGCTCGGCACGATGTGTGAGTCCTACGAGGGGCGTGTACGCCGCCTGGACTACAAGACGCTGCGCTATCCCGGGCACTTCCAGCAGCTGCACTTCCTCTTCGACGAGCTCAACCTCCGCGAGCGGCCCGAGCTCATCGGCCAGATCCTGGTTGACGCGAAGCCGCCGGTGAACGATGACGTCGTCTACCTGCACGCGGCCGTGGAGGGCGTGCAGGCAGGCCAGCCCTTCCGCGAGAACCACGTGCGCGCGTTCCTGCCGCAGGTCGTGGGGGCCCGGCGCTGGCGCGCGATCTCCTGGACGACGGCTGCCTCGGCCGCCGCCGTCGTCGAGCTGGTCGCCCGGGGCCTGTTGCCCGCCTCGGGCTTCGTCCGACAGGAGCAGGTCGCGCTGAACGACTTGTACGCCACCCGATCCGGCAGTCTGTTCGCCAAGGCAGGAGAGGTCACCCATGTCTGAGAGGTCGACGCCCACCAGGGCCCGGGACGCACTGCAGCGGATGGGCGTGCCCGACCCGTTCGCCGCTGACCACGGGAGCGGCGACCTCGTCTGCCGCTCGCCGATCGACGGCGCCGAGATCGGTCGCATCCGCTCGGTCTCGTCCGCGGGCGTGGGCGACGTGGTCGGCGAGTCGGCCGAGACCTTCTCCGCCTGGCGCGAGGTCCCCGCGCCGCAGCGCGGTGCCCTGGTCCGCGAGCTCGGGGAGCTGCTGCGCGAGCACCGCGACGACCTCGGCGAGCTCGTCACCATCGAGGCCGGCAAGATCCGTTCCGAGGGCGTCGGCGAGGTCCAGGAGATGATCGACGTCTGCGACCTGGCCGTCGGGCTCTCCCGGCAGCTGCACGGGCTGACGATCGCGAGCGAGCGGCCGGGCCACCGGATGATGGAGCAGTGGCACCCGCTGGGCGTCGTCGGAGTCATCTCCGCCTTCAACTTCCCGGTCGCGGTCTGGTCCTGGAACACGACGATCGCGCTGGTCTGCGGCGACACCGTCGTGTGGAAGCCCTCCGAGAAGGCCCTGCTGACGGCCCTCGCCTGCGCCCGACTGGTCGACCGGGCCGCGGAGCGCGTGGGCGCCCCGCTCGGGCTCGTCCGGGTGCTGCCCGGTCGCGCCGAGGTCGGCGAGGCGCTGGCGGACGACGAGCGGGTCCCGCTGGTCTCCGCGACCGGCTCCACGCGGATGGGCCGCGCGCTCGCCCCGCGCGTGGCCGCCCGGCTGGGGCGCACGCTGCTCGAGCTGGGCGGCAACAACGCGGCGATCGTGGCGCCCTCGGCCGACCTGGACCTGACCGTGCGGGGCATCGTCTTCTCCGCCGTCGGCACGGCCGGCCAGCGGTGCACCTCGCTGCGCCGCGTGATCGCGCACGAGGCGATCGCCGACGAGCTCGTCGAGCGCCTCGCTGCGGCGTACCGCACCCTGCCGATCGGCTCGCCGCTGGCGGACGACACGCTCGTGGGCCCGCTGGTCGACGAGAGCGCGGCCGAGGCCTTCGAGAAGGCGATCGCGCAGGCGCAGGCCGACGGGGGCACGCTCGTCGTCGGCGGCACTCGCGCGGCGCAGGAGCACGGCGCGGTGCCGGGCGGGTGCTACGTGCATCCCGCGATCGTGCGGATGCCGGCGCAGACGGCGATCGTGGCCGAGGAGACGTTCGCGCCATTGCTGCACGTGGTGACCTATCGCGACCTCGATGAGGCCATCGCCGTGCACAACGGCGTGGCGCAGGGACTGTCGTCCTCGATCTTCACCCTCGACGTGCGCGAGGCGGAGCGGTTCCTCTCCGTCACCGGTTCCGACTGCGGCATCGCCAACGTCAACATCGGGCCCTCGGGTGCCGAGATCGGCGGGGCGTTCGGCGGCGAGAAGGACACCGGTGGCGGGCGCGAGTGCGGCTCCGACGCCTGGCGCGCCTACATGCGCCGGGCGACCAACACGGTCAACTACTCCGACGAGCTGCCGCTGGCGCAGGGGGTGTCGTTCGGCTGATCAGTCGGGGTCGGCGGCGCGGGCCGCCCGCTCGACCTCCCGGCGCAGGCCGGGGTCGAGCGAGCGGTGCAGGTAGGTGCGCCACGGGGACTCCACCCCGGTCACCTCGTCGTAGTGCCGCGCCACGACCGGCTTGAGCCATTCCGGCACCGGCTCGTCGGTGTGGATGAAGAGCACGGTGGTCTTCTGTTCCGCGATCGAGCGGGCGAGACCCTCGAGGCCACCGGGGTAGGTGTCGTAGAGGTACTCCTGCAGGCCGGCCGCCACGGTCTGCAGGCGGCTGACGCTGGCCTTCTGGCCCAGCACGAGCGGCTGCGGCACCTCGAGCGAGTAGAACGTCGCGTCCTCGGGCAGCGGGCCGAGGACGGCGGCCGTGAGCCGCCGCTGCGCGTCGAGCTCTCGGGAGCGGTGCTCCATCGACCAGGCGGCCGAGAGCCCGGTGGCCGCCACGGCCCACACGGTGACCACGGCGACCAGCCCGCGCGCACCGAGGGGCTCGCTCAGCGCCGATGCCAGGGCCGCCACCCCCACCGCCGCCAGGGGTAGCGCGGGAAACGCGTCGGCCCAGGAGTCGAACTCGCGCAGGCTCCACAGGAGCAGGACGAGGAGCCCGCCGCCGTACGCCGTGAGCGTCCACGCGGTCGGCCCCAGGTCGCGTCGACGCTCCCGGCGGGTGGCCTGGGCGAGCATCACCAGCAGCACGGTGAGGCCCACCAGCAGCACGCCGAGCGACCAGCCGTAGGCCTGGGCGACGTTGCGGCCCACGATCCCGGCGTTCGCGAGCGGCGGGTTGGGGATGGTGTAGCGGGCATTGATGATCCAGAAGGCGTCGATCGCGTCCCGGAGCGCCCCCGCGGCCGCCAGCGCGGCGCCCGCCACCGCGACCGGGATGAGCCCGCCGGCGACGAATGCCCCCAGGGCGCGCCACCGGTGACCGCGGCCCTGGAGCAGCCAGGCCGTGAGGAAGACCCCGGCCCCGAGCGGGAAGGCGATCTGCAGCACCAGCGTGGCCACCGACAGCCACAGGCCGGCCCAGAGCCAGCTGCGGCGGTGCACGGCCCAGCAGAACAGGACGAGGAAGAGCACCATCGGCGTCTTCTCCCGGGGGCCGTCCGCGGCGTACTCGATGAACCCGTGGAAGGACAGCATCGCCGCCGCGCCCGCGAGCGCCACGGTCCGGGAGGCGAAGAGCTCCCGGCACAGGGCGTAGACCGAGACCACGGTCGCGACCGCCAACAGCATGAAGAAGACCCGCACGCCCAGGACGTCGTCGACGCCCAGCAGGCGCGAGCCCCCGATGCCGATCCCCGGGATCACGTGGGCGAGGGGGCCGGCCCGGTTGAGAATCGCCTGATAGGGGGCCTGGCCCTCGACCAGCTGCTGGCCGGCGTACGTGTAGATCCCGAGGTCCCGGGTCAGGGTGCCGGCGTGGCCGTGCAGCTCGTAGACGACGAGCGCGACCAGAGCGACGACCACAGCGACCGGATCCCGGGTCAGGCCGGGGAGATCACGCTGTTCCGGCACGTCCGCAATCTAGGGGAACCACGAAGCGCTCCCGCCGGCAGGCCCGCTACGGCACTGGACTAGACCGGTCCCGCTCCCGGCGCCGCGAACCGCCCGCCGGAAACGGAAAACCGGACAGGACCCCGCCCGACCGGGTGTCATGGTGTCGAGAGGGGACCACCGTGGACAGCTCGGTATTCCGCGATCTGGCGGAGACGTCGGTCGACGGCCTGTGGGCCATGGACCTGGACGCGTGCACGAAGTACGCCAATCCGGCGGTCGCCGCGCTGTTCGGCGTCTCGCGCGAAGAGTTCGAGAGCTTCACGGGCTTCGACGTCCTCGACGAGGACGGGAAGGTCCAGTTCGCCGATCATCTCGAGGAGCTGCGGGCGGGGCGACCGAACACCGCTCCGGTCGAGGTGTACTTCGTGCGCCGGGACGGGACGGGGCTGTGGACCCTGGTCACCGAGCAGCTGCTGCGCGACGCCCAGGGCGAGATCTCGGGGTTCCTGCATCGGTTCAGCGAGTACCACGAGCGCCGCCAGCGTCTGGACGAGCTGACGCGGAGCCGGCGCCAGCTGGCTGAGGGATACGCCATCGCCCGGCTCGGGAGCTTCACCCTCGACGTCGACACGGACCTGGTGGTCGCCTCCCAGGGCATCGGCACGGACGACGGCCCGGACGCGTCCGAGCCGGTGACGGTCTCCGCCTGGCTGGATGCCGTCCACCATGACGACCGAGAGCGCCTGCGGGGCGCGCTCGGGGCGGCCCTTCGCGACGGGGGCGACCTCGACGTGCTGGTGCGCGTGACGGGCCCGGAAGGCTGGATCTGGACCCATTGTCGCGGGGTCGTCCAGCGGGACGCGGCGGGCCGGATCACCGGTCTCTCGGGCACCAACCAGGACGTCACCGGGCACAAGCGGATCGAGCTGGCGCTCGAGCGGCAAATGGCGCGCAACGCCCTGACGCAGGCGGTGGCCACCGCCTGCAACGAGGCGCGGACACTCGGCGAGGCGCTGGGGGAGCTGCGCTGCGTGATCAGCGGGCGTGAGGACTGGTTGCAGGTCCGGGCCTACCTGCATGACAAGGAGAGCCCCGAGGCGGATCAGCTCCTGTCCGAGATCTACGAGGAGGACGCCGAGGGCGCCCGCCCCGACCACGCGCTCGCCTGCACCACGCTGCACACCGGCGAGACCGCCTGGGACGCCTCGGGCACCGTGCTCGCCTTCCCCCTGCACTTCCGGGGCCGCGTGCACGCGGTGATCACCCTGACCGCGCGCGCCACACCCGACGACCCGGTCGAGGCCCTCGCGGCCGTACGCGAGGCCGCGAGTCTCCTCACGCGGGTGATCGAGCGCGAGGACGCCGAGCGGCTGCTCGCCGAGGCGCGAGACGCGGCGATCCGTGCCTCGCAGGCGAAGTCGGACTTCCTCGCGATGATGAGCCACGAGATCCGCACCCCGCTGAACGGGGTCATCGGGCTCAACGACCTGATGCTGAAGACGTCGCTGCAGCGTCGGCAACGCCAGCTCGGACGCGGTATCCGCGACGCCGGGCGCTCGCTGCTCCGACTGGTGAACGACGTCCTGGACCTGTCCAAGATCGAGGCCGGTCACCTCGAGATGGAGACCGTCGACTTCGACGTGCGGGAGGTCTGTGACCAGGCGGTGGCGTTGATGGGCGACGCGGCCCGGCGCAACGGCGTCGAGCTCGCGGTGGCCTGTGGTCCCGACGTCCCCGAGATCCTTGCCGGCGACCCGACCCGGCTCGGCCAGGTGTTGACCAACCTGGTCTCCAACGCGGTCAAGTTCACCGAGGACGGCCACGTCCGGGTGCAGGTCGGCAGCCAGTGGGCCGGCCGGCGTGTCCGTCTGCTGGTCGAGGTCACGGACACCGGCGAGGGCATCGCCGCCGACGCTCTGGAGCACGTCTTCGACGACTTCTCCCAGGCGGACATCTCGACGACGCGCCGCCACGGTGGCACGGGCCTGGGGCTCTCGATCAGCCGGCGGATCGTCGAGGCGTTCGGGGGCGAGCTGTCGGTCGTCAGCACCCTGGGGGAGGGGAGCACCTTCTTCTTCTCGGCCGTCCTCGACCTGCCGCGCGGATTGCGAACGAGTCCGGACGACGACATGGCTCGGTCACGCCTCTCGGGTGCGCGGGTCCTGGTCGTGAGCGACGGGGAGTCCTGCGTCGATCTGCTGAGCGACCAGCTGGCGCTGTGGCACACCCGGGTCGACCGTGCGGCGGGCAGCGACGAGGCCGCCCTCGCCGTCCAGCACGCCGACGAGGAGGAGGACCCTTACGAGGCGGTGCTGGTCGACGTCCCCGCGGTCCGCGCCCAGGACGCGGACCACGCCGCCGAGCTGCTCGCCCTGGCGGGAGGCCGGCGCTCGTTCATCGTGCTGACCCCGCGACCCGACACCGCGGTGGTGTGGGGCGTGCGCGAGCCGGCGGTCCAGGTGCTCACCAAGCCCGTCACCAGTGCGGCGCTGCGCGATGCGCTCCTGGGCGTGGATGAGGACGAGGCACCGCTGAGTGCCACCACCGTCACGCTGATGCGCGCGGACCAACCGCGCGTCCTGGTCGTGGAGGACAACCCGGTGAACCAGATGGTGGCCAGGGGCATGCTCGAGTCGCTCGGCTACGAGGTCGAGCTGGCGGAAGACGGTGTCGAGGCGGTCGATCGCTTCGACCCCGAGCGGCACGCCGCGGTGCTCATGGACGTGCAGATGCCCCGCATGGACGGGTACGCCGCCACGCGGGCACTGCGCGAGAGGCACGGCCCGAGCACGCCGATCCTGGCGATGACGGCGGTGGCCATCGACGGGGAGCGCAGGCGCTGCCGCGACGCCGGCATGGACGACTTCCTGACCAAGCCGGTCGAGATGAACCAGCTGGGGGCCGCCCTGGCCCGGTGGACTCCGCCCCGCCCCGCCGCCCTCGCGGAATCGCTGACCGGCCCCGCCGCGACGTCGCTCGCGCCGGCGCGGGTCCCGGCGGAGCTCCAGATCTCCGCGGACTTCCATGTCACGCCCGTGCAGCCCGGGAGCGACGAGCCGGTGGAGGAGCCCACGGACACGCCCGTGGTGGCGCTGGTCGAGGAGCCCGAGTCGGCGGTGGCGCTGGCCGAGGAGCCCGACCCGGCGGAGCCCTCGGCAGCGGACGACATGCGCGGCGTGCTCGACTCCTCCCGGCTGGACGCGTTCCTCGAGATGGGTCCGCAGGCGGAGAGCTATCTCACTCGCGCCGTCGACCGCTTCCTCAGCGGCTCCCCCCAGCTGATGGCGGACCTCCGCTCCACGGTGGCGGCCTCGGACACGGAGGAAATCTCCTACGCAGCGCACAAGCTCGCGGGGTCGGCGCTGAACCTCGGCCTGACGGAGGTCGGGATCGCCGCCCGTGCCGTGGAGCTCGCACAGCAGTCCGACAGCCCCACGACGTCGTACGGCCCGCTCGTCACCAACCTGGAGGAAGCGCTCGAGCGCGCCGTTCCGGTGCTCCAGACGTATCGGGAGTCGCGCCGCCACGACGTCTCGCCCGCCTGAGCGCGCGGCCCCGGCTCGGGGGGAACAGAGCGCGGTGCCTCCGGAGCCCGGCAGCGTCAGCCGGGGGAGTGCCGGTCCGCGCGACGCGGTGCCCGTGACCTCACCGGCGATGGCCGCCGCGAGCAACGCCGGGTGGGCACCCTGCTGACGCATGTCCGCGGGGCGGTTCCCGGGCGGCTGGAGTGGGTCGCGCCAGGTGGGATCCGCGTCGTGGGCCATCTTCCGCGTGGCGAGATCGCTAGGTGGGGCGGGCGGGGCTCGAACCCGCGACCCAAGGATTATGAGTCCTCTGCTCTGACCGGCTGAGCTACCGCCCCGGGTGTCGGAATCTACCGGCTCCCGGGAGACCGATCTATGCGCGGGCCCGACCCCCGGAGGGGGAGCGTAGCCAGGTGCGGGAGTTCCTGCCGTGGTGTCGCACATCCGGTACCCGGGTCGCCCCCCGAGCGTAGTTCAATCGTGCTAGGCCCGGCCTGCCGACCGGCTCGACTGCCCCCGAACGGCCGGATGGCGGACCCGGATCCCCCTACTTTCGAGTGCGTGATCCCCCCGATTCGCCGCCTGCTGCTGGTCATCGTCGCGCTCTCCGTCTGCTGTAGCGCCCTGACCGCCGGCGCGGCGTCCGCGGGCACCGCGGCCTCGGCGGCGGGGCGGACCGCGGGCACCGCCCAGGTCTCGACCCACCCGGCCACCGGCTCGCATGTCGGCCTCCGCGCCGGCGTCCCGACGGCTCGCACGGCCAGCAGGCCGAGCCGTCGGGCGCTGCGACTCTCGCACCGAGTGCTCGTGCGGGTGAACCGGTTGCGCCGGAGCGGCATGAGGTGCTCAGGCGTCTGGCAGCCGCGCGTGACGCCGGTCCGGCACAACGCCAGGCTCGCCATGGCGGCGCGCATCTACGCCCGCCGGATGGCCGTGCTGCGGTTCTTCAGCCACGTCGACCGGGTCACCGGAGCAACACCCGGGTTGCGAGCCACGGGGGTCGGTTATCACTGGGCCACCGTCGGCGAGAACCTCGCCGCCGGATACGCCACCCCGGCCGCCGTGATCCGGGCCTGGCGCACGAGCCCCTCGCACTGTCGCAACATGATGGACGGCCGCTGGCGGCACCTGGGGGTGGGGTGGTTCTACGGCGCGAAGAGCCGGTGGGGCAGCTATTGGAGCCAGCTGTTCGGTGCCCCTCTCGCGGACCAGTGACCGACCCGCGGATCGCGCGGGATCAGGTGCGGATCAGGCTTCGCCGGCGACGCGATAGCTCCCGTCCTCGCCCACCAGCGAGAGCTGGACCGACTCCGTGGCCTGGCGCCCCCCCGTGAAGACGTAGGAGACGTCATAGCTCACGGTCATCGCGTCGGGGTCCGCCTGCACGTTGCTGACCGACGCCGAGTCGACCTTGCTCCAGAAGCCGTTGTAGCCGGAGAAGCCGCCGCTGGCCTGCTGGAAGGACGGCGTCAGCTGCTGATACGCAGCCCGCCGGTCGCTGGTCGCCGTCGCGACGTAGCCCTGCACGAAGTCCTGCATCCCCGCGGCCGTGGTCTCCTGCGTGGGTGACGGTGACTCGGAGGGACTCGGCGAGGCCGACTTCGACGGGCTCT
This sequence comes from uncultured Actinomycetota bacterium, assembly GCA_963731985.1. Taxonomy (GTDB): domain Bacteria; phylum Actinomycetota; class Actinomycetes; order Propionibacteriales; family Nocardioidaceae; genus Nocardioides. Next base: position 453,981 of record CAVSYA010000014.1, on the reverse strand, counting down.
TCGACGGGCTCTTCGACGGGCTCTCTGCGGCCGTGGGCGCAGCCTGGTCTCCGTCGCCCCCCACCACCAGCGCCCCGCCGACGATGACGGCGAGCGCGAGCACGGCCGCTACGACCAGCGCCGGCACCGTCCGGGAGCGGGTGGAGCGCTTCCCCGAGTCGTCGGCCAGGACCCGCGGGCTCGAGCCGGCCCAGGACTCGGCGGTGTGGTCGTCGGCCACCTGCGTCGGCTGGGTGACCGAGTAGGCCCGGGTCTGATCGCCGGTGTCCGCCGGGTCGGACGCCACGGACGCCGGGGACGCCGCACCTGATCGTCCCCGCGTCAGCTCGTCGCGCACCCGGTCCATCGTCCAGCGCTCGCCGGCCTCCGTGGCCATGGTGTGCCGCAGGAGCGGGGCCAGCCAGCCCGCCTGGTCGTCGATCCGCGGCGGCTCCTCGTGGACGATCCGGTAGAGCGCTCCGACCACGTTGTCGCCCACCTCGAACGGCGGATGGCCCGACAGCGCGTGGAACAGCGTGGTGCCCAGCGACCACACGTCGGATGCGGGCGAGGCCGGGCGGCCGGAAGCCACCTCGGGCGCGAGGTACGCCGGAGAGCCGGTCACCATTCCGGTGCGGGTCAGCGTGGCGTCGGCCTTCGCGCGGGCGATGCCGAAGTCGGTCAGCTTCACCTGCCCCGCGGAGGTGACCAGGATGTTCGAGGGCTTCACGTCGCGGTGCACGATGCCCGCGTCGTGCGCGGCGGCCAGCGCGTCCGCGGCCTGGCCGAGCAGGGCGGCGGCGCGGTCCGGGGACAGCGGACCCTCCCGGCGCACCAGCTGCGCCAGGGTCAGCGACGGCACGTACTCCATCACCAGCCACCGCTGGCCATCGTCGACGACGAGGTCGAAGACCGCGACGACATGCGGGTGGTTGAGCATCGCCGCGAGGCGAGCCTCACGCTCGGCGCGGATGAGGTCGTAGTCCGCGTCCCCCGAGGTGTCCATGCCGAGGCGCTTGAGCGCGACCGTCCGGCCGAGGGTCTCGTCCTGGGCGAGCCACACGGCCCCCATGCCCCCGCGCCCGACCTCCTCGCGCAGGGTGTAGCGGCCGCCGATCATGGCCGGTCGCCTCCTCGAGTGGTCGTTCGCCGTGGTCGTCCGGGTTGATCCTAGAAGCCAGGGCGGCGCAAGCCGAGTCGGGAGGTGTGTCGCTCCTCACCCCCAGGGTTGCGGACCCGTCCGCGTCGGCGCGCGCCGCGGTCGAGCAGGCGGATCCGCGTGTGCGGCCGACGGAGGATGGGGCAGACTGACGCCGCCCCATCGACCCGCGCGGCAGCCCCGCGCACGGCCCGGAGGAGGGACCGTGTCGTCCGCACCCGACGTCCTCGACGACCTCCAGTGGCGCGGTCTCATCGCCCATTCCACGGACCTCGACGCCATGCGCGCGGCGCTGGACGAGGGCGGCGTGCGGTTCTATGTCGGGTTCGACCCGACGGCACCGAGCCTGCACCTCGGCAACCTGGTCCAGCTGCTGACCGCCCGGCGCCTCCAGGACGCCGGCCTCACGCCGTACGCGCTCGTCGGCGGCGCGACCGGGATGATCGGGGACCCCCGCGACTCGGGCGAACGGACCCTCAACACCGCCGAGGTTGTCGGGGAGTGGACCGACCGGGTGCGACGCCAGGTCGAGCCGTTCCTCGCGCTGGATGGCCCGCACGCGGCGACGATGGTGAACAACCTCGACTGGACGCGCGACGTCTCAGCGATCGACTTCCTGCGCGACATCGGCAAGCACTTTCCGGTGAACCGGATGCTGGCCCGCGACGTCGTGCGCAACCGGCTCGAGGACGGCATCAGCTACACCGAGTTCAGCTACGTGCTGCTGCAGTCGATGGACTTCCTGCATCTGCACCGCGCCCACGCCGTCGACCTCCAGCTCGGCGGGTCCGATCAGTGGGGCAACATCACCGGCGGCGTGGAGCTGATCCGCCGGGCCGACGGGGACCGGGTGCACGCGTTCGTGACGCCGCTGGTGACCAAGTCGGACGGCAGCAAGTACGGGAAGACCGAGGGCGGCGCCATCTGGCTGGACCCCGAGATGCTCTCGCCGTACGCGTTCTTCCAGTTCTGGCTGAACGTCGAGGACGTCAAGGTCGGCGAGCTGCTGCGGATCTTCACCTTCTTCACCCCCGGGGAGATCGAGGTCCTCGAGGCCGAGCACGCCCAGGCGCCCCACCGGCGCGCCGGTCAGCGCGCCCTCGCGGAGCACGTGACGACGCTGGTGCACGGCGCCGCGGAGACCGAGCGGATCGTGGCCGCCTCCGCCGCGCTGTTCGGCGGCGGCGACCTGCGCGCGCTGGGTGGGCGCACCCTGGGGGCTGCGCTGCGCGAGACCGGGGGGACGAGCGTCGAGGCCGGAGCCATCCCGGGCGTGCTCGACCTCTTCGTGCAGGCCGGCCTGGCCAGGAGCAAGGGCGAGGCCCGGCGCACGATCGCCGAGGGCGGTGCCTACCTGAACAACCAGCGGGTCGAGGACCCCGATCTCGTGCCCGGGCCGGAGGATGTCCTGGACGGCTGGTTGGTGCTGCGTCGCGGGAAGAAGAATCTCGCGGGCGTCGAGGTCCGGGCGAGCTGACTGGCGCGAGCTGAAGGGACACCTGTGACGCGGAAGCGAGCAAGTGAGGGCGGACCCGCCGGGGACCCCGCCGACCTCCGGCGCTGGCTCGAGGTGCTCGCTCAGGAGGCCCGCTCCTCGCTGCCGGGGCCGGTCCTGGAGTACGTGCTGACCGGGGCGCGCAGCGGCGTGACGGCGGGGGAGGCCGAGGCGGCGTGGTCCCGGTATCGGCTGGTGCCACGCTCGCTGCGCGACGTGACCCGCGTGGACCTCGGCACGCGCCACGCCGACGGGAGCCTGGCGCCGCCCTGGGGCGTCGCGCCCACCACCCTGCAGCGAGAGATCCATCCCGACGGGGAGCTGGCCGTGGCCCGGGCCTGCGCCGAAGCCGGCGTGCCGATGGTGGTCTCTAGCAACGCGGGGGTCCCCTTCGCCGAGATCGGCCGGACGGGCGCGGCCTGGTGGCTGCAGGTCTACCTGCCGGCCGACCGGACCCTCGCGGTCCCGCTGCTGGAGCGCGCGGTCTCGGCCGGTGCCCGCGCCGTGGTGCTCACGGCCGACACCCCGGTCGTGGGCACCAAGTACGCCGCCGGCGAGCGGGTCGTGTGGGACGACGTCGACCCCGCGGCCGTGCGGGTCAACTTCGAGCCCGGCTACCAGGACGCGCCGGGCTCGGAGAAGGCCACGGACCTGGGCCCCCACGACATCGCCTGGCTGGGCGCGACCACCGGGCTCCCGGTGGTGGTGAAGGGCGTGCTGCACCCGGACGACGCGGTGCGCGCGGTGCAGGCGGGCGCCGCCGGGGTCTGGATCTCCAACCACGGTGGCCGCCAGCTCGACCGGGTGCGCAGCACGGCGGCGTCCGTGGCCGAGGTGGCGGCGGCGACCCGGTCCGCGCCCATGGGGGACGGGCCGGCGGGGAGCGGGTCCGCTCCCGGCCCGGCTGTTGAGGTGCCCGTTCTCGTCGACGGCGGGCTGCGCTCCGGGCTCGACATCCTGACGGCGTTCGCGCTGGGGGCGGACACCGTGCTGCTCGGACGACCGGTCCTGCTGGCGCTGACGCGGGGGGAGCAGGGCGTGCGGAGCCTGCTGACGCGGCTCGAGGAGGAGGTCACCGAGGCCCTGCGCCTGGCCGGCTGCCGGACGCCGCGCGAGGCCCGCGCTCTACCGCTCGATCCCGCGTGAGGGCGCCCAAGCCCGCCTGCGGGCGCCCGAGACCGCCTGACGGCGTCGGGGGAAGCGATCCTGTGCGGTGGCTCACGCGATACCGATTTGATCGCCGCCCGGTCCTCTCCTAGTCTGTTCCACGTCGCCGGGATGCGACGGGGAGCAAGGCGGAGACGCCGGGCTCCCGGCCCCCGGATCGACTCCGGAGCCGGACCCGGTT
>CAVSYA010000014.1:0-447500 GCA_963731985.1 uncultured Actinomycetota bacterium | reverse complement strand
GGGGAAGTGAAACATCTCAGTACCCACAGGAAGAGAAGACAATTGTGATTCCGAGAGTAGTGGCGAGCGAAATCGGAGGAGGCCAAACCTCGTCTGTGTGATACCCGGCAGGGGTTGCAGGCGGGGGGTTGTGGGGTCGTTCGACCGGTACTGCCGTGCTGGTGCGGAGTGATCAACTGCGTGTGAAGTCGAAGTCCGTTGGAAAGCGGCGCCGTAGGGGGTGAGAGTCCCGTAGGCGTAAGTGCGCAGCTCCGGAGCGTTGCCCCAAGTAGCACGGGACCCCTGAAATCCCGTGTGAATCTGGCGGGACCACCCGTCAAGCCTAAATACTTCTTGGTGACCGATAGTGGACCAGTACCGTGAGGGAAAGGTGAAAAGTACCCCTGGCGGGGAGTGAAATAGTACCTGAAACCATGTGCCTACAATCCGTCGGAGCCTGGCGGCCAGTTTTCTGGCTGGGTGGGTGACGGCGTGCCTTTTGAAGAATGAGCCTGCGAGTCTGCGGCGTGTTGCGAGGTTAACCCGTGTGGGGTAGCCGTAGCGAAAGCGAGTCCGAAGAGGGCGTATCCCGCTGTGTGTGGGAACAGTAGCGCGTTCAGGACCCGAAGCGGAGTGATCTATCCATGGGCAGGGTGAAGCGTGGGTAAGACCGCGTGGAGGCCCGAACCCACTTAGGTTGAAAACTGAGGGGATGACCTGTGGATAGGGGTGAAAGGCCAATCAAACTCCGTGATAGCTGGTTCTCCCCGAAATGCATTTAGGTGCAGCGTCGTGTGTTTCTTGCCGGAGGTAGAGCACTGGATAGCCGATGGGCCCTATCAGGTTACTGACGTTAGCCAAACTCCGAATGCCGGTAAGCGCAGCACGGCAGTGAGACTGCGGGGGATAAGCTCCGTGGTCGAGAGGGAAACAGCCCAGACCATCAGCTAAGGCCCCTAAGCGGTGACTAAGTGGAAAAGGATGTGGAGTCGCTCGGACAACCAGGAGGTTGGCTTGGAAGCAGCCATCCTTGAAAGAGTGCGTAATAGCTCACTGGTCAAGTGATTCCGCGCCGACAATGTAGCGGGGCTCAAGTCATCCGCCGAAGCTATGGCATCCGCGTGTGTGTCTAGCCTTCCGCCTCGTGCGGGTGGTTCAGGTGCGTGGATGGGTAGGGGAGCGTCGTGTCGCCGGTGAAGCCGCGGAGTGATCCAGTGGTGGAGGCGACACGAGTGAGAATGCAGGCATGAGTAGCGAAAGACGAGTGAGAAACTCGTCCGCCGAATGATCAAGGGTTCCAGGGTCAAGCTCATCTGCCCTGGGTAAGTCGGGACCTAAGGCGAGGCCGACAGGCGTAGTCGATGGACAACGGGTTGATATTCCCGTACCGGCAATGTAGCGCCCATGACGAATCTGGTGATGCTAAGTGCCCGAAGCCCGCGGTAGCGCTCCTTTCGAGGGGTGGCGCCGTGGTGTGGAGCGCACGACCCGATCTGGTAGTAGTCAAGCGATGGGGTGACGCAGGAAGGTAGTCGGACCACAGCGATGGTTGTCTGTGGCCAAGGATGTAGGGAGTGCCGTAGGCAAATCCGCGGCACGGGCCTTTGGTGGCCGGTCCTGAGATCTGATGGGGACCCCATAGTGGGGGAAGCCGATGATCCTATGCTGTCGAGAAAAACCTCTAGCGAGCTATGCGCCGCCCGTACCCCAAACCGACTCAGGTGATCAGGTAGAGAATACCAAGGCGATCGAGAGAACCATGGTTAAGGAACTCGGCAAAATGCCCCCGTAACTTCGGGAGAAGGGGGGCCCGACCCGTGAACCCATCCGGCTTCGGCCGTGGCTGGGGGCAGCGGGGAGGGCCGCAGAGACCAGGCCCAAGCGACTGTTTACTAAAAACACAGGTCCGTGCGAAGTTGTAAGACGATGTATACGGACTGACTCCTGCCCGGTGCTGGAAGGTTACGGGGACGCGTTAGCCACCCTTTGGGTGGTGAAGCGCTGAACTTAAGCCCCAGTAAACGGCGGTGGTAACTATAACCATCCTAAGGTAGCGAAATTCCTTGTCGGGTAAGTTCCGACCTGCACGAATGGAGTAACGACTTGGGCGCTGTCTCAACCATGGACTCGGCGAAATTGCACTACGAGTAAAGATGCTCGTTACGCGCGGCAGGACGGAAAGACCCCGGGACCTTTACTACAATTTGGTATTGGTGTTTGGTTCGGCTTGTGTAGGATAGGTGGGAGACTGTGAAGCCCGCACGCCAGTGTGGGTGGAGTCATCGTTGAAATACCACTCTGGTCGTACTAGATGTCTAACCTCGGTCCGTTATCCGGATCAGGGACAGTGCCTGATGGGTAGTTTAACTGGGGCGGTTGCCTCCTAAAGAGTAACGGAGGCGCTCAAAGGTTCCCTCAGCCTGGTTGGCAATCAGGTGTTGAGTGTAAGTGCACAAGGGAGCTTGACTGTGAGACAGACATGTCGAGCAGGGACGAAAGTCGGAACTAGTGATCCGGCCACGGCAAGTGGAAGCGTGGTCGCTCAACGGATAAAAGGTACCCCGGGGATAACAGGCTGATCTTCCCCAAGAGTCCATATCGACGGGATGGTTTGGCACCTCGATGTCGGCTCGTCGCATCCTGGGGCTGGAGTAGGTCCCAAGGGTTGGGCTGTTCGCCCATTAAAGCGGCACGCGAGCTGGGTTTAGAACGTCGTGAGACAGTTCGGTCCCTATCCGCCGCGCGCGCAGGAAACTTGAGAAAGGCTGTCCCTAGTACGAGAGGACCGGGATGGACGAACCTCTGGTGTGCCAGTTGTTCCGCCAGGAGCACGGCTGGTTGGCTACGTTCGGAAGTGATAACCGCTGAATGCATCTAAGCGGGAAGCACGTTTCAAGATGAGGTTTCCCACCGGGACAACCGGGTAAGGCCCCCAGAAGAACACTGGGTTGATAGGCCGGAGGTGTACAGCAGCAATGCCCAGCCGACCGGTACTAATAGGCCGAGGGCTTGTCACCACACACCACGACCAACCCCCACAACCACACACCGTGGCACAAAGGGGCCCCCAAAGGGTCGTGAGACAAGCACCAACCGCGCAACGAACACGACAAACACAGAACACAACAAACAAAGAACAGCGTCCACTGTGCAGCTCCCGAACCACAACCCGCCCTGTTGGGAACACCACAACAGCACAAACGGGTCTGGTTCACCAGACGTCACGGCGGCCACAGCGAGAGGGAAACACCCGGTCCCATACCGAACCCGGAAGTTAAGCCTCCCAGCGCCGATGGTACTGCAACCCCAAGGTTGTGGGAGAGTAGGACGCCGCCGGACAACACCGTGCAGGAGAGGCCACCCCGAGGACACCCTCGGGGTGGCCTCTACGGCATTTCGGGCATTATCTCGCGGGTTCATCCCCGCCGCAGGAGGACGACAGCATGGCCGAGCGCAAGCGACCCACTCGCGAGGGAGACTACCGCCGCCCGGGCGGTCCCCGCGGTCGACCGGAGGACGAGGGGGGTCGGGACGCGCGCGCCCGGGGCGGATCTCGCGAGGAGCGGGGCCCGAGGCGGACGGCCGAGGAGCAGGCGGTCTACGACGGCCCCCCTCTGCCTGACGACGTCAGCGGTGACGAGCTCGACCGGTCCGTCTCCGGCCAGCTGAAGGGGCTTCCCGAGAAGTTGGCGGCGCGGGTGGCGCGTCACCTGGTGGCGGCCGGGCTGTTGATGGAGGAGGACCCCGAGACCGCCTACCGCCATTGCCTGGCCGCGCGAGCGCGGGCCGCCCGGCTTGCGGTGGTCCGCGAGGCCACGGGCGAGGCGGCCTACGCCGCCGGCCACTACGCCGAGGCGCTGTCCGAGCTGCGGGCGGCCAAGCGGATGAACGGGGCGCCCGCCTACCTGGCCGTGATGGCCGACTGCCATCGCGCGCTCGGCCAGCCGGAGCAGGCGCTCAAGCTGGCGAAGAGCCCGTCGGTGGCGAACTTCGAGCCCGCAGCGCGGGCCGAGATGACCATCGTCGAGGCGGGCGCCCGTCGTGACCTCGGCCAGCTGGACGCGGCCCTCCGGACGCTGGAGCAGGCACCGCTCAGCACGCGGACCCGCGCCCCGTGGGTGGTGCGGCTGCGCTATGCGTACGCCGACGTGCTGGAGGCGGCGGACCGTCCCACCGACGCGTTGGCCTGGTTCCACCGCACCGACGCGATCGACGCCGAGGAGCTGACCGACGCGGCCGAGCGCGCCGCGGAGCTCGAGGCGCGCGGAGCCGACGAGGCCTGACGCGCGGCGATCCCGCGTTGCTGGCGCACACGGGCCCCATGGGCCACAATGGGGGACGTACACACCTGTCACGTGGGCACCACCGCATCTCCCGGATCGAGACCGCTGGGGAAGGCGTACCTCGACGCCGGAGATGAAGGAGGTCCTGGTGACCACACGCTCGACCGCTCGCGCCGCGACGAGGGGTGTGTTCTACGTGCACTCAGCGCCGTCGGCTCTCTGCCCGCACATCGAGTGGGCCGTCGGCGGCGTCCTCGGGATTGCGGTGAGCCTGGAGTGGATCGCCCAGCCGGCCCAGTCGGGCACCCATCGAGCGGAGCTGTCGTGGTCGGGGGATGCCGGAGCGGCAGCGTCCGTCACCTCGGCATTGCGCGGCTGGAACCACCTCCGCTTCGAGATCACCGAGGAGCCGACGGCCGCCACCGAGGGCGCGCGCTACTCTTACACGCCGTCCCTGGGCGTCTTCCACGCGGTGACAGGTCTGCACGGCGACATCATGATCCCCGAGGACCGGCTCAAGGCCGCCGTCGTGAAGGCCTCCATGGGTGAGGCGACCCTCGAGCTCGAGGTCGACAAGCTCGTGGGCCGACCGTGGGACGACGAGCTGGAGACCTTCCGCCACGCCGGGGACGGCGCCCCGGTGCGCTGGCTGCACCAGGTCGTCTGACCGGCGCCGTCGCGGTTGCCTCAGAGCGGGATGTTCCCGTGGGCTCCCTTGCGCACGCCGGCGTCGTCGTATTCGTCCATGATGGCGCGGGCCAGGGCGCCGCGCGTCGTCGCCGGGTCGACGACCTCGTCGATGACTCCGATCTCCATGGCGGTCTCCACGCCGCCGGCGAGCCGCTCGTGCTCGGCGGCGAGCTCGGCCTCGACCTGGGGCCGCACCTCGGGCGCCACCTCGGCCAGCTTGCGCCGGTGCAGGATCCGCACCGCGGCGACCGCGCCCATCACGGCGACCTCGGCGCCCGGCCAGGCGAAGGCCTTGGTCGCGCCGAGCGCGTGCGCGTTCATGGCGATGTAGGCGCCGCCGTAGGCCTTGCGGGTCACCAAGGTCACGCGGGGCACGACGCACTCGCCGAACGCGTGCAGCAGCTTGGCCCCGCGGCGCACCACACCATCCCACTCCTGGCCGAGGCCGGGCAGGTAGCCCGGCACATCCACGAGGACCACCAGCGGCACCCCGAAGGCGTCGCACATCCGCACGAAGCGCGAGGCCTTCTCGGCCGACAGGCTGTCGAGGCAGCCGCCGAGCCGCAACGGGTTGTTGGCGACCACGCCGACGGTGCGCCCGCCGAGCCGCCCCAGGGACGTGACGATGTTGGGCGCCCACCGGGCGTGCAGCTCCAGCGTGGTGCCCTCGTCGAGCACCTCGTCGACGAGCGGGTGCACGTCGTAGGCGCGCCTGGCCGAGTCCGGCAGTGCCGCGGAGAGGTCGCGCTCCTCCACGCTGTCGATATCGAGCCGCCCCTGCGAGCCCAGCAGCGACGCGGTGTCCCGCGCTCGCTCGAGCGCCTGCTCCTCGGAGTCCGTGAGCAGGTGCACGACGCCGCTGCGCCGCCCGTGCGGCTCCGGGCCGCCCAGGCGCGCCATGTCGACGTCCTCACCGGTCACGGAGCGAACCACGTCGGGGCCGGTCACGAAGATGCGACCCTCGGGGCCGAGCACGACCACGTCGGTCAGCGCCGGGCCGTACGCCGCGCCGCCGGCCGCCGCGCCGAGCACGACCGAAATCTGCGGGATCTTGCCGGATGCCTGCGTCATGATCTTGAAGATCCGGCCCACCGCATGCAGCGAGAGCACGCCCTCGGCGAGCCTGGCGCCGCCCGAGTGCCACAGGCCGATGATCGGCAGACCGTCGGTCAGGGCCCGGTGGTAGGCCTGCACGACCACGGAGCATCCTGCCTCACCCATCGCGCCGCCCATCACGGTGGCGTCGGAGCAGAAGGCGACCGCGCGCGTGCCCCGGACGTTGCCCACGCCGGCGAGCATGCCCGACTGGTCGTCCGGCGTGATCAGCTCGAGGGTGCCGTCGTCGAAGAGGTTCCCGAGCCGCTTGACCGGGTGGCGCGGGTCCTCGTCGCGCGGTGGCTTCTGGGGGCGGGTGCCCTCGGCGCTCTTCTCGGGGGCGGGCTGCTTCGACCTGTCCCGGGTCTCTTCCTGGGTCTGGGTCATCAGGCGCTCTTGAAGGCGATGGCGACGTTGTGGCCGCCGAAGCCGAACGAGTTGTTCAGCGCGACGACATCGCCCGCCGGCAGGTCGCGCACCTTGTCGGCCAGGTCGAGGCCGACGTCGTCGGGGTCTTCCAGGTTGATCGTCGGCGGGACCCTTCGGTCCTGGATCGCCAGGATGGTCGCCATGGACTCCAAGGCACCGGCCGCGCCGAGCAGGTGCCCGGTCATCGACTTGGTCGAGGTCAGCACGGCCGAGGTGTGCTCGCCGAGCGCGGTGCGGATCGCCAGCGCCTCGGCCACGTCGCCCTGCGGCGTCGAGGTCGCGTGCGCGTTGACGTGGGTCACGTCGCGCGCGTCGAGGTCGGCGGAGCCGAGCGCCAGCTTCATCGCACGCGTGGCGCCCACGCCCGACGGGTCGGGCTGGGCGATGTCGTGGGAGTCGGCGGTGATGCCGGCGCCGGCGACCTCGGCGTACGCCCGGGCCCCGCGGGCCTGCGCATGCGCCTCGGACTCCAGCACCAGCACGGCGGCGCCCTCGCCGAGGACGAAGCCGTCGCGGCCGGCGTCCCAGGGCCGCGAGGCGGCCTCGGGGTCGTCGTTGCGGCGGGAGAGGGCCATCATCTGGCCGAAGGCGGCCATCGGCAGCGGGTGGATCGCCGCCTCGGTGCCGCCGACCACGACCACGTCGGCCCGGCCGGCCCGGATCAGGTCCATGCCCAGCGAGATGGACTCGTTGCCGCTCGCGCACGCGGAGACCGGGGTGTGCACCCCGGCGCGGGCGCCGACCAGCATGCCCACCGACGCGGCGGGGCCGTTGGGCATCAGCATCGGGATGGCCAGCGGGGAGACCCGGCGCGGACCCTTCTCCTTGAGCAGGTCGTAGTTCGAGAGCAGCGTCTGGATCCCACCGATCCCGGAGGCGATGGCGACGGCGAGCCGCTCCTGGTCGACGCGCGGGTCCTCGCCCTCCCCGGGCGCGAGGCCCGCGTCGGCCCACGCCTCGATGGCGGCGACCATGGCCAGCTGGCCGGACCGGTCGAGCCGGCGTGCCTTGACGCGGTCGAGCACCTCGCCGGGGTCCACCGCGACCTCGGCAGCGATGCGGCTGTTCAGCTGCTCGGCCCAGTCCTGCTCGAGCTGACGGACGCCGGAGCGCCCCTCGAGCAGGGCGTTCCAGGTGGACGGGACGTCACCGCCGACGGGGGAGGTCGCCCCCAGTCCGGTGACGACGACTCGCGTGTGGCTCATGGTTGCTCCGGTTCGGGTCGTGTTGGAGTGGGGCGGAGGGCCCGGCCCGGGGTTTCCGGGCCGGGCCGACCGCTTCAGCTGGCGCGCTCGATGAAGGCGACCGCGTCCCCGACCGTCTTGAGGTTCTTCACCTCGTCGTCGGGGATCGAGACGCCGAACTTCTCCTCGGCGGCAACGACCACCTCGACCATCGAGAGGCTGTCGACGTCGAGGTCGTCGACGAAGCTCTTGTCGAGCTGGACGTCCTCGGCGGGCACGCCCGCGACCTCATTGACGATCTCGGCCAGGTCGGTGCGGACTTCCTCAGTCGTGGCCATCAGGCTGATTCCTTTCCTTGGGTTCCCCCGGCTTGTCGTGGCCGGGGGTGCATGGGGGGTTGCGGGGGCGAGCTTCGGCGCCCCCGGGGCGCGAGGGAGGGTCAGGGCACGGTGACGACCTGGGCGGCATACGCCAGGCCGGCGCCGAACGCCACGAACAGGGCGGTGTCGCCGCTGGCCGCCCGGCCCTCCTCGACCATCCGGTCGAGGGCGAGCGGGATCGAGGCCGCGGAGGTGTTGCCCTGCTCCGCGATGTCCCGGGCGATCCCGACGTGCGGGGGCAGCTTCATGGCGCGGGCCATGGCGTCGGTGATGCGCATGTTGGCCTGGTGGGGCACGAAGAGGTCGAGGTCCTCGACCGAGACCCCCGCCCGGTCCAGCGCCTGGCTCGCCACCTTGGCCATCGCGTAGGACGCCCAGCGGAAGACCTCGTTGCCCTGCATCTGCAGGTGCGGCATCTGCCCGTCGCCGGCGGCGACCACGGCGGCCCAGTCGTCGCGCTGCCGGATCAGGTCGTACTTATCGCCGTCCGCTCCCCACACGACCGGCCCGATGCCGTTCTCGTCCTCGGTGGGACCGACGACGACCGCGCCGGCGCCGTCCGCGAAGATGAACGCCGTACCGCGGTCGCTCGGGTCGGTGATGTCGCTGAGCCGCTCCACGCCGATCACGAGGACGTGCCGGGCGGACCCGGCGCGGATCATGTCCGAGCCCATGGCGATGCCGTGGCAGAAGCCCGCGCACGCGGCGGAGATGTCGAACGCCGCCGCCTGGCCGGTGCCGAGCTCATGCGCGATGAGCGTGGCCACGGCCGGCGTCTGCATCAGGTGCGAGACGGTCGCGACGATCACGCAGTCGATCTGGCCGGGCTCCACACCGGCGCGCTCGAGCGCGCGCCGGGAGGCGGCCACGGACATCATCTGCACGGTCTCCTCGGGTCCGGCCCAGCGGCGCGACTTGATGCCGGAGCGCTGCTGGATCCACTCGTCGCTGGAGTCGATCGGCCCGATCACCTCGCTGTTGGGCACGACGCGCTCGGGGCGGTAGGAGCCCAGTCCGAGCAGGGCCGTTCCCGGCGTGGTCGCTGCGGTTGCCAGAGCCGTCGCCATCAGGCAGCACCTTCGGGGTGGAGGCGGACCAGGGGTTGGCCGGGCGAGACGAGGTCTCCGTCCTCGACCAGCCACTCGACGACCTGGCCGCCGTGCGGCGCGGTGACCGCGGTGCGGTCCCGCAGGCTGGCGATGTCGCCGATGGTGGCCCGCTCCGCCAGGAAGGCCGCCTCGGCGGCCTCCGCGTCGCGGTGGAAGGTGCCCTTGGCCGGAGCGACGACCATCCGCCACGTGGGGCTCGTGTCCAGCTGGGACGGCTCGCCGTGCTTCTCGACGAAGGCGCGGGCGTCCTCGAGCTGGTCGGGGGTCTTGAGCGCGAAGGTCTCCACGCCCTTCATGGCGCGCTTCGCGATCCCGGTCAGCGTCCCGGCGGGCGGCATCTCGAGGATGCCGGTGACGCCGAGGTCGAGCATGGTGTCCATGCACAGGTCCCAGCGCACGGGCCGGGCGATCTGCCCGACCATGCGCCGGAGCACCTCGCGCCCGTCGTGGATGACCCTGCCGTCGCGGTTGGAGATCACGGCGGTGCGGGGGTCGTGGGTCGACACCGAGCCGGCCAGGTGGCCCATGTGCTCGACCGCGGAGCCCATGTGCTCGGTGTGGAAGGCGCCAGCCACGCTGAGCGGCGTGAGGCGCGCCTTCGCGGGCGGGTCGTCGGCCAGGGCGGCCAGCTGCTCGGCGGTGCCGGCGGCGACGACCTGGCCGGGGCCGTTGTCGTTCGCGGCCGTGAGGCCGTGGCGCTTCAGCGTGTCGAGCACCTCCTCGCGGTCCCCCCCGAGGAGGGCGGTCATGCCGGTCTCGGTGCGAGCGGCCGCCTCCGCCATGGCGAGGCCGCGCTCGCGCACCAGCACCATGGCCTGCTCCGCGCTGATCACGCGGGCTCCCGCCGCGGCGGCGAGCTCGCCGACGCTGTGGCCGGCCACGGCGCCGATGTGGTCGAACGCGTCGGCCGGGTGCGGGAAGATCTCCAGCGCCGCCACGAGGGCGGAGCCGACGAGCAGCGGCTGGGCTATCTCGGTGCTCCTGATGGTCTCGGCGTCCGACTCGGTGCCATGTCGCACGAGGTCGACCCCGGCGACGGTGGAGAGCCATTCGAGGCGGGAGGTGAAGGTGGCGTCCTCCAGCCACGGCTTGAGAAAGCCGGGACTCTGGGCGCCCTGTCCGGGAGCAGCAATGACAAGCACGAGTCCATCTTGGCCGGGTGAGGGTCGTCCCCTCGCCCCCCACGCGCACGAAAGAGGAGCGGGATTGTTGTAGGAATCCTACAAGACTGGCCGGTCCGCGTCGGTCTCCCGAGGTTCCGCGGGGACGGCAGCGGAGGCCGGCGCGCGACCGTAGAGCCGGCCGAGCACGAGCGCGATCCGGAAGGTGAGGGCGTGGCGGGGGTCGGTGGGGTCGAAGCCGGTGGCGTCGCGCGCCTGGCGCAGGCGGTAGCGGACGGTGTTGGCGTGGACATACAGGTCGCGCGCGGTGGCCTCGAGTGAGCCGCCCGACCGGTAGTACGCCGTGACGGTCTCCAGCAGCGTCCCGCGGCTGCCGAGCAGCGGCAGGTAGACGCGGTCGACGAGGTGTCGTCGCGCGTGTCCGTCGCCCGCGAGCGCCCGCTCGGGCAGCAGGTCGTCGGCATGCACCGGTCGGGGCGCGTCGGGCCAGCCCGGGGCCGCGCGGTGCGCCGCCGTCGCGGTGCGGGCCGAGCGGTGTGCCCCCTCGAGGTTCGCCTCGATGGGGCCTACCACCACGGGCCCCGCGCCGAAGTGCTCGGCAAGCGCCTCGGCGGCGGCGCCGTTGTCGACGCCGCCGAGGAGCACGACCAGGCGCTCACCCTGGACGGCGCAGAGCGCGTCGGCACCCCTGGTGCGCGCCGCGCGACGGAGCTGGTCGAAGAGGTCGGTCTCCCGGCGCTCGCCCGGCACCGTCCCGAGCATGACGCACACGCCCGCGCGACCCTCCCACCCCAGGGCGCTGGCCCGGCTCAACACGGTCTCGTCGGCGTCGGCGCGCAGCACCGCGTCCACGATCAGCGCCTCGAGGCGGGCGTCCCAGGCTCCGCGGATCTCGGCGGCCCGGGCGTACACGGTGGCCGTCGCGAAGGCGACCTCGCGGGCGTAGCGGAGCACCGCGGCCCTGACGTCCGCCGCGTCCACGGGGTCGACGACCTCGTCGATGTGCTCCTCGACCACGTCGATGCTCAGCCGCACCAGGTCCACGGTGTGCTGCAGACTGATCACCGCGGTCAGCGCGCGCGGCGCCGCGCCGAACACCTCGGCAGCGATCGCGCGGCCGCCCGGGGTGTTCACGGGCCCCGGGTCGCTCCCTCCGTCGTCCCGCGCGTCCCCCGCCGCGGCTTCGACGCCGTACCAGTCCACGAAGCCCCGCACGCCCGCCTGCACGATCATCCCGACCCAGGACCGCTCCTCGGCCGAGAGCTCGGGGAACCACGGCATCTCGGTGTGCATCCGGGCCGTCGCGGCGGTGCTCAGGCGGCCCCCGGCCCGGAGCAGGGCTTCGCGGGCACGATCACGCGAGGGGCCGTGGGACACGCCCCGAAGGCTAGTACGCGGCCGGCCGCCCGGGGCGCTGCGCGGAAGGATGCCCGGTGCGTGACACCATGGGATCACGCATCCGGATGCAGGAGGCCTCCCGATGAGCAACCGCGAGCACGGTGAGACGGACCTGCAGTTCATCACCATCCACGGCCATCGTCGCGCGTACGTGAAGAAGGGCAGCGGCCCCACGCTGCTGCTGCTCCACGGCCTCGGGTGCGACCACACCACCTGGCTGCCGGTCATCGACCGGCTGGCGGAGCGGTTCACGGTGATCGCGCCGGACCTGCTCGGGCACGGCAGCAGCGACAAGCCACGGGCGGACTACTCCGTGGGCGGCTACGCCAACGGCATGCGCGACCTGCTCACGGTGCTCGGCATCGATCGGGTGACCGTCGTGGGGCACAGCTTCGGCGGCGGCGTGGCGATGCAGTTCGCCTACCAGTTCCCCGAGCGCACCGAGCGGTTGGTGCTCACCGCGAGCGGCGGTCTGGGTCCGGAGGTCACGCCGGTGATCCGCGCGATCACCACGCCGGGCTTCGACCAGCTGATGAGCGTGCTGACGCTGCCGGGCGTGCGACACCTGGGGGTGGCGGCCCTGCGCCGGCTCTCGGCGCTTCCCCTTTCCGCGGCCCGGGACCTGGGCGAGGCCGCCGCGATCTACCAGTCCTTTGCCGATCCCGACGCTCGTGCCGCGATCCGCCACGTCGTGCGTGCCGTGGTGGACTGGCACGGCCAGATCGTCACGATGTCCGACCGTGCCTACCTCACCGGCGCCATGCCGATGTGCGTCGTGTGGGGCCGCGACGACGTCGTGATCCCGGCCCAGCACGCGCGGAACGCGGCCGCGTTGGCACCCACGGCGCGGGTGGAGGTCATCCCGCACTGCGGTCACTTCCCGCACCACGACCACCCGGAGCGCTTCGCCCGGATCCTCGGCGACTTCGTGGCCGAGACCGCGCCCGCTCACTACGACCGCGACGAGATGCGCCGGCTCCTGGTCAACGGCCGGGTGGTGCACCCGGCCTTCGCCGAGGCCACGGTCTCCCCGCTGCCGGACCTCCACCGGGCAGATCACTTCCGGTCCGATCACGCGGACTCGATCGCCTGAACGCGCGGCCTCCCGGGTCGGGGCGTGGGCTAGGATCGCGCCCCCATGATGGTCTCGCCGGGCGCCCGCGTGCTCTTCGTGCACGTGCAGAAGACCGGCGGGTCCACCGTCGACCGGATCCTGCAGGAGGCGCTGTCCGACGCGCAGCGCCCGCGGGGCTATCGCCGCCGCCGGCACCCGCGCCTCCGGGAGGTCCTTAGGCGCCATCCCGATCTCGCGGACTACTGGATCTTCGGCTTCGTCAGGAACCCCTGGGACCGCCTGTACTCCTGGCACTCCATGATCCTGCGCCGCGGCGAGGAGGCCGCGGCCGGCGACGAGGGGGTCGCGGGACAGATCGCGCACAACCGGCTCTGGCGCCCGGTCCTGGCCGACTACCGGGACTTCGAGCGGTTCGTGCTCGAGGGTCTGCACGAGCTGCCGTGGGTCGGCTGGCCGCAGCTGTCCTACCTGCGGACCCGGAGCCGCCGCGCCGACTTCATAGGGCGCCAGGAGCGGTTTGACGACGACATGCGCGTCGTGCTGGAACGGCTGGGCGTCGACTGGCCAGGCGAGATGCCGTGGCAGAACGCCGCCGGCGACGGCCGCGAGTATCGCGACGCCTACACGCCGGCGATGCGCGACCGGATCGCCGACGTGTTCGCCCCGGAC
Organism: uncultured Actinomycetota bacterium; assembly: GCA_963731985.1. Classification (GTDB taxonomy): domain Bacteria; phylum Actinomycetota; class Actinomycetes; order Propionibacteriales; family Nocardioidaceae; genus Nocardioides. The sequence continues at coordinate 434,088 of CAVSYA010000014.1, read as the reverse complement.
ATCCGCGAGTTCGACTACGCGTTCTGACCCCGGAGCTCAGGCGTCGCCGCCCTCCTGTTCGCGGCCCGAGACCGCGGTCGGGTCATCGATCCGATACTGGGCGAAGGCCTTCGTGACGACGCCCGGGTCGACCTGGCCGTCGTCGGCCAGTGCCTGCAGCGCCTGCACGACCACCGACTCCGCGTCCACGTGGAAGTACCGCCGTGCCGCGGGGCGGGTGTCGGCGAAACCGAAGCCGTCCGTGCCGAGCACCCGGTACTCCGCCGGTACCCAGCGGGCGATCTGCAGCGGCACCGCTGCCATGTAGTCGGAGACCGCGACCACGGGCGTGCCGTCGTGGCCGAGCTTGTCGGCGACGTAGGCCGTGTGAGCCTCGGCCTCCGGGTGGAGCAGGTTGTGCTCCTCGGCGGCCACGGCGTCGCGCGCGAGCTCGTTCCAGGAGGTCACCGACCACAGGTCGGACTGCACGCCCCACTCGTCGGCGAGGATGCGCGCCGCCTCCTCGATCCAGGGGTAGGCGACGCCGCTGGCCAGCAGCCGCACGCGCGGCCCGTCCCCGCCGCCGGAACCGACCCGGTGCAGGCCCCGCAGGATGCCGTCCACGTCGACATCCTCGGGTTCCTTGGGCTGCTGGGCCGGCTCGTTGTAGACGGTCAGGTAGAAGATGACGTTCTCGCCGTCGGGGTGCTCCTCGGTGCTGCCGTACATCCGCTCGAGTCCGGAGCGCATCACGTGCGCGACCTCGTAGGCGAACGCCGGGTCGTAGTGCACGATCGCGGGATTGGTGGCTGCCAGCAGCGGGGAGTGCCCGTCGGCGTGCTGCAGCCCCTCCCCGGTCAGCGTGGTGCGCCCGGCGGTGGCGCCGACGAGGAACCCGCGGGCCATCTGGTCGGCCATCGCCCAGATCGAGTCGCCCGTGCGCTGGAAGCCGAACATCGAGTAGAAGATGTAGAAGGGGATCATGTGCTCGCCGTGCGTGGCGTACGCCGAGCCCGCCGCCGTCGCCGAGCCCATCGCACCGGCCTCGGAGATGCCCTCGTGCAGGAGCTGGCCCTGCTTGCTCTCCTTGTAGGAGAGCAACAACTTGCGGTCCACGGACTCGTACTGCTGTCCGTGGGGGCTGTAGACCATGTTGGAGGCAAACATGGAGTCCATGCCGAATGTCCGGTACTCGTCCGGCGCGATCGGCACGATCCGGGCGCCGATCTCCGGGTCCTTCATCCACTCGCGGAGCAGCCTCACCGTGGCCATCGTCGTGGCGACGGCGTTCTTGCCGGTGCCCTCCTTCAGCTCGGCGTAGGTCTTGTCGCCCGGCAGCTGAAGCGGCGTGGCCTTCACCTGACGGCGGGGGAGCGGCCCTCCGAGCTGCTGGCGGCGCTCCATCATGTACCGGATGTCGTTGGAGTCCGCGCCCGGGTGGAAGAACGGCGGAGCGCCGGTGTCCCGGTGCGAGCGGTCCAGGTCCCGGTCGGAGATCGGCAGGTGGAGCCGGTCCCGGAACTTCTTCACGTCGTCCTGGGTCAGCTTCTTCATCTGGTGGGTGGCGTTCTTGGACTCGAAGGAGTCGATCGTCCAGCCCTTGATGGTCTTGGCGAGGATCACCGTCGGCTGGCCGACGTTCTTCGTGGCGGCGTCGAAGGCGGCGTACACCTTGCGGTAGTCGTGGCCGCCCCGCGGCAGCTTGCGGATCTGGTCGTCGCTCATGTGCTCGACCATCTTGCGCAGCCGCGGGTCCGTGCCGAAGAAGTGGTCGCGGATGTAGTTGCCGGACTCGTTGTGGTAGGTCTGGAACTGGCCGTCCGGCGTGTTGTTCATCCGGTTCACGAGCACGCCGTCGACGTCGCGCGCCAGCAGCGAATCCCACTCGCGGCCCCACACCACCTTGATGACGTTCCAGCCGGCGCCACGGAACTGCGCCTCGAGCTCCTGCATGATCTTGCCGTTGCCGCGCACTGGCCCGTCGAGCTGCTGCAGGTTGCAGTTGATGACCCAGGTGAGGTTGTCGAGCTCCTCGCGCGCGGCCACGCCGATCGCGCCGAGCGACTCGGGCTCGGCCATCTCGCCGTCCCCGAGAAAGGCCCAGACGCGCTGGCCGCTGGTGTCCTTGATGCCGCGGTGCTGCAGGTAGCGGTTGAACCGTGCCTGGTAGATCGAGTTGATGGCGGTCAGACCCATCGAGACCGTCGGGAACTCCCAGAACTTGGGCATCAGCCGGGGGTGCGGGTAGGACGGCAGACCCGCCCCGACGCCGTGCTGGACCTCCTGACGGAAGCGGTAGAGCTGCTGCTCCTCGAGCCGCCCCTCGAGGTAGGCGCGCGAGTAGATGCCCGGCGAGGCGTGGCCCTGGATGAAGACCTGGTCGCCGCCGCCGCCTTCCGCCTCGTGCCCGCGGAAGAAGTGGTTGAAGCCGACCTCGTAGAGGGAGGCCGAGGACTGGTAGGTGGCGATGTGGCCGCCGACCTCGAGCCCCTTGCGGTTGGCCGCCGAGACCATCACGGCGGCGTTCCAGCGGATCATCGCGCGGATGCGCCGCTCCGCGTCCTCGTCGCCGGGGAACCAGGGCTCCCGCTCGGGCGGGATCGAGTTGATGTAGTCCGTGCTGCGCAGCGCCGGGACGCCCACGCTGTTCTCGCGGGCACGCTCGAGCAGGCGCAGCATCAGGTAGCGGGCCCGCTCGCGGCCCCGCTCCTCGAGCATGCCGTCGAAGCTCTCGATCCACTCCCGCGTCTCGTCGGGGTCGATGTCGGGCAACTGGGTCGGGAGCCCCTCGTGGATGACGGAGGGGGCCGAGCCGGCTCGCGTGCCTGGGGTGTGGGTAGCGTCGCTCACCGGCCCATCGTGGCACGGGTGAGGGGATGGCGAAATTTACCCGCGGGTACCGTGCCACGAGCGGCCTGCGGGGCCCCGCCGTAGCGCCGGGTGTTGCGTGGGTCCGGCAAACCCGATGGACTACTGCCGATCGAAAGAAGACGTGACGACGATCGGGCACGTTCCGGCAAGAGAGTGAGGTCACCGTGAGCTCGACCGCGGGTGGCGGGTCCACCCAGACGCAGGGTCCGTCGCCCAGTGCGGCGGAACGCCTGGGCCTCACCAAGGAAGTGGTCGTCCAGGAGCTCGGCTGGGACGCCGACACCGACGAGAGCCTGCGCACCGCGATCATGGACGGCATCGACGCCGACATGGTCGACGGCGACTTCGGCAACGTGGTCGATGCCGTCGTGTTGTGGTGGCGCGAGGAGGACGGAGACCTCGTCGACGGCCTCGTGGACGCCCTCACGGACCTCGTCGGAGGCGGCTCGATCTGGCTGCTCACGCCGAAGGTCGGGCGTCCCAACAGCGTGGCCCCCTCGGTGATCGCCGAGGCGGCCCCCATCGCCGGCCTCTCCCAGACGACGACCGCCACGGTGAGCAAGGACTGGTCCGCGACCCGCCTGATGGCGCCGAAGACGCCCGGGTGAGCCCTCCGCCCCTGTCCAGGGTGCGCGAGGCCGGCACGAGGTCGCTCTCCCGAGCCGCCACGACCGTTCGGGTCCTCGGCGGCGCCGGCCTCATCCGCCCCTATGGCCCGGCCACGCTCGCCCGCCTCGGGGCGGCGCTGGTGCGCTGGGGCATGGGCCCGGCCGGTGGATTCGCCGCGCTGGCGGAGCGCGTACCCGACCGCCCCGGCATCATCGACGAGCGCGGCACGCTGACCTTCGGCGAGCTGGACCGCCGCAGCAATGCCCTGGCCCGTTCGCTGCGCGACCGCGGCGTGGGCGAGGGCGACTCGGTGGCGCTGATGTGCCGCAACCACCGGGGCTTCGTCGACGCGACGGTCGCCGCCGCCAAGCTCGGTGCCGACCTGCTCTACCTCAACACGGCTTTCGCCGGCCCCCAGCTGCTCGAGGTCCTGGACCGCGAGGGTCCCGCGGTCGTCATCCACGACGAGGAGTTCACCGAGCTCCTGGGGGAGGCCCGCACGCGCGACCGCGTGCTGGCCTGGACCGACTCGGAGGGCTCGGAGGGCCCGGAGGGCCCGGTCACGGTGGAGGGCCTGATCGGCGCCTCGTCGGTGGAGCGCCTGCACCCGCCGGGGCGCCGCACGCGGATCGTCATCCTCACCTCCGGCACCACCGGGACCCCGAAGGGCGCGCCGCGCAGCGAGGCGGGGGTCGACGCCGCGGTCTCGCTGCTCTCGCGGATGCCGCTGAAGGAGGGCTGGCGTACCCACATCGCCGCGCCGCTGTTCCACAGCTGGGGCTTCGCCCACTTCGCCTTGGCGATGCTGCTCGGTTCGACCGTCGTCCTGCGGCGCCGGTTCGATCCGGAGGAGTGTCTGCGCGTGCTGGAGGAGGAGCGCTGTGACTCGTTTGCCGTGATCCCGGTGATGATGCAGCGGATCCTCGCGCTGCCGGCCGACACGCTCGAGCGCCACACCCTGCCCCGGCTGAAGGTCACCGCTGCGAGCGGGTCCGCGCTGCCCGGGGACCTCGCGACCAGCTGGATGGACCGGTTCGGGGACAACCTCTACAACATCTACGGCTCGACGGAGATCGCGTTCGCCAGCATCGCGACGCCCGAGGACCTGCGCGCGGCACCGGACTCGGCGGGCAAGCCGCCGTGGGCGACCGTCGTGCGGATCCTCGGCGAGGACGACATCGAGGTCGCGCGGGGGGAGACCGGCCGGATCTTCGTCGGCAACGGGCTGCTCCTGGAGGGGTACACCGGCGGCGGCGGCAAGGACATGGCCGACGGGCTGATGGCCAGCGGCGACGTCGGCCGGTTCGGCGACGACGGCCGGCTCTACGTCGAGGGTCGCGACGACGAGATGATCGTCTCGGGAGGGGAGAACGTCTTTCCGCAGGAGGTCGAGGACTGTCTCACGCGCCACGAGGCCGTGTACGAGGCCGCCTGCGTCGGCGTGGACGACGAGGACTTCGGCCAGCGGCTGCTGGCGTTCGTCGTCCTCTCCGATGGCCGGGATGCCTCGCGGGAGGACCTGGGGGCGTGGGTCAAGCAGAACCTGGCGCGCTACAAGGTTCCGCGGGACTTCCACTTCGTCGGTGAGCTCCCGCGCAACGCGACCGGCAAGGTGCGCAAGGCGGACCTGGCCCAGGAGGACTGACCAGGAGGACGGGCCAGGAGGACGGGCCAGGAGGACGGGCCATCCGGGCCCCGGATGGCCGGGTGGTCCAGGCCACCGGGCGGGCCTGGCCGTCCTGGGCTCGGGCGGGTGGGTCGGTGTCGTCGCCAGGTGTCAGGATGAAGGAATGACGCGTATCGCCGAGACATCCGGCCAGGGCGCGCGCGAGGCGGGCGGCGACGGGCTCCGTCTGGGCGACCCGGCGCCCGACTTCACCCTGCGTGACCAGTTCGGGCAGGACGTGACGCTCTCGTCCTTCCGGGGCACCAAGGCGGTGGTGATCCTCTTCTACCCGTTCGCCTTCTCGGGGATCTGCACCGGAGAGATGACGGCGATCCGCGATCGGCTCGCGGAGTTCCTGACCTTCGACACGGAGGTGCTGGCGATCTCCTGCGACCCGGTCTACTCCGTGAGGGCCTTCGCCGACGCCGACGGGCTCAACTTCCCGCTGCTCTCCGACTTCTGGCCACACGGAGGGGTGACCCGCTCCTTCGGGGTCTTCGACGAGGGGCGCGGCTGCCCCCACCGGTCGTCATACGTGGTGGACCGGGGCGGTTCACTGCACTGGGCACTGCACAACGCCAGGCCGGAGAGCCGCGACCTCGATGAGCACCTGCGCCAGCTGCACGCCGCCGCCGTGTCCTGAGCGTGGACTTCACCCAACCGAGTGAACCGTCAACAGATTTTGCCAACGCCTACTGGTCCCGGTCCGCCTCGTTTGCCATACTGGTTCTTGCCGCGCCGCTGGTGACCCGAGACGCCAGCGGCGCGGCATTTTCATGTCCTGAGAGCGTCATGTCCCGGGCCGGTCTTCCGACGCCGTGACCCGCGTCGCTCGGCCGCGGCTAGGCTCTGCGCCGCCCGGGGCGTATAGCTCAGCGGTAGAGCACTGGTCTTACAAACCAGTGGTCGCAGGTTCGATCCCTGCTGCGCCCACCCTTCTCCCCCGGTTCGTCGCCCCCGTCCGTCGCAGGGCGCTGCTGCGCCGTCTCACCCCTCCCCGGGGGCGCAGCGCTCGGGGACCGCGCGCGCCTAGGGTGGGCCCCACCCGTGAAGGAGGCCACATGCACGTCCCGCTATGCACCAGCGACTTCCTCGACCGGGCCGAGACGGTCTACCGCGACCGTGTCGGCATCGTCGACGAGCCAGATCAGCCGGCCCACCCGCTCGGGTCCCTGAGTTATGTCGAGTTCGCCGCCCTGGCCCGGCGCCAGGCGGCACGGCTCGACGAGCTCGGACTCGACGTGGGCGACCGCGTCGCGATCGTGTCGCACAACGCAGCTCGCCTGATGACGTCCTTCTTCGGCGTGTGCAACTGGGGACGGGTGATCGTCCCGGTGAACTTCCGTCTGAGCGTCGACGAGGTGACCTACATCGTGCAGCACTCGGGTGCGCGGGTGCTGCTGGTCGACCCGGAGCTCGACGAGCAGCTCTCCGAGGTGACCGCCGAGCACCGGTTCGTGCTCGGCCACGACGACGACCTCTACGCCGCGCCGGGCGCCGAGCCCCGCCCCTGGGAGCCGGACGAGAACGCCACGGCTGCCATCAACTACACCTCCGGCACCACCGCGCGGCCCAAGGGCGTGGAGATCACCCACCGCAACCTCTGGGTCAACGGGGTGACCTTCGCCCTGCACGCCGGCGTCACCGACCGCGACGTCTACCTGCACACGCTGCCGATGTTCCACGCGAACGGCTGGGGGATGCCGTTCGCGATGACCGGGATGGGCGTCCCGCAGGTGGTGCTCCGCAAGATCGACGGGGCCGAGATCCTGCGACGCGTGCGCGATCACGGCGTGACGATCATGTGCGCCGCCCCGGCCGTCGCCACCGCCGTGCTCGACGCCGCCCAGGACTGGGAGGGCGAGATCCCCGGCCGCGACCAGGTGCGGATCATCATGGCCGGCGCGCCCCCGCCGACGAAGACGGTCGTGCGGGTGCAGGAGGAGCTCGGCTGGGAGTTCATCCAGATCTACGGCCTCACCGAGACCTCTCCGCTGCTCACCCTGAACCGGCGCCGCCAGGAGTGGGACGACCTGCCCGCCACGGAGCTGGCGGCAAAGCTGGCGCGGGCCGGCGCTCCCGCCATCGGGGTGCGGCTCGCGATCAGCGAGGGCGAGCCCGAGGAGGGCGGCGGCGAGGTGCTGGCGCGCTCCAACGTCGTGCTCCACGGCTACTGGGACCAGCCGGAGGAGACCGCCCGCGTGCTCGAGGGCGGGTGGTTCCACACCGGCGACGGCGGCTCCATCGAGGACGACGGCTACCTGACCATCAGCGACCGCAAGAAGGACGTGATCATCACCGGCGGCGAGAACGTCTCCTCGATCGAGGTCGAGGACGCGCTGTTCTCGCATCCTGCGGTGGCCGAGGTCGCCGTGATCGGCGTCCCGAGCGACAGGTGGGGCGAGACGATCAAGGCGCTCGTGGTGCTCGCGCAGGACCAGAAGGCCAGCGAGGAGGAGCTGATCGCCTGGTGCAAGGAGCGGACGGCCCGCTACAAGGCACCGACGTCGGTGGAGTTTCGTGAGGCGCTCGACCGGACGGCGACCGGCAAGCTGCAGAAGTTCAAGCTGCGGAGCCCGTTCTGGGAGGACCGCGACCGCAAGGTGAACTAGCCGAGGCGCTCGGGGGCATGGCTAGTCTCTCGGCCATGCCCGCGCTGTCCGACGTGCTCGACCTCCTGCACGGCTGGTTCCCGCCCGCCACCGCCGACGACTGGGACGCGGTGGGGCTGGTCCGGGGCGACCCGGCCCAGCCCGCGGGCAAGGTGATGTTCGCCGTCGACCCGGCGCCCGGCGTGGCCGAGGAGGCCGCCGCGTGGGGTGCCGACCTGCTGGTGGTCCACCACCCGCTGTTCCTGGCGCCGGTGCACGGCATCCCGGCGACCACGCCGAAGGGCCGCACGCTGCACACGCTCGCCGAGGCGGGGTGTGCGCTGCTGACGGCGCACACCAACGCCGACCAGGCGGTCGGCGGGGTCTCCGACGCGCTGGCCGCGGCGCTCGGGCTCTCCGGACTCACGCCGATCCTGCCGGCGCCGGGCCCGGCGCTGGATCAGCTCACCTGCTACGTGCCCGCCGAGGCGGCCGAGGTGGTGCGGGTGGCGTTGGCTGCCGCCGGCGCCGGGCGGCTGGGCGACTACGAGGCCTGCACCTTCAGCACCCCGGGCGAGGGACGGTTCCGACCGGTCGAGGGGGCCGACCCGGCGATCGGGCAGGTCGGGGTTTCCGAGGTGGTGGACGAGGTGCGCGTGGAGGCGGTCGTGCCACGTGCACGGCGGCATGCCGTGCTGCGCGCACTCTTCGAGGCGCACCCCTACGAGGAGGTCGCGCACCACCTGGTCGAGATCACCGACCACGGCATGTCACCCGCCGGCACGGGGCGGGTGGGCGGCGTCGAGCAGCAGTCGCTGCGGGACCTGGCGGCGGCGGTGGACGCGGCGCTGCCGACGACCGCTCACGGCGTGCGCGTGGCCGGTGATCCCGGCGCAGTCGTCCGCCGCGTCGCGGTCTGCGGGGGCGCGGGCGACTTCCTGCTGGACGCCGTGCGCCGCCTGGGCGTCGATGCCTACGTCACGAGCGACCTGCGGCACCACCCGACGGCCGAGTTCCGCGAGTGGGAGGGCCCCGCGCTGCTCGACGTCGCGCACTGGGCGGCCGAGTGGACGTGGCTGCCGGTGGTCGAGCAACGGCTGGCTGCGGCGCTGGCCGAGCGCGGCGATACGGTGGAGACCCACGTCAGCACGTTGTGCACGGATCCGTGGCAGTTCCGCGCCTGAGCCCGAGCTGAGCAGCCCGATGTGAGCACCCTCCCGAGGAGCACCCGCTGAAAGCCGAACCCGCCGCCCAGCTGGAGCTGCTGGAGGTCCAGCAGCTCGACGCCCGCGCCGACCTGTTGCGTCACCGGCGCTCGACGCTGCCCGAGCTCGAGGAGATCGCCCTGCTCAGCCAGCGCCGCCAGCGGGTCGAGGACGGCCTGCGCGACGCGAAGGTCCTCATCAACGACCTGTCGCAGGAGCAGCGCCGGGCCGACCACGAGGTGGAGCAGGTGAAGTCCCGGCGCGAGCGCGACCGCGCCCGCCTCGACAGCGGGCAGGTCTCCGCACCCAAGGACATCGAGCGCATGCAGCACGAGATGGAGTCCCTGGAGCGCCGGATCACGACCCTGGAGGATGCCGAGCTCGAGGTGATGGAGCGGCTCGAGGAGGCCCAGATGACGGCGGCCGACCTGGAAGAGGAGCTGGCGGGTCTGACCGAGCAGCTCGAGGCGCTCTCGGTGGCGCGCGACCACAAGGTCTCCGAGCTCGACGACGAGCTGGCGTCGGTCGCCTCTCAGCGCGGGCCGCTCGTCGAGCGGCTGCCGGAGGAGCTGGTGACGCTGTACGAGCGCCTGCGCGGGCAGAAGGGTGGCGTCGGCGCCGCGGCCCTGCGCGCCCGCGCGTGCGAGGGCTGCCGGCTGACGCTCGACCACGCCGAGCTCGACCGGATCGCGAGGCTGGCCGCCGAGGAGGTCGTGCGCTGCGAGGAGTGCTCGCGGATCCTCGTGCGCACGGCCGAGTCCGGTCTGTGAGCGCGGCGGGCCGGGTGGAGCGGCCGGCGCCGCCGCGAGTCGTCGTGGAGGCCGACGGCGGGTCCCGCGGAAACCCCGGCGACGCGGCGTACGGGGCCCTCCTGCGGGACGCCGCCACCGGTGACCTGATCGCCGAGGACGGTGCCCGGATCGGCCGGGCGACCAACAACGTGGCGGAGTACTCCGGGCTGATCGCCGGGTTGCGGCTGGCGAACGACCTTGCTCCGGGCTCGTCCGTCGAGGTGCGGATGGACTCGAAGCTGGTGGTCGAGCAGATGGCCGGCAACTGGAAGATCAAGCACGCAGACATGCGCGCCCTGGCGCGGGAGGCGCGCGAGCTCGCGCCCGAGGCGACGACGTACTCATGGGTGCCGCGCGCCGAGAACGCGCACGCCGACCGGCTGGCGAACGAGGCGCTGGATGGTGTGGCCGAGGGGGTGCGGCTGGCCGGCGAGACCAGCGTGCGGGAAGGGTCCGCGCAGGCTCGGCAGCGCCGCGGCTGGTCGCCGCCCAGCGGTCCGCCGACGACGCTGGTGCTGGTGCGGCACGGGGTCACGGGGCACACGCTGGACAAGAGGTTCTCGGGCGGGCTCGGGGGAGCGAACCCGGGCCTCGCGGACGACGGCCGCGCCCAGGTGCGGGCGGTGGCGGAGTGGCTCGCGCCGCTGGCCGAGGGTGTGGACGCCGTGCTCACCTCGCCGGTCCGGCGGGCGCGGGAGTCCGCCGAGATCCTGGCCGAGATGCTGGGCGGTCAGGAGCTGGTCGAGGAGCCGGGGTTCGCGGAGATGGAGTTCGGGCGGTGGGACGGCCTGACCTTCGGCGACGTGTCGGAGCGTCACCCCGAGGAGCTGGAGCGCTGGCTCGGGGAGACCAACGTCGCGCCCCCCGGTGGGGAGTCCTTCGAACAGGTGCAGGAACGGGTGCAGGCCGCGCTCGGCCGGGTCTTGTCCGAGCACGCACGCCGGACGGTCGTGGTGGCCAGTCACGTGACGCCGATCAAGGTGTTGGTCGCCGGAGCGCTGGGCGCGCCGCTGCGCGCGATGTACCGGATGGAGCTGGCGCCCGCGTCGGTCACGGTCATCGACTACCACCCGCTCGACGCGGTGCCCCGCGACCGGCACTGGTCGACGCCGGTGCCGGGGCACCACCCGTCGATGCGACTGTTCAACGGCCAGTCCACCGCGGGCTGATCGACCGCTCAGGTCGTCTCGGTCGGCGAGCTCGCGCGTGAGCGCGTCCCCCGGTCACAGGTCCGGCACGACCACGTCGAGCCGGGTGCCGCGCGCCTCGGGTTCCTCCTCGACGTGCCAGCCGAGGTCCCGCAGGACGCCGGCGAGGGCGGCGGGGGAGCGCGGGTCGCGGCCGTCCTCGAGGAGCGCGCGGACGAGCCGGCCCTTCGTGGCCTTGTTGAAGTGACTGACCACCTTCCGTCGGCCGCCCTGCTCGTGCAGCACGCGCACGGTCGCGACCCGGCCCGCGAGATCGGCCGGTGGCCGCCAGAAGGCGGCGTACGTCCCGGAGCGCAGGTCGACGAGCAGGCCGCGCCCCATCGCGGCGACGACCGCGTCGCCGAGCACCTCGCGCCACGCGGCGGCGACGGGCCCGAGGCCGGGCAGCGACACGTCGCCGGAGAGGCGGTACGGCGGCACCCGGTCGGTGGGGCGCAGCAGCCCGAAGACCGAGGAGGTGACCGCGACCCGGGAGGCGGCCCGGCGGCGGGCGGTCGAGGACAGGCTGGCGACGTCCAGGGCGTCGTAGAGGACGCCGGTGTAGACGCGGTCCGCGCGCGCGGCCGGGGCGCAGCGCAGGTCGGCGTTCGCGAGCGCGAGCTCCTGCTGGGTGCGGCCGAGCCCGAGCACCGCGACCGCCTCGCCCGGGTCGCCGGAGCAGAGGTCGGCGAGCGCGTCGAGAAGCCGCTCGCGGGTCGGGTTCAGGTCGGGCGAGGAGAGCGAGGAGACGTCCAACGGCGCCCCGCGTCTCGGCGCGGCCTTGCCCTCGCTCGGCGGCAGCAGGATCAACACGATGCGCCAGCCTAGAAGGCGGGCGGGCGGCTCGTCGTCAGCGCCCGCGGGTCCCGTCGGCCATCTCGCGCAGCAGGTCCAGGTGCCCGTTGTGCCGGGCGTTCTCCTCCACCAGATGGAGCAGGACCCAGCGCAGCGTCGGGCGCTCCCCGGAAGAGAACGGTGTCGCGGAGAGGTCGTCCAGGTCGAGCCGGGCGATGATCGCGTTCGTCCGCTCCGCCTGGTCGACGTAGCCCTGCAGTACCTCCCCGAGGGGCATCCGAGCGCCGTCGATGAACTCCTGGTCGGGTGATTCCTCCGTCCACGGACCCAGGTCCGGGCCGTCGACGAAGCGGTTCTCGATCCACGAGTGCTCAACCCACCGCAGGTGGTTGACCACCCCGCCGATGCTCATCATTGGCGAGGTCGGCAACGGCGCGGAGGACGCCCCGGCGGCGTCCAGGCCGCCGCACTTCTCGGCGGCGCAGTCGCGCGTGTACTGCAGCATCGTCAGCAGGGTGCTCCGCTCGTCCCACGCGGACCCGGCATCTCGTCGCGCCATGCGCCCGAGCGTCCCATCCCTGGCGGCGTCGTGCACGCCGGTCTCCGGCCGCAGCAGGACGACCGGCCACGACGCGCTCATCCGTTCTGGGTGAGGCCGTGTCGCCCGTCGTCGCCCAGACTCGGTGCATCGTCAGATCTGCCCGCCGGCAGGGGTTCGTCCGCGCCCCGCACCTTCCCATGGTGCGTCGTCGCGTCGTGACCACGCTTGCCCCGGCCCGGGGCCACAGGAGGTAGCTCGTGGGGGAGGCCATCGGCCAGTCGCTGCCCATTGCGGTGGGCGTGATGATCAGCCCGCTGCCCATCGTCGCCGTGGTGCTGATGCTCGTGAGCGGCAGTGCGCGGGCCAACGCCGCTGCGTTCGTCGTGACGTGGTTCGTCGGCGTGGGCGGGGTGGTCCTGGTGGTGGCGCTGCTCGCCGGCGCGGCCGGCGGGGACGACGGGGGTGCGCCGGCCTGGACGGGGTGGGCCAAGATCGTCCTCGGCCTGCTCCTGCTGCTGCTCGCGGCCGGGCAGTGGAAGCAGCGACCGCGGGAGGGGGAGGAGCCGTCCACGCCGGGCTGGATGACCGCGGTGGACGCGTTCACTCCGGTCAAGGCCGCCGGGCTCGCGGCCCTGCTCGCTGTCGTGAACCCCAAGAACCTGCTCCTCGCGGTCTCGGGTGGCGCGGCGATCGCGTCGGCGGTCTCCGGCGACGCCGGCGCGAGCATCGGCGCCGCCCTGGTCTTCGCCGTGGTCGCGAGCCTGGGGGTCGCCGCTCCGTTGGGTGTCTACCTCGGGGCGGGGGAGCGGGCCGACCAGGTGCTCGACGACCTGAAGACGTGGATGATCCAGCACAACACCGTCATCATGGCGGTGCTGCTCCTGGTCATCGGTGCCAAACTGGTCGGGGACGGCATCACGATCCTGTGACGCCCGAGCCTGTGACGCCCGGAACGATCAAGCCCGCGCCGCTGGTGGGCCGCCGTGCCGGCGGCCTCAGGCGTGCTGGTCCGCCGGCGGCTCGACGGGCTGTACCGACCAGCTCGGTGGCTCGTCCGTGCCGGCCGACTCGTCCTGCTCCGCGTCCTCCGCGGTGGGGTGGACCGTGCCGGTGGCATGGTGGACGGGGGCGTAGACGGCGTATAGCCGCATCGGCTCGTCACCGATGTTGGTGACGTTGTGCCACGTGCCGGCGGGCACGAAGATCGCCCATCCGTCCTCGACCTCGCGCTCGACGTCCAGCTGGTCCTCGGCGGGGCCCATCTGCACCCGGCCCCGGCCGGCATCGAGGCGAAGGAACTGGTCAGTCTCCGGGTGCGCCTCCAAGCCGATGTCCTCACCGACCGGGATCGACATCAGGGTCAGCTGGAGGTGCTTGCCCGTCCATGCGACCGCCCGATAGTTCGCGTTCTCGACCGTGGCGGTCTCGAGGTCGAAGCTCTGCGGCTCTGGTCCGATGTCTGTGATCACGACACCATTCTCCGCCGACTCCCCGCAGGCAACAACCCGAGACGGGCATGACCTTCCTCGCTTCCCACCAACCATCCGTGATGCTGCTGCACCCCACGCAAGCGGACCCCGAGACCAGCTCAGGTTGCCCCGGCGGGTCGTGCATGTTGGGGGCGGCTGCGATCATGCGTTGCGGCCACAGGTCGGCTGCAGGGGTGCCGATTGGTAGCACCGGGGATCGGAGGCAGCATGGGGCACGTGCTCGGCCAGCTGATCCCGCTCGCGGTCGCCGCCGCGCTGAGCATGGTGCCGATCGCCGCCACGATCTTCATCCTGCTCTCGGAGAGCCGAGGTGCGACGGCCCTGCCCTTTCTCTCGGGATGGGTGCTCGGTACGGCGGGCGGGCTCACCCTCGCCACGCTCGCGGCTCAGGCGCTTCCCGGGCGACCGCGACAGGCGGAGACCTTGAGCGGCTCACTGGAGATCCTGGTCGGCAGCGCGCTCGTCCTGCTGGGGCTGGTCACTCTGGTTCGGCGCCGGGGCAGCACGGGCCGTCGTCGACCGAGCTGGGTCGAGGGGATCAGCTCGTTCGGCCCGCTGCCCGCCTTCGGCATCGGTCTGGCGCTCAACGTCCGCCCGAAGGCGCTGCTCCTGCTCGCCGCCGCGGGCCTGGTGATCAGCGGGGCCGACCTGGGCGCGGACGACGTCGTGATCCCGATCGCCGTCTACACCCTGATCGCGACCTCGACCGTGGCGACACCGACGCTGCTCACCGTCTTGCGCCCCACCCGGATGGAGCCGCGGCTGCTGTTCGCGCGGGACTGGATCAGCGCCCACGGGGCGGCGGTCACGGGGAGCGTGATGATCCTGATCGGGGTCGTGATCATCGGCTTGGGGGTCGGCCTGTGACGCGGTGCGGAGCCGTCCTTGGGCACCTGGATTTCATGAGCCGGTCATGCGTCGCCCGTTGCTCGCTTGAGCCGGATCGTGCAGGTAACCCGAACGCCTCACGATGAGCCATGCCGAGCTCGACGAGGCGAGGAGCTCGACCGGGGCGACCTCGGGCTGCTCACCTCGTCTTTCGAGAGCCTGCGCGCCGTGTTGCCCGGCCTCGCGATCGTGGGCGGGTGCTGCGGCACCGACGCCAGCCACGTCGCGGCGATGGTCGGGTCGTGAGTCGTTCGCCCGGTGGGACGACACGGACGGGACCGGCGCCAAGCCGTCGCCGAGTCAGCGTCCGCGGCTCTAGGATGCCCGGGAGAGCGACCTAGGGAGGGGACATGAACCTGGAGAAGGTCGTCTTCGGCTTCTTCGTCCTGCTCGCGGCGACCCTCAACTTCGGCTTCTTTCTGGGCGACATCGGCGACCCGAATGTCCACAACGTCTACGAGCTCTTC
This sequence comes from uncultured Actinomycetota bacterium, assembly GCA_963731985.1. Lineage (GTDB taxonomy): Bacteria > Actinomycetota > Actinomycetes > Propionibacteriales > Nocardioidaceae > Nocardioides. The sequence continues at coordinate 419,008 of CAVSYA010000014.1, read as the reverse complement.
GCGGCGGTGGTCGTCAACCTGATCGCGATGGTGCTGAAGTTCGGTGACCGCACGCACATCGGGGCGGTGCAGCTGGCCACCAGCCTGGTCGCGAACCTCCAGCTGATCGCAGCGACCGTGGTGTATGTCTATGCGACGCAGGTGACGGGCGGGCTCACCGTCGAGAGCACCGCCAGTGTCGTCTCGCTGTCGGGCGGCGCCTTGCTCGCCAACGTCGTCTCGGTGATCCTGCTGGTCATCGAGACCGTCTCGTTCCAGCGCCGCTGAGCGGGGGGACATGCCGAACCCGGTGCTCTTCTGGACCAGGATCTTCGGACCTCCAGACCCTCCTCGTCGGCCGGATGGGCCCCTGCCTGACGTGGGTCCCGAGCTCGCCACGGCCGGCATCATCGTCGTGATGCGCCGGATGCGCGCGCCGCTGATCACGCTGGTCGTGATCTTCGCGGTGAGCGTGCTGGGCCTCTCGCTCGTGGAGGGGGTCGATGCCGCCGGACGTCCGGCACACCTGTCCCTTTTCGAGTCCTTCTACTTCATGAGCTTCACCGCGACCACGATCGGCTTCGGCGAGATCCCGCAGGCGTTCACGCCCGAGCAGCGGATGTGGGTCACCTTCTCCATCTTCCTGTCCGTGGTCGGCTGGGCGTACGCGGTGGGGTCGGTGTTCGCGCTGATGCAGGACCGCGCCTTCCGCCGCGCGTTGGCCCGCCGCCGCTTCGCCCGCAAGGTCCGTCGGATCGCGGCCCCGTTCCTCCTGATCGTGGGCTACGACCAGGCCGGGAAGCTGCTCGCCCGGTCCCTGGACGACATGGGTCGCCGGTTCGTCGTGATCGACGTCGACGAGGACCAGGTCTCGATGGTGGATCTCGACGAGTACCGCGCCGAGGTCCCGGTCCTCCACGGTGATGCGCGGCGGACCGGGGAGATGGTGCTGGCGGGGCTCGGGCACCCCCGTTGTGAGGGGGTGGTCGTGCTGACCGGTGACGACGAGACCAATCTCGACGTGACCATGACCACCGCCCTGATCCGCCCCCACCTGCTCCTGATCGCGCGGACGACGTCGCGCGAGGTCGGGGCAAGGATGCGAGCCTTCCATCAGCAGGTGATCAACCCGCTCGACCGCTTCGGGGACCACTTGCGGATCCTGATCCGTTCCCCCGCCGCCTACCAGCTGATGCTGTGGCTGACCAGTGCGCCCGGTGCGCCGCTGCCCGCCCGGCGCCCCCGGGTTCCTCAAGGCCGCTGGGTCCTGTGCGGCCACAGCACCCTCGGCCGCGAGCTCAGCGAGGACCTACGCGCCGAGGGAATCGAGGTGAGCATCGTGGAGGACCCGGCCGCGGATCCCTCCTGCCTCGACCCTGGCGGTGAGGCCGTGGCCGCCGTCGTCGCGGCCACCGGGAGCGATACGACCAACCTCTGGCTGATCGAACGGGCCCGGCGACTGCACCCGGCGGCCTACATCGTCGCGATGCAGAACCACCACTCGAACTCCTCGCTGTACGCGGCGATCGGCGTCGACGTCGGCATGGTGTCGGCCGAGGTGATCGGCCACGAGGTGCTGGCGCGCATCGCGAACCCCGACCTCATGCGCTTCCTCCCGCACGTGCCACACCAGGGCGATGCCTGGGCCGCGCGCATGGTCGACCGGCTGGTCGCGCAGTGCGGCTCCGAGTCGCCGCACCTGTGGAGCGTCGAGCTCACCGCGGAGGCCGCCCCGGGGATCACGGAGTGGTTGGAGCGCGGCGCGGTGACCGTAGGTGAGCTGTTGCGTGATCCCGGGGCTCGCGACCGGCCCCTGCCGGCCCTCGCGCTCGCCCGGCTGCGCGACGGCGAGGAGACCATGGCCCCCGACGACGACGAGATGCTGCGGCCGGGCGACCAGATCCTGCTCGCGGGTCGGGCCGTCGCCCGCGGCCTGCTCGACGGCACGCTGCTGGATCGGGCGTCCGCGACCTACGTCCTGGACGGACACCGGGTCCCGTCCGGCTGGGTGTGGCGCAAGGTCACCGGTCAGTACGCCGGGCGGCGGGACTGACCTGCTCCGGTGCCGCCGCCGTCGCTCGACCGGGTGGGGGACGCGGGAGCGTGACCGCTCCTGCCCGGCTGCCCTGGTCTCGACGTCGACGCGCTCAGTAGGCTTCGCGGGTGAGCGACGACGTGGCGGCAGAAGCGCCGTGATGACGGAGCTGGCACCATGACGGAAGGTCCCGCGTCGTCGAGGAGCGCCCTCCCCGTCGCGCGGCTCTCGGCCCTCGCGGCCGTGCTGCTGGCGCCGATGCTGGTGCTGAGCGCGACTTCCTGGAGCGCGAACAGCTCGCTGTGGTTCCTGGGGATGCTGACGGCGGTGATGGGCCTCTTCAGCGGTCCACGACTCGCCCTGGGCGCCGCCTTACTGACCCCGACGTGGATGGGCCTGGCACTGCTGCTTCGGGATCTGCCCGTGGCCGGCGCCGTGTACATGACCGTGATCGCCGCCGCCGTGGGGCTCTCCGCGCTGCGTGGATGGCACGTCATGGGATCCTTCGCCGCACCTCTGGCCGCGTTCGCGCTGATCGGTGCGCCGCAGGTTGCCCTCTCCTCCGGCACGGTGCCGGCGGAGTCATCGCCTGCCGCGGTGCTCGCAACCCTGGGTTTCGTCGCCGCGGGAGGGCTGTGGACGACCTGGATCGGGCGCCACCTGAGCGCCGTCCTCCACCTGAAGCCGCCAGCCGTCGTTCCCCTCCACGCGGCACGCTACTTTGCCCTGGCCCTGGCCCTGCTGGTCGGAGTGGCCACCTACACCTCGATGCAATGGCTGAGCTCACCGGACTCCTGGTGGATCATCCTGACGTTCTTCGTCGTGGTCCAGCCGTACTACGCCGCGTCGAGTCAGCGGGTGGTGGCGCGTGTCGTGGGCACGCTGGCGGGGGCGGTGCTGGCCATCGCCGTCTCCGAGGTCCTCGGGGACCAGCCGGTGGTCATCACCATCGTTGCGCTGGTGCTGACACTCGCCGCGCCCTGGGCGAACCTGACCCGGCCCTACTGGGTGTTCGTGCTGTTCCTCACCCCCGCCGTCGTCCTGCAAACGGCCGGAGGGTCGGAGGCCATCGTGACGAGTGCTCTCGATCGAGCGCTCTTCACGGTGGTGGGCAGCGTCGCCGCGATCGTGGTGCTGACCGTCGGCCATGCCCTGATCGTGCGAGACCCCCGGACGTCCGTGTCGTCCACGTGAACCGGGGCGCGGGCAGGGGAAGGCGTCACCGATGATTCAACCCTTGCCCACGGAGACCGTGGCCGAGCCGGTGCCGCCGGCGTGGGACATGGGGGTCGAGGTCTCGTCCGGTGGCGCCGAGGGCGGGAGGACCGCGCTGAGGGCGGGATCGAAGACCACCCGCACCTGATCGCCCGGCGACGGCGCCGCGAGGCCGACGGCCAGGTGGGCGACCAGGTGGGAGACCAGGTGGGAAACCGGGGGCACCACCCCGCTCAGGGTCAGCTCCCGGTGACCCGGGCCGACGGCGACCCGGTCGACCCGCACCGGCACCCCGGCCCCCTCGGTCTCGGCGAGCCGAACCCCCGCCGCGAACACCGCCACCGTCGCCGGGCCGGTCGCCGCCCGCGCTCCGGCCGTGGGACGGTGCACGAGCCCGGTGGGGGCCCCGCCCACCAGCACGGCACCGTCCGGCTGCACCGTCGCGTCGACCAGGTTGTCGTAGCCGACCAGCGCCGCGACCTGTGCGTCGACGGGGCGCAGGTTCAGCTCGTCGGGGGTGCCGACCTGGTGCACGTGTCCGTGCCCCAGCACCACGACCCGGTCGGCGAACCGCATCGCCTCCTCCGCCCGGTGCGAGACCTGGAGCACGGTGGTGGCCCGGTCGGCCAGTGCCCGTTCGAGGTCGGCGAAGAAGCCTGACCGGGTCTGCGCATCCAGGCCCGCGGCCGGCTCGTCCAGGAGCAGCACCGAAGGCTCGAAGGCCAGGGCGCGGGCGAGGTTCACCCGCTGCTGTTCCCCACCGGAGAGCATGCGCGCGGGACGGTCCGCCAGGTGGGTGATCCGCAGCCGCTCCAGCGCCGCGGCCGTCATGTCCGCGCGCGTCCGGCGCGGCACCTTGCGCCAACGCAGGGGCAGGTCGATGTTTCGCCGTACCGACGTGCTCAGGAGCCCGGGCCGTTGGGTGGCGTAGGCAACCCGCCTCCGCAGCTCGACCCCGCCCCGGGCCGTGCTCACCCCGTCGAGGGTGACCGTGCCGGAGGACGGAAGATCCACCCCGGCGAGCAGCCGCAGCAGGGTGGTCTTGCCCGCGCCGTTGGGGCCGAGCGCCGACACGTGCTCGCCGGCACGGACCGTGAGCTCCTCGATCTCGAGCGTCTCGCGGTTGCCGCGGACCTGTCGCACCTGCTGGACCCTCAGCTCGCCCATGACGAGGCTCCCCGCCGCCGCACGGAGACCAGCAGGCCGTTGACCAGGAACGCCATCAGCACCAGGACCGCACCGTAGAAGAGCGCGGGAGAGAACTCCCCACGTCCCACGTGCTCCACGATCGCCGTCGTCATGACCTGGGTGTGCTGATGGATGTTCCCGCCGACGATCGTCGCGGCGCCGACCTCGGAGATCGCCTTCCCGAAACCGGCCATCGCGGCCGCGAGCAGCGGGACCCGAGCCTCGACCCACAACCGCAGCACCAGCTGCGTGCGACTGGCTCCGAGTGATCGCAGCTGGTCAGGAAGCTCGGGGGGGAGCATCCGCATCGCAGCCATCGTGATGCCCGTGATCAGCGGGGCGGCGATGAGGACCTGCGCGATGATCATGCCTTGGACCGTATAGATCAGGCCGAGGTCCCCGAGCGGCCCGCTGCGCCAGAGCACCAGGGCGACGAGGAGCCCCACCACGACCGTCGGGACCGCCATCCCGGTGTTCACCACCGCGGTCACCAGACGCTGTCCGGGCAGGCGGACGAGGGCGAGCGTCGTGCCGAGGCCGATACCGATGACGCTCGCGATCACGGTGGCCGTCACCGAGACGAACGCGGAGCGTGCCAGGACCTCGTGCAGGGAGTCCATGCCGCGCGACCCGCTACGCCGCGTCCGGGAAGAAGAGTGGCTGGCCGTACTCCTCCGTGCCGAAGTCAGCGATCCGGCGCTGCACCGGCGCCGAGCGGATCCATGTGGAGAACTCCTCGGCACACGCCATGTTGGTCGTCCCGCCGTTGCTCGCGACCACGATCACGTGGTACGGGTTTCGCAGGTCGGCCGAGCCCTCGTACACGATCTCCGAGGTCTGGTTGCTCGTGGCCAGGAAGGTACCTCGGTCGGCGAGGGTGTAGGCCTCCTTCTGCCCGGCGATGGTCAGCGTCTCGCCCATGCCCTGCCCGGTCTCCAGGTACCAGGATCCTGAGGGCTCGATGCCGGCCTCCTCCCACAGGCTGAGCTCCTTGGCATGGGTGCCGGAGTCGTCGGCCCGGGAGGCGAACGGCGCCCGTTGCTGCGCGATGCGACTCAGCGACTCGGCGGCGTCGGGCGCCCCCTCCGCGCCGGCGGGGTCGTCGGGAGGCCCGACCAGCACGAAGTCGTTGTGCATGACCGGCTTCCGACTGGTGCCGTGGTCCGCGGCCATGAACGCTGCCTCGGCGCTCGGCGAGTGCACGAGCAGGACGTCGGCATCTCCCTTCGCGCCGATCTCCATCGCCGCTCCCGAGCCGACCGCCACGGTCTTGGGCGTGCAGTCCGAGCGCTTCTCGAAGTCGGGCAGGATCACGTCCAGGAGCCCGGAGTCCTGGGTGCTGGTCGTCGTGGCCAGGATCATCGACCCGGTCGCCTCCTCCGGGCCGGCGGACGGGTTGCGCCCGCACCCGGCCGTGAGCAGCAAGCACGCCGACACGACCACGGCCGCGGCCGCCCGTCGCGACCTCACGCCGCCATCCTCGACTCGCCACTGCGGAGCAGGTCGTATCCTCCGAGCGCGGTGACCCGCTGGCGGACCGAGGGCGCGGCGAGCACGTCGAGGAGCGGGCCCACCAGACCGAAGGCCCGGGGGGTCACCGCGAGCTCGAAGTCCTCCCACTCGACGGGGACGAAGTCCACACCCACGGACTCCGCCACCGCACGCACGGCCAGCCCCGCGTCGACCGCACCGGCAGCCACCGCGACGGCCACACCGAAGTGGGACTCACATACCTCCTCCTCCGGCCCGGCCACGACGTCCGCCTCCCGGAGCAGCCGGTTGAGCAGGAGCCGCGACCCGGTGCCGGGCGAGCGCCAGGCGAGGCGGGCCCCGTCCAGGTCGGCGATCCCGCGAATGCCGGACGGGTTGCCTCTGGGCACCACGATGCCCTGCTGACGCCGCCACAGATGCACCAGCCGGGCCGACTCACCGCCGAGCAGCCGTCGGGTGAACACGTCGTTGCTGCCGCCGGTGACGGCGTCGCGCAGGTGCACCGCCGCGGCGTCGACGGACCCCTGGGCGAGCATCTCGAGGCCGGTCACGCTGCCGCGGGCGCCGACCCGCTCGACCCCGGGGCCCATCGTGGACAGAAGCAGGTCGAGCGCGGGGTCGTCGCTGCCGGAGAGCCGCAGCACCCCGACGTGGGCACCCACCGCCAGGGCTGCGGCGGCGACGCCGTCGGCTGTCACCACCGCACGCGACCGGGCGCCGCCCCGGATCACGCCGGACTCCCGCAGGATGACGTGCGCTCGGGCGGCCGTGCCGGGGGCGCAGCCACACCGGCGGGCGAGCATGCGGACGCTGGGGACGGGGTCACCCGGTTCGAGTCGACCGGCCGCGACCTCGGTCGCAACCAGCTCGGCGACTCCTCGAGCCTTCTGTGCCATCTGTGCCATCGGGCGATGGTACAAATCACCGGATCCGACGGCCAGTCTCTTCCGTGCTGTAGCCGCCGAGCGCGTGAACGGCCGACCGGAAGTCGGGCGACTCCATCAGGTCCCACAGCGGTGCGAGGAGTGGATCGCTCAGGCTGGCGCGATCGACCACGAGGTCGTACGGCTCCCGGGCGATCGGCACGAAGTCGAGGCCGAACGCCTGGGCCGCCGCGTGGATGCCGAGGCCACAGTCGGCTCGGCCGGCGGCGACGGCCGCGGCGACCGCCAGGTGGGTCGGCTCCTCCCGCGCGTAGCCCGGGATCGAGGCCGGGTCTGCCCGCAGGCGCCGCAGCTCCTGGTCGAGCAGCATGCGGGTGCCCGCGCCGCGCTGCCGGTTGACGTAGGACAGCTTCCCACCGGCGACGTCCCCGAGCCCGCTCACGCCCCGTGGGTTGCCGGCGGGCACGAGCAGACCCTGGTCCCGGTGGACCAGGCGCACCACGGCGAGATCGCGGTCGCCCATCATCTCGTCCAGGTAGGGCAGCGTGTATTCGTCGGTAGCGGGGTGCAGCAAGTGCGAGCCCGCCACGTGGCATAGCCCGTCCCGGAGCGCCACGAGCCCCCCGAGAGACCCGACGTTGCTCGAGACCAGGCTCAGCGTGGGGTCGGCCGAGCGCAGCGTCGTGGCCGCCAGGTCGATCACCAGGTCGTGCGACCCGATCGCGACGATCGTGCGCCTGATCTCCGGCAGTCCCCGCAGCAGCTGCACGGACACCTCATCGCCGGCGTGATGTCCCTCGACCCCTGCCCGCACCAGGAGCAGCCCGTCGGCGCGCACCAGCGAGGTGAGCACCCCCGCGCCGCGGGGGAGTGGCGAGGCCACGACCTGGCCCGCCACGGCTCCGAGCCGCACGCGTACCCAGTCATCCATTCCGACCACGGAGGCGAGCTTGCGGGCGAGCCGCGCCGGCGTCTCGGGATGGTGCGGCGGCGGGGCCCCCTCGAGCGCGGCGAGGCGCGGGGCGACGAACAGGTCGAAGGTCAGGGCAGCCGACACGGGGTAACCGGGCACGCCGACCACCGGCGTGGCATCCACGACACCCAGCACCACCGGGTGGCCGGGCCGGACCGCCACGCCGTGCACCGCGAGGACACCGAGCTCCGCGACCACCCGGGAGGTGTAGTCGTCGCGCCCGGCGCTGGAGCCGGCGACGACGAGGACCAGGTCTGCCGTCGCGGCGGCTGCTCGGACGGCGGCCTTGATGCGGTCGACCACGTCGGGCTCGATCGGCTCGGCCCACGCCTCGCACCCAGCCTGCTCGGCCTGCGCCACCAGCATCAGCGAGTTGGTGTCCAGGATTTCGCCGGCCTCGGGCGGCGAACCCACGGACACGATCTCGTCGCCGGTGGGGATGACCGCGACCCGGGGTCTCCGGCGCACCTGCAGCTCGGCCTTGCCCGCGGCCGCGGCCGCGGCGACGTCCACGGGTCGGAGCCGATGTCCCTCGGGAAGCAAGAGCTCACCCGCGCTGACGTCCTCCCCGATCGAGCGCACGTGCTGGTACGGCGGCACCGCAGCCATGATCTCGGCCTGGTCCCCCACGGTGTGGACGTCCTCGCGCATCACCACGGCGTCGAGCCCGTCGGGCATCGGATCACCGGTGTCGACCACGACGTAGCGGTCGGCGGGCAGGGACAGCGGCGTGGTCGGGGAGGCGCCCGCGGTGTCGCGGGCGAGCACGGCGATGCCGTCCATGGCGGCAGCGTCGGTGACCGGCGAGGAGCGCGTTGCCCAGACCGGCGCGGCAGTGACCCGGCCGACCGCCTCGGCCAACGGCAGGGTGATGGTCGCGAGCCGCTCGGGGCAACCCGCTGCGACGCAGGCCGCGTGCCACGATCTCCGTGCCTCGTCGGCCGGCACGTCGCTGACGAACGGGCTGCTCTGCGCCCGACGAGGTGTCGAGGGGGCTGTCATGGGTGGTCCTCCTATCGGTACACCGTCACGCTGACGGCCGAGCCGGCGTCGAGCCCGGTGTCCGCCTCGGGGATCACGATGAAGCCGTCGGCGCTGGTGAGCAGCGACAACAGCGCCGAGTGCCCGAACAGCGGAGTGGCCACGCCGTCGTCGCCGACCCGCACCTGCACGACGTCGAGACGGCCCGCAGCCGAGGCGACGGCGCGGGAGAGGATCGCGGCGATGGCCGGCTCCGGGGGAGGCGCGGCGGTGATGCCGGCGACCAGGCGCAGCACGGGCAACCCGACCAGGCGGAACGCCACCAGGGCCGAGAGCGGGTTGCCGGGCAGGCCGAGCAACGGTATCGAGCCGCACTCGGCCAGCAGCGTCGGCTTGCCGGGCTTGATCGCCAGTCCGTGGCAGAAGATGGACGATCCGACGATCGACTCCACCGCCGCGGTCGTCTCGTCGCGGGCGCCGACGGACGACCCGGCCGAGACGACCACCAGGTCGCAGTCGCGCACCGCGGCCCGCAGGCTGTCGGCCAGCTCCTCGGCGTCATCGGCCACGATCCCGCGGTACGAAGGCTCGCCGCCCGCCTGCGTCACCATGGCGGCGAGGGCCGACGCCGTGGCGTCGCGCACCTGACCCGGTTGGAGGCGGGCGGTTTCGGGTGGGACCACCTCGTCGCCGGTGGACACGATCGCCACCCGCGGCCGGGCGTGCACGGCCACGTCGGTGACGCCGGCGGCAGCGAGCAGTCCGAGGTCCTGGGCACGCAGCGGCCGTCCCGGTGGCGCGATCCGGGCTCCGACCGCGACGTCCTCGTCGGCGCGGACGACACCGTCCCCGACCGCGACCGGCCGCCCCACCTCGATCGTCCCGGGCATCGTGGCCTGGGTGTACTCCACCATCACGACCGCGTCGGCGCCGGCAGGTATCGGCGCCCCGGTGGGGACCTGCACGGCGCTCCCGGGGCCCACCTCGCAGTCGGTCGGGACGCCCATCCGGACCGACCCGGTCAGGTCGAGGTACCCCGGCAGCGCGTCGCTCGAGCCGTAGGTGTCGCTCGCACGCACCGCGTAGCCGTCCACGGTCGAGCGAGCAAACCCGGGGAGGGCTGCACCCGAGACCACCGGCGCCGCCGGCACGCGCCCGAGCGCATCCGCGCGGGAAACCGTCTCGACGCGCGCGCGCCGGCCGGGCCGGAACCCCGCGAGCGCCTCCGCCACGGAGTGGGTGGTGAAGAACTCGCGGCCGGTCACCATTCCTTCACCCACGGTCTTCACCCACGGTCTTCACCCAGGTTTCACTCACGCGAGCGGGGGGCGTCTGCCTCGGTGGCTTCGAGCACGCTGACGACCGGGCCCAGGGCCACCTGTCCCAGGCCGCAGATGGAGGTCTTGCGCAGCGTGACCTCCAGCTCGAGCAACCGGGCCCGCCGCTCGTCGTCGAGCCCGTCGCCCGAGCGCAGCGTCTCGGTGAGCAGCTCGTGGGCCTTGGCGGACCCGACCCGGCAGGGCACGCACTTGCCGCACGACTCGTTGCGGAAGAAGCGCAGCACGTTGGTCGCGGCGGCGAGGGTGTCGGTGCCCTCCGCGAGCACGACGACGGCCCCCGAGCCCAGCATCGAGCCGGCGTCGGCGAGCGTGCCGAAGTCGAGAGGCACGTCGAGATGCTCGGGGCCGAGGAAGTTCGAGGACGCGCCGCCGGGCTGCACCGCGCCGAGCGCGGCTCCGCCGGCGACGCCGCCCGCCAGGTCGACCAGGGCGCGGATGGTCGTACCCATCGGTACGCAGTAGACCCCCGGGCTCTCCACGTGCCCGGAGACGGCGAAGAACTTCCACCCGCTGCTGTCCCCGATGCCCTGGTCCTGCCACCACTGCGCGCCCCGGGAGGAGATGACCGGTACGTCGGCGAAGGTCTCGACCGAGTTGATCAACGTGGGCCGGCCCCACAGGCCGTAGACACCGGGGAACGGCGGCTTGTTCCGTGGCTCGCCCCGGTGGCCCTCCATGCACTCGAGGAGGGCGGTCTCCTCACCCAGGATGTAGCCGCCCGGGGAGGTGAAGATCTCGAGGATCAGTCGACGGCCCGTGCCGAGCACGTCCTCACCGATCAGCCCCCGTCCGCGCAGCTTCTCGATCTCGGCGTGCAGCACGGCCTCCTCGGGGCCGTACTCATGGCGGATGAAGACCCAACCCTCCTCGGCTCCGGTCACCACCATGCCCATGAGCAGACCCTCGAGCACCAGGTGCGGCTGCTCCGCGAGCAGCTGGCGGTCCTTGAAGGTACCTGGCTCAGACTCGTCGGCGTTGCAGATGGCGTAGGTGAGGCCGCTGTCGTCGACGGGGTCGGCGTTGCGGACCAGCTCCCACTTCTTGCCGGTCGGGAAGCCCGCGCCCCCCATGCCGCGCAGGCCGGAGGCCTGCAGCTCGTCGATCACGTGCTGCGGGGTGAGCTCTCCGGTGAGCAGGTCGCGCAGGGCCTGGTAGTCCTGCCCGTCCCGTTCATAGGGGTCGTTGGGCCAGCCGTCCTCCGGCCCGTACGCGACCGTCGCCCCGGGGTTCTCGTCCCCGCCGCGCTTGGCGTCGACCACGGGGTCCACCTCCTCGAGCCGGACAGGCTGCTCGTCGACGGTGGCCGCAGGCGCGATGTCACACCGCCCCGGGCAGGAGATCTCCAGGAGCTCGACGTCATCGACGCCCTCGTACCGCGCGTGCAGCTGCGTGAGTCGCTCCTCCGAGCCCGCGAGCCAGCAGCTGAGGTCGCCACAGACCCCCACGGTGACGCCCGTGGGCGGCTCGGTGCGGAAGTGGGGATAGAAGGAGACCAGGCCCTGGATCTCGTAGAGCGGCCGGTGCTGCCGCCGCGCCAGGGACTCCAGCTCCTCGCGCGGGAGCCAGCCGCGGCGTTCCTGGATCTCCATCAGCGCGGGGATCAGGCTGGGACCGCGGAACTTGCCGGCGCGTGCCTCCACTCCGGGGATCTTCGGTTGCTGGTTGGCGCTGAGGGTCACGGTGTCGGACCTCCGACGGGGGTGGGTTGGCGGTCACCGGCGGGTGTGATCACGACGGCACAGAACTTGAACTCGGGAATCTTGCCGACCGGATCGATCTCGTCGGTCGTGAGGAGGTTGGCCGCAGCCTCCCGAAAGTGGAACGGGATGAACAGGTTGCCGCGCTGTTCGCGGTGGGAGACCTTCACCGGGAGCACGATCGTCCCGCGACGGGAGGACACCCGGGCGAGCTCGCCGTCGGCGAGGCCCAGCCGGGCCGCGTCCCCGGGGTTGACGTAGACCTCCGCCCGCGGCGAGATCGCGTCCAGCGCGAACGAGCGGCGGGTCATCGATCCCGTGTGCCAGTGCTCCAGGAGCCGTCCCGTGTTGAGCACGAACGGGAACTCCTCGGTGGGCAGCTCCCTGCCCGGCAGCCACTCCGCCGGGACGAGGTGGGCGAGACCGTCGTCGGTGTTGAACCGCTCGTCGAACAGCACCACCGTGCCGTCGCTGTGCTCCGGATCCGCGACCGGGTAGAGCTTGCCGTGCGAGCCCAGGTTGTCGTAGGTGAGGTTGGCGTAGGCCGGCATCAGCGGCACCATCTCCTCGAAGACCTCCCGGGGTGAGGAGTAGTTCCAGTCCAGCCCCAGTCGGCGGGCGATGTCCTGGACGATCTCCCAGTCAACCCGCGCCTCCCCGGGCGGGTCGAACACCTTGCGGCCGCGCTGCACCCGTCGATCGGTGTTCGTGTAGGTGCCGTCCTTCTCGACGTACGACGAGGCCGGAAGGATCACGTCGGCGAACTCCGCGGTCTCGGTGAGGAAGATGTCCTGCACCACCAGGAAGTCCAGCTTGGACAGAGCCTTGCGGACCTTGTTGATGTTGGGGTCGGACAGGAACGGGTTCTCGCCGAGCATGTACATCCCGCGGACACCGTCGTCGAGGATCGAGGAGATCACCTCGGTGACGGTCAGTCCGTTCTCGGGGTTGAGCTCCGTGCCCCAGGCCAGCTCGAACTGCTCCCGGGTCTCTGGGTCCGAGGCCGGCTGGTAGTTGGGGTAGAACATCGGGATCAGGCCCGCGTCCGAGGCGCCCTGCACGTTGTTCTGCCCGCGCAACGGGTGCAGTCCGGTGCCCGGCCGCCCGACGTTGCCGGTGATCGAGCACATCGCGATCAGGCACCGGGCGTTGTCGGTGCCGGTGGTGTGCTGGGAGATGCCCATCCCCCAGTAGATGACGCCCGCGTTCGCCTCGCCCCACCACCGGGCTATCTGGCGGATCATCTCGACGTCGACGCCGCTGATCTGCGCGGCCAGCTCCGGCGGGTAGACCTCGACGGTCCGGGCCAGCTCCTCGTAGTTGGAGGTGCGGGCCGCGATGAAGTCGCGGTCGATCAGGCCGAGGCGGATCACCTCGTGCATGATCCCGTTGTAGAGCGCCACGTCGGTGCCGGGCTTGAGCTGGCAGAAGAGGTCGGCGTGATCGGCGACGGTCCCGGCCCGGGGGTCGATGTAGATGATCTTGGTGCCGTTGCGCCGCGCCTGCTTGAAGAACGACGACGCCACCGGGTGGTTGGCGGTCGCATTGCTCCCCGTGATGATCGCGACGTCGGCGTTCTCGATGTCGCGGTACGTCGTCGTGACCGCGCCCGACCCGACCCCCTCGAAGAGGGCAGCGACGCTGGAGGCGTGGCACAGGCGGGTGCAGTGGTCGATGTTGTTGCTGCGGAAGCCGGTCCGGATCAGCTTCTGGAAGAGGTAGGCCTCCTCGTTGGAGCACTTGGCCGACCCGAAGCCGGCGATGCCGCCGGAGCCGCTCTCGGCGTAGACGTCGCCGAGCCGGCGCGCGACCAGGTCGAGCGCCTCCTCCCAGGTGGCCTCCCGGAAGTGCGGCATCACTTCCTCGTAGGGGACCAGGCCGCCCGGTCGGCGGCGCCGCTTGCTGCCGCCGTCGTCACTGCGCTTCTCGCCGGGCTTGTCCCGGGGCCTCTCGGGGGGCCCGTCGGTCGCCTCACCCCTCACGTCCCGGGAGAGCGCGCCCTTGGGATAGGCCGCATCGATCCGGATCAGCGGCTTGGTGAGTCGTTGCGGGGATGCCGCGTAGTCCCAGCCGTAGCGCCCCTTCACACACAGCCGGCCCTCGTTGCCCGGCTGGTCGCGTCCCTCCGCGAAGGAGATGCCACCGCGCTCCCGATCGACGTAGTAGGTCAGCGCGCAGCCCACGCCGCAGTAGGGGCAGACCGTGTCGACCGCGTCGAGCTCGGAACGGGGCTGGATCGGGATGTTGTTGATCGACTTGTTGGTCAGCGCGCCGGTGGGGCAGGCCGCCACGCACTCCCCGCAGGTGACGCAGGACGACGTGCCCATCGGGTCGTCGAGGTCGAACGCGATGCGGGTGGTGTATCCCTTGCCGCTGCGGCCGATCACGTCGTTGCCCTGGATGTCGTCGCACGCGCGGACGCAGCGGTCGCACAGGATGCAGGAGTCGTGGTCGACGGCGATCACCGGGTTGGACAGGTCCGTGCCGCGGGGGGCCCCCGCGCGCAGGTCGGCGACGTCGGTGATGAGGAAGGAGCTGGCGAGCGCGAGCAGCTCGTTGTCGGCGGTCGTGGTCTCCTTCGGGTCCTCCTCGCGCGGCCGCTGGTCGGCCACCAGCAGCTCGGTGAGCACCCTGCGCCGGGACTCGATCTCCGGTGTCGCCGTGGCCACCTCCATGCCGTCCTCGCACGGTCGCACGCACGACGCGGCGTCGGCCCGGCCGCCGACGTCCACCACGCAGAGCCGGCACACGCCCACCGGGTCGTAGCGTTCGTCGTGGCACAGGGTCGGGATGTCGATCCCCAGGTCTCGGGCGGCCTGCCAGATCGTCGTGTCCTCGGGCACGGTGGTGGAGCGTCCGTCGATGGTCAGCGACACGGTGCGGTGCTGCGCGTCGGTGGGGCTGGGACGGGTGAGGGTCATGTCGTCGGCTCGCTCGCTGCAGGGGTCGGGGCGGGATGGCGGGGAAGTGGGTGGCCGCGCCGGTCGAGGCCGCGTTCCGCGTAGTAGGTGTCGACCATGGAGCGCAGTCGCGTCGCGGGCAGGGTCGCCGTGCGACCGGAACCGAGCTCGAGGGAGCTGTCGAGGAACCGCTCGGGAAGCCAGTCGTCGGCTGGGGTCCAGCCTTCTCGAAGGTTGAAGGCGCGCTTGGCCAGGACGATGCGCCGTGCCGTCTCGTGCAGCTCCTCGCCATCGATGTCCCACCCGGTGACCTTGGACAACAGCAGCGCCCACTCCGAGAACGGGTCGGTGAACACCCCCCGCAGGAACTTGCAGAGAATCATGGAGTCCATGATGGCGGCGCGGTCCTCGGTCTCGATGGCCGCGCGCACGTGCTCGGTGGTGCCGTGGACCCGGTCGAGACCGTCCCGGAGGTCGGCCTCGTAGGCGCCGGACCGATTGTGGTCGGCACCGCGGGCGTTGACGGCCAGGCCCAGCGCCATCGACTGCATGGTGCGCGGCTCATATCCGGGCATCTCCATGCCCTTGACGTGCGGGGCGAACGCCGCCGAGCCCTGCCCCACCACGTCGGCGGCCCGGCGGGAGCCCTCGGCGAGCAGGTCGCCGAGGCCGGTGCGGGACCCGATCTCCCCCAGCACGCGCAGCAGTGCCGCCCCGTCGCCGAACCGCAGCCAGGGGGCGTCCAGGAGCCCCCGCTCGACGCACTCCATCGCCCAGGCGATGGTGCCGCCGGCGGAGATGGTGTCGATCCCGAGCGCGTCGCAGAGCGCGCTCGCCTCGAGCACCTGGTCGGGGTCGGACACCCCGCACATCGGGCCGAGGGCGAAGACGTTCTCGTACTCCACCCTCGCCTTCGTGCCGCCCTTCGCGGCATAGATGTGCTCGCACCCGATGCTGCAGGAGGCGCAGCTGTTCTTCGCCACCGACCGGCTCTGCGACAGGTTCTCGGCGGAGAGCAGGGAGGCCTCGGCGAAGGCGGCGGACTGGAAGTTGCGGGTCGGCAGGGTGTTGATCGCGTTGAAGGCGAGCAGGTTCGCCAGCGTGCCGAGCTCGCGGTACTTCGCGGTGGCCGGACCGAAGGACCGCGTGCGCAGGTCCTTGGCCGCCGCGAGCACTGCCTCGCCGTCGGCCAGGGGGGGCCGCGCCCGGCCGGAGACGGCGACGGCCTTGATGTTCTTCGCCCCCAGCACGGCGCCGAGACCGCCTCGACCGGCATGCCGACCGTCGTGGGAGATCGTGGCGTACCGCACGCCTCGCTCTCCCGCGGGGCCGATGCTGGCGGCGCGCCACCGCCGCCCGTGCCGCGCGCGCAGCGACTCCTCGGCCTCCGACGCCGCCATGCCGCTCTCGGGTGCCGCGTCGACGAGTCGTGCGCCCTCGGCGTCGATCAGCAGATGGGTCTGTGTCCGCGCACGACCCGTGACCACGATGGCGTCATGGCCGGTGAACTTGCCCGAGATCGCGAAGTGGCTGGACGCCAGGGCATCGGTGAGGAGCCCGGTCAGGGGCGACTTGGCCACCACCGCGAACTTCGCGCTGGTGGTCAGCGGGGTGCCTACCAAGGGGGAGAACACGAAGGCGAGCGGCGCCTCGGGGGCGGACGGCTCGACACCGGGCGGCGCGAGCTCGTTCATCAACCAGACTCCGAGGCCCGCCCCGCCGAGGTGGTCGCGGAGCACCTGCTCGGGCAGCTCCAGGGTCGTCGCTGTGCCGTCGGACACATCGACGACCAGTGCCTTGCCGAAGTATCCCCCCGGCGCGTGGAGCGGGCTGCTGGGACGGGTCATGGACTCACCCTCCCGCGTCCGCGGAGATGAACGACACGGTGTCGCCGGCCTCCAGGGGTGAGTCCGCAGCACGGCGGATCTGGTCGCCGTTGATCGCGGCCAGGACGTGTCCGTCCAGGGCGAGACCGACCTGTTCGGCGGCCGCCCCCAGGGTCGCGGCGCGCACGCGGAGGGGCGCGCGCACGCCGTCCGTGGACGCGAGCACGCCGTAGCGCTCGATGAGCACCGCGGGCGCCGGGCGAGCGCGTGCGGCGCGGTAGTCGTCCGGCGTGTTGATGTTGAGCACGGAGTCCAGCGCGGGATCGGCCTCGGCCAGTCGGGGGTCCGCCAGCAGGGCCGTCTCGTCGAGCTGGCGCACGTCGACCTCTTCGAACAGGTGCGCCGGCCTCCACCTGCCAGCCGCCATCAGCTTCTCCACCTGCGGCGCGAGGTCGGTGCGGTAGCCGGCGGCCATGGGCTGTCGGTAGCCGTGGACGTGCGGCAGCACGACGTCCACGTCGGCCCCTGTTCCATCCGGCAGGGGGTTGAAGCCGCGCAGGACGGCCAACACGAACGCCGAATGCAGAAAGGGGAGGTCGGTGGAGCACACGAACGCGACGGATGCGTGCTCAGCGGCGGCGGTCAGGCCCACGGCGAGCCCGAGCATCGGGCCCCGCCCCTCCTCCGGGTCCTCGCGGATGATCACCTGCGGGTCGAGGGCGGGCAACTCCTGTCCGGGCGCCCGTACGACGATCACCGGACCGTCGACCGCGCGGGAGACGACACCCGTCACCTGACGCAGGATCGTGGAGTCGTGCCACTCCAATGCCGCCTTGGGTGCCCCCATTCTGGTGGAGCGGCCCCCAGCCAGGACGACCCCTGACGCACGTCTCACATCTGCGAGGGTATGCCCCCCGTCAACGTCGATCGTCCGCATCGCCGAGGATCCGGACCCGCCCGACACCCGTGTCGTCCTGGGGGCCTCCCGGCCCGGGCGACGCCGCCAGCGCCGACCGTCACAGACCGGGTAGGTCGAGGGTGGTGGGCGGGCGGCCCGGCCGGTCGGCCGGGAAGGAGCAAGCGTGCCTCGGCTGGCGGCGGCAGTGTACGGAAAGTGGCTCTGACCTGCGGCTGTACGTCCTGTCCACGGTGGTCGCAGGCGGTCGTCCGCACACTTCTTCCGGACTCTATGCGGATGGGCGCGGAACGGCCGTCGCGGCCGACGACAACGCGGGCATCCTTCGTCAGGAGGAGCAGGTGCAGGGCGTCGGTAGGCGATGGCTCGAGGTTGCGGCAACGGTGAGCTCAGTGATGCTGGTGCCCTCCACCTCGGAGCGTGACCCCGTCGGGATGGGAACGCGGGATGAGGTGGCCCTCGATGCGACCGGCGAGCCCGGCCTGGCCCGTCGCGGGCTCCCCCGGTTCGTTGGCCTCAACCGGCCCCGTCATCATGCTCAGCCGCTCAGGAGGCGACGTGCTGGCACTCCCCGCTGTACGCCGCGGAGTCGCTGACGTGGTGGGGCCTGACGGTTCCTGCGGGCAAGCCCGCGTGTCGCACCAGCGCCGCCACGAACTGGGCCAGCGCATCATCGAGGTCGCCGTCCTGGAGCCGACCTTCCCCATCGAATGCCTGGTGGGCGCGCGCCAAGGGAAACTCACGGTCCAGCACGTCGGCGCCGATCGCGCCGAGAACCTTGCGGACCTCCGCCTGGGCACGCACTGCCCCAAACCTCCCGGGACTGGCACCGAGCACCGCGGCCGGCTTGTCGACGAGCACGCTGCGGCCGGCGGGACGAGAGGCCCAGTCCAGGGCGTTCTTGAGCACACCCGGCATCGCACTGTTGTACTCGGGGGAGGCGACCAGGATCACATCAGCTGATGCGATGGCTCCCCTGAGGGCCGTCACCATCGCGGGCGTGTCCTCCTCGAGGTCTTGCGAGAAGTACGGGAGCGCGCCGAGCTGCTCGAACGTCTCGAACCGGATCCCGTCGGGCGCTTGGCTGCCGGCGCGAGCGAGGAGTCGGGTATTGAAGGAGTCGCGGCGCAGGCTCCCGCTGATTCCGAGGAGTACGTGCGGGTCCGGGGCCATCCAGCGATCGTACAAGCGGGCGAGGCCCGACTCCGACGACCGCACCCGCGATGCCATCGACTCCGTTCTGGGTCGAAGCCGGGGGGATGCCGTAGCGACGGAGCGCCGCTGGTGATCGGGGACGTCATCCGAGGTGGTCGATGGCAAGACCGGATCGTATGACGCACCAGGAGACGTCATACCGTCTGTTCGTCCTGGCGGCCGCACTGTATGACGTCATCGGGATGGGTGCTTCTCGGTGCGGACGATTGGCGGACCAGACACCCCGCCGCATCGCGTCTTGCCAGGTCAGAAGGGGTAAAGCGGGCGGGCCGGCCTATAGGCCGGGTTCTGTCCCCTTCCGGGGGGCGACCATCCATCTAGGGCCACCGTTGCCGATGGCCTCCAGCGGTCTACCCGCGAGCTCGGGCGGGCAGCCCTCGAACGCTCGCGCGCCGCTCCGGAGAGCGGCTTCTTGACCTTGCTCCAGGTGGGGTTTGCCGAGCCGCTCCGGTCGCCCGGAGCGCTGGTGGTCTCTTGCACCACCGTTTCACCCTTGCCCCCCGGCGAACCGGGAGGCGGTCTGTTTTCTGTGGCACTGTCCCGCGGGTCACCCCGGGTGGGCGTTACCCACCACCGTGCCCTGTGGAGCCCGGACCTTCCTCGGCCCGCCGTGAGGCGGGACGCGGTCGCCCGGCCGGCCCGTCCGCAGCGCCACCCTAGCGCCGACGCCGCTCCACATCGCGTCATGGGGTTCTCGGCAACGCCCGGGATCTGGTGCAGAATCGGCCGCGTGACGATGGGGGCGGCCAGCACGGCGGAGCACGGATCGATCGAGGGTCGACTGCGTGCCCAGCACCTTCAGCTCACGGGGTCACCGGTTTCGTGGGGGAGGCCCTGCTGCACCTGCTGCTCAGCGAGGTGCCGGGCTGCCGCGTGAGTGTCCTCGTCCGGCCCAGGGGGGCAGCAGCGGCGCCGACCGCGTCGCCACGCTCCTGGCCAGGCCCAGCTTCGCGGGCGTGGTCGAGCCCGCCGGCGGTGTCGATGCCTTGCTCGCCGACCGGCCAGGACGTCCCCTGCCGTCCGGAACGTCATACGGTCCGGCGCACATGACGACCGCACCGCATGACGCTGCTGTGGGGCGTCATGCGGCTCGGCGGCGATGACGACCGCACCGTATGACGCTGGCCGCCGGGGGACGAGGGGGAGGGACGGCGGTCGGGCCGGCCGGGGCGGTCAGGGCAGGAGCGTCATCTGGACGTCGACGAACATCGCGGAGCCGGCGGAACCGGCGTACACGCCGGAGAGAGGCTTCACGTCGTCGTAGTCGCGGCCGGTCGCGAGCACGATCCAGCGGTCGCCGGGCTCGGCGTCGTTCGTGGGGTCCCAGGCCTGCCACTCGCCGTCCCACCACTCGACCCACGCGTGCGACTCGCCCGCCACCTGCTCTCCGACGGGCGGGTCCTCGGCGGGGTGCACGTAGCCCGAGACGTAGCGCGCAGGGATCCCGAGCATCCGCATGGCGCCGGCGGCCAGGTGGGCCATGTCCTGGCAGACACCCCGCCGCTGGGCCCAGGCCTCCGCGGCGCGGCCCTGGACGTCGGTCGACCCGGTCACGTAGTCGATCTCGGCGTGCACCAGGTCGCACACGGCGCGCGCCGCCTCGCCGGGGCGGGCGTGGGCCTCCCGCAGGGGGCGCACCCGCGCCGCCATCTCGTCGGCCACGGCCACCCGCGGCGCGAGGGCGAGGAACTCGATCCACGTGTCCTGGGTGTCCTCGGCGAGCAGGGCGTCCCACGTCAGCTGCGGTCCCGGGGCGGGCCGTCGCGCGGTCTGCACCGACGAGGTCGCCGTCACCGTCAACGACTCGTGGGGGTCGGAGAGCTCGAACGCCGTGACCTGGGCGCCGTGGTAGTCCCGGTAGGTATAGGTCCACGGCCGCGGATCCACGTCGAGGCGCGTGTGCAGCACGATCTGGCCCGGCCCGTTCTGCGGGGTGAGCCGCGCGTGGTTGTACGACGTCGGCACGACGCCGTCGTAGGTGAATCCCGTCGTGTGCACGACCCTGAGCTGCATGGTGCCTCCCGCCCTCAGGCCTTGGCCCCGTGCCAGGCCAGCGCCTCGGCTCCGGAGAAGTAGCGCCGGGTCACCGCCTCGGTGGCGGCCGCACAGGTGCGCTGCAGCCGCTCCATCTCGCGCGGCAGGTCGGCGACCACGTCGGCCAGCGAGCGGTACTCGAGCTCGGCGCGGGTGCGACCGATCAGCCGCTGCGCGTCGTTCTGGAAGCCGGCGCGCTCGCCCGTCTCCAGGCGGTGCAGGCACTGCTCGGCCCGGCTGAGCGCGAAGACCACCGATCGCGGGACGAGCCGGTCCAGCAGCAGGAACTCGGCCGCCCCGCGCTCGGTCTCCAGGCCGCGGTAGGTGCGCAGAAAGGCCTCGTACGCGCCGCACGACCGCAGCGTCGTCGACCACGCGCTGCCCGCGCCGCCGGCCAGCGCGGTCGTCGCGACGAGTCGCGCGGTCATGTCGGCCCGCTCGATCGCCTGACCGAGGACCAGGAACTGCCAGCCCTCGTCACGGGTCATCGTCGCGTCGGCGTGCCCGTTGATGAGGCAGGAGCGGTCGCGGACCCACTCGAAGGTCGCGGGGCGGCGCAGCGCCCGGAACTGGCCGGTCGGGATCGCCCGCCAGGTCGTGTTCAGGGCCTCCCACATCGGCACCGAGAGGGTCTCCCGCGCCCGCCGAGCGCTCTCCCGTGCCGCGGCCAGGGTCGCTGCGATCGAGGCCGGCGACTCGACGTCGTAGGCGAGCCGCTCCATCACCAGGTCGGTGTCGCAGGGCTGGTCGGCGCCCACGTCGACGCCCATCACGGATAGCAGCGAGCGGCACACGACGTCCTCGTCGCCGTGGCCCTCCTCGAGGAGGAGCTGGGTGGTGACGTCGAGGATCCGCGCGGTGTCGTCGGCGCGCTCGACGTACCGACCGATCCAGAACATCGACTGCGCGATGCGGCTCAGCATGCGCGTCCCCCCGTCCGGGCCTGCTGCTGCTGTTGCTGCTGGGGAGCGCTGTCGCCCGTCGACTCGCCCAGCGAGGGGCCGCTGCTCTGGGGGGCGCCCTCCGGGGGCGTCGGGCCCGGTTCGGCGGCGACCCCGGGGGACGTGCCGGCGCCGCCGCGCTGCGTGGGCGCGGCGCGCTGGGACGCCGCGCCGGTCCCGGCGAGCACCCACGTGTCCTTGGACCCGCCGCCACGCGAGGAGTTCACGATCAGCTCCCCCTCCGCCAGCGCCACGCGGGTCAGTCCGCCGGGGAGCACCCACACCTTGTGGCCGTCGTTGACCGCGAACGGGCGCAGGTCGACGTGGCGGGGGCCCATGGTCCCCTCCACCAGGGTCGGCACCGTGGACAGCTGCACCACGGGCTGGGCGATCCACGAGCGCGGGTCGGCGAGGACCTTGGCCCGCAGCTCGTCGAGCTCGGCACGATCGGCGCGCGGCCCGATGACGATGCCCTTGCCGCCGGAGCCGTCCACCGGCTTGAGCACGAGCTCGTCGAGCCGGTCCAGGACCTCCTCGCGGGCCTCGGCGTCCCCGCAGCGCCAGGTGTCCACGTTGCGCAGGATCGGCTCCTCGCCGAGGTAGTAGCGGATCAGGTCGGGCAGGTAGGTGTAGACGAGCTTGTCGTCCGCGACCCCGTTGCCGACCGCGTTGGCCAGGGTGACGTCGCCCGCGCGGGCGGCGTCGACCAGCCCCGTGCACCCCAGCATCGAGTCGGCGCGGAAGTGCACCGGGTCCAGGAACTCGTCATCGACCCGCCGGTAGATGACGTGCACCTGCTCGAGCCCGTGCGTCGTCTGCATCATCACCCGGCCGCGGACGCAGATCAGGTCGCGGCCCTCGACCAGCTCGACTCCCATGGTGCGGGCGAGCAGCGCGTGCTCGAAGTAGGCGCCGTTGTGGACCCCGGGCGTCAGGACCACCACCGTCGGCTCGGCGACGCCGGCGGGCGCCGCGGCCCGCAACGCGGCGAGCAGCTTCTGCGGGTAGGAGGCGACCGGCCGGATCCGGTGCTGCTGGAAGCTCTCCGGCAGCGCCGCCGAGATCGCGCGGCGGTTGGTCATCACGTAGGAGACGCCCGAGGGAACGCGCACGTTGTCCTCGAGCACCCGGAACTCGCCGTGGTCGTCGCGGATCAGGTCGATGCCGGAGACGTGCACGCGGACGCCGTTCGGCGGCACGACACCCGCGGCCTGCCGGTGGTAGTGCGACGACGTCACGATGACCCGGCGCGGGATCACGCCGTCGTCGAAGACCTCGCCTGCGTCGTAGATGTCCGCCAGGAACCGCTCGAGCGCCTGCACCCGCTGCTGCACGCCCCGCTCGACCGTGGCCCAGGCATTGTTCTCGATGACCCGCGGCAGGATGTCGAGCGGGAAGGCCCGCTCCTCCCCGGCGATGTCGAAGGTGACGCCCTGGTCGAGATACGTCGAGGTGAGCGCGTCGGCGCGGGCGCGCAGCTCCTGGGTGGTGAGGTGCCCGAGGGAGGTGCGGAGGCTGCGATAGGGCCCGCGCAGCTCACCGGAGTCGAACATCTCGTCGAACGCCGCTCCGCGACTGCCGCCCGGGTACTCGGTGAACAGGGACTCCACCGCACCGACCCTAGCCAGACCGGGAGGGGTTGTCGCCATGCCCGGCGGGCGCGTCAGGGATGCGTGAGCACCTCGGCGCCGTCGGGGGTGACGAGCAGGGTGTGCTCGAACTGCGCGCTGGGGAGCCTGTCGCGGGTCACCACGGTCCAGCCGTCCTCCCACATGTCCCACGCGGCGGAGCCGAGGTTGAGCATCGGCTCGATCGTGAAGGTCATCCCCGCCTCGATCGGCGTGTCGTGCTCCTCGTCGTCGTAGTGCGGCACGACCAGGCCGGAGTGGAAGTGGCTGCCGATGCCGTGGCCGGTGAACTCGCGCACGACGCCGTAGCCGAATCGCCGGGCGTAGGCCTCGATCACCCGGCCGATGACGCTGATCCGGCGGCCCGGCCGCACGGCCTGGATACCCCGGTCCAGGGCGGCGCGCGTGCGCTCGACGAGCAGGCGGGTCTCCTCCGCGACGTCGCCCGCCAGGAACGTCGCGTTGGTGTCGCCGTGCACGCCGTCGAGGTACGCCGTGACGTCGATGTTGACGATGTCACCGTCCCCGACGACGCGGCTGTCCGGGATGCCGTGGCAGACGACCTCGTTGACGCTGCTGCACAGGCTCTTGGGGAAGCCGCGGTAGCCCAGCGTCGAGGGGTAGGCGCCGTGGTCGCAGAGGAAGTCGTGCCCGACCCGGTCGAGCTCGTCGGTGCTGACGCCGGGCGCGACGTGGCTCCCGACCAGCTCGCGGCACTGCGCCGCCAGGCGGCTCGCGGCGCGCATCCGCTCGATCGTGTCGGCGTCCTTGACCTCGCTGCCGCGGAAGGGCAGAGGGGCCGGCTGGTCGACGTATTCGGGGCGCTCGATCCGCGCGGGCACGGGGCGGCGCGGCGACACGCGCCCGGGGGTCACGGGCATGGCGGCGAGTGTAGTTTTCGCCCCATGACCCCGCCCCCAGCTGACAGCGGCGACGCCGACGGCGACTACTGGTTCTGCCTCAAGCACCACACGGTCGAGGGCCGGGAGGGCTGCCGCAACGCCGACCGGCTCGGGCCCTATCCCACCCACGCCGCGGCCGCCCGCGCGCTCGAGACCGTCGAGGAGCGCAACGAGGCATGGGACGAGGCCGACGAGCGCTGGGACCAGGGCGAGACGGGTTCCACCGAGTCCCCCTCGTGACCCGCCCGTGAGGCGCCAGCCGGGTCAGGCGCGCGGTCGCACCCGGCCGACGGCGTGGCCGCCGCCGGTCGCCGCGTGGCCGGGACGGCGGTCTCGGGCGCCTCAGCCCTCGAAGGTGTGCTCGGCGGCCGGAAACGTGCCGGCGCGGACATCCTCGGCGTACGCCCGCGCGGCGTCCCCCAGGACCTGACGCAGATCGGCGTACCGCTTGACGAAGCGCGGGATCCGGCCCGAGCGGAGCCCGAAGGCGTCCTGCCAGACCAGCACCTGACCGTCGCAGCCGGCGCCGGCACCGATCCCGATGGTCGGGATCGCCAGCTCCGCGGTCACCTGCGCGGCGAGCTCGCCGGGCACCATCTCCATCACCACGGCGAAGGCGCCCGCCTCCTGCACCGCTCGCGCGTCGGCGAGCAACCGCTCGGCGGCGTCGCCGCGGCCCTGCACGCGGTAGCCGCCGAGGGCGTGCTCGCTCTGCGGCGTGAAGCCGATGTGCGCCATCACGGGGACGCCCCCGCGCACCAGGTGCGCGATGGTGGGCGCGATGCCGGCGCCCCCCTCGAGCTTGATGCTGTGGGCCCCGGCCTCCTTCATGAAGCGCGCCGCGGTCAGGTACGCCTGCTCCGCGGACGCCTGATAGCTGCCGAACGGCAGGTCGCCGATCACCATGGCCCGCCGGGCCGAGCCGCTGACCGCCCGCGTCAGGGGCAGCAGCTCGTCCACGGTGACCGGGAGCGAGGTCTCGTGGCCGTAGACGTTGTTGGAGGCACTGTCGCCCACGAGGAGCAGGTCGATGCCGGCCTCGTCGAAGACCTCGGCGGCGTACATGTCGTAGGCGGTGAGCATCGTGATCCGCTCGCCGCGCTCCTTCATCCGGCGCAGGTGGTGGGTGCGGACCCGCCGCACCGGCGCGCCGCCGGCGGCCCCGGTCGCCTCCGACCGCCCTGCTCCGTGGGGCCCGGGCTGCTGCTCGCTCATCGCGCGCTCCTGAGGTCGCGTCTCGTGGCTCCGTGGCGGAGTCCCCGGACCTCGTCAGGCTAGTCCGCTGCGGGGGGCTGTGGTTGTGTCGGTGGTCACCCTCTCCGGTCGACGGGTGCCGGTCGACGGGTGCCGGACGCCGCGTCGGCGGCGGCCCGCAGGTCGGCGACGACGATGCGTCGCATCGACATCAGCGCCTCCATGGCGGCCCCGGCGCGCGCGGGCTCGGGGTCGCCGAGCAGCTCGATCAGCTGCTGGGGCACCACCTGCCAGCTGAGCCCGAAGCGGTCCCGGAGCCATCCGCACATCGACTCCTCGCCGCCGGCGACCAGCGTGTCCCAGTAGTAGTCGACCTCGTCCTGGTCCGCGCAGGAGATGCTGAACGAGACCGCCTCGCCGAAGCCGGCGTGCTCCGGCCCGCCGTTCAGCCCCTGGAAGCCGCGGCCCGCCAGGGTGAAGTCGACCATCAGCGCGCGGCCGTCCGGGTGCCGGCTGACGTGGCAGATCCGCGAGTCGGGAAAGACCCCGGCGTAGAACCTGGCCGCGTCCTCGGCGTCCCCGTCGAACCAGAGGCACGGAGAGATGGTGGTGGTGGCCGGGCTGCTTCCCATGGCGTCCTCCTGAGGTCGGTGTGTGAGGTCAGACCGGCGCCGCGGGGCAGACTCATCGGTGCAGCGGGCGTGACAGGTCGGTGTGCGCCGAGGTGAAGAGCGCGGCCGTGGACGGGGGGCTCGGGCGTCTCGGCAGGCGCGGCCCGGTCCGGCCGCCATCGGCCGGGACCCCCGGGAGGGTGTCCGGTGTGGACGCACTCTGGCAGGGTGAACGCGCCGGCCGAGGGGCCGGACCGCCCGGCATCCCGTCCGGGGCGGGCGAGGACGATCCAGACGAGAAGGACACGACATGCGCGTCGGCGTACTGACCGGAGGGGGCGACTGCCCGGGTCTCAATGCGGTGATCCGAGCCGTGGTCCGCAAGGGCACCCAGGAGCACCGCATGGAGTTCCTCGGCTACCGCGACGGCTGGCGCGGGCCGCTCGAGGGGCAGACGATGAAGCTCGACGTCGAGGCCTGCCGGGGCATCCTGCCGCGCGGCGGCACGATCCTCGGCTCCTCGCGCACCAACCCGTTCGGCATCGAGGACGGGGTCGGGCGGATCAAGGCAAACCTGGAGAGCGACGGCGTCGACGCGCTCGTGGCCATTGGCGGCGAGGACACCCTCGGCGTGGCGACGAAGCTGCACGAGGAGGGCGTGCCGGTCGTCGGGGTGCCGAAGACGATCGACAACGACCTCTCGGGCACCGACTTCACCTTCGGCTTCGACACGGCCGTGAACATCGCCAGCGAGGCGATCGACCGGCTGCACACGACGGCCGAGTCGCACCACCGCGTCCTCGTGGTCGAGGTGATGGGCCGGCACGCCGGCTGGATCGCCCTCCACTCGGGCATGAGCGGCGGCGCCAGCATCGTGCTGATCCCGGAGCAGCCCTTCGACCTCGACCAGGTCTGCGCCCACGTGGAGACCCGCTTCGAGAGCACCTACGCGCCGATCATCGTCGTCGCCGAGGGGGCCACCCCCCAGGAGGGCCAGATGGAGCTGGTCTCGGGGGAGAAGGATGCCTTCGGCCACGTCCGGCTCGGTGGCATCGGCGACGGTCTCGCCCAGGCCATCGAGGAGCGCACCGGCAAGGAGGCCCGCTCGGTCGTCCTCGGTCACATCCAGCGCGGCGGGACGCCCACGGCCTTCGACCGCTGGCTGGCGACCCGGTTCGGGCTGCACGCCGCGGACGCCGTCCACGAGGGCGACTACGGCACGATGGTCGCGCTGCGGGGCAAGGACATCGTGCGCGTCCCGCTCGCCGAGGGCACCGGCGCGCTGAAGACCGTCAGCCCCGCCGAGTACGCCGAAGCGGAGGTCTTCTTCGGCTGAGGTCCGCGCCCCCGTAGGCTGGGCCGGTGAGTTCCGTGCCCTCCCTCGCCGACCTGCACGCGATGGGTCCCGCGCAGCAGCCGACGTACGGCGACCCCGCCGCCGTCGAGGCTGCGGTGGCCAAGCTGCGCACGTCGCCGCCGCTGGTCTTCGCCGGTGAGTGCGACGACCTGACGACCAAGCTCGCGGCGGTGACCCGCGGCGAGGCTTTCCTGCTCCAGGGCGGCGACTGCGCCGAGACGTTCGACGGCGTCACGGCCGACAACGTGCGCAACAAGCTGCGGGTGCTGCTGCAGATGGCGGTCGTGCTGACCTACGCCGCCTCGGTGCCGGTGGTGAAGGTGGGCCGACTGGCCGGCCAGTACGCCAAGCCCCGCTCCTCGGACACCGAGACCCGCGCCACCGCGGACGGGGGGAGCCTCACGCTGCCGGCGTACCGCGGCGACGCCGTCAACGGCTTCGCCTTCACGCCCGAGGCCCGGGCGCACGACCCGCAGCGGCTGGTGGAGGTCTACCACTCATCGGCGGCGACGCTGAACCTGGTGCGTGCCTTCGTCACCGGCGGCTACGCCGATCTGCGCCAGGTGCACACCTGGAACACCGACTTCGTCCGCGACTCGCCGGTGGGGCAGCGCTACGAGGCGCTGGGAGGGGAGATCGAGCGCGCCCTGACCTTCATGCGGGCCATCGGCGCCGACCCCGACGCGTTCCACCGCGTCGACGTGGCCTCCAGTCACGAGGCGCTGGTCCTGGAGTACGAGCACGCGATGACCCGGATCGACTCGCGCACCCAGCTGCCGTACGACGTCTCCAGCCACTTCGTGTGGATCGGGGAGCGCACGCGGCAGCTCGACGGCGCGCACGTCGAGCTGATGCGGCACATCCGCAACCCCATCGGCGTGAAGCTCGGTCCGAGCGCGACGCCGGACGACGCGCTGGCGCTGGCCGCGCGGCTCAACCCGGACAACATCCCCGGTCGCCTGACCTTCATCACGCGGTTCGGCGCCGCGAAGATCCGCGACGGACTGCCCGACCTCGTTGAGAAGGTGACCGCGGCCGGCGTGCAGGTGGCCTGGGTGTGCGACCCGATGCACGGCAACACCTTCGAGGCGTCCTCGGGATACAAGACGCGCAAGTTCGACGACGTGCTGGATGAGGTGCAGGGGTTCTTCGACGTCCACCGCGCGCTCGGCACGTGGCCGGGTGGGCTGCACGTCGAGCTGACCGGCGACGACGTCACCGAGTGCGTGGGCGGCGGTGAGGACCTGGCCGAGGTCGACCTCGGGCACCGCTACGAGTCGGTGTGCGACCCGCGGCTGAACCGGGTGCAGTCCCTCGAGATGGCCTTCCTGGTCGCCGGCATGCTGCGCCAGGTCGACCGCGAGCACGGGTGAGCGCGACGGCCGGCGGGGCGCCGGTCGACCTGCGCTCGGACACCCTGACGACGCCGACACCGGCGATGCGCGAGGCGATGGCGCGCGCGGAGGTGGGCGACGACGTCTACGGCGAGGACCCCACCGTCCGGGCGCTGGAGGAGCGGGTGGCGGGCCTGCTCGGCCACGAGGCCGCGCTGTTCTGCCCGACCGGCTCGATGGCCAACGTGCTGGCGGTGCGCACCGTCGTGGGGGTGGGGCAGGAGGTGCTCTGCGAGAGCGCCGCCCACATCGCGCGCGCCGAGCTGGGCGCGCACGCGGCGTACACCGGGCTGACGATGCGCACCTGGCCGCACCCCCGGGGGCAGGTCGACCTCCACGCGCTGGAGGCGATGCGGGCGCCCGACATGGGGCCGTTCTTCGTCCCCACGGCGGCGGTCTCGATCGAGAACACCCACAACTTCGCCGGCGGCACGGTGCTGCCGATCGGGGACCTGAGGGCGCTGCGCGCGTGGGCGGACGAGCACGGCGTCGCCGTGCACGTGGACGGGGCCCGGATCTGGAACGCGCACGTCGCCACCGGCACGCCGCTGACGGAGCTCGGCGCGTGCGCGGACGTGATGGCCGTGTGCCTGTCCAAGGGGCTGGGGGCCCCGGTGGGCTCGCTGGTCGTCGGCTCGGCCGACGCCATGGCCGAGTCCCGCGTGTGGCGCAAGCGGATGGGCGGCGGCATGCGCCAGGTCGGCATGCTCGCCGCGGCCGGCGCCCACGCGCTGGAGCACCATCTCGAGCGCCTCGCCGAGGACCACACCCACGCCCGGCTGCTGGCCGGGGCCTGCGGCGTCGACCCCGCCGGGGTGGACACCAACATCGTCGTCCTGCCGCAGCCGGACCCTCAGACCGCCCAGCGCTTGGTCGCCACCGTGGCCGAGCGCGGGGTGCGGCTCTCGATCGTCGGACCGCGGACCGTCCGGCTGGTCACCCACCTCGGCGTCTCGACCGCGGACGCCGAACGCGCCGCCGCGGTGCTGCGCGAGGCCGTCGACCGAGGCTGAGGGCACGTCGTTCTCCACGCCCGAGGTGGTCGGCCGGACCCTGCTGGCCATGGGCCACGCGATGCTCTGCATGCTCGCGGCCATGGGCACGCTCGCCGTGCTGGTCGCGCACGAGGCCGATCACCTCGCGGCGGCGCGGGGGGCGGCGGCGCGGGAGGTCGGCCGGGACGACGGTGGCGTCGTCCTCGGTCCACAGGGTGAACCACCGGGGGCCCGCCGGAGTCTCGTCGCCGGCGCTCAGGCGGCCGAGGAGCCGACCAGGTCCACCGACGGCGCGTCGGTCTCCGCCAGGGCGGCGTCCACGGCGGCGTCGAGGTCCCGGGCCTGCTCCCCGAGGTGACCGGTGGAGTCCCGGGCGCGCACCAGCACGGCCTCGCGGCCCTCGGCCCGGATCGCCCCGGCGAGCAGCCTCCATGGGGTCCGGCCGGGCCAGCCGCCCGGTCAGCGAGCCCGGGACCAGAGCGTGAGCCGCAGCAGCGGCACGAACCCGATCGACTCGGCCCCGGGTCGGCTGTGGTCGCTGAAGACGCCGGTGACCCACACGTGGGGCATGTGCGCCAGCCGGGCCGCCGCATGCCCCAGCCAGTGCCCCTGCCTCCTGGCCTCCGGGCGGGTCACCCCGAGCGCGAAGCCGCCGATGCCGTGGTCGACGAAGGACGTGCCGAGGCTCACGGCCCGGTCGTCGTCGTCTCGCCCGACCCAGAAACCGAACCGGTCGTCGTCGAGCAGCGCCGGGTGGGCCAGCTCGCCTGGACGTGTGTCCTCCAGCCCGGGCATCGGATAGCCCTCGATCGCGACCCGCTCCCAGTCGGCGAGCTCGGCGGCCGAGGTGACGCGGCGGATGTCCGCCGCGCCCGGCGTGGGTGGAGGCAGCACCGATGCCGGGGGGCGGGCAAGCAGGGGCGGATGGCCCTCGAGGTGCCAGCCGCGGGGGCTCAGGTCACCGGTGGGCCAGGCGCTCCAGAGCAGGACCTCGCCGACCCCGTCCGCCAGGAAGTCGTCGATCCCGTCCAGGACGGCGTCGACATCCTCCCCGGGAGGCTGGAGCAGCGTCACCGAGTTGAAGTAGCCCGCGGGGCGCCGCCCGGTCAGCGAGCGCCGAGACCAGAGCGTGAGCCGCAGGAGCGGCACGAACCCGATCGACTCAGCCCCGGGCCGGCTGTGGTCGCTGAAGACGCCGGTGACCCACACGTGGGGCAGGTGCGCCACCCGGGCCGCCGCATGCGCCAGCCAATGCCCCTGCCTCCTGGCCGTGACGCAGCGGCGCCTCGTGGGGGGTGGGGCTTGCGTCCGTGGTCATCGTCGCTCCTGGTCTCGTTCGCGGCTCCGGGCCCCGGGATCGGCCCCGGGTCGGCTCCGGCCCCGGGCTCCGGCCCCGGGGTCGGCTCCGGCTCCGGCCCCGGGGTCGGCTCCGGCCCCGGGATCGGGATCGGGGGAGTGTCCCGATCCTGACCGGGCCGCGCGACACCGCCCTGACACGTCGCTGACCCGCCCGCACGACGCCCGCCCCCCGGACGTCCGAGGGCTCTCAGGGACGGACGAGCTCCGCAGCGGCCTTGCGGTCGAGCGCCCGCGGCAGCGTGCGCACCGCCTTCGCGAGCGCGCGCAGGTCGGAGCCGAGGAGCGCCGGCGGGCCGTCGCACAGCGCCGTCTCCGGCTGCGGGTGCACGTCGACCATCACGCCGTCGGCGCCGGCGGCGATGGCCGCCCGGGAGAGCGGGACGACGAGATCCCTGCGGCCCGCGGCGTGCGAGGGGTCCACGATCACCGGCAGGTGGCTGCTCGCCTGCACGACCGGGACCGCCGAGATGTCCAGGGTGTTGCGGGTGGCGGTCTCGAACGTGCGGATGCCTCGCTCGCAGAGCACGACGTCGATGTTGCCGTGCTGGGCGATGTACTCGGCCGACGTCAGCCATTCCTCGACCGTGGCGCTCATCCCACGCTTGAGCAGCACCGGCTTCCCGGCCTCCCCGACGGCCTGGAGCAGCCCCAGATTCGCCATGTTGCGGGCGCCCACCTGGAGCATGTCGGCGTACTCCCAGACCAGGGGGACGTCGCGCGCTTCCACGACCTCCGTGACCACCGGCAGTCCGGTGGCCTCGCGGACGTCGGCCAGGATCCGCAGGCCCGTGAGCCCCAGGCCCTGGAAGGCCTGCGACGAGGTGCGCAGCGTGAAGGCGCCGCCACGCAGCAGCGACGCCCCCGCGGAGAGCGCCATCCGCCCGGCCTCCAGCGTCTGCTGGGGCGTCTCCACGGCGCAGGGGCCGGCGATGAAGGTGAAGGTGTCCGGGCCGATCGGCACGCGGTGACCCGGCGGGCCCACCCAGACGGTGGATCGGTCGGGGTAGGGCTGGCGGCTGACCAGCTGGTGCGGGTCCGAGACCCGGTACACGTCGGCGACGCCGGACATCGTGCGCAGGTTGAGGTGGTGGAAGGATCCGAGGTCGCCGACCAGGCCGATGATCGTGCGCACGACGCCCCGGCTCACGAAGGCCTCGCCACCCGCGCCCGCGACCCGGGCAACCACGCGCGCGATGTCATCGTCGGTGGCGTCCTGGCTCATGACGACGACCATCGGCACTTCCTTCCCGAAACACGGGTGCGGCGAGGCCAGCGCCGTCCCGGAATGGCCGTCACGCTAGCGTCGTCGGGGCGTCGCCGGCACCGCCGACCAGCATCCGGGCGCGCATCGTTACCGAACTGTCCTGTCGGCCGCGTCGCGCGCGGTCGTGCCGTGGGTCTCGTCGCGCAGACGCCGGAGCAGGCGGAGGTCCGGATCGTCCGCGTCGCGGGAGCCCGGCGTCTCGAGCACCAACGGCACGCCCGCCGTGGCCGGGTGGGCGAGCAGCTCGCGGAAGGCGCCCTCGCCGACGTGGCCCGCGCCGACCTTCTCGTGCCGGTCCCGCATCGACCCGCGGGCGTCCTTCGAGTCGTTGGCGTGCACCAGCCGCTGTCGGTCCGGGCCGGCGCTCGCGACCAGCCGGTCGAGCGTCGCGGTAGTGCCGCCGGGCTCGTGCAGCGGGGCCCCCGCCGCCGTGTCGTCGCCGGGGTCGACGTAGGACCCGGTGTGCACGACCACGCCATCGGCTCCGAGCGCCGCGGCGCGGGCGAGGTGGTGCGCGACGACCGCGACCGACCGCTCGTAGGTCTCCAGGGTGGGGGAGCCGAGGTTGACCAGGTACGGCGTGTGCACGCAGGCGCGCATCCCGCGCGCGGCCAGGCCGTCGCGGAAGCCGCGGTCCTCGGCGGGCTTACCGTCGTGCAGCGCCCAGCCGTGGGGGTTGCCCACGAAGACCTGCACGGTCTCGCACCCGGTGGCGTCGGCCGTCGCCAGGAGTCCGGTGGCGAGGCCCGGCCCAGCGGCAGGTGCGTGCCCACCGGGTTCCGCGGCCCAGGCGCCGCGGTGTGCCCGCGCCCCCGGGGGACCGTCACACCAGGTAGATCGTGATCGTGGAGCCCTTGGGCGCCAGCTCGCCGCCGCCCGGATCGGTCGAGAGCACGTAGCGCAGGCCGATGTAGCTGGAGGACTCCTCGACGCGCACCGCGAAGCCGGCGTCCTCCAGCTCCGCGCGGGCGGCGTCGACACCGCTGGCCCGGACGCCGGGCACCTCCACGAGCTCGGGGCCGAGCGAGACGGTGAGCGCGACGTCGTCGCCCTGGACGAGCGTGCCGGAGTCGGGAGACTGGCCGACGACGTCGCCCTCGGCCACGTCATCGGAGTACTCCTCGCTCGTGTCGACCGTCAGGCCCCGCTTCTCGAGCACGCTGACCGCGCGATCGGCGCTCCGGCCGGTGAAGTCGGGCACCTGGATGGGTCGCGGGCCACGGCTGACGACCAGGTCCACGGGGGTCTCCGGCCGCAGGGTCGTGCCGGACTCGGGGTCCGTGCGAATCACGCGGCCCTCGGCGAGCCTCGGGTGGTAGCGCTCGACCGCCTCCCCGAAGCCCAGCTTCGTGGCGAGCAGCGCGTCCTGCGCCTGATCCACGGTGCGCCCCCGGACACCGGGCACGTCGTAGCGCTCCTTGCCCAGCGAGATGACCAGCTCGACGGTGCCGCCGTCGACGACGCGGCCGCCGCCGGAGGGCTGGGTGGCCAGCACCTCGCCCGCCGGGACCGACTCGGAGTACTCCTCGGCGGCGTCGGCCTCCAGGCCCACGGCCTCCAGCCGCTCGGTGGCCTCGATCTGGCCCAGCCCGATGACCGCGGGAACCGGTGTGTAGCGCGCCCAGCCGAACCACCACGCGCCGGCGCCCACCGCGGCGGTGAGCAGCAGCGCCAGCACGAGGAGGAGCGGACCGCCGCGCGCGCGGCGCCGGCGGCCCGGGTCCTCGCCGCCCGCATCGCCGGGTGCGCCGGGGGCCGTCGCCACCAGGGCGGCGGCGCCGGACGTGCGCTCCGACGAGCCCGTCGGCTCCTGCGAGCTTCGCGAGCCGACCAGGTTCGAGACCGGAGACGGTGGCGGCGACCACGGCGACGCGGACGCCGCCGCGCGTGCGCCGGGCGCCGGGGCGGGGTCTCGGGCGCGGAGCGCCGCCCCGTCGAAGGCCCCGGTCATCGCGAGCGGGTCCGGCTCGGTGGTCTCCCGCAGCCCGGTGGGTGCCGTGTCCTCGGTGTCCGCGACCGGGGAGGGCGGCGCCAGGTCGGCGACGAGCTCGGGGTCCTCGGGCACCTCGTCGCGCAGGGCTTGGGCGACCCGGTGCACCTGGTGCAGCAGCACGCCGGCGTCGGCGGGGCGGCGGCCGCGGTCGCGCACGGTCGCGCGGGCGACCAGCGCGTCGACGTACGCCGGCAGGCCCGGCACCAGCTCGGACGGCGGCGGGACGTCGCGGTTCACGTGCTGGTAGGCCACCTGGATCGGCGACTCGCCCTCGTGCGGCTTGTGGCCGGTGAGCAGCTCGTAGAGCAGCACCCCGACGGCGTACACGTCGGCGCGGGCGTCGGAGGTGCCATCGACGACCAGCTCGGGCGCCAGATAGGAGACGGTGCCGATCAGGACGCCACCGGTCGCCTGGTGCTGCGTGTCGGTGCTCACCGCCTTGGCGAGTCCGAAGTCGGCGACCTTGACCCGGCCCCCGTGCGCCTCGTCCGCGATGAGCACGTTCTCGGGCTTCACGTCGCGGTGCACGATCCCGGCGCGGTGCGCGGCCGCCAGCGCCGAGAGCACCGGCTCGATCAGCGCCATCGCCCGTGCGGGGTCCAGCGGTGCCTCCTCGGTGATCGTGTCCCGCAGCGTGTGCCCGGGGACCAGCTCCATCACGAGGAACAGCACGCCGGCGTCCTCGCCCTGGTCGAAGACGCCGACCACGTGCGGGTGCGCGAGGCGCGCGGCCGCCCGGGCCTCGCGGACGAAGCGGGCCGCGAACTGCTCGTCGTCGCCGAGGCCGGGATGCATCACCTTGACGGCCACGGGCCGGTCCAGGCGGAGGTCGGTGGCGAGGTAGACGCCCGCCATCCCGCCGCGGGCGATGCGTTCCTCGATGCGGTAGCGGCCGTCGAGGGAGCGCCCGACCAGGGGGTCGCCGCTGCCGCCGCGGCCGTCCCCGGGAGATCCCGGGGCGACTCGCGCTGCGCGGTGCCTCTGGCGCTTCACGACGGTCCTCCCACTGGCCGGACGGGGAAGGGTCGGCCGCCACCATCGTAGG
Source organism: uncultured Actinomycetota bacterium (assembly GCA_963731985.1). Lineage (GTDB taxonomy): Bacteria > Actinomycetota > Actinomycetes > Propionibacteriales > Nocardioidaceae > Nocardioides. The sequence goes on along the minus strand of CAVSYA010000014.1, from coordinate 383,651 downwards.
GAGGCCGGGTGCCGCGGGGTCGGTCCCGTCCGGTGCGGCGTGCCGCCGGGCTCCTCGGAACGGACGGGGCCGGCCGGCGGGCGTCATGCGCTCCGGTCGTCACCGCCGCCGCACCGGATGACGCCGGCCCCCCGCCGGGCTGCCACCATGGACCCATGAGCGACCCGATTGCCGCGCACCCCACCGCGGGCGAGCCGGATCTCGCCGCGCTCGTGCCGCAGTGGCTGGACTGGGCCGAGGCCAGCGACCGCCTCGGCGTCAGCGTCAGCAAGGTGCGGCAGATGATCAAGGACCACCACCTCGCGGCGGCGGTGCCCGCGCCCGGTGCCGGGCAGCGGATCCCGGCCGAGATGCTGCAGGACGGCGTGGTGGTCAAGGGCTTGCCCGGCCTGATCACGCTGCTGCACGACAACGGCTTCGACGACCGCGAGTGCATCGCGTGGATCTTCCGTGACGCCGACCTGCCCGGCCGCCCGATCGACGCGCTGCGCGAGAACCGCGGCTCCGAGGTGAAGCGACGGGCGCAGGCCCTGCTCTGAGAGCCGCAACCGGCCGGCCGCGCTCACCCCTCGTACGGCACCTCGGAGCGCCAGGACTCCTCCGGCTGGTGCGCGGCCTCCCACAGCGCGTCGGCCACACGATCCGGCGTGAAGGGCCCCTCGCTGCCCAGGGTCCCCCGGACCGTCACCGAGACCGCCCGGACGCCGTCCGGCGCCAGGGTGGCGTCGAGGCTGCGCACGAGGTTGCGCACGCCGGCCTTCTGGACGCCGAGGGAAGCCGCCCGGTGCCACGGCTGGTCGGCCGCCAGGCTGCCGGTGACCGTGATCCGCGAGCCCGCGGAGAGGAAGGGTCGTGCGGCCTGGACGGCGGTCAGCAGGGCCCCGACGCCGAGGGCGACGTCCTCCAACAGCTCATCGACCGACAGCTCCAGCGGGTTCCGCTCCCGAAAGGCGCTCGGGTTGAAGTGCAGCACGTCGACCCGGCCCAGGTCGGCGCACACCTCCTCGACGGCCGCGGTGGCGGCGACCACGTCCGTGACGTCGACCGCCCTCGCCGGCGACCGCGCGCCGAGCGGCGCGAGGTCCTCGGCCAGAGCGGTGAGCGCGTCCGGATTCCGCCCGAGCAGGCCGACGTCGTAGCCCTCGCGGGCGAAGCGCCGCGCGAGCGAGCCGCTCACGCCCGGCCCCGCGCCGACCACCAGGATCGCCTTCGCACTCATGCCGACGCACCGTACCGGCGGTCGCCGCTCAGAGCACCCGGTCGGTCGCCGCGGTGGCCAGGAGCGCTAGCTCGTGGCGGGCGGCGGGGGCGATCCCGGCGCCGTCCAGCGCCCGATCGGCCATCCGGACCAGCTCGGCGATGACCTTCTCCGACTGGCGGGCCGCGCCGGAGGCGTCGATGATGCCGCGCAGCCGGTCGATCGCGGCCGCGTCGAGCGGCGTCCCGAGCGAGGCGTCGAGCAGCGCGGCGTCGTCGGCGGGCGCGGCATCCATCGCCAGCGCGACGAGCACGGTGCGCTTGCCCTCGGCGAGGTCACCCCCGGCGGGCTTGCCGGTGGTCCCGGGGTCGCCGAAGACCCCGAGCAGGTCGTCACGCAGCTGGAAGGCCTCCCCCAGCGGGACCCCGAAGGCCGAGAGCCGCTCCCGCAGGCCGGCATCAGCCCCGGCGAGGGCCGCGCCGATGTGCAGCGGGCGCTCGACGGAGTACTTGGCGGACTTGTAGCGCAGCACCGTCATCGCCGCGTCGACGTCCGCGGCCCCGCGCGCCTGGACGGACACGTCGAGGAACTGGCCGGTGACCACCTCGGTGCGGCAGAGGTCGAAGACGTCCAGCGCCGCGGAAACGCGCTCCGCGGGCAGTCCGCAGCGGCGCAGCATCTCATCGGCCCAGGTCAGCAGCAGGTCGCCGAGCAGGATCGCGGCCGCCGCGCCGTAGTGCTCCGGCTCGCCCCGCCACGCGGCCTCGCGGTGCTGCGCCTCGAAGGCCCGGTGCGCGGCCGGGCGGCCGCGGCGCGTGTCGGAGGCATCCATGTAGTCGTCGTGGACGAGCGCGCTGGCGTGCAGCAGCTCCAGCGCCGCGCAGGCGCGCACGAGCGCGGCCGCGTCGCCTTCCTCGTCCCCCTCCTCGCCGGCGACGGCGCGGTAGCCCCACCAGCAGAACGACGCGCGGAACCGCTTGCCGCCGCGGACGCAGGCGCGGGCCTGATCCAGCATCCGGACGGCGTCCGGGCCGAGCGGTTCCAGGCGCCCCGACTGGCCGTCGAGGAAGGCGTCGAGCGCCGCCTGGACGCGCGCGCGGAAGGCGTCCAGGTCCCAGGTCACTGCTCCGGTCACGGCGTGAGGCTAGCCGTCCACGATTCGGGCACCCGGCCGGACCTCCCTACACTGGCCGAACATGACCCACGACCGGATCAGGAACATCGCCCGGCTCGTTCGCGACGGTGGGCGATCGTTCTCCTTCGAGTTCTTCCCCCCGAAGGACGACGCCGGCGAGGAGCAGCTGTGGCGGGCCATCGGGGAGCTCGAGCCCTACGACCCCACCTTCGTCTCGGTCACCTACGGCGCCGGCGGCTCGAGCCGGGACAAGACCCTGCGGATCACCGGCCGCATCGCCAGCGAGACCTCGCTGACCGCGATGGCCCACCTGACCTGCGTCGGACACACCCGCGAGGAGCTCTCGGCGATCCTCGAGAGCTACGCCTCCGCCGGGATCCGCAACGTGCTGGTCCTGCGCGGCGACCCCTCCGACGGCCCGCGGGCGCCGTGGGAGCCGACCCCGGGCGGGCTGACGTATGCCTCCGAGCTGGTCGAGATGGCCGCCGCTCGGCGCGACTTCACGATCGGGGTGGCGGCCTTTCCCGAGGTGCACCCGAGCTCGGGGTCCCTGGACCAGGATGCCGATGTGCTGGCCGCGAAGGCGCGGGCGGGGGCCGGGTTCGCGGTGACGCAGATGTTCTTCCGCTCCGGCGACTACTTCGAGCTGGTCGACCGGGTGCGTGACCGCGGGGTCGACATCCCCATCATCCCGGGCGTGATGCCGATCCTGAATCTCGGCGCGATCCAGCGGGTGGGCGAGCTGATCGGGGCCGAGGTGCCCGAGGAGATCGTGAAGCGGGTCTCCGCGCACGACGGGGACCGGGCCGCGGTCCGGGCCGAGGGGATCGCGATCACCACCGAGCTGTGCGAGTCGCTGCTGGCCGGCGGGGCTCCCGGGCTGCACTTCTACACGCTGAACCAGTCGAGGGCCACGCGCGAGATCTACGAGGCGCTCGGGCTGGCCGAGCTGGCCCGCTGAAAACGGGGGCGGGGCGCGGGCGGGACTCAGGCGCGGCCGACGGCCTCGGCGACGAGAGCGGCCCTCATCCCGACGAAGGGGAGACCCGAGCCGTGGCCCGAAGCGGCCCCGCACGCGTAGACGCCGGGCAGCGGGGTGTCGGGACCGAGCCGTTGGGCCGCCGTCCCGCGCCCCTGCCACAGCACGCCCAGCGGTGAGCCGCGCCAGCGGCGCACCAGGTCCCGCGGCGAGTGCTGATGGCTCCGTGCCAGGTGGTCGCGCAGGTCGAGGCCCGCGTGGGCGAGGGCCGTCGCGACGTCTCCGGCGACGCGCCCGCGCGCCAGGGCCGTCCACGACGCCCGCCCCTCGGGGGCGGTGCCGCCCGTGCGCAGGATCAGCAGCGGGTCCCCGTGCAGCACGGTCTCGGCGGGCAGGTCCGGCAGGTCGTGGGCGTCGGTGAGGCTGAGGTACGCCGTGACCGGGGGCGGCGCCGGGGTGCCGCGGGCGACGTGGCCGGCCAGCGCGGGGAGCCGGCGCGGGTCGATGGCCACCACGACCACGGCGGCGTCGATCGGGCCCTCGCTGGTGTCGACCGCCGCCACCCGGGAGTCCCGCAGCACCAGATCGCGCGCCTCGACCCCGGGACGCAGCGTGACCCCGCGGGCCGCGCAGCGCCGCTCGAGGGCCGCCGTCACCTGCCACAGGCCGCCGGGGACGGTCCACGAGCCGAACCGCTGCTCGAGGTAGGTCCGCAGGCCCGCCCAGGCGGGCACCTCGCGCAGGTCGTGGCCGTCGGCGACGAAGGGGTGCCCGGCGACGAGGCGGAGGCGCTCGTCGCGCAGGCCGCGCCGCAGGTCGCGGTGCAGGGAGCGCCGCGACCCCACCAGGCGTCGGGCCGCCTCGGAGGCCACCTCGGGGTCCCAGGCCCGCTCGAAGAGCTCGCCGCGCAGCGTCTCCCAGGTCCCGGCGTACGCGTCGACGTGGGCGCCCCACCGCTCGCCGAGGCCGGCCTGGAGGCCGTCGACGGCGTCCCGCTGCGCGGCGCGCGAGCCGGCGGGGAGCGCCAGCGCGCTGCCGTCGATGAAGCGGTGCTCCCGGACGACCTCCTGGGAGACCAGGTCGACCTCGTCCTCCAGCGGCGCGCCGGTCTTGGTGAAGAGGTCGCGCAGCACGGCGGGGAGCAGGGTCGCGGCTGGGCCGGCGTCCCACGTGTGCCCGTCCGCGACGAAGGGGCCGGCCGCGCCGCCCAGGGTGTCGGAGGCCTCCAGGACGGTGACGTCGTGCCGCCTCCGCGCCAGGCGGGCCGCCACGGCGAGGCCGCCGAAGCCGCCGCCGATGACCACCACCCGGGACACGGCGGCCACCCTACGGTTCGGTGCCGGGCTCGACGGACACCTCGATCGCGCCCGTCATCGCCAGCAGCTCCTCCCAGGTCGTGGAGAACACGGCGGCGGGGTGTCCGGCGGCCGCCCAGAGCACGGGGTGCGTGCGCAGCCAGGGGTCGGCGTACGTCGGGATCGCGGCCGGGTGGCCCACCGGCGAGACGCCGCCGATCACCTGACCGGTGTGCTCCCGGACGAACGCGGGGGAGGCGCGTCGCAGCCGACCGCGGCCGATCCGGGAGGCGGTCGGGGTGGGGTCCACGCGGTGCGCGCCCGAGGTGAGCAGGAGCACCGGCTCGTCGTCGGCGTCGAAGAGCAGGCTGTTGGCGATGGCACCCACGTCGCAGCCCAGGGCCTGCGCAGCGAGGGCCGCCGTGTGCACGGTCTCGGGCAGGACGACCACCTCGCCGGTGGCGCCGTGCGCGGCCAGCACGGCTCGGAAGCGAGTGACTGCGGCTGGGTCTTCCGCCATGCTGGCGGACTCTAGAGGTCGTGCGACGGGTGGGGGGAAGCCGGATGGATCCGGAGAGCGGGGAGCGCCCTGCATCCTCGGGTTATGACAGCAAGGGCCATGACAGCAAGGGCTATGACATCAAGAAGGCGTTCCCCGCGCTGTACGCCCCCAAGCCGGGCGGCTTCCACGTGGTCGAGGTCCCCGAGCTGTCGTTCCTCATGGTGGACGGGCACGGTGACCCGAACGTGTCCACGGCCTACACCGACGCTGTCCAGGCGTTGTTCTCGCTCTCCTACGTCGTTCGCGCCATCGCGAAGAGCGACCTCGGCCGGGCCCACACGGTGGGGCCACTGGAAGGGCTGTGGAGTGCCGACGACCCGGCCGCGTTCGTTGCCGGAGACAAGGGCGCGTGGGAGTGGACGATGATGATCGCCCAACCAGCCTGGATCGGGCCGGAGATCGTCGGGGCGGCGAGGGAGAGCTCGCGGCGGAAGTCGCGGCAGCAGCCGCCGGCGGCGCTCGAGCGCGTGCGCCTCGAGCCGTACGCCGAGGGCACGAGCGTGCAGGCCCTGCACATCGGCTCCTACGACTCCGAGGCGCCGGTGCTGGCGCGGCTGCACGACGAGTACCTCCCCCAGCACGGCCTCACCTTCAACGGCAGGCACCACGAGGTCTACCTCTCCGACCCGCGCCGGACCGAGCCCGCGAAGCTGCGCACGATCCTCCGCCAACCGGTCGCCTAACCACGGAGGAACCCGCGCAGGCCACCCGCGAAGCAGCCCCGAGGGCTGGGTGTGGACGAGGTGTTGACGTCTGGTCGGTGCGCGGGTGTACCTTCGCCAGTATTCGAACACGTGTTCGAATACTGGCGAGGGGAGAGGCACGTGCGACGGTATGACGAGCCGGTCGAGGTCCGGCGTGACGGCGATCAGGGGCCCGCGATGTTCCTGTGGCGGGGCCGGGTGTGGAAGGTGCGCGACGTGGTCGCCCACTGGGTGGAGACCGGCGCGTGGTGGGAGTCCGCCGGGGCGGGCGCCGTGCTCGGCACGGAGGAGGCGGCTCCGGCCTCGGGGGTTCCGGCTCAGCCCGGTGGAGGCACCGCGGTGGTCGACGACCTGCTCGCCGAGCGGGAGGTCTGGCGGGTGGTGGCCGGCCGCGGCGCGCACGCCCGAGCGGCGCAGGATCAGGGCGTCTTCGACCTGTCCCTGGACGGGGCGGACGGCCGCTGGCGGCTCGTCTCCTGTGCGGACTGAGGGGGAGTCGTGGAGCAGCCCCACCCGTTCGCCCATCCGTTCAGCCTGCCGGCGACCACGCACGCCTATCTCGACCGCGCCGCAGCCTCGCTGCGGGAGGCGGTCACGGCGTCGGACGTGCCGACCCGCTATGCCTGCGCCCACGTCGCGGCGCTGCGGGCGGCGGCGGCGCTGCTGGCCGCCCGCGCCCGGCCGGCTCCGGCCCGGCGCGGACGCCGACAGAAGAACGCCTGGGTGCTGCTCGAGCAGGTGGCGCCCGAGCTGGGGGAGTGGGCGACGTTCTTCGCGGCCGGGTCCGCCAAGCGTGCCGCCGCCGAGGCCGGCTCCCACCGGGCCGTGACCAGCCGCGAGGCCGACGACCTCGTCCGGGACGCGGACCACTTTCTCGGCGTGGTGGAGCAGTCCCTGGGGCTGGTGCCGCACGTCCCCCGGGGACGGGTGACGGCCTGATGGACCCGTTCACCCACCTCCACGTCGCGTCGGGGTACTCACTGCAGCACGGCGCCTCCCACCCGCACGTGCTCGTCGAGCGGGCTGCTGAGCTGGAGATGGACACCCTCGCCCTCACCGACCGCGGCGGCACCTACGGTGCGGTGAAGTTCGCGCGGGCCTGCCTCCAGGCGGGGATCCGGCCGGTGCTCGGCGTCGACCTCGCCTACGCCCCGCTGGCGGGGGCGGGGCCCGGTGGGTCGGGTCGGGGCTCGGGGGGGCCCCGGCGGCGTACCCCGGTGCGCGGCGGCGCCTTCCGTGACCCGCGGCCGCCCCGGGTCACCTTCCTCGCCTCCGGTCGCGTCGGCTGGGCGGCGGTGTGCCGGCTGGTCTCGGCCGTCCACCTGTCCGGTGAGCGCGGCCAGCCGGTGCTGGACCTGGCCCGGGTCGCCGACGAGGTGGCGCCGCTGCTCGCGGGGGGTGACGTGCTGGTGCTGCTCGGCCCCGGCTCCGAGCTCGGCGCGGCGGCGGCCAGCCGACGCGACGACCTCGCCCGGGCCGCGCTGGCGCCGTGGCGCGCGCTGGTGCCGGCGTCCGCGCTGCTGGTCGAGCTGGTCTCGCACCGGCTGCCGGGCGGGGGGGCTGCGGGGGCGAGCGGTGACTGGGGGCCGGGCACCTCGGTGCACGCGAGCCGGATGGCGATCCTGGCCCGTCGCGAGGGGGTGCCCACGGTGCTCAGCAACGCGGTCCGGCACGCCGACCGGCTCGACGCGCCCACGCTCGACGTCCTCGACGCCTCCCGCCGGCTCGTCGCGCTGGACCGTCGGCACCTCGACCGGCGCAATGCGGAGGGATACCTGAAGTCCGGCAAGGAGATGGCCGACGTCGCCGAGGAGGTGCTCCGGCTCGCCGGCCCGGGCGGCGACCCGTCGCGGGAGGCGGAGCGGCTGCTCGCCCGCACCCGGGCGGTCGCTGACCGCTGCGCCCTCGACCCACGCACCGACCTCGGACTGGGGGAGGTGCACTTCCCCGAGTTCGATCTCGCCGACTCACGCGTGCCACCGCGGACGGTCACCGGGGACAGCAGGGCCGACGCGCTGCTGCGGGGCCGCTGCGAGGCGGCGATCGGGTGGCGCTACGGCAGCGCCCCGCGGATGCGGATCTGGACCCGGCTCGACTCCGAGCTCGACGTGATCCGCCGGCTCGGCTATGCGTCGTACTTCCTCACCGTCGGCGACGTCACCGACCTGATCCGCGAGATGGGGGTGCGCTGTGCCGCCCGCGGCTCGGGGGCCGGCAGCATCGTCACCTATCTGCTCGGCATCTCCGGGGTGGACCCGGTCCGGCACGGGTTGCTGATGGAGCGGTTCCTCTCCCCGCTGCGCCAGGCGCTGCCCGACATTGACGTCGACGTGGAGTCCGCCCGGCGCGAGGAGGTCTACGAGCGGGTCCTCGACACCTACGGCGGCGAGCGCTGCGTGTGCGTGTCGATGATGGACACCTACCGGGTCCGGCACGCGGTGCGCGACGTCGGTGCCGCGCTCGGGATGCCGCCGGCCGAGACCGACGCGATCGCCAAGGCCTTCCCGCACATCCGCGCCCGCGACGCCCGGGTGGCGCTGCGCGAGCTGCCCGAGCTGCGCGCCAGCGGTCTCGGGGAGGAGCGGCTCGACCTGCTCTTCCGGATGGTCGAGCGCCTCGACGGGCTGCCGCGGCACGTCGCCGTGCACCCGTGCGGGGTGCTGCTCTCCGACACCACCCTGCTCGACCGGACGCCGGTCGAGGCGTCGTACGCCGGCTTTCCGATGAGCCAGTTCGACAAGGACGACGTGGAGGACCTCGGGCTGCTCAAGCTCGACGTGCTCGGCATCCGGATGCAGTCGTCGATGGCGCACGCGGTCGCGGAGATCCGCCGCACCGACGGGGTGGAGGTGGACCTCGAGGACGAGGAGCAGGTCCCCTTCGACGACCCCACGACCTACGAGATGATCTCGTCGGCCAAGACGCTGGGCGTCTTCCAGATCGAGTCGCCGGGCCAGCGCGAGCTGGTCGGCAAGTCCGGCCTGGACTCCTTCGAGGACGTGATCACCGACATCTCGCTTTTCCGGCCCGGCCCGGTGAAGAGCGACATGATCACGCCGTACCTCGACGCCAAGCAGGGGTGGAACGAGCCGACCTACCTGCACGACGACCTGCGGCCGATCCTCGGCCCCACGCACGGCGTGGTCGTCTTCCACGAGCAGGTCATCGAGATGATCGCCCTGTTCACCGGGGTCGCCTACGACGAGGCGGATGAGAAGCGTCGGGCGCTCGGTGACCCGGAGGGGATGGCCCAGACCCGGGCGTGGTTCTTCCCGCACGCCGTGCGACGAGGGTACGCCGAGGAGGTCGTGGAGGAGGTCTGGCGCGTGCTCGAGGCGTTCGCGTCGTTCGGGTTCTGCAAGGCCCACGCGGCCGCCTTCGCGCTGCCCACCTTCCAGTCCGCGTGGCTGAAGGCGCACTGGCCGGCCCACTTCCTCTCCGGGGTGCTCACCCACGACCCGGGGATGTATCCCCAGCGGCTGATCCTCGACGAGGCCCGCCAGCTCGGGATCGCCGTGCTGGGGCTCGATGTGAACGCCTCCGGCAAGGAGTACCTCGTCGAGCGCGTCGCGGAAGCGGGAGGTCCCGGCGCCGGGCGCGGGATCCGGATCCCGCTCTCGGCGGTCAAGGGGATCAGCGAGGCCGAGGTGGGGCGGGTGCTGGCGGCCCGGCCCTACCACTCGCTGACCGACTTCTGGCACCGCGCCGCCGTCTCGCGCCCGGTGACCGAGCGGCTGGTGCTGGCGGGCGGCTTCGACGGCGCCTACGGGATCGGCGCGCCCGCCCCGGTGGCGCGGCGCGGCCGGGTCACCCGCCGCGACCTGCTGCTCCAGGTCGCCGAGCTCGACCACCACGACCGCGCGGTACGCCGGGCCGCGCACGGGGCGGGCGGCCGGCGGCGCCCCTCGGCCGGACGACCGGCGGTGCCGGCGGCCGAGGAGCGCGCGCGAGAGGCCGCGGCCCGCAACAGCGCCGACCCGGCCGAGCGCGCCGGGGCCGCCGCGCTCGAGCGGCACCCCCTCGCGTCCGGCGGCGTGTGGGCCCGGACGGCCGCGCAGTCGCAGGCGACCCGGCCGGCCGAGCCGGTGGATTCGGTGCAGCTCGCCCTCGAGCTCGACGACGGCCCGCGCGAGGGGGAGGCCAGCGGGCTGCCGGAGCTCGACGCGGAGGAACGGATGCGGGCCGAGCTCGAGATCCTCGGCCTCGACGCCAGCCAGCACGTGGTGGACTCCTACGCCGGGTTCCTCGACGCGCTCGGGGTCACCCGTAGCCGCGACCTGCTGACGCAGCGCAGCCGCTCCGAGCTCCTGGTCGCCGGGGTCAAGGTGGCTACCCAGACGCCGCCGATCCGCTCGGGCCGCCGGGTGGTGTTCCTGACCCTCGACGACAGCACCGGACCGGTGGACGCCACCTTCTTCGAGGACGCGCAGGGGCCGTACGCCGCGACGGTCTTCCACTCCTGGCTGCTGGTGGTCCGTGGGGAGCTGCGCCGGACCGGCCGTCGGGGCGTCTCGCTGCGCGCCACCGGCTGCTGGGTGCTGCCGGAGCTGCACGCGCTGTGGCGGGCCGAGGGGATGCCGGCCGTGCTCGACCACCTCGCGGAGGTGCCCGCGGGGTTCGTCGCGGCCGGGCCGGGGGCGGTGACGGGGGCGGCCGAGAGTCGGGCGACCCGCCCGGTGATGGCCCGGCCCCCGCGCTTCACCGGCGACGAGCAGGAGCCGGGTCACCCCGGCGCCGCCGGCGGCATGGGTCGTCGTCGGGTGCTGGTGCACTCCAGCGGGTTCCGCCTCTCGCCGTACGCCGACGTCCGGCCCGCGGGCGAGGAGACCCGCGAGGTCGCCCGCAAGCTGTGGCACCGCAGCCCGGGGAGCCCGGGATGACCACCGCCGGCGGCCTGGATGAGCATCTAGGGTGGGCGCCATGTCGACCCGATCCGCCAGCGAGCGTCGCAGCGACGCCCGCACCTCCGTGGTCCGGGAGGCGCTGCGGCCGGTCCTGGACGCCTACGACGCGGCCGACGTGCTCGACGTCGGGGGCGGGACCGGCGGGTACGCCGTGCGCGTCGCCGGGCTCGGCCACCGGGTCAGCGTGGTCGACCCCAGCCCCGATGCCCTCGCGGCCCTGGACCGCCGCGCCCGTGAGCATGGTGTGGGCGATCGGGTCGCCGGTCAGCAGGGCGACCTGTCCACCCTGCTGGACCTCGTCGGTCCCGGGGGCGCCGACGTGGTGCTGTGCCACGGGGTGCTCGAGGTCATCGACGACCCCGGGGCGGCGCTGGCGACCCTGCGCCAGGTGCTGCGCCCCGGGGGGACCCTCAGCCTCCTGGTCGCCCAGCGGCACGCGGCGGTGGTGGCTCGGGCGATGGCCGGCCACTTCCAGCAGGCGCGGGACCTGCTCGACGGCGGGGACGCCCCGGCGGGCCGGGCCGGGCGGCGGTTCACCCGGGAGGAGCTCGACGACCTGCTGCCGGCGGGGGACTTCGAGGTGCTCTCCATGCACGGCGTCCGGGTCTTCGCCGACCTCGTGCCCGGCTCGCTGCTGGACCTCGAGCCGGGTGCGACCCAGGCACTGGTCGACCTCGAGCAGGCCGTCGCCGACCGCCCGGAGTACTTTCCGCTGGCTCACCAGCTGCACGTGCTCGCCCGCCGCTGACGCCCTCCCGGGGGCGGCGCCGTGACCGGCCCCCGGATCGACCCCTCGTACGCCTGCCCGGTGCTGCACGTCGACATGGACGCCTTCTACGCCTCCGTGGCAACCCGGGACCGGCCGGACCTCGCCGGCGCGCCGGTGATCGTGGGGGGCGGGCAGCGCGGGGTGGTGCTCTCGGCGAGCTACGAGGCGCGGGCCTCCGGCGTCCGGTCGGCCATGCCGATGACCCGGGCCCGCCGCCTGTGTCCGCGGGCGGTGGTGATCGCGCCGGACTTCGAGCTCCTCGGACAGGTCTCGGCCTCGGTGATGGAGAACCTCCGGGCCGTGACGCCGCTGGTGGAGGCGGTCTCGCTCGACGAGGCGTTCCTCGACGTCCGTGGCGCCTCCCGCCGGCTGGGCAGTCCGCTCCAGGTCGCGCAACAGCTGCGGGCGATCGTCCACGACGAGCAGGGCATCACCTGCTCGATCGGGGTCGCGCCCTCGGTGTCGGTGGCCAAGGTGGCCAGTCGGCGCGCCAAGCCGGACGGCGTCGTGGTGGTGGTGCCGGAGGCGCTCACCTCGTTCCTCCACCCGCTCGACGTCGGCGAGCTGGGGGGCGTGGGGGAGAAGACCCGGGAGGTGCTGCACCGGCTTGGCCTGGTCACCGTGGGGGACGTCGCGCACACCGCGGAGCGCACTCTGAGTCGGGCGCTCGGGCCCGCGCAGGGCAGGCACCTGCACGAGCTCGCCTGGGGGGTGGACCGGCGGGTGGTCACCGCCCGGCGCGGCCCGGACGAGCCCGACCGGAGCATGGGGGCGAACGAGACCTTCCGCCGCGACACCGACGACCGGGAGGTGGTGCTCCGCGAGCTGCTGCGCCTCTCCGGCCGAGTGGCCGGGCGGATGCGCGTCGCGGGCGTGGCCGGCCGGACGGTGACCCTCACGGTGCGGTTCGCGGACTTCACCACGCTCACCCGGTCGCGAACCCTCCCGGAGGCGACGGATGTGACGCAGGAGCTCTACCGCGCCGCGGCCCGGCTCTACGACGGCCTCGGTCTGCAGCGGGCGCGGCTCCGGCTGGTGGGGGTGCGGGCCGAGGGTCTGGTGTCCCGTGGCCGGGTGCAGCGACAGGGAGTGCTGGGGGAGCGCGAGCACGGCTGGTCGGAGGCCGACCGCGCCGTCGACCGGGCCACCAGCCGGTTCGGCGCCGCGGCCGTCCGGCCGGCGTCCCTGCTCGGATGAGTCCCGCCGAGGGCTCCGCCGGTCGGGGTCCGGACCGCCGAGGACCCTCGGACAGGCGAACGGCGCACAATTTTCGCCTCGTCGCCTACCGTGGCGCCCAGCCCCTGCCTAGAATTAGGAAACCAATCGGCCGCATCCCGGGTCGACGTCATTGCACATGCGGGAGGAACCGTGCCGCTCTCGGAAGAGGAGCTGCGACTGCTCGAGCAGATGGAGCGCGCCCTCGTCGACGAGGACCCCAAGTTTGCGAACACGCTCCGAGGCACCGCGTTCGGCCGCTCCGCCCGTCGCCGCGCCATCGTGGCCGGCATCGCCTTCGCCACGGGTGTCGCCGTGCTGATGTCCGGTGCCATCGCCGCGATCCCCGTCCTCGGCGTCGTGGGCTTCGTGATCATGCTCGGCTCGGCATACGTCGCCGTCACCTCCCTCCGCCGCCAGGACCAGCGGCAGGACGGGGAGGGCGGCGAGGGGCAGGACGCCGATGGCATCAGCGGGTTGTCGCTGATCGACGGTGGCCGCTCACCCAAGAAGTCGGGCGGCTTCAAGCGCCGCCGCCCCGCCAAGCCCTCAGGTGGCGGTTCGGCCTCCGGCTCCTTCATGGAGCGCATGGAGGCGCGCTGGCGCCGCCGCCGCGAGAACGGCGGCTTCTGAACCACCCGGTCCCGGCGGCCCCGGCCCGACAGGCCCCGGCCCGTCCGGTACCGGCCCGTCCGGTACCGGCCCGTCAGCCGACGCGGTCGGCGTCGGCGAGGCTGCGCTCGGCGAAGCCCGGCGCACCCGTGCGGACCAGGGACGCCGGCAGCCACCGCGCGCGCCACCGGCGCCGCGCCGGGACGCCCACCGTCATCGCCTCGACGCACCGATCGACGTCGCGCCGCAGGGCGTCGGCGGCGCCCTCGCCGGGCACCGGGGCATACCACTGCTCCTCGATGGCCCGCACCAACCGGTCGAGCGCGTGCTCCGCCGCGACCGGGCCCGCCGCCATCGCGGGCAGCATCGCCGCGCCGGTCATCCGCGGCGACCGGCCCGCCGGCCATGCCAGGCCCAGGTCGACGCTGGCGTCGCGCAGCTCCGCCCACGCCGCGACGGCCGGAGGCGCCGACGCCCATCGGTGCCCGGCCCGGCGCCGCCGCCACCACCGCGGCAGGAGCGCCAGCCCGCCGAGGAGCAGCACGACGAGCCCGCCGGTGAGCAGCCCCCACGGGCCACCGCCACCCGACGAAGCGGTCGGCTCCGGCTCCGGCTCCGGCTCGGCGGCCGCCCCGGCGTCCCCGGCCGCGCCGCGGTCGGGGAGGCCCTCCGCGCCCAGGCCGCCCTCGGCGCCCGGCAGCCCGTCGGGCAGCTGCACCTCGCCCTGGGTGTAGGACGGCACCCCGGGGGCGCGCCCGGCGGGCGTGGGCTCGAAGCGCACCCACCCGGCGCCCGCGAAGTACAGCTCGGGCCAGGAGTGCAGGTCGTGGGTGCTGTACTGATAGACGTCCGGGCCGATCGAGTCCGGCCGCAGGAAACCGATGGCCACCCGCGCCGGGATTCCCACGGAGCGCGCCATCACGGCCATGGCCGAGGCGAACTGCTCGCAGTAGCCCCGGCGCCCCTCCGGACCCTGGCTCAGGAACTCCACCAGTGCGTCGCCGCCGTTGCCGTCGTCCCGCTCCAGCGTGTATTCGAAGCCGCCGTCGCTGCGGAACCATTGCTGCAGCGCCTGGGCCCGCTCGAAGGTGGTGCCCGCATCGGCGGTGAGTCCGTCGGCCAGCTCCGTGACGAGCGGCGGCAGGTCCTGCGGAAGCTCGGTGTACTCCTCGTCCACCAGCGCAGCCTGGCTCGCGGCCGCCAGCTGGTCCGCGGTGACGTCCACCTCGGTCCGAGCGGTCGAGTAGGAGAGCCCTGCCGCGTCCAGGTCGTCACGGGCGGCGAGGAAGTCCATGGTCGCGACGTCGTACTTCCAGTTCCCGGGGGCGTCGACGCGGGAGACCGGGTACGGCGTCGGGAGCCACTCCGAGGCGAAGTCCTCGGTGGCCTCGACCCGCCACGGGTAGGTCTCGCCGAGGAGCTCCCGATCGATGCCGTCCAGTCCCGGGACCGGTCCGTCCGCGCGCTGGTCGTCGGGGAGATCCCGGTCGCCGCTGCTCCAGGCGGTCAGCGAGAAGCGGCTGAGCACCGTGATCCGCAGGTAGCGGGGATCGGGGTCGGGCGTGCGCACCGTGACCAGGGGGACGTCCTGACCGCGCTTGAGGTCGCGGCGCAGGTCGATCATGGGGTTGTCGAGCTTGATGTCGTCGTTGGCGCCGGCGCCGAAGGGGCCGTCGAACAGCGTGAGTCCGAGCGACGGCACGCCCGTCGGCACGACGAGCGCCAGGGCCGTGACGACGGTCCCGATGGCCGCCGCGCCCGCGCGTGCGGCGCCCGGTCGCCCCAGGACCGAGGACGTGTCGCCGCCCTCGGCGAGGCTGCGGCCCCACCGGGCGACCTGGTCGTCCTCCTGGAGGAGGAGCAGCGCGAGGAACCCCGCCGCGGTGAGGCCGAAGACGAGCGGGGAGATCCGGCCGCCGAGCATGCTGACCGGCAGGGCGATCGCGGCGAGCAGCGGCAGTCCGGCCAGCGAGGCGCGGCGCATGGTCCCCGCCAGCACGTCGACCAGCAGCATCAGCCCGAGACCGCCGGCCACCAGCAGGGGGTGCAGCCCGGGCGCATCGGCGGGGACCGGGGCGGCGTAGGTCTGTGCGGTCTCGATCGCCGCGCGGAACATCTCGAGGGCCCCGCCTCCCTCGGCAAGTGGGGGGAGCAGGGAACGCGTCAGCAGCATGGTGCCGAGCACGACCGAGAGCAGGCTCTGTCCGGCGACCACCAGGAGCCCCGGGAGCCGCGCCCAGCGCCCCGCGGCCCCGGCGGCAGCGACGGCCAGGGCCAGCACGAACAGCGGCCTCAGGTAGGACCCGGGATCCTCCAGGAAGCCACTCCACGACCACACCGCGACCCACAGGGTCAGGGTGCCGGTGATCGCCAGGGCGAGGTGCCGGCCCAGGCCGCCGAATCGTTGGTCCATCACGGCACCGCCCCGGCCGCTCCGCCGGTGGCCGCGCGTGGGCGTCGAGCGAGCTCCCGCCACGCCGTGTCGAGGCGATCCTGGGGGCCGATGGTGGCGGTGCGCCATCCGTGCGGCGCGAGCAGGGCCGCCCCGCCCCGGCTGGGCGCCTCCGGCGCGACCCCGCGCCCCGTCCAGTGGTCCACGTCGAGCACGAGGCCCATCGCGACGTCCCGGTGCCGGCCCACGCGGCGCAGGGCCGGCAGGTCCTCGGCGTGCAGCGACCCGAGCACCGCCACGACCAGCCCCGAGCGGCCCTCCCCGAGCCACGAGGTGTCCAGCGCCGCCACCGGCGCCGTCTCCAGGACCGCGAGCGCGTCGAGCAGCGGCGCGGCGTGCGCCTCGCCGGAGCCCAGTCGGCCCTGCGTGGTGGCGTCCTCGCCGGTGGCCGTGACCAGGCGGACGCCGTACCCGCGGCGGAGCAGGTGGACGCCGATGGAGGCGGCGGCCGTCACCGCGGCCTCCAGCGTGCTCGCGACGCCCCGGCCCCGGTGGGAGCCGGCGCGGTTGTCCAGCAGCAGCGTCACCCGCGACTGCCAGGGCTGCTCCTCCCGGCGCACCATCAGCTCGCCGACGCGGGCAGAGCTGCGCCAGTGCACGCGCCGGAGCTCGTCGCCCCGGCGGTACTCGCGCACGGTGACGTCCTCGGCGCTGCCGACAGAGAAGGACCGCGGTCGGTCGTCGCCGGCGCCCCGCTCGCCGCCGTCCACGCTGATCGCCGGCAGGGGCAGCACCCGCGGGGTCACCACGATCGGGGTCGTGCCGCGGAACGAGCGGCCCATCTCGACCATGCCGAAGGGGTCGCGCACGCGGACCGTCATCGGCCCCAGGGTGAACCGGCCCCGCACGTCGGAGCGCACGGCGTAGCCCACCTCGCGGTGCCACCCCTGGCCGATGCCCTCCACCACGAAGCGCGGCCGCGTGCCGAGCACGTAGGGCAGTTGTTCCTCCAGCAGCAGGACGCCGCTGGGCACCCGGCCCCGGTTGCTCAGCGTGAGCGTGACCCGGGCGGTCTGGCCGGCGGCCAGGCGCACCGGCGCGACGCTACGGGCCAGCGAGAGGCGGTACCGGCTCCGGCCGAGCACGGCCGCGGCGACCACGGGGAGCGCGGCGACGAGGACGCCGACCCGCACCAGCGGCTCCTGGCCGAGGACGGCGGCGCAGGCGACCGCGGTGAGCCCGGCCGCCAGGAAGGCTCGACCGCGGAGCGTGAGCGCCCGGAGCGCCTCGAGCACGTCAGTCCCCGGCAGCAGGCTCGGGCACCGGAACCGCGGCGAGGATCTCCTCGAGCACCTCGGACACCCCCTTGCCGCTCATCGACGCGTCGGTGGCCGGGAGCAGGCGGTGGGTCAGCACGGAGCGGGCCAGGGTGCGCAGGTCGTCGGGCAGGACGTAGGAGCGGCCCTCGACGGCGGCGTACGCCTTTGCGGCGCGCACCAGGTGCAGCGTGGCGCGCGGCGAGGCACCGAGCGCGAGATCGCTCGAGCGCCGGGTGGCGGTGGTGAGCGCGACGGCGTAGCGCTGCACCGGCTCGCTGACGTGTACCCGGCCCACGACACCGATCAGCTTGTTGATCTCGGCCGCGTCGGTGACCGGCTCGAGGTCCTCCAGCGGGTTGCCGCCGGTGTGCGAGGCGACCATCGCCAGCTCGGCGCCCTCGAGCGGGTAGCCCACCGAGAGGCGCGCCATGAAGCGGTCGCGCTGCGCCTCGGGCAGCGCGTAGGTGCCCTCCATCTCGATCGGGTTCTGGGTCGCGATGACGAGGAACGGCGGGTCGAGCTGCCAGGTGGAGCCGTCGACACTGACCTGGCGCTCCTCCATGCACTCCAGGAGCGCGGACTGCGTCTTCGGCGAGGCGCGGTTGATCTCGTCGCCGACGACGACGTGGGCGAAGATCCCGCCGGGGCGGAACTCGAACTCGCGCGTCTGCTGGTTGAACACCGAGACGCCGGTGATGTCGGAGGGCAGCAGGTCGGGCGTGAACTGGATCCGGCTCATGCTGGCGTCGATGCTGCGGGCGAGCGCCTTGCTGAGCATCGTCTTGCCGACCCCCGGCACGTCCTCGAGGAGCAGGTGTCCCTGCGCGAGCAGGGTGACGACGGCCCGGCGGACGACCTCGGGCTTGCCCTCGATGACGCGCTCCACGTTGTCGCGGATGCGCCGCGTGACCCGCTGGAGGGTCTCGATGTCGGCGTCCCCCGCGGGCACTTCGGGCACGAGGACCACCGTACGGCGGGAAGCCAAGCCGTGCTCCGTGGCGCGCGGCGGGAGCACCGCCGGCGCCACGGTGGCCCGATGTGGTTGACGGTGGAGGGAAGTGGAGTATGGTGGAGCGCAGTGGAGGACGAGGGTCCTGCTGGGGAGGTGGCTGGTGTTCTTCGGCACCTTCACCCCCAAGCTGGACGAGAAGAGCCGCCTCTTCCTCCCGGCCAAGTTCAGGGACGAGCTGGTGGAGGGACTCGTGGTGACCAGAGGGCAGGAGCGCTGCTTGACGGTCTGGTCCATGAGCGACTTCTCCGAGATGACCGCGCGCCTGCGCGAGGCGCCGGTCACCAACAAGGGCGCGCGCGACTACGTGCGCATGCTGTTCGCCGCCGCCTCGCAGGAGGTGCCCGACAAGCAGGGGCGCATCTCGATCCCGCACGTGCTCCGGGCGTACGCCTCGCTGTCCAAGGAGGTCATGGTCATCGGCGCCATGAACCGGATCGAGATCTGGGACCCGGCCTCCTGGGCCTCCTACTCCGAGGAGCAGGAGCAGAAGTTCGCCGAGCTCAGCGACGAGGTCTTCCCCGGCATCTGAACGAGCAGGACAACCGAACAGCGGCTCGCACGGCGAGGTCTCGAGCCCGCTCCCGCGACGTCATCTGACGCACCTTCCCCGGCGCCAGGCGGCACTTCCCCTCGGGAGCGGGCAGGGACCTGGCCGGGCGAACCGGCACCGCACGCGCACACCGGACGGACCACCAGCCCGCACGATCTCCAGAACCCAGGGTCGAGGCCATGAGCAGCACCGAGCAGGCACCTCTGCGGGGGTCGCTCCCACCACCCGGGCCGCCGCGACGGGTCCGCCACCAGGCGCGCGAGGCCCTGGCCGTGATGGCGTTCTCGGCCGGCGCCTCGGTGCTCCTGTGTCTCGGCCTCCTGCTGCTCTCCCTGCTGGGGCGCTGAGCAGATGCCGACCGCCCGCCACGACCCGGTCCTCCTGGACCGGGTCGTCGCGCTCCTGGCGCCCGCCCTCGAGCGGCCGGGCTCCGTGCTCGTCGACGCCACGCTGGGGCTCGGCGGCCACAGCGAGGCGGTGCTCGAGCGGCTCGAGGTGGCCCGCGTGGTCGGCATCGACCGCGACCCGGAGGCGCTCCGGCTGGCGGGGGAGCGCCTCGCCGGCTTCGGCGAACGCTTCACCGGCGTGCACGCCGTCTACGACGAGATCCCCGAGGTGCTCTCGGGGCTCGGGCTCCGCGACGTGGACGCGGTGTTCTTCGACCTGGGCGTCTCCTCGATGCAGCTCGACGTGGCCGAGCGCGGCTTCGCCTACCGTGAGGACGCCCCCCTCGACATGCGGATGGACGCCACGGTCGGCCCCACCGCCGCCGACGTCCTGAACACCTACTCCGCCAGGGAGCTCACCCGGGTGCTGCGGGACTACGGCGAGGAGCGGTTCGCCCGCCGGATCGCCGACGCCGTGGTGCGCGAGCGCGAGGGTGAGCCCTTCACCACCTCCGGCCGGTTGGTCGAGCTGCTGTACGTCGCCATCCCGGCGCCCGCCCGCCGCAGCGGCGGTCACCCGGCGAAGCGCACGTTCCAGGCGCTGCGGATCGAGGTCAACGACGAGCTGGCCGCGCTCCGGCGCGCCGTGCCCGCCGCGATCGGGGCCATCCGGGTCGGCGGCCGCGTGGTCGTGGAGGCCTACCACTCCCTGGAGGACCGCCTGGTCAAGCGGGCGTTCGTCGAGGGCAGCCGCACCTCCGCCCCGGACGACCTGCCGTTCGTCCCCGAGGACCAGCAGCCCGCGCTGCGACTGGTCACCCGGGGGGCCGAGCAGGCATCCGAGCACGAGATCGAGCAGAACCCCCGCGCGGCCAGCGTCCGGTTGCGCGCCGTCGAGCGGGTGCGCCCCGCGAGAGGAGCCGCGTGATGAGCAGCCCGACCGCCCCGAGGCCAGCCGTCGAGGAGGGCCAGACAGCCGCCGGCGGCACCGGCGTGCCCGCGGCCGCGTCCGGCGGCGTGGGCCCCCGGGTCTCCCCGCGCATCGGCGCGGCCGCGCTGGAGCGCGCGCGGCTGCGCATCGTCCCGCGCACGCGCCGCCGGCCGGCCACGCGGGTCCCCTTCGTCGGCCTGGTCACGATCGTGCTGCTCGGCGGCGTCGTCGGGCTGCTGCTCTTCAACACCTCCATGCAGCAGGCGTCCTTCGCCACGACCGCACTGGAGGGCCAGGCCACCAATCTCGCCGCGCGGCAGCAGACCCTGCAGGCCGAGCTCGACGAGCTCCGCGCGCCGCAGGCCGTGGCGGAGCGCGCCCGCGACCTGGGCATGGTGGTGCCCAGCACGCCGGCCTTCCTCGACCTGCGCACGGGCGAGGTGACGGGTGGACGGCCGGCCACCGCGACCGAGGACCAGCTGCGGCTGATGCCGCGCCCGCCGCCGAAGCCGGCGGCGCTGGAGAGGCCGTCGCGCCAGCCCATCGACGTGCCGGCCGACGGCTCGCCCGACCGCCCGGCCGGCGACGGGTCCGCGGCCCCCGGCGCGGGGTCCGCCGAGCGAAGGGGAGCGAACCCTAGCCTGGGGGGACCCGTCGACGAGCCCGGCGGGGCCGCCGCCCAGGAGGACCGTCCGTGAGTCGCACCCGACCCGCCGGCCGAGGGCGGGCAGCAGCCCGGGGGGGTCGGCCGGCCCGACGCGCCGGACGGACGCGGCGCAGCCCGGCCGTGGTCGGATTCCGGCTGCGGTTCGGTTTGATCGTGATCGCCATGGTGCTCTCGGTCTTCGGCGCCCGCCTCGTGCAGCTGCAGGGCCTCGACCCCCGCTCGTACGCGGCGATGGCCGCGGCCTCCGGGTCCGTGCAGGCGGTGCTGCCCGCCGAGCGGGGTGCGATCCTCGACCGCTTCGGGGAGCCGCTGGCCGAGACGGTCGAGGGCCGGATGGTCGTCGCGGACCCCGCGATGACCACCGAGGACGCCCCCCAGCTCGCGCGGCTGCTCGCCGAGAGCCTCGATGTGGACTACTTCACCACCCTGGACCGGCTGCGCCGCCCCGACACCCGCTTCCAGTACATCGCCCGTCGGGTGCCCTCGACGGTGGCCACCGACGTGCTTGCCGAGGTGGAGCAGGCCGGGTACGAGGGCATCGAGACGCGTCGCGACCCCCTGCGCACCTATCCGGCCGATGACGTCGCCGCCAACCTGCTCGGCTTTCTGCGCGCCGACGACGGCAAGGCGCTGGCCGGGCTCGAGTTCACCTTCGACGCGATGTTGTCGGGCACCGACGGCTCGGAGCGCTACGAGGTCGGTGGGGGGAACCGCATCCCGTTGGGCGACAACGCCACGGTGGAGCCCGTCGACGGCGAGGACCTGAGGACCACCATCGACCGGGACGAGCAGTGGTTCGTCCAGCGCGTGCTGCGCCAGACCGTGGAGGACTCCGGAGGCGAGTCCGGGGTCGCGATCCTGATGGACTCGCGCACCGGTGAGGTGCTCGCCCTCGCCGACTACCCCACCCTCGACGCCAACGAGCCGGCCCTGTCGAAGAAGACGGACCGTGGGTCCCGCGCGGTCAGCGCCCCCTACGAGCCCGGCTCGGTCGAGAAGGTGCTCACCGCCGCGGCGCTGATCGACGCCGGGCGCGTCACCCCCCGGACGCAGATCAGGGTGCCCGGGGAGGTCCTCAGCGGCGACCGGTACATCCGCGACTACTGGGAGCACGGCAACCTGCGCCTCACGATGGCCGGCGTGATCGCCAAGTCCTCCAACATCGGCACCGTGCTGGCCGCCCGCCGGCTGAGCGCGGTCGACCTCGGCGACTACCTGCACACCTTCGGGCTCGGGAGCCGCACCGAGGCCGGCATCCTCGGCGAGTCGCCCGGCATCCTGCCGGACCCCGCGGCCTGGACCGACATGGCCACCGACCGCATCGCCTTCGGCCAGGCCATGTCGGTCAACGCCCTGCAGATGACCGCAGCCGTGAACACCATCGCCAACGACGGCGTCCGCGTGGACCCGAGCGTCGTCCGGGGCCGCGCGACGGCCAACGACGGCAGCAGCTACGGGTCGGAGACCACCGAGGAGCGCCGCGTCGTCAGCCGCCGCACCGCCCGCCGGACCGCGCGCATGATGGAGCGGGTGCTCGACCCCGAGGAGGGCGTCGCGCCGGCCGCGGCGGTGCCCGGCTACCGGGTTGCGGGCAAGACCGGCACCGCCCAGCGCGTCGGTGAGGACTGCGGCTGCTACGACGGCACCTTCACCGTCTCCTTCGCCGGTTTCGCGCCCGCCGACGACCCGCGCTTCACGGCCTACGTCCTCGTGCAGGCCCCCAGCAACGGCGGGGGCGGCGGATCGGTCGCCGGGCCGGCGTTCTCCCGGATCATGGGCCACGTCCTGCGGCGCTATGCCGTCCCGCCCACGGGCACCCCGCCGAGCAGGTTGCCGCTCGCGTGGGGCCCGCCGCAGGAGTAGGCGTCCCCGGGCCCGGGTCCGGCGGGCGATAGCCTCAGCGCGTGCTGAGCGATCGACCCACCGTCCCGACCCCGGTGGCAGGAGCCGACGTCGTCGCCTGGCTCTCTGACCACGAGCCCGACGTGCGCGTGCGCGGGGAGCCGCCCGCCTCGGTCACCGGCGTGAGCCTGAGCAGCCGCCGGGTCCGCCCCGGCGACCTGTACGTCGCGCTCCCCGGCGCGCGGGTCCACGGCGCGGACTTCGCCGCCGACGCCGCCGACGCCGGAGCGGTGCTGGTGCTCACCGATCCCGCTGGCCAGGACCGCCTCCCCGCCGGCCTGCCCGCCCTGGTCGTGCCGCGACCCCGGCACGTGCTCGGCGGCCTCGCGGCGCACGTGTACGGCGAGCCGGCCCGCGACCTGCGGCTCGCGGGCGTGACGGGCACCCAGGGCAAGACCACCACGACCCGGCTGCTCGAGACCGGGCTCGCCGCCGCGGGGGTGCCCTCCGCCGTGGTCGGCACGCTCGGCACCCGCGTGCGCGGGGAGGACGTGGCCACCACGCTCACCACGCCCGAGGCACCCGACCTGCACGGGCTCTTCGCGCTGATGCGGGAGCGCGGGGTGGACGCCTGCGCCATGGAGGTCTCCTCGCACGCGCTGGTCCTCGGGCGGGTCGACGGCTGCGTCTTCGACGTCGCGGTCTTCACCAACCTCGGTCGCGACCACCTCGACTTCCACGCGGGCGTGCAGGACTACTTCGAGGCCAAGGCCACGCTCTTCACGCCGACCCGGGCCCGGCGTGCTCTCGTCAACCTGGACGACCCCTGGGGTCGCCGCCTGCTGGAGCGGATCGCGCTGCCGGTGGCGACCTTCTCCTCCACGGGCGACCCCGCGGCGGACTGGCGCGCCGAGAGCCCGGAGGTCGGTGCCACCGGCTCCACGTTCCGGGTGACCGGCCCCCGGGGAGTGCTGGAGGCGGGCGTCCCGATCCCCGGGGGCTTCAACGTGGCCAATGCGCTGGCCGCCGTGGCCACGGCCGGCGAGCTGGGCCTGGACGCCACCACGGTGGCCGCCGTGGCCGACGGGATCGCCGCGGGGCCGGGCGTGCCCGGGCGCCTCGAGCGGGTGCCGACGGGCCGGGACTTCGTCGTCGTCGTCGACTACGCCCACAAGCCGGACGCCGTGGAGGCGACCCTGGACACGCTGCGGCCACTGGCGGCCGGCCGGCTGATCGTCGTGATCGGCGCCGGGGGGGACCGCGACCCGGGCAAGCGCGCGCTGATGGGGGCCTCGGCCGCGGCGCTCGCCGACCTGGTCGTGGTCACCGACGACAACCCCCGCACCGAGGACCCGGGCGCGATCCGCGCGGCGATTGTCGCGGGTGCGTCGGCCGGTCCCGGCGAGGTGGTCGAGGTCGACGGCCGCCGGGAGGCGATCCGCCGAGCGCTGGGCCGGGCCCGGGCGGGCGACATCGTGCTGGTGGCCGGCAAGGGGCACGAGTCGGGTCAGGAGGTCGGGGGGATCACCCACCCCTTCGACGACCGCGTGGTCGTGGCGGAGGAGCTCGAGGGGCTGGCCCCATGATCGCCATGACGCTCGCCGACATCGCCGGGGTGGTCGACGGGCGCGTCGAGGGGGCCGGCGACGCCGCCGAGGGCCGGGTCACCGCCCCCGCCAGCCTGGACAGCCGCGACATCGAGCCCGGCGGACTGTTCGTGGCGCTGACCGGCGAGCACGTCGACGGGCACGACTTCGCGGAGGCGGCGGGCGACGCGGGCGCCGCCGCGGTGCTCGGCAGCCGGGCCACCGCGCTGCCCACGGTCGTCGTGGGCGACGTCATCGGGGCGCTGGGCCTGCTGGCCCGGCACGTGCGCGACCGGTGCGGCGCCACGGTCCTCGCGCTGACCGGATCCCAGGGCAAGACGGGCACCAAGGACTACCTGGCCGGCGTCCTGGGCGCCCTGGGGCCCACGGTGGCCACGCAGGGCAACCTGAACAACGAGCTCGGTGTCCCCCTGACGGTGCTGCGCGTGAGAGAGGAGACGGCGTACCTCGTCGTGGAGATGGGTGCCCGCGGCCCGGGACACGTCGCCCGGCTCTGCGAGGTCGCCCGCCCGGACGCCTCCGCGGTGCTCAACGTCGGCACCGCCCACCTCGGGGAGTTCGGGAGCCGTGCGGCGATCGCCCGCGCCAAGGGTGAGATCGTGGAGGCGCTCGACGAGCGCGGCACCGCCGTCCTGGCGCTGCACGACGCGATGGTGGCGCCCATGGCCCGGCGCACGCGCGGCCGGGTGCTGACCTTCGGGCCGGCCTCGCTCGGTGCGGAGGTGTCCTGGGCCGACGTCACCCTCGACGACCTCGCCCGGCCGCACTTCGTGCTGGCGCACGCCGGGGCGTCCTACGCCGTCGCCCTGCGGCAGGTCGGTCGGCACCAGGTCCCGAACGCCGTCGCCGCCGCCGCCCTGGCCGTGGCCGCGGGTGCCCCGCTCGACACCGTGGCGGAAGGGCTGCGGACCGCCGAGATCGCCTCCCGCTGGCGGATGGAGGTCAGCGAGCGCTTCGACGGCACGGTGGTCCTCAACGATGCCTACAACGCCAACCCCGAGTCGGTCGAGGCGGCGCTCGACGCCCTCGACGCGATCGGTGCGGCCCGTGGTGCTCGCAGGGTCGCGGTGCTCGGCGACATGCTCGAGCTCGGCGAGGACGAGGAGGCGGCCCACGCGGCGGTGGGGCACGCGGTCGTGACCGCGGGCGTCGACGTGCTCGTGGCGGTCGGCCGGCTCTCCGCGCACACCGCCGCCGCCGCCGCCGCGAGCGACGGCTGGCAGGGTGACGCCCTCGTGCTGGCCGGTCGCGAGGAGGCGACGGCCTGGGTGCGCCAGAATGTCCGCGCCGGCGACGTGGTGCTGGTCAAGGCGTCGCGCGGTGGCGCCCTCGAGCACGTCGCCGAAGCCCTGACCGGTGGAGAGGAGGACGGCCCGCGATGAGAGCGATCCTGCTCGGCGGCGGGCTGGCCCTGATCATCTCGCTGATGGGCACCCGGGTGGCGATCCGGTTGCTGACCCGGCGTGGCTACGGGCAGGAGATCCGCGACGACGGCCCGACCAGCCACCACACCAAGCGGGGTACGCCGACGATGGGTGGCATCGTCGTCATCCTCGCGGCGGTGGTCTCCTACTTCGCGGCCAAGCTCATCACCCAGGACCTGCCCTCGGCCTCCGCGCTGCTGCTGATCTTCCTGTTCACCGGCGTCGGGCTCGTGGGCTTCCTCGACGACTTCATCAAGATCTCGCGCCAGCGCAGCCTGGGCCTGCGCAGCCGAGCCAAGATGGTCGGCCTCACCCTCATCGCCGCCACCTTCGCGCTGCTCGCGCTCTCGCCGATCCTCGAGGACGACCGCGGCCAGACCCCCGCGTCGCAGCACATCTCCTTCATCCGCGACTTCGAGAGCCTCACCCTGCCCGTGGTGCTCGTCGTCGTGCTGATCTGGCTGATCGTGACCGGCAGCGCCAACGCGGTCAACCTCACCGACGGCCTCGACGGCCTGGCCATCGGCGCCTCCACGATGGTCTTCGGCGCCTACACGATCGTGAACATCTGGCAGAACAACCAGTGGTGCGGCCAGGCCGACATCACCTTCGGCACGTGCTACGAGGTGCGAGACCCGCTCGACCTCGCCGTCGTCTCCGCCTCGATCACCGGCGCCTGTTTCGGGTTCCTGTGGTGGAACGCCTCGCCGGCGAAGATCTTCATGGGGGACACCGGCTCGCTCTCCCTCGGCGCCGCGCTCGCGGGGCTGGCGGTGCTCACCCGCACCGAGCTCCTCCTGGTGATCCTGGGCGGCCTGTTCATCGTCGAGACGCTCTCGGTGATGGTCCAGGTCGGCTGGTTCCGGATCAGCAAGGGCAAGCGCGTCTTCCGGATGGCGCCGCTGCACCACCACTTCGAGATGGTCGGCTGGGAGCAGGTCAACGTGGTGATCCGGTTCTGGATCATCACCGGCCTGAGCGTGGCCGCCGGCCTGGGGATCTTCTACGCCGAGTGGGTGGCCGGCACGTGAGCGGTGCGAGCGGGCGTGACCCGAGCGCCCTGGGGCGCCACGATGCCTGGGACGGCCTTCGCGCCGTGGTGGCCGGCTTCGGCGTCTCGGGTTTCGCCGCGGCCGACAACCTGCTGCACCAGGGAGCCGACGTCACGGCGCTCGACGAGTCCGAGGCGGGCGAGCGCGCGAGCCAGGCGGAGCTGCTCGAGGTGCTCGGCGCGAGGGTGCGGCTCGGCGAAGGCAGCACCGCGAGGCTGCCCGACGACGTCGACCTTCTCGTCACCTCGCCCGGCTGGCGCCCCTCCGCGCCGTTGATCGCGCAGGCCTACGCCCGCGGGGTCCCCGTCTGGGGCGAGGTGGAGCTGGCCTGGCGGCTGCGCGACCCCCAGCGCTCGGCGCCCTGGCTCGCCGTGACGGGCACCAACGGCAAGACCACCACGGTGCAGATGCTGGACATCATCCTGCGCGCCGCCGGCCTACGCAGCGTCGCCGCCGGCAACGTGGGCCTGCCGCTGGTCGAGGCCGTGATGGATCCCGAGCCCTACGACGTCCTCGCGGTCGAGCTGTCGAGCTTCCAGCTGCACTACACGCGCTCGGTGGCCGCCGAGTCGGCGTGCGTCCTCAACGTCGCCGAGGACCACCTGGACTGGCACGGCTCCATGGAGGAGTACGTCGCCGACAAGGGCCGGATCTATGAGCGCGTGCAGCGCGCGTGCGTCTACAACGCCGCCGACCCGACGACCGAGCGGCTCGTGCGCGACGCCGACGTCGTCGAGGGGGCCCGGGCGATCGGCTTCACCCTCGGCGTCCCCGCGGTCGGCATGGTCGGCCTCGTCGAGGACGTGCTCGTCGACCGCGCCTTCGTCGAGTCGCGGCAGACCTCGGCCGCGGAGCTCTGCCAGCTCTCCGACCTGAGTTCGAGCGCGCCGCACCACGTGGCCGACGCGCTCGCCGCGGCCGCGCTGGCACGGGCGCACGGGGTCTCTCAGCAGGCGGTGCGCGACGGGCTTCGCCGGTTCCGGCCCGACGGCCATCGCATCGCGCTCGTGGCCCAGGAGCACGGCGTGGCCTGGGTCGACGACTCCAAGGCCACCAATCCGCACGCCGCGGCGAGCAGCCTCTCGGCCTACGACCCGGTCGTGTGGGTCGCCGGGGGCCTGGCCAAGGGGGCACGCTTCGACGAGCTGGTCGAGCGGGTGGGCGGCCGGTTGCGCGGCGCCGTGCTGCTCGGCCGCGACCGCCAGGTGATCGCGGACTCTCTGGCGCGACACGCACCCGATGTGCCCGTGGTGACCCTGGGCGACGGCGAGACTGGACGGCAGGCCATGGACCGGGCCGTGGCGGCGGCGGCGGGTCTCGCCCGACCGGGCGACACCGTGCTGCTGGCGCCGGGGTGTGCGTCGATGGACCTGTTCGCCCACTACGGCGAACGGGGCGACGCCTTCGCGGCGGCGGTGCGCGAGCACCTGTCCTCGCAGGGGTGATCGGCCAGCGGCCCCAGAAGCAACCGCCGGGCGGGAGGAGCAGCAGGTGACGGATGAGGACGTCGTCGACGCCCCGCGCCCGACCGGCCGGGTCGCCACCCTCCGGGAGGCGCTCGACCGTCCGCTGACCTCCTACTACGCCCTGGTCGGGGCCTCCGCGCTGCTGCTGACCATCGGCCTGGTCATGGTGCTCTCGGCCAGCAGCGTCTACTCCTTCTCGATGCACGAGGGCGACTCCTACGCCGTCGTGCGGCGGCAGCTGGTGTGGGTGCTGATCGGCGTGCCCTGTGCCTGGGTCGCCTCCCGGTTGCCCTACCGCGCGCTCCGGGCGTGTGCCTGGCCCGCGCTGATGGTCTCGGTGGTCCTGCTCGCCCTGACGCAGACGGGCCTGGGCCGCACCGTGAACGGCAACACCAACTGGCTGGGCCTGGGGCCCTTCCAGGTACAGCCCTCGGAGATAGCGAAGCTCGCCATCGTGCTGTGGGCCGCCCACGTGTACGCGCTCAAGGAGCGCTCGCTCGGCCGGTTGCACAACGTCTTCATGCCGGTGGTCCCCGTGCTGCTCGGCGTCGCCGCGCTCGTGGTGCTCGGCCGCGACCTCGGCACGGCGCTGGTGCTCTTCGGCATCCTGCTCGCGATGCTCTGGGTGGTGGGGGCGCCTGCGCGCCTCTTCGTGGTCGCGCTGACCGGCATCTCCGCCTGCGCGCTGTTCGTCGCCTCGACCAGCGCGGAGCGCCGGGAGCGCATCACCACCTTCACCGACCCGTTCAAGGACTTCCACGACGCCGGCTGGCAGCCCGCGCACGGGCTCTTCGCGCTCTCCTCCGGCGGCTGGTTCGGGCAGGGCATCGGCGCCAGCCAGCAGAAGTGGGGCGACCTTCCCGAGGCGCACACCGACTTCATCTTCGCGGTGCTCGGCGAGGAGCTCGGGCTCGTCGGCACCCTCCTGGTCCTGCTGCTCTTCCTGACCATCGCCGTGGCCGCCTGCCGGGTCGCGTGGACCACCGACGATCCGTTCGTGCGCTACGCGACCTTCGGGATCATCGCCTGGCTGCTCGGGCAGGTCATGATCAACGTGGGCATGGTGCTGACCATGCTGCCCGTCATCGGCATCCCGCTTCCGCTGATCTCCTACGGCGGCTCGGCGCTCGTGCCGTCGCTGGTGGCGCTCGGCCTGCTGATCGGCTTCGCCCGCCGCGAGCCCGAGGCCGCGGCGGCGCTGGCCGCCCGCCGCCGACGGCGCTCCGCCGGCGTCTCGGCGCCCGGTGGCCGGCCCGGACGCGGCGCCCGCGTGGCCGCGCGGGGGCGGGCGCAGTGACCCGGGTCCTGCTCGCCGGCGGCGGCACCGCCGGCCACACGTCCCCGCTGCTCGCGACCGCGGACGCCCTGACCGAGCTGGGACACGCGACCGGGACCGACGTCGAGATCCTCTGCGTCGGGACCGATCGCGGTCTCGAGACCCGCGTCGTGCCCGAGGCCGGCTATCGGCTCGCCCTCATCCCGCCCGTCCCCCTGCCGCGGCGTCCCGGGGCCGACCTGCTCCGCGTGCCGGGTCGGCTGTGGGGGGCGGTCCGTGAGGCGTTGGCGGTGATCGACCGGTTCCGCCCCGACGTGGTGGTGGGCTACGGCGGCTATGTGTCGATGCCCGTCTATGTGGCCGCGCGGCGCCGCGCGGTGCCCATGGTCGTGCACGAGCAGAATGCCCTGCCCGGCCTGGCCAACAAGGTGGGCGCACGCCTGGCGCGGCGGGTGGCCGTCAGCTTCCCCGACACCCCGCTCCCGCGCGCCGAGCACCTCGGCCTGCCGATCCGCTCGCTCGTCTCGCGGCTGGACCGGGCCGCGCTGCGGGACGAGGGGCGCCAGGCGTTCGGCCTGGACCTCGACCGGCCGACGCTCCTGGTCACGGGAGGGTCCCAGGGGGCCCGGCGCCTCAACGAGGCCGTGGCCGGGGCCGCGGACGCGTTGGCCGCGGCGGGTGTCCAGGTGCTGCACGTGATCGGTCCCAAGAACACCCTGGAGCCGGCCTCGCCCGGCCCGGCGCCGTACGTCGTCGAGCACTACGTGGACCGGATGGACCTGGCCTACGCGGCCGCCGATCTCGTCGTCTGCCGCGCCGGCGCGAGCAGCGTCACCGAGGCGGCGGCCGTCGGGCTGCCCGCGGTCTTCGTGCCCCTGCCGATCGGCAACGGCGAGCAGGCCCGCAACGCCCGCTCCGTCGTGGACGTCGGCGGCGCGTTGCTCGTCGACGACGCCGCGATGTCCGCGGAGTGGGTGCGCACCACCGTCCCCGCGCTCGCGACGGACGCCGAGCGCCTGGCGCAGATGGGTCGGGCCGCCGCCGACCTGCTCCCGCGCGACGCGGACCGTCGGCTCGCGCGGCTCGTGCTCGAGGTGGCGAGCACCGTCCCGGCCCGCAGGTCCGGGCGCGGCGGGTCCCGGCGGGGCACGTCCCGGCGGGCCGACCCGTGAGGATCCCGGTCCCCGACCGGGTCCCGCCCGCCGAGCAGCTCGGGCGGGTGCACTTCGTCGGGATCGGCGGCGCGGGCCTCTCCGCGATCGCCCGGATCATGCTCGAGCGGGGGATCCCCGTCGCCGGGAGCGACGGCCGGGACTCGCCGCTCCTGAGGTCCCTGGAGGCCGCGGGCGCCCGCGTCCACGTCGGGCACGACGCCCAGCACCTGCGCGACGCCGACACGGTCGTGGCCTCGACGGCGGTGCGCGAGGACAACCCCGAGGTCGTGGCCGCCGGGGAGCGCGGCCTGCGCCTGCTGCCCCGCTCCGGGGGGCTGGCCTCGCTGCTGCAGGGCCGTCGCGCCGTGGCGGTGGCCGGCACGCACGGCAAGACCACGACCACCTCGCTGCTGGTCTCGGCCCTCCTCGCGACGGGCGCCGACCCGTCCTACGCCGTCGGCGCCGAGCTCACGGGCACCGGCCCCAGCGCGCACGCCGGCGCCGACGACGTCTTCGTGGTCGAGGCCGACGAGAGCGACGGTGCCTTCCTGCACTACGCGCCGTACGCCGCGGTGGTCACCAACGTCGAGGCCGACCACCTCGACGTCTGGGGCACGGAGGCGGCCTACCGGGCGGCGTTCGAGGAGTTCGTCGGCACGCTCGACCCGGACGGGTTCCTGGTCTGCTGCGTGGACGACGAGGGTGCCCGCGCGCTCGCCGAGTGGGCCCGGGGCCAGGGGCGGCGCGTGGTCACGGTCGGGGAGTCCCCCGACGCCCGGTGGCGCGCCCTCGACCTCGCCTTCGAGGACACGACGTCGTCCTTCACGCTGGTCGAGGATCCGCAGGGGGACGCCCAGGACCACGGCCGCGTGCTGCTGCGGATCCCGGGCCGGCACTACGTGCTGGACGCCGTGGCCGCCATCGCGGCGGGAGCCGAGCTGGGGCACCGGGTGTCCTCGCTCGTCGAGGGGTTGTCCGGCTTCACCGGTGCGAGCCGGCGGATGGAGGCGAAGGGCGAGGCTTCCGGCGTGCGCGTCTACGACTCCTACGCGCACCACCCGGTCGAGATCGCGGGCGACCTGCAGGCCGCGCGGGCGGTGGCCGGGTCGGGCCGGCTGATCGTCGGCTTCCAGCCGCACCTGGTCTCCCGGACGCGGGTGTTCGGCGCGGCGATGGGGGAGGCGCTCGGCGCCGCCGACGAGGTGGTGGTCTGCGACGTCTACCTGGCGCGCGAGGACCCGGACCCCGAGGTCACCGGTCGGCTGGTCGCCGACGCGGTGCCGCTGCCCGCGGACCGGGTGGCGTTCCATCCTGACCTGGCGGACGTCGCTGGCGCGCTGGCCGCCCGGGCCCGGCCCGGCGACCTGGTGCTGACGCTGGGTGCGGGCGACGTCACCACCGTGGCACCGCGGGTGCTCGAGCTGTTGGAGGCCCGCGATGGCTGAGCGTCGTCGGGGCGCGGACGGCCCCGGGGGCAGCGGTCCCGGGCGCGGTCGCGACCAGGACCTCGACCCCGGGCGGCGGCGCGGCCGCGCGCCCGCGACCAGCACCACGTCCGGGGCCGAGGTCGAGCCCGAGACCCGGCAGGTGCCCGCGCAGGTGGGCGCCGCGGCCGAGGACGAGAAGCCGGCGACCGCCGTCCGGGGGTCGCGGGGGCGCTCGGGCCACCGGCCGCCGCGCCGCCCACGGCCCTCGGCCGAGGAACGGAACCGGCGCCGGTTCGTACGCCGTCAGTGGACCCGCCGCTGGCTGGCGTGGCGCGCCGTCCTCGTCGCACTCGTGCTGCTGGCGCTCGGTGGCCTGGCCGGCTGGGTCGTGCTGGTCTCCGACGTGCTCGGCGTGGACGACGTCGAGGTGACGGGCACCCAGCTGCTCGGGGAGCGCCAGGTCGCCGCGGCCGCCGCAGTCCCGGGAGGCGAGCCCCTCGCGCGGGTCGACCTCGACGCGATCGAGCGCCGCGTGGAGTCCCTGGCCGAGGTGCGCGACGCCACGGCGACGCGCGACTGGCCGCACGACGTGAGCCTGCGGGTAACCGAGCGGCAGGCGATCGCGGTCGTGGCCATGTCGGGCCAGCTGCGCGGCATGGACGACCAGGGCGTGCTCTTCCGCGACTTCGGCCGCGCGCCGGCCGGCCTGCCGCGGGTGGACATGCCCTGGGGCACCCGGAGCGAGGCGATGGTCGAGGCGGCGCGGGTGATCGAGTCCCTGCCCCCCGACCTGGTCTCGCAGGTCGACCACGTCGAGGTGGGCAGCATGGACGCGATCTCGCTCGTGCTCCGCGGCGGCCGCCGGATCGTGTGGGGCAGTGCCGAGGAGTCCGACGCCAAGGCCGAGGTGGTCGACGCACTGCTGGGCGCCGTCCCGGCGCAGGTCTACGACGTCAGCGTGCCCGG
Source organism: uncultured Actinomycetota bacterium (assembly GCA_963731985.1). Lineage (GTDB taxonomy): Bacteria > Actinomycetota > Actinomycetes > Propionibacteriales > Nocardioidaceae > Nocardioides. Next base: position 350,807 of record CAVSYA010000014.1, on the reverse strand, counting down.
GCAGCCCACGACGGCGCAGTAGCCCGGGCCGGCCTGGTCGCGACGGGGGCGAGGGCCCGGGACTCAGCGGGCGGGACGCTCGTCCAGGATGCGGCGCATCTTGCCGACGGAGCGCTCGATGCCGCCGGGGTGGCGGACCTCGACGTCGACGCTGACCCCGATGCGGCTCTTGATGAGGTCCCGGAGCGCGCGGGCGGCCTCGGCGGCGTCCGCGGGCCCGGCGTCGTCCCGGCGCTCCACGAGCACGGTCATCTCGTCCAGGGCGCCGTCGCGGGAGAGGCGGCACTGGAAGTGCGGGGAGAGCGCCGGGATGCCGAGCAGGAGCTCCTCGACCTGGCTCGGGAACAGGTTCACCCCGCGCAGGATGATCATGTCATCGGTGCGGCCGGTGACCTTCTCCATCCGCCGCATCGACCGCGCGGTGCCCGGCAGCAGTCGGGTGAGATCGCGCGTGCGGTACCGGATCACCGGCATCGCCTGCTTGGTGAGCGAGGTGACGACCAGCTCGCCCTCCTCGCCATCGGGGAGGACCTCGCCGGTGACGGGGTCGATGACCTCGGGGTAGAAGTGGTCCTCCCAGACGTGGAGCCCGTCCTGGGTCTCCGCGCACTCCTGGGCCACGCCCGGGCCGATCACCTCCGAGAGCCCGTAGATGTCCACTGCGGTGATGTCGAGCACCCGCTCCATCTCGCGGCGCATCTCGTGGGTCCACGGCTCCGCGCCGAAGATGCCGACCTCGAGCGAGGTCGAGCGCGGATCGATGCCCGCTCGGCGCATCTCGTCCACGATTGCGAGCATGTAGGAGGGCGTGACCATGATGACGCGCGGCTCGAAGTCCGTGATCAGCTGCACCTGGCGCTCGGTCATGCCGCCGGAGACGGGAACGACCGTGCAGCCGAGCTTCTCCGCCCCGGCGTGGGCCCCGAGGCCGCCCGTGAACAGGCCGTAGCCGTACGCGTTGTGCAGGAGGTCGCCGGGCCGCCCGCCGGCCGCGCGGATCGAGCGCGCCACGACGGTGGCCCAGACGTCGAGGTCCGCGGCGGTGTAGCCCACCACCGTCGGCCGGCCCGTCGTCCCCGACGAGGCGTGGACCCGGGCCACCTGCTCGCGGGGCACGGCGAACATCCCGAAGGGATAGTTCTGGCGCAGGTCGGCCTTGGTCGTGAAGGGCAGGGCAGCCAGGTCGGCGAGATCCCTGACGTCGTCCGGGTGGATCCCGGCCGCGTCCAGGGCCGCCCGGTAGTGCGGCACCCCGGCGTAGGCGTGCTGCACGGTCCACCGCAACCGCACGGTCTGGAGGGCGCGCAGCCGCTCGGGCGCGGCCGTCTCGATGGGCTCGAGGGCGGACCCGTCGGAGGCTCTCACGCGTCCGCCCCCGCCGGCTCCGGGCCATCCCAGCGCTTGGCGACCAGCGTCAGCACGTCGTAGGTGGCGACCGGCTCGCCCTCGCCGTTGCAGACCTCGGCGTCCCAGCGGACCTCGCCGTAGTCGGCGCTGCGCCGCGGGGTGATCTGCTTGACCGTGAGCGTCGTGCTGATGGAGTCGCCGGCCCGGACCGGGGTCAGGAAGCGCAGCCGGTCGACGCCGAAGTTGGCGAGCACCGGCCCGGGGAAGGGCTCCACGAACTGGCCCGCCGCGAACGAGACCAGCAGGTAGCCGTGAGCGACGATGCCGCCGAAGAGCGGGTTGCGCGCCGCCGCCTCCTCGTCGGTGTGGGCGTAGAAGTGGTCGCCGGTGAACTCGGCGAAGTGCGCGATGTCGTCGCGCGTCACGACCCGGGAGTCCGAGGTGACGGTGTCGCCGATGCGCAGCGTGCGGAGGTCCTTGCGGAACGGGTGCAGGTCCTCGACGCGGCGCCGCGACCCGGTGGTCCACGTGCCGGTGATCGCGGTCATCATGTCGGGCGAGGCCTGGAGGGCGGTGCGCTGCATGTGGCGCAGCACGCCGCGCACCCCGCCGAGCTCCTCTCCGCCGCCCGCGCGACCGGGGCCGCCGTGCACCAGCATCGGCAACGGGGACCCGTGGCCGGTGGACTCCTGCGCGTCGTCGCGGTCGAGGACGAGGATCCGGCCGTGCCACGGGGCGAGGCCGCGCACCACGTCGCGGGCCACCAGCGGGTCGCGGGTGACCACCGACCCGACGAGGCTGCCGCGACCGCGCGCGGCGAGCTCCACCGCCTCGCCCACGGTGCGGTAGGTGATCACCGTGCACACCGGGCCGAACGGCTCCAGCTCGTGGGGCTCGGCCGCCCCCGGTCGGGCGCGCAGCAGCACCGGGCTCATGAAGGCGCCCCGCTCGGCGTCGGCGCCGACGACCTCCACGGTCTCGGCGTCGCCGTAGACCACGTCGGCCGAGGCCCGCAGGCCGTGAACGGCCTTGCGGACCGCCTCGCGCTGGTCGAGGCTCACCAGCGCACCCATCCCCACGCCCTCGGCCCGCGGATCGCCCACCCGCAGGGCGGCCAGCCGGGTGCAGAGCGCGTCCACCACGGCATCGGCGAGGTGCTCGGGCACGATGGCGCGGCGGATGGCCGTGCACTTCTGCCCGGCCTTGACCGTCATCTCCGTGACCACGCCGGAGACGTAGAGGTCGAGCTCCGGGTCCTCGGGGGTGATGTCGGGCCCGAGGATCGAGCAGTTCAGCGAGTCGGCCTCGACGCCCAGCTCGACGCCACCGTGCAGGACCCGGGGGTGGTTGCGCAGCAGCCCGGCGGTGTGTGCCGAGCCCGTGAAGTCGACCCGATCCTGTGCGTCGAGCTCGTCGAGCAGGCCGTCCGGGCTGCCGGCGAGCAGCTGCAGCGAGCCCTCGGGGAGGATCCCGGACTCGATGATGCGCCGCGCGCAGAGCTCCGTGAGGTACGCCGTCTGCGCCGCCGGCTTCACGATCGTCGGCAGGCCGGCGAGGAACGCCGGCGCCAGCTTCTCGAGCATCCCCCAGACCGGAAAGTTGAAGGCGTTGATCTGGACCGCCACGCCGGGGCGCGAGGTGTAGACGTGCTGGCCGACGAAGGTGCCGCCCCGGCCGAGCCGGTCGGGCGAGCCGTCGAGCACGAGCGTGTCGTTGGGCAGCCCACGCTTGCCGATGGACCCGTAGCTGAGCAGCGTGCCGAAGCCGCCGTCCACGTCGACGCCCGAGTCGCGGTCGGTCGCACCCGTGCTGCGCGAGAGCTCGTAGATCTCCTCCTTGTGGCCGAAGAGCCGCTGGCCCAGCTGCTTGAGCAGGTCGGCGCGCTCGTGGAAGGTCAGCGCCCGCACGGCCGGGCCGCCGACCTGCTTGGCGTGGCGCACCATCGCGGCGCGGTCGAGGCCGGTGGCGGAGATGCGGGCGATCTCCTGGCCGGTCACGGCGTCGTGCAGCCCCCGGCCCTCGTCGGGCGCGGCGTACCACGCCCCGGCGGCGTAGCTCTCCAGGAGTCGGGACACGCTCGCTTCCTCTCCTCTGGGTGCCGCGGCGACCCGTTGCGGCCGACCGTGCGCTGTGCCACGCTATTACGGACCGATCGGTCAGTAAAGGGACCGGCACGGAGGTGGACAGATGGTCGCGCGGACGGGCGAGGACCGGCACGAGGACGCGCTCGAGGCGCAGCTCGAGGCCCAGTTCGAGGCGGTGATCGCGCGCAGCGACCGGATCGAGCCGCGCGACTGGATGCCCGAGGGCTACCGGCGGACGCTGGTGCGCCAGATCGCCCAGCACGCGCACTCGGAGATCATCGGCATGCAGCCGGAGGGCAGCTGGATCACCCGCGCCCCGTCGCTGCGGCGCAAGGCGATCCTGCTGGCCAAGGTCCAGGACGAGGCCGGCCACGGCCTGTACCTCTACTCCGCCGCGGAGACGCTGGGCGTCTCCCGCGACGAGCTCTACGACAAGCTCCTCGCCGGGCGGCAGAAGTACTCCTCGATCTTCAACTACCCCACGCTCTCCTATGCCGACATGGGGACGATCGGCTGGCTCGTCGACGGCGCCGCGATCTGCAACCAGGTGCCGCTGTGCCGCGCGTCGTACGGACCCTACGGCCGCGCCATGATCCGGATCTGCAAGGAGGAGTCCTTCCACCAGCGGCAGGGATTCGAGCTGTTGATGACGATGATGCGCGGCACCGACGCCCAGCGCGAGATGGTCCAGGAGTCGGTCGACCGGTTCTGGTGGCCGAGCCTGATGATGTTCGGCCCGCCCGACGACGCCTCTCCGAACACGGCGCAGTCGATGGCCTGGGGCGTCAAGCGCAACACCAACGACGAGCTGCGGCAGAAGTTCGTGGACATGACCGTGCCCCAGGCCGAGGCACTGGGTGTCGTCCTGCCGGACCCCGCACTGCGCTGGAATCCCGAGCTCGACCACCACGACTTCGGCACGCCGGACTGGGACGAGCTCACCGCCGTCGTGCGCGGCGACGGGCCCTGCAACGCCCAGCGCCTCGCCCACCGCCGCCGGGCTCACGAGGACGGGGCCTGGGTACGGGAGGCGGCCACCGCCTTCGCCGCCCGTCCGGAGGGGGCCTCGTGAGCGCCCCCGCGTCGCAGCCGTCCTGGCCCCTCTACGAGGTCTTCGTGCGCGGCAAGCGCGGCCTCAACCACGTGCACGTCGGCTCGCTGCACGCCGCCGACGACGAGATGGCGCTGCGCAACGCGCGCGACGTCTACACCCGCCGCAACGAGGGCGTCAGCGTGTGGGTCGTCCGCTCTGCGTCGATCGCGGCCTCGAGCCCCGACGAGAAGGACCCGCTGTTCGCCCCCAGCGGCGACAAGGTCTACCGCCATCCGACCTTCTACGACATCCCCGACGACGTCCCCCACATGTGAGGTGACCCCATGAGCGACGACCCGAGCGCCGTCGAGGTGCCGCACGTCCACGAGACGCCGGACGACGGCCACGGCAACGCCTACGACGGCCTGCTGGTGGCCGACTCCTCGCAGTGGGCCTTCGGAACGGGCCTCGCGATCGGGCAGAGCGAGGACCCGCTCGCCGGGATCGACACCGCGGTGCCCGACGGCGTCGACCCCGAGCTGCTGGCCACCTACTGCCTGATGCTCGGCGACGACGCCCTCGTGGCCAGCCACCGGCTCTCGGAGTGGTGCGGCCGCGCCCCGGACCTCGAGGAGGACATCGCGCTGGCCAACGTCGCGCTCGACCTCCTCGGCCAGGCCCGCCTCCTGCTCGCCCGCGCGGCGACGGCCGCGCCGCACCTCGTGCGGAGGCTGGCACCGGGCTGGGCCGACGGCTCGCCGGCGCCGCCGGAGGATGCGCTCGCCTTCTTCAGGGGCGCCCAGCACTTCCGCAACGTGCGCCTGGCCGAGGTGGCGGGAGGCGACTTCGCCCACACGATGGTCCGGTTGCTGCTGCTCAGCCTGGTGCGCCTCGCGGTCCTCGAGCGGCTCGAGGACAGCCGCGACCACGTGCTGTCGGCCGTCGCGGCGAAGGGCGTCAAGGAGCTCGCCTACCACCGCGACCACGCCGCCCGCTGGGTGGTGGTCCTGGCCCGCGGCACCGACGAGTCGCGGCAGCGGCTGGTCGCCGCACTCGCCGAGCTGTGGCCGCTCTACCCCGAGACCCTGGGGCGGCACCCGGTGGAGGAGCAGGCGTCCGAGGCCGGCATCGGCGTCGTGCCGGCCGAGGTCGCCGCCCCGGTCGACGCCGTCCTCGATCAGGTGCTGGCCGCGGCCGGCGTGGACCGACCCGAGGCGTCGCCGATGGCGTCCGTGAACGGTGCCACCGGGCGCGACGGCACCGGCCACACCGAGGCCCTGAGCCGGATGCTCGCCGAGATGCAGTCCGTGGCACGGGAGCACCCGGTGGGGAGGTGGTGAGGATGGCGCCCGCCGCCGTCGAGTCCGCGGCCCACCAGGTGGCCGCCACGGTGGTCGATCCCGAGCTGCCGATGCTCACGCTGGAGGATCTCGGCGTCCTCCGCGGCGTGCGGGAGGAGCAGGGGGGCGCCGTCGTCGCCACGATCACCCCCACGTACTCCGGCTGCCCGGCGATGGCCACCATGCGCGACGACCTCGTCCGCGCGCTCCGGGAGGCCGGCTGGGACGAGGCCCGCGTCGAGGTGTGCCTGAGCCCGGCGTGGTCCAGCGACTGGATCAGCGCGCGTGGACGCCGGGCGCTGGCGGCCGCCGGCATCTCGCCCCCGGGGGAGGCGCCCCCCGGCCGGGTGGCGCTGAGCCTGTCGCCGACCCGGCGCGCGCTGCGCTGCCCGCGGTGCGGGTCTCCTCACACCCAGCTGACCTCGGAGTTCGGCGCGACGGCCTGCAAGGCGCTCTATCGCTGCGCGGCCTGCGCCGAGCCGTTCGAGCACGTCAAGGAGATCTGATGGCCGCGACCACGCCGGAGTCGGCTCTCCGGAACCCGGCTGCTGACCACCCGGCTGCCGACCACCCGGCTGCCCACCCGGGAGGCCGTCGGCGCGCGGCGAGGTTTCACGCCCTCACCGTGGCTGACGTCGAGCGGCTCACCGACGACGCCGTGGCGGTGACCTTCGACGTGCCGCGCGAGCTGGCCCCGGAGTTCGCCTTCGCGCCCGGGCAGTCGCTCACCGTGCGTCGGAGGATCGACGGTGCCGAGCAGCGTCGCACCTATTCGATCTGCGCACCCGCAGGCGCGCGGCCGCGCATCGGGGTCCGCGAGATCCCGGACGGCGTCTTCTCCTCCTGGTGGGTGCACGAGGTGCGCCCCGGCGACACCGTCGAGGTGCAGCCGCCGAGCGGGAGCTTCCGCGCCGACCCGTCGGCCGGCGGCCGGCACCTGTGCATCGCGGCGGGGTCGGGCATCACGCCGGTGCTGTCCATCGCCGGGTCGGTGCTCGAGCACGCCGCCAGGCCCGGCGCGCCGGACGCCGAGGTGGCGATCCTCTACGGCAACCGGGCCACGTCGTCGGTGATGTTCGCCGAGGACCTCGGCGACCTGAAGAACCGTCATCCCGCCCGTTTCTCCGTCCAGCACGTGCTCTCCCGGGAGCCTCGCGACGTCGAGCTGTTCTCGGGAAGGCTCGACGCCGACCGGCTGCGCCGACTCCTCACGACGCTGCTCCCGGCCGAGCGCTACGACCAGGTCTGGTTGTGCGGACCCCACCAGATGGTCGAGGACGCCCGCGCGGTCCTGGTCGAGCTGGGGGTGCCGCGGGGGCGCGTGCACGTCGAGCTGTTCTATGTCGACGAGCCGCCTCCGGAGCTCCACCGCACCGCGTCGGCGGCGTCGGGCGAGACGAGCGAGGCCACGCTCGTGCTCGACGGTGTCAGCGGCGCGTGCACCCTGCCCCGCGACGCCACGATCCTCGACGGTGCCCAGGCCAGCCGGTCCGACCTGCCGTTCGCCTGCAAGGGTGGGGTGTGCGGCACCTGCCGCGCGCTCGTCCGCTCCGGCGAGGTCGAGATGCGCCGCAACTACGCGCTGGATCCCGCCGAGGTCGACGCCGGGTTCGTGCTGACCTGCCAGACCTTCCCGGTCAGCGAGCGGCTGACCGTCGACTTCGACGCGTGAGGGGGCCCGAGGTGAGCCGGAGGGTGCTCGACGCGGAGGGGGTTCCCGATCCCGACCGGGTCGCCCGCCGCAGCGCGGACGTGATGTGGTCCGGCGACGCCGCGAGCCGGGCGCTCGGCATGCGTCTCGAGTCCGTCGGGCCCGGCGCGGCCGTCGTCTCGATGACGGTGCGCGAGGACATGGTCAACGGGTGGGAGGTCTGCCACGGCGGGCTCATCGCCGCGCTCGCGGACAGCGCCTTCGCCGTCGCCTGCAACTCCCGCGGCACCGTCACGGTGGCCGCCGGCTTCGATGTCGTCTTCCTCGAGTCGGGTCGTCTGGGCGACCGCCTCGCGGCCGAGGCGCTCGAGCGCACGCTGCGCGGGCGCTCCGGCCTCTACGACGTCACCGTGCGCCGCGACGACGGCACCGTCGTCGCGGAGTTCCGGGGGAGGAGCCGCTCGCTCGGCCGCAACATCGAACCGCCCGAGTGAGCCAGGCGTCGGCGCAATGCACGTTGCTCGACTCGCCGACACGCGGCGTGTCTGCGGCGATCCGGGCGTGCCCGTTTGTATTTTCATGGTCATCACGCAGTTGACATAACTATAACCCTCAGCATGAGGGTTAGGGTTCCGGCCCTCGGCGGACCGGGTGTCGACCTCGTGACTTCCCCACGACATGCCGCACCCCGCACGCACAGGACCCAGAGCACTCAAGCGTCCGGTCACCCCGGGCCCGATCAGCGAGAGGCAGCCGTCATGGCAGCAGCGCAGAACTACCTGGCCATCATCAAGGTCGTGGGTATCGGTGGAGGTGGAGTCAACGCCGTCAACCGGATGATCGAGGTCGGCCTGAAGGGCGTCGAGTTCATCGCGATCAACACCGACGCCCAGGCCCTCCTCATGAGCGACGCCGACGTCAAGCTCGACATCGGGCGCGAGCTCACGCGCGGGCTCGGCGCCGGCGCCAACCCCGACGTCGGCGCCCGGGCGGCCGAGGACCATGCCGAGGAGATCGAGGAGGTCATCAAGGGCGCCGACATGGTCTTCGTGACCGCCGGCGAGGGGGGCGGCACGGGCACGGGCGGCGCGCCGGTCGTGGCGCGGATCGCCCGCTCGCTCGGCGCTCTGACCATCGGGGTCGTGACGCGGCCCTTCGCCTTCGAGGGGCGCCGACGCGCGAACTCGGCGGAGACCGGGATCGCCGAGCTCCGCGAGGAGGTCGACACCCTCATCGTGATCCCGAACGACCGGCTGCTCTCGATCAGCGACCGCAACGTCTCGATGCTCGATGCGTTCAAGCAGGCCGACCAGGTGCTGCTGCAGGGCGTCTCGGGCATCACGGACCTGATCACCACACCGGGCCTGATCAACCTCGACTTCGCCGACGTGAAGTCCGTGATGGCCAACGCGGGCTCGGCGCTGATGGGCATCGGGTCGGCGCGCGGCGAGGACCGGTCGGTGGCGGCGGCCGAGCTGGCCGTCTCCAGCCCGCTGCTGGAGGCCTCGATCGACGGGGCGTACGGCGTCCTGCTCTCGATCGCGGGTGGCTCCGACCTCGGCCTCTTCGAGATCAACGAGGCCGCCGCCCTGGTGGCGGACTCGGCGCACCAGGAGGCCAACATCATCTTCGGCGCCACGATCGACGACGCCCTGGGTGACGAGGTGCGGGTGACGGTGATCGCGGCCGGCTTCGAGGGCGGCATGCCCAAGCAGCGCGACGAGGGCAACCAGCTGGGACGGCCGCGGCCGCAGCAGACCCAGGAGGAGACCCGGGCCGCGGCACAGCAGCTCGCGGCGCAGCGCGCGGGCGACCGCACCGGCCCGGGGCAGCCCCAGCGGCCGGCCCGCGAGCCCGAGCCGGTCGGGGCCCCGTCCCGCGGGTCGACCGGCCCGGCGCCGACCGGCCCGTCCGGCACACGCCCGGCGCCGTCGTCTCCCTCGGCCCCGCGACCGCCGTCGCGGACGACTCACGACGACGACGACCTGGACGTGCCGGACTTCCTGAAGTGATCGCGACGACGTGAGTGCCGCGGGCGACGGGGCGGTGTCCCCGGTGCTGCGGCTGCGGCGGCAGCACCGGGCGGGCACCTGCGTCGTGGAGGTGGCCTTCACCGAGGTCGGGCTGGATCTCTCGGAGCGTGAGGGCAGCGACCGGGACGCGTTGGCCGGTGCCCTCACGGCGGTTCGTCGGGAGACGGGGCGGAGGGTGGCACGGATGCACCAGGTGCACGGCGGGGAGGTCGCCGTCCTCGACGAGGCGCCCGAGGTTCCCCCCCGGGTCGATGCGATCGTCACCCAACGCGAGGATCTGGTCCTGATGACCCGGGCGGCGGACTGCGTACCCGTGCTGCTGGCCGGCGTCGGCCCACGGGCGCGGACCGGTGCCGGCGGGGGGGCGGTCGGCGCGGCGCACGCGGGTCGCGGCGGGGTGCTCGCCGGTGTCGTCGCCCGGGCCGCCGCGTCCGTGCGCGAGCGTGGCGCCGGCCCGGTGGTCGCCTGGGTGGGGCCGCACGTGTGCGGGGCGTGCTACGAGGTGCCCGAGGCCATGCGTGCCGAGGTGGCGGCCGCGGTCCCCGCAACCTGGTCGGAGACTCGGTGGGGGACGCCGGGACTGGACCTGGGCGCGGGCGTGGTGGCCCAGCTGCGCGGGGCGGGCTGTGAGGTCGTCGAGGTGGGCGGTTGCACGATGGAGGACTCCACCCTTCCCTCCCACCGCCGAGACGGCGCGGGTGCCGCGCGCTTCGCCGGGCTGGTGTGGATGACCGCAGGACCGGAGCGCGAGCAGACGAGCGAGGCGGAGGTGTGATGGGCGGGCGAGGCGAGGAGATCGCCGCAGGGCTGGACCGGGTCCGGACGCGGATCGCCGGCGCGGCCGCGACGGCCGGGCGGGACGCCCACGAGGTCACCCTCGTGGTCGTCACCAAGCTCTTCCCCCCCTCCGACGTGCGCCTCCTGCTGGAGCAGGGCGTGGTCGACCTGGGCGAGAACCGGCACCAGGAGGCCCAGGAGAAGGTGGCGGAGGTCGCCGACCCTCGGGCGCGGTGGCACTTCGTCGGGGGCCTGCAGAGCAACAAGGCCGCGGCGGTGGCGGCCTACTCCGCCGCGGTGCACTCCGTGGACCGGCGCAAGCTGGTCCGGGGTCTGGCCCGGGGCGCGGCCGAGCGGGCGGGGCCGCTCGACTGCCTCGTCCAGGTCAGCCTCGATCCTCCCGACGCCGGCGCCGGGAGGCAGGGTGCGGACCCCGACGACGTGCCGGCGATCGCGGACGCGATCGCCGGCGAGGACGCCCTGCGGTTGCGCGGCCTGATGGCCGTGGCGCCGCTGGGGGAGGACCCGGCCGCGGCCTTCGACCGACTGGCGTCGGCGACCGCCCGGCTGCGCTCCGACCACCCCGCCGCGACCTGGGTCTCGGCGGGGATGAGCGGCGACCTGGAGCAGGCCGTCGTGGCCGGCACGACACACGTGCGCGTCGGTTCAGCGGTCCTCGGACCGAGGCCCACGAAGCAGTAATGTCCATCACCACAGCGGTCTTCCACGACCGTGATTCCACCGGAGGAGATCCGTCATGAGCGGCGCGATGCGCAGGATCGGTGAGTACCTCGGCCTGCTCGAGGACACCCGCTACGACGAGTACGACCAGCACGAGGCCCACGAGGAGGCCGCCATGCACGCACCGGGGCAGTCCGAGCGCCGCGAGCGCGTGCCCGCCCCGGCGGCCGCCGCCGGCGGCGCCCCGCGCGGGGCCACCGTGGCCGACATCTCGGAGCGCCGCCGCGACGGCCAGGGCAACCCGGCCGGCATCGTGGCTGAGCTGTCCCGGATCACCACGCTGCAACCGCGCACCTACAACGAGGCGCGCACGATCGGTGAGAACTTCCGCGACGGAACCCCGGTGATCATGAACCTCTCGGAGATGGACGACAAGGACGCCAAGCGCCTCGTCGACTTCGCGGCGGGGCTCGTCTTCGCCAGCCGTGGCACCATCGAGCGTGTGACCAACAAGGTGTTCCTGCTCTCGCCCCCGAACGTCTCTGTCGCCGCGGAGGACAAGCGGCGCATCGCCGAGGGCGGCTTCTTCAACCAGAGCTGAATCGTGGTGGTCGTCGCACAGGTCGCCTATGGCCTGCTCTGGTTGTTCATCGCGTGCATGATCGCGCGCTTCGTCGTGGACTGGGTCCAGGTGTTCGCCCGGTCCTGGCGGCCCCGGGGCCCGGTGCTGCTGGTCCTCGAGGTCGTCTACTCGGTGACGGATCCGCCGATCAAGTTCCTGCGCCGGTTCATCCCGCCGCTGCGCCTGGGCAACATCGCCCTGGACCTCAGCTTCCTCATCGTCTTCTTCACGGCCTACCTCCTGCTCGGCATCGTCGGCGGCCTGGCTCGATGACGCCGGGGTGGTGCCGGGAGAGACGCCGACGCGGTGCTGCGAGGGCGGCCGCACGTCGCGCGGCGTTGCCCGTCGGGCGCTAGTGTTCGCCCGGATCCGCCCCGTTCCCATGCCCAGTGATGAGCCACAGAAGCAGGTGAGGTCATGACGTTGACTCCCGAGGACGTGAGCACCAAGCGCTTCACGCCCGTACGCCTCCGCGAGGGCTACGACATGGGGGAGGTCGATCAGTTCCTCGACGAGGTCGAGGCAGAGCTGAGGCGCCTGCTCACGGAGAAGGAGGAGATGCGCTCTCCGGGGGCCACCAGCCAGGTCGCCGCCGCCGAGGCGCCTTCCGGGACCACCCCCGGCAAGCAGGCGGAGCAGCAGGCCGGCGAGGCGGGGGAGGAGCCCGAGGACCACACGCCCGGGACCCCGTCGTCGACCACCGAGGCCATCACGGTCACGACCGCACCCCAGGCGTCCCACGCGGCGGCCCGCCTGCTGGAGATCGCCACGCGCAACGCCGACGAGCTGGTCGAGGAGGCGCAGGGTCAGGCGGAGAACATCGTCGGCTCCGCGCGCAGTTCCGCGGAGCGCCTCGAGTCCGAGAGCAAGGAGAAGGCCGAGCAGCTCGAGAGCGACGCCCGGCAGCGCAGCCTGATGCTCGACCAGGAGACCGCCGAGCGGCGCCAGCAGCTGTTCTCCGAGCTCGAGCTGGAGCGGGACAGGCTCAGCGCCGAGGTCGACGACCTGCGCGCCTTCGAGCGCGAGTACCGCTCGCGCCTGAAGAGCTACTTCACCCAGCAGCTCCAGCTGCTCGACGGCGTGGATCTCGAGGGCGACGCGTCGGGGCAGGGTGACAACGCCGACTCGTCCGGGGGCCTGAAGTCCGTGCTGGGAGACGACTGACCCCCCCTCGTCTCGGCAGTCGGCCCGTGGTCATGACAGCCGGCCGCGCTGGGTGCTGACGCCGCGGGCGCGCGGCGTGCGGAGCGGTGCATTGAGTCGGCGTGGGGGCAGCGGCTACCCTGCGGCCACTTCGGAGGGCAAGCGTGGCCCTCCCTCGGCGCAGGAAGGGCTGCCTCCATGGCACGCAGCACCCGCAAGTCCCTCACCGGAAGCGCCGCGGCCGCGGCAAAGAAGGTCATCTCCCGCCGCGGATCCGGGGTGACGTCCGCTTCCTCGGCCCCCGCGAAGACGCCCGCGGAGAAGACCGCCACGACGACGTCCGCGAGCAAGAAGTCGGCCCCCGCGAAGAAGTCGGCTCCCGGGAAGAAGGCGGCTCCCGCGAAGAAGGCGGCGGGCACGTCGTCGACGAGCAAGAAGTCGGCCCCCGCGAAGAAGTCGACTCCCGGGAAGCAGGCGGCTCCCGCGAAGAAGGCGGCGGGCACGTCGTCGACGAGCAAGAAGTCGACTCCGGCGAAGAAGGCGGCGGGCACGTCGTCGACGAGCAAGAAGTCGACTCCGGCGAAGAAGGCGGCGGGCAAGACGTCGACGAGCAAGAAGTCGACTCCGGCGAAGAAGGCGGCGGGCAAGACGTCGACCAGCGAGAAGGCCGCTCCCGCGAAGAAGGCCGCGCGCAGCTCGCTGGTCGTCAAGGAGGACGAGTCCGCCTGGACCAAGGCGGAGCTCGACGAGGTCCTCGAGGACCTGCACGAGCACCGGGACCGGCTCACGCGGTGGCTCGGTCGGCAGGAGGAGGAGCTGGCGGTGCTGATGCGCGACTCCGGCGACGGCGCGGGTGCCGACCAGGCCGACGTGGGTGCCTCGAGCTTCGAGCGTGACCACGAGCTGACGGTGCTCAACACCGAGCGCGACATGCTCGCGCAGATCGACCGGGCCCTGGCCCGCATCGACGACGGCAGCTATGGCATCTGCGAGTCCTGCGGGAACCCCATCGGCAAGATGCGGTTGATGGCTTTCCCGCGTGCGACACTGTGCCTGTCATGCAAGCAGCGCGAGGAGCGTCGCTGAGAGGTGTCCACGAGGCGTCCCAGCGAGGGGACGGACGGCACCGGCGGGCCATCGTCCTGTTCGGGGTGGTCGCCTGCGCGGGGTACGTGCTCGACGTCGTCACGAAGATGGTCGCGGTCGCCCGGATCGAGCCGGGCTCCGACGTCCCGGTGGTCGGCGACCTGCTCTCGCTCACCCTGGTGCGCAACCCGGGCGCGGCGTTCAGCACCGGGGTGGGCCTGACCCTGCTGCTGAGTTGCGTCTCGATCGGCGCCGCGATCGCCGTGCTGTGGTTCGCGCGCCGGCTCGGCGACCGGTTCTGGGCGCTGGGCCTCGGGCTGCTGCTCGCCGGCGTCCTGGGGAACCTGACCGATCGGCTGTTGCGGGCGCCGGGACCGATGCGCGGAGAGGTCGTCGACTTCCTGCGCCTGCCCAACTGGCCGGTCTTCAACGTCGCGGACATCTGCATCAACGCCGCCGCGGCGGTGATCCTCATCCAGGCCTTCCGGGGTACCCGGCTCGACGGCACCCGGCACGACGAGCCGGCCCCGGACCCCGCGGATGCCGACGCGGGAAGCAACGACGAGGACGACGATTGACCGAGCACCGCGTCCTGCCGGTCCCCGATGGCCTGTCCGGCGAGCGCCTGGACAGCGCGATGGCCCAGATGTTCGGCTTCTCCCGCACCCGGGCGGCCGACCTCGTCCTGGGTGGGCACGTCCATCTCGCCGGCCGGGCGCCGGGCAAGTCCGACCGCGTCACGGGCGGTGAGGCGCTCGAGGTCACGATCCCGACCGAGAACGATCCGCTCGAGGTGCTGCCGGAGACGGTCGAGGGGATCCGGATCGTCCACAACGACGACAGCATCGTGGTGATCGACAAGCCGGTGGGCGTGGCCGTGCACCCCTCCCCGGGGTGGTCGGGCCCGACGGTGGTCGGCCACCTGCGGGGGGCGGGTTTCCGCATCGCCACGGGCGGAGCGCCCGAGCGCCAGGGGATCGTGCAGCGCCTCGACGTCGGCACCTCGGGTGTGATGGTGATCTGCAAGTCCGAGCGCGCCTACTCGCTGCTCAAGAACGCCTTTCGCCACCGCAGGGTCGAGAAGACCTACCACGCCCTGGTCCAGGGCCATCCCGACCCGCTCGCGGGCTCGATCGATGCGCCGATCGCCCGGCACCCGCGGGCGGACTACCGGTTCTGCGTGCGCGAGGACGGCAAGCCGAGCGTCACCCACTACGAGACGCTCGAGGCCCACCGGTTCGCCAGCCTGCTCGAGGTACATCTCGAGACCGGTCGCACCCACCAGATCCGCGTGCACATGTCGGCGCTCAAGCACCCCTGCGTCGGAGACCTGACCTACGGCGGCGACCCGGTGCTGGCCCACCGCCTCGGCCTGGAACGCCAGTGGCTGCACGCCGTCCGGCTCGGCTTCGAGCACCCCGAGACCGGCGCGGACGTGGAGTACGAGTCGGCGTACCCCGACGACCTCGCGGCCGCGCTGGAGAAGGTCCGCGATGCCGTCTGAGGACCTCGCGCTGCTCCCGGCGGGCCCCGACGACCTCGCGGAGGTCGCGGCGCTGTATGTCGCGGCCCGGGAGGCCGCCCCTCCCGCGATGCCGCCGCCGGTCCGCGGCGCGGACGCGATCCGCCGGCGCTTCCTGGCCCGGGACCTGGGCCGGCCCGGCCAGGAGCTGTGGCTGGCCCGCGACGCCGACCGGCGGCTCCTGGGCTTCGCCGAGCTGACCGGCGACTGGCTCGACGACCTGCACGTGGCCGCCGACGCGCAATGCGGTGGCGTCGGCTCAGCGCTGCTGGCGCTGGTCAAGTCGCGGCGCCCCGGGGGCTTCTGCCTGTGGGTCTTCGAGACCAACGTCCCCGCGCGCGCGTTCTACGCCGGGCGCGGCCTCGTCGAGCTCGAGACCACCGACGGATCGGGGAACGAGGAGCGAGCGCCCGACGTCCGGATGGCCTGGCCCGGGAGCGACCCGCTGGGGTTCCTGCGCGGGTTGGTCGACGACGTGGACGACGGGCTGGGCGACCTGCTGGCCCGGCGCCTCGCGCTGACCCGCCAGATCCAGAGCCACAAGCACGCGGCGGGCGGCGCGCTGCCGGCCCGTGACCCCGGGCGCGAGCGCGCGGTCGCGCGGCGGCTCGCCGTGCGGGCACCGGAGCTGGGGGAGGAGCGGCTCGCCCGGCTCGTCGAGGTGCTGATTGCCGAGAGCCTGGACGCGGTCGCCGGGGAGCGTCCGGACGCCCCCTGACGGGGCCCCGCGGCCGGGGAGCGTCGGTGCGTCCTGCCATGCTCGGCCCGGCGCGGTCGCGTAGGCTGACGTCCTTCCCCGCGCACGATCCGGACGAGTCGCCGGCACCTCTGCCGCGCGGGTCGTCGCACGCCGCCTGACCCGGCCCGGGAGGAGACGCACCACCCATGTCGTCCGCTGGATCCGACTCGTTCGTCCACCTCCACGTGCACACCGAGTACTCGATGCTCGACGGGGCGGCGCGGCTGGGGGACCTGGTCGACCGGACCGCCGAGCTCGGCATGGACGCGATCGCGATGACCGACCACGGCAACGTGTTCGGGGCCTTCGACTTCTACCGCACGGCCCGGGACCGCGGCGTCAAGCCGATCATCGGCATGGAGGCCTACTGCACCCCGGGAACCCACCGGAGCGAGCGCAAGCGGGTGCGATGGGGCGACGGAGGCGGCGACGACGTCTCCGGCTCCGGCGCCTACACGCACATGACCCTGCTGGCGACCTCGACGCCGGGCATGCACAACCTCTTCCGGCTCTCCTCCCGCTCGTCGCTGGAGGGGTTCTTCTACAAGCCCCGCGCCGACCGCGAGCTCCTCGCGGAGCACGCCGGGGGTCTGATCGCCACCACCGGCTGCCCCTCCGGCGAGATCCAGACGCGCATCCGGCTCGGGCAGTACGCCGAGGCCCGCCGCGCGGCCGGCGAGTTCCAGGACATGTTCGGGAAGGAGAACTTCTTCCTCGAGCTGATGGACCACGGGCTGGACATCGAGAACCGCGTCCGCGACGACCTGCTGCGACTGAGCAAGGACCTCGGCATCCCGCCGATCGCCACCAACGACTCGCACTACGTCCATCCGGGGGACGCCTCCGACCACGAGCACCTGCTCTGCGTCTCCTCGGGCAGCGTGATGAGCGACCCGAAGCGCTTCAGGTTCTCCGGCGACAGCTACTACATCAAGTCCGCGGCCGAGATGCGCGAGCTGTGGGAGCAGCGGTACGGCCTCAAGGAGGCCTGCGACAACACCCTGCTGATCGCCGAGCGGTGCGACGTGGAGTTCTCCGAGGGTCAGGGCACCTACATGCCGCGCTTTCCGGTGCCCGGTGGCGAGACCGAGGACACCTGGCTGGTGGCGGAGGTCGACCGCGGCCTCGCGGTCCGCTACCCGGGTGGCGTGCCCGCGAAGGTCCGTCAGCAGGCGGACTACGAGCTCGGCGTCATCAACCAGATGGGATTCCCCGGCTACTTCCTGGTGGTTGCGGACTTCATCAACTGGGCCAAGGACCGCGGCATCCGCGTCGGCCCGGGCCGCGGGTCGGGCGCGGGCTCGATGGTGGCCTACGCGCTGCGGATCACCGACCTGGACCCGCTGGCGCACGGCCTCATCTTCGAGCGCTTCCTCAACCCGGACCGCGTCTCGATGCCCGACTTCGACATCGACTTCGACGAGCGCCGCCGCGGCGAGGTGATCAAGTACGTCAGCGACAGGTACGGCGACGACCGAGTCTCCTACATCGTCACCTACGGCACCATCAAGGCGAAGCAGGCGGTCAAGGACTCCTCCCGGATCCTCGGCTTCCCCTTCGCCATGGGCGACCGGATCACCAAGGCCATGCCGGCCGCGGTGATGGGCAAGGACGTCCCGCTCAAGCAGCTCTTCGACCCCGAGCACGACCGTTTCTCCGAGGGCACCGACTTCCGCGGGCTCTACGACGGCGAGCCCGACGTCAAGCAGGTCGTGGACACCGCCATCGGGATCGAGGGGCTCAAGCGGCAGTGGGGCGTGCACGCGGCGGGCGTGATCATGTCCAGCGAGCGTCTGGAGGACGTCGTCCCGCTGATGAAGCGCGAGCAGGACGGCGCGATCATCACGCAGTTCGACTACCCGACCTGCGAGGCCCTCGGCCTGATCAAGATGGACTTCCTGGGGCTGCGCAACCTCACGGTCCTCGACGACGCCCTGATCAACATCGAGCGCAACCGCGGCGAGCAGGTCGTGCTGGAGGACCTGCCGCTGACCGACCGGACGACCTATGAGCTGTTGGCGCGCGGCGACACCCTCGGCGTCTTCCAGCTCGACGGTGGGCCGATGCGCGCGCTGCTGCGCTCGATGCGGCCGGACTGCTTCGAGGACATCGCGGCGGTGGGGGCGCTGTACCGTCCGGGCCCGATGGGGATGGACTCGCACAACAAGTACGCGCGCCGCAAGACCGGCCGGGAGCCCGTCGAGGCGATCCACCCCGAGCTGGCCGAGCCGCTGGCCGAGATCCTGGACGAGACCTACGGCCTGCTGGTCTACCAGGAGCAGGTCATGGCGATCGTACGCAAGGTCGCCGGCTACTCGCTGGGGCAGGCCGACCTGTTGCGCAAGGCGATGGGGAAGAAGAAGAAGGAGATCCTGGACGCGGAGTACGTCCCCTACTCCGACGGCATGAAGGCGGCCGGCTACTCGGAGCCGGCGATCCAGGCGCTGTGGGACGCCCTGCTGCCCTTCTCCGACTACGCCTTCAACAAGGCCCACTCGAAGTCCTACGGCATGGTCTCCTACTGGACGGCCTACCTGAAGGCGAACTACCCGGCGGAGTACATGGCCGCCCTCCTGACGTCCGTGAAGGACGACAAGGACAAGATGGCGATCTACCTCAACGAGTGCCGCCGCATGCGGATCCAGGTGCTCCCGCCCGACGTGAACGAGTCCGACGCCACCTTCACGCCGGTCGGTCAGGACGTCCGGTTCGGCCTCACCGCGATCCGCAACGTCGGCGCCCACGTCGTGGACGGCATCGTCGCGGCACGGGCCGAGCAGGGGCGCTACGAGGACTTCAACGACTTCATGAGCAAGGTCCCGGCGGGTGTGTGCAACAAGCGGGTCGTCGAGTCGCTGGTGAAGGCCGGGGCGTTCGACGAGATGAAGCACTGCCGCCGGGCGCTCGTCGCCGTGCACGAGACGGCGGTCGACCAGTACGTCGACATCAAGCGCAACGAGGCGATCGGCCAGGACTCCCTCTTCGGCGGCCTGGACGACGGCGACGGCGGATTCGGGATCTCGGTGACCGTGCCGGACCTGGCGGAGTGGGACAAGATGACGCTGCTGGGCCACGAGCGCGACATGCTCGGGCTCTACGTCTCCGACCATCCGCTGCTGGGCCTGGAGCACGTGCTCTCCGCCGGCTCCGACTGCACCATCGGCCAGCTGATGGTGGACGAGGACCGCTCCGACGGATCGACGCTGACCATCGCGGGCCTGGTCACGGCGGTGAACCGCAAGATCACCAAGCGCGGAGATGCCTGGGCGATGGTGACCCTGGAGGACCTCGAGGGCGCGATCGACGTGCTGCTCTTCCCCAGCGCCTACCAGCTGGCGAGCCCGCACCTGGTCGAGGACGCGATCCTCACCGTGAAGGGTCGGCTCTCCCGCGGCAAGGACCAGCCCGAGCTGCACGGTCAGGAGGTCTCCGTCCCCGCTCTGGACCGCGTCAGCGAGGGCCCCGTCGTGATCAGCCTGCCCTCGACCCGCTGCACCGCGCCCGTCGTCGCCCAGCTGCGCGACGTGCTGGGCACGCACCCGGGCATGACCGAGGTGCAGCTGCGGCTGCTCACCCGCCAGGCCACCACCGTGATGCGCCTGGGCGACGGGCTGCGGGTGACCCCCGGGCCCGCCCTCTTCGCCGACCTCAAGCACCTGCTCGGCCCGGGGTGCCTCTCCGGATGAACCCGGCCCGGCCGGCCGCGGCGCGCCGGCGGCGGGTGCGCCATGCCGCCGGGGTGGTCGGCGTGCTCGGCGTGGCCGGCGCCCTGGCGGGCGTGGTGTGGGAGCTGATCTGGACGCCGCCGGCAGGGGTGGCGGTGGAGGACGAGTTCGTCCTCACGTCCTTGGGCCTGACCCAGTCCTTCGACGGGACGGCCCTCTACGCGCTGGTCGCGGTGGCCACGGGACTGCTGGTCGGCGCTGCCGCTGCGCTGCTCGCCGACGGCGCCGAGCTCGACACACTGGTGGCGGTCGCGCTGGGCTCGCTGCTGGCCGCCGCCGTCATGGCCGTCGTCGGCGCGGCCCTCGGGCCGCCGGACGCCGGTGCCGCGGCCCGGGGCCTGGAGGACTACACCCTCCTCCCACAGGACCTCCGCATCGAGGGGGTAGGCGCCTATCTGGCGTTTCCCTCGGGCGCGCTGCTCGGCGCCGGGTCCGTCTTCCTCTCCCGGTCGCGACGTCAGCAGGGTGGACGGAGGCGGCCGTCCGACCAGACCGGTGGACATCGATCAGGTGAAGATCCGGGCGACTCCGGCGGCGCCAGGGGTGGGCCGCGATAGCGTCGTGTCCACCACACCGGGGCCGTGCGCACCGCCGCCGGCAACCGGTCGACGCGATCGGGAAGCGGTCAGCATGAGTCACCACGGTTCCTCCGCGAGTGAGCCCGAGCACCTGTCCTCGGGCGATCCCGCGGCACCCCGGGAGCGCTCGGGCCGGCGCCTCGCGTTCCTCCTCGGCGGCATCATCGCCCTCGTCGGGCTGGTCGGTGGGGCCCTGGCGGCCTGGTCGGCGTACGCGGGCCCGGGGGCCCAGCCGAGCGAGGCCCTGCCCGCGGACACCCTGGGCTATGCCTCCATCGACCTCGACCCGAGCGGGAAGCAGAAGATCGAGGCCATCCGGATCCTGCGCACGCTCCCGGCGTTCACGGACGAGTACGACATCGACACCCGTGACGACCTGCGGAGGCTGATCGTCGAGCAGGGGCTCGAGGGCAGCGACTGCGACCTCGACTACGGCGCCGACATCGAGCCGTGGCTCGGCATGCGGTTCGCCGTGGCCGCGGTCCCCGGAGGCGACGAGCCCGACCCGGTGCTCGTCCTTCAGGTCAGCGACGCGGACGCCGCGGCGGAGGGGCTCGCCAGGCTGCGCGAGTGCGACGGCGTCGATGCGGACACCGCCGCCTGGGAGATCCGCGGCGAGTGGGCCGTGGTGGCCGAGACCGACGAGATCGCTCAGTCCACCGCCGACCGGGCGGCCGAGGGGTCGCTGGCCGGCGACGAGGACTACCAGACGTGGACCGGGTCCGCCGGGGATCCCGGCATCGTGACGGCCTACGCGGCTCCCGCGGCGGGGCGCGCGTTGAGCGAGCTCCTCCTCGACCAGGGTGTGCTGCCCCGTGGGGCCGACCAACAGGTCGAGGACTTCGGTGGTGCCGCGCTCACCGTGCGGTTCGCCGGCGGCGCCCTGGAGGTCGAGGCAGCCGGGCGGGCCACCGAGCAGACGGGCTATCTCGCCGACACCGGCGCGGACGTGGTGTCCGCGCTGCCGGAGGACACCGGGGTCGCGATGGGCCTCGGGCTCGAGGAGGGTTGGGGCGAGGCCCTCCTCGACCGGATCGTCGCCCAGGCCGGCGGCGACGCCGAGGACGCGCTCCGGTTCGCCGAGTCCAGCCTCGGCCTGGAGCTGCCGGAGGACCTCGAGACGCTGTTGGGCGAGTCGGCGGCCCTCTCGCTGGGGGGTGACGTCGACGTCGCGGCGCTGGAGCCGGGCGGGTCCCGGGTCCCGGTGGCGGCGGCGATCCGTGGCGAGTCGGAGGAGATCGAGAACATCCTCGAGAAGCTCCGTACGGCGGTGGCCGCGCAGGAGCCCGAGGCCGGGGAGATCCTCCAGGCGGACCGCGAGGACGGCCTGGTGGCCGTCGGGCCCGACGCCGACTATCGACAGAGGCTGCTCGACGGGGGCGACCTCGGCGGGACCGACGCGTTCGAGGACGTGGTGCGCGAGGCCGACCGCGCCGGCCTGGTGCTCTTCGTGAACTTCGACGCCGGCGACTGGGTGGACAACGTCGGCGACGCGGACCCCGGGTGGGCGAGGAACCTGGAGCCCCTGGAGGCGGCCGGCCTCAGCGTGTGGAGCGACCAGGACGAGGCTCACCTGCACGTGCGGCTCACGACCGAGTAGCCCTCACGCGGGGCGGCGCACCGCCGCCACGGTCGCGCCGGTGAGCCGCACGAGATCCTGGGGGGCCAGCGAGACGTCCTGGCCCCGCCGACCCGACGAGACGAGCACCAGGTCGTGCGCGATCGCGGACGCGTCGACGAGGCAGGCCAGGCGCGTGCGCTGGCCCAGCGGCGAGATCCCGCCGGTGACGTATCCGGTTGCCCGCTCGGCGTCGGCCGGCTCGGCCATGCGGGCCCGGCGCCCTCCGAGGGCTCGGGCCAGGGCCTTCAGGTCCAGCGAGCAGGTGACCGGGACCACGGCGACCACCAGCACTCCGTCGACGGAAGCGACGAGCGTCTTCAGGACCTGCTCCGGCGCGATCCCCAGCCGCTCGCCGAGGTGCGCGGCGGCCTCGGCGCCGTAGGAGCCGGAACGCGGGTCGTGCGGGTAGTCGTGCACCTCGTGGGCCACCCCGGCCCGGACCAGCGCGGTCGTGGCCGGGGTGCCGCCGCCGCTCCTCTGCCCGCGTCCCACCGGCCTCACGCCCGTCCGTTCCCTACCGGCCCGGCTCAGTTGGGGGACCAGCGGGTCCGCGCGAGCTCGGTGGCGGGCAGGGACGGGACGACGTTCATGGCCTTCAGCTCTGCCCGCAGCAGCGCGGTGACGGTGCGGAGCCGGTCGGCGGTCCCGTCCGCCTCGAGCAGGCTCTGCTGCTCGGCCATCGGCAGCGGAGCCGCCGCCGCGAGCAGCCACCCCAGCCACTCGGCGTCGTCCGGCAGCGAGCCCCCGACCGGATCCTCGCGGAAAGCGAGCAGCGCGGCGCGGTAGGCGGTGAAGACCGCCCGCGCCTCGGCGGCGGCCTCGTCGACCTCGGGGCCGTCGGCCGGGCCGTCCGGCATCAGGCTGACGTGCGCCGCAGGGAAGGGGCCGGACGTGTCCAGGCCGTCGAGCCGGAAGCGGTCCCGAGCCACCGCCTCGATGGCGAAGGTCCCGTCGTCGCTGGGCTCGACCTCGGTGAGCTGGAGGCGCACGCCCACCCGGTAGAGCGACTGCGCGCCGTGGTCCCCCACCTCGTAGCCCTCGCGGATCGCCACGGAGCCGAAGAGGCGCTCTGCCGGGTCCCGCACCTCGAGCAGGTGCCGGACCAGCGCGGTGTAGCGGTCCTCGAAGACGTGCAGGGGGACCGACGTGCCGGGGAAGAGCACGTGGCCCAGCGGGAACATCGGCAGCAGCCCGGGCGTCGCCGACGGCACGGGCTCCGGCTCGCTCACACGTCCGAGCGTAGTCGGCGTGCGGGAGGCGGGCGCTCGCGGCACGTGCTCGCCGGACCGCTGCCCGCCGGACGACCCAGCGCCGGCAGGGTCCGGTCCGAGGGTCAGGCCCCGGGCGCCGATCCTGCGGGGGCGACGCGCAGGGGACGCATCATCTCGTTGTCCTCGTGCTCGAGGATGTGGCAGTGCCACACGTACTGCCCGGGGGTCTCGAAGGTGGCCCTGATCCGGGTGACCTGCGCCGGATAGGCGGTGACCGTGTCCTTGAGGCCGGCCTCCCCCGGGTCGGGGGCGCGGGCTGAGCCGACGGTTGCCAGCGGCTGGACGACCTCGTCGTCCTCGGTGACCAGGTCCTGCCGGTTGACCACCTCGAAGGCCACCTCGTGGAGATGGATCGGGTGGGCGTCGCCGGTGGTGTTGTAGATCTCCCACACCTCGGTGGCACCGGCCGCGACGGTCTCGGTCACGGGCTGTGACCACGACCGGTCCTCGGCGTACATGCGCTCGTTCACCACGCCGAGCAGAGCCTCGACGGGCCCCTCCTCGCCGTTGCTGCCCGTGCCCATGACCTCGATCAACGCCAGCCTGCGGACCGTCGTCGTCGGGGGCGGGGCGGGGACCGGTGGAAGGGTCAGGAAGCCCGGCGGCGTGGAGGTGTCCGCGTCGACGGCGGGGACCACGCGGAACTGCATGACCTTGCCGGTGCTGTCGGGGTCGGCCGGCTCGAACCCCTCGTCATCCTCGGGATCCGGGACGCCGCCGCCGAAGGGCTCGTCCGGTCCGAGGTTGCCCAGCTCGTAGCGGCCCACGGGCACCGCGGTGAAGTCCACGATCACGTCGGCCCGCTCGGCGAGGCCGAGCAGCCAGCCGCCCCGCGGTCTCCTCGAGGTTCACCGGGCTGGGCAGGAAGCCGCCGTCGTTGCCCACCTGCCACACCTCGGCGCCGGGGATCGCGGCGAAGTCGAGGATGAGGAAGCGGGACTGGCAGCCGTTGAGGAAGCGGAAGCGGTAGCGCCGCTGCTCCACGGTCAGGTAGGGCCAGGTCCGCCCGTTGACCATCATCGTGTTGCCGAAGAACTCGGGGTTCCAGATCGGGGGGAAGTCCCCGTCGGGGAGGTACTCGCCCTCGATGCCGTCGAAGAACGTGCGGCTGTCGGGGTAGAACAGCGATCCGTCGTCCTTGAAGGCGCGGTCCTGGATGACGATCGGGATCTCGCGGTAGCGCTTCTTGGAGGGGAAGCCGTCGCCGTCCCGGGGGGCCGGGCCGGGGAGCGACGCGGGCTGCCCGGTGCGCGAGTCGAGGACCTCCTCGCCCGGGCCGCCCCGCACGATGTAGAAGCCCGCCGGGCCGGCGTACACGTTGAGCCGGGTCATGCCGAGCGCGTGGTCGTGGTACCAGTTCGTGCGGGCCCGGTCGAAGTTGGGGTACTGGAACACCGCGTACCCCGGGCCCCACGTGACGCCGAACTTCGCCTCGGCCTTGTTCTTGAAGAACTCGTACCAGGTGCCCTCGGTCGCGAAGTCCTCCGGGATGTTGGCGGCGTCGGGGAGCCACCACGCCTCGGTGTAGCCGTCGCTCTCGTCGCCGACGTGGAGCGACCCGTGCACGTGGCTGATCATCGGGACCGGCCCGTCGTAGGCCTCCGGAGTGCTCGGGTGGCTCGGCCGGGTGTCGCGCGCCTCGTCCCCCCCGGGCGGGTTCGCCCAGTGCAGCGTCTGGTCCACCGGGAGCAGGTGGGGCAGGTAGTCGCCGTTCTGCGTCGACGAGCTCGTTGATCCACGTCACCCGCAGCGGGCGCTCCCAGGTGGTCTCGATCGTCAGCGACGGGGCGTGGTGGATCATCACCGCCTTCTTGGACTGAGCGCTCACCGGGCCGTAGCCCCACACCGTGGTGGCCGGCAAGCCGCTCGGCAGGATCTGCTGCGTGAACTGACGCATCGAGATCTCGTAGTGGTCGACGTTCTTGCCGCCCTGGCGAGGCAGCCTGGCCGCCTTGGGCATCACCGGCGGGATCAGCAGCGGCTCTGCGTACTTCGGGATGTCGCCCCGGATCCAGGGTGCTCCCCCGGGATGGCCGCGAGCGCCCGCGGCGTTCCGCCCAGCCCGCGCGAGAAGATCGCGAAGCCGACGGCACCCCCTCCGACCGCCCGGACGAACGTGCGCCGACTCATGGTCAGTCTCTGGCTTGAAGAAGTCATGGCCCCCGCCTCTTCGCTCCAACCGGACACAACTCACCACCCGGCCACGGCCCTGTCAAGGGCCGGCTCACGAGCCGGAGGGCGTGCCGCGCGGGCGGCGATCCCCGCCCGCGAACGACCTCAGCCGGTGTAGCCCTGGGCCGGGACGACGACGGCCCGACCGTCGATCTCACCGGCGGCCAGCTTGCGGTAGGCCTCGGGCGCCTCGTCCAGACCGAACGTCGTGATGTCGGGCTTCAGGTGGCCGCGCCCGGCCAGGTCCAGGACCTCGACCAGCTCCTGTCGGGTCCCCCAGTACGTGGTCTGGAGGCTCACCTCGTAGGGAGTGGCGAAGAACGAGAACGGCAGCGTCCCGCCGGCGATGCCGACGATCGTCAGGTCGCCCATCATGCGAGCCATCGCGGCGCCGCTGGCCATGGTCTCGTCGCTGCCGACGAAGTCGAGGACCACCTCGGCCCCGCGTCCGTGGGCGAGCTCGCGCACCGCGGCGACGGTCTCCTCCCCCGGGGCGAACGTCGCGTCGGCCCCGGCTCGCCTCGCCACGGCCCGCGCCGACTCGCGTGGGTCGACCACGGCCACCTGTGCCGCGGTCATCGCCTTCAGGATCTGCACCCCGACGTGGCCGAGACCGCCGGCCCCGATGACGACCGCCGTGCTGTCTGCGCCCAGCTTCGGCAGCGAGCGCTTCACCGCGTGGTAGGGCGTGAGCCCGGCGTCGGTCAGCGGCGCCGCATGCGCCGGGTCCAGGCCGTCGGGCAGCGGGACGAGGAACCGGTCCGAGTGGACGAGCAGATAGTCGGCCATCCCGCCGTCGAGCCCGAGGCCGCCGCCACCGCCCGGGACGGGCGCGCTCATGGGGTCCTCGCAGTAGTTCTCCCAGCCCTGCCGGCACCGGCCGCAGCGGCCACACCCCCACGCGCCGACCACCGCGACGGGCTGCCCGGTCTCCACGCTCTGGACGCCGGCTCCCAGCGCATGGACCCAGCCCGCGTTCTCGTGGCCCAGGGTCAGCGGCGGCGACCAGGGCAGCAAGCCCTCGTCGAACTCGTGCATCAGGTGCAGGTCGGAGTGGCAGGCCCCCGCCCCGCCGACCTGGATCACCACCTGTCCGGGGCCGGGCTCGGGGGTGGGCACCTCCTCCAGCACCGGGTCGCTCTTCCATGCATTGAGACGCAAGGCCTTCACGCCGCTCGCCCTCCCCTTCGCTTCGCGGATCGCGGCGTTCCATCCTCATCGTGCTGCCTGTGCCGGTCAAGGGACGACGAGCCGCCCTGGCGGTGTTCGCGGTGCTGCCGCTGGTCACCCGTCTCCCGCTGTTCTTCCAGGTCGGCGCCCTGATCGCCGGCGTGGGTCTCCTCGTCGGGCTTCGCCCCGGCCGTCTCGAGCGGCTCGCCTCGAAGCCGGACACGCTTCGCGCCTAGACTTGCCCCCATGTTGCGCCGGATCGACCTCCGGGGTTCCGCCGACGGGGCGGGCGCCCCCCTCGACTACCGGACCGCCGTGCCGCGGGCCGAGTTCGACATCGAGGCTGCCCTGCCCGCGGTGCATCCGATCTGCGAGGCCGTCCGCACGCGCGGCGCCGAGGCCGTGATGGAGTTCTCGGCACGCTTCGACGGCGTGCAGCAGACCGACATCCGCGTGCCCGCCCGGGCGCTGGCGCGCGCCCTCGCCGAGCTGGACCCGGACGTCCGGGCCGGGCTCGAGGAGGCGATCCGGCGGCTGCGCGCGACGTGCGCGGCCGAGCTCGAGGGCGACGTCGTCACCGACGTCGCCCCCGGCGCCCGCGTGACCCACCGCAAGGTGCCGATGCAGCGCGTCGGTCTCTACGTGCCCGGCGGGATCGCGCCGCTGGTCTCCAGCGTCGTGATGAACACCGTCCCGGCGCAGGTCGCGGGCGTTCCCTCGATCGCCCTGACCTCGACGCCGCAGCCGGAGCACGGCGGCCTGCCGCACCCCACGATCCTCGCGGCCTGCGCCCTGCTGGGCATCGACGAGGTGTACGCCGTCGGCGGCGCGCAGGCGATCGCCATGTTCGCCTACGGGGCCGGCCCCTGCCGCCGGGTCGACCTGGTCACCGGCCCGGGGAGCATCTGGACCGTGTCGGCCAAGCGGCTGCTCAAGGGCGTCGTCGGCATCGACTCCGAGGCCGGTCCGACGGAGATCGCGGTCCTCGCCGACGAGAGCGCCGACCCGGCCCACGTCGCGGCCGACCTGCTGAGCCAGGCGGAGCACGATCCGCTGGCGGCGGCGGTGCTGGTCACCCCGTCGGAGGCGCTGGCCGACGACGTCGACGCGGAGCTCGACAAGCAGGTCTCGGCGACGCGGCACGTCGAGCGGATCCGTTCCGCCCTCGCGGGCAAGCAGTCCGCGACGGTGCTGGTCTCCGACGTCGAGCAGGGCCTCGCCGTCGTGGACGGGTATGCCGCCGAGCACCTGGAGATCCAGACCCGGGACGCGTCCGCCGTGGCCGACCGGGTGCGCAACGCGGGCGCGATCTTCGTCGGCCCGTGGGCGCCGGTCTCGCTCGGCGACTACGCCGCGGGCTCCAACCACGTGCTGCCCACCGGCGGGTGCGCCGCTCACTCCTCGGGGCTCTCCGTGCGCGCCTTCCTGCGCTCGCAGCACGTCGTGGACTACTCCCGCGACGCCCTGGCCGAGGTCGGCGACCATGTCGTCGCGCTCGCCGAGGCCGAGGACCTGCCGGGCCACGGCGCCGCCGTGCGCTCCCGCCTGCGGTAGGGGGGCCGCGAACCATGACGGCGAGCGAGCTCGCCCGCGCGCCCTTCCCGCCGCTTCGTGAGGAGCTGCGCGGCCTGGCGCCGTACGGCGCGCCGCAGATCTCCACCGAGCGCGCACCGGTGCAGCTGAACACCAACGAGAACCCCTACGGCCCCTCCGAAGCGTGCGTCGCGGACGTCGCCGAGGCGGTCCGCGAGGCGGCCCCGACGCTGAACCGGTACCCCGACCGCGAGCACGTCGCCCTCCGCGCCGCGCTGGCGGCGTACCTCTCGCGGGACACCCTCGGCCCGGGGGAGGGGGCGCCCGCCGACGGTGGAGCCGGCTTCGCGATCGCTCCGGAGCAGGTATGGGCCGCGAACGGGTCCAACGAGGTGATGCTCCAGCTGTTGCAGGCCTTCGGCGGGCCTGGACGCACCGCGCTGTCCTTCGCGCCGACGTACTCGATGTATCCCGAGTACGCCCGGGACACCGCGACGACCTGGGTGACCGGGCACCGCGAGGAGGACTTCACGCTGGACCTCGACCGAGCGCGGGAGACCATCGAGCGCGAGCGGCCCAGCGTCGTGCTGCTGCCCAGCCCGAACAACCCGACGGGGACGGCGCTGCCGCCGGCGGCGGTCGGGGCCGTGTGCCGGGCCGCGGCGTCGAGCGGGCCCGGCGGGCTCGTCGTGGTCGACGAGGCCTACGGCGAGTTCCGTCGCGCGGGCACGCCGAGCGCCCTCCAGCTCCTGCCGGAGCACCGCAACCTGGTCGTCACCCGCACCATGAGCAAGGCGTTCGCGCTCGCCGGGGGGCGCGTGGGCTACCTGGCCGCGGACCCCGCGATCTGCGACGCGATCCGCGTCGTCCGGCTGCCCTACCACCTCTCGGCGGTGACGCAGGCCGTCGCGCTGGCGGCGCTGCGGCACGCACCCGAGCTGCTCGGCGCGGTCGACGAGCTGCGCGGCGAGCGGGACCGCACCGTGGACTGGCTGCGGGGCCTCGGGCTCACCGTGGCCGACACGGACGCCAACTTCGCGTTGTTCGGATGCTTCCCGGACCGTCATGCTGTGTGGCAGGGCCTCCTCGACCGGGGCGTGCTGATCCGCGAGGTGGGACCCGAGGGCTGGCTCCGCGTCTCGATCGGCACGCCGGGGGAGATGGCCTCGTTCCGGGAGGCACTCACGGACGTACTCACGAAAGAGGGACAGGCATGAGTCGCACCGCGCGCATCGAGCGGCAGACCAGCGAGTCGAAGGTGCTCGTCGAGGTCGACCTCGACGGCAGCGGGCGCCACGACGTCTCGACCGGGGTCGGCTTCTATGACCACATGCTCTCGGCCTTCGCCCGGCACGGGCTGGTCGACCTGACGGTCGAGACCGCGGGGGACACCCACATCGACGCCCACCACACCGTCGAGGACACCGCGATCGCGCTCGGCCAGGCGCTGCGCCAGGCGCTCGGCGACAAACGGGGGGTGCGCCGCTTCGGCGACGCCACGGTCCCGCTGGACGAGGCGCTGGTGCAGGCGGTCGTCGACGTCTCGGGCCGGCCCTACTGCGTGCACAGCGGCGAGCCGGAGGGCCAGGAGCACGTGCAGCTCGGCGGCTCGGGCGTGTCCTACCTCGGCTCGCTGACCCGGCACGTGTTCGAGACGCTGGCGTTTCACGGCCACCTCGCCCTGCACGTGCGCGTGCTCGCCGGCCGGGAGCCGCACCACATCGCCGAGACGCAGTACAAGGCGTTCGCCCGCGCGTTCCGCGACGCCGTCGCGATCGACCCGCGCGAGACCGGGGTGCCCTCCACCAAGGGCAGCCTGTGACCGCTGCCGGGGCCACACCGCGGGTCGCGGTCCTCGACTACGGGTCCGGCAACCTCCGCTCCGCGGTTCGCGCGCTGGAGCGCGCCGGCGCCGAGGTGACGCTGACGCCCGACAAGCGGGTGGCCGAGGAGGCCGACGGACTGGTCGTGCCCGGCGTGGGGGCCTTCGCCGCCTGCATGGCCGGGCTGCGCTCGGTGCGCGGCCACGAGGCCGTGGGGCGGCGGCTCGCCGGTGGCCGTCCCGTGCTCGGGATCTGCGTCGGCATGCAGGTGCTCTTCGCCCGCGGGGTCGAGCACGGCGTCGAGACCGAGGGTTGCCACGAGTGGCCCGGAACCGTGGAGCGCCTCCGGGCGCCCGTCGTGCCGCACATGGGCTGGAACACGGTGCAGGTCCCCCGGGAGTCGCCACACCCGAGCGTGCTCTTCGAGGGCATCGAGGACCAGCGGTTCTACTTCGTGCACTCCTACGGCGTGCGCGCGTGGACGCTCGAGACCAACGACCGCACCCGCGCGCCGCTGGTGACCTGGTCGGAGCACGGCCCGCCGGGGGAGGCCGATCGATTCGTCGCGGCCGTGGAGAACGGGCCGCTGTCCGCCACGCAGTTCCATCCCGAGAAGTCCGGCGACGCCGGCGCCGCCCTGCTGCGCAACTGGGTGCGCAGCCTGTGAGAGAAGCCGCCTGTGAAGGGACCCCCGTGACCCACCTGCAGCTCCTGCCCGCCGTCGACATCGCCCAGGGCCGGGCCGTCCAGCTCGCCCAGGGCGTCGCGGGGTCCGAGCGCGCGTACGGCGACCCGGTCGCCGCCGCTCGGCGCTGGCAGGACGCCGGCGCCGAGTGGCTGCACCTGGTCGACCTCGACGCGGCGTTCGGCCGCGGCAGCAACCGGGCGCTCCAGGCGAGCATCGTCGGCGCGCTCGACATCGACGTCGAGATGAGCGGCGGCATCCGTGACGACGACTCGCTCGAGGCGGCGCTGGCGACCGGGTGCCGGCGGGTCAACATCGGCACCGCCGCTCTCGAGCAGCCGGAGTGGTGCGCCCGGGCGATCGCGGAGCACGGCGACCGGATCGCCATCGGCCTCGACGTCCGGGGCCGCACGCTGGCCGCGCGGGGCTGGACCCGCGACGGCGGCGACCTCTACGAGGTGCTCGCGCGCCTCGACGGCGAGGGGTGTGCCCGCTACGTCGTGACCGACGTGAACAAGGACGGGATGCTCCAGGGGCCCAACCTCGGCCTGCTGCGTGACGTCTGCGCCGCCACCGACCGACCGGTGGTCGCCTCCGGCGGGGTCACCGAGCTGGCCGACATCGCCGCCCTGATGGAGCTCGTCCCGCTCGGGGTGGAGGGCGCCATTGCTGGGACCGCGCTCTACGAGGGGCGGTTCACCCTCGAGGAGGCGCTGGCCCTCACCCGGGGTCCTGCCGGCCCCGCGCAGCCCGGGGGCAGGCCATGACCCTCGCGGTGCGCGTGATCCCCTGCCTCGACGTCGACGCCGGCCGGGTGGTCAAGGGCGTGCGGTTCCAGGGCCTGCGCGATGCGGGCGACCCCGTCGAGCTGGCCCGGCTCTACGACGCCGAGGGCGCCGACGAGCTCACCTTCCTGGACATCTCCGCCGCCCACGAGGGCCGGGTCACCACGATGGAGATGGTCTCGCGGTGCGCGGAGGAGGTGTTCATCCCGCTCACCGTCGGCGGGGGCGTCGGCTCGTGCGAGGACGTCGACCGGCTGCTGCGCGCGGGAGCCGACAAGGTCGCGGTCAACACCGCGGCCATCGCCCGCCCCGAGCTGGTCGCCGAGATCGCTGACCGCTTCGGCAACCAGGTGCTCGTGCTCTCCCTCGACGCGCGCCGGGCGGAGGGCACTCCCTCGGGCTTCGAGGTGACCACGCACGGGGGCCGCCGGTCGGCGGGACTGGACGCGCTCGAGTGGGCCGCGCGGGCCTGCCGGCTCGGCGCGGGCGAGATCCTGCTCAACGCCATGGACGCCGACGGGACCCGCGACGGCTTCGACCTCGACCTGATCGCCGCCGTGCGGGCCGCGGTGGACGTGCCGGTGATCGCCTCCGGCGGGGCCGGCGCGGCCGAGCACTTCCCGCCCGCGGTGACCGCCGGCGCGGACGCGGTCCTCGCGGCGTCCGTCTTCCACTTCAAGGACGTCACCATCGGCGAGGTGAAGCGGGCGCTGGCGGACGCCGGTCAGCCGGTGCGCTGAGGGGCGCGCCGGCGTTCGTCGGGGCCGCTCGCGGAGCGATGCGGGCCGCCGCTGTTCTCGCCGACCGGAATAGTCCGCCCCGTCGACCGGTTGAGTGGTGTCGGGTCTCACGAGCGCCGTGGGCCCGCGCCCTCGACGCATCCGGTCCGGGGGCGCGCGGGCGGTCGAGGAGGCAGTCGGGGACGTGGCGGTGACAAGGGCGGACGGTCCCGCCGCGGGATCGGCCGCCGGCGGCGGCTCCACGACGCGCCGCGGTCTCGCCGTGCTGTGGGTCGCGATCCGCCGCGAGCCGCGCGTCTTCGCCGTCTCCGCGCTCGGCGGCGTGCTCTTCGGGGCGCTCACCGTCGCGGACGCGTGGGTGCTGGGCTGGGCCACCGACCACGCGATCCTGCCGGCCTTCCGCGACGGCGAGGTCTCCGCCGGGCTGCTCTGGGCGGTCTTCGGGCTCTTCCTCGGCGTCGCGCTCCTCCGCGCGGTCGGCATCGTGGCCCGCCGCCTGGGCGCCGGGATCATGCAGTACCGGATGCAGGCGCACTATCGCCGGGCGGTCACCCGGCAGTACCTGCGCCTGCCGATGGAGTGGCACCACCGGCACCCCACGGGCCAGCTGCTCTCCAACGCCAACTCGGACGTCGAGGCCGCGTGGATGCCGATCGCGCCGCTGCCCATGGCCGTCGGGACGCTGGCGATGATGGTCATCGCCATCGGCCAGATGCTGGCCGCAGACCTCGTGCTCGCCGTGGTCGGGATCCTGGTCTTTCCGGCCGTGGTGGGTGCCAACCTCGTCTTCCAGCGGCTCTCGTCGCCGCTGATGACCCGGGCCCAGCAGCTGCGCGCCGAGCTCAGCGAGATCGCGCACGAGTCCTTCGACGGCGCGATGGT
The DNA here is from genome assembly GCA_963731985.1 of uncultured Actinomycetota bacterium. GTDB lineage: Bacteria > Actinomycetota > Actinomycetes > Propionibacteriales > Nocardioidaceae > Nocardioides. The sequence goes on along the minus strand of CAVSYA010000014.1, from coordinate 317,764 downwards.
GGTCAAGACCCTCGGCCGCGAGGGCGAGGAGACGGCGCGCTTCGAGGCCAAGGCCGGCGAGCTGCGCGACGTGACCGTGCGCGCCGGACGCATCCGCGCCGCGTTCGACCCCGCGCTGGCGGCGCTGCCCAACCTCGGCGTGCTGCTGGTGCTCGCGGTCGGCGTCTCGCGGGTGCTGGCGGGGGACACGGAGGCCGGGTCGGTGGTCACCGTCGCCTACTTGCTGACGGTGGTGTCGTTCCCGATCCGCTCGATCGGCTGGCTGCTGGGCGAGCTCCCCCGCAGCGTCGTGGGTTTCGACCGAGTGAGCCGGGTTCTCGACGCCACCGGCGCCATGGACTACGGCCCGGACGCACTCGACCGCGCACCGGCCGGCGCGCACCTCGCGGTGCAGGGGGTGGCGTACGCCCACGGCCCCGACCAGCGCCTGCTCACCTCGGTCAGCTTCGAGGTCCCCCCCGGACGGACCGTTGCGCTGGTCGGGCCCACGGCGAGCGGCAAGACCACGCTCACCACGCTGCTGACCCGCCTCGTCGACCCCGGCCGTGGCCGGGTGCTCGTGGACGGCGTCGACCTGCGGGACCTCGCCCCGGGCGAGCTGGCCGGCTCGGTCTCGCACGTCGGGCAGTCGGCCTTCCTCTTCGACGACACGGTCCGGGACAACGTGGCGCTTGGCGCCGACGTGACCGACGAGGAGATCTGGGCCGCGCTGCGGGCAGCGCAGGCCGAGGGCTTCGTCGCCGCGCTCCCGCAGGGCCTCGACTCCCAGCTGGGGGAGCGGGGCACCTCCCTCTCGGGCGGCCAGCGGCAGCGCATCTCGCTGGCGCGCGCGATGGTGCGGCGGCCGCGGCTGCTCATCCTGGACGACGCGACGTCGGCCGTCGACCCGGAGGTGGAGGCCCGCATCCTCCAGGCGTTGCGCGGGCCCGGCCCGGCGCAGGGCTCGGGCGGCGCGACGCTGGTGCTCGTCGCCTACCGCAAGGCCACCATCGGCCTCGCCGACGAGGTGCTGCACCTCGACGGGGGCCGCATCGTCGACCGGGGCACGCACGCCGAGCTGCTGGCGCGCTCGCCGGCGTACGCCACGCTGGTCAACGCCTACGAGGCCGAGCACGAGCCGGGGCACGACCACGTCCCGGACCCCGTGCACGAGAGCGTCGGCGGCGACGACGAGGCCTGGCCCGACCCGGGGTGGGGTGAGCGATGAGCTCCCTGGACACCGACCGGGAGACCGAGCGTGGCCCCGGCCGGCAACCGGCCCGCTCGGGCACCGTGCTCGACTCCGGCGAGGGCATCAAGGCCATCGCGACGATCCGCCGCGGGCTGGCGTGGTCACCCGAGCTGACCCAGGGCCTCGCCGGGACGCTGGCGCTGGCCGTCGTCGCCACGATCGGCCAGATCGTCGTCCCCATCGCGGTCCAGCGGACCCTCGACCAGGGCCTCGGCGCGACCGGCGGCCCCGACCTCGCCTACACGGTGCGCACGGGCCTGGTCGCCGCTGCGGCGCTGGTCGTCGCCGGCATCGGCCAGTTCTGGATGATCGCTCGGCTCTTCCGCAGCGCGGAGCACGGGCTGGCCGCGCTGCGCACGAAGGCCTTCCGGCACGTGCACGACCTGCCGCTGCTCACGCAGAACACCGAGCGGCGCGGCTCGCTGGTCTCGCGGGTCACCAGCGACGTCGACCAGGTGAGCCAGTTCCTCGTCTTCGGCGGCATCCTCTTCGTGATCAGCATGGGCCAGATCCTGCTCGCCACGGTCGTGATGGTCGTCTACAGCTGGCAGCTCGCGATCCTGGTCTGGGTGTGCTTCGCCCCGCTGTTCCTGTCCCTGCGGTTCTTCCAACGCCGGCTCAGCGAGGCGTACGGCGTCGTGCGCCGCCAGGTCGGCGCGCTGCTCTCCCTGATCGCCGAGCCGGTCGTCGGCGCCGAGGTGGTCCGCACCTACGCCGTCGAGGCGCGCACCCAACGCCGCATCGACGAGGCGATCGAGCGGCAGCGGGCGGCGAGCACGCACGCCCAGGGGCTGACGGCCTTCTCGTTCTCGCTGGGCGGCCTCTCCGCGGGGCTGGCCAACGCGGGCGTGGTGATCGGCGGGGTGCTGCTCGGACTCGCGGGCGACATCACCGCCGGCGAGGTCGTAGCCTTCGCCTTCATCGTCACGCTCTTCGTCGGGCCGGTGCAGATGGGCACCCAGATCCTCACGGAGGCCCAGCTCGCCCTCGCGGGCTGGCGGCGCGTGATCGGCATCCTGGAGACGCCGGCCGACCTGGCGGACCCGGGACCCGACGGCCGGACCCTGCCGCGCGGACCCCTGGAGGTCGGCCTGGAGCACGTGGGCTTCGCCTACCCGGGTGGTCCGCCGGTGCTCCGGGACGTCGACCTGACCATCGCCCCGGGCTCGCGGGTGGCCGTGGTGGGGGAGACGGGCTCCGGGAAGTCCACCATCGCCAAGCTCGTCACGCGGTTGATGGACGTCAGCGCGGGCCGGGTCCTGCTCGACGGCATCGACGTCCGCGACGTGGTCCCGGGCTCCCTGCGGCGCAGCGTGGTGCTGGTGCCGCAGGAGGGCTTCCTCTTCGACGACACGATCGCAGCCAATGCGCGCTACGGCGACCTCGAGGCCACCGACCAGCAGATCCGCGTCGCGGCCGAGGAGCTCGGGCTGGGCGACTGGCTGGCCGGCCTGCCCCACGGCCTGGCCACGCGCGCGGGGCAGCGCGGCGAGTCGCTGTCGGCCGGGGAGCGCCAGCTCGTCTCGCTGCTGCGGGCCCAGCTCGCCAACCCCGACCTGCTGGTCCTCGACGAGGCGACCAGTGCCGTCGACCCGGCGCTCGAGATGCGGATCGGCCGCGCCCTGGAGCGGCTCATGACCGGGCGCACCTCGGTGACGATCGCCCACCGGCTGAGCACCGCGGAGGCCGCCGACGAGGTGATCGTCGTCGACCGGGGCGAGGTGGTGCAGCGGGGTTCCCACGCCGAGCTCGTGGCGCGGACGGGCGTGTACGCCGGCCTGCACGGCTCCTGGGTGGCCCAGCAGGGCCGCTGAGGCGCCCGGCGTCCCTCGGCCTGGTCCCGGCCGGGGATACTGGAGCGGTGACGACGTTGGACCCCGGGATCGCCGCCCGCCTGACCCGCTCCGCCGACGGCCTCGTGCCTGCGGTGGTGCAGCAGCACGACTCGGGCGAGGTCCTGATGCTGGGCTGGATGGACGACGAGGCGCTGGCCCGCACGCTGACGACCGGTCGGGCGACCTACTGGAGCCGCTCGCGTGCCGAGTACTGGGTGAAGGGCGAGACCAGCGGCCACCGGCAGTGGGTGCGCGAGGTCCGCCTGGACTGCGACGGGGACACCCTGCTGGTCCGCGTGCACCAGGAGGGGCCGGCCTGCCACACCGGGGATCGCACCTGCTTCGACGCGGACCCGTTGCTGGAGCGGTCCCACGCCACCGGGACACGCACGGACGCGGGGCCGCAGCCGTGAGCGACCGGGCCCGCCGCGCCGCCGCGCCGGTGCTGGTCGGCGGGATCGCGGCGGCGGCGCTGACCGCGGTCGCGACGGCCCAGCCTCTGGCCCGCGCCGACGACGTCCCGGCCGGGCTGCCCCTGGCGGCCGCCCCGCCCGCCGAGCTGCCGCTGGCCTCCGCGCTCTCGCTGGTCGTGCTGGCCGCGTGGGGGGTGGCCCTGGTGACCCGGCGCCACGTGCGCCGGGCCGTGCTCGTCCTCGGGCTCGTCGCCGGACTGGGCGTGCTGGCCGCGCTCGCGACGGGCATCGGCTCGCTGCCGGACGAGGTCCGCGCGGCGTACGCCGGCACGGGCTCGAGCGTCGAGGCGGGGCTGACCGCGTGGTTCCCCGCGGCCGTCGGCGCCGCGTCGGCCACGGTCGTCGCGCTGGTGCTCGCCGTCCGGCTCTGCCCGGCCTGGCCGGAGATGGGCGCCCGCTACGACGCCCCGGCCGCGGCGCGCGCCTCCGACCGGGTCGGCCCCGGAGGCGCCGCCCGCCCGGCCGGCCGGGGGGACGACGGGGACGCCCGGGACCTCGATACCTGGCGCGCCCTGGACGAGGGTCGCGACCCCACCGAGCCCGAGAGCTGAATAGACTGGCCCGGCGGGCACGGACCAGCCATCGACCAGGGTCACCCGCCCCCACGACGCCCGCACCACCGAGGAGCGCCCCGCATGTCTGACAACCACGGCAACACCCCGGCGGCCTGGACGGCCGTGGGCGTCGGTCTCGCCGGCTTCCTGGTCGGCGGCATCGCCCTGATGCTCTCGCCGGTCTCGATGGCGATGTTCTGGGTCGGCGTCGTCCTGGGCGTCATCGCCCTCCCGCTCTTCCTCGTGATGTCCAGGATGGGCATGGGCAGCACGCCGTCCGGGGGGCACTGAGGCACCCGCCGTGACCGCCCTCGACGCCCCGCCCAGACCGAGCACCGGACGCCCCGGTGGCCGGTGGTCGCGGTCGGCCCTGCCGGCCGGCCTGGGGGCGGCGGCCCTGGCCGCGGTCGGCGCCCTCGCGGTGCGGGACCCGCACCAGTCCGGCTCCTGGGGCTTCTGCCCGATCCGGCTCGGGCTCGGCGTGGACTGCCCCGGGTGCGGCGGCCTGCGCGCCGTCCACGAGCTGACGCAGGGCGACCTGGTCGCGGCGTTCTCCAGCAACGTCGTCATCGTCACCGCGCTGCCCCTGCTGGCCGCCTGGTGGGTCGTCTGGCTGGCCTCGCGCTGGCGCGGGCGGCCGCTGCCGGGAGGACCCCGGAGCCAGCTGGTCGCGGGGGTCGCCGTGGCCGTCGTGCTGCTCGCCTTCGGCGTGGTGCGCAACCTCCCCGGCCTGGAGTGGCTGCTCTCCTAGTAGCCCGAGGTGTCGCCCACCTCGAAGCTGAAGCCGCCGGTCGCGATGGCCAGGCCGAGCCCGATGAGGGAGAGCACCAGGAACACCATCGCGATGATTCCCAGGATCTTGCCGGCCTGGGCCCGGCCGCGGCCGCCCTGGGCGCCGCCGGAGGCGTCGATCTCCTTCATGGCGTTGTTGCCCACGATGGCTGCGGCGATCCCGAAGGGCGAGCAGCAGGCGATGCCGATGATGCCGAGCACGAGCGCGGTGGTGGCCTTGGGGTGGTCCGGGGGCGGCGCGCCGTAGGGCGGCTGGCCCCCGCCGTAGGGCGGCTGGCCCCCGCCGTAGGGCGGCTGGCCCCCGCCGTAGGGCGGCTGGCCCCCGCCGTAGGGCGGGGTGGGCGGCTGCTGGCTCATGGTCTCTCCCGAGAGGTCTCGCGTGCGGCCGGGTGCTGGCCACAGGAGCGTATCGGGTCCGCGGCCTCGGGCGCGGGACGCGGATCACCGTCGGCGGCGGCGGGCTCCCGGCGGCGTCGCTGGGCGTGCGTGAGAGGCTGGGAGACGTCCGATCCACGTCCCGGAGGTCCTCCATGTCGGTCCTCGACGACATCGTCGTCGGCGTCCGTGCCGACCTCGCGACGCGCGAGGCGCAGGTGCCGCTGGCCGACGTGCGCGCGGCCCTGGCGGACGCCGATCCGCCCCGCGACCCGATGCCCCACCTGCGCGCCCCGAGCACGAGCGTCGTCGCCGAGGTGAAGCGCCGCAGCCCCAGCAGGGGCGACCTCGCGCCCATCCCCGACCCGACGGCACTCGCCCGGCGCTACGCGGCGGGCGGCGCTGCCGCGATCAGCGTGCTCACCGAGGAGCGGCGCTTCGGCGGCAGCCTGGCGGACCTCCGCGCCGTGCGCGCCGCCGTCGACGTGCCGCTGCTGCGCAAGGACTTCCTGGTCGGCGACTACCAGGTCCTCGAGGCGCGTGCGGCCGGCGCCGACCTCGTCCTGCTGATCGTCGCCGCCCTCGACGATGACACCCTTCGCCGCCTCCACGAGACGGCCCGCGGGCTCGGCATGGCGGTGCTCGTCGAGGTCCACGACGAGGCCGAGGCCGAGCGCGCGGTCGCCCTCGGCGCCGACCTGATCGGCGTGAACGCGCGCAACCTCAAGACCCTCGGCGTCGATCCGGGCGCCTTCGCCCGGCTCGCGCCGCAGCTGCCGGGCGATCGCGTGCTGGTGGCCGAGTCCGGGATCGCGGGTGCCGTCGACGCCGCGCGGTACGCGGCCCTGGGCGCCCGTGCCCTTCTCGTGGGCGAGGCGCTGGTCCGCGACGGCGAGCCCGGGGCCGCCGTCCGGGCGATGACCGGCCTGCCCGTGACCCGACCGGTCGACGTCCCGAGCGGGGCGAGTGAGGTGGCGAGATGACCGAGAAGACGATCCCGGCCTCGTCGGCGGCCCCGCCGGCGTCCCACGGTGCGGACGATCGCGGCTGGTTCGGCGAGCCGGAGCAGGGCTTCGGCGGCCGCTACATGCCCGAGGCCCTCGTGGGTGCGCTCGACGAGCTCACCGAGGCCTGGCAGTCCGCGACGGCGGATCCGACGTTCATGGCCGAGCTGGACGCGGTGCTGCGGGACTACGCCGGCATGCCCAGCTCCCTCTACGAGGCGACCCGTCTCTCGCGGGAGGTCGGCGTCCGGATCCTGCTCAAGCGGGAAGACCTCAACCACACCGGCGCGCACAAGATCCGCAACGTGATGGGCCAGGCCCTGCTCGCCCGGCGGATGGGCAAGCCGCGCGTGATCGCCGAGACCGGCGCCGGCCAGCACGGCGTGGCGAGCGCCACGGCGGCGGCGTACTTCGGCCTGGACTGCACCGTCTACATGGGCGCGGTCGACACCCGCCGCCAGGCGCTCAACGTGGCCCGGATGAACCTCCTGGGGGCGACCGTGGTCCCGGTGGAGTCCGGCAGCGCGACGCTGAAGGACGCCATCAACGAGGCGATGCGCGACTGGGTGGCCAACGTCGACCACACGGCGTACCTCTTCGGCACCGCCGCCGGGCCGCACCCCTTCCCGAGCATGGTCCGTGACTTCACCCGCGGCATCGGCGACGAGGCACGCGCCCAGTGCCTCGAGCAGCACGGCAGGCTGCCCGACGCCGTCGCCGCCTGTGTCGGCGGCGGCTCGAACGCGATCGGCCTGTTCACCGCCTTCCTGGACGACGCGGACGTCGAGGTGCTCGGCTTCGAGGCCGGGGGTGAGGGTGTCGAGACCCCCCGGCACGCCGCGACGATCGTGGGCGGGGTGCGGGGCATCCTCCACGGCGCCCGCACCTTCGTGCTGCAGGACGACGAGGGGCAGACCCGCGAGTCGCACTCGATCTCGGCCGGACTGGACTACCCGGGCGTCGGCCCGCAGCACGCGCACCTGGCGGCGACGGGGCGGGCGACCTACGAGGCGGTCACCGACACCGAGGCGATGGACGCGATGGCGCTCCTGGCCCGCACGGAGGGAATCATCCCGGCCATCGAGTCGGCCCACGCCGTCGCCGGCGCGGTGCGGCACGCCGGCCGGCTGGTGGCGGCGCACGGCCCCGAGGCCACCGTGCTGGTGAACCTCTCCGGCCGCGGCGACAAGGACATGGGCACGGCCATGGAGTGGTTCGGCCTCGGCGAGGACGGCGGGTGAGCACGCGCACCGCCCTGGCAGCGGCGGGTGCGGAGGGCCGTGCCGGGCTGGTGGGCTATCTCCCGGCCGGCTTTCCCGACGTGGCGGGCGGCATCGAGGCGATGCGCGTGATGGTGGAGAACGGCTGCGACGTGATCGAGGTGGGGCTCCCCTACAGCGACCCCGTGATGGACGGGCCCACGATCCAGGCCGGGGTGCAGCAGGCGCTCGAGGGCGGAGTCCGGACCCGCGACGTGCTCGCCACCGTCGAGGCCGTCGCCGGCACCGGCACGCCGACGCTCGCGATGACCTACTGGAACCCGGTCGACGCCTACGGCGTCGAGCGCTTCGCACGCGACCTCTCCGGGGCCGGTGGCGCGGGCCTGATCACGCCGGACCTGACCCCCGACAGCGGCGCGGACTGGATCGTGGCCGCCGACCGGCACGATCTCGACAAGGTCTTCCTCGTCGCGCCGTCCTCGACCGACGAGCGCGTGCGCATGACGGCCGGGGCCTGTCGGGGGTTCGTCTACGCCACCGCCGTCATGGGCGTGACCGGTGCGCGGACCACCACGAGCGATCTGGCGGGACCGCTGGTCGCGCGGGTCCGGGCCGTCAGCGACCTGCCGGTGTGCGTCGGCCTGGGGGTCGGCAGCGGCGACCAGGCGGCTGAGGTGGCCTCCTACGCCGACGGCGTGATCGTGGGCTCGGCCTTCGTGCGCACCCTGCTGGACCATCCGGACGACCGTGCCGCCGGGTTGCGCGCGCTGGCGGACCTCACCGCGGAGCTCGCCGCCGGGGTGCGACACGGGCGGCACCGTGGGTGAGCGGATCTTCCGCTGTGCGCGGGCGGTCGGGGCGGTGCTGGCCGCCGCGCTGCTCGTGGGCTGCTCCGCCGGCGCCTCGTCGCGGGGGGCGTCGGACGGCGAGGCGTCGCCGGAGGCCCTCGCCGGCACGGTGCACGCGCCGTACGAGGTGCCGGCGACGCCGCTGACCGACACCGACGGTGAGCCGTTCAGCCTCGCGCGCGACACGGACGCGGACCTCACCCTGGTCTTCTTCGGCTACACCCACTGCCCGGACATCTGCCCCGCGGTCACGACCACGCTCGCCGCGGCGATGAACCGGCTCAGCGACGACCAGCGCGATCGCGTGCAGGTCGTCTTCGTCACCACCGACCCCGCGCGGGACACCGGTCCGGCGCTGCGTGCCTGGCTCGACCGGTTCGACCCCGCGTTCGTCGGGCTCACCGGTGAGCTGGGCACCATCGCCGACGTCGGCGAGCCGCTCGCGGTCTACGTGGGCCAGGGCGACCGACTGCCCAGCGGCGGCCGCGAGCTCCAGGCGCACAGCACCCAGGTCACCGGGGTCCTGCCCGACGACTCGGCGCCGATCCTCTGGGGCCGCGAGGTCTCGCCCGCGGAGCTCGCCGCCGATGTGGGGGCGCTGCTGGGTCCCGACGCCGACCGCCTGCTCGAGGAGGGGCTCTCGTGACCCCGCTGGCCGCGCTGCCGCTGTCGATCCCCAGCCCGTCCCAGGGCGTCTGGGAGCTCGGTCCGGTCCCGCTGCGGGCCTACGCGCTGTGCATCGTCGCCGGCGTCGTCGTGGCGATCTGGATCGGCGAGCGACGCTGGCGGGCGCGCGGAGGTGCGCCGGGCGAGGCCACCGACGTCGCCATCTGGGGGATCCCCTTCGGGCTGGTGGGCGCCCGGCTCTACCACGTGGCCACGGACTGGCAGCTCTACTTCGGCGACGGGCGCGACCCGGTGGACGCGCTCTACGTGTGGAACGGCGGGCTCGGTATCTGGGGGGGCGTGGCGCTCGGGGCGGTGGGCGTCGTGATCGGCTGCCGGCGCGCGGGCGTGAAGGTGCTGCCGATGCTCGACGCCCTGGCGCCCGGGGTCCTGGTCGCTCAGGCCATCGGCCGGTGGGGCAACTGGTTCAACCAGGAGCTCTTCGGCAAGCCGACCGACCTGCCGTGGGCGCTGGAGATCGACCCGGCCAACCGCCCGTCCTCCGCCCTGGCCGCCGAGACCTTCCACCCGACGTTCCTCTACGAGAGCCTCTGGGCCCTCGCCGCCTTCGTCGTCGTGGTGGTCCTCGACCGGCGGCTGCGCCTCGGCCACGGCCGCGTGCTCGCGCTCTACGTGATGGCCTACACGCTGGGCCGCGGCTGGATCGAGACCCTGCGCGTCGACACCGTCCAGCTCGACGACGTGCTCGGGCTCCGCTGGAACGTGTGGACCTCGATCGTGCTGTTCCTGCTCGCCGCCGTCTGGTTCGTGTGGTCCTGGCGCCGCCACCCCGGCCGCGAGGAGTCGGTCTACCGCGAGCCGCGGAGCGACGACGGCGCGCCGGTGGGTGACGAGAGCGGGTCCGAGACCGGGTCCGAGGCGGGGTCCGAGAGTGGGGCCGAGGAGGACTCAGGTGAGCCTCGCCTTCGGTGAATTCTGGAATCAATCCGGATAAGTTGCCCTCATGAGCGCGTCCGAGATCCCCGAGGTCGACCATGAGCACCCCGACGTCACGGGAGGCTGGCTGCGGCCGGCCGTCTTCGGGGCGATGGACGGGCTGGTCTCCAACGCCGCGCTGATCGCGGGCGTCGCGGGCGGCACCCGCAGTGCCACGGACAGCTCCGCCGTGGTGCTGGCCGGGCTCGCCGGTCTGGCAGCCGGCGCCTTCTCGATGGCGGCAGGGGAGTACGCGTCGGTGGCCAGCCAGTCGGAGGCGGCCGAGCGCGAGATCGGCAAGGAGCGCCGCGAGATCGAGGCGAACCCCGCGGCCGAGATCGCCGAGCTGGCCGCGATGTACGTCGCGAAGGGTCTCGAGCCCGAGCTGGCGGACGAGGTGGCCCGTCAGATCCACGCCGATCCCGAGAACGCCGTGGTGGTGCACGCCCGAGAGGAGCTCGGCGTCGACCCCGACGACCTCGCCTCGCCGACGGTGGCCGCCGGCTCCTCCTTCGTCTCCTTCGCCATCGGGGCCATGATCCCGCTGCTGCCCTACCTGCTGGGTGCCCAGTCGTTGGCCCTGGCCATCTCGCTGACGCTGGTGGCGCTCTTCGGCTGTGGCGTCCTCGTCACGAACGTCACGAGCCGCACGTGGTGGTATGGCGGGTCGCGTCAGGTGCTGCTCGGCGGGGCCGCCTTCGCGGCCACCTACCTGGTCGGTGCGGCGGTCGGCACACAGGTCTGAACCGGCCCGGGGCATCCGGGCCCCGGGCACCACCGCGCGTCCCAGCGCCCGGTTCCGGGGCGGATGCGGGCCGGTCCGAGTGGTAGCCTCGGCGCGTTCGCTAGGGCCAATGTCGTCCCCTGCTCACGCTTCCACGCCCTGCCAGGTCTTCCCGATGCTCCGTCATGGGGACCTACCGACGACGACGGGAGAGTGCCCCGTGCACCAGGACTCCGCGTTCCCGCCGCCCCCATTTCCTCAGGCCCAGGGTCTCTACGACCCGAGCCAGGAGCACGACGCCTGCGGGGTCGCGTTCGTGGCGACCATGACGGGCGAGGCCAGCCACGACATCGTCGCCAAGGCGCTCACCGCGCTGCGCAACCTCGACCACCGCGGCGCCGCGGGCGCCGAGCCCAACTCGGGTGACGGCGCCGGCATCCTGATGCAGGTGCCCGACGCGTTCCTGCGCGAGACCGCGGCCGCGGCCGGCTTCGAGCTGCCGGGGCGCTGGAAGTACGCCGTCGGCGCGGCCTTCCTGCCCGGCGACGAGGAGAACGTCGCCAAGACGCGCGGTCGGATCGAGGAGATCGCCCGCGAGGAGGGCCTGGAGGTCCTGGGGTGGCGCCCGGTGCCGACCGACCCGTCGACGCTGGGCTCCACCGCGATCGGCGTGATGCCGACGTTCTCGCAGCTCTTCGTCGCCACCACGGACGGGCACGAGAGCGGCATGGCCCTGGAGCGGCTGGCCTGGTGCCTGCGCAAGCGCGCCGAGCACGAGACGGACGTCTACTTCCCCTCGCTCTCCTCGCGCACGCTGGCCTACAAGGGCATGCTCACCACCCAGCAGCTGCACGAGTTCTACCCCGACCTGGTCGACGAGCGGATGGCCACGGCCGTCGCCGTCGTGCACTCGCGGTTCTCCACGAACACCTTCCCGAGCTGGCCGCTGAGCCACCCGTTCCGGTTCATCGCCCACAACGGCGAGATCAACACGGTCATGGGCAACCGGAACTGGATGCGGGCCCGCGAGGCGCTGCTCTCCTCGGACCTGATCCCGGGCGACCTGGACCGCCTCTTCCCGATCTGCACCCCGGGGGCCTCGGACTCGGCGACCTTCGACGAGGTCCTCGAGCTGCTGCACCTGGGGGGCCGCTCGCTGCCGCACTCGGTGCTGATGATGATCCCGGAGGCGTGGGAGAACAACCCCGACATGGACCCCGCCCGCCGGGCGTTCTACGAGTTCCACTCGACGATGATGGAGGCGTGGGACGGTCCGGCCTGCGTGGTCTTCACCGACGGCACCCAGGTCGGCGCGGTCCTGGACCGCAACGGGCTGCGGCCCTCGCGCTACTGGGTCACCGACGACGGTCTCGTCGTGCTCGCCTCCGAGGTCGGGGTCCTCGACATCGACCCCGCGACCGTGGTCCGCAAGGGCCGGCTGCAACCGGGCCGCATGTTCCTGGTGGACATCGCGGAGCACCGGATCATCGAGGACGAGGAGATCAAGGGCGAGCTCGCGGCCGAGCACCCCTACGGCGAGTGGCTGCACGCGGGGCTCGTCCACCTCGAGGACGTCCCGCAGCGCGAGCACATCGTGCACACGCACGCGTCGGTCACCCGGCGCCAACAGGTCTTCGGCTACACCGAGGAGCAGCTGCGCGTCCTGCTCACGCCGATGGCCAACACGGGAGCCGAGCCGATCGGCTCGATGGGCACCGACACCCCGATCGCCGTCCTCTCCCAGAAGCCCCGACTGATCTTCGACTACTTCAGCCAGCTCTTCGCGCAGGTCACGAACCCGCCGCTGGACGCCATCCGCGAGGAGCTCGTCACCTCGCTGTGGGGTTCCATCGGACCGCAGGGCAACCTCCTCGAGCCGACTCCGGCGTCCTGCCGCCAGGTGGTGCTGCCGTTCCCGGTCATCGACAACGACGAGCTGGCGAAGATCCGGCACATCAACCGGGACGGCGACATGCAGGGCTTCGGCGTGCACATCGTCCGGGGGCTCTATGAGGTCGAGGGCGGCGGCGAGGCGCTTGCCGCCCGGCTCGACGAGATCTGCGCCGAGGCCTCGCAGGCGATCGCGGACGGCGCGCGGGTCATCGTCCTCTCCGACCGGCACTCCACGGCCGAGCTGGCCCCGATCCCCTCGCTGCTGCTGACCGGCGCCGTGCACCACCACCTGGTGCGCGAGAAGACGCGCAGCCAGGTCGGCCTGCTGGTCGAGGCCGGCGACGTGCGCGAGGTGCACCACGTCGCGCTGCTGGTGGGCTACGGCGCCGCCGCGGTGAACCCCTACCTCGCGATGGAGTCGGTGGAGGACCTCGCGCGCGAGGGCTACTACGTCAAGACCGACCCCGAGACCGCGATGCGCAACCTGGTCCGGGGCCTGGGCAAGGGCGTGCTCAAGGTGATGTCGAAGATGGGCGTCTCGACCATCGCCTCCTACACGGGCGCGCAGATCTTCGAGGCGGTCGGGCTCTCGCAGGCCGTGGTGGACAAGTACTTCACCGGCACCACCTCCAAGCTCGGCGGCATCGAGCTCGGGACGCTGGCCGAGGAGGTGGCGCGCCGGCACGCCGCGGCGTACCCGCGGGCCGGCATCGTCCCCGCGCACCGCGAGCTCGAGGTCGGCGGTGAGTACCAGTGGCGGCGCGAGGGCGAGCCGCACCTCTTCGACCCGGAGACGGTCTTCCGGCTCCAGCACTCCACGCGGGCCGGGCGCTTCGATGTGTTCCAGCAGTACACGAGCCGGGTCAACGAGCACTCCGAGCGGCTGATGACCCTGCGGGGCCTGTTCCGCCTGCGGACCGCGGAGGAGGCCGGTCGCGCCTCGGTGCCGCTCGACGAGGTCGAGCCGGTCTCCGAGATCGTCAAGCGCTTCTCCACCGGCGCGATGTCCTACGGATCGATCTCGCAGGAGGCGCACGAGACGCTGGCGATCGCGATGAACCGGCTCGGCGCGAAGTCGAACACGGGCGAGGGCGGCGAGGACTCGGACCGGCTGCACGATCCGACGCGGCGCTCGGCGATCAAGCAGGTCGCCTCGGGGCGCTTCGGCGTCACCTCGGAGTACCTGACGAACGCCGACGACCTGCAGATCAAGATGGCGCAGGGCGCGAAGCCAGGCGAGGGCGGCCAGCTGCCGGGCAACAAGGTCTACCCGTGGATCGCGAAGACCCGGTACTCCACGCCGGGGGTCGGGCTGATCTCGCCGCCGCCGCACCACGACATCTACTCGATCGAGGACCTGGCGCAGCTGATCCACGACCTCAAGAACGCCAACCCCTCGGCCCGGGTGCACGTCAAGCTCGTGGCCGAGGTGGGCGTGGGCACGGTCGCGGCCGGCGTGTCCAAGGCGCACGCGGACGTCGTGCTGATCTCCGGCCACGACGGCGGCACCGGTGCCTCCCCGCTGACCTCGCTCAAGCACGCGGGCGGCCCGTGGGAGCTGGGGCTCGCCGAGACGCAGCAGACCCTGCTGCTCAACGGGCTGCGCGACAGGATCGTGGTGCAGACCGACGGCCAGCTGAAGACCGGTCGCGACGTGGTCATCGCCGCGCTGCTCGGCGCCGAGGAGTACGGGTTCTCCACCGCGCCGCTGGTGGTCTCGGGCTGCATCATGATGCGGGTCTGCCACCTCGACACCTGCCCGGTCGGTGTCGCGACCCAGAACCCGACGCTGCGCGCCCGCTACGAGGGCCAGGCCGAGCACGTGGTGAACTTCTTCACCTACCTCGCCGAGGAGGTGCGCGCGCTGCTCGCCGAGCTCGGTTTTCGCAGCCTGAGGGAGGCGATCGGCGCCGTGGAGAGCATCGACGTGGCGCGGGCCGTGGAGCACTGGAAGGCCGCCGGGCTGGACCTGGAGCCGGTGCTGCACAAGCCCGAGCTGCCCGAGGGAGCGGCGCTGCACCACACCACGGTGCAGGACCACAGCCTCGACAAGGCGCTGGACAACCGGCTGATCGAGATCGCCGAGCCGGCCCTGGAGCGCGGCGAGCCCGTGCGGGCCCAGGTGGAGATCCGCAACGTCAACCGCACGGTCGGCACCATGCTGGGCCACGAGGTGACCAAGCGCTACCGGGCCGAGGGGCTGCCCGAGGGCACGATCGACCTCACCTTTACCGGCTCGGCGGGCCAGTCGTTCGGCGCGTTCGTGCCGCGCGGGGTGACGCTGCGCCTCGAGGGCGACGCCAACGACTACGTCGGCAAGGGCCTCTCGGGCGGTCGACTCGTCGTGCGCCCCCCGCGCAACGCCGGGTTCACCGCGCAGGAGCAGATCATCGCAGGCAACACGATCGCCTACGGCGCCACGTCCGGGCAGGTCTTCCTGCGCGGCCAGGTGGGGGAGCGGTTCTGCGTGCGCAACTCCGGCGCCTGGGCCGTCAACGAGGGCGTCGGCGACCACGGCTGCGAGTACATGACGGGCGGGCGCGTGGTCGTGCTCGGCCCCACGGGCCGCAACTTCGCGGCTGGGATGTCCGGCGGCATCGCGTGGGTGCTCGACCTCGACGAGAAGCTGGTCAACCGGGCGCTCGTCGAGCTGCGGCCCGTCGAGGGCGAGGCCGCCCAGGAGCTGGAGTCCCTGGTGCGCCAGCACGCCGAGGAGACCGGCTCCCCGGTGGCCCAGGCGTTGCTCGACGACTGGGCCACCGCCCGGGCGCGGTTCACCGAGGTGATCTCGACCGAGTTCAAGACGGTCCTCGAGGCCAAGACCAAGGCCGAGGCCGAGGGCCTCAGCGAGGACGAGACCGCCCACCGGATGATGGAGGCGCTGCATGGCTGATCCCAAAGGCTTCCTGAAGCACGGGCGCGAGGGCGCCCCGCGCCGACCCGTCGAGGAGCGCATCCACGACTGGAACGAGGTCTACCCCGACGGCGTGGGCCGCGCCCTCCTGCCCGTGATCAACACCCAGGCCGGCCGCTGCATGGACTGCGGCATCCCCTTCTGCCACCAGGGCTGCCCCCTGGGGAACCTGATCCCGGAGTGGAACGACCTGGTCTACCGCGACGACTGGCCCGAGGCGATCGAACGGCTGCACGCGACCAACAACTTCCCGGAGTTCACCGGGCGGTTGTGCCCGGCGCCGTGCGAGCCCGCCTGCGTCCTCGGGATCAACCAGGACCCGGTGACGATCAAGAACGTGGAGGTCTCGATCATCGACCGCGCGTGGGAGGACGGGAACGTCCTCCCGCAGCCGCCGGAGTGGCTCTCGGGTCGCACCGTGGCGGTGGTCGGGTCCGGCCCCGCCGGCCTCGCGGCTGCCCAGCAGCTCACCCGCGCGGGGCACACCGTCGCGGTCTACGAGCGCGCCGACAAGATGGGCGGGCTGCTGCGCTACGGCATCCCCGAGTTCAAGATGGAGAAGAAGCACCTCGACCGGCGTCTGGAGCAGATGGCCGGCGAGGGCACGATCTTTCGCCCGGGCGCGAACGTCGGCGGCGATGACCTCACGGGCGACCAGCTGCGCAACCGGTACGACGCCGTCGTGCTGGCGGTGGGTGCGACCGAGGCGCGTGACCTCACGGTGCCGGGTCGCGAGCTCGACGGCATCCTCCAGGCCATGGAGTTCCTGCCACCCTCGAACCGCGCGTCGATCGGCGAGGAGGTGCCCGACCAGGTGACCGCCGAGGGCAAGCACGTGGTGATCATCGGCGGTGGCGACACCGGCGCCGACTGCCTCGGCACCTCGACCCGGCAGCGGGCGGCGTCGATCACCCAGCTCGAGATCATGGCGCGGCCCGCCGACGAGCGACCCGGCAACCAGCCGTGGCCGACCTACCCGATGATCTTCCGCGTCTCCTCGGCGCACGAGGAGGCGGGGGAGCGCGTCTACTCGGTCTCGACCAAGGAGTTCCTCGCCGACGAGGACGGCCGCGTGCGCGCCCTCCGGCTGGTCGACGTCGAGATGAGGGCCGGTTCCTTCGTCGAGGTGGAGGGCTCCGAGCGCGACATCCCGGCCGACCTGGTGCTCTTCGCGATGGGCTTCACCGGGCCGGAGCGGACGGGCCTGATCGAGCAGCTGGGCGTCGACCTCGACGAGCGCGGCAACGTCCGGCGCGACGACTCCTACGCGACCTCGGTGCCGGGCGTCTTCGCCGCGGGCGACGCGGGGCGGGGGCAGTCCCTGATCGTCTGGGCGATCGCGGAGGGGCGGGCCGCCGCGGCCGCTGTGGACGCCTTCCTGACGGGTTCCGCCTCGTCGTTGCCCGTGCCGGTCAAGCCGCACGAGCGACCCCTGGTGGTCTGAGGACAGCATGGGCCGGCCCGCCACCGTCGACGACGTGCACCAGGTCGCGCGGGGGATGCCGTACGTCACGGTGCAGCACGCCGGGAGCAGCCCGGTCTACCAGGTCGGCGGAAGGTCCTTCGTGTTCTTCCGGAACCCGCGACCCGACGCGGTCGATGCGCGGACCGGCGAGCCTCTGGACGACGTGATCGTGCTGTGGGTGGCCTCGGAGGAGGAGAAGCGGGTCCTGCTCGCCGACACGACGGTGCCGCTCTTCACGACGCCCCACTTCGACGGGCATCGCTCGGTGCTGATCCGGTCCTCCCGGCTCGGTGAGGTCGACGTCGAGGTGCTCACCGAGCTGGTGCAGGACGCCTGGCTGGCGCGCGCCTCACGCCGGCGCGCCACCGGTTGGCTGCGCGAGCGGGGCCTGCCGGTCGACGACCGAGGGGGGTGGGCGGCTCTTTGATCGATCCAAGCCTGGCTAGGATGGCGAGGTGCGAAGAGCAAAGATCGTGTGCACCCTGGGTCCGGCCACGTCGTCCGAGCGTCGCATCCGGGAGTTGATCCACGCCGGCATGAACGTCGCCCGGCTCAACATGAGCCACGGCGCCCACGAGGATCATGCCGAGGCCTACCGTCTCGTCCGGGCGGCCTCCGACTCGATCGGAAGCGGGGTCGGCATCCTGGCTGACCTGCAGGGGCCCAAGATCCGCCTCGGCACCTTCGCCGACGGTCCCGTGACCCTGCAGCAGGGCCAGGCCTGGACCGTGACCACGCGCGAGGTGCCCGGTGACGACCAGGTCGCTTCGACGACGTACCTGGGCCTGCCCGGCGACGTGGCACCGGGTGACCCCCTGCTGATCGACGACGGCCGGGTGCGTCTGCGCGTGGGCGAGGTCCAGGGCGAGGACGTGCACACCGAGGTGGTTGTGGGCGGCGAGGTCAGCAACAACAAGGGGATCAACCTGCCCGGCGTCGCCGTCTCGGTGCCGGCGATGAGCGAGAAGGACGTGGCGGACCTGCGCTTGGCCCTGCGGCTCGGGGTGGACTTCGTGGCGCTCAGCTTCGTGCGCAGCGCCGCCGACGTCGAGGACGTCCGGAAGGTGATGGATGAGGAAGGCGTGCACGTCCCCGTCATCGCCAAGATCGAGAAGCCGCAGGCGATCGACCACCTCGACGACATCGTGGACGCCTTCGACGGACTGATGGTCGCGCGCGGCGACCTCGGCGTCGAGTGCCCGCTCGAGGACGTGCCGTTTCTCCAGAAGGACATCATCCGGCGCGCGCGGCGGATGGCGAAGCCGGTCATCGTCGCGACCCAGATGCTGGAGTCGATGATCGACTCGCCGGCGCCGACGCGCGCCGAGGCGTCGGACGTCGCCAACGCCGTTCTCGACGGGGCCGACGCCGTGATGCTCTCCGGCGAGACGAGCATGGGGGCCTACCCCGTCCACACCGTCGAGACCATGGCGCGCATCGTCGAGTCGACCGAGGACCACGGGCTGGAGCACATGGCCGCCATCCCGTGGGACCCGCGCACGCGCGGCGGCGTCATCGCCAAGGCGGCTGCCGAGGTGGGCGAGCGGGTGGGCGCGCGCTATCTCGTGGCCTTCACGCAGAGCGGCGACTCGGCGCGCCGACTCTCGCGGCTGCGCCAGCAGATCCCCGTGCTCGCCTTCACCCCGCTGGGCAGCACCCGCTCGCAGCTCTCGACGGCCTGGGGCGTGGAGACCTTCAAGACCGCCCCGGTCGAGCACACCGATGAGATGGTCCGGCAGGTCGACGAGGCGCTCCTGCAGACCGGGCGCGTCGAGCAGGGCGACCTCGTCATCATCATCGGCGGCAGCCCCCCGGGGATCCCCGGCTCGACCAATGCCCTGCGGATCCACCGGATGGGCGACGCGATCAACGAGGTGGCCCCTGCCTACCGGCGGTGACCCACGGCCGGGTGATACACGGCCGTGCGGTGCCCCGGGTGGGACTCGAACCCACACTGGACGGTGTTTGAGACCGCTTCCTCTGCCGTTGGGATACCGGGGCGGGCGCGGACACGGTACTGCACCCCCCGGCGTGGGCCCCCGACGGGCGCACCAGCCGCGTCCGGGTCCGGCCAGTGGCCTATTCCACCGCCTCCGGGGTGCCGCCGCGACCTTGGGCGTGCACGGCGACCCGTCTAGTCTCATGCGCACGAGGAGGTGGTGGCATGTCTCTGGGGACGCCTCTCCGGGGCACCCGGCCCCGAGCGAGCCGTGGCGTGGTCGGTGAGATCGTGCAGGACCTGGTCCAGCAGTGGGCTCGCGCCAGCCACGCCCGAGCCTTGGCGAACGCCCGTCGCGCCGCCACCGCCGCGAGCGCGGCCGGCTTGGAGCGCGCCGAGGTCGAGGCCTGGCTCGAGGAGCGGTACGACGATCCCGACGGGGTCGGCGCCGGCGTCTGAGTCGCCTCCCCGGGGGCCCGACCCGGTCCGGCCCTGGGTCCGATCCGCCGCCCGATCCTCCTGCCCGAAGCCGGGCACGGATGCGGCGGCCGATAGCCTGTCCCGCGTGAGCCAGCAGGGGAGCGCGGGCGGCGAGCGCCGCGTCGTGATCGCCGAGGATGAGGCACTGATCCGGATGGACCTCGCCGAGATGCTCGGCGAGGAGGGCTGGGACGTCGTCGGCCAGGCGCCGGACGGCCAGCGCGCCGTGGCGATGGTCGAGGAGCTGCGGCCGGACCTCGTCATCCTCGACGTGAAGATGCCCGTGCTGGACGGGATCGCGGCGGCCGAGCGGATCGCCCGCCAGCGGATCGCGCCCGTCGTCATGCTCACCGCGTTCTCGCAGCGCGACCTCGTCGAGGGCGCCCGCGACGCCGGGGCGATGGCGTACCTCGTCAAGCCGTTCTCCCGCACCGACCTGGTCCCCGCGATCGAGATGGCCGTGAGCCGCTTCGGCGAGCTCTCCGCCCTCGACCGCGAGGTCGCCGGCCTCTCCGACCGGCTGGAGACGCGCAAGAGCGTGGACCGCGCCAAGGCCGTGCTCTCCGATCAGCTCGGGCTCTCCGAGCCGGACGCCTTCCGCTGGATCCAGAAGACCGCGATGGACCTGAGGCTCTCGATGCGTCAGGTCGCCGAGGGCGTGCTCGACCACGGTCCCGGCCTGGGGGCGGACTGAACGGCCCCCCCGGGGGGGCCGCCCGGCTGGCGCGCCGTGTCGCGGTCCGCCGGGGCTCCGACAGGTCACCTTTGGGCATCAGCTGGTGACCCCACCGGGTTCAGCGGGTGATTCCGGGCGCGGGCGCCTAGACTGCCGGGCAGCATCACCCGGGCATTTCTCCGGGATCCCGGAGAGAGGACACACGTGAAGGCACGCTCTGCGGTGCGCATGCCGGGGCCTCTCGCTCCTCTCGTCCTGCTGCCCTTCCTCCTTCTGCCGCTGCTCGTGGTGGGCGCACCGGCGTACGCGACGCAGAGCGCCCTGTGCCTGCCGCAGCCTCAGGAGACCGCGTGCATCAACGGCACGCTGCGCACCGAGGCGGACGTCGTCCCGGACGTCGCCATCACGGTGACCGGCCCCGGGGAGGGCGGAGCCGTGGCGGAGACCGTCACCACCGACGACGCGGGCAAGTGGAGCGTCGAGCTCACCGAACCCGGCGACTACACGCTCACCGTCGACGAGGACACGCTGCCCGACAACGTCGGACTGAGCAGCGACCCGCCCACGGTCACCGTCAGGCTCGGCCAGGCCCAGGCCGGCCTGATCCCGGCGCGCACGGGCGACTACGCGGCCGAGCGCAGTCGCGGAAAGTACCTGGCGCAGAGCACGGTCAACGGCATCCGTCTCGGCCTGCTGCTGGCGCTCGCCTCGGTCGGGTTGTCGCTGATCTACGGCACGATGGGCCTGTCCAACTTCGCGCACGCCGAGCAGGTCACGCTGGGCGGCATCCTCGGCTGGGCGCTGGTCACCAACGTGGGCCTGGGCATCTGGATCGGCGGGACGATCACGGTGCTGTTCTGCGCGTTCACGGGCTACTTCCAGGACCGCGTGCTGTGGCAGCCGCTGCGACGACGAAATATGGCCCTGACCCGGATGCTGATCGTGTCGATCGGCCTGTCCCTGACGCTGCAGTACACGTTCCAGTACTTCGCGGGCCCGCGCACCGTGCGGGTGCTCCAGGCCCAGCCGGACCTGACGTCGTTCGGGTTCATCACCCTGACCGACCAGTCGATCGTCGCCATGATCGTGGCCGCCGTGGTGCTCGCGGCCGTCGGGTTCGCGCTGCTGCGCACCCGGTTCGGCCGGGCCACGCGCGCGGTCTCGGACAACCCGGCCCTGGCCGCGGCCTCCGGCATCGACGTCGACCGGGTGATCCGGATCGTCTGGACCGTCGCGATGGGCCTGGCCGGGCTCTCCGGCCTGCTGTACGCCCTGGTGGTCAACGGGATCAAGTGGGACTCGGGCCTGCAGATCCTGCTGCTGCTCTTCGCCGCCGTGACGCTGGGCGGCCTGGGCACGGCGTTCGGCGCGCTCGTCGGCGCCATGATCATCGGGCTGGTGGTCGAGCTGTCGCCGGCCCTGGGCATCCCGGGCGACTTCAAGTACGCGGCGGCTCTGAGCATCCTGATCGTCGTGCTGATCTTCCGTCCCCAGGGCATCCTGGGGAAGCCGCAACGGGTCGGCTGACCCGGGATCACACACTGGGGTCCCAGAGAAGAGACTGAGGTCGGAGAAGACATGGCCAACGACACCGTCACCGAGAACGACTCCGCCGCGGAGTACGCCCCGGGCGAGGAGCCGGAGGGTCGCCGCGTCGCGGGGCTGCTGGTGCGCACGTGGGCCATCGTCGGCATCACGGCGGCCGTCCTGGCGCTCATCCACCTCGTCAATCCGGGCCTGACCAACGGCATGCTGCGCGAGGCGCTGAACCCGCAGACGGCCGCCGTGGCGCTGGCCGTGATCGGCCTCAACGTCCACTTCGGCCTCACGGGCCTGCTGAACATGGGTCAGGCCGGCTTCATGCTGCTGGGGGCCTACGGCTTCGCGATCGCCATCCGCTACGACCTGATGATGCCCGTGGCGATCCTCATCGGCCTGGGGGCCGCCTGCCTGTTCGCGCTGGTCCTCGGCCTGCCGACCCTGAAGCTGCGCGGCGACTACCTCGCGATCGTGACGATCTCGGCGGCCGAGATCATCCGGTTCGCAGGTCGGTCGACGACCCTCGTGGAGTACACCGGGTCGGCCCAGGGGCTCTCGGGCCAGACCTACCGCGATCCCTTCACCGGCCTGTCCTTCTTCGGGTCCGGGACCACCACGCTGGGGCCGCTGACCTACCAGAACACCGGGGTCAACGGCTGGTGGGTCCGGGCCGTGGCGTGGGCGGTCGTGCTGCTCGCGGCGCTCCTGGTCTACCTGCTGGCGCGCAGCCCCTGGGGCCGGATGCTCCGCGGCATCCGCGAGGACGAGGACGCCGTGCGCAGCCTCGGCAAGAACGTCTTCGCGATCAAGATGCAGGCGTTGATCATCGGCGGGTCGATCGCCGCGATCGGCGGGATGCTCTACGTGCTCCCCGCCTCGGTGCAACCGGACGCGATGGGCAAGCAGCTGACGTTCTTCTGCTACACGGCCCTGCTGCTCGGCGGCGCCGCGACGATATGGGGGCCGATCCTCGGGACCATGATCTTCTTCGCCGGGCGGATCGTCGTGAAGTCCGCCGCCAACGACTACGTGCCGGACTCGATCATGAACACCGCGCAGACCGACCAGTTCGCCTTCATCGTGGTCGGTGCGACGCTCATGCTGCTCGTCGTGTTCCGACCACAAGGCATCCTCGGCAACAAGAAGGAGCTGCAGTTCGATGTCTGACGCCCAGACCCCTGCCGCCGGGGCGACCCCGGGGGGTCCGCCGATGGCGGCGGGGGCTCCCCCGGCGGACCCGGCCGCCCGGCGCGACCTCGTGGCGGGGTTCGAGCGCGTCCCCGGCGCCAGCAAGCCCGACCCGATCCTGAGCGTGGACCGGATCGACCGGCACTTCGGCGGCATCGTGGCCTGCGACGTCGAGCACCTGGAGGTGCAGCGCGGCATCATCACCGCGCTGATCGGGCCGAACGGGGCCGGCAAGACCACGTTCTTCAACCTCATCACCGGCTTCGACCGCCCCACGAGCGCCGGCAAGGGCGCGCACTGGTCGTTCGAGGGCAAGAAGCTCGACCGCACCTCGGCCTCGAAGGTGGCCCTCGCGGGCATGGTGCGCACCTTCCAGCTGACCAAGGCCCTGAGCCGCATGACGGTGTTGGACAACATGATGCTGGGCGCGCGGGACCAACGCGGCGAGAACCTCTTCGCCTCGATCGTGCGGCCGCTGTGGGGCGCCCAGGAGAAGAAGAACCGTCAGAAGGCCGAGGAGATCCTGGCGCGCTTCAAGCTCCTGGAGAAGCGCCACGACTACGCGGGCAGCCTCT
This sequence comes from uncultured Actinomycetota bacterium, assembly GCA_963731985.1. GTDB lineage: Bacteria > Actinomycetota > Actinomycetes > Propionibacteriales > Nocardioidaceae > Nocardioides. Next base: position 294,437 of record CAVSYA010000014.1, on the reverse strand, counting down.
CGGGCGGGCAGCGCAAGCTGCTCGAGATGGCGCGGGCGCTGATGAGCCAGCCGACCATGATCATGCTCGACGAGCCGATGGCGGGCGTGAACCCGGCGCTGACGCAGTCGCTGCTCGGGCACATCCAGAGCCTGCGCGACGAGGGGATGACCGTCCTCTTCGTCGAGCACGACATGCACATGGTCCGGCACATCTCGGACTGGGTCGTCGTGATGGCGGAGGGCACGATCGTCGCCGAGGGGCCCGCGGACTCCGTGATGTCCGAGAAGGCCGTCGTGGACGCCTACCTCGGCGCGCACCACGACACCGACCTCGGTGACGATGCCCTGCTCGAGGACGAAGCGGTCCGGCAGCTGGCCGCCGAGGTCGATGCCGAGGCGCACCCGGGGGAGAGCGAGGGGCGCACGGCATGAGCGAGGAGCCGAAGGCCGTCATCGAGGCGACCGACATCGTCGCCGGCTACCTGCCGGGCGTGAACATCCTCCAGGGCTGCAGCGTCGTCGCGCACCCCGGCGAGATGATCGGGATCATCGGCCCGAACGGCGCGGGCAAGTCGACGCTGCTCAAGGCGATGTTCGGGCTGGTCAAGGTGCACTCCGGCACGGTCACGCTCGAGGGCCGCGACATCACCAACCTGCGCACCAACAAGCTCGTCCAGATGGGTGTCGGCTTCGTGCCGCAGAACAACAACGTCTTCCCCTCGCTGACCGTCGAGGAGAACCTGCGCATGGGGCTCTTCATGCGCCCCCAGAAGCTGGGTGAGCGGCTGCCGGCCATGTGGGACCTCTTCCCGGCGCTGCACCAGCGCCGCGCCATGCGCGCCGGGGGGCTCTCGGGCGGCGAGCGCCAGTCGCTCGCGATGGCGCGCGCGCTGATGATGGAGCCTTCTGTGCTGCTGCTCGACGAGCCCTCGGCGGGCCTGTCGCCGGTGCGTCAGGACGAGACCTTCATCCGCACCCGCCGGATCAACAAGACCGGCGTCTGCGTCGTGATGGTCGAGCAGAACGCGCGTCGCTGCCTGCAGATCTGCCACCGCGGGTACGTGCTCGACCAGGGCCGCGACGCCCACACCGGCACCGGCCGCGAGCTGGCGAACGACCCCAGGGTCATCCAGCTCTATCTCGGCACCCTGGCCGAGGACGTGGACGCCGCCTCGACGGGCCACCCGCCGCCCCCGTAGCGCGGGTGCGGGCCGCGGGCCCCCGTCACGCAGCAGGCCCCGGACCCATCGGGTCCGGGGCCTGCTGCATGCGGCGTCGGCCGGGAGGCCTCAGCTCACTGCTTGGAGCCCTCCACCGTCGAGACGAGCTGGGGCACGTTGTCCTCGTCGTACTGGTAGATGCCGACGAACGCCGAGGAGGGGTCGTTCTCGTCGTCGATCGGGCCGATGCCGGAGGGACCGGCGTACCGGATCTCCTTGCCCTCGTCGAGCAGGGCGACGCAGTCCTCGTAGGTCGTGCACTCCTCGCCGTCATTGGCGCCCGACACCGCCGGCAGGTTCTTCTGGATGGTCGTCGGCTTGGTGTCGCCGCCCTTGGCCGCGGCGAGCGCGCCCAGGACGACCGCGTCGTAGGACTCGGCTCCGTAGAGGTAGTCCGTGAGCTCGGTGTTCTGGGCCGACTCCGACCAGCCGTTGAGCTGGTCCTTGAAGGCCTGCTCGGCGTCGGTGCCCGGGATGGTGCCCTTGGCGCCCTCGAGCGTGCCGGGCTCGAAGGCCTCGCTGTAGTCGGCGGTGTTGCCGTCGGAGGTGTACACCTTCGACATGTCGAAGCCGGAGTTCGCCAGCTCGGGCACGATCTGCTTGGTCTCGTCGAAGGCGAGGATCACGATGGCGTCGGGGTTCGCGTTGGTGACGCCGGTGACGTCGGTGGAGTACGTCGTCTGGCCGGGCTGGAACTCGTCGCCGTCGCCCTTGCAGCCGTAGACGCACTCGCCGCCGGAGGCCTCGACGGTTGCCTGGACCTCGTTGCGCAGGCCCGTGCCGTAGGTGTCCTGGAAGACCAGGAAGCCGACCTTCTGGAACCCGTCGCTGGTGATCAGCGTGCCCAGCGCGTTGCCCTGGATGCCGTCCGGCGGCGCGGTGCGGAAGTAGTACGGCGCGTAGCCGCTCAGGTCGACCGCCGTGTTCGCCGGCGAGATCTGGACGATCTTGTTGTCGTTCAGGGTGTCGACGAAGTTCAGCGAGACACTGGACGACGCCGCGCCAACGACGACCGACGGCTTGGCGGCGACGAGCTTGCCGGCGCTCGCGGTCGAGACGGAGAGGTCGGTGCTGTCGCCCGAGTCCAGGATCTGGTGGCAGGCGTCGTTGCCGGCGACGCCGCCGGCGGCGTTGATGTCCGAGACGGCCAGGCCGACCCCGGCGATCTCCGGCGGCCCGAGGTAGGCGAGGTTGCCGGTCAGCGGCAGGATCGCGCCGACCTTGTAGGTGTCCTGGCTCGTCTGCCCGCCCTGGCACTTGTCGTTGGTGAAGCTGGCGGCGGGTGCCGAGCTCTCGTCTGAGCCGGAGCTCTCCTCGTCAGAGGCGTCGGAGCCCGAGTCGTCGGAGCCCCCGCAGGCGGCGAGGGTCAGGCTGAGGGCGGCGGCGCCGGCCATCACCTTCACCCACGAAGCGGTCGTGGATCGATTCACGATGTGAACCTTTCGGTGGTTGAGGTACGTCAGCCGCACCGGGATCCCCCACGGAGCGCGGGTGCGAGCCCGGCCACCGTAGAACGCTGCGGCCCCCCCCGCGGCGCTCGTACCGTGTCGTCACCAAACCGTTATGTCAACGCACCACCCGCGAGCTGGACGAGAACGGGCGCCACCAGCAGCGCGGGGAGCAGGTCGACGACGGGCACGTCGCGGATCCTGAGCAGCCGCAGGGCGACGCCGACCAGGAGCACGCCCCCGGTGGCCGAGAGCGCCGCCACGTGGGCCTCGGGCAGCACGTCGCCGATTCCCAGTCCCACCAGCGTCAGCCCGCCCTGCACCACCAGGACCGTCAGCGCGCTGGCCGCCACCCCCCAGCCGAAGGCGGCCGCAAAGGCGATCGCGGCGAAGAGGTCGAGGACCGACTTCAGGTAGAGCTCCTCGGCGCCGCGACCCAGCCCGTCGTAGAGCGAGCCGAGGACCGTCAGGGGTCCGGTGCAGAAGACCAGGGAGGAGACGACGAAGCCCTCGACGAAGCGCTGCCGCTCCTCCTCCGCGCCTCCGCCGGTCATCCGACGCTGGAGTGCCGCGCCGAGGCTCTCGAGCCGGGCCTCGAGCCGAAGCAAGGACCCCGCGATGCCACCCAGGAGCACGGCGGTGAGCACCACCAGCAGCGGGGCCGCGTCCCCGACGTACGAGGTCAGGGCGGGGTCGCCCACGGCGACCGCACTGGTGGCCGCGATCAGCAGGGTAACCAGCCCCAGCCCGTCCGTGACCGTGTCCCGCGTGCGTGCCGGCAGGCGGTGGCCGAGGAGCACACCGAGGCCCGCGCCCAACAGGACCGCGACCACGTTGACGGCCGTGCCGGTGCCGGGGATCACGGGGGTCCTCCTCCGTCCGGGTGGTGCTCGCTCGCGCTGGCTGGTCCAGACGCGGCGACGAGCGTAGTCTCGGCCGCTCGCGGACGCGCCGGGGGACGGACGCGACTCCTCGATCCGTCCCACACCCATCGGAGCCAGCCGCGCTCGGGCCGCGGTCGCCTCGAGCGATCCGGAGGTCCCCGTGCACCGCGAGCCCGTCACCCTGCGCGACGCCCTCCCCGCCGACGCCCCGTTCCTGGCCGGACTGTGGTCGGACGTGCTGCGGCGCGGCGCCCCCGGCGATCAGCTGGACGACGCGGCGCGTCTGGTGGCCTCCGCGACCGCTCGCCCGTCGGAGCGCATCGTCGTGGCCGAGATCCGCGCGGAGCCGGTCGGCGCGGTGCTGCTGCAGGAGACGACGGTCAGCCCCCTGGACCTGGCGCCGGCGGTGCAGGCTCACAGCCCCTGCGTGCTGCCGCGGGCGCGGCAGCACGGCGTGGGAACGGCCCTGCTCACGGCGGCGGTCGCGTTCGCCGAGAGGCGGGGGGTGACCCAGGTCATGACCGCGTCCGCGACGCAGTCGCGGGAGGCCAACCGCTTTCTCGCCCGGCTCGGGCTCGGCCAGCTCGCAACCGTGCGCAGCGCCCCGACCGCGCTGCTCCGGGCCCGCCTCGGCGCCCGCTCGCCGCGGGCGCGGCAGACCGGCCAGGTCGTCGCCGTGCGCCGCTCGATGCGGCGTCGACAGCTCGGTCAGGCCTGACGGCCGGCATCGGGCCGGTCGTCGAAGAGCCCGGCCCGACCTCCCCGCCGGTGTAGACTTCAGAGCGCCGTCGGTGAGCTGCGCGAACGGTCGAGATCTCGCCGCCCTCGGCGAACGCCCATCCGGGCGCCCGGTGGACCCGGGCCTCGAGGACCGAGGTCTTGGTCATGGCCGCCGACGATCATGCAGGCGTGGACGTCGTCACGTTCGCCGCCCTGCAGTCCCTGCTGGTCTCGATGGACGGCATCCGGGACTTCCTCGGCGACGTCGCGGAGCTCGCCGCCACGAGCCTCCTGCCGGGTCCGGTCTCGTGCGGTATCACGGCCCGCTACGACGACCGGCCGCTGACCGTCGCCTCGAGCGACGCCGGGGCCCTGCTGCTGGATGAGTCGCAGTACGACGTCCGGGAGGGCACCTGCCTGCACGCCATGGTCACCGGAGAGGTCGTCTACGTGCCCGACGCCGCGACCGATCCGCGCTGGCCCGCCTACATGCGGACCGCCCGCAGGTGTGGACTCCGGTCGTCGCTGAGCCTCCCGCTGGTGGCGGGCGGCGCATCGGTGGGCGCGCTCAACGTCTACAGCTGGGATCGCGTGGATGCCTTCACGGGGGCGGCGCGGGCCGCGGCCGAGGGCTTCGCCGCCCAGGCGTCGACGGTCCTGCTCCTGGCCCTGCGCCACCTGAGGAGCTCCGAGACCACGCGCCAGCTCGAGGCGGCGCTGACGTCACGATCGGTGATCGACCAGGCGATGGGAGTGATCATGGCGCAGCAGGGGTGCTCGGCCGACGAGGCCTTCGCGGTCCTCCGGGCTCACTCGCAGCACAACAACCGCAAGCTGCGCGCGATCGCCGAGGAGCTGGTCACGTCGGTGCGGCGTCGGGAGAGGCGCGCGTGAGCACGGAGGCACAGCCGCGCGATCACCGCCCTCTCGTCATCGACCGGTTCGGTGGCGTGTAGGTTTGGGGCATCGGTTGGGCAGTCAGCCGGCACGTCGATACGTGTGCCAGTTGCGACTGAAGGTGCCTGATGCCCGACCACCCCCGGCAGGGTTTCAGCAGGCCCCCCACCGGAGCCGATCCCGTGGACGAGAGCATGTCTCTCGAGGTTCAGCTCTCGGTCCTGACGGCCGAGGTCGAGGGGCTGCGCCGCGCGCTGGACACCAGGCCGCTGATCGACCTCGCCAAGGGCATGATGATGCACCGGTACTCGTGCAGCGACGAAGCAGCGTTCGCGCTGCTGCGGCGGTGCTCCCAGGAGCACAACGTCAAGATCCGCGACCTGGCCACCGCGGTCGTCGCCCGGGTCGACGGGGAGGCGTACGGCCAGGTGAGCGCCGACGCGGCGGCGGTCGCGACCCTGCTGTTCGAGCCCGGGGCTGCCGACGGCCAGGACGCCTGAGCGTCCGCCGCACGGAGCCCGCCCGGGGCCGTGCCCGGCGGTCCCCCGGCGAGACCTCGGTGGTGCCGCCGGCGGCTAGAGTCGCGCCGTGTCCGAGACCCCCCACCTGACGCAGCCCGATGACCGGCCCCGCCTGCTGCTGCTCGACGGCCACTCCCTGGCCTACCGGGCATTCTTCGCGCTGCCGGTCGAGAACTTCTCGACGACCACCGGGCAGCACACCAACGCGGTCTACGGCTTCACCTCGATGCTCATCAACGTGCTCCGCGACGAGGAGCCGACCCATCTCGGCGTCGCCTTCGACGCGTCGCGACAGACCTTCCGCCTCGAGGAGTACGCGGAATACAAGGCCAAGCGCAACAAGACGCCCGAGGAGTTCAGCAGCCAGCTGCCGTTGATCCGCGAGGTGCTCGACGCGCTGCGGATCCCGCACCTCGAGCAGCAGGGCTACGAGGCCGACGACATCATCGCGACGCTCACGACCCAGGCGCTCGAGGCGGGTTACGAGGTCCTGATCCTCACCGGAGACCGCGACTCGCTCCAGCTCGTGACACCCACCGCGACCGTGCTCTATCCGACGCGGGGTGTCAGCGAGCTCTCGCGCATGACCCCGGACGCCGTGCAGGAGAAGTACGGCCTTCCCCCGGAGCGCTACCCCGAGCTCGCGGCCCTGGTGGGCGAGGACTCCGACAACCTGCCGGGCGTCCCGGGCGTCGGGCCCAAGACGGCCGCCAAGTGGATCAGCCAGTACGACGGCCTGGACAACATCGTGGCGCGGGCGGACGAGATCACGGGCAAGGCGGGCGAGAGCCTCCGCGCCCACCTCGGGGACGTCATCCGCAACCGCCGGCTGAACGCCCTCGTGCGCGACATGGCGCTGCCGGCGGGTCCCGGGGACCTGGTCCGGCGACCGTGGGACCGCCACGAGGTGCACACGCTCTTCGACGGCCTGGAGTTCCGGGTGCTGCGCGATCGCCTCTTCGAGTCCCTCAGCTCGGCGGAGGAGATCGACGACTCGGGATTCGAGCTCGACGCCGCCCGGCTCGGCCCGGGCGAGGTCGCGGCGTGGCTGGAGACGCACGCCCGCGGGCCGGCGCGCACCGGGGTCTCGGTGCAGGGCCGCTGGGCAGCCGGCAGCGGCGACGTCCACGCGGTGGCGCTCGCGGCGACCGACGGCACGGCCGCGTGGATCGACGCCGCCGCGTTGAGCACGGAGGACGACGGCGCGCTGGCCGACTGGCTCGCCGACCCCGGCTCCGCCAAGGTGCTGCACGACGCGAAGGGCCCGCTCCAGGCGCTGGCCGCGCGCGGATGGTCCCTGAACGGTCTGGTCAGCGACACCGCGCTCGCGGCGTACCTGGTGCGCCCCGACCAGCGCTCCTACGACCTGGCCGACCTGGTCCTGCGCTACCTGCGCCGCGAGCTGCGGCAGCACTCCGGCGACGAGGACCAGCTCAGCTTCGCCGAGGTGGACGACGGCGCGGCGGCCGAGACCGCCATGCTGCATGCCCGGGCCGTCCTCGATCTGGCGGAGGCGCTGGACCAGGCGCTCTCCGAGCACGGGGGCACCGAGCTGCTCGCCGGGGTCGAGCTGCCGCTGGTGCACCGCCTGGCCGCCATGGAGCGCGTGGGCATCGCCGTCGACCTGGAGCGACTGGAGGGGCTGGAGGCCGAGTTCGCCGCAGGGGTGCGCACGGCGGCCGACGAGGCGTTCGCGGTGATCGGCAAGGAGATCAACCTCGGCTCGCCCAAGCAGCTGCAGGTCGTGCTCTTCGACGAGCTGGGCATGCCCAAGACCAAGCGCACCAAGACCGGCTACACCACGGACGCCGACGCGCTGCAGCAGCTCCTCGAGAAGACCGGCGACCCCTTTCTGGTGGCGCTGCTGCGCCACCGCGACGTGTCGCGGCTGCGACAGACCGTGGAGGGCCTGCTCAAGACCGTGCAGCCCGACGGCCGGATCCACACCACGTTCAACCAGATGATCGCGGCGACTGGGCGCCTGTCCAGCACCGAGCCGAACCTGCAGAACATCCCGGTGCGCACCGAGGAGGGCCGGCGGATCCGCGAGGCCTTCGTGGTCGGTCCGAGGGGGGAGTCGCTGCTGACGGCCGACTACAGCCAGATCGAGATGCGGATCATGGCGCACCTCTCCGAGGACGAGGGGCTGATCGAGGCCTTCCGCTCCGGCCGGGACTTCCACTCGATCACGGCGGCGCGCGTGTTCGGCGTGGAGACCGATGCGGTGACCCCGGCGATGCGCGCCAAGATCAAGGCGATGAACTACGGGCTGGCCTACGGCCTCTCGGCCTACGGGCTGGGGCAGCAGCTGCGCATCGAGCCCGCGGAGGCCCGCGGGCTGATGGAGGAGTACTTCGAGACCTTCGGCGGCGTGCGCGACTACCTCGGCGGCATCGTCGACGAGGCACGGCGCTCGGGGTTCACCGAGACGATCATGGGCCGCCGGCGCTACCTGCCCGACCTCACCTCGGACAACCGGCAGCGCCGCGAGATGGCCGAGCGGATGGCCCTGAACGCGCCGATCCAGGGGTCGGCCGCCGACCTGATCAAGGTCGCGATGCTGCGCGTGGACGACGGCATCCGCGAGCAGGGTCTCGCCTCCAGGATGCTGCTGCAGGTGCACGACGAGCTCGTCTTCGAGGTCGCGCCGGGGGAGCGGGGCCCGCTCGAGACACTGGTGCGGCAGCGGATGGGCGCGGCCGCCGACCTGACGGTGCCGCTCGACGTTTCCGTCGGCACCGGTCACAGCTGGCACGAGGCCGCGCACTAGGCGAGCGCGCGCGACGCCTCCAGCCCGGAGGGAGCATCCCGGCGCATCAGGGCCGTGGTGAGCAGGGCGAGGAGGACGAGCGCGTTCACCGCGCAGACGACGACGACGAGGGTGTCGAAGGCGGCCAACGCCGGCGTGACCCCGACGACGACCGCAAGGCCGGCCCAGATCAGGTAGACCGAGGCCGAGTGCTGGCGCGCCACCACCTCGTAGACCATCAGCTGCACCAGCGCGTAGAGCGTGCCGAGCAGGGCGAAGGCCCAGATCATCGGCTCCAGCGCCGCATACTGCTCGCCGCCGACGAAGACGACGGCGAGTGGGCTCAGCACCGCCGTGCAGGCGGTGGCCAGCAGCCCGGCGGTGGCGGTGACCGCGAGCGCCTTGAGGTACATCCGTTGTCGGCTCCCCGTGGAGGCCATCGAGGGGAAGGCGATGACCACCACGAACTGGGGCAGGAACAGCACCGCCTTGGTGAGGATCAGGCCCGCGGCGTACAGGCCCGCCTCCTCGGGGGTGAAGAACGCGCGGGCGGCGACGATGTCGGAGTTCGACAGGGCGAAGAAGGCCAGCAGAGCGTATGAGTTGTGGGCCACCTCGCGCAGCACCCGTCGTCCGTGGTCGGGCACGAGCCTGACCGACGGGCGCAGCCGACCCAGCGCGAGCGCCCCCACGGCGGGCGGGGCGAAGGCCGCGATCGCCACTCCCAGCATCGCCGCGGACGCGGTGGGGGAGAACGCGACGAGCAGCCCGCCGACGGCGAGTCGACCGACACCCATCGCGAGGTAGATCCCACCCAGGGACAGCCAGCGGTGCTCGCCCTGCAGGATGCCGGCGTACCCGCCCATCACCGTCAGCGGCAGCGCCGCCGCCCCGATCATGGCGCCGGCCAGCCAGCTGTCCAGCGACAGCACGGCGGTGATCACCGGTGTCAACGCCAGGCAGACCAGCGCCAGCACGATGGCGGCACGCCAGGCGGCGGCGAGCACCTCGGCCTCGATCCGGTCCCGCTCCTCGGGGGCCGAGGCCACCCGGCGGGCGCCCGTGGCCTGCAGGCCGAGCGAGAGCACGTTCACGATCAGCAGGATCCCCATCAGGCTGGCGACGGCGCCGTACTCGCTCGGGCCGAGCAGCCGGGAGCAGAGGATCGTGAAGGCGTAGGTGCACACGTTCATGACGCCCATGGCGACCGCGATTCCCGCGCCGCTGCGGAGCAGGTCCCGCAGCCGTCCTGTCGGATGGCTCACGGACCCGAGAGTACGGGTCCCGGGGCTCCCGGCCGCGGCGATGTCGACGAGGCCCGGGTGCCGCACCGCAACGGCGGTAGCGTGGTCCTGCCGCCGTGGCCGTCGCGGCCGCGGCGAGAGGAGGCGGGTCGGTGGGTCGCTGGCGGGACCTCGCGGTCGCCGCATGGTCCACGCTCCTGGCCCTGCTGCTGCTCGGCCCCGCCCTGGGCCACGGCTACGTGCTCACCTACGACATGGTCTGGGTCCCCGACCTGTCCCTGGGTGCGGACGCGGCCGGCACCGGGAGCGGCCTGCCGCGCGCCGTGCCGTCCGACGCGTGGGTCGCCGTGCTGGACGAGGTCCTGCCCGGCATGCTCCTGCAGAAGCTGGCGCTGCTCGGCGCCCTGGTGCCCGGCGCGCTCGGTGCGGCCCGGCTGGTTGGTGGTGAGGCGCTGCCGGCCCGGCTCGTGGCCGCCACCGTGTGGACGTGGAACCCGTTCGTGGTCGAGCGCCTGCTGATCGGCCACTGGCCGCTGCTGGTCGGCTACGCGGGACTGCCCTGGGTGTTGCTGGCCGCGGCCCGGTGGCGGCGGGAGGGCCGGCTGCCGGTTTCCCTGCTCGCGCTGCTCCCGGTGGCCAGCCTCTCGGCGAGCGCCGGTCTCGTCACGGCGGTGGCGCTCCTGGCCGGCGTCGCGACCCGGTCGGGGGCCCGGTGGCTCGCCGCCGCCGGGCTCCTGCTGGCCGCCAACGCCCCGTGGCTGGTCAGCGGCCTCCTGCACGCCGGGCAGGCCATGGCCTCGGGGGGTGCCTTCGATGTCTTCGGGCCCGGCCGCGAGGGTGGCCAGCCGGCACCGGTCGCCGCCCTGTCGCTCGGCGGGATCTGGAACGCGGACGTGGTGCCGGACTCGCGAACCGGATGGCAGGGGTGGGCCTACCTCGGGGTCCTGGCCGTGCTCGTGGGCCTCGGCGCATGGTCCTGGTGGCGAAGGCCGGGCGCAGCGGATCGGCGGGGCCGCGCGGCGCTGCTGGCGTGCTGGCTGGTCGGCTACGGGATCGTCCTGCTCACCTGGGCGTTGCCCGGCCCGCTCGACCGGGTGGCCGGAGTTCTGCCCGGCGCGGCGCTGCTGCGCGACGGCAGCCGGACGCTCGCGCTCTGCGTTCCGCTGCTGGCCGTGCTGGCGGGAGTCGGGGCCGCCACCCTGACGGGAGCGGTGTCGCGCCGCCTCCCGGGTGGGGGACGGGTCTCCGCCGTGGCTGTCGCGTCCTGCCTCGTGCTCTGGCCGCTGGCTCTCCTGCCGGACGCGGCCTGGGGCGGCGCCGGCCGCCTCGACGCCGTGGACTATCCGGAGGCGCTGCTCGCCACGTCGGCGACGGCCGCCTCGGCGCGGGCGCGGGGCTCGACCCTCGTGCTGCCTTTCTCGGCCTATCGGGCCCCCCGATGGAACGGTGGCCGGACGGTCCTGGATCCCCTGCCACGGCTCCTGGCCGGGCCGGTCGTCTCCTCGGACGTGCTCCTGGTGGACGGGGTCGCGGTGCCCGGCGAGGACCCCCGGGCCCGTCAGGCGGAGGAAGCGCTGGACGGCGGTTCGGCGGCCGCGCGCTCGCGCGGGCTGGCGGCAGCGGGCGTGGGCCTGGTCGTCGTCGACCACGCCGCGCCGGGGGAGGCGCCGGGGGTCTCGGGCGAGCCGGTGTCGCCGGCGGCCGGTGGGGATCCCGCGGTGACCACGGTGCGAAGGATCCCGGACCCGCAGGTCACGCCGCCACCGGCCGCCTGGGTGCTCGCGATGGGCGCGGCCTGGGCCGCGTTCGTCGGGCTGGCGCTCAGTGCCCCGGCCGTGTGGCTGAGACGTCGGCCACAGGAATCTCTTCCGCTGCCATCGGGGTGTTAGATTCATGGTCGCTCGTGGTCTAGGCATTTCCTCATCGGCCACGACGGGGTCTGGGAGGGCCACTCTCTGTGAATGTACTTGTTGGTTCGTTCGTGGCCATGGTCGCGAGCGCGGTCGTCGCCTCGGTGACCGTCGTCAGTCTCATCAACGCTCAGACATCGGGTCCCGAGGACTCCCCCGGTGACGCCAGCCAGGGCCAGCTCGTCGAGTACGGCACCGTCTCCGAGTGACAGACTGAGCCACCGGGGCCACCGGTCCCGGCCGGGCTCAGGAGCCGTGCTCGTCCCCCGGGTCGCCGTGTTCCACGCGCGCGCCCGTGAGGGCGGCCTGCACCACGACGGCGAACGAGTGCTGGGCGGCCCACCACGTGAAGCGGTGGCTCATCGCGCGCGCTCCGGCGGCGAGCCGGGTGCGCAGCTCACCGTCCACGAGTAGCCGGCGGATGGCCGCGGTCAGCTCGTCCGGCGCGTCGACGAGCAGCCCCGAGACGCCGTCGCGCACCGACTCGCGCGTGCCGCCCGCGCTCCGGTAGGCCACCGCCGGCGTGGCATGCATGCCGGCCTCGCCGACCACCAGGCCCCAGCCCTCCTTCAGCGAGGGCAGCGCCAGCACCCAGGCGCGCGCGTAGATCTCGTGCTTGCGCTCCTCGTTGAGGTGCCCCTCGAAGACCACCGCGTCGCCCGCGTCCCGGTCCGCGGCGTAGGCGTGCAGCTCGCCCTCCCACCAGCCGCTGCCGACCACGTGCAGGCGCACGTCGGGCAGCATCGGCCGGATCGCCAGGACGGCGTCGATCGCGTGCTCGACCTGCTTGTGGGGCACCAGCCGCCCGACCACGGCCACCATCGGAGTGGGTGACCGGGCCACCGACATCTGCTCCGGCGGGTCCGTGCCGTTGTGCACCACGGCGATCCGGGGTCCGCGGATCCCGAGGTCGCGCAGCTCGTCGCGGGTGGCCCGCGAGACGGCAACGTACTGCGAGCGCCGGTACACGCGAGGCGCCAGCCGGCTCTCGAGCCACCATCCGACCCGTCCCGGCCCGCCCGGATAGACCACCGGCCACTGCTCGCGGTGGACGTGGTGGACCAGGACCACCACGGGGGCCCGGGTGACCAGACGGGCGAAGAAGGGCACCCCGTTCTGCACGTCGACGACGAGGTCGGGGTGGCCGAGCCGGCCGCCGCGCAGGGCCTTCAGGCCCTGGGCGTAGACGCTGAGCTTGGTGCCGCGCCGCACGAACCGGATCCCGTCGATCGTCTCCTCGGGGGGTGCGGCCGGGTGCGCAGCACAGAAGATCGTCACGGTGGCGCCGCGGGCCACGAGCCCGGCCGCCATCTTCTCCAGGTAGCGCTCCGCCCCGCCACCTTCGGGGTTGCGGGTGTCCCGCCAGCTCAGGAAGACGACGTGCCGGCCCCCCAGGCCGTCGGCGCCAGGACCGGCGTCCTCGGCGGCCTCCGCGTCGGCGCGGGGGATTCGCACCCAGCCACGGTAGGGCACGCCCGCCCGGCCGGTCGGCGGGCGCGGTCCGCGGGGCCCGGCGGGACGCGGCGATACCCTCACGCCGTGTCCCGATCGTCGCGCCCCCCGGACGCGCCCTGGCGGCCCGGCCTGAGGCGTTCGTTGCGGCTGCTGCGCGCCTTCCGCGTCGAGCAGACGGACCCGGCGCGCTTCTACGGCGCGCTGGCTGCGGACTCCGTGGGTCAGCTCTCGACCTGGACGAGGCTCGAGGGGCGGCTGGTGCTGGACGTCGGCGGTGGGCCGGGCTACTTCCGGGACGCGTTCCGGGGTGCCGGGGCGCGCTACCTCGCGCTCGACGCGGATGCCGGCGAGCTCGCCGGCCTCGGCAACGCGCCGGGCGGCACGATCATCGGCAGCGGGATGCAGCTGCCGGTGCAGGATGACGCGGTGGACGTCTGCTACTCCTCGAACGTCCTCGAGCACGTCCCTGATCCGTGGCGGATGGCCCGCGAGATGGTGCGGGTGACCCGTCCCGGTGGCGTGGTCTTCCTGAGCTGGACCGTCTGGTGGGGCCCCTGGGGCGGGCACGAGACGGCTCCGTGGCACTACCTCGGCGGCCTTCGGGCGCGGCGGCGATACCGCCGTACACACGGCCGGGAGCCGAAGAACCGCTACGGCGAATCGCTCTTCGCGGTCACGGTCCGCGAGGGTCTCGCCTGGGCACGCGAGCAGCACGCCTCCGGCCCGGCCGAGGTGGTCGCGGTGCTGCCGCGGTACCACCCGAGCTGGGCGCGGTGGACGCTGCGCATCCCGGTCCTGCGCGAGCTGCTGACCTGGAACCTCCTGGTGGTGCTCCGCAAGCGCGGCGCGGCCGGCTCGGGCGTCGGGTGAGCGCCTCGTGACGGACCGCTTCCCGGTCCGCCTCCTCGCCTCCACCGTGCTGCTCGTCGGGGTGGCCTTCCTGCAGACCCCCGGCTTCCTCATGGCCGACACGAAGTTCGACCTCGTCGCGGCGCCCGGTCAGCTGCTCGCCGACGCGGCCCACCTGTGGGATCCCTCGGGCAACTTCGGCCAGCTCCAGAACCAGGCCTACGGCTACCTGTGGCCGATGGGGCCCTTCTTCTGGCTCGGCGAGGCGGTCGGGATGCCGGGCTGGGTCGTGCAGCGGATGTGGCTGGCCGTGGTGCTCGTGGTGGCCTTCCTCGGTCTCGCCCTGCTGGCGCGCGTCATGGGCATCCGCAGCGACCTCGCCTGCCTGATGGCGGGCTTCGCCTACGCGCTGTCCCCGCGGATGCTCAGCACCCTCGGTCCCATCTCGATCGAGGCCTGGCCGAGTGCGCTGGCCCCCTGGGTGCTCCTGCCGCTGGTCCTGGGGTCCCGACGCGGGTCGCCGGTGCGAGCCGCGGCGCTCTCGGCACTCGCGGTCGGCATGGTCGGGGGAGTGAACGCGGCTGCCACCGCGGCGGTCCTCCCCCTGGGGGCTCTGTGGCTGCTGACGCGCGAGGGCGGCCCGCGGCGTCGTGCCCTGCTGCTGTGGTGGCCGGTCTTCACCGCGATGGCCACGGCGTGGTGGTTGGTCCCGCTCTTCACGCTGGGCGCCTACTCGCCCCCCTTCCTCGACTTCATCGAGAGCGCGAGCGTCACCACCTTTCCGGCCACGCCGTTCGATGCGCTGCGCGGGACGACCGCGTGGGTGCCCTATGTCGATCCCGGGTGGGGCGCAGGCACCTCCCTGGTCAGCCAGGGCTACCTGGTCCTGAACAGCGGCATCGTCCTGGTCGTGGGGCTCGCTGGCATCGCGACCCGCGCCACGCCGCACCGCCGGTTCCTGGCGCTGGCGCTCCTGGTCGGCCTCCTGCTCAGCATGTTGGGGCACCAGGGCGCCACGGCCGGCTGGGGTGCGGGCGTCCTCGGTGACCTGCTCGACGGCCCGCTGGCGCCGCTGCGCAACATCCACAAGTTCGACCCCGTGGTGCGGGTCCCGCTGGTCCTGGGCCTCGCGTGGGCCATGGAGCACGCCGCCCGCGGGGCCACGCGGCAGCGCCTGGAGGTCGCTGGCCGCAGCTGGCCGGTCTCGACCCGGTGGCCGCTCACGATCGCGACGGCCCTCGCCATCGCCGGTTCGACGATGCCCGCCGCGCTCGGAGCGTTGGCGCCGTCCGACCCGGTGCTGACGACGCCGGACTACTGGGAGGAGGCCGTGACCTGGCTGGACGAGGAGGGCCCCGAGCGGAGCGGCGCGACCGCGCTGTATGCCCCCGGCACCGGGTTCGGCACCTACCGCTGGGGCGAGCCGCGCGACGAGCCGTTCCAGTACCTCGGTGAGCACGACTGGGCCGTGCGCAACGCCATTCCTCTGACTCCGCCGGGCACGATCCGCTACCTCGACGCCCTCGAGCGCCGGCTCTCCCGCGGCGAGCGCTCGCCGTCGCTGGCCGCCGGGTTGCGGCGCGCCGGCGTGGGGTTCGTCGTGATCCGCAACGACCTCGCTCCCGGCCCCGACGTCCCGGACCCGGTGCTCGTGAGGCAGGCGGTCTCCGAGAGCCCCGGCTTGCGCCGGGTGCGGACCTTCGGGCCCGAGGTGGGGGGTGAGCCGGTCCTGGAGACCGAGGACGACCGGCGGCTCGTGGTCAACGGCGGCTGGCAGACACGGCGCCGGGCGGTCGAGGTGTGGGAGGTCGTCGACCAGCCCGGCCCGGCGGTGGCCGCCGGAGAGCCCACGGTGCTCGTCGGGGGACCCGAGGACGTGCTCGGCAGCCTGGAGGCGGGCGTCCTGGGTGACGTACCGACCCGCTTGGGCCTCGACACCCCCACCAGCTCGCGGCCGCAAGGTGGGGTCGTCCTGACCGACGGGCTGGTCGACCGGGAACGGACCTTCGGGCGCGTCCACGACGCCTACTCCCAGGCGCTGGCCCCCGGCGCCGAGCGCAGCACCGGCAATCCCGTGGCCGACTACGACCTGCCCGGCTGGGAGGGGTGGCGCACCCGGGCCCGTCTGGAGGGCGCGCGGGCCGTGCGGGCCTCGTCCTCGCGGGCGGACGCCGCCCAGAACGGCGGAGCGGACCCGGCATCGGCCCCCTACGCGGCCGTCGACGGTGACCCGGACACGGCGTGGCGGGCGTCACCCGACCGGGGCGGGCCCGCGTGGTGGCGGATCGATCTGGAGGAGCCGCGCCGCGGGGGGGCGGTGACGCTGTCGGCGCCGGCGGACGCCCCCGAGCGGGTCCGGGTGGGCGTGGTCACCTCGGCCGGCCGCGGTGGGGAGGCCGAGCTGCTGCGCGGCGGCACGGCGCGGCTCGCGCTGCCGCCCGGCGAGAGCAGATGGTTGCGGGTCGAGGAGCAGGAGCCGCGGACCGGCCGGCTGTCGCTCGAGGAGGTCGGCCTCCCCGGGCTCCGGGTGCGCCGGCCGCTCGTGCTGCCACCGGTTCCGGAGGCCTGGGGCGAACCCGACCGCGTGCTGCTGCGCGCCCTGGGCGATGCGCGCACGGGCTGCATCGCGGTGGCGGGCCGCACCCCGTGCCGGGAGTCGCAGGCGCACGAGCCCGAGGAGCGCCGCACCCTGGACCGCGTCGTCACCCTGCCCGGCCAGCAGCGCTACGCGGCCGGGCTGGAGGTGCGGGGCCTGGCGGGGCCCGAGCTGGAGTCGCTGGTGCAGGAGGGACAGCTCGTCAGCGCCTCGGGGTCGAGCGTGGGTCCCCGGGACCTGCGCGCCGCCGGCCTCGCCGCCCTCGACGGCGACCCCGGCACCACCTGGACGCCACGGCTGGACGACGTGCGGCCCGCCCTCACGGTGCGGTTCGCGCGGCCGCGGACGGTTCGACGGCTCACCCTCGGGCTCGACCCGGCCGCGCCGGCGCGACGCGTCACCGAGGCCACGCTGGTGTGGCCCGGTGGTCGGCAGGAGGTCAGCTTCGACGACCAGGGCCAGGCCGATCTCGAGCCGATCCGCACGGACGAGCTGGAGGTGCGGGTCTCGGAGGCGAGCAAGGCCGCGTCCGTGGACGCCGAGGGCGTGGTGGAGGAGCTGCCCCCCGGGGTGAGCGAGCTGCGCGTCAACGGCCTGGACGGGGCGCTTTCCTTCTCGCCGGTCGCTGCGAGCTATCCCTGCGGCAGCGGTCCCGACCTCTCGGTCAACGGCACCGTACGCGAGACCCGCGTGGTCGCCGCGCCGGCGGACCTCGTGGCCGGCCGCGCCGCCCCGGCCCGCCTGTGCGGTGGGCCGGGCGAGGTGGTGCTGGGCGGCGGCGAGAACCGCGTCGAGGTGGCCGGAGACGGCGCTTTCGTCCCCGATCGCCTGGTTCTCACGGCGACCGACGCCGCGCCGGTCGAGACGGGCGACACGATGCCGCTGCCCGTTGCGACCGCGCCGGCTCGGCGGGAGGCCGACCCGCCCTCCGGCGCCCGCACGCTCGTCGTGCACCAGAACATCAACCCCGGGTGGACCGCGCGCCAGGACGGCGCGACGCTGGGGGACTTCGCGGCCGACGGCTGGCAGCAGGCCTGGGAGCTGGAGAACGGCGGCGGCACCGTCGTGGCCTCCTTCGGTCCCGACCGCCTCTACCGGGCCGGGCTGCTGGTCGGGCTGGCGATGCTGCTCGTCCTGGCCCTCGCGCTCCTGGTGCCGGGCCGACGGTGGCCGCGGGCCGCCGATCCGCCCCTGGGGTCGCTCGACCCGGGCGGTCGTGCGGGCTCCGCACCGGTCACGGTCGGCGTGGCCAGCGCTGCGATCCTGGTGGGCGGCGGGCTGCTGGCCGGCTGGCCGGGAGTCGTCGCGGCCGCCGTCGGCGGCGCTGCTGCCCTGGCGGTCGCCCGGACCTGGGGCGAGGTGGCCCGCTGGGTGCCCGCCCCGGCCGTGGGCGCCGCGGCCGTGGCCTACGCGATCCGGCCCTGGGGCGAGGCCGGCGGGTGGGCCGGCAGTCTCGCCTGGCCCGGCTACGCCGTCGTGCTGGGCGTCGCCGCGACGCTCGCGCTGGCGTGGGTCGGCCCGGAGCTCACCGATGCCTTGCGCCGCAGGAAGGGCAGCTCGACCCACCGGTAGAGGGCCTCGGAGGCGACCAGGCTGACCCCCAGCGTGAGCGCGAGGATGGTGAAGAAGTTCCCGCCGAAGAGCGGAAACCCCATGGTCCGCATGACCATCTCGAGCACCAGCACGTGCACCAGGAAGAGGCTGTAGGAGATCTGGCCCAGGTGGCGCAGCCACCGGTGTGCCATCACCCGGTCGAAGCGTGAGCCCTCGCGGGGATGGACCCCCGGGAGCAGCAGGCACAGCCCGACCGCGGCGTACAGGAGGTTCTTGGTCACCCCGGAGCCGGTGGTGGCCGGGTCGAGCGTCGTGGGGCCGGCCACCGGCGTCCCGGCCACCAGCAGGAGGCCGAGCGCCATCGAGCCAGCAGCTGCCCGGGCTTCCCGCCAGAGTGCGGACCGCGCGATCCGTTCGGGGGAACCGGCCGGGGACGGTGTGCAGGAGCGCGATCAGCAGCCCGGTGGCGAACCACGACAGGTAGGCGGGGAGCCACTCGTTGACATGCACGCTCACGCTCGGGATGCGGGCCGACAGGTCCAGCAGCCACAGGAGGTTCAGGAGCACCATGCCCGCGACGACGGCCAGGACCCGCCGGGCGTGGAGGCCGTGCCTCCCCAGGGCCAGCGCCATCAGCCCGGGCAGCACGAGGTAGAAGGCCACCTCCGTCGCGAGGCTCCACGTCTGCGTGAGCCCGGTCGGCAGCTTGTCGGAGCTGTAGATGTCGCCCATGCCCAGCGCGAGCACCCACCGGCCGGGTCCGAGCTCGCGGTTCTCGGGCAACAAGACCATGGCCAGCACGGTCACCACGGCGTACGCCGGATAGATCCGCCAGAACCGCTTGCGGAGGTAGGCCCCGATGGCCGGGGCGTCCTGACCGTCCCGCGCGCGCACCAGCCACGCGCGCGAGAGCAGGAAGCCCGACAGGACGAAGAAGATCGCGACGCCGATGTCCATGCGTGCGACGAGCCGGCCGAGCGGGCCGGCGTCGTCGTACGCGCCGGCGTTGAAGCCGACATGCGTGGTCAGCACGCAGAGCGCCCCGACCGCCCGCAGCGAGTCGAGGGCCGGGAAGCGATGGCCCAGGCCGGGGGACTCGATGGTCACGGGGGCTCCAGGGGAATCGGCTGGCCGATCTCGACGGCGTCGACGCACAGTACCGGCCCCGATGCCCCCGTGCTCAGCGTCACGGGGGTGGACGGGCCCTCGCCGCGCATGAGGAAGCGGTGCAAACCCGGCTCGATCGGGATCCGGTGCTCGCGACCGGCGATGCTCAGGACCGCCGACCCCGAGCGGTCTGCGAGGTAGGAGACCGAGGCCCACCAGAAGTAGTCCGGGGGCTCACCACGCATCGGGAGGGCGACACTGGAGCCGGAGATCTCGTAGCCGCAGTCCCCCTCGGGGCCCGGGGCGGACTCCGGGCCCTCCGCGATCACCGGGGGGACGACCAGACCTCCGGGCGTGAAGGTGTCGAGATCGGTGCCTGCCTCCAGGCCCACCACGCGATCGCCGAGCGGCGCGAAGACGTGGCTCGGAAGGTTGGCCGGAAACCGGTCCGGGGTGATCACCTTCTCCGGCACCGGTTGGTCGAGCACGCGGAGTGGCTGTGTCCGACTCTGGTTGCGGACGTTCTCGACGAACGCGCGCGACTGGTAGGGCTCCGCCCAGTAGCGGGCATAGGTGACGTTCGAGAGGATGGCGCCGATGACTACCGCCGCTGCCAGGACGGCGGCCGGCACCCGTGGCACCCGCGCCTCTCCGGGGGCTGGTCGGGACCCGGGGAGCGGCAGGGCGAGTAGGCCCGCTGCCAGGACCAGCACCGGCAAGGAGTCGGCGAGATAGCGCGGCTCGAGGCCTGTGAGCGCCCCCAGCGTCGTCCCGCGCCCGCGTGCCGTCAGAAGGTAGGCGGCGGCCACGTAGGGAGCGAGGACGACCAGCGCCCGCCAGCTGCCTGGACGGGCCCGGAGGTACCAGCCCACCACCAGCACCAGGAGCGCCCAGCTCAGCGTGACGCTCCACGCGGGAGCGTCGGTGAAGGCGACCGGCGCGTTGTCGTTGGCCCAGCGCCACGGGCCGCCGAAGAGGCCGGGCCCCAGGGTGCGTCGGAGCATGGTGTCCGCCAGATCGAGGTAGGGCACGTCGCCGTCACCGCTGACGGGGTTGGGGACCCGCGCCGCGTAGTAGCCGAGGTACGCCACGGCCAGCCCACCGTAGATCGCCAGGGGCGTCCGATGTCGCCGCAGCAACCGGCGCAGGGTGGGCCGCACGCCGCCCGACCAGTCGGTGAAGTGCGTCAGCGTCAGCACGGCCAGGGGACCGAGCACCAGGACCGTCTTCACGTAGAAGCACAGGCCGACTGCCAGCGCTCCCGCCGTCCCCCAGGCGTGGCGGGCTCGACCATGGCGCAGGTAGGTGACGTGCAGCCCGATGGCGGCGAAGGCGGCAGCCTGCATTGGCACCTGGTTGAGCGCGGAGGACCACCACATGTAGGAGGTGAGCGTCAGCGTGGAGAACAGGTAGAGACCCAACAGCGGCAGGATCCCCCAGCGCGTGCCGAACAGGCGGACCAGCATCCACAGGCAGGCCAGGTCCGCCAGCGCCTGCAGGCCGAGGAGGATGCTGGCGGCAAGCGCCCAGTTGTAGGTTCCCGACCGCTCCACCAGCCAGGAGGCGAGCACGCCCCCGGGCATGAGCTGGCTGTCCTGCGGTGCCAGGAGGTACCCCGGCGAGAGGGGCCGGTCGACCGCCTCGGCGAGGAACTCGAAGTCGTCGGCGTAGAACCAGCCCCGGAACGAGGCCCAGGCGCGGAAGCCGAGCTGGATCGCGATCAGCACGCTCGCGGCGAGGAGGACACCGTTGCGTCGGGAGGTCTCGGGGCGAAGGCGCAGCTCTTGGCGCTCGGAGACCACCTCGGCCACGCGGCCCCCTCTCAGGTCCCCACATCCTTCCACGGCGCCTCCGACGTGGCGTAGGACTCATCGCGCGCAGGCACGGCGCGTGGCATGCGTGGTATACGCTCCCGACTCACCCGGAGAGGACACATTAATGCGGAGGTTGATAGGCATCGCACTCGCGGTGCTGGGGACGTTCCTGATCGTCGTCGCCCTTGTTGCCCTGACGTGGGCGCCCGGTGAGGTGAAGAAGACCCCGATCGACGTGAATTCGGTCACGTTCCTCGAAGGTCAAGGAGGCAAGCTCGATTCGGAGACCGGTGAGGTGGCCGACCGCCCGATCCAGGCGATCAGCGTGACGCAGAGCGACGCCGAGCTCTCCACCGACGAGCTGGCCGTGTTCGTGAGCTACAGCTGCCTGAACTACGACGAGGGTCAGGAGCCGCGCTGCATCGAGGACGCCGAAAGCGACCTGCTGGTCACCGTCTCCGAGGACGTCTTCGTCACGGACCGCACGACGGCGCTCGCCGTCGACTCCGAGCTCGACCCGCTGAATCACGAGGGCCTGATCAAGAAGTGGCCCTTCGACGCGGAGCAGCGGACCTACCCCTACTGGGACGGCGTCACGGGCCAGGCCGTCGACGCGGTCTTCGACCGCGTGGAGGACATCAACGGGCTCGAGACCTACGTCTACGTCGTCGAGATCGACGAGGCGCCGATCGAGATCGCCGAGGGCACGCCCGGCACCTACACCGATCGCAAGGAGATCTCGATCGAGCCGCGCACCGGGTCCATCATCAACCAGGTGGAGACGCAGCAGCGCGCCCTGGAGAACGGTGACCTGGCCCTCGACATCCAGGCGGGCTTCACGGAGGACGAGATCGCCGGCAACGTCAGCGAGGCACGCGACAACATCTCCACCCTCAACCTGCTGCTCCGGGTCGTTCCGCTCGTGGGCCTGCTGCTCGGGATCCCGCTCCTGCTGGTCGGGCTGGTGCTCATCCTCCGCGGTCGTCGCTCTCGTCGGGCCTCCCACGAGGAGGACGAGGACGAGGACAGCTATGACGACGACGACCGCTACGAGGACGAGGACGAGGACGAGGACGAGTCCACGCGACTGATCTGACCACCCTTCCGTCCGCGCGGAGCCGGGGGGTGGAGGGGTCACCACCATGACCCCATCGGGTAGAACTTCCCCATGGACGACGACGGAAGCGACACCTCCCGCGCCTTGGCTCGCGAACGCTTCGGCGGGACCAACGTCGGCGCCGCCTTCTTCGGCTGGCTCGTTGCCACCGGGATGCTGATCATCCTGCTCGGGATCGTCGGTGCCATCGCGACCGCGGTCGGTGCGAGCAACGACATCAGCTTCTCCCAGGCGATCTCGGACGCCGAGGCCGAGCCCGACAGCTACGGCATCCTCGCCGGCATCACGCTGCTGGTGATCCTGATGATCGCCTACTACGCCGGCGGCTACGTCGCGGGGCGGATGTCCCGCTACGACGGGAGCCGGCAGGGTTCCGCCGTGTGGCTGATCGGCGTCCTGCTGACCATCGCCGCCAGCGTCCTGGGTGCCCTGGCCGGGCGGCAGTACGACGTGCTGGACCGGGTCGACCTGCCCACCGTGAGCTACTCCACCGACAACCTGACGGTGGCCGGCGCGATCGCCGCGTTCCTGGTGCTCGCGCTCACGCTGGTCGCGGCGATGGCGGGTGGCCGCACGGGTCGCCACTACCACGACAAGGTGGACCGGGTCGCCGGCACGCTGAGCTGACTCCCGGGGCCTTGATCTCCGGGCTGGTGTGCGCCTCGATCCCGCCCCGGCGAGGCACCATGGGCCCATGAGGCGCGACCACTGGCGGGCGAGCCACGACGCCGCCGACCCGGAGCGGGACTGGCTGCGGATCTATCGCGGGGTGGCGCAGCTCGAGTTCCCCTGGGACCTCAACCAGGCGCTGTCGTTCGCGCTCTTCCGCACCTACGCGGTGCCCGGCATCGGCGGGCTGCTCGACGCGACGGAGGCCTTCGCCGCGGACACCCAGAAGCGGTACGACGACACCACGCTGCTGCTGGAGCGGCCGCTGACCCACGGCTTCGAGGATCCCGGGGCCCGCGCGGCGATCCGCCGCATCAACCAGATGCACCGCTCCTACGACATCCCCGCGCACGAGATGCGCTACGTGCTGAGCACGTTCGTGGTCGTGCCCGTGCGCTGGATGGAGGCATACGGCAAGCGCCCCCTGACGGCGAACGAGGTCCGCGCCTCGGTGCTGTACTACCGCGCCCTCGGCCGGCACATGAACATCCCCGACCTGCCCGGGACCTACGACGAGTTCGCCGGGCTCATGGACTCCTACGAGGCCGAGCACTTCTCCCGCACCGACGGCTCGCGACGCGTGGCGGACGCGACGTTGTCGCTGATGCTCACGTTCTATCCGCGCCCGGCGGCTCGCCTGGTGTCGGCCTTCTCACACTCGCTGATGGACGAGCCCCTGCGTCGCGCCCTGGGGTACGACGACCCTCCCGTGTGGGTCCAGCGCGCCTCCCGCGCCGCGCTCCGTGCGCGCGGTCGGCTGCTGCGCCTCTTCCCGGCTCGCCGGGACCCGCGAACGGCCGCGGACATGCCCCGCATCCGCAGCTATCCCGATGGTCACGACGTCGAGACGATGGGCACGTTCCCGGTGCCGGGCGTCGCCGGGTGTCCCGTGCGTCACGCACCCCCCGCGGACGCCGCCGAGACGGCACGGCGCGACCGCGAGATCCCACGCCCCACCGGCTAGTTTCGAGGCATGGCACCAGACGAGCCCACCGACATCGGCCCGGCGCCCGCGTCCGAGGCGCCGCCGCCCACCGAGCCGAGGGTCGTGCTCGTCACGGGCGCCCGCGGCTACGTGGGCTCCCGCCTCGTCCCGGCCCTGCTCGAGCGCGGCCACCACGTCGTCGCCACGGCCTCCTCGGAGCCCGATCCCGACCGCTTCGACTGGGGTGGCCAGGTCGAGTGGCGGGTGCTGGACGCGCTGGACCCCGAGTCCGTGCGCAAGGCCGTGCGGGGCGTCGACGCCGTCGTCTACCTCCTGCACGCGCTCGACCAGCCCGGCTACGAGGAGCTGGACCGTCGGGCGGCGCGCGCGATGCGCGAGGCCGTCGATGCCGAGGGCGTCCGCCGGGTCGTCTACCTTTCGGGACTCGCGCCCGACCAGCCCCGAGCGCTGCTGTCCCACCACCTGTCCTCGCGCCTGGAGGTCGAGGAGATCCTCGCCGAGGCGCAGTCCGCCTCCGTGGCCTCGCTGCGCGCCGGGGTGGTGCTGGGCGCCGGCTCCACCTCGTTCGAGATCATCCGCCACCTGGCGTCGACGATGCCGGTGCAGCCGGTGCCCTCGTGGCTGCAGACCGAGATCCAGCCGATCGCCGCCGTGGACACGGTGCGCCTGCTGGTGCACGCCCTGGAGAACGACGACGACCCGGTGGGGTCGGTCGACATCGGGGGCCCCGACGTGCTGGCCTACCCCGAGCTGCTGGCCGCGTTCTCCCGCGCGGCCCGGTTGCTGCGGGTGCAGCTGCGGGTGCCCTCGGTGCCGACGGTCCTCGTGGCCCAGGCGGCGCCGCTGATGAGCACGGCGCCGTGGCACACCGTCACGGCGCTCGTGGAGTCGCTCCGCTTCGACATGGTCTGCCGGCCCGACCGCGCCTGGGGGCTGCCCGGCGTCCGCACGCCGGTCGACGTGGCCATCCGCGAGGCGCTCCGGCGCCGTGGCCCGGCCGTCTACCGCGCCCAGCGCCGCCAGCGCGGCGATGCGGACTGGACCGACGCCCGCGTGCTGGCGGAGCGGATCGCCGGCGTCGGGCTGCCCATGCCCGCGCTCGTGCGCAGCACCACCCGCCTCGTCGAGCACCGCGCCGGGGCGGTCCTGCGCCGCCTGGTGCCGTAGCCTGCGATCGTGGCTGGACCCGACTACGAGCAGGAGACCAAGGCGCTGCGCGTCACGATGCGCACCATCGAGCAGGCGCTCGACGTCGACGCCATGCGGGCGGAGATCGACGACCTGGGGGTGCAGGTCGGGGCCCCCGATCTGTGGGACGACCAGGACAACGCCCAGCGCGTGACCAGCCGCCTCTCCTGGTTGCAGAACGAGCTGGATCGGTACGAGGGGCTCGCCTCCCGCGTCGACGACCTCGAGGTCCTGCTCGAGTACGGCGTCGGCGAGGGGGACGCCGACTCGCTGGCCGAGCTGCAGGCCGAGCTGCCGAAGGTCACCCACCAGGTCGACCTGCTGGAGGTGCGCACGCTGCTCTCGGGGGAGTACGACATCCGCGAGGCCCTGATCACCATCCGCTCCGGCGCCGGCGGCGTCGACGCCGCGGACTTCGCCGAGATGCTGATGCGCATGTACACGCGATGGGCCGAGCGCAACAACTACCCCGTGGAGGTCTTCGACACCTCCTACGCCGAGGAGGCGGGCCTGAAGTCGGCGACCTTCGCCGTGCACACGCCGTACGCCTACGGCACGCTCTCGGTCGAGGCGGGGACCCACCGGCTGGTGCGGATCAGCCCCTTCGACAACCAGGGCCGGCGGCAGACCAGCTTCGCCGCGGTCGAGGTCGTGCCGGTGCTCGAGCAGACCGACGAGATCGAGGTGCCCGAGGAGGACGTCCGCACCGACGTCTACCGCTCGGGCGGCCCCGGTGGGCAGTCCGTGAACACCACGGACTCCGCGGTGCGGCTGACCCACCTGCCGACCGGGACCGTCGTCTCCTGCCAGAACGAGAAGAGCCAGCTGCAGAACAAGGCGAGCGCCATGGTCGTGCTCAAGGCCAAGCTGTTGGCCATGAAGAAGGCGGAGGAGGAGGCGCACCTCCGCGAGCTCAAGGGCGACGTCCACGCCAGCTGGGGTGACCAGATGCGCAACTACGTGCTGAATCCCTACCAGGTCGTGAAGGACCTGCGCACCGGCTACGAGGTCGGGAACCCGCAGGCGGTCTTCGACGGCGAGATCGACGGCTTCCTCGAGGCCGGGATCCGCTGGCGCCGCGGCGCCTACACGCCCGCGGACGCCTGAGCGTCACTCCTCGGCCTCGCTCACCGCCCGGGCCGCCTCGAGGACCTGCACGCACCACTCGCCGGTGCGCCGCACCAGCTCCTCGCGCCCCTGCTCGCCGCGCGCGGCCGCGCGAGGCACCTGCACCGAACAGCCGAGCCAGGCCTCGCCGAAGAGGCCGCCGTAGGACCCCACGGCCCGCTTCCCGCGCTCGCAGATGCGCCCCACGCCCGGGTCCCCGAACGCGGCGGCCCCCTGCACGCGCCGGCAGTTCTGCTCCCGGGCGAGCGTGCGCACGAAGCCCTGGGCGCGCGAGACCGGAACCGGCGGGGTGAACACCCACGCCCGCCCGGTGGCCGCCTCCTCACCCCGGAAGACACAGCCCTCCTCCTGGGCCACGTCGCGCACGACAGCCGACAGGCGGGCCCGCTCGCCGCTCCCGTAGCCCTGAGTCGTGACCTCGCCGCCGAGCGTCGGCGCGGCGGCCTGGGTCGTGAGCCCCGGACAGGGGCTCTGGCGCGAGAGCGACAGCGTGGACGCGTCGTACTCGGCCAGCGGGGTCGGGTCCGCGGCCGGCGGGGAGACCGGATCCTCGTCGTCCTGACTGCAGCCGGCGAGCACCACCACCGCCAGGACCGCCAGGACCGCGGCCGCACGGCGCTCGCGTGTGAGATGGGGCACGCTCGCCAGCGTACGGCGGCCACGGCCGCCGCGCGCGTTCGGAGGTCACGGGGGCTCTGTCGTACGCTCATGAACGATGATCCGCTTCGACCACGTCACCAAGACCTACTCCGGTCACGCCCACGCGGCCCTCGACGACGTGTCCGTGGACATCGGCGAGGGCGAGTTCGTCTTCCTGGTGGGCGCCTCCGGATCGGGCAAGTCGACCTTCCTGCGGCTCGTGCTCCGCGAGTACCGCCCGACCTCGGGCCAGGTGCACGTCGCCGGCCTGGACCTGAACCGGATGCGCAGCTGGAAGGTCCCCGCGCTGCGCCGCCAGATCGGCACCGTCTTCCAGGACTTCCGGCTGCTGGCGAACAAGACCGTCTCCGAGAACGTCGGCTTCGCCCTGCAGGTGATCGGGCGCCCCAAGGACGACATCTCCCGGCTCGTACCCGAGACGCTGGAGATGGTCGGTCTGGAGGGCAAGGGCGACCGCATGCCCGACGAGCTCTCCGGAGGCGAGCAGCAGCGGGTCGCGATGGCTCGCGCCTTCGTGAACCGCCCGACGATCCTGATCGCCGACGAGCCGACCGGAAACCTGGACCCGACGAGCTCGGTGGGCATCATGAAGCTGCTGGACCGGATCAACCGGACCGGCACCACCGTCGTGATGGCCACCCACGACGCCGGCATCGTCGACCAGATGCGCAAGCGGGTCGTCGAGCTGGACGACGGCCGCCTGGTCCGCGACGAGGTCCAGGGCGTCTACGGCTTCCAGCACTGACCGCCCCCGAAGAACCCGCGAGGCACCCCAGACCATGCAGATGCGCCATGTCTTCTCCGAGCTCGGCCAGGGCCTGCGCCGCAACGTGTCGATGCACGTTGCCGTCGTCCTGACCCTCTTCGTCTCGCTGACCCTCGTCGGCCTCGGCGTGCTGCTCAACCAGCAGGCCGCCAAGGCCGCCGACCAGTGGGGGAGCCAGCTCCAGATCACGGTCTGGCTGTGCAAGGACCGCGATGACAACCCGGCGTGCACCGGTGAGGTGACCGACGCGCAGCGGGCCGCGGTGGTCGACGTCGTGAAGCAGAGTCCGCAGGTCGCCGGCTACCACACCGAGACCAAGGAGGAGGCCTTCGAGAAGGTCAAGGAGCTCCTCGGTCCGGAGAAGTTCGAGGGCGACAACCCGGCGGCCACGGCCGATGCGATGCCCCAGTCGGTGTGGATCGAGCTGGAGGACCCCCAGGAGTACCAGGACGTCACCTCGGCGGTCACGGGCATGGAGGGCGTCTCCGGCATCCGGGACATGCGTGAGGTGCTGGAGCCGATCTACGGCTCGATCAACGCCTTGAAGTGGAGCGCGCTCGGCACGGCGGCCTTCCTCGTGCTCGCCGCGCTGCTGCTGGTCGGAAACACGATCCGGCTCGCGGCCTACGCCCGGCGCAAGGAGATCGGGATCATGCGCCTGGTCGGCGCCTCGACGTCCTACATCACGCTGCCCTTCCTGCTCGAGGCGCTCGTCTCCGCCGTGCTGGGCGTCGCGCTCGCGGCCGGTGCCCTCGGCGCGTTCATGTGGTTCGGCATCCACGAGCGCGCCGACGACCAGCTCAAGTTCATCCCCTGGATCGGACTGCCGGAGTATGTGAACGCCGTCCTGGTGATCGCCGTGCTCGGGCCGATCCTGACGCTGCTCCCGACCCTGCTGCTCACCCGGCGCTACATCCGGGTCTGAGGCGGCGCCCGGGCGGGGCGGGCGGCGTGTCGGCCGGCCCGCACCCGCCGGTCGGCCTACCGTCGGGGCACCAACGTCCCCGACGAAGGCTGGACCGTGCGCTCCTTCCCCCGTGCCGCACGTCGCCGCGTGGCCGCCGCCACCGCTGCCACCGCCCTGGCGGCCGCCGGGCTGTCCGCGCCCACCGCGACCCTGGCGGCCACGTCGACGGCCCCCGCAGCCGCGGCCCCCGCATCCGCGGCCGGTGTGGCTGCGGCCTCCGAGGACGACCTCGAGGGCAGGCGCAAGAAGGTCGAGGGAAGAATCGACCGCGCCCACGACGAGCTGCAGCACTCCAGCCGCCGCGCGCGGCGGGCCACCGTCTCGCTGCGCTCCGCGCAGGCCCGCCTTGATCGCGCCCGGGGTCACCTGCGGGCCGTCGAGGGTCGCCTGACGGCCGCGCGGGCGCGCGACCAGGTCATGCAGGAGCGGCTCGCCTCGGCGATCGAGCGGCTGAAGGAGGCGCAGGCGGCCGTGGACGCGGCGGGCCAGCGGCTCGAGCACCAGCGCGCGCACGTCTCCGACGTGGTCAGCGAGACCTATCAGGAGGGTGACCCACGGCTGTACGCCTTCGCGTCGTTCCTCGACGCGCGGAACCCGGCCGAGCTGACCCGCCGCGTCGAGGCGCGCCGCGCGATCGTGGGGGAGGAGACGCGGGCCTACGACGCGCTGCGCGCCGCGGAGGTGCTGCTGGTCGTGCAGCAGGACGAGGTCGAGGCCTACCGCGACCAGGTCTCGCGTCGGCGAGCGGCGGCGGCGGCGCACCTGGAGCAGATGGAGGCGCTTCGCGCCCGGGCGGCCGGTGCCCGGCGCGCGGTCCTCCGGCTGGTCGGGCAGCGCTCGGCGGCCCAGACGCGGGCGGACGCCGCCCGTCGCGCCGACCAGCGCCTGCTCCAGGAGCTGCAGGCGGAGCGGCAGCGCATCGCGGCCCTGCTGCGCAAGCGTGCCGCGGCCGCCCGATCAGCCGCCCGGTCAGCCGCCCGGTCAGCCGCACGGTCAGCCGCACGGTCAGCCGCCCCGCCAGCCGCCCCGCCGGCCGCCGGGAGCGGTTCGGTCGGCTCGGCCACCGGCTACCTGTCCAGCCCGGTCGATGGCTGGGTCACGTCGCCGTACGGCTACCGCACGCACCCGATCTACGGCTACTACGGGCTGCACGACGGCACCGACTTCGGCGCCGGGTGCGGCGCGCCGCTCCACGCCGGCGCGTCGGGCACGGTGATCTCGTCGTACTACCAGTCGGTCTACGGCAACCGGCTGATCATCGACCACGGCGCCGCCCGCGGCGTCGGGCTGGCGAGCATCTACAACCACGCGACCAGCTACATCGTCGGCGTGGGCCAGCGGGTGCAGCGCGGCCAGGTGATCGGCTACGTCGGCTCCACCGGCTGGTCCACCGGATGCCACCTGCACTACATGGTGATGGTCAACGGCGCCACCGTGGACCCCATGGACTGGCTCTGATCACAGACCGGCGGGGCGACCCCGCCGATGGGCCTTCCCCGCCCCCGGCTGGGATGATGGCCCGATGGCCAAGGAGCAGGGGCGCAAGATCATCGCGCAGAACCGCAAGGCCCGCCACGACTACCACGTCGAGGACACCTGGGAGGCGGGCATCGCCCTGATGGGCACCGAGGTGAAGTCGCTGCGGATGGGCCGCGCGACCCTGACCGAGGGCTTCGGGGAGGTCGACGACCACGAGGTGTGGCTGCTCGGCGTGCACATCCCGGAATACGTCCAGGGCACCTGGACCAACCACGCGGCCCGCCGCCGCCGCAAGCTGCTCCTGCACCGCGAGGAGATCGCCAGGATCGAGCGCAAGGTCAACGACCCCGGTTACACGCTGGTGCCGCTGGCGCTGTACTTCCGCGACGGCAAGGCCAAGGTCGAGATCGGGCTGGCGCGAGGCAAGAAGCAGCACGACAAGCGGCAGACCATCGCGAAGCGCCAGTTCGAGCGCGAGAAGCAGGCCGAGCTGGGTCGGCGGTTGAAGGGCCGGCCGCGGGGGCAGGCGTGACCCCAGCCTGGTCCGACTCCTCCGGCGTCCGCACCGCGCTCCCGGCCGACGAGCCCCTCGAGGCTGTCCACGACTTCTGGCAGCGCCTCGGCCTCCCCGGCCTGGTCGACGTGCACACCCATTTCATGCCGCCGCGCGTGACCGCGAAGATCCGCGAGCAGTTCGACCAGGCCGGCCCGCTGATCGGCGGCGAGTGGCCCCTGCGCTATCGCGACACCGACGAGGCGCTCGTGGCCGGACTGCGCGCTCTCGGCGTGCGCCGGTTCACCGCGCTGCCCTACGCCCACCGGCCCGGGATGGCGGAGTTCCTCAACGACTGGGCCGCCGCGTTCGCGGCGGCCGTCCCCGAGGCCGCGCACTGCGGCACGATCTTCCCCGAGGACGGCCTGACGGACTACCTCACCCGCCGGCTCGAGCAGGGCCTGGCCGTGGTCAAGGTGCATGTGCAGGTCGGCGGCTTCCCGGTGACCGCCCCGGCGCTCGACGCCGCCTGGGGTCTGTTGGCCGAGGCGGGCACGCCGGTGGTGCTGCACGCGGGCTCGGGCCCCGTCGAGACGGCGTACACGGGTCCGGGTCCGGTGGCCGACCTGCTGGCCCGGCACCCGCGGTTGCGCCTGGTGATCGCGCACATGGGCGTCCCGGAGTACGCCGAGTTCCTCGAGCTCGCCGAGCGGTCTGAGCGGGTGCTCCTGGACACGACCATGGCGTTCGTGGACTTCTCCGCGCGCCTCGGCGGCGAGTTCCCCGCCGAGCTGCTGCCGCGGCTGGCCGATCTGGGGGACAAGGTGCTGCTCGGCACGGACTTCCCGAACATTCCCTACGCCTACCACCACCAGCTCGCGTCGCTGCAGCGGCTGGGGCTCGGCGACGACTGGCTGCGGCGGGTGTGCTGGGACAACGGCGCCGCGCTCCTCGGCGTCCCCGTTCCGGCGGAGTAGGCGGGCCCGGCGGAATAGGCGGGGGTGCCCGTCGGTTGCAGCGGGTAGGATGAACACGTCGCCCGGTCAGCCGTGCGGCGTTGACAACATCAGAGGGGCTGATCGGTTTCGACTTGGGACGCTAGTTCCAGGAGAAGCGGGTCGAGAAGCCAGCGTCATCTCGTAAACGATCGCTGGAAACCACAAGTGCCGACAAGCAGAGCACTGACTTCGCTCTCGCTGCCTGAGCAGTGATCGAAGGGTCAGACCGGGTGCCCGCCTCCGACCCGGATCCTGGCCTCATCTAGGAGGCTCACCTGCCAGCACGCGTCAGAACGGCTAGCAGGGACACTTTTTCTGGCTGAGCCCGTCGGTGAGCTGTCCGTGGCAGCACCGGGGCCGAGAAAAGCGTGATCACGGACTACACCCGTAGAAGACCTGGTTCGGCGCTCGAGGACGCGGGTTCGATTCCCGCCAGCTCCACCAGCCAGCCCTCTGACCACGCGAGCCGCCCCGACCTCGGTCGGGGCGGCTCGCGTGCGTCTCCGGGCACGTGCCGTGTTGGCTCAGCCGCCGCGCGGCGGGACCATGCCCCCATGGCCCCGGACCGCCTGCTCCACGCTGACCGCGAGCGCACCCTGGCGCGGCTGGCGTCGCTGCGCTCCGACCACGCCCGGGTGGTCGCGGCGAGCGAGGGCAGCAACGACGACGACGAGCACGACCCCGAGGGCCAGACGATCGCCTTCGAGCGCTCCCAGCTCGCGACCCTGGTGCGCCAGGCCGAGCGGCACCTCGCCGAGATCGACGCGGCCTTGCACCGGGTCGCGGGGGGCTCCTTCGGGCGCTGCGAGGCGTGTGGCCGGCCCATCGGGGAGGGCCGTCTCGGGGCCCGGCCCACGGCCCGGCTCTGCATCCGGTGCGCGAGCGGATAGGCTCCGCGCGTCCGGCCGGCGCGACGGGAGGGCGATGGCACCGAGGCTGCGCAGCAACAGTCGGCTCACCGGCGACGACGGCACCAGCTATCGCGTCGGACGACTGCTCAGCGAGGGCGGGTTCGGGACGACGTACGAGGGCGTCCGCCTCTCCAGCAACGGCACCGGCCACGAGACGGTATGCCTCAAGGTGTGCCAGGAGCGGCAGGACTGGCACGGCGAGGCCTTCTTCGGCGAGCTGCTGGCCCGGGACACGCGGGTGGTGCGCCTGCAGGACGCCTTCGTGACGGTGAACGGGTCGGGGGCCGGCCAGCGCCGGCGCTATGTCCTGGTCTTCGAGTTCATGGACGGCGGCACGGTCTGGGACGCCGTGGAGGCCGGACGCGCGGGCTGGCCCGAGGCGCGGGTGCGCCGGGAGGTCAAGGCGCTGCTGCGGGTGCTGACCCGGCTGCACAACGCCGGCGTCACGCACCGCGATCTCAAGCCCAACAACGTCTACCTCCGGGGCGGCCGGCTGGTGCTCGGCGACTTCGGCATCAGCCGGATGGCGCTGGACCCGCGCGACAGCCGCGGCCACGGGCAGGTGCCGGACTTCTCGCCGCCGGAGGCGATGGAGGCCGGCCGGTGGGCCTCGGCCGACGACGTCTATCAGGTGGGCCTGCTCGCCGCGACGCTGCTCTCGGGGGAGGTCTGGTGGAGCGAGGTCGTCTCGGGCCGGACGATCGCCGACCTGCCGGGCTCGGGTCCGCTCAAGGCGTGGATCTGGCATGCCACCGGGGCTCGGTCCAAGCGCTACTGGGACGCCGCGGAGGCGCGCGAAGCCCTCGACGGCCTGGTCGACGTGCCGATGGAGCCCGCGCGACCGCCGCGGACGCTGCGCCGGCGCACCATGGCTTTCGCCGGCCGGGTGCCAGGCCTGACCCGCGACGAGGCGGCTCGGGCCGCCCGCCGCGCGGGGGCCAGAGTGCAGGACGCGCCCTCGGACAGCACCACGCTGCTGGTGGTGGGGGAGCCCCGCGGCGGGGCCGGCCTGCCGGAGGGCACGACCCTCTTCGCGGTGCGCGAGCGGATCCGGCTCGGCCAACCCGTCACCTTGGTCGGGCCCGACTCCTTCCGGAGGCTGGCGAGGGTCTGACGCGCGCCTGTTCCGGCGAAAGCGCCACGGCGGGCCGGCGGGCGTGTTAGGCACGGGGGCATCGCCGTCGATCAGGGGGAGAAATGCGCGTACACGCTGCCGAGGCTTCGATGCTCTCGGTCCTGGTTGCCCTGGCGCTCGCCGCGCCGGTGTCCGCCGCCCCCGCCGCGCCTCCGGACGAGATCGCCACCGTGACCACGGCGACGGCCGAGCCGCGCGTGGAGGGGGCGACCACGCCCCTGAGGATCCGCGTGGCCACGACGAGCCACCGGCCGGTCGCCGACGTGCCCGTGGTGCTGCAGCGGCGGGTCGGCGGCACTTGGCGGAGGCTCGCGGGGGTGCGGACCGGTGCACAGGGCCGCGCCTCGGCGCCGATGGTGCTGGCCCGCCGCGCCGCCGACAACGTGGTGCGGGTGCGGTACGCGGGTGGCGACCCCGTGCCCGGCGCCGGCGGCGGCCCCGAGCCGACGGGGGAGACCTACGGCGCCTCCACGTCGGGTCCGGTGTCCGTGGGCCTCCTGCGGCGCTCCAGCCGGATCACGCTCGAGGGGCCGGGATCGGTGCGGGACGGCGACACGGTGGCGCTGCGGATCGTGCGACGCACCGGCGCCGGCGGGCCGGTGCCCGGCTGGGTCGGGCTGCAGCGGCGCACGCCGTCGGGCTGGCGAGGGGTCCTGCGGGTCCAGCTGGGCGATCAGGGGCGTGGCGCGGCCGTGGTGCGGCCCCGGCGCACCACCCGCTACCGCGTGGCGTCTCCCCCGCAGGACTGGGTGCAGGGCGCGACCTCGGGCGGTCACGTGGTCCGGAACCTCCCGCCCGGGAGCGTCGTCCGGCTGCCGGTCGGCGCACCGCGCCCCCGCATCGGGCTCCCCGGGCAGCGGCTGGTTCGGCGCGCCGGGGCCAGCCCGGTGGTCACCCGGATCCCCGGGGGCGTCTGGCAGAGCATGACCGGCCGGTCCTGGCACCGCGGCTGTCCGGTGGGTCGAGCGGGCCTACGGCTGCTGCGGGTCACCTACTGGGGCTACGACGGGTATCGACACCGCGGCGAGATGGTCGTGGGCGCCTGGGCCGTGCAGCGCGCGGCCGGGGCGCTGGGGGAGATGTACCGCCGCGGCTTCCCGATCCGGCGCATGTACCGGGTCGACCGGTTCGGCTGGTCGAATCGTCTGCAGGGCGCCAACGACTACCGCTCGATGGCGTCAGGGAACAGCTCAGGCTTCAACTGCCGCAGCGTCGTGGGCAGGCCGGGGATCCGCTCGCCGCACGCGTACGGCGGCGCGATCGACATCAACACGTGGGAGAACCCCTACCGAAGCCGCGCGGGGTGGGTCCCGAACCGCTACTGGGGGTCCCGGTCCCACGAGCGCGTCGCCTGGCGCTCGCCGAGCCACCCGGTGGTCGGGATCTGGGCGCGGCACGGCTTCCGGTGGACCTTCGGCGTGGACGACAGCCAGCACTTCGACGCCGTCCGCAGCAACGGCCGGGTCATCGCGCCCCGCGGGTGCACGGTCTACTGCCACTGACGCCGACCCGGCGCGCGTGCCCTCGGCGGCCCCGTTGTGGCCCGACTGCCTAGCCTGGGCGGTGTGGGCATCGCAATGCTGGTCGGCGCGGTGGTGGGGCTGCTCCTCGGCCTGATCCGTGCGCCCCGGGGCAAGCCGGGCCCGGCGTGGACGGTCCCCTTCGGCGTCGGTGGAGCGGCCGCCGGTTGCGCCGGCTGGAACGCCCTGCTCGACCTGCCCCCGACCGCGGCGACGGGGCCCGGCTTCTACGGGGGCCTGCTGGTCGCCGTGCTGTGCGTCGTCGGCGTCCAGGCGATGAAGCCCGGCCACCCGTGAGGGGCGGGTAACCTCCGCGAGCGTGACCCGCGACTGCGTCTTCTGCTCGATGATCCGGGGCGAGAGCAAGGCCCACGTGGTGCTCGACGAGCCGGACCTCTTCGCCTTCCTGGACAACCGCCCGGTCTTCAAGGGCCACGTCCTGCTCGCGCCACGCGAGCACCTGGAGACGCTGCCCGACCTCGCGCCGGCCCTGCGCGACCCGTTCCTCGGGGCGGCCCAGCGCCTGGCCACCGCCATGGTCGAGGCGCTCGGCGCCCAGGGCTCCTTGGTCGCGATGAACAACACGGTCAGCCAGTCGGTCCCGCACCTGCACCTGCACGTCGTCCCCCGCACGAAGGGGGACGGGCTGCGGGGGTTCTTCTGGCCCCGCACACGCTATGCCGACGCCGACGAGCAGGGGGCGTACGCCGCACGATTGAGGGCCTCTCTAGAGTGAGCGGATCGCCGAGACGTCATCAGGAGGAACAGCATGGGTCGCTACGACGGGCGTGTCGCCCTGGTCACCGGGGCAGCGCGCGGAATCGGTCTGGGTATCGCGACGAGACTCGCCCGTGAGGGCGCGTCGATCGCGGTGGCCGACCTCGACGAGGGTGCCGCGAGCGAGGCCGCTGCATCGCTGCCGCTGGTCGACGGCGCGAAGGCCGTCGGCATCGGGTGCGACGTCGCGGACGCGGCCGCGGCCGGGTCGGCCGTCGATCGCACCGTCTCCGAGCTCGGCGGGCTTCACGTGCTGGTCAACAACGCCGGCGTCACCCGCGACAACCTGCTGTTCAAGATGACCGAGGAGGACTGGGACGCCGTGATGGGCGTCCACCTGAAGGGCGCGTTCCTGATGAGCCGGGCGGCCCAGAAGGTCTTCGTGGAGCAGAAGCTCGGCAAGATCGCCAACCTCTCGAGCATCTCCTCGCTGGGCAACCGGGGGCAGGCCAACTACTCCGCCGCCAAGATGGGCATCCAGGGCTTCACCCGGACGCTGGCCCTCGAGCTCGGCCCCTTCGGTGTCAACGTGAACGCCGTCGCGCCGGGCTTCATCGTCACCGAGATGACGGACGCGACGGCCCGCCGCCTGAAGCTGGAGCCGGAGCAGCTGCGCGAGGCCAACGCGGGGGCGAACCCGGTCAGGCGGGTCGGCTACCCCGAGGACATCGCGGCCGCCATCGCGTTCCTCTGCAGCGACGAGGCGTCCTACATCACCGGCCAGACGCTCTATGTGGACGGCGGCGGCAAGCTCGGCTGAGCGCCGGCCCCACCTGCGATCGGAGACCCCGTGAACAGCTCCCGCGCTGCCAAGGCGATCGCGGCCCTCGTGGCGGTCGTGCTCGTCGGAGGCATCGCCTTTCTCGTGGTCCGGCTCAGCGGCGAGGACACCGAGCCCACCGCCGCCGAGGAGCAGGCCGCCGCGGACGGCACGCAGTTCGAGAGCGAGCCGGCGACCTGGCCGCTGACCGGCTTGAAGGTGCAGGGCGAGGACGACGGGGCGCAGCCCTTCCCGGCATACGTGGTCAAGATCGACAACACGGAGTCCTCGGCGCCGCAACGCGGCCTCAGCCAGGCGGACATGGTGGTGGAGGAGCTGGTCGAGGGGGGCAGCACGCGACTCGCGGCCTTCTTCTACACCCGCCTGCCCCAGGTGGTCGGGCCGGTGCGCTCGATACGCGCCACCGACATCGGCGTCGTCTCGCCGGCCCGGGCGACCGTGGTCGCCAGCGGTGCCGCCGCGCCGACGATCAAGCGGGTCAGCGAGGCGGGGATCACCGTCCTGAATGAGACCAACGCGAACCTCTACCGCGACGACGGCCGGGCGGCGCCCTACAACCTCTTCGCCGATCTCGCCGCCATCGGCGAGCGCGCCGCCGAGGACCACCCCGACCCGGACGACTACTTCACCTGGGGCCGACCGACCGACCTGCCGCAGGGGAAGAAGGCCACCGGGCTCGACGCCTCGTTCGGGGAGCACACCACGACGTGGCGGCTCGAGGACGGCCGTTATCGCAACGTGAACGCGCACGCCGCCAGCGACGAGCAGTTCGTCGCGGACACCGTCGTCGTGATGCGGGTCCAGGTCGGGGACGCGGGCTACCGCGACCCGGCTGGCAACGTCGTGCCGGAGACCGAGCTGACCGGGGAGGGGCCGATGTCGCTCCTGCACGGCGGCCGGCAGGTGAGCGGCACGTGGAGCAAGGAGGACCCCCGGGCGCCGTTCGTGCTGACGTCCGGCGGACAGGAGATCCCGGTCCCCGCGGGCCACACCTGGGTCGAGCTGGTGCCCGCCGAGGACGGGAACGCCTCCATCAACTGATCCCGGGCCACCTGACCTGGGACCATCTGATCCGGGACCACCTGATCCGGGAGGGGGCAACCGACCGGGGTCAACCGACCCGGGGTGAACCGACCCGGGGTCAACCGACGGGCCGTCCCGGGTCCATCAGCCCCCTCAGGCCGCTCAGGATCAGCTCGATCGCCCTCTCGACGCGGGCCGAGGCGGCGTCCCGGTCCTCGCTCCCGGCGACCATCTCGCCCGCCGATGCCATCGCGCCGAAGAAGATCCGGCTGAAGGTCTGCACCATCTCGTCGTCGACGTCCCAGGTTCCGTCGGCCAGCACCGAGGAGACGATGTCCACGACGGTGGCGTAGGTGGAGAGCTCGTCCTGCTCTCGGTAGCGCTCGTAGCCGAGCACCGCGGGTCCCTCCTGGATCACGAGCCGGCGGTACGACGGCGAGCGCACGACCCCGAGGAACGCCCGCAGCCCGGCGAGCGCCCGCTCCCAGGGGTCGGTGCTGTCGCCCAGCGCCGCCTGCACCGACCGGTTCGCATTCTGCTCGACGCGCTCGAAGACCGCCGCGAAGAGCGCCTGCTTGCCGCTGAAGTGGTGGTAGAGCGCGCCCTTCGTGACCTGCGCGCCCGCCACGATGGCGTCCAGGGACGTCGCGGCGTAGCCCTGCTCGGTGAAGAGCTCCTCGGCGACGTCCAGCAGGGCCCTCTTGGTCGCGGTCGAGTAGCGCTCGCGCCGGCTCGGGCCCGGCACGCCTCCGACGCCCCGGCGCAGTCTCGCGGCGGTGGTCTTGGCCATTCCCGGATTCTAGGCGCAGGGGCGGGGTGGAGGGCGCGGGTCACGCCCGGATGGCCAACGTCACGGATGGCCAACGTCACCTCCGAGCGCATTGCCTCCCGCTGGTCCGTCTGCGTACCGTCGGTACGTACCTTCGGTATGAAGGTCTGACCCCGAGGAGGCGAGAGCCACCATGAACGGGAACCTCTTGCAGCAACGCGGCGACGTCCTGCGCGCCGTGGTCCACGCCGCCGAGGCGCGCCGGGACGGGCTTCTGCCGACCGATGTCGAGGGCGTCCGCGAGACCTTCCGGGACGATCTCGACCTGCTCGGCGCGCTCTCCCAACGCTGGTCGCGGCACCTCTACGGACGTCTCGACACCGAGTTGCACGGAGAGTCGTCCGAGGGGGTGGATGCCGTGGTCGCGGCGTGGAACCGCAGTGCCGAGGAGCTGCCCGGGACCCGGTCCATCCTGGATCGTGCCCGGGGGCAGGCCGCCGACCCCCGCACCGCGCGGGCGATGCGCGCGGCAGACGACCGGCAGCGCGCGATGCTGGCGCAGCTCTCGGGTCGTCCGCGGCCCGCCCGCTCGGGCCTGCTGGACCGCCTGCGCGGGGCGCTGGTCGCCTGACCCCCCGCGGGTCGTCGGGTCGTCGGGTCGCGGGGGCCACTGGTCGTCGTCGGGCCGGCTCGGCATGATGGCGTCATGAGTTCCGGCGCCGAGTCCCTGCGTGCCGGGATGCTGCTCGTCGCCGCCCCGACCCTGGCCGACCCCAACTTCGCCGGCAGCGTGGTCCTGCTGCTCGACACCGACGAGGACGGCGCCCTCGGCGTCGTGGTGAACCGGCCGACGCCGGTGCTGGTGGGTGACGTTCTCTTCGCATGGGGCGATGTGGTGGGCGAGCCCGAGGTGCTGTTCCGCGGCGGGCCCGTCGGCACGGACGGAGCCCTCGCGGTCGGCCGGCTCGCCGACCCCTCCGTCGAGCTCGAGGGCTTCCGCGGCGTCGTCGGATCGCTGGGTGTGGTCGACCTCGACGCACCCGCAGACGCGATCCGGGGGAGCCTGGCGGACCTGCGGATCTTCGCCGGCTACGCCGGCTGGGGTGCCGGCCAGCTCGAGGGGGAGATCGAGGGCGGCGACTGGTATCTCCTCCCCGCCGAGGAGTCCGACGCGTTCCGTGCCGACCCGTCGGGACTGCGCGGCGAGGTGCTGCGCCGGCAGCCGGGCGAGCTGGCCTGGCACGCGACGCGGCCCGCGGACCCCGCGCAGAACTGAGTAGACTGAGCCCATGAGCACCACCATCGGCTTCGGGTCCCAGACCGACGTCCAGGAGGACCGGCGCACGGTCCCCACCGACGAGGGGGACCACGAGCGGTTCTCCCACTACGTGCCGAAGGACAAGCTCACGGAGGCGATGGTGATGGGCACCCCCGTCGTCGCGCTGTGCGGGAAGGTCTGGGTGCCCAGCCGCTCGGGTGACAAATACCCGGTGTGCCCGGATTGCAAGGAGATCTGGGAGTCGATGAAGGACGACGGTTCCGCCGGGGGCGGCGAGTGACGGGACGGCCCTCGCCGGACCGCGTCACCACCGCCTCCCAGGAGCCGCACCAGCCGCCCGACGTCGCGCCGGCGCTCCCGCCGGCGTACCCCGATCGCGCGGCGTGGGGCACCGCCGGCTCGCTGCGGGCGTGGCAGACGGCGGCTCTGACCCGGTACTTCGCCCAGCAGTCGCGCGACTTCCTGGCCGTGGCGACCCCGGGGGCCGGCAAGACGACCTTCGCGCTGGGCGTCGCGGCGGAGCTGCTCGCGCGCCGGGTGATCGAGCGCGTCGTCGTGGTCGCGCCCACCGAGCACCTGAAGACCCAGTGGGCCCAGGCGGCGGCGCGGGCCGGCGTCCCGATCGACCCCACCTACGCCGCGGGCCGGGGACGCATCTCGGGCGACTTCAAGGGTGTCGCGCTGACCTACGCCGGCGTGGCGGTGAACCCGTCGGCCGTGCGCGTGCGCGTGGAGCGGTTCAAGACATTGGTGATCCTCGATGAGGTGCACCACGCCGGCGACGCGCTGTCGTGGGGCGAGAGCGTGCGGGAGGCCTTCGAGCCGGCGACGCGGCGACTCGCGCTGACGGGCACACCGTTCCGCTCCGACGTCAACCCGATCCCGTTCGTCACCTACGCGCCCGGGCCCGACGGCGTCCCGCGCTCGAGGGCGGACTACACCTACGGCTACGGCCACGCGCTGGCCGACCACGTCGTGCGCCCGGTGCTCTTCCTCGCCTACTCGGGCGAGATGCAGTGGCGCACCCGCGCCGGCGACGAGGTGGCCGCGCGGCTCGGCGAGCCGCTGACCAAGGACGCCACCGCGCAGGCGCTGCGCACGGCACTCGACCCGCAGGGCGCGTGGATGCCGGCGGTCCTCGAGGCGGCCGACCGGCGGCTGACCGAGGTGCGGCGGCACGTGCCGGATGCCGGTGGGCTGGTGATCGCGACCGACCAGGCCTCGGCTCGGGCGTATGCGACGCTGCTGCACCGCATCAGCGGCGAGAAGCCGGTGGTCGTGCTCTCCGACGAGAAGGGCGCCTCGCGGCGGATCGCCGACTTCCACGCCTCGCGGGAGCGCTGGATGGTCGCGGTGCGGATGGTCTCCGAGGGAGTCGATGTCCCGCGGCTCGCCGTCGGCGTCTACGCGACGACCACGGCGACGCCGCTGTTCTTCGCCCAGGCCGTCGGCCGCCTGGTCCGCGCCCGGAGGAAGGGCGAGACGGCCTCGGTGTTCGTGCCCTCGGTGCCGGCGCTGCTCGGCTTCGCCTCGGAGCTGGAGGTCGAGCGCGACCACGTGCTCGGCCGTCCCGTCAGCGGCGAGGACGACCTCTTCGCGGCGGAGGAGGAGATGCTCGGGCGCGCGAACGCCAGCGAGGAGGCGTCCGACGAGCTGGAGCATTCCTACGAGGCGATCGGATCGCAGGCCACCTTCGACCGGGTGCTCTACGAGGGCGGCGAGTTCGGCCACGAGGGCGAGGTCCACGTGGGCTCGGAGGAGGAGATGGACTTCCTGGGCATCCCGGGGCTCCTCGAGCCCGACCAGGTCCGCGAGCTGCTGCACACGCGACAGAGCGAGCGGGTGCGCACGCAGGCTCGCGCCGCCGGGCGGGAGTCGCGGGAGCAGGCCCGGGAGGCCGCGCGTTCGGCGCGCGAGGTGACCGAGCCGGCCGCCCACCAGCGGCTGGCCGTGCTCCGGCGCGAGCTCAACGGCCTGGTCGCGGCGTGGCACCACCGCACCGGCCAGGCTCACGGGGTGACCCACGCGGCCCTGCGCCGCGAGTGCGGTGGCCCGGCGGCGTCCGTCGCCACCGCCGGCCAGCTGCACGAGCGGATCGACCGGATCCGCGCGTGGGCCGCCGGCCGCTGACGCCGGCCCGGCGGGCAGGATGGCCGACGTGGCGACGTACGTGGTCTTCCTCCGGGCGATCAACCTGGCCGCGGTGCGCCGATTCGGCAAGGACGACGTCCGCCGGGTCACCGAGGCAGCCGGCTTCACCGACGTCCGCACCCACCTGAACACCGGGAACGTGCGGGTCACCGGCCGGCCGCGCTCCCGGGAGCGCGTCGAGGCGGTGCTCGAGGAGGCGTACGCCGCCGACCGCGGCTTTCCGGTGCCCGCGATCGCCTTCACCGCCGCGGAGTACGCCGCGCTGGCGGCCCACGGCGAGATGGTCGAGGCGGCTCGGGCCCACCCCGGGCGCCACTACGTGTCGCTGCTCAAGCAGGAGCCCGACCCGGCCGGCGTGCGTGGTCTCGCGTCGTGCGCCGGCGACGGCGAGGAGGTCGTGGTCCACGGGCGCGGCGTCCACCTGCTGCTCCCGGAGGGTCGGGACTACCGCTCGACGCGGCTCGACAACGCACGGGTCGAGAAGATGGTCGGCGTCGCGACCACGCGGAACCGCACGGTGGTCCGCGAGCTGGCGCGGCGGTGGTGCTGACGGCGCCGGCCGGCCGGGGTCGGGCCGCAGCACCGTCCTGGCCCACCGGCCCGCCCGCCGGACGTCATGCGGCCCGTGCGTCATCATCGCCGCGGCGCAGGACACCGACCGGGGGCGTCATGCGGTCCGCTCGCCATG
Organism: uncultured Actinomycetota bacterium; assembly: GCA_963731985.1. Classification (GTDB taxonomy): domain Bacteria; phylum Actinomycetota; class Actinomycetes; order Propionibacteriales; family Nocardioidaceae; genus Nocardioides. The sequence goes on along the minus strand of CAVSYA010000014.1, from coordinate 252,043 downwards.
GCGACCGACTCGCATGACGTCCGGCCCGGCGCCGGAGGACCTGGCGCGGCCGCTCGCCCGGCCCCCGCTCACTGCCCGGTGAAGCGCGGCTTCCGCTTCTCGGCGAAGGCGGCCATGCCCTCCGCGGCGTCGCTGGTGCCGAAGAGCAGCACCTGGCCCCGCGTCTCGCGCTGCAGGGCAAGGTCGAGGCCGCCGGGGCCGCTGCCCGGATCGCCGAGCGTCGCCGCGTTGATCGCCTTCTTGCTCGCGGCCAGCGCGAGCGGCGGCCCCCCGGCGAGGCGGCGGGCGAGGTCGCCGACGGTCTCGTGGAAGTCCTCGTCCGGCACCACGTGCGTCGCCAGGCCGGCCGCGACGGCGTCGGCGGCCGGGAGCGGCTCGGCCAGGAGCGCCATCCGCATCGACCGGGCCCGGCCGATCGACGCCGCGACGCTCGCCGTCGCGCCGCCGTCGGGCATCAGCCCGATGCGCGCGAAGGGCAGCAGGAACGACGCCGACTCCGCCGCCACGACCAGGTCGCAGGCCAGCGCCACCGAGCAGCCGACGCCCGCGGCGATCCCGTTCACCGCGGCGACGACGGGCTGGTCAAGACGCACGATCGCGCGGGTCACCCGCGCGGCGCGCTCCATCGACTCCTCGCCGAAGCGGGAGATGACCGGGTCGCCGTCCGGCCCCGCGCCGACGTCGGCGCCGGTCGAGAACGCCGCCCCGGTCCCGGTGATCACCACCACGAGCACCTCGTCGTCGGCCACGACGCCCACGAGCTGGGCAGCCAGGGCGTCCGACATCTCGCCCGTCAGCGCGTTGTACCGCTCCTCGCGGTCCAGCGTGAGCCAGCGGACGCCGTCGGCGGTGTGCGCGCGGAGCCCCGGCACCACCTGCACGCCCACCTCCCGGCCCTTCTCAGGCATCGGAGACCCCCGCCGCGCGCATCTCCGACAGGGCCCGCTCGGTGCTCTCCGGCGCGACGCCGGCCACGAGGTCGGGGAGCAGGGCGACCGCGAAGCCGTGGCCCACGCCGTCCAGGGCGGTCGCCCGGACGCAGAAGTCGGTGGCGATCCCGCAGACGTCCACCTCCCGCACCCCGTGGCCACGCAGCCAGGCCGCGAGCGTCTCCCCGTCGAAGCTGCCCTCGAAGCCGGAGAACGCCGCCTCGTGCTCGCCCTTGGTGAAGACCGCCTCGAAGCGGGCCGGGTCGAGCGCGGGGTGGAAGTGCTCGCCCGCGCTGCCGACCTCGCAGTGCTTCGGGAAGGAGTGTGAGAAGTCAGGGTCGTCGGACCAGTGGTCGCCGGGGTCGATGTGGTGGTCCTTGGTCGCGACGACGTGGTCGTAGCGGCGCTCGCCGTGCTCGCCCGCGGCGCGCGCCGCCAGCAGCCCGTCGATCCGCTCGGCGACGTCGGCGCCACCGGCGACTCCCATCGATCCTCCCTCGCAGAAGTCGTTCTGCACGTCGACGACGACGAGGGCCCGCTTGCTGGGGGTATCCATGCGAGTGAGGCTAGGGGCCGCCCGGCTCCGCGAACAGGGTGGGGATGACCGGCTCTCCGCGCGAGAGCTGTTGCGCGGCCAGGGGCAGCGCGGCGCGCGCCCGTTCGTGGCGCTCGCGGGCCGCGCCCAGCGGCTCGCGCCCGACGACCTCGCCGTCGCGCACCAGCGGCACCAGCAGCGGGCGGGAGCGGGGATCCCCGGGGTCCTCGGTCTGCCGTGAGCCGCCGGCCACCAGTACCTCCGCGCTCGCCAGCCCCTCCTGGTCGTGCCGCCGGAAGGCGTGCTTGCGCCCGCCGTGCGAGACCTTGCCGATGCTGCGCTTCTCCACCGGCTCGAGCGCGCCGGAGCCGCCCTCGCGGGCCACGATCTTGTAGACCAGGCCACAGGTCGGGTGCCCCGATCCGGTCACCAGCTGGGTGCCGACGCCGTAGCCGTCCACGGGAGCGGAGGCCAGGCCGGCGATGGCGAACTCGTCCAGGTCGCTGGTGACCACGATGGAGGTGGACGTCGCCCCGAGTCCGTCGAGCTGTGCCCGCACGCGCCGCGCCAGCTCGGCGAGGTCGCCGGAATCGATGCGCACCGCGCCGAGGTCGGTGCCGGCGATCTCCACCCCGAGCCGCACCGCCTCGACGAGGTCGAAGGTGTCCACCAGCAGGGTCGTGCCGACGCCCAGCGAGTCGACCTGGGCGCGGAAGGCCTCGGCCTCCGAGTCGTGGAGCAGCGTGAAGGCATGGGCGGCCGTCCCGGCCGTGGGGACCCCGTGACGGTGCCGGGCCGCGAGGTTGCTCGTGCTGGCGAACCCGGCGACGTAGGCCGCTCGCGCGGCCGCGACCGCCGCCTCCTCGTGGGTGCGGCGCGAGCCCATCTCGATGCAGGGGCGCCTCTTCGCGGCGCCGGTCATACGTGAGGCGGCGGAGGCGATCGCGCAGTCGTGGTTGTAGACGCTGAGCAGCAGCGTCTCCAGCAGCACCGCCTCGGCGAAGCTGCCCTCGACGACGAGCAGCGGCGAGTGCGGGAAGTAGACCTCGCCCTCGGGGTAGCCCCAGGCCTCGCCGGTGAAGCGGTAGGAGGCCAGCCACTCCAGCGTGCGGTCATCGACGACACCGGCGTCGGAGAGCGCCGCCAGTGTCTGGTCATCGAAGCGGAAGCGCTCCAGCAGGTCGAGGGCCCGGCCGACGCCCGCGACCACGCCGTACCGCCTCCCGTCGGGCAGGGCGCGACCGAAGAGCTCGAAGACGCAGCGCCGCTGGGCCGCACCGGAGGCCAGCGCCGCCTGCACCATCGTCAGCTCGTACTGGTCGGTGAGCAGGGCACTCGACGGGGCACTCAGGGGGCTCGCGGGGGTCACGCCACCACCCTAGGCATGTGCCACGATGGACGTGTGCCAGCCGCAAGCCCCGCCAAGGTCGAGCCCGAGGAGGTCGCCGAGGAGGTGGCCGAGCCGGTCACCGCGACGGCGAAGCCCTGGGTCACCGTGGTGTGGAACGACCCGGTCAACCTCATGTCCTACGTGTCCTACGTCTTCCAGCAGTACTTCGGGTACTCCCGCAAGAAGGCGGAGAAGCTGATGATGGAGGTGCACAACGACGGGCGCTCGGCGGTGAGCAGCGGGAGTCGGGAGGAGATGGAGCGAGACGTGCAGGCGATGCACGAGTACGGGCTGTGGGCGACGATGGAGAAGCAGGAGTGAGCGGCTTCCACCACCACCGCCGCAGCGGACGCTCGATCGCGACGTTCAGCGGGTTCGAGGCCGACCTGCTGCGCTCGCTCGCCGCCCAGATCGTCGAGCTCCTGCGCAGCGAGCGTGGGACGCCGGAGCAGTCCGAGGACCCGCTGGAGGCGATGCTCGGCGACGACGGGCCGACGACCGAGCCCGAGGACCCGGTGCTGGCCCGACTGCTGCCCTCGGCGTACCCCTACGACGAGGAGGCGGCCTCCGACTTCCGGCGCTACACCGAGAGCGCGCTGCGGGACAGCAAGGTCGCGGCGGCCTGCGCGATCATCGACGGGCTCGAGGAGGCCGGGCTGCCGGCCCAGGTGGGCGAGGACGACCTGGTCATCGACGTGGAGCTGGACCGGGCCGCGGGGGAGACCTGGACGCGCTCGCTCACCGACGTGCGCCTTGCGCTCGCCGCCCGGCTGGGCGTCGAGGAGGACGACCAGGCCTACTGGCATGCGCTGCCCGACGACGACCCGAGCGCCCAGGCCCACGACATCTACGAATGGGTCGGCTACCTGCAGGAGACGCTCGTCCGCTCGCTGATGCGCTGAGGACCAGCGGAGAGGCATCCCATGCCCGACCACCACTCGCACAGCCACGCCGGCGCGTGCGGCGGCCTGGACCATCACGGCGGGGAGTACACACCTCAGCAGCGGGCCGACCTCGACCGGGTGCTGGCGCTCAACGACCGGATCGCCGCGGCGATCGATGCCGTGGTGGACACCACCGAGACCCTCGAGCACCTCGACCCGGATCCGTTGCGCTACATGTGGGTCGACGAAGGCCAGGGCAGGATCGCCAGCAACGTCGCCGCGGCGCATCGGCTGCTCGATGCCGCCCCGATGCTGCCCGGCCACGGTCGGGTCACGACCGCCGCTGTCGAGGGAGCGACCTACGCCTCGCGGCCGACGGTCGCGGTCGGCGGGCCCGACGGCACGCGGGTGACCGCCTGGATGGAGTGGGTGCCCGGCCAGGGTGAGGTGGTCCGGGCCCGGGTCGACGACGGCGAGCTCGCGACGCTCACCACGGGCGCCGCGGACGTCGTCCGCCCGCGCGCTGCGGTGACCGCCGACGGCACCGCCTGGGTGGTGTGGGGCAGCCGACGGCTGCGTGACCTCGACGACCCCGGCCCCGACCACGGCGAGGGGGCGCGCGTGCTGGCCGCCCGCTGGGCCGACGGCGCCTGGTCCCCCCCGGAACAGGTGAGCCTCGGCGACCCGCCGTCGTTCAACGCGGAGGTCGCGGCGCACGCCGACGGCTCGCTGGAGCTGGTCTGGCAGGGCCGGGTCGGCGGGCGCTTCGGCGTGCACGCCCGGCGGCACGCGCCCGACGGGGGCTGGGGCGAGGCGACGCTGGTGACGAAGGGGGTCACCGACAACGTCTGGGACCCCACGGTCGTCGCCACCCAGGGTGGCGGCGCGGCCTACGCATGGTCGGAGTACCGAGCGGGCGCCTACCGGGTCGTGGTCCGTCGCCGCGAACCCGAGGGCGCCCTCGGCCCCTCGATCCCCGTCACGTCGGGCCGCGACTACGCCCTGCACCCCCACCTCGCGGTCACCACCGACGGCCAGCTCTGGTGCGCCTTCGACGTGATCACGATGCACGCGCACGGTGGCAGCGGGCCCACGCGGCTGCGCCCCGCCGCCGAGCTGGGGGCCGACCCGTCGGCGATTGCGGGGATGCGAGCACCGGGGCACTCGGTGCCCTCCGAGCTGATCCCCGAGGTGACGGCTTCCCTCCGGGTCGTCGCCGTCGGTGACGACGGCGTCCGGCGCCCGCCCGGCGGGCTGGCGCCGTACCTCGACGTGGTGCCTGCGGGGCTCCCGCAGCTGGTCGCCACCGCCGACGGCGGGCTCTCGGTCGCCTACCGCACCCACCGCCGGCTGCCGCTGATGACCTACTACTGGGAGGTCGCGGTCCAGTCCCTCGGGCCCGACGGCTGGCTGCCGCCCACGACGCTGCGCGAGAGCGACGGGACCCTCGAGGAGCCGGCTCTGGCCGCGCTCGGCGCCGGCGTGCTGGTGGCTGCGCAGACCGACGCGCGGCTGGCGCGGGCCCTGCAGTGGACCGAGGGCTTCGGTGGGCGGGAGTGCCCCTATCTGCTCGAGCACCACGGCTCGGTGATCTGGCACGGCATCCACGGCATCGGCACGATCGCCACGGCCGTCCTGCCCGCCGGTGGACCGGTGCCCGGGGCCGACGCACTGGCGCAGGCGTCGCCTCGCGAGGTCACCGTCCACGACGACGACCGTCGCGAGGCGCGCCGGTGGGCGGAAGCGGCCCCCGACCGCGAGCCCGGGGGGCCGACGGAGCGCTACGCCGCCGAGGTGGGCGGGAAGCGGTGGCAGCTCTACTTCGGCGACCTGCACCGGCACTCGCTGGTGAGCCGGTGCACCGCCGGCGACGAACCCACGCTGGAGGACTTCTACCGCTACGCGTGGGACGTCTGCGAGTACGACTTCTGGGCCGTCACCGACCACGCCGAGAACTCGAGTGAGCACCAGTGGTGGTCGCTGCAGAAGACCGCGGACCTCCTGCACGTCCCGGGTCGGTTCGTCCCGCTGTACGGCTTCGAGTGGACCTCGGCCGACACCGGCCACCAGAACGTGATCTACGGCGACGTCGCTCGGGGCGCCCCGATCTTCTCGGCGTTCGCCGAGGGCACCACCACGCCGCGCGGGCTCTGGGACGCCCTCGCGGGGCACCCGGCATACCCGGCGGTCACGATTCCGCACCACCCGGGGGCGGCCATGGTGCACAACGACTGGGACTACCTGGACGAGCGCTACGGCCGTCTCGTGGAGGTGTTCCAGGCCTGCCGCGGCAACTATGAGGGCGACGGCTGCTTCCGGCAGTACGCCGACGGGACCCGCTCGGGCACCTTCGTCATCGATGGCCTGCGCCGCGGCGCGAAGACCGGGCTGATCGCCTCCTCCGACCACGGCCACGGAGCGAGCTATGTCGGGGCGTTCGCCGCCTCGCTGAGCCGGGCCGACGTCTTCGACGCCCTGCACGCGCGCCGCGTCTTCGCCGCCACGACCCGCGACCTCGTGATCGACCTGCGCGCGGGCGCCGAGGCGGAGGTGTTCATGGGCGAGGACGCCCCGGCCGGCACGACGCCGCGGCTGGTGGTGCATGCCGAGGGATACGCCGACCTGGCGCGCGTCGATCTCGTCCGCGACGGCGACGTCGTGCACGAGCTGGTGCCCGATGTGCTGACGGCGCAGGGACGGCCCGCCGACTGGCTGCGGGTGGCGGTCCGGGTCGAGTGGGGATCGGCGCCCGGCAGCCAGCGCTGGGTCGGCCAGCTGTCGATCCGCGGCGGCGAGGTGCTGCCGAGCCCGTTCTGGAGCCCCGACGTCGTGGCCGCCGACGCGACGGGCGTGGGGTGGCGCGCCACGACCCACCACTTCGGCGACCCCTACGGGGCCCAGCGCGGTGCGGTCGAGTTCACCCTGCTCGGGCCGCCCGAGGCCGAGGTGGCCGTCGCCTTCGACGAGGCCGCGGCGCCGGGCACCCTCACGCTGGGCGAGCTGGCCCGGGCGCTCGGCGACGACCCGACCGGGCTCGTGGGCCACCCGCTGCCCGCCCCGGCCGGCCATGCCCGGCTCCAGCGCAGCGTCGGCGCGCTGACCTCGCTGGGAGGGGCGAGCGCCGACCTGGTCTGGGAGGACGAGCCCGACGGGTCCGACCACTTCTACTACGCCCGCGCGGTGCAGGTGGACGGCGAGATGGTGTGGTCGTCGCCGATCTGGCTGCGCGCCTAGGTTGGGGGCATGCCGATCCCTGAGTTCGTCCTCGAGCTGCGCCGCCACGTGGGCCACTCCCTCCTGTGGTTCCCCGGCGTGACCGCCGTCGTGCTCCGCCCGGCCGCCTCGGGCCCGGGACCCGAGGTCCTGCTCGTGCGGCGCGCCGACGACGGGACCTGGACGCCCGTGACGGGCATGGTCGACCCCGGGGAGGAGCCGGGGCTCGCCGCCCGGCGGGAGGCGTGCGAGGAGACGGGGGTCGAGGTCACCGTGGACCGCCTTGCCGGTGTGGGCGCCACCGAGGAGATCGTCCACGCGAACGGAGACCGCTCCGTCTACCTCGACCACACCTTCGCCTGCTCCTGGGTCTCCGGCGAGGCGCGGGTCGCCGACGACGAGAGCGTCGAGGTCCGCTGGTGTCCCGTGGCCGAGCTCGGGGGCCTGCAGCCGCCGATGGCGGAGCACATGCGGGCCCGGATCGACACCGTCCTCGCCGACCAGGTCGCCGCCCGCTTCGTGGGCTGACGCAGCGACCTGCCCGCGCGACCCCTACGCTGGGCGGGTGCTCACGATCGACCAGGCGACCTACGACGCCATCGTCGCGCACGCCCGCCGCGACCACCCCAACGAGGCCTGTGGCGTGGTGGCCGGCCCGGCGGGCTCCGACCGCCCCGAACGGTTCGTCGAGATGGTCAACGCCGCGGGGTCCCCGACCTTCTACGAGTTCGACTCCATCGAGCTGCTGCAGCTCTACAAGGAGATGGACGCGGCCGACGAGGAGCCGGTGGTCGTCTACCACTCGCACACGGCGACCGAGGCCTATCCCAGCCGCACCGACATCGGGCTGGCGATGGAGCCGCACGCTCACTACGTGCTCGTCAGCACCCGTGCGCACGGGAATAACGAGGGCCCCGTGGAGTTCAGGTCCTACAGGATCGTGGACGGTGACGTGACCGAAGAGGACGTCACCGTGCTCGGCGCCCCGCCCGTCTGACTGACCGCCCGACTGACTGCCAGACCGACTGACCACCCGACCGACCCCGCGAGGCCGACCCCGCGAGGTGACCAGAGCGGCGGCCCCTCGAGGCCGCCGACGAAGAGGAGTTGAGCCCCATGGCCATCGAGGTCCGCGTGCCCACCATCCTGCGCAGCTACACCGACGGGGAGAAGTCCGTCGAGGCGAATGGCGAGACCCTCGCCGGGCTGCTCGAGGACCTGGAGGCCCACCACCCCGGCATCAAGGACCGCCTGATCGAGGACAAGGAGGGCGGGCAGCAGCTGCGCCGCTTCGTCAACGTCTACGTCAACGACGAGGACGTCCGTTTCATCGGCGGCCTCGACGCCGGGCTCTCCGACGGCGACCAGGTCGTCGTCCTCCCGGCCGTCGCCGGCGGCTGAGACCGGGCCCCGTCCCATGGCCGCCGCGCGTCGCACCTTTCTCCTCGTCGACGGGGAGAACATCGACGCGACCCTCGGCAACTCCCTGCTGGGCCGCCGCCCGCTGCCCGAGGAGCGGCCCCGCTGGGAGCGCCTGACCGACTTCGCCGCGGAGCGCTGGGAGCAGCCGGTCACGGGCCTGTTCTTCCTCAACGCCTCGCACGGGACGCTGCCCACGGGCTTCATCGGCGCACTGCTGGCGATGGACTACCGGCCGGTGCCGCTCGCGGGCCGCTCCGACGAGAAGGTCGTCGACATCGGCATCCAGCGCACCCTGGAGGCGGTGCGGGCGCACCCCGAAGCCGATGTCCTGCTGGTCAGCCACGACGGCGACTTCGCGCCGTGGATGGAGCCGCTGATCGCCGACGGCGACCGGCGCGTCGGTGTGGTGGCGCTGCGGGAGTACGTCTCCGCCGCCCTCGCAGGCCTCGAGGGGTTGCAGCACTTCGACCTCGAGGACGACGTCAACGCCTTCACCTCCCGGCTCCCGCGTGTGCGGATCATCGCGCTGGAGGACTTCGACCCCGAGCGCTTCCTCAGCTGAGCCAGCCGGGCCCAGCACGCGCCACCGACCGAGCAGGACATCCGATGCGCTTCGACAACCTCCTCGCCTCCGTGGGCAACACCCCGTTGGTGGGACTGCCCCGGCTCTCGCCGAGCGCGGACGTGCGCCTGTGGGCCAAGCTGGAGGATCGCAACCCCACCGGGTCGATCAAGGACCGCCCCGCGCTGAAGATGGTCGAGGAGGCGGAGAAGGACGGCCTGCTGCGGCCGGGCTGCACGATCCTCGAGCCGACCTCCGGCAACACCGGCATCTCCCTGGCCATGGCGGCGGCCCTGAAGGGCTACCGCCTGGTCTGCGTGATGCCGGAGAACACCTCCGAGGAGCGCCGGCTGCTGCTGCGGATGTGGGGGGCGGAGATCTACTCCTCGCCGGCCGCCGGCGGCTCCAACGAGGCCGTGCGCGTGGCCAAGCGGATGGCGGAGGACCATCCCGACTGGGTGATGCTCTACCAGTACGGCAACGCCGCCAACGCGCTGGCCCACGAGGAGGGCACCGGCCCGGAGATCCTCGCCGACCTGCCGTCGGTGACGCACTTCGTCGCCGGGCTCGGCACCACGGGCACGCTGATGGGCGTCTCACGGTTCTTCCGGGCGCACCGACCCGAGGTCAAGGTGGTGGCGGCCGAACCCCGGTACGGCGAGCTGGTCTACGGGCTGCGGAACATGGACGAGGGCTTCGTCCCCGAGCTCTACGACGCCCGGTTGATCGACTCGCGCTTCTCCGTCGGCCCCCGCGACGCCGTACGCCGCACCCGCGAGCTGCTCGAGCTCGAGGGCATCTTCGCGGGCATCTCGACGGGCGCGATCCTGCACGCGGCGCTGGGTCAGGCCGCGAAGGCGGTCAAGGCCGGCGAGGCGGCCGACATCGCCTTCATCGTCTGCGACGCGGGCTGGAAGTACCTCTCCACCGGCGCCTACGAGGGCACCATCGACGAGGCGGAGGACCGGCTCGAGGGCCAGCTCTGGGCCTGACCCCGACGCCGGGCGCGGTTCAGGGGCACCTCAAGGTCTGCTCTGCCCGGGTCACTTCCGGGCAGGGGCCCTCGCCGACCGGGTTAGCATCCGGCGTGACCCTCGACCCGTCGTCCCGCGCCTGTCCGGCCGTCCGTGGGACGGGAGGCGGCGCGTTCGCCCTCGCGCTGGTGCTGGTCCTGTGCGGAGGCCTGCTCGTCGTGACCCAGCCAGGCGCAGCGACGGCGCCCGGCGCCGGCGGGGCAGGTGCCACCTCGCTCCGCACCCCGAGAACCGAGCCGGACATCATCCGCACGGTCCGGGCGCCGCGGGTGACGGGCGTCCCGCGCTGGGCGCGGACCCTCCGGGTCCGGACCGGTGGGTGGCGGCCGGGAACCGTCGGGCTGTCGGTCCGATGGCTGCGCGACGGCGCCCCGATCCCGGGCGCGACGCGACGCCGCTTCAGGCCGCGGATCCGGGACGTGAACCACCGCATCGCGGCCCGGGTGACCGCCCGGAAGGCCGGGTATGCGGCGCTCAGCGTCCGGACGAGCCCGCGAAGGATCCGCCACCGCGTCGGCGTGCGGCGCCGCGTGTCCTACCACGTCGAGACGCGCGGGCGGATCACCACGAGCATGGCCACCTTCCGGCGACAGGCGCAGCAGACGTTCGCCCACCCCAGGGGCTGGCGCAACGGCGGCACCGCCTTCCGGCGCGTCGCCAGGGGCGGCGGCTTCACGCTCGTCCTCGCCGAGGCCTCGTGGGTGCCGCGCTTCTCCTCGGCCTGTTCCGCCTCCTGGAGCTGCCGCGTCGGGCGCTACGTGATCATCAACCAGACGCGCTGGAAGCATGCGACCTCGTCCTGGAACGCGGCCGGCCGCTCGCGGCGGGGCTACCGGCACCTCGTCGTCAACCACGAGGTCGGCCACTGGCTGGGCCGGGGCCACGCGGGCTGCCCCGGTCGGGGACGGCCGGCCCCGGTGATGATGCCGCAGTCCAAGGGCCTGTACGGCTGCCGCTTCAACGCCTTCCCGACCCGCGGGGAGCTGTAGCCAGGGCTCAGCGCCAGTCGAGGTTCTGGTCGAGGTCGGCGCGGCTGCCCGGCACCGCCGGCAGGCCGAGCAGGTCGAGGGCCAGGTTGGCCACCGCGGCGTTGCGCACCGGCTGGGGAGCGGCGCCCCAGCCGGGACGTCCGATGCCCGGGTTCGCGTAGTCGGGATTCAGCTCGTAGAGGTCGCCGCCCGCGGGCACCCCGCGCCCCCACACCAGGAACGGGACCCGGTAGTTGGCGAGCCGATCCGCCTGGGCGTGCCCCGCGTTGCCGCGGCCGCCGTGGTCGGCGGTGACGATCAGGGCCGTGGTGCGCCGCAACCGGTCGTTGTTCGCGACGGTGTTCACGATCCGGGCCAGCTGGGCGTCGGTGCGCCGCACGGCGTCGAGGTAGGCATCGGACATGAAGCCGTCCCGGTGGCCGGCGACGTCCGGCTCGGAGAGGTGCACCAGGCGGAAGGCGCGCTGACGGTGCCGCAGGTCCCAGCGGAGCGCCCCCACGAGCGCCGGGTTGTCCTCGCGCAGGACGTGGCGCCTGATCGCCCGGGGCCAGGACCGCTCGAAGAGGACGAACTTGTCCTTGGAGGCGAAGAGCCCCCCGTTGCCGCCGTGGCGCCGGATCACGGAGTAGACGGAGGCGACGGGGTGCCCGGCGTAGTGCTGGACCGTGCCCGGCTGGAGGGTGTTGTGCTCGATGCCGTGACCGCGCCACCGCTTGTCGATGCGCCGGCCGGTGAGCATCCCGGTGTGGTTGGGCAGCGTCTCGGTGCGCTTGACGGAGGTCCGCGCGTTCAGGGTCGACGCGCCGCGCCTCATCAGGCGGTGCAGCGAGGGAGCGCCCTCCGCACCCAGGCGCCGGATGGCGGAAGGATTCAGCCCGTCGAGCGAGACGGCGACGACGCTGCGGACACCGCCCGGTCCGGCGATCCGGGCAGCGGGGGCGGCGCGATCGACCGCCGCCGGCGGCGCCGCGGGTGCGGCGAGCGCGGCGGTGGCCAGGGCGGGGACAGCCAGCGCGACGAGCGCGCTGACGACCGCGCGGCGCGGTCCGGACATGAGACCCACGGTAGTCACGGCTCGGCGTCCGGGTGCCATGTCGCGTGACATCGGTCGCGTCTGCGTGCCGATGAGGGTCCGCGGCCCCTAACCTTGCCCGGCAGGGGTCTAGGCAACCCTGCCCGGACCCACCAGGAGGATGCATGCCGCGTGTCGAGGCCGATGCCCCGATCGGCGTCTTCGACTCCGGCTTCGGAGGGCTCACCGTCGCGCGCGCCGTCATCGACCAGCTGCCGCACGAGTCGGTCATCTACGTCGGCGACACGGCCCGCCAGCCCTACGGACCGAAGCCGATCGGCGAGGTCCGGGAGTACGCCCTGGAGTGTCTGGACCATCTCGTGCACCTCGGTGTCAAGGCGCTGGTGATCGCCTGCAACTCGGCGAGCGCGGCCATGCTGCGCGACGCGCGCGAGCGCTACGACCTCCCGGTGGTCGAGGTGATCCTCCCGGCGACGCGCCGGGCCGTCGCGGCCAGCCGGACCGGGCGGATCGGCGTGATCTGCACGCGCGCCACCGCGCAGTCCATGGCCTACGAGGACGCCTTCGCCGCCGCCCCCCACGTCGGCCTCGTCGTCCAGCCCTGCCCGCGTTTCGTCGAGTTCGTCGAGCGGGGCGTGACCGCCGGCTCCGAGCTGCTGGGCGTGGCCCACGAGTACCTCGACCCCCTGGTCTCCGCCGGGGTGGACACCCTCGTGCTCGGGTGCACCCACTACCCGCTGCTCACCGGTGTCATCTCCTACGTGATGGGCGGCCAGGTGACGCTGGTCTCCAGCGCGGACGAGTGCGCCAAGGACGTGTTCCGCCTGCTGGTCGACCGCGGCCTGGCGCGGGAGGCCGGCGAGCCGCAGCACCAGTTCCTGACCACCGGCGCTCCGGGTGACTTCGAGAGGATCGGTCGCCGCTTCCTCGGCGTCGAGATGGGCCCCGCCACGCAGTTCGTGGGCGGGACCGGTCCGACGTTGACGGGGCTGAGGGGGAGGGGCGCATGAGCGCGCCGAGCTACGGCACGCCGGAGAGCTCCGAGGGCGACTGGGCGACCGCCTCCCAGGCCATCCGCGCCGTGGGCTCGCTCGGCATGCGGGTCACGATCGTCGGCTGCTCGGGGTCCTACCCCGGGCGGGACTCGCCCGCCTCGTGCTACCTGGTCGAGGCCGACGAGGCGGGGAAGACCTGGCGCTTCCTGCTCGACTGCGGCAACGGCGCGATCGGTGCGCTGCACCGCTACGCCAACCCGCTGGCCATCGACGGCGTGCTGATCAGCCACCTGCACGCCGATCACTGCCTCGACCTGTGCGGCTACTACGTGATGCGCAAGTACCACCCCAGCGGCCACCAGCCGCGGATCCCGGTCTGGGGCCCCACGGGCACCGCCGACCGGATGGCACGGGCCTACGATCTGCCGCTGGACCCCGGGATGCACGAGGAGTTCGACTTCACCGAGTACGACGGGCCGATGCAGGTCGGCCCGTTGACGGTCACGCCCGTGCCCGTCGTCCACCCGGTGGAGGCCTACGCGCTGCGGGTCGAGGTGGGCGGCCGCGTGCTCGCCTACACCGGTGACACCTCCGTGTGTCCTGGGCTCGACGACGTCGCTGCGAGCGCCCACCTGCTGCTGGCGGAGGCGTCCTTCTGCGAGGCCGACGAGAACCCGCCCGGCGTGCACCTCACGGGCCGGGAGTCCGGCGACCTCGCCAGGCGCAACCAGGTGGACCGTCTCGTGCTCACGCACATCCCTCCGTGGCACGACCCCGGCATCGCGCTGCGCGAGGCCAGGTCGACGTACGCCGGCCCGCTCTCGCTCGCCGTCCCCGGGGCGGTCCACGTCGTCTGACGCGGGGCTCCCGGCCGGAGCGTCTCCCGCCGGCGTGCGAAAAGTCACCGGATCTTCGCGCCGGTCCGGTGTTTTCGGCGTGCGGGGCGGCGCCCGGGACGGGCATGCTGGGCGCCATGATCACCGTCACGTCGCTGACCAAGTCCTACGGCGGCTTCACCGCCGTGGACGACGTGAGCTTCACCTGCAGCCCCGGCAAGGTCACGGGCTTCCTCGGCCCCAACGGCGCCGGGAAGACCACGGCGATGCGCGTCATGGTCGGTCTGACGCCGGCGACCCGGGGAGCCGTCTCCATCGGCGGCCGGTACTACCACGACATCCCGAACCCCGGGCGGCACGTCGGCGTGCTCCTCGATGCCTCCGCCCAGCACGACGGTCGCACCGGCCGGGAGATCCTCGCCCTGGGCGCGGCCACGATGGGCCTCCCGCAGTCCCGCGTGGACGAGATGCTCTCGCTGGTCTCCCTCGACGCCTCCGAGGCGAAGCGCCGGCTGCGCCACTACTCGCTGGGCATGAAGCAGCGGCTTGGCATCGCCCACGCCCTGCTCGGCGACCCGTCGGTGCTGATCCTCGACGAGCCTGCCAACGGCCTCGACCCGGCGGGCATCCGGTGGATGCGCGACCTGCTGGGTGGCTTCGCCCGCCGCGGCGGGACGGTGCTGCTCTCGAGCCACCTGCTGCACGAGGTGGAGCAGATCGCCGACGAGCTGATCCTCATCGGCCGGGGCAGGATCCTGGCGCAGGGCACCAAGGAGGAGCTCCTCACCGGGCACGCCGGGTCCGGGACCTCGCTCGTCACCTCGCTCGACAACGAGCAGCTCTCGCAGGCCCTGACGGACGCCGGCCACCGGGTCAGCCCCGCGGGCCCCGGGCTGAAGGTCGACGCCGCCCCGATCGACGTCGGTCGCGTGGCCGCGGATCGCCGGATCGTCCTGACGGACCTGCGCTCCGCCGCCGCCGGGCTCGAGGACCTCTTTCTCGAGCTCACGGCCGAGAGCCAACGCGATTCTCAGGCGGGCGCCGCCTAGGCCCCGTCGCCGACCCCGCCAGCAGCTTCCGTGCCGCCGCCCCACCAGCAGACCCAGGAGCACCCTCGTGACCCCTTCCAGCAACGGCCCCACCGCCCCGGCCGGCGGTCCCGGCTCAGCACCGCCGCCGGCCGACACGCCGGTGCTGGACGTCTCGGGCACGCCCGGCGTGCCGTTCACCCGGCTCGTCTCGGTCGAGCTGCGCAAGACGGTCGACACGCGCTCCGGGCGCTGGCTGCTGGGCGCGATCGTCGCGATCACCGCCGCGATCATGGTCATCTTCTTCTTCGTCGCCGCCCCGACCGACCGCACGTTCGAGAGCTTCATCGCGATCTCGGCGACCCCGCAGGGCTTCCTGTTGCCGGTGCTCGGCATCTTGCTGGTGACCAGCGAGTGGGGTCAGCGCACCGCGATGGTGACCTTCGCGCTCGAGCCCTCGCGCAGCCGGGTCATCGCGGCCAAGGTGATCGCCGCCCTCGTCTTCGGTGTGGGCGCATTCGTGGCGGCCAACCTGCTGGCGGCGCTCTGCACGCTGGCCGGCGGAGCGGACGAGGGCTTCGGCCAGCTGCAGGCCTCCGTCCTCCTGCTCTTCCTGCTGCTGCAGATCGCCACCGTCATCCAGGGCCTCGCCTACGGCCTCCTGTTCCTGAACACGCCGGCCGCCATCGTGTTCTTCTTCGTGGCTCCGATCGCGTCGTCCATCGTGTTCAGCCTGGTGCCGGCCCTGCGGGACTCCGCCGTCTGGCTCGACCTGGGCACGGCCCAGCAGCCGCTCTTCGAGCTGAGCGGCGGGCAGACCCTCACCGGTGAGCAGTGGTCCCAGCTCGGGACCACGGCGCTGATCTGGATCGTCGTGCCCTTCGCGCTCGGCCTCGTGCGCGTATTGCGCACGGAGCTGAAGTAGGCCCGCTCAGGCAACCTCCCTCGAGGTGAGAATCCTCGACGAGAATGCGGTGGGCTTGCTCACAAAATGCTCAACGCCCTTCACAGACAGGGCATCCAACGATTCACTGGATGATTGAATCTTGGCGAACGAGCGCTCGGGTGCCCGCTCGTCACCTCCCCCGACGAGTTACCGAGAGACACCATGCCTCCTCTGCTACCTCATGACGACGCGTTCTCCGGCGCCAGGGCCGCGACGCACCGCTGCGATGTCTGCCAGACCTACAAGGCCGACGAGACGGGCCGCTGTCCCCTGTGCGCCCCCGGCTCCGCCGGCCGCTCCGGCGACATCATCAACGACCTGGCGGCACACCGTGGCCACGGCCGGGAGAGCGAGCGACGCCACGGCGCCGCGCGGGCCCACCGGCACTGACTGACCGCCCAGGTCCGTCGTGTGGCGGCAGCCTCGCTAGCCTCGGACCCATGACTGCGTCCGACCCCGCCGCCCCCGGTCCGACTGCGCGTGAGGACGGTCGGGCCGATGACGAGATCCGCCCGGTGCGCCTCACCCGGAACTGGCTGGACCACGCCGCCGGATCCGTGCTCGTCGAGTTCGGCCGCACGCGCGTGCTCTGCGCGGCCTCGGCCGAGGAGGGCGTGCCCCGGTGGCGCAAGGGGTCCGGACGGGGCTGGGTGACGGCCGAGTACGCGATGCTTCCGGCAGCGACCAACACCCGCTCGCAGCGGGAGTCGACGCGGGGCAAGATCGGCGGGCGGACGCACGAGATCTCCCGGCTGGTCGGCCGCTCGCTCCGCGCCGTGGTGGACGACCGGGCGCTGGGCGAGAACACGATCACCCTCGACTGTGACGTGCTCCAGGCCGACGGCGGCACCAGGACCGCCGCGATCACGGGTGCCTGGGTGGCCCTCGCCGACGCGGTGGCCCACCTGCGGGAACGGGGTGCGATCACGGGCGATCCGCTCACGGGCTCGGTGTCCGCCGTGAGCGTCGGCATCGTCGACGGCGCCCCGCGCCTGGACCTTCCCTACGTCGAGGACGTCCGTGCCGAGACCGACATGAACGTGGTGATGACCGGGGAGGGAGCCTTCGTGGAGGTGCAGGGCACCGCCGAGGGCGCGCCGTTCGACCGCGCCGAGCTGGACGCGCTGCTCGCCCTCGCCGAGAGCGGCTGCGTCGAGCTGACGCGGATCCAGCGCGAGGCCCTGGGGCAGACCGCCCCCCGGGGTTGAGCGCGGGCTGAGGGTGCCGACGGAGCCCGGCGGGCCGCGAGTCTTTCTCGCCTCGCGCAACGCCGGGAAGATCGCCGAGATGCAGCGCATCCTCTCCGAGCACCTGCCGGGTCTCGAGGTGGTGGGGCTGGACGACGCGCCGGCGTACGACGAGCCGGTCGAGGATGCGCCCACCTTCGTCGGCAATGCGCTGCTCAAGGCCCGCGCCGGCGTGCGGGCGACGGGTCTGGCGACGATCGCCGACGACTCGGGCCTGTGTGTCGACGCGCTCAACGAGATGCCGGGCGTGCTCTCCGCGCGGTGGTCGGGCCGGCCAACGGACGACGACCGCAACAACCGACTGCTGCTCGACCAGCTGGCCGACGTGCCCGACGAGCGACGCGGCGCGCACTTCGTCTGCGCCGTGGCCCTCGTCGCAGCGGACGGCGACCAGCTCGTCGCCGAGGGCCGGATGGACGGGCGGATCATCCGCGAGCAGCGCGGCTGCGGCGGATTCGGCTACGACGTGGTCTTCGTCGCCGCGGAGCACGCGCACGACGGGCCCGAGGGCGCCGGCCTGACCACGGCCGAGATCGGCACCGGCGCCAAGGACCGGATCTCGCACCGGGGCCGGGCGCTGCGCGGCCTGGCGCCGCGCGCGGCGCACCTGCTCGTCGGGGGTGCCGGAGGGGGGACTTGAACCCCCACGCCCGAAGGCACAGGCACCTAAGGCCTGCGTGTCTGCCGATTCCACCACTCCGGCGGGAGCGGCCTCAGTCTAGGAAGGGCGGTGACGGGCGCCCTCAGGCGTCCAGGCCGAGGTCGCGGCGCAGCCTGGCGACGTGGCCCGTCGCGCGGACGTTGTGCTGCGCGACCTCGATGGTGCCGTCCTCGCCGAGGACGAACGTGGACCGGATGACGCCCTCGACGACCTTGCCGTAGAGCTTCTTCTGGCCGAAGGCACCCCAGGCCCGCATGACCTGTGTGTCCGGGTCGGAGAGCAGCGTGATGCCGAGGCCCTCCTGCTCGCGGAAGCTCGCGAGCTTCTCCGGGGGGTCCGGCGAGATCCCGGCGACGGTGTAGCCGGCTGCCCGCAGGTCGGCATGGGAGTCGGTGAAGTCGCAGGCCTCCTTCGTGCAGCCGGAGGTCATCGCGGCCGGGTAGAAGTAGACGATCACCTTGCCGTCGGCGCGCAGCTCGGCGAGCGAGACCTCGGCGCCGGTGTCGTCGGTCAGCGTGAAGTCGGGGGCCGGGTCGCCGGGGGAGAGGCGGGTCTCGCTCACGGGTCATGTCCTGTCGTGGTTGGCGGCTTGTTGCGAACGATTCGCAATAACGTAGGCTGGACGGGTCCCCCGTCGAGGGGGCGAAAGCCAACCTAGCGACGCGCCCGGGCCCCGCGCCCGGGACCCCAGGAGCCGCCATGCACGTTCCCGACGGATTCCTCGACGCGCCGACGTCGATCGCGACCGGGGCCGTCGCCGTCGCGGCCGTGGGCCTGGCGCTGCGCAAGGCCCACGCCGAGCTGGACGACCGCACGGCCCCCATGGCCGGCCTGGTCGCCACGTTCGTGTTCGCGGCACAGATGATGAACTTTCCGGTCGGCGCGGGGACCAGCGGCCACCTGTTGGGCGGTGCGCTCGCGGCGGTGCTCGTGGGGCCGTGGACCGGGGTGCTGTGCGTCTCCGTGGTCTTGCTGGTGCAGGCACTGCTCATGGCGGACGGCGGCATCACGGCGCTCGGTACCAACGTGACGCTGATGGCGCTGGTCGGTCTGGGCGCCGGCTGGTTGGCCTTCAGGCTCGCCACGGCCGTCCTGCCGAAGCGACGGGCCAGCGTGGCCCCGGCCGCCGCCTTCGGTGCCCTGGTCAGCGTCCCGGTGGCGGCGGCCGCCTTCTCGCTGTTGTTCGCCGTGGGCGGCATCGCGCCGGTCGACCCGGAGACCGTCCTGGTCGCGATGGTCGGTTGGCACGTGGTGATCGGCGTCGGCGAGGCGATGATCACCGGGCTCGTCGTCGCCAGTGTGGTGGCCGCCCGGCCGGATCTCGTGTACGGCGCCCGGTCGCTGCTGGACAAGCGCGAGCTCGAGATCCGCACCGCCCCCACCAGCGGCTCGGCGGCCCCCGCATGAGGCGCCCGGGCTTCCTCGTCGCGTTCCTCGTCTCGTCGCTGCTCGTCGCCGGCGTGGCCAGCTACTACGCCAGCTCGCATCCCGACGGCCTCGAGCGCGTCGGGGAGCAGGTCGGCTTCCTCGACTCGGCGGAGGACTCGGCGGCGTCCGAGAGCCCCTTCGCCGACTACGACACGGCGGGCGTGGAGAGCGAGCGGCTCGGCGGCGGGGTCGCCGGGGTCACCGGCGCCCTGGTCGTGTTGCTCGTGATGGGCGGCGTCGCCTACGGCCTGCGCCGCCGCGGTCACACCCGCGAGGCGCACGCCGAGTCGGCGGAGGCCCCCGCTGACGGCTCGCGAGGCATCTAGGTGGGGGCCGGTCACGGCCACCGGCTGTACTACCACGGTCACAGCGTGGTGCACCGGGCTCCGGCCCACCTCAAGCTGGTCACGCTGCTGGCGTTCATGCTCGTGGTGGTCGCCAGCCCACGCGAGGCGTGGGGGCTGTATGCCGCCTATGCCTCGATGCTGCTGGCCATGATCGCCGCGAGCCGCGTCCCGCCGCTCTACCTGGCGAAGCGGATGGTGATCGAGGTGCCGTTCGTGGTGTTCGCCGTGCTGATGCCGTTCGTGGCGATCGGGCCACGCACCGAGGTGCTCGGCCTGAGCGTCTCGGAGCCGGGCCTGGTGGCGGCCGGGGCCCTGCTGGCCAAGGGCAGCCTCGGCGTGCTCGCCTCGCTCACCCTGGCGGCGACCACGGAGCCGACCGACCTGCTCGGCGGGCTCCAACGGCTGCGGGTTCCCGACCTGATCGTGCAGATCGCGGGCTTCATGGTGCGCTACCTCGACGTGGTCACCGCCGAGATGGGCCGGATGCTCATCGCGTTGCGCTCGCGCGGCTGCGACCCCCGGTCGCCGCGGCACTGGGCCACGCTCGCCCGCTCGCTCGGCTCGCTGTTCATCCGCTCCTACGAGCGCGGCGAGCGGGTGCACCTCGCCATGCTCTCCCGCGGCTACACCGGCACGCTGCCGAGCGGCCTCGCAGGCCCGTCCCGGAGCGCCGCCTCCGCGCACTCCCACGGCGGCGCGGCGTGAGCGCGCCCGGGAGCGCGCCCGGAAGCGCGCCGGTGCTCGAGGTCGTTGGCCTCGCCTATGCCTACCCCGACGGCCACCAGGCGCTGTACGGCGTCGACCTCAGCCTCGAGGACGGCGAGCGGGTCGCCCTGCTCGGGCCCAACGGCGCGGGCAAGACGACGCTGGTGCACCACCTCAACGGCATTCTCACGCCCGGTGCCGGACACGTGCGCGTGGCCGGCCTCACCGTGGACGCCTCCGACCGCAAAACCCTGCAGGAGGTCCGCCGCCGCGTCGGCGTGGTCTTCCAGGATCCCGACGACCAGCTGTTCATGGGTTCGGTGCGTCAGGACGTCGCCTTCGGTCCCGCCAACATGGGCGTGCGTGGCGCGCAGCTCGAGCGCCGCGTCGTCGACGCGTTGCGCCAGGTGGGCATGGCAGAGGCGATCGACCGGCCGCCGCACCACCTCTCCTTCGGCCAGCGCCGCCGCGTCGCCGTGGCCACGGTGCTGGCCATGCAGCCCGAGGTGCTCGTCCTCGACGAGCCGTCGTCCAACCTGGACCCGGCCTCGCGGAGGGAGCTCGCCGAGATCCTCGGCGGCCTCGACGTCACCGTGCTGATGGTGACCCACGACCTGCCCTACGCCCTGCAGCTGTGCTCGCGCGCGGTCGTGCTCAGCGAAGGCGTCGTGGTGGCCGACGCGCCGACCTACGACGTGTTGACCGACGGGGCGCTGATGGCTGCGCACCGCCTGGAACTGCCCTTCGGCTTCGATCCTCGCAGCCTTGGTAGCGTGCGCCCGTGACCAAGGACCTGACAGCGCTCGAGACCGACATCGAGGCGACCCGGCAGCGGCTGGCCGGCAACATCGACCAGCTCGCCCATCGCGCGAGCCCGAAGACCATCGCCCGGCGCGAGGCCTACAGCATCAAGGCCTACTTCGTCGACCTCGAGACGGGTGCCCCGCGCACCGACAACATCCTGAAGGTCGTCGGAGGCGTGGTCGGCTTCGTCGGCGCGCTCGTCGTGATCCGCAAGGTGGCCGGCTGACGCTCGCGCTGGTCTGAACCAGTTCGTGCTAGCCCATGCAAGAGAACCTCAACGTATACAGTTGAGAACCTCAGGCGCCCCCCGAGCGTCCCGGTACATGAGTTGAATGGGAATCCGGACGCAGACGACCGAGCGGGTGGGTCACGCGCGGGAGCCCCGTCGCCGACGGCGCGGTCTGGTCCGGGCCCGGAGCGCGAGGAGGACTGTGGTGTCGCTAGGCACGGGCGTCGTGGCTGTCGTGGCCGACGATGACGCGGACATCCGCGCGCTGCTGGGGGAGCAGCTGGTGCGTTGGGGGTTCACGGTGCACGAGGCTGGGGACGGCGACCAGGCGCTCGACCTGATCCGGCGTCACGAACCCCAGCTGGTGCTCCTCGACGTCTCCATGCCCGGCCGGAGCGGCCTCGATGTGCTGCGCGCGATCCGCGTGGAGCAGTCGACCGTCGATGACGGCGGCCCGGCCGTGTTGCTGGTCACCGGGCGCGACCGGGGTCAGGACGTGGCCGCGGGGCTGGAGATGGGCGCCGACGACTACGTCCGCAAGCCCTTCCACATCGCCGAGCTGCGCCAGCGGCTGACCCGCGCGGTGGAGAACGCTCAGCGGTTGACCCAGCTCGAATCGGTGCGGCGGGCGGTGAGCCAGCCGCGGGTGATCAGCGTCCCCGGTGTGCAGGTCGCGGCCAGCAGCGAGCCCATCGGAGGAGCCGGGGCCGGCGGTGACCTGATGGCTGTGGCCAAGGCGCCGGGGGGGCACGTGGTCGCCATCATCGGCGACGCCATGGGCCACGGGCCGGGTGCGGCCGCGCGGGCGGCGTACACCCGCACGTTGCTCTCGAGCACCGCGCGCTACGAGGCCGACCCGGGCCGCATCCTCACCCTGGTGAACATGGCGATGGGTGTCGGCCCCGACGCGACCACCGGCCGGGACACCGAGTTCGTGACCGCCTGCGTGGTCACGCTGCATCCGGACACGGGTCGCCTGCAATGGTCTTCCGCCGGTCACTCCGGGCCCTGGCGGATCAGTGGCGACCAGGTCGTGCCGGGCGACGCCGTCGGCCTCGAGGAGGCTCTCGGGCCGCCGCTGGGCCTGGGCTTCGACGTCGAGTATGCGGTGCACGAGGGCTGGCTCGACCGCGGCGACCGCTTGATGCTGCACAGCGACGCGCTGGCCGTGACCGGTCCGACCGGCGTCGACTTCCTCACCGACGTCCTGCCCGACGTGCTCGTCGGCTCCCCGGACGCCTCCGGCGAGAGTGTGGTGGCCCGGGTGCTCGAGAGCCTGCGCGACACCGACGACGGCCGCCACCCCGACGATGCCACCGTGATGGTGCTGGACCTCTGGGAGCCGGACGCCGTGGCGGCCGGTATGGAGCGGACGGCCGGGACCGCCTCCGCCTGAGCCCGGGTCGCCCGCGATGATGAGCGGGTGACGCTCACGGGGTACGTCGGCGCGGGCGTGGGGCTGCTGGTGCTCGCCGCGTCGACGATGGGTCTGGCTCGGTGGCGGGGACTGGGGCTCGGCGTCCTGCCGCTGGTCGCGCTGGCGCGCGCCGCCGCGCAGCTCACCGTCGTCGCACTGCTGCTGCGCGGCGTGCTGGCCGCGCCGTGGACCGCGGCGGCGTTCCTGGTGCTGATGCTGGCCACGGCCTCCTGGACGGCCCACGGCCGGCTCAAGGAGCAGTGGGGCGGGCGCCGCGCCGCGGTGGCCGGCGTGGTCGCCGGGTCGACCGCGTCGCTCGGGGCCATCGTGGCGCTGCGACTCGTCGAGATCGACGCCCGGGAGGTGGTCGCCGTCGGCGGCATCGTCGTGGGCAACACGATGACGGCGTCGACGCTCTCGGGCCGCACCTTCGCCCGGTCGGTGCGCATGCGGGCCGGGGAGATCGAGGCATGGCTGGCACTCGGGGCGGTGCCCGTGCGCGCGCACGAGGACATCGCCCGCGAAGCCGCGCGGGAGGCTCTGTTGCCGACCATGGACCAGACCCGCGCCACCGGACTGGTCACGCTTCCCGGCGCGTTCGTCGGCGCGCTCTTCGGGGGCGCGAGCCCCGCCGAGGCGGCCGTCTTCCAGCTCACGGTGCTGGCGGGCATCGCCCTGGCGATGACGGTGACCACGCTCACCGTCACCGCCGTGCTGTCCCGCACGCCGTTCGTGGTCGCCCCCTCTTCCGGCTGAGCCGTCCCGGGGAAGAGCTGCGCTAGCCTCCCGCGGCATGGAGGTCGCGCGCGCACACGAGGACCGTTTCCGAGACCTGTCCCAGGAGCGCCGGGGCCCTGAGCTGTCGGTGGGCCGCCTCGAGCGGGGGTGGGCGGCGTGATGGACGTCGGACTGGTCGGTGCTGGTCCGTGGGCGACCCGCTTCTGGGCTCCGGCGCTCGGGGCGACGCCGGGCGCGCGTCTCACGGCCGTGTGGGCCCGCCGGTCGGAGGCGGCCCTCGAGGTGGTCGGCGGTGACCACGAGCGCGTCGCCGACTCGTTCGAGGACCTGCTCGGACGCAGCGACGCCGTGGCGTTCGCTGTGCCGCCGGACGTGCAGGCGCCGCTCGCGGCGCAGGCCGCCCGCGCGGGCAGGCACCTGCTGCTGGAGAAGCCCCTCGCCCTCGACGTGGCCGATGCGACGGAGGTCTCCGCCGCCGTCGAGGAGACCGGGGTGGCCTCCGTGATCGGCCTGCGGCACCGCTTCGATCCGGCGATCGACGCGCTCGCGGACTGGGCGCGGGGGGCCGGCCCGCGCGGCGCCCAACTGCGCTGGGTGAGCGCGGGGGTGCTCGAGGGCTCCGAGTTCGCGACACCCTGGCGGGTGCGGCTGGGCGCGCTGCTCGACCTCGGCCCGCACGCGCTCGACCTCCTCGAAGCGGTGCTCGGTCAGATCGAGCGGGTCAGCGAGGTGGGGGACCCGACCCACTGGGTCTCGCTGACCACGACCCACGCGGGCTGGGCGGTCGGCCAGGCGGCGCTGTCGGTGTCGGTGGCCGAACCGCCCGAGCCGGAGCGCCTGGAGGTGATCACCGACGCCGGCACCCGCACGTGGTACGGCCCCGGACTCCCGCTGGCCGAGAGCGGACCGTTGATGGTCACCGAGCTGATCAACCGCGCCGCCGGCGAGCCGGGCCGCGTGGGGCTGGACGCCGCCCACGGCCTCCGGCTCCAGCGGTTCCTGGGCGACGCCGCTTCTTGACGCCCTCGATCAAGACGGTCCGAGTCGGTACGGGTGTTCACCGCCAGTTCGTGCACCTTCCCGTGCACAGTCGGAGGTCTCGCCTGAGTTGCCTCGACGGGAGCAGAGGTCCAGCTCCATCAAGATCGGCGCGTGGTCGCCCCGGACGCGGGATCCGCCTCGGCGCCCGGAGCACTGACAACGCAGGATGGGGGCTCCCGCTCACCCGCACGGAGCGGTTCTGCACCCGCGGCCCCGAGCCGGCCTTCAGCGCGTCGTACGCCGACGGCCTCAGCATGCAGCCACTGCTCAGCACCACGGCCCTGCGACATGGCCCTGCGACATGGCGCCCGGCTACGCCGGCGAGCCGGTCCGTGTTGGCTCGCAGATGAGCTTCGAGTGTGCATTGGCAGCAGGCGTCCAGCGCTCTAGCCTGACGAGGGTCCAGTTCTTGCCATCGGAGGTTTCTGTGTCCACACCGCCGGACGAAGCCGGAACCTCGGCTGAACGCGCACGACGATCCAGTCTCGGGACCGGACGCTTTCAGATCACTGCTCCGCGGGTGTTCTTCCCCGCTGCAGGCCTGATCATCTTCTTCGTCGTTCTCACCCTGATCATGCCTGAGACGACCGGCGAGGTTCTGGGCAGGATCAACGGAACCGTTGTCGGCGACCTCGGCTGGTACTACGTCTTCGTGGTGAGCATCTTCGTGTTCTTCGCCGCCTGGTTGGCCTTCTCGCCGGTCGGCAACTTGGTGTTGGGCAAGGACGACGACGTGGCTGAATTCGGGTTGGCCTCCTGGTTCGCCATGCTGTTCGCCGCGGGCATGGGCATCGGCCTGGTGTTCTGGGGGGTGGCCGAGCCGCTGACCCACTTCAACGCTCCCCCGCCCGGCACTGGCGAGTCGGCCGCGGCCCGGGCGGACACGGCCTTTGACCTCACGTTTCTGCATTGGGGGCTGCACGCCTGGGCGATCTACGTGATCGTCGGGCTGGCGGTCGCCTACGCCGTCCACCGCAAGGGGCGCCCGATCTCGATCCGCTGGGCCCTGGAGCCGCTGCTGGGCGCCGACCGGGTAAAGGGTTGGATCGGCGACGCGATCGACATCGTCGCCGTCGTGGGCACGCTGTTCGGCGTCGCTACCTCGCTCGGCTTCGGCGTCAAGCAGGTGGGCGCGGGGCTGATATACCTCGACCTCATCGAGGCCGATGCCGACACCGGCAGCGCGTCCAACCTGGTGTTGGTCGTGTTGATCCTCGCGATCACTGCCCTGGCCACCTTGTCCGTGGCGACCGGTGTCGAGAAGGGCATCCGGTACCTCTCCAACATCAACATGGGCCTGGCCGCGCTCTTGCTGCTCGCCGTCCTGGCACTCGGGCCGACGTTCTTCCTGCTCAGCGACTTCGTGCAGTCCATCGGCTCCTACATCCAGGCCTTCTTCCAACTGTCCTTCCAGACCCTCGCCTTCGAGGGCGACGACGGAAAGGCCTGGATGTCCGGTTGGACGACCTTCTACTGGGGCTGGTGGATCAGCTGGGCGCCCTTCGTCGGCGTCTTCATCGCCCGCATCTCCCGCGGCCGCACCGTGCGTGAGTTCGTCGCCGGTGTGCTGCTGGTGCCCACGCTGGTCACCTTCTTGTGGTTCTCGGTGCTCGGTGGCAGCGCGATCTATCAGGAGATGTTCGGCGCCGGTGGTCTGATCGATGCCGAGGACGGCGTCAGCACCGATTCAGCGCTGTTCCAGCTGCTCGACGGAATGCCGGCCAGTGCCTTGCTGTCGGGGATCGCGATCTTCCTGATCGTCGTCTTCTTCGTGACTTCGTCCGACTCCGGGTCCTTCGTGGTCGACATGCTCTCCAGCGGCGGCAACCCGAACCCGCCGGTGTGGAGCCGCGTGATGTGGGCCACGCTCGAGGGCCTCGTCGCGGCGGCCCTGCTGCTAGCCGGTGGCAATGCCGGCCTGGGAGCCCTCCAGACGATGGCCATCCTGCTGGCAGCGCCGTTCAGCATCGTGATGATTCTCATGATGTTCGCGACGGCCAAGGCGCTGCTACGCGAGCACGGCCAGCGAGAACGCACCGAACGCCGCCTCCTGGCGGACGAGGTGGCCGGTGAGATCGTGCGGCGGCGCGATCTCCACCTACCGGGGTCCGACAAGCGTCATACCTAGCTCCTGCCGGACGTAGCCCTCGACGGACCCGTGGCCATCACGGCGGGCACCTCCCCGCAGCACTCGCAAGAAGGCCTCTGAACTGGAGAGACGAAGTACGCCATGTAGGACTTGAACCTACAACCCGCTGATTAAGAGTCAGCTGCTCTGCCAATTGAGCTAATGGCGCCGGTGTGGAGCGTGGTCCAGACTAACAGCGGGGCTCGGCGTGGTTGAAATCGAGCGGGGTGTGATCGCTCACCCGCAGACTACCGGGGTCCGCTCATCCGAGGCCCTCCTCGAGCACCGCCATCGCGGCGTCGTGCCCGCCCAGACCGCTCACCGCCCCGCCCCGCTGGGCGCCCGACCCGCAGAGCAGCACGGCGTCCCGGTCGGTCGCCACGCCCCAGCGCTGGGCGGGCGAGTCCCGCGGCGACCCGACCTCCAGCCCGTCCTCCAACCCGTCCTCCAACCAGGGCCAGGCGAGGTCGCCGTGGAAGATGTGCCCGCCCGGCATCGCGAGGTCCCGCTCGACGTCCTGCGGGATCTTCGCCTCGAGGCAGAGGTTCCCGTCGGCGTCGCGGGCGAGACAGTCCTCCAGCGGCTCGGCGAGGTGCTGCTCCAGGCTCGCCAGGGCGCGCCGGACGGCCTCGGCCTTCGTCGCCTCCGGTTCGGCCTGGAAGAGCCGGGCCGGCGTGTGCAGGCCGAAGTAGGTCAGCGTGTGCGTCCCCTCGGGCGCATCGCCGAGGATCGAGGGGTCGGTCAGGGTGTGGCAGTAGACCTCGCCGGGCAGCTCGGTCGGCAGCCGCCCGGCGGCAGCCTCGGCGTACGCCCGCTCGATCTGTCCCCAGCCCTCGTTGAGGTGGAAGGTGCCCGCGAACGCCGCCCGCGGGTCAGCACCGCCGCGCAGGCGCGGCAGGCGGCGCAGCAGCAGGTTGATCTTGAGCTGGGCGCCCTCGGGGCGCGGCGCGGCGTCGGCCTCGTCGCCCGTGAGCCGCCGCAGGACGGCGGGCGCGACGTTCGCCAGCACCCGCCGGCAGGACGCGGATCGCTCCCCGTCGGCGCCGCGCCACGTGACCTCCGCCCCGCTGGCCCCGTCGGTGTCCGTC
Organism: uncultured Actinomycetota bacterium; assembly: GCA_963731985.1. Classification (GTDB taxonomy): domain Bacteria; phylum Actinomycetota; class Actinomycetes; order Propionibacteriales; family Nocardioidaceae; genus Nocardioides. The sequence goes on along the minus strand of CAVSYA010000014.1, from coordinate 224,414 downwards.
GCGATGCGGGTGACCTCGGCGCCGGTGACCACCTCGGCACCGGCCGCCGCGGCCCGCACGCGGAGAGCGTCCGTGACCGCACCCATGCCGCCGACCGGCACGCGCCACTCGCCGTCCCCGTTGCCGATCAGGTGGTAGAGAAAGCACCGGTTCTGCACCAGCGACGGGTCGTGCATGGGAGCGAAGGTCCCGATCAGGCCGTCGGTGCCGACCACCCCCCGCACCGTGTCGTCGGCGAACCGTCGCTCGATCGCCTCGCCGAGCGGCCGCTCGACCACGTCGCGCCAGGTCGTGGGGTCGATCCGCTGGCACAGCTCCGCCGCGGTGGGCAGCGGGTCCATCAGCGTGGGCGCGACGACCGCGGCCAGGTCCTCGACCTCGCGGTAGAAGGCCCGCCAGGCGGCGTACTCCTCCCCGTCGCCGGTCAGGGCGGCGAAGGCACGCGCGGTCTCGTCGCCCTCGGGGCGCCCGACCAGCAGGCCGCCGGGAGAGCCGTTGCGCAGGTATGGCGTGAAGGAGGCCGTGGGCCGTGAGACCAGCCGCACGTCGAGGTCGAGGTCGGCCAGCAGGCGGTCCGGCAGGAGACTGACCAGGTAGGAGTAGCGCGAGAGCCGCACGTCGTGGCCGGCAAACGGTGCGGTCGAGATGGCCGCGCCGCCCGTGTGTGGCAGCCGTTCGAGCACGAGGACGCCCATCCCCGAGTGGGCCAGATATGCAGCACCAACAAGTCCATTGTGCCCACCTCCCACCACGACGACGTCGTACCGTGTTTTCGGAGTCATGGCGTCACCGTAGGCGCGCAGCCACGCCCGGCCTCTGGGGCAACCGGTGGAGCAGGAGGGACCATGAGGAAGCGCAGCGGCCCGCGCCCGCCCCGGCGCTCGGGGCCGGAGCAACCAGCAGTGGAGGTGCCGGGGCGCTTCGGCCTCCGGACCGACCTCTTCCTCCGGTCGCTCAAGCAGCCCGCCTTCGTCGTCGTCGTCGTGCTCGCACTCATCTTCCTCGTCGGCTGGCTGCGGCTGATCCGCTACTCAGAAGGTCCCATCGCCAGCCTCCAGGACTCCGGCCTGTGGCCGGTGGGCTTCGGGGCCGGCCTGGCCGTCCTCGCCGTCGGACGGCGACAGCGCGCGGCCGCGGTGGCGGCGGTCGTCCTGATCACGCTCGCGGCCTGCCTCATGACGGGACTCACCGACGGAACGGCGGTGGCGTGGGCAGGGGCGGCCGGCGCCGAGGCGTGGGTGCTGGCCCGGATGGTCGCGCGCGACGCTTCAGGTCGGGCCCGGCTCGCGGACGACGGCGAGCTCGGCAAGCTCCTCCTGGCCGCGGCCGTCGCCGCCGGGGTGGGCGCCGCTGTCGCGGCACTCGCGGGCGCGGTGGGTGTCGGGGAGGCCTCGCCGCGGCAGGTGGCCTCGGTCCTGCCCGTGATCGCGGTCTCGCACATGCTCTCGCATGTGCTGGTGGTCCCCTTTTTCATGAAGGTCCCCCAGGAGCCTCCGACGGCAGGTCGCGGCGAGATCGTCCTGCAGGCCGCACTGGCCACGCTGGTGACGGGGCTGGTGTTCGTCGTCAACTTCCCCGGAACCCTGTGGCTCGTCTTCCCCCTGCTCGCTTGGGGCGCCACGCGGTGCGGCTTCCGCATCGCGCACGTGCAGACGGTCCTGCTCGGCGTCGTGGCCACCGAGCTCAGCATCCGGGGGGTGGGCCCCTTCGCCGCCGAGCAGCCCGAGCTTGCCTTGCCGATGGTCGACGTGCTGCTGCTGCAGGGCTACGTGCTGAGCGCGGCCGCCGTGACCCTGCCCCTTGCCATCGCCATCGCCGTGCAGCACCGTCGCGCCGACGAGGTGCTCGAGGAGCGGCAGCGAGCCGAGGGGCTGGTGCGCAGCACGGTCGGCACCGCGATCATCGCGACCGACCTGACGGGCACGGTGAGCCTGGCGAACCCGGGCGCGGTCGACCTGTTCGGCTATGACGCCGCCACCCTGGCGTCGCTCTCGGTGGCCGAGCTGTTCGGGGAGGGCGAGGTCGCCGAGCAGGCGCGCGCGTTGGGGGTGGCTCCGGAGCTGGGCGCCGTGATGGAGGCGATGAGCGCCACCCCGGGGGAGCGCCGCGAGTGCGTCGTGCGGCGGGCCGATGGCGAGTCGCGCGCCCACCTGCTCGGCTTCGCGCATCTGACGGACGAGCACGGCCGCGTGACGGGCTTCGTCCTGACCTCCGAGGACATCACCGAGCGCATCCGCATGCACGAGTCCCTCGTCACCGCGCTGGCTGCCGAGCACGCCCTCGTCCAGCGGTTGGAGGAGCTGGACGGCGTCAAGGAGGCGTTGGTCTCCACGGTCTCCCACGAGCTGCGCACGCCCATCACCAGCATCCAGGGGTTCATCGAGATGCTCCAGGACGGCGACTACGGGGAGCTGACCTCCGCCCAGGCGGAGGCGGTCGAACGGGTCAGCAGCAACAGTGGCCGGCTCCTCACGCTCATCAACGACCTGCTGGCCCTCGCGCGCACCGAGAGCGGGGCGATGGACTTCGACCTGCAGCCGATCGACCTGCGGGACACGGTCCGGACCGCCTGGCAGGTGCTCGAGCCACGGCTCCACGGCCGGGAGCTGGCGGTGTCGGTGCAGCTCACCGACGGTCCCGCCATGCTCGAGGGTGACGAGGACCAGCTGGAACGCCTGGTCGTCAACCTGATCGGCAACGCCATCAAGTTCACCCCGGACGGCGGCCGGATCGTCGTCCGCCTGACCCAGGAGGGGGAGCGGCTCGGGCTCGAGGTCTCCGACACCGGCATCGGCGTTCCCCAGGATGAGCAGAGCCAGCTGTTCAGCCGCTTCTTCCGATCCCGCCTGGCTTCCGAGCATGCGATCCAGGGCACGGGCCTGGGCCTCTCGATCGTCAAAGCGGTGGCCGAGCGGCACGGGGGCACCGTCACGGCCCGGTCCCAGCCCGGCGAGGGGACCACCTTCCGGGTCGAGCTGGCGGCCTCCGACCCGGCCGGCTTGGGCGGGCACACCGCACCGTGCCGGGACGAGCCCGAGCCCGAGTCGCCGACCGGGCCTGTGAGCATCGAGGAGCTGTTGGCGACGATGCCCTCCGCCGACCTCCCACCCGCGGAGACGGCGCCCGCCGACCTTGCGGCGGCAGACGAGCCGGTCGGCGCGTCGGGGGGTGAGCACTCCCTCGGGGTGCTCGCCCGACCCGGCACGGCGCCCCGGCTGGACCGCTCGTCGCGCCGGAACATTTAGACTTCAACTACTGTTGCGGTCGGTGACATCGGACGGATTCCCGAGAGAAGGTGGCCACCATGCCCGCCGTGACCGTGGACAATCTGAGCATGCTCCCTCGCCTGACGCGCCCCGGGCTGGGCGACCAGCCACGGCCGGTGTGGCAGGTGACGACGGCGCCGCAGGGCTACGAGGGCGAGGGATTCCCCGTGCGTCGCGCCTTCGCGGGCATCGACCTGGCGCGCCTGGACCCCTTCGTCATGATGGACCAGCTGGGCGAGGTGGAGTACGCGCCCGGCGAGCCGAAGGGCACGGCCTGGCACCCGCACCGGGGCTTCGAGACCGTCACCTACATCATCGACGGGATCTTCGACCACCAGGACACCCACGGCGGCGGCGGCACCATCACCGACGGGGACACCCAGTGGATGACGGCCGGTGCGGGCCTGATGCACATCGAGGCCCCGCCGGAGCACCTGGTGGTCTCGGGCGGCCTGTTCCACGGCATCCAGCTCTGGGTGAACCTGCCCAGGTCCGAGAAGATGACGGCCCCGCAGTACCAGGACATCCGCTCCGGCGAGGTCCGCCTCATCACCTCTGACGACGCCGGCGCCCTCGTGCGCGTCATCGCCGGCTCGGTCGGTGGCCACGAGGGCCCCGGTAGCACCCGCACCCCGATGGCGCTGGTGCACGCAAGCCTGGAGCCCGGCGCACGGCTCGAGCTCCCCTGGCAGGTCGACCACAACGCGCTCGTCTATGTCCTCTCCGGCGAGGGCGCTGTCGGCGCCGACGGTCACCCGATCCGCACCGGACAGGCCGCGGCGATGGGCGCGGGGGACTACCTGACCCTCTCCGCCGCCGGATCTCAGCAGGCGCGCTCGCCGAAGCTGGAGGTCATCGTCGTCGGCGGCCGCCCGATCCGGGAGCCGCTGGCCTGGGCCGGTCCCTTCGTGATGAACACCAAGGCCGAGGTGCTCGAGGCGTACGCCGACTTCCAGAAGGGCCGCTTCGGTCAGATCCCAGCGGCCTGACTGCGGGTCCGGCTAGCGGCGCCGCTCCGGGGCATCCGGGTGGATGCTGCGGGTCCGCCCGCGGGTGTAGCTGCGCGAGAGCCAGTCGCGCGGGTGCAGCTTCGGCAGCGTCTTGGCGACGGCCAGCGACACGTACATGACGGTGTTGATGGCCACGAAGGTCGCCAGGACGGCGAACCACGTGCTCTGCAGAGTCGACTCGGGCAGCAGGATCCCCAGCGGGGCGAGGAGGGCAGGCGGGTTCATCACGCCGCCCGCCGCGCTGGGGAAGTCCCCTGGACCTCGCGGGGCGCCACGACGTGGCGCCACTGCGCCTCTCGCCCGCTGGCGATGTCGAGCACGCCCCGGATAAAGACGACGTTGAGGAAGGTCGCGTAGACGAGCTCCGGGAGCAGGGAGGCCCCGAGCAGGCGCGCCCGCCACCCGCCGGACCACACGGAGACCACGCGCTCCACCGCGAAGATCCCGCCGAGGCCGATCCAGAAGGGGAACCAGACCCAGGTCTCGAGCGCGGCCGCCATGAGGCCGAAGAGCACGAAGTAGGTGGCGAGCGCGACCACCCCGTAGCCGATGCCGAGCTGCTGGGCCCAGTAGCGGGCCGTTTGCCAGGTCATGCCGTAGGCCCCGAGGTTCTCCAGGGCACCGCGCTGCCAGCGCAACCGCTGGTTCCACAGCGCCCCCCAGGACGGCATCACCTCAGTGACGACCGTGCACGGCGCCGGCGACACCATGAGCGCCCCGAGCGACTTCAGGGCCAGCGTCAGCTCGTTGTCCTCGGTCAGGGCCGCCGTGTCGTACACGTCGCCGGGGTTGCCGGGGATCAGCGTCCCGCGGCTCCCGGCCACCGTGCGCAGGGCTCGGGGGCGGAACACGGAGGCGGTTCCCGTGAGCACGAAGACCCGACCGCGCCGGCGCGCGATGTCGCGGCAGTAGCGGACGTACTCGCTGCGCTGGAACTGACCCATCAAGCCATGCGAGTCCTCGCCGCGGAACAGACCGCCGACCGCCAGGAGCGCCCGATCGTCGGTCATCCGGACACGCGCGGCCCTGAGGTAGCCCTGGTCGAGCACCGTGTCCGCGTCCATGATCATCACCGTGTCGTTCTCACCCTGTCCGGGGAGCACCTCCTGGAGCGCCTGGTTGAGGGCGCCGGCCTTCTTCGCGGCGTTGCCGACGGTGCGGAACACCTCCGCGCCGGCCCGGTGGGCGAGGTCCTCGGTGTCATCGGTGCAGTTGTCGGCGACCACGATGATGCGCTCGGGCGCCTGCCACTGGTCCCGCAGCGAGGCCAGGGTGGCGCTGATCCGGTCGGCCTCGTTGTGGGCGGGGATGAGCACGGTGAAGGTGAGCGGACCGTGGAAGACCCCGGCGGTCTCCGCCATGACCACCTTGGGTGCCAGGGGGAGGGCCCCCGGGTCCGCGGAGCGCCGGTAGACGGTCGCGATGCGGCTCTCCACGGCGGCCACTCCCGCTGCCAGGAGGAGGGCGATCGAAATGGCCAGCAGGAGCACGCGCAGTGAGGGCATCTGGGTGTCGTAGAAGACCTGCCACACGCCCAGCAGGACGCCCTCCTCCGGTGGCTGCCGTGCCGCGGACCCGGACAGGCTCAGCGCGAGCCCGAGCATGGTCGCCGCTCCGGCGGCCAGGGCGACGATGACGACGCCGATGCCCCGCTGGAGGCCGCCGCCCTTCATGCGGACACCGCCGCCCTCGCCGGCGTACGGGCCCGCTCGGCGTGCAGGTAGGCATGGACGAACTCGGGTTCTGCCACCGCCGCGCCGATGAGGTGGCCCTGGGCGAGATCGACGTGCTGCTCGCGGACGACGGCCAGCGTGGCCGCGTCTCCGACGAACTCGGCCACCGTCTGCTTGTCGAGCTCCTTGGCGATGCCGACGATCGACCGGAGGATGATGCGGTCCACCCGGGAGTTGGCCGCATTGGCCACGAACTCCCCGTCGATCTTCACGAAGTCGAAGACCAGGTGCTTGAGGTAGTAGAACGAGCCGAAGCCCGCGCCGAAGTCGTCGAGGGCGAATCGCGCGCCGATCGCCGTCATGCGCTCGGCGAACCTGCGGGCCCTCGGCACATCGGCCACGGCGGCGGTCTCGGTGACCTCCAGGATCAGGGCCCTGGGGTCGACCTGGTGGGCGGCCAGGGCGTCGATGATGGCGGCCTCGATCACCGGGTCCCCGATCGAGTGACCCGAGAGGTTGACCTCGAGCTGGAAGTCCGGCTCGACCTCGCGGAGTCGCGCGAGCATCGCGACGGCATGGCGCACCACCCAGGCGTCGACGCGAGGCGCCAGGCCAGCGCGCTCCGCGATGGAGAGGAAGCGGGACGGTGGCACGGGGCTTCCGTGGTCGACCAGTCGGATCAGGGCCTCGGCGCAGGTGATCCGGTCGGTGCGGAGGTCGAGGATCGGCTGCAGGTAGAGCTCGAACCGGTCGTGCTCGAGCGCCTGCTCGATGCGGTTGCGCCACGCGAGCCGCGCCCCGGACCGGGGCGCGCGGAAGTGCTCGTCGTCGAGGATGGCGTACTGGTCGCGCCCGTTTTCCTTCGCGTCGTACATGAGCATGTCCGCCAGGGTCAGCGGGTCCTCGTCGTGCTCGAAGGCGCCGGCGAAGGTGACGACCCCGATGCTCGCGGTGACGCGGCCGCCCGCGCCGCTGAGGGTCGCGGCGTGGTTGCGGACGGTCTTCACGAGGCCAGCCGCCACAGTCTCGGCGGCGGCCCGGTCGGCCTCGGGAAGCAGCACCGCGAACTCGTCGCCGCCGAGCCGCGCGATGACGTCATTGGCCCGCAGGTTGCGGCGCAGGATGGTCGCCAGGTCGATGAGCATCTGGTCGCCGACGCCGTGGCCGCGCGTGTCGTTGACCTCCTTGAACTGGTCGAGGTCCAACAGCAGCATCGCGCCCCGGTACCCGTAGCGGCGGCACCGCTCGACCTGCTCCTGGATCGCCTCGTCGAAGCGTCGCCGGTTGAGCAGGCCCGTGAGCACGTCGTGGTCGGCCAGGTGAGCGAGGCGCTGCTCATAGCGCCGCCGCTCGGAGAGGTCCACGAGGTTGACCAGGATGAAGTCCTCGCTGTCGCCGTGACCGTCCAGCAGGCGGCTGCTCAGCGCGACGTGCAGCTCCTCCCGGTCGCGCAGGATGGTCCAGTCGCAGGCCACCAGCGACCCCGGCCAGGCGGTGACCTGCTCGAGGTGTGCGCGGGCGGCGTCGGCGTGCGCGGGGGAGAGGCCCGGAAAGCTGCGGCCCACCAGGTCGGTGGGGCTGAGCCCCACCATCGCGGCCAGCGCTGTGTTGGCCTGGCGCACGCGGCCGGCGAGGTCGAGCACCGCCACCCCGTTTGGGGAGTCCGCGAGCAGGCGCTCGGCCTTCGCCTTGGCCTCGGTCAGGCTCGTCGCCTGTTCGCGGGCGTGCCGCTCGGACGCCGACAGGGTGCGGGAGAGCGCGTCTTGCTCGCAGATGGCTGCGGAGACCAGCAGCGCCAGTCCCGTGGCGAGCATCATGAACGCCTGCACCGTCAACGCCTGGGCCAGTGCGTCGGCGATGTCCTTGATCGGCCCGCCCCACCCGAGGCTGACGAGCGCCAGGGTCGAGCAGGCCAGGACGGCGCCGTGCAGGCCTGCGACGGGAGTGGACATGCGGGTCGCGCTCCAGAAGAGCAGCGCGAACGGCAGGAAGACCAGCGGCAGCGGCTGGTCGGGGCCGAAGACGAGCCACTGCAGGGCGAAGGTGACGACGAACAGGGCCGCCACCTCCATCGGGCTCGTCCGGCGGCGCGTCATCGAACCCCGGTACCAGGAGCGCGCCGCGAGCATGGGCAACGCGATCACCACGACCGCGGTCACGCTGCGCACCACCCACACCATCGCGGCCTCGCCGGTGGCCGCGCCGCCGGCCGCCAGCAGACCGAGCATGCCGACGGCAGCACCCGCGGTCGAGGCCACGAGCGCGGCGATGAGCAGCCGGTAGATGTCCACCACGGACTCCACCCGCCGGGCCTGCTCCGCCGGGGGTGCCGGTCGCCGGTACCACCCGGATCGCCGCATCCGTTGCGCGAGGAACACCGAGATGGCTCGGGTGCCGAGCGCGGTCGTGAGGCTGGCGAGCCCGAAGAGGACCGCGGCGAGCGGTGCGGTGCCGGCCATGGCGTTCCCGAGGGCGCTCTCCACGGCCACGACGAGGCCGACCAGCAGGACCTCTCGCCGGCCTACCGTGGTCAGGGCCCACCAGGCGCTGACCCCGGCCGCCGGCCAGAACAGCGCCAGCTCGGAGCCGTCCGCGACCGTCGCCCGCCCCAGCACGATGGAGGCGCCATAGGCGACGGCGAAGCACGCGAAGCGCAGCGCGCGCCTCGTCGTGGGCGCAGTCCCGACTGGTGGTTGCACGTTCTCAAGTCTGGGAGCCCGCGCCGCGGGTCGCTGGGCTTCCGCCCAGACCCCGCTGATCGGGAGGACGAGGTATGGACCAGGCGACCGGAATAGGCTAAACCAGTCCTGAACCCGTGTGTTGGCGTTGTCAGCTCCGGGCGATCGCCGCGTCCGTCGCGCCGACGTTTCCGGGAAGGGAGCTCGCGCATGAACGCACCCACGGCGGCCCGGTGACCAGCCGGCGGCCGCGACGCGACGCGGACCCGGCCACGTCGTTCGAGCGCAAGGGCCCGACCTACTGGCTCTCGCCGGCCCTGCTGGCGCGGGCCGGCGCCTACGCCACGATCAGCCAGCTGCTGGGGCGCTACCAGGACAAGCGGGAGGCCATGGGGGTCCTGCCGGCCGATCACCCTCTGGACCTCCGGACCGGGCGCGACGAGGTCTGGTTCGACTACGTCTCGGACACGGGGGACGGCTTCGACGCGACGTACGCCATCGCCTCGCTGGTGGGACGTCCGTCGCTGCCGCTGCCGCGGCGAGGGCGAGGGCGAGGGCGAGGGCGAGGGAACGTCGTACCCCCGGGGCGAGCTGCTCGTCCTGGGCGGCGACGAGTGCTACCCCCGCGGCGAGATGGAGGAATACCAGCACCGGTTCATCGGGCCCTATCGGGCGGCCTTTCCCGAGCCCGACCCCCAGCCCGAGCGCGGGTCCGGGCCACCGTGGATGCTCGCCCTGCCCGGCAACCACGACTGGTACGACGGGCTCACCGCCTTCACCCGCACCTTCCACCAGGGTCGGCGGATCGGGGGATGGCAGACCACCCAGTCCCGCAGCTACTTCGCCGTCAGCCTGCCCGGCCGCTGGTGGCTCTGGGCGATCGACATCCAGTTCGACAGCTACATCGACGTGGTCCAGCACCGGTGGCTGCAGCAGATGTCCGAACGGCTGCGACCAGGCGACGGCGTGATCCTGTGCACCGCGAAGCCTGCGTGGACCTCGGTGCACGCCCACCCCGAGGACTACCGGACCATCGACTTCGTCGAGCGGACGTTCGTGGAGCCGAGGGGTGCCGAGATCCGCATGATCCTCAGCGGCGACAAGCACCACTACTCGCGCTACGAGGCCGCGGACGGGCGCCACCTCGTCACAGCCGGCGGGGGCGGGGCCTACCTCACCGCGACCCACCACCTCCCGGACTCGGCCCGGGTGCCGCCCCCGGAGTCGCGGGACCGCCGCGCCGGCGAGCCCGTGGAGTTCACGCGCAGGTGCGCGTACCCGGAAGCGCGGACGTCAGCGGGACTGGGCCGCGGTGTGTTCCGGCTGCCCGCCCTGACGCCGGGGCTCGCCTCCCTGGTGGGCGGCCTGCACGCGCTGGTGGCGCTCGCGCTGCTGTGGACCCTGGGCGCCGGTGCCCCCCGGCTCGCTGACCGGCTCCGCGCCCTCGGCGAGGGGACCCGGGCCCTGGGCTGGGGCGAGACCGTCCGCCTGCTCGACGACAGCGTCACCAACCTGCTGCTCGTGGGGCTCGTGCTGCTCGCCACCTGGGGCCTGACCAAGACGCTCCGGGGGTGGTTCATCGGCATCCCCCACGGTGCGGTGCAGGTGCTGGTCGCGCTGAGCACGACCTGGCTCGGCGCCGGCGTCGCTGCGGCCGTCGTCGACGAGGACGGGGGAGGCTGGTCCGGCGTGGGGGCCCTCGTGATCGTGATCGCGGTGGTGGTGCTCATCGGAGCGCCGCTCGGCGCCGAGCTCGTGGCGCTCTCGCTGCTCGTCGGGGACCGATGGGGCATCAACAGCAACGAGCTCTTCGCGGCGCAGGCGATCTCGGACTACAAGAACTTCCTGCGCATCCACGTCAGCGCCGACGGGAGGCTGACCGTCTGCCCGATCGGGCTGGAGAAGGCCCCGCGCGCGTGGCGGACCAGGGCGCGCGGGTCGGGTGAGGGGCCGCGGATCGAGCCCGAGGGCCCGATGCAGCCGCACCTGATCGAGGCGCCGTTCGGTGCGACGCTGCCGGCCAGGGACCGATGAACCCAGGGGCCGATGAACCCAGGGGCCGATGAACCCAGGGGCCGATGAACCCAGGGGCCGATGAACCCAGGGACCGATGAACCCAGGGACCGATGTACGCACCGGTGGCCGCGCGCCCACCGGCCACCGGTCTCGGGCCCCTGACCGCCGAGGCCGGCGAGCCAGGGGCCCGATATTCAGCGTGGGGTGAGCGACGGGATTTGAACCCGCGACCCTCGCGACCACAACGCGATGCTCTACCAGCTGAGCTACGCCCACCGCGGCCGCGCGTCGGGGAGCCCGGGGCAGCCCGTCTCCCTCGGTCACGGCCGCAGGAAGTGTAGCCCCGGGGCGGGGCCCACGGTCCAATCGGGTCAGGCGTGCCCGGCGGTGCCGGCGTCGGGGGTCGAGGCGGCGCCGCCGACGAGCGCGCCGGCATGCTTCCGGGCGATCCGCTTGGCGGTCGCGCTGTCGGGACCGGGGGACGGCACGAACACCGCCTCGCGGTAGTAGCGCAGCTCTTCGATGCTCTCCCGGATGTCGGCCAGCGCTCGGTGGTTGCCGCGCTTCTCCGGCGCCGAGAAGTAGGTGCGGGGGTACCAGCGCCGCGACAGCTCCTTGATCGAGGAGACGTCGACGATCCGATAGTGCAGGAAGCCCTCGAGCTCGGGCATGTCGCGGGCGAGGAACATCCGGTCGGTGGCCACGGTGTTGCCCGCCAGCGGCGGACGGGTGCCGTCGGGGCAGTGCTCGCGCACGTAGGCGAGCACCTCCTTCTCGGCCTCGGCCAGCGTGATGCCGTCGGCGAGCTCGGGCAGCAGGCCCGAGTGCTCGTGCATCTCCCGGACGAAGTCCGACATCTGCTCGAGCGCCTCGTCGGGGGGCCGCACGACCACGTCGACCCCGTCCCCGATCACGTCGAGCTGGAAGTCGGTGACGAGAGCCGCGACCTCGGTGAGGGCGTCCGCCATGATGTCGAGACCTGTCATCTCGCAGTCGATCCAGACCAGTCGATCGCTCACCCCGACACACTACCCGCGGGCTCGGCGAACCGGGCGACCTCGGTGGTGCTGGGGCGGATTACGCCCCAACCTCTAGCGTGGAGGCATGCAGCAGTGGTTCGGGACGGGCGCGCGGGTGGTGGTCGCGGGCGTCTGGATCGCCGCCGGGGCGCTGAAGCTGCCCGACCCCGCCGCGAGCGTCCGCGCCGTGCGCGCCTTCCAGCTGCTGCCCGACGCGATCGAGCCGACGGTGGGCTACTTGCTGCCGGCGGTGGAGATCGTGCTCGGGCTGTTCCTGCTCTCGGGCCTGCTCACCCGCGCCGCCGGGGTGGTCTCGTTCCTGCTCTTCGCGGGCTTCCTGATCGGCATCGCCTCGGCCTGGGCGCGCGGTCTGCAGATCGACTGCGGCTGCTTCGGCGGCGGTGGGACCAGCGCGGATGCCGCCGCTGACTACCCGTGGGAGATGGCCCGCGATGCCGGCCTGATGCTGCTCTCGGCCTGGCTGGTGTGGCGCCCGCGGACCCGCTTCGCGCTCGATAACCTCCTCTTCGAGGCCCCGGACGGGCCGGAGCAACCGCACGACCCGACCGCTGACGCCCGGATCGGGCACGACCAGGAGACCCACCGCTGATGGCCAAGAAGCCCGCCTCCCCGCCCTCCCGCCCCCAGCGCGCCCGCGCGCACCAACAGCAGCTCGAGCGCCGCGAGCGCGCCGGCAAGGTCGCCCTCGTCGGCGGAGCCGCGGTCCTGGCGGTGGTGCTCGTGGTCGCCCTCTTCCTGGTCCTGCGCAGCAGCGACACGACGGGCCAGGCCGCCGACGCAGTCCCCGCCAACACCAACGACGACTACGGCGTGGTGCTGGGGGACTCCGACGCCCCGAAGACGGTGACGGTCTATGAGGACTTCCAGTGCCCGATCTGCGCGCAGTTCGAGCAGCTCACCGGCGACCAGCTCGAGCAGGGTCTTGAGGAGGGCACCATTCAGCTCGAGCTGAGGATGGTCTCCTTCCTCGATCAGGCGTCCTCGAACGAGTACTCCTCGCGCGCGATGAACGCGGCGCTCGCCGTGCTCGACACCGCCGGTCCCGAGGCCTTCAAGGAGTTCCACGACCAGCTCTTCGCCGAGCAGCCCGCCGAGGGTGGTCCCGGTCCGGAGAACGCCCAGCTCATCGAGACGGCCGTCGAGGCCGGCGCCGACGAGGGCGAGATCACGCCGCAGATCGAGGACAAGGTCTACGCCCAGTGGATCGAGAACGCCACCGATGCGATGAGTGAGAACGACGTCACCGGCACGCCGACCGTCCTGATTGACGGTGAGAAGGTGGACGGGGTCGACGAGGGCGCGCAGGCCGCGATCGAGGCGGCGCAGGGTGGCGAGCAGTGAGCTGAACCGACGGCGCCGGACCCCCGGAGGAGCGCCCTCATCGCCGCCGACCCGCTCCCCTCTTCAGGGGAGTCCGCCGTGACGGCGGCTGGGCCGGGGTGGTTGGGTCGGGTGCGTGAGCACTCATCAGAACGACGGGCCCAGCGACGGGCAGGGCACGAAGGCGACCATTGGCTTGACCGGTCTGGCGGTGATGGGCAGCAATCTGGCCCGCAACATCGCTCGCCGCGGCCACGCCATCGCGGTGCACAACCGCACGGCCGCGAAGACGACCGCGCTGCTCGAGGAGCACGGCGACGAGGGTGACTTCGTGGCCACGGAGAGCCTCGAGGAGTTCGTCGCCGCGATCGAGCGTCCGCGGGTGGTCCTGATCATGGTCAAGGCCGGCCCCGCCACGGACGCCGTCATCGACGAGCTCGTGCCGCTGCTCGATGCCGACGACATCGTCGTTGACGCGGGCAACGCGCACTACGAGCACACGCTCCGGCGACAGCAGGCGCTGGCGGAGCACGACCTGCACTTCGTGGGCATGGGTGTTTCCGGTGGCGAGGAGGGCGCGCTGCACGGGCCCTCGATCATGGTCGGCGGTTCCGAGCACGCCTACGAGCGGCTCGGCCCGATCATGGAGTCGATCGCCGCCCAGGTGGACGGCACGGCCTGCTGCACGCACGTCGGTGCGGACGGCGCCGGCCACTTCGTGAAGATGGTCCACAACGGCATCGAGTACGCCGACATGCAGCTGATCGCGGAGTCCTACGACCTGCTGCGCCACGTGGCCGCGCTGGATCCTCCGGCGATCGCTGACGTCTTCGACGAATGGAACGGCGGCGACCTGGAGTCGTTCCTGATCGAGATGACCGCTGACGTGCTGCGGCACGTCGACGGCGACACCGGCCAGCCGTTCGTCGACGTGGTGCGCGACGAGGCCGAGCAGAAGGGCACGGGGAGGTGGACCGTGCAGAGCGCCCTTGACCTCGGGGTTCCGACCACCGGGATCGCGGAGGCGACCTTCGCCCGCAGCCTCTCGGGACACCGCGAGCAGCGGGACGCCGCCCGAGCGATGTTCTCCACCTCGCCCGACCGGGAGCGGGTCGGCGTCGATGTGGAGGCCTTCGTCGACCAGGTCCGCGCGGCGCTGTATGCCTCCAAGGTGGTCGCCTACGCCCAGGGCTTCGACCAGATGGCGGCGGGCGCCGAGGAGCACGGGTGGGACGTGGACCTGGGCGCCGTGGCCACGATCTGGCGGGGTGGCTGCATCATCCGGGCGCAGTTCCTCGACCGGATCCGTGAGGCGTACGCCGACGAGCCCGGTCTGACGACGCTGCTGACCACGGCGTACTTCGCCGAGGCCGTGCAACGCGGCGTGGACGCCTGGCGCGAGGTGGTCGCGACAGCCGCTCGGGCGGGGGTACCGACCCCCGCGTTCTCCTCGTCGCTGGCCTACTTCGACGCCCTGCGCCGAGAACGGTTGCCGGCGGCGCTGATCCAGTCGCTGCGCGACAACTTCGGCGCGCACACCTACCAGCGCGTCGACCGGGAGGGCTCCTTCCACACGCTCTGGGCGGGTGACCGCTCCGAGCAGGAGGCCTGAGCCCGGGCGGTGTGGGGGCGACGACGGCGACGGCGACGGTGCGGACCATCCCCTCGCGCGGGAGGTGCGGACTAGTCTGGGTGCATGGTGGAGAAGTCGGGGAGCTCGTCGAAGCCCAACCAGCCGAACGCCGTCGGAAAGCCGTCTGAGGACGGCGGCGGTGCCGGGTCTTCGGGTGCCGGGTCTTCGGGTGCCGGGTCTTCGGGTGCCGGGTCTTCGGGTGCCGGATCTTCGGGTGCCGGATCTTCGGGGGCCGGATCCTCGGGGGCCGGATCCTCGGGGGCCGGATCCTCGGGGGCCGGGTCCTCGGGGGAGCGCCCAGCTTCTCGCCCCGCGCCTGCTGCGCCACAGCCCGCGGGGGGAGGGGATGCGGGACGCGTGTCCGGCGACCCGCTGCGCGGATCGCGCACGAGTGGCGTCTGGATCGCCACCGCCGGGGTGGGCATCCTGCTGGTGCTGTTGGTCATCTTCATCGTGCAGAACACCCAGGAGGTCGACGTCTCCTACCTCGGCTGGGCGGGACGCCTGCCGCTGGCGGCGGCGATCCTCATCGCCGCGGCCGCTGGCATCCTCATCACGACCACCGCCGGGGGGCTGCGGATCCTCCAGCTGCGGCGGCGGGTGAAGAAGGAGGCGAAGGCTGCCAAGAAGGTCGAGAAGGCTCAGGCCACGCAGGGCTCGGCCAAGAAGCAGGGCTCGGCCAAGAAGCGGGGCTCGGCCAAGAAGCCGGGCTCGGCCAAGAAGTAGGACGGCCGGCTCCCCGACGCGGACGTGACGACGGCCGGGTGCCCCCGACAGGATTCGAACCTGTGACCCGCGGATTAGAAGGCCGCCGCTCTGTCCAGCTGAGCTACGGGGGCGCGGGGGTCCAGCCTATCGTCAGGCCGTCCCTCCGCCGCCGCGGCGGCACCGCGACGTAGGAGTGCCCGCCCCACCACCGGGCCACGAGCCCGGACGATGCGTGCCGCTCAGACCACGAGCGGTCGGCGCGACGTGCCCCGGCGGATGGACCCGGGTCATGCACGAGGACTGGAAGCGGCTCGACGGCATCCGCTGGACCTCGTGGGGCACGGTGCTCTTCGCCGAGGAGAGGAGCGGGGGGCGTCTCTTCGAGATGTACCTCGACCGCAAGGACCCGTCGACGGCGACCCGGATCGTGGAGCGCCCCGAGGTCGGGGCCCTGCGCCACGAGGGCATCGAGGCGATGCCCGACGGCACGCTCTACGTCATCGACGAGCTCGACGGTGGCTCGATCTACATGTTCGAACCGAGCAGGAAGCGCGACCTCTCCGACGGCCAGCTCTATGCGCTCAAGCTCACCGGCCTCTCGGACCAGGAGCAGAAGTGGGACCCGAGCGCGTTGACCGAGAAGGTCGGCGCCTTCACGTGGGTGCCGCTGGACATGGCGCAGGTCGTCACCGACGCCGACGCCGCGTCGGATGCGGTGGACGCCACCGAGTTCGGCCGCCCCGAGGACGTCGAGGCCATCGGCACCACGCTGTACGTCAACAACACCAGCGAGGACCGCACCGTGGCGATCGACCTGAGGAAGCAGGTCCTGTCCTCCTACGTGCTCGCCGGCGACCACGCGCCGGTTGAGGACGCCGGCGCCGGACAGACGGGTTTCAACAACCCGGACAACCTGGCCCAGGGCCCGGACGGACGGCTCTGGATCGTCGAGGACAACTTCATGTCCGACATCTGGGTGGCCGACCAGGACAAGAACAAGGACGGGTCGGCGGACGGCGTCGCGCAGTTCGCCTCCCTGGTCGACTCGGGCGCCGAGATCTCCGGCATCTACTTCGGCAAGGACCCGCGGACGCTGTTCTTCAACGTCCAGCACCCGGACAAGCCGCAGGCCGACGGCGTCTGGACGGTCAGCAGGCGCTGCTGATCACCGCGGGCGACGGCCAGGCCCGGCTCGGGTCTGGCCGTCGAACCGGTCCGAGCCCTCGAAGCATGTTCGCACTCGCGACGCTGAGGAGACACACCGATGGCATGGCAACAGATCGCGCTCGTGATCGCGCTCGGCTGGTGCGTGCTCGGCCTCGTGCTCGGCCTCGTGCTGGGTCCGCCGCTGCGGCGCAACCGGCTCGCGCACCCGGAGCCCGTCGGGGCCGGCGGGTCAGTCCGTGGGCACCCACGCCGGTCAGACCCAGGGCAGGTGGTGCCCGCGCGGTGTCCCCGCGACCGTGGCGTGGCCCAGCGCGACATTGCGGCGGCGCCCCTCGGCCCGCTGACGACCAGCCGCTGGATGGTCGCGCCCGGTGCCGGCACCGGGTGCACGGGATCCACCCACCGGCGCGGCTAGGCTGCGCTCATGGTGCAGTGGTGACGGACGACGACGAGCAGCCCGAGGACCGGGGTGTCCTCGCCAGCCTGCCGGCGGGGGTCCGCTGGCTTACCGTCGCGCTGTTCGTGGGCGTGATCGTGCTCTATGAGGGGGTCGTGCCCGACTTCATGGGGGGCTACGACTGGTCGTTGGGCCCCTGGGGCGTGGTCGCGGTGGTGGCCGCGATCATCGTCGGGGCCCTCGCTGTCGGCTCCGCGCTGAACCGCGGCCGCCTCGGCGGGGCCGATCAGGCTCGACTGTTCCGCGTGGCGCTGCGGGAGGGGCGCGTCCCCGAGGGCGCCGATCGCGAGACGTGGGCGCCTGAGGTCTCCCGCCGCTTGGCGGCCACCGAGGGCGTGCTCGGGGGTCTGCTGGGTGGACCCGCCCGCGAGCGCCGCCAGCAGCGGCTGCGGGTCCTGGCCGAGCAGCTGTGAGTCGGCGTCGTGCGCCGGTCCTACCGGCGCACGACGCGGATCGTGCGCCCCGCGGCGGAGGGCTGCAGGAGCGCGCTGCCACGGTAGCGGGCGACCACGCGCACGCGGCCGGGGTGCAGTCGCGGCAGGTGGAAGGCCAGGGTCTCGCCACGAAGACGCTGCGCCACGGTGAGGCTCGTCGTCCGGCCGGCGAGGGCGCGCACGACGAGGCGCACCCGACCGCGGGCGAGCTCCGAGCCGCCGTCGACCTCGACCCGCACCAGCGGGCGCGTGCGCGCTCCCGCCTGCCGGGGGGCACGCACGGTGGTGCGGGAGGGCAGCCGCGGGACCGTGACGGTGCGCGCGGCTGCGGCGCCCTCGCCCGCCGAGTTCACCGCGCGGACCTGCACGGCGCGGGTGCCCGGCGCCCAGCCCGACCCCACGGCTGCCCGCTCCTCGCCGGACACCTGTCCGGCCGACGCGCCGTCGACGCGGAACCGGTACGCGGCGATGGCGCCGCCACCCTCGTCGGAGGGGGGGCGCCACGAGAGCCGGACGACCTCCTCGTCGGCGTCCCACGAGGCCGCGAAGGCCTCCGGGGCACCGGGCGCCTGCACGGCCGTCGTCGCCGTCGCGACGGCGCTCGGCCCGGCGCCCGAGGCGTTCTGCGCCCCGAGAGTGAAGGTGTACTCCGTGCCGGGCTGCAGCCCGGTCACCGTGTGGCTGCGGGCCCCGACCGCCACATCGACCGGGGCGGCCGAGCCGGTGCGCGTGACCCGGTAGCCGGTGAGGTCGCTGCTCCCGCCGTCGGCCGGCGCGGCCCAGGTGAGCGTCACGGCCGGCACGACCGTCGCCGGGGTCGCCTCCAGCCCGAGGGGCGCGGACGGCGCACCGTCGGGCCAGACTCCGTCGCAGCCGGTGACGCTGAGCTCGTAGCCGCCGATGCTCGCGTAGCCGTCGTAGCCGGTGCTGGGCGTGCCGTTGCCCACCCCGTCGACGCTGAGGTAGTGGGTGCCGCGCGCGACCTCGACGTCCAGAGAGGCGCCCATGCCCGAGGCGTGGCTCTTGTCCACGCGCGCCGAGGCCGGGTTCGCGGACGCGACGACCGAGCCGTCGGCGGCCAGCAGCGAGAGCTGCAGGTCGAGATCGGGCCCGACCTCTCCGGTGGTGGCGTTCGCGGTGACCCGCCCGGAGCACTCGCCCAGCGCGTAGGTGTCCACGTCGGTGCGGGAGGTGATGGAGGCCGTCCCCTCCGGCGGCGGCGTGGCGCCCGCGATGCTGCCCCCGGCCTCGTCGGCCACCGGCGGGACCCGGGTCGCGATCACCGCCAGGTCGTCCTGGCTGTTCGTGGCGCCGGGGTAGTCGCCGCGGCTCCACTGCGAGATCGGCCGGTCGTAGGCGGCGCCCATGATGGGGGCCCAGGCGCCGTGCCCGCCGTAGTAGCTGCTGTCGTCCTTGCCGTCGTGCTCGAGCCCGAGCTGGTGTCCGACCTCGTGGCTGGCCGCCTCCGCGATGCCCTTGGTCGAATCACCGAGACCCCGGGTGAAGACCCATGCCGGCTGGTAGTACGGCGATCCATGGTCCAGCTCGCCGAACACGCGCAGGTAGGCCACGCCCCCGCAGGAACGGTTGCAGATCTTCTCCCAGGCGTCGATGCTCGGCGTGATCAGGACGTGGGCGCCGTACGTCGCGTCGCCGGAGGTCGCGCGAGACAGGCCGGCCGCGCCGGGGTCCTCGGTGGTGACGTCGACGTCGAAGGCCGCGAAGTCCTCGGAGACCATCCGCCACACCGTCTGCACCCTGGTCAGCTCCGCGTTGTTGAAGGCGGCGCCGTCGCGGGAGGGGTCCCATGCAGCGTGCCAGGGGCCGATGCCGTCCTGGTCGTTCCACGCCGTCCCGGTGACGGTCGCGCCGTCCACGTCGAGGCGGATCGTGCGCGACGCATCGGGCCGGCTGTGCAGCGTGAAGGTCTCCGCGAGGGGTGCGGACGCCGAGGGCGACGGCTCCGAGGAGCCGGCCACGTCGCCCTCCACGGGCCCCGGGTCACGAAAGAACACCCGGCCGTCGGCGGCCACCCAGGCGGAGGAGTCCTCCTCCAGCAGGGTGGTCAGCGCGCGTCGGGAGAGCCCGTTGAGTCGTGCCACCTCGGGGAGGCGGTCGCCGAGCCGGTCGACGGCTCGTGCGCCGCGGGCCGGCCGCGCCAGCGGGTCGTCGGCCGGGCCGACCCCCGGGCCGCCGTGGTGGCGCGGCGCGGGCGTGCGGACGGCGTCGGCCGGCCGCAGCGGCGCGGTGACGGCCAGGGCGAGCAGCGCGGACAGCCCGAGACCCGTCGCCGCTCGAGCGACCCCCCGCCCGCGCCCACTCCGCACCTTGGGCATCGAACGGGACCCCCTCCCGGGCTCGCCATGAACGCTAGGCGGGCAAGGGGGGCCGGGAGCCGGTTCGGTCAGACTTTGCCCTCCGGGCGGCCCACTTCCGGGGGCGCGAGGATCAGGCGCGCAGCCGGGTCATCCAGGCCTCGACGTCGTCGGCCGTGCGGGGAAGGGCGGCCGACAGGTTGTGGCAGCCGTCGGCCGTCACCAGGATGTCGTCCTCGATGCGGATGCCGATCCCGCGCAGCTCCTCGGGGACGAGCAGATCGTCGACCTGGAAGTACAGCCCGGGCTCGACGGTGAGCACCATGCCCTCCGCGAGGTCGCCCCAGTAGGTCTCGCGCGCGGCCAGGCCGCAGTCGTGGACGTCCAGGCCGAGCATGTGGCTGGTGCCGTGCAGGGTCCAGCGCGCGTAGACCTTGCTCTCGGGGTCCAGCGCCTGCTGGGCCGGGACCGGGAGGAGGCCCATGTCCTCCAACCCGTGGGCCAGGACCGTCATCGCGGCCTCGTGGGCGGCGAGGAACGGGACGCCGGGCCGGACGGCCTCGATGCCCCGGGTCTGCGCCTCGAGCACCAGCTCGTAGAGCTCCCGCTGCAGCGGCGTGTACCGCCCCGAGACCGGCAGGGTCCGCGTCACGTCGGCGGTGTAGAGGTCGTGGCCCTCCACGCCCATGTCGAGCAGCACCAGGTCGCCCGGGCGGATCGGGCCGGAGTTGTCGGTCCAGTGCAGCGTGGTGGCGTGGCTGCCGCCGCCGACGATCGCGTCGTAGCCGAGGTCGTTGCCCATCGCCCGGGCGCGCCGGAAGAACGTGCCCTCGATCCAGCGCTCGCCGTGCTCGAGCACGCGGTCCCACTCGCGCACCGAGTCCTCGAAGCCCAGGGTGGTGATGTCGCAGGCCTCCTGCAGCGCATCGACCTCCCAGGCGTCCTTGACCAGCCGCATCTCGGAGGCCACCCGGGCCAGCTCGGCGTCCTGGCCCTCGTCGCTCGTGACCAGGCGGTCGACCCCCGCGTCGACACCGCGGTGCACCCGGGTCTTGCCCGAGGCCGCCAACGCCCCGGGCAGGTCGTCGATGTGGCGCACCTCGAGCCCCAGCGAGCTCGACATCTCGCGCAACGACGGACGCCGCCCGGCCCACAGCTCGCCGTACTGCCGATCACGGAAGAACTCGTCGCTCTCGCGGCTCGACCGGGGCCGCGCATAGAGCACCGACTCGCCGTCCTCGACCACGAGCACGGCATCGGTGGTCTGGTTGCCGGAGAAGTAGGCGTGGGCGGTGTCCGGCCGGAACCGGTAGTCGGTGTCGTTGGCGCGCACCTTGAAGGTCCCGGCGGGCAGCACGAGCCGCTCCCCCGGGAAGGCCTCCGCGAGCGTCGCCCGGCGCTGCGCGGACCACGACGACACGGGGTGCTCCGGCAGGTCGAGCTCGCGCTCTCCCCAGCCCGTGCGCATGAAGTCGGCGTATGCCGGGGGCACCGCGGGATCGTGCGACTCGGTGCCGCTGGCCGAGGCGTCGGACGGGCTGGTCGGCTGCTCCTGGCTCACGCGGCCAGCCTACGCCCGCGAGGCTCGGCATCCGCAGTGCTCGGTACTCTCTCGACCATGCCCGGCCGACCCCGCCAGAACCTGGCGTTCACCGTGGGGGTGACGGCCCTCGTGGTCCTGTGCTCGGTGCCGGTGGCGGTCGTCATCGGCCTCTCGGGCGCGCCGTCGACCACGCTGGTCGCCACTGTCCTGGCGGCCCTGCCGGTGGGCCCGGTGGTGGCCTGCTACCTCTGGCTGGACCGCTACGAGCCGGAGCCGCGCGGCCTGCTCGCGCTCGGCCTGCTGTGGGGGGCCGTGGTCGCCACCACGGCGGCCGTGTTCCTCGGCGGCCTCGGCGGCCGCGTCGCCATGGTCTCGGAGGCGCAGAGCCTGGCCGTGGTCGCGCCGGTGATCGAGGAGGTCACCAAGGGCCTCTTCCTCTTCCTGCTGCTGTGGTGGCGCCGCAACGAGCTGGACGGGGTCCTCGACGGCATCGTCTACGCGGGCATGGTCGGCGTCGGCTTCGCCTTCACCGAGAACATCCTCTACCTCGCCGCCGCCTACGACGGCACCGACGGCTTCGGCCCGGGAGGCACCGGGGCCATCACCGGGACGTTCGTCGTGCGCTGCCTGTTCAGCCCCTTCGCGCACCCGCTCTTCACGACGTTCACCGGCATCGGCGTGGGCATCGCGGTCAACGCCCGTAGCGGGTCCGTGCGCCTGACCGCGCCGCTGGTCGGGCTGCTGCTGGCGATCACCGCGCACGCCCTGTGGAACACCGCGACCCTCGCCGGGTTCGGGGGCTTCGTGGGGGCCTACGTGCTGCTGATGCTGCCCGCGTTCCTCTTCGTCGTCGGCCTGGCCGTCTGGGTGCGCGGCAGCGAGCGGCGACTGCTGCTGGCTGCCCTCACCGACGCCGCCGGGCGTGGCCTCCTCCCGTACTCCGACGTGCCGTGGCTCGTCGACCTGCCGGCGCGGCGAGCCTGCCGCCGCTACGCCGTCGAGACCGGCGGTCCGGGCGCGCTGCGCGCCATGCAGGACTACCAGCAGGCGGCGGTCGAGCTCGGCTTCCTGCACTCGCGCTACCTGCGCGGCGCGCCGCCGCCGGACTTCGCCGCCCGGGGACAAGACTTCGTCGCCCGGATCGCGGCGGTGCGGCCCGAGGTCCGGTTCCCGGGACAGGTGGTGCCGGCACGGTGAGGGATACGGGGAAGGACACGCGAGAGCGCGGCGACCACGGGACCGCCCGGATGCTGGCCGGGCTGGTCGACCTGCGCGCCGCGCTCGCGGCGGCCGACCTGCCGCTGGACGCCGAGGGGGTCGCGCAGCGGCGCGCCGAGCGCGACGCCACCGTGGGTCAGCTGGAGGACTACGTGATCCCCCGGCTCTCCGCGCTGGACGCCCCCCTCCTGGCCGTTGTCGGGGGGTCGACGGGCGCCGGGAAGTCGACCCTGGTCAACGCCCTCGCCGGTCGCGTCGTCAGCCCCGCGGGGGTGCTCCGGCCGACGACGCGCTCGCCTGTCCTGGTGCATCACCCCGACGACGGCCGCTGGTTCGGGCCGGACCGACTGCTGCCCGACCTGACGCGGGTGACCGGGGAGGGCGGCGATCCGGATGCGGTGCGCCTCGTCGCGGCGGACGCCGTCCCGCGGGGGCTCGCCCTGCTGGACGCACCCGACATCGACTCGGTCGAGGAGCGCAACCGCGCGCTCGCGACGCAGCTGCTCGCGGCCGCCGACCTGTGGCTGTTCGTCACCTCGGCCGCGCGCTACGCCGACCAGGTGCCGTGGGACTTCCTGCGACGGGCCGCCGAGCGGTCCACCGCCGTGGCGGTGGTGCTCGACCGCACGTCGCCGGAGGCGAGCGACACCGTCGCGGGCGACCTGGCCCGGATGCTGGCGAGCCGCGGCCTGCGCGAGAGCCCGCTCTTCGTGGTCGAGGAGGGGCCGGTCGGTGACGACGGACTCCTCCCGGTCGGTCATGTGACGGAGGTCCGCGAGTGGCTCCAGGAGCTGGCCGCCGACGCGTGGGCCCGGTCGGCGGTGGTGACCCGCACCGTCGAGGGTGCGATCCGGGAGGCCACCCGCAGCGCCCACGGCCTCGCGGATGCGTGCGGCGGCCAGCGCGAGGCCGCGGACCGGCTCCGCGCCGACCTGGTGGCCGCCTACGACGCGGCCCGCGCCGACGTCGAGCGAGCCAGCGCGGACGGCACGCTGCTGCGCGGCGAGGTGCTCGCCCGCTGGCAGGAGCTCATCGGTGGGGGCGAGCTGCTGCGGGCGCTGGAGACCCGGGTCGGACTCGTCCGTGACCGGCTGCTGCGCCGCGTGCGGGGCCGGCCGCCCCAGGCCGATCGGGTGACCGTGGCGGTCGAGTCCGGCCTCGAGACGCTGGTGGTCGAGCAGGCCGAGGTCGCCGCCGAGCGCGCGGCCGCGGCCTGGCGGGCGCACCCGGACGGCGCCGGGTTGCTGGCCCGCGCACCCGTCGATCTCTCCCGCGCCTCGCGCGACCTGCGGGGCCGGGCGCAGGAGGAGCTGCGGGCGTGGCAGGAGGCCCTGCTGTCGATGGTGCGGGAGGAGGGCGCGGGCCGGCGCAACACCGCGCGGTTCCTGGCGCTGGGCGTCAACGGGTTGGGGGTCTCCCTCATGGTGGTGGTGCTGGCGCACACCGGCGGAGCGCTCGTCGGCGCCGAGACCGCGGTCGCCGGCGGCACCGCGGTGATCGGCCAGAAGCTGCTCGAGGCCGTCTTCGGCGACCAGGCGGTGCGGCGCCTGGCCGAGCGGGCCCGGCAGGACCTCTCGTGGCGCGTCGAGGGCCTCCTCGACGCCGAGCAGGAGCGCTTCGTCCGGCTGCTGCCCGACGTCGACGCGGTCGTCGCCGCGAGCCATGGCCTGCGGGAGGCCGCCCGGCGGGTGGACGACCTGCGCTTCGAGCGTGCCCGCCGGCCCCCGGCGGAGGGCGCGACCGGGGGGATGGGCCCGTGACCACGCTGATCCGGGGGGCGCGGCGCCTGCTCTCCCGGGAGTCGGGGCTCGACGCCCGTCTCGACGCGCTGGCGACCGCGGCGGACCTCGCCCGCGGTCGGGTCGACGACGCGGCGCTGGCAGAGGTCGACGCCGTCCTCGCGCGCGCGTCCGAGCGCCTGCGATTGTCGGCCGACCACACGGTCGTGGCTGTCGCCGGGGCGACGGGGTCGGGCAAGTCCTCGACCTTCAACGCCCTGGCGGGCCTCGATCTGGCTGCCGTGGGGGTCCGCCGCCCGACCACGACGCACACGAGCGCGTGCGTGTGGCACGTCGCCGACGGCGGCCGGGCTGACGAGCGGGACGAGGCCGGCGAGACCGCGGCCCTGCTCGACTGGCTGGAGGTCCCCCCGCGACACCGGGTCAGCCGCGACTCGCCGCTGGGTCCGCTGACCCGGGACGAGAAGCTGCGGGGTGTGGTGCTGCTGGACCTGCCCGACCACGACTCCACCGAGGCGTCGCACCACCTCGAGGTCCGCCGGCTCGCCGGGCTGGCCGACCTGATGGTGTGGGTGCTGGACCCGCAGAAGTACGCCGACGCGGCGCTGCATCATCAGTTCCTGGCACCGATGGCCGGGCACCAGGACGTCCTGCTGGTGGCGTTCAACCAGCTCGACCGCGTGCCGGAGGGGGAGCGGGACGCCCTGCTCGCCGACGTACGCCGTCGCCTCGACGATGACGGTCTGGACCGCGTCCCGGTGCTCCCGATGAGCGCCCTCGCGGGGTGGGGTGTGGATGCCCTGCGCGACGCGATCGCCCAGCGGACCGCCGCGAAGCGCAGCAGCCGCGAGCGGCTGGCCGCCGACCTGCGCGCCGCCGCGGACCGCTTGGGCGCCGCGGCCGGGTCCGGCAGGCCCGGGTCGCTTCCCGAGCCGCGGCTCACCGCCCTGCACGACGCGCTCGCCGAGACCGCCGGCGTCCCACCGGTGGTCGAGGCCGTGCGGCGGTCCACGAGGCTGCGCGCCGCGCGCGCCACCGGCTGGCCGCTGACCGCGTGGGCCTCCCGGCTGCGCCGCGACCCGGCACGCCGGCTGTCCCTGGAGGTCCCGGAGACCACCGGCTTCCAGCGCGCAGCCGTGGACGCCGCCGTCCGGGGTCTCGCCGACGACGCCACCGTGGACATGGACGGGCCCTGGGCGGATCGTGCCCGCCGCGGGGCCCCGCCCGAGGCCGCCACGCTCCGCGACGGCTTGCGCGGGGCGCTCGGGTCGGTGGATCTCGAGCTGGACCGGCTCCCGTGGTGGGTGCGCGTCGTGCGCGTCGTCCAGTGGCTGTTGCTCGCCGTCGCCCTGGTGGGGGGCGGCTGGCTGGTCGCGCTCGCGGCGGCCGGTTTCCTGCAGGTCTCGCTCGCCGAACCGCCCGACCTCGCCGGACTGCCGGCCCCGACACTCCTCCTGCTCGCCGGCGCGGGGATCGGGATCACGATCGCGGCGCTCGGCCGCCCGTTGGTGACAGCGGCGGCCCGGTCCCGCGCACGACGGGTGGACCGGCAGCTGCGGCGCGCCCTGGAGGACGTGGCCGCCGAGCTGGTCGTCGCGCCGCTGCAGCGCGAGCTGGACGACTACGAGCAGCTGCGCGCCGACCTGGCCCGCGCGCGGGGCTGACGCCCGACGGCCTCGTCCACAGGCCCGGCGACGGTCCGTTCGGTGCACAGGCCGGCGCGGCGCTCGCCCGGCCGCGGCTCCGCCCCCGGACGCTGGGTGTCCGGGCGAGGGGAGACGATCCATGAACGAGACCGCGATCACCGTGCGGGGCTGGGTGGGCGCCGACGTGCAGCTGGACCGCACGGCGCAGGGGACGCCGGTCGCGAGCTTCCGGGTGGGCAGCACGCCGCGGCGCGTGCGCGACGGCGGCTGGCAGGACGGCGAGACGCTGTGGTTCGTCGTCACGGCCTGGCGAGAGCTCGGCGTCCACGTCGCGTCCTCGGTGGCCCGGGGCGATCCCGTGCTGGTGACCGGGCGCCTGGTCGCGGAGACGTGGTGCCGGGAGGACGGCACGACCGCGTCCCGCCACGTGCTGGTCGCGACCTGCGTCGGCCACGACCTGGCCCGGGGGACGGCGGTCTTCCGCAGGGCCCGTCCGGCCGGCCCTCCGGCTGCCGAGCAGGGCCCGTCGACGAGCCCGTCGACCAGCGGGGAGGCCGCGTAGGGCGTGCGGTCGATCACCCGTAGGCTCCGGGCCATGGCGGACTATGTCTTCACGATGCGCAACGTGCGCAAGGCCCACGGCGACAAGGTCGTCCTGGACAACGTCACCCTCTCGTTCCTGCACGGAGCCAAGATCGGCGTCGTCGGCCCGAACGGCACGGGCAAGTCCTCGTTGCTCAAGATCATGGCCGGGCTCGACCAGCCCAACAACGGCGACGCCCAGCTCGACAACGACGCGAGCGTCGGCATGCTGCAGCAGGAGCCGCCCCTGACCGAGGGCCGCACGGTGCTGGAGAACGTCGAGGAGGCTGTCGGCGACCTCAAGGCCAAGATGGACCGGTTCAACGCGGTCTCGGAGGCCATGGGCGACCCGGACGCCGACTTCGACGCGCTGCTGGCCGAGATGGGCGACCTGCAGACCGCGCTGGACAACGCGGGTGCGTGGGATCTCGACAGCCGGCTCGACCAGGCGATGGACGCCCTGCGCTGCCCGCCCCCCGATGCGGTCGTCGACCACCTCTCCGGTGGCGAGCGCCGCCGCGTCGCGTTGTGCAAGCTCCTGCTGCAGCAGCCGGACCTGCTGCTCCTCGACGAGCCCACCAACCACCTCGACGCCGAGTCCGTGCAGTGGCTCGAGGGGCATCTCGCCAACTACCCGGGCGCCGTCCTGGCCGTCACCCACGACCGGTACTTCCTCGACAACGTCGCGGGCTGGATCCTCGAGCTCGACCGCGGCCGGACGATCCCCTACGAGGGCAACTACTCGACCTACCTCGAGACCAAGAGGGACCGGCTCAAGGTCGAGGGCGCCAAGGACGCCAAGCGCGCCCGGATGCTGCAGAAGGAGCTGGACTGGGTCCGCTCCAACCCGAAGGCACGCCAGGCCAAGAACAAGGCCCGTCTGGGCCGCTACGAGGAGCTGGCCGCCGAGGCCGAGCGCGCCAAGAAGATCGACACCTCCGAGATCAACATCCCCGGCGGCCCGCGGCTGGGCGACGTTGTGCTCGAGGCCAAGGGGCTCACCAAGGGCTTCGGGGACCGCACGCTGATCCGGGACCTGTCCTTCACGCTTCCCCGGGCCGGCATCGTCGGCGTCATCGGACCGAACGGCGTCGGCAAGACCACGCTGTTCCGGATGATCACCGGTCACGAGGAGCCCGATGCCGGAGAGCTCGCCGTGGGCAAGACGGTGCAGACGTCCTATGTCGACCAGAGCCGCGGCGGCCTCGACGGGTCCAAGAACGTCTGGGAGGTCGTCTCCGACGGGCTTGACTTCGTGAAGGTGGCCAACTTCGAGATGAACTCCCGGGCCTACGTCGCCTCCTTCGGCTTCAAGGGCCCCGATCAGCAGAAGAAGGCCGGCGTCCTCTCGGGCGGCGAGCGGAACCGGTTGAACCTGGCGCTCACCCTGAAGATGGGCGGCAACCTCCTGCTGCTGGACGAGCCGACCAACGACCTGGACGTGGAGACGCTCTCCTCCCTGGAGGACGCGCTCCTCGACTTCCCGGGTTGCGCCGTGGTCACCTCCCACGACCGGTGGTTCCTCGACCGCGTCGCGACCCACATCCTCGCGTGGGAGGGCGACGACGAGGACCCGGCCACGTGGTTCTGGTTCGAGGGCAACTTCGCGGCCTATGAGGAGAACAAGGTCGAGCGGCTCGGCGCCGAGGCCGCGCGCCCGCACCGCGTCACCCACCGGCGGCTGACCCGCGACTAGCGGATGTCGAGCTCCTCGCGTCCGCCGATGAGCCGGTCGGTGACGGCGTCCATCACGCGACCCATCGTGGCGAACTCCTCGCGCGAGACGAGGTCCACGAGGTGTGCCCGGACGCCGTCGACGTGCACCGGGGCCGCCTGCTCCAGCACCTGCATCCCCGCGTCGGTGAGCACCGCGCGGATGCCGCGGCCGTCGTCCCCGCTGGGCTCGCGGAGCACCAGGCCCGTCTCCTCCATCCGTGAGACCGTGTGCGTCACGCGGCTGCGGCTGTGCCGGAGCGAGTCGGCCAGGCGGGCCATCCGCATGGCCCGACCCTCGGACTCCGAGAGCCGGACGAGGATCTCGTACTCGGCGAGCGAAAGGTCGAAGGCCGAGCGCAGCTCCGCGTCCAGGGTGTCGAAGAGCAGCGTCGTGGCCACCAGAAGCGCGCGCCAGGAACGCTGCTGCTCGCGATCCAGCCACCGGGTACCCCGAGTCGTCATTTTCATGCGCGCGATCCTATCCAGATCGGACGCCGTGTGGCGGACCATGCCCCCGAGCGTCAGCCCATCCGCTCGAGCACCAGCGCCATGCCCTGGCCGCCGCCGACGCACATCGTGATGAGGCCGGTGGACTTGTCGTGCCAGTCCAGCGAGTTCAGCATCGTGGCCTGCAGCCGCGCGCCGGTCATGCCGAAGGGGTGTCCGACCGCGATGGCGCCGCCGTTGACGTTGAGCCGGTCCAGGTCGACCCCGAGGTCGCGGTAGGAGGGCACCACCTGCGCGGCGAAGGCCTCGTTGATCTCCACGAGGTCGATGTCGTCGATCGACATCCCGGCGCGAGCGAGCGCCTGCCGGCTTGCGTCGACCGGGCCGAGGCCCATGATCTCCGGGGAGAGGCCCGAGACCCCGGTGGAGACGATCCGGGCAAGCGGGGTGAGGCCGAGCTGCGCGGCCTTGGTGTCCGACATGATCACCACGGCCGCCGCGCCGTCGTTGAGCGGGCAGCAGTTGCCGGCCGTCACGACGCCGTCGGGCCGGAAGACCGGGTCGAGCTGCGAGACCGCCGCGTAGGTCACGCCGGCGCGCGGACCGTCGTCCGTGCTCGCTGTGCTGCCATCGGGGGTCGTGATCGGGGTGATCTCGCGCGCCCAGAAGCCGCTGTCGGTCGCCGCCTCCGCGAGGTTCTGCGAGCGCACGCCGAACTCATCGAGCTCCTTGCGGTCGAGGCCTCGGATGGTGGCGACGTTCTCCGCCGTCTGGCCCATGGCGATGTAGGCGTCCGGCAGGCTGCCGTCCTGGCGCGGGTCGTGCCAGGTCACCCCGCCACTCCGGGCGACCTCCGACGTGCGCTGCTGGGCCGCTGCGAAGAGCGGGTTCTGCGTGCCGGGCAGGTGGTCGGAGGTGCCCTTGGCGAAGCGGGAGACCGTCTCGACGCCGGCGGAGACGAAGACGTCACCCTCGCCGGCCTTGATCGCGTGGAACGCCATCCGGCTGGTCTGCACCGACGACGAGCAGTAGCGGGTGATGGTCGCTCCCGGGACGTCGTCGAGCCCCATCAGCACCGTGACGATCCGCGCCATGTTGCTGCCGGACTCGCCGCCCGGAAGACCGCAGCCGAGGTAGAGGTCGTCGATCTCGTGCGGGTCGAGCGCGGGCACCTGGTCGAGGGCCGCGTGCACCACCGTGGCCGTGAGGTCGTCGGGCCGCATGTCCTTCAGCGAGCCCTTGTTGGCCCGGCCGATGGGGGAGCGGGTGGCGGCGACGATGACGGCCTCGGGCATGGGTTCCTCCGGATCTGACACGGGGTCTGGCACGGGCGGTTGGACCGACCGCCACCCTAGACCTCCGGCGGTTCCGCCCGGTCTGGGAGCATCGTGGCGTGCGACACGTCTACCGATGCCAGCTGCGGTGGGGCGACATGGACGCCCTCAACCACGTCAACAACGTCGCGTACGTCGACTACCTCCAGGAGGCGCGGGTCGATCTGCTGCGGGCCCTCGGCCTGCGGGCCACCCTCGACGAGGGCGTGCTGGTGGTGCGCCACCGCCTCACCTATCTGGCGCCACTGGTCTTCCGTCCGGCGCCGGTCGTGGTCGAGGTCTGGGTCGCGGACGCCCGGGCCGGCGCGTTCACCCTCGGCTATGAGATCCGGGAGGCTCCGTCGTCGGAGGATCCGGAGGGGATCGTCTACCTGCGCGCGGTCTCCTTGCTCGCGCCCTTCGACTTCTCCACCGACCGGCCGCGCCGGCTGCGCCCCGGGGAACGCGAGGTCCTCGTCCCTCTCCTGGCCGAGGAGGGGAAGCGGGAGGCCCCGGCCGCGCTGGAGCCCCGCGAGCAGACCCCGGAGGACCACCGCCTCGACCTGCAGGTCCGTTTCTCCGACGTGGA
Source organism: uncultured Actinomycetota bacterium (assembly GCA_963731985.1). GTDB lineage: Bacteria > Actinomycetota > Actinomycetes > Propionibacteriales > Nocardioidaceae > Nocardioides. Next base: position 193,904 of record CAVSYA010000014.1, on the reverse strand, counting down.
CATCTACGGCCACGCCAACAACGTGGAGCACGTGCGGTACTTCCAGGAGGCGCGCATCGCCTTCTTCGCGGAGCTGTGGGGCGAGGTGCCCTCCTCGACCTCGGAGCTCTCGTTGGTGCTGGCCCAGTGCGACGTGGACTACGTGCGCCCGGTGCCCTACCGCGAGGACTCGCACACGCTGACCTCCCGGGTGACGCGGGTGGGTCAGGGGTCCTTCGAGGTCAGCAGCGAGCTGCGCGACGGCGAGACGGTGCTCACGCGGTCGAACGTCGTCCTCGTGGCCGTCGACCCGGTGTCGGGGCGGTCGGCACCGCTACCGGAGGCCTACCGGGCGCTGCTGGAGTCGAAGGTGTTCACCATGAACTGAGCGGCGTGGGTGACGTAGTCCCAGAGTCGGGCGTCTTGCTGCGGCGTCAGGTCCGCGGCGTCGAGGCCTTCCCGGAAGTGCACCAGCCACCGCTCCGCCGCGTGCGGGGTGACCGCGAAGGGCGCGTGGCGCATCCGCAGCCGCGGGTGGCCGCGCTGCTCCTGATAGGTCGTGGGGCCGCCCCAGTACTGCTCCAGGAACATCCGGAACCGCTCCTCCGCGGGCCCGAGGTCCTCCTCGGGGTAGAGCGGTCGGAGCTCGGGGTCGGCGGCCACACCCTCATAGAAGCGGCTCACGATCCTCGCGAACGTCGGGTGGCCGCCGACCTCGTCATAGAAGGTCTGCTCCGGCTCCGTGCCCTGCTGCATGGGCTCAGTCTGCCTGCTGGCCGGTGAGGTCGGCGGGCGCCTGCCCGCGGTGCCACACGACGCGCTGGGGGAAGGGGATCTCGATGCCCTCGTGGTCGAACCGGTTCTTGATCCGCATCCGCATCTCCCGCGCGATGCCCCACTGCTGGCCGGGGGCCGTCTTGAGCGCGACGCGCACCAGCACGCCGTCCGCCCCGAGGGCCTCCACCCCCCAGACCGAGGGCTCCTCGAGGATCCGGCCGGTGAACTCTTCGTCGTCCCACAGGTCGCTGGCCACCTCGGAGAGCACTCGCTTCACCGTGGTCAGGTCCTCCGCATAGCCGACCCCGATGTCCAGCACGGTGCGCGACCAGTTCTGGCTGGCGTTGCCCACCCGCACGATCTCGCCGTTGCGGACATACCAGACCGTGCCGTGCAGGTCGCGGAGCCGGGTGACGCGGAGGCTGACCGCCTCGACGATCCCGTACGCCTCGCCGAGGTCGATCTCGTCGCCCACGCCGTACTGGTCCTCGACCAGCATGAAGATGCCGGAGAGGAAGTCGCTGACCAGGCTCTGGGCGCCGAAGCCGAGGGCGATGCCGACGATGCCCGCGCTGGCGATCAGCGGTGCCACGTCGAGGCCCAGCTCCGAGAGGCCCATGATCGTCACCATCGTCAGCACCACCGCCGTGACCACGCTCTTGGCCAGGGAGCCCATGGTGCGCGCCCGCTGGGCGCGGCGCTGCTTGATGATCGAGCTCGTGTGGGACTGGGCGGCCCCCAGGCTCATCGACGCCTGGCGGGGGCCCAGCCCCACCTCGGCCCGCCGGACGACGCGGTCCACCAGCCGGTGCAGCAGCCAGCGGGCCACGAAGCCGATGACGAGGACGGCGAGCACGGCGGTCGGCTTGCCGACCACCCAGGTGGCGGCCTGGGCGAGGCCCTCGTTGCCGGTCCAGTCGAAGACGGTGCGGCAGGAGAGGGCTTGGTCGGGTTCACAGATGTCGTAGTCGGCGAGGCGGAGCATGCGCCCAGTATCCGTGCGCGCAGCCCCGGGGGATCAAGCGCGAGGCGCCGGCCGTCGGGAGAGGTGCGTCACCTGCTCCCTCGCTCGGACGCGGCGGTGCTGGACCTGGCCACGGGTGGGGTCACTAGACTGCGGGTCGTGAACACGCTCCGCGACGCCCCTGCCCGCCCCCGACGCGTCCCTCGGGCGGCTGCGCTGTCGGTCCCGGCGCTGCTCGCCGTGGGCCTGGTCGTCGGCCTGGCCGGGCCGGTCGCAGCCGCCGTGCCGGAGGGTTGGAGCGACCCGGAGCCGGTCTCGGCGCTGAGCTTCCTGCTCGTCGTCGTGCTCGCCCCGGTGGTGCTCGCGCTGGTCATCACGCTGCTGGCCTACCTGCCGTCGATGCTCCGCGGCCAGGGCCTCGCGCCCGGCTCGGCCGGCGGTGAGGACGAGTGGTTCGGTGGCCCGATCCGCGGCACCACCGAGCTGGCCGGTCCGGACGACGAGGGCTCGAAGGCGGGTGGAGCCGGTGCCCGGTGGTGAGCTCAGCACCGCGCAGCGCGGCGAGATCGACGACGCCATCCGGCGGGCCGAGCAGTTGTGCCGTTTCGAGTTCTCCGTGTTCATCGGGCAGGCGCAGGGAGAGCGACGCGCCTTCGCGACGAGCCTGCACAACTCGCTGCGGGCGCCGCAGCGCAGCGTGCTGGTGATGCTCGACCCCCAGGCGAAGGCCCTCGAGGTCGTCACGGGCGGCAAGGTGCGCGAGCGCCTGTCCGACCAGGAGGTCGAGCTCGCCGCGGTCACGATGCGCTCCGACTTCGCCTGCGGCGACCTCGTCGGCGGCCTGTGCAAGGGGATCGCGATGCTCGCCGAGCACGCGCGGCCCCAGCGCACCCTGCACACGAACTGAGGGCCACACGAACTGAGGGCGCCCCACCCCCCAACGAGTCGGGCCGCCGAGTCAGGCCCCGTCGCGCTCCTGTGCTGCGAGCGCCCGCCGCATGTCGGCCAGGCCCTCGCGCACGTAGCGCTTCGCGGCGGGGTTGGCCGGGGAGGTACGCAGCCACTCCTCGATGCGCCGGGCGGTCTTCTCGGAGGTCAGCGGCATCAGGAACATGTATTCCAGCGCCGTCGACGCGCGCTGGGTGCCCATCCGCTCCCACAGCGTGTCCGCGGCCGCGAGGTACTCCTCCAGGTACGGCGCCAGCAGTCCTGCCTGCCCCGGCGTCGGGAATGCCAACGCGATCTGGCGCTGGGTCTCGTTGGCGATGTCGTCGCGCTCGATGGCGTCCCGCCAGGCCTGCGCCTTCGCCTCCGGCGTCGGGCGCAGGGTGAGCACCATCGCCGCGCGCTCCTGCCCGGATATCGTCCGGTCGCGGCGCAGCTCAGCCTCGACCTCTCCGGCGTCGGCGCGCCCCTCGCGGGCCAGCGACGCGAGCAGTGACCAGCGCAGGTCCTGGTCGACCTCCAGGCCGGCGAACGACGCGGAGCCGTCGAGGAGGCCGGCGACCGTGGCCAGGGCACCCTCGGTGTGCGCCGTCGCGGCGTACGCCCGGGCGAAGACGAGCTGGTGGTCCGAGCCCGGCGCCGCGCCGTCGAGCAGCTCGCGGAGCCCCGCCTCCCAACGGGCGCTCAGCGCGCCGCGTCCCGGGGGCGCGGAGTAGTAGCTGACCGCGGTACGGGCGTAGACCGGCAGCCGGCTGACCGCGGTCAGGTCGGTCTCGGTGGCGAGCCCGCGCAGGACGAGCGTGACGAAGTCGGTGGCCCTCATCTCGGCGTCCCGCGTCATGTCCCAGGCCGCGCCCCAGAGCAGTGCCCGCGTCAGCGACTCGTCCACCTGGTCGGCGTGCGCCACCGCGGTGGCCAGCGAGCGCTCGTCGAGGCGCACCTTCGCGTAGGTGAGGTCGCCCTCGTTGAGCAGCAGCAGGTCGGGGCGCCGTTCCCCGACGAGCTCGGGGACGGGGGTGCGCTCGCCGCGCACGTCCAGCTCGACCCTGCGGCGGCGGTGCAGTCGTCCGTCCTCGGCGAGGTCGTAGAGGCCGATGCCGATCCGGTGGCGCCGCAGGGTGGGGAACTCCGGGGACGCGGACTGCAGGACGGCCACCGAGGAGAGGGTGCCGTCCGCGGCCTCCTCGAGCTCGGGGGCCAGCGTGTTCACGCCCGCGGTCTGCAGCCACTCCTTGGCCCAGCCGTCCAGCTCGCGGCCCGAGGACCGCTCCAGCGCGGCGAGCAGGTCGGCCGCCTCGGAGTTGGCGAAGGCGTGCGCGCGGAAGTAGTCCCGGAGCCCCTGCAGGAACCCCTCGATCCCCACCCAGGCGACCAGCTGCTTGAGGGTCGCGGCGCCCTTGGCATAGGTGATGCCGTCGAAGTTGACCTCGACGGCCTCGAGGTCGTGGTTGTCCGCGGCGATGGGGTGTGTCGAGGGCAGCTGGTCCTGCCGGTAGGCCCAGTTCTTGCGAGCGTTCGTGAAGCCCGTCCACGCCTCGGTGAACTCCGTGGCCTCGACCATCGCGTGGTGGGAGGCCCACTCGGCGAACGACTCGTTGAGCCACAGGTCGTCCCACCACTTCATCGTGACGAGGTCGCCGAACCACATGTGCGCCATCTCGTGCAGGATCGTGTTGGCGCGCTGCTCGTAGAAGGCGTGCACCTGCCGGGACCGGGGGAGGAGCTCGTCGCGGAAGGTCACGCAGCCCGCGTTCTCCATCGCGCCCATGTTGTACTCCGGCACGTACAGCTGGTCGTAGGTGCCGAACGGGTAGGGGTAGTCGAAGGCCTCCTCGAAGAAGGCAAAGCCCTGCTTGGTCAACCTCACCAGCGCGTCGACGTCGAGCTGGTCCTTGATCGACTCCCGGCAGTAGTGCCCCAGCGGGATCCTCCCGTGCCGGCCCTCGTAGGCATCGAGCACCTCGTGGTACTCCCCGGCGACCAGGGCGGTGATGTAGGTCGACATGCGCTCGGTGGCCGCGAATCGCCAGGTCGCCGTCCCGTCGCCGTGGGGCTCGGGCGTGGGCGTGGGGGCGTTGGAGACGACCTTCCAGTGCTCCGGGGCGCGCACGGTGAAGGAGAAGGTGGCCTTGAGGTCCGGCTGCTCGAAGGTCGTGTAGACCCGCCGCGCGTCGGGGACCTCGAACTGGCTGTAGAGATAGACGCGGTCGTCGGCGGGGTCGACGAACCGGTGCAGCCCTTCGCCCGTGCGGCTGTAGGTGCACGCGGCGCGGACGACCAGCTCGTTCTGCGCGGCGAGCCCGTCGAGCCGGAGGCGCCCCTCGGTGTCGACCTGGCTCTGCGCCGCGGCCCCGTCCAGCGGCGTGCCGTTCAGCGTCACCTCGTGGACCGTGGCGCCGACCAGGTCGGCGAAGGTCCCGGCGCCCGGCTGCCGGCACCCGAAGCGCACGGTGGTGGTCGAGCCGAAGGTCTGCGTCCCCGCCGTCAGGTCGAGGTCGATCCGGTAGGTGGAGACGTCGAGCAGGGCGGCGCGGGCAGCGGCCTCGTCGCGGGTCAGGTTCGTTCCGGGCATGGTCCCGATCATCGCACCCGGGAATCGTGTGACGGAGATCGGTGTTGCGCCCCCTGATGACGACCACCATGACCGCAGACCCGACCGACCGCGTCGATGGAGCCCGCACCCGGGCCGACTTCTGGTTCGACCCGCTGTGCCCCTTCGCCTGGATCAGCTCTCGCTGGATGCTGGAGGTGGAGCAGGTACGCGACGTCGATGTCGCCTGGCACGTGATGAGCCTGGCCTACCTCAACGAGATCAAGGAGGACATCTCGGAGGAGTATCGTCAGAAGCTCCAACCCGGCTGGGGTCCGGTGCGCGTCGCGATCGCCGCCGAGCAGCGGTTCGGCCCGGACGTGCTGCTGCCGCTCTACACCGCCTTCGGGACCCGGATCCACCACGACGGGCGCGCGTTGGACCACGACCTCGGTCGCGAGGCGATCGAGGAGGCCGGCCTGCCGGCCGACCTGATCGCGGCGTGGGACGAGGACTCCCTCGACGAGGCCGTCAAGGCGAGCCACCACGCGGGCATGGACCAGGTCGGTGACGACGTCGGCACGCCCACGATCGCCGTGGAGGGCGCCGCCTTCTTCGGCCCCGTGCTGTCGAAGATTCCCCGCGGCCAGGAGGCCGGTCAGCTCTGGGACGGCGCCCTCCTGATGGCCCGGGTGCCCTACTTCTACGAGCTCAAGCGCACGCGCAGCGGAGACCTCGACTTCAGCTGACGCGGGACCGGGAAGCCGGCGGTCGCCAGGGCCCCTCTCGGGCTCCCCTTCGGGAACTGGTCGACGGATGTGACGTGTGAGGCGCATGATGTAGCGGTGATGGTGCTGTGGCGTTCCCGTCGTCCGCTCGCCCTAGCGCTGGCCGCGGTGCTCTGCGCGCCGGTGGCGGTGGGCACGGTGGGCTCCCCCGCCCGGGCCTCGCCCACGCCGGGGGCGGTGGACCTCCGACCCGTGCGACTGGCGGTGGACGAGGCCCAGCCGTCGGCCCGGCCGGCGGCCGGCTACCGGCCCGTCCGTTCCGCCACCGTGCGCGTCTCATCCCAGGGTCCGTCCCGCGCCTGGCAGGTGCACGGCTGGCGCACGAACGGCTTCGCCCAGGTGGGCGCGACGTGGCGCGGCACCGGCCCGGGGCTGCAGGCGCGCAGCCGCCCGGCGGGGGACGGTTGGACCGCCTGGCGGCGGCTCGAGTCGCTGGACGACGGGCCCGACCGCGGATCGGGAGAGGGTCGCTCCGGGCTGCGCGCCACCGATCTCTGGTGGGCCGGCCAGGCCCGGGACCTGCAGGTCCGGGTGCGTGGCGCCGGCTACCGCGCGCTGAAGGTGGTCCTCATCGACCCGGGCGACGCGCCCTCCGATGCGGGGCCGGTCGCGGCCCGCGGCGAGAGCGTCTCCCGTTCGGCGCGGAGCCCGCGGCGGCAGCGGGCGCCGCGGCCGAGGATCTTCCGCCGCCGCGCCTGGGACGCCAACGAGGCGTGGCGCGAGCGACCGCGTTTCAACCGGACGCTCCAGACGGTCCACGTGCATCACACGGTGAACAGCAACAGCTATCGCCGGCGGGACGTTCCGGCCATGCTGCGCGGCATCTATCGCTACCACGTGATGTCCCTCGGCTGGTCCGACGTGGGCTACAACTTCCTGGTCGACAAGTTCGGGCGGATCTGGCAGGGCCGGGCGGGCGCGCCCCGGAAGAAGGTCCGCGGTGCCCACACCCTGGGCTTCAACCACAACAGCACCGGCGTGTCGGCCATCGGGAACTTCGAGGTCGAGCGGGCCCCGAAGGTGGTCCGGCGGGCGATCATCCGGCTCTCGGCGTGGAAGCTCGACAAGCAGGGCCACGACCCCCGCAGCCGGGTGCGGGTCTCCTCGGAGGGGAGCGACCGGTACTCCGCCGGCTCCCGCCCGCGGCTGCCGCGGATCGCCGGGCACCGCGACACGAACCAGACCGCCTGCCCGGGGATCTACCTGTACCAGCGGTTGCCGGGCATCCGGCGCCATGCGCAGGCACGGGCCGACCACTTCTCCTGAGGACTTCTCCCGAGGTCCGGCGCCGGTGGCGACCCTCCTAGGATCCCTCCATGACCCGAGTGCTGTCCGCCGTCGCCTGGCCGTACGCCAACGGGCCGCGCCACATCGGCCACGTGGCCGGCTTCGGTGTGCCCTCCGACGTGTTCAGCCGCTACATGCGCATGGCCGGGCACGACGTGCTGATGGTCTCGGGCACCGACGAGCACGGCACGCCGATCCTGATCGCCGCCGACGAGGCGGGCGTGCCGCCGCAGGAGCTGGCCGACCGCAACCACCGCCTCATCGCCGAGGACCTGGTGTCCCTGGGGATGAGCTACGACCTCTACACGCGCACGACCACGCCCAACCACCACGCCGTGGTGCAGGAGATGTTCCTCGGGGTCTGGCGGAACGGCTACTTCGTGGAGCGCACCACGTACGGCGCGATCTCGCCGTCCACCGGCCGCACGCTTCCCGACCGCTACATCGAGGGCACCTGCCCGATCTGCGGCACCGGTGGGGCCCGCGGAGACCAGTGCGACACCTGCGGCAACCAGCTGGACCCGGCCGACCTCAAGGACCCCCGGTCGCGGATCAACGGCGAGGTGCCGGAGTTCGTGGAGACCCAGCACTTCTTTCTCGACCTGCCCGCGCTGGCCGGGGCGCTGGGCCAGTGGCTGGACGGGCGCGAGGCCTCGGGCACCTGGCGACCCAACGTGATCCGGTTCAGCCAGAACATCCTCTCCGAGATCCGGCCGCGCGCGATGACCCGGGACATCGACTGGGGCATCGCCGTGCCGCTCGACGGGTGGCGCGACCTGCCGACCAAGAAGCTCTACGTCTGGTTCGACGCCGTCATCGGCTACCTGTCGGCGTCCGTGGAGTGGGCGCGCCGTCAGGGCGACCCCGAGGCCTGGCGGGCGTGGTGGAACCCGGCGGTCGGCGACGCAGAAGAGGCGCTCTCCTACTACTTCATGGGCAAGGACAACATCACCTTCCACTCCCAGATCTGGCCGGCCGAGCTGCTGGCCTACTCCGGCAAGGGTGAGCGCGGAGGCGAGCAGCAGGCCTTCGGTGAGCTCAACCTGCCGACCGAGGTGGTCTCCTCGGAGTTCCTGACCATGGAGGGGCGCAAGTTCTCCTCCTCCCAGCGGGTCGTGATCTATGTGCGCGACCTGCTCAGCCGCTACCAGCCCGACGCCTTTCGCTACTTCGTGGCCGCGGCGGGCCCGGAGAACCAGGACGCCGACTTCACCTGGTCGGAGTTCGTGCGGCGCACGAACGACGAGCTCGTGGCCGGTTGGGGCAACCTGGTGAACCGGACGGCCAGCATGATCGCCAAGAACTTCGGCGAGATCCCGGCGGTCGGCGACCTGACCGAGCGGGAGCGCGACCTGCTCGCCCGCGTGGCGGGCGGCTTCGACGAGGTCGGCGACCTGATCGCGCGGCACCGACAGAAGCAGGCGGTGAACGAGGCCATGCGGCTCGTGGCCGAGGTGAACAAGTACGTCTCCGACGCCGAGCCCTGGAAGCTCAAGGCCCCCGACGAGCGCGACCGGCTGGCGACGGTGCTGCACGTGACAGCCCAGTGCGTCGACGACCTGAACACCCTGCTCAGCCCCTTCCTGCCCTTCGCCGCGAACGCGGTTCACGCCGCGCTCGGGGGCGCCGGTCAGGTGCAGCCGATGCCGCGGCTCGAGGAGGTCGAGGACCTCGACGGAGGGCGGGCCTACCCGATCATCACCGGTGACTACGCCGACCCCCGGCCCTGGCGGCGCCGTGAGATCGCGGTCGGCACGCCGGTCGGCAAGCCGACGCCCATCTTCCGCAAGCTCGACCCCGCCGTGGTCGACGAGGAGCTCGCACGGCTCGCCGGTGCCTGAGCGACCGGCCGCGACCTCCGCCACGAACAGCGCGGCAGCACTAGGATGCGTCGCCATGACGGCGCCGATGCACCTGCCGATGTTCTACCTGCGTCAGCGGTTCGCCATGGCCACCAACCGCTACGAGGTCCGCGCCCCCGGCCCGGACGGCGGGGAGGGAGAGCTGCTCGGCCTGGCCGAGCAGAAGCGGATGGCCCTCAAGGAGCGGGTCACGTTCTACGCGGACGAGACCAGGCAGCGACCCGTCTTCGCCTTCCAGGCGCGTCAGCGCCTCGACCTCGGCGCCGAGTACGACATCACCGACGAGGAGGGCCAACCGTTGGGGTACTTCAAGAAGGACTTCGGCGCGAGCCTGATCCGGTCCACCTTCACGCTCGCGGGCCCCGGCTACGAGGGCGTGGGCCAGGAGCGCAACATGGGCGTCGCGCTGGTGCGACGCTTCGTCGACATCCCGTTCCTGCCGATGCACTTCGACTTCTCGCAGGCCGATGGTCAGCCGCTGATGGCGGTGGATCGCGTACGCTCGGTGCGCGACCGATACACGGTGCACGTGCCCGACCCGCGCGTGGACTTCCGGGTCGCCGCCGCGCTCGCGGTGGCGCTGGATGCCCTGATGGACCGCTGACGGGAGCCGTGATGGTCCTCCACCCGCAGGCACGGGCCGCGATCGAGTGGGCGGCGGGCGACATGTCCGTGCACGATCCCGCCTTCGACATCGCGGCGGCCCGGGCGGCCAATCGGGAGGCCGCGCTGGCAGAGTCCCGCGAGGACGTCGCCCGCGTCGAGGACGTCGACGCCGACGGCGTGCCCGGCCGCCTCTACCGCCCCGAGGGCGCATCCGCCGGCGTGGTGGTGCACCTGCACGGCGGCGGCTTCGTGATGCACGATCTCGAGGTGCACGACGCCGTGGCCCGTCGCCTGGCGAACCGGGCCGGTCTGCCGGTGCTCAGCGTCGACTACCGGCGCCCGCCCGAGCACCCGTTTCCCGCCGCGCCGGATGACGTGGACGCCGCGCTCGGCTGGCTGGGGCGCGAGGCCGCTGCGCGCGGCCTCGCGGGGCCGGTCTCCGCCCACGGCGACAGCGCGGGCGCGAACCTGGCCCTGGTCGCGGCGCTGCGGCATCCGGGGCGGTTCGCGGCCCTCGCGCTGATCTATCCCTTCCTCGACCCCCAGGCCGACTTCGAGTCCTACACGACGGCTGCCGACGGCTTCGACCCCCGAGATGCCGCCTGGTACTGGCAGCAGTACGCCTCCCGCCCGGAGGACCTGGTCGACCCGGACCTGGCGCCGCTGCGCTCGGCGAGGCTGCACACCCTGCCGCCGACGCTCGTCGTGACGGCGGAGCACGACCCGCTCCGGGACGAGGGCGAGCACCTGGCCGCCCGGCTGGCCGAGGAGCGCGTGCACGTGGTGGGCACGCGCTACCTCGGCCAGGTGCACGGTTTCTGGAGACACGCGGAGGTCTTCGACGCCGCCGAGCCGCTGACGCGAGCGGTGGCCGGTTTCCTACGCCAGCACCACGACTGAGAGAATCCGAAGATGCGCGTTCACCTCGGCTCCGACCACGCGGGGCTCGAGCTGAAGGACGACCTGATGTCCTGGCTGCTCGAGGAGGGTCACGAGCCCGTGGACCACGGGCCGTTCGCGTACGACCCCGACGACGACTACCCGACCTTCTGTCTGCGCGCCGCCGAGACGGTGGCGACCGAACGCGCCGACGGCGTGGCAGGCCTCGGCATCGTCATCGGCGGGTCCGGCAACGGGGAGCAGATGGCCGCCAACAAGGTGGCCGGCATCCGCTGCGCGCTGGCGTGGTCGGAGGAGACCGCCGTCCTGGCGCGCGCGCACAACGATGCGAACGTCCTCTCGGTCGGCGGACGCATGCACCCGGTCGAGGACATGAGGCGCTTCGTCGGCGCGTTCCTGTCGACGCCCTTCTCGGGCGACGAGCGGCACGCGCGCCGGATCGGTCAGCTGGCGGCGTACGAGGCCACCGGCGAGCTGCCCCCGCTGCCGGCGTCGGCTCCGGGGGAGTCTGAGGGGCGGCCCGCCCCGGGTGCCTGAGCGGGCCACGGACACCGTCGGGCTGCCTCCCCGCACGCCCGGCGCGGCGTAGAGTGGTGCACCGCGGGGGAATCTCGGGCGACCTGTCCTCAGCCGAGCACCAGGACGCCAGGAGCGGTGAGCACCGCCAGATGAGTCGAACCAGGGGTCGTGCCCGGGGGTTCGCCCGGACCACGCGGCGCGAGATGCTGCATCGCAGCCGTGAGCCCGAGAACCGCGTGCTCGCCGGGCTGCTGGTGCTGCTGGGTCTGCTCACCGGGGGGCTGGTCTTCGACTCGGAGCAGGTGCCCGTCACCGTGCTGCTCGTGCCGCTGCTGCTCGCCAGCCTCTGGCTGGGACCGCGATACCTGAACTGGTTCGTGGTCGCCAGCCTGAGCGCGGTGCTGCCGGTGCTCTGGGTGCAGCGCAGCGTCGACATCCGCATGGCGGGTGCCATCGTCGTGATGTTCGCCCTGGGGTTCATCATCCTGCTCTCGAGCTTCAACCGCTCGCGCCTGGGTGTGGCCGGGACCCGCGGGGAGTCGATGCTGGTCGACCTGCGCGACCGGATCCTGAGCCAGGGCGAGCTCCCGCCGCTCCCGCCGGGGTGGGACGCCGAGGTCGTGGTGCGCTCGGCGGGCGGCACCCGCTTCGCCGGCGACTTCGTGGTCGCCGGCCCGACCGACCGCGACCGGCTCGAGGCCATCGTCGTCGACGTGTCCGGGAAGGGTGCCCAGGCCGGCACGCGGGCTCTGTTGTTCTCGGGCGCCTTGGGTGGGCTGCTGAGCGCGGTCGGGCCGGACGGGATCCTCGGCGCCGCGAACCAGTACCTGCTGCGTCAGCGGTGGCCGGAGGGCTTCGCCACGGCCGTCCACGTCAGCGTGGACCTGAGCACCGGCGACTACGAGGTGCGCACGGCCGGTCACCCGCCCGCCGTGCACCTGCACGCCCAGGGCGGCTGGGAGCTGCTCGACTCCAGCGGGCCCGTCCTCGGCGTCGTTCCGGGCGCGGCGTACGCGTGCGCGGCCGGTCGCCTCGAGCCGGAGGACGCCCTGCTGCTCTACACCGACGGGCTCGTCGAGGAGGCCACGAGGGACATCGGGCGCGGCATCGCCCTGTTGGCCGAGCACGCGGAGGGGGAGATGCGCTCGGGCTTCGACGGCGCGGCACGCCGGCTGGTGGACGGCCTGGGCTCGCATCACGACGACCGGGCGCTCCTGGTCGTTCGTCGGGCCTGAGCGCGACCACAGTCGGTTGGGGACGGCCCCCGTACCTGTGGCACGATGGCGGCGCACCGGCCGCCGAGCGGCCGACAGAGTGTGCGCGGATGTAGCTCAATGGTAGAGCCCCAGTCTTCCAAACTGGCTACGCGGGTTCGATTCCCGTCATCCGCTCCAAGGCGCGTCCGGCCCGGCCCCCGCGGGGGCCACGCAGGGGGTGGGGCGCACCTGGCGGGGCGTAGCGTAGTGGCTAGCGCGCCTGCTTTGGGAGCAGGAGATCGCAGGTTCGAGTCCTGTCGCCCCGACCGGCCCGAGTCGCGCCCGCGGCGGGGGCCAGCCGAGCACGAGATACCAACAGGAATGAGGAGACCAGCGGTGAAGAGCGCCGTCGAGACCTTGAGCCCCACCCGGGCCAAGCTGACCGTCGAGGTGCCCTTCGAGGAGCTCAAGCCGAGCCTCGACGCGGCCTACCAGCAGATCGCGAAGCAGATCAACGTGCCGGGCTTCCGGCGCGGCAAGGTCCCGCCGGTCGTGATCGACAAGCAGGTCGGCCGCGGCGCCGTCCTGAACGAGGCCGTCAACGAGGTGGTGCCCCAGAAGTACATGGAGGCGCTGCAGGAGAACTCCCTCGAGCCGGTCGACCAGCCCGAGATCGAGGTGACCCGCCTCGAGGACAACGACGCGCTGGAGTTCACCGCCGAGGTCGATGTCAAGCCCCAGGTCGACCTGCCCGCCTACCAGGGTCTCGAGGCGCAGGTCGCCGACATCGAGGTCCTGGACTCCGAGGTCGAGGAGCGTCTCGAGGCGCTGCGGGAGCGGTTCGGCACGCTCAACGACGTCGAGCGGCCCGCCGCCGACGGCGACTACGTCGTGATGGACCTGGTCGCGAAACAGGACGGCGAACCCATCGAGGGTGCCGAGGTCAGCGACATGTCCTATCGGGTGGGCCGCGGCGGCATGCTCGAGGGTCTGGACGAGGCCCTGATCGGGCTCGCGCCCGGCGACTCGGCGGACTTCACCTCCCAGCTGGTCGGCGGCGACATGATCGGCCAGGACGTCGAGGTCTCGGTGAGCGTCAAGCAGGTGCAGGAGCAGGAGCTGCCCGAGCTCGACGAGGAGTTCGCCCAGACCGCCTCGGAGTTCGACACCGTCGAGGAGCTCACGGCCCACGAGCGCGACCAGCTGGCCGGCACCAAGCGCCTGGAGCAGGCGGCCGCCGCGCGCGACGCCGTGCTCGAGGCGCTGCTCGACCAGGTCGACGTCCCGCTGCCTGAGTCGATGGTGACCCAGGAGCTCAACGCGCGCCGGGAGAGCATGGAGCAGCAGCTCCAGATGGCCGGGATGACCATGGACGCCTACCTCGAGGACGAGGGCCAGACGATCGACGAGTTCGAGGGAGAGCTCGAGAAGCGGGTTCGCGACGCGGTCGCCGCGCAGTTCCTGCTCGACGAGGTCGCCAAGCGCGAGCAGCTGGGAGTGGAGCAGCAGGACCTCTCCCAGCACCTGGTCCAGCGGGCCCAGCAGGCGGGGCAGGACCCGCAGGAGTTCGCGAACCACATGTTCGAGCACAACCACATCCCCGAGCTGGTCCAGGAGATCCTGCGGGGCAAGGCGCTGGCCACGATCGTGGAGTCCGCGGTGGTCACCGACGCCTCGGGCAACCCGGTGCAGCTCAAGGGCCTGCAGCCCGACGGCACTATCCAGGACGTCCCCGACGAGGACGAGGTCCAGGAGCCCGCCGCGGAGGAGGAGCCCGTCACGGAGGAGGAGCCCCCCGCGGAGGAGAAGACCGCCGGGGCCTGAGCCGCTGGGCGAGTTGAGTGGACAACCGTTCACTCAACTCGTCACCATGGTCGGGTGAGCGTGCAGCACGCCAGCCACCCCCCGGCCGCGACGAGCGGCCCGGGCGTCCTCGACGCGCTCGCGCTCCTGGCGGAGGTCGCCGACGAGCTCGTCGTGCGCTCGGTCCGGGACACCCACCGCGCGGTCACGGACCGGCTGCACGGGCTCCTCGACCCTCCGACGGGGGGTGTCTCACGAGCCGCCGGCGTCCTGCACCGGGCGATCGCCGGGGGCGTCTACGGCGGCCTCGGGATCGGACTACGCGGGGCCTCCCGCGGCCTGGACGCCGTCGCCGCGACCGGCGCCGGCCCGCGGCTCGAGGACGACCCGCGCGGCCGGTTCCTCAACTCCGCCGTGAACGGGCTGATCGGCGACCGGCTCGCCAGCGACCGACCACGGCTGGCCATCGATCTGGCGGTGCGCGCCGGTGGCCGCGACGTGCCGCCGACCCCCGCCGCTGTCGCCGACGCCTTCCCGGCCGCGACGGGGCGGCTCGTCGTGATGCTGCACGGCCTGTGCGAGAGCGACGAGAGCTGGGGGGCCCACCGTGCCGAGCGGGGCACGACGTACGCCGAGGAGCTCGCGGCCCTGGGCTGGTCCCCGCTGCTGCTGCGCGCCAACACCGGGCTTCCCCTGCGGGAGAACGGCGTCGCGCTGGCCGCCCTGGTCCAGCGCCTCCTCGAGGCGTGGCCGGTCCCGGTGGAGCGGATCGCCCTGGTGGGTCACTCGATGGGTGGACTGGTCAGCCGGGCCGCCGGCGCCGTGGCCGTGGCCGTCGGCGGCGCGCAGCAGCCGTGGCGGCGGCTCGTCTCCGACGTGGTGACCCTGGGCACCCCGCACCTCGGCTCGCCCGTGGCGACCGGTGTGGGGCACGGGAGCCGGGCGCTGGCCCGCCTCCCCGAGACCTCCGCCCTCGGGCGGATCCTCGACCACCGCTCGCGCGGCGTGCACGACCTCGTCGTCGGGCTCGGCGAGGAGGTCGCCCCGCTCCCGCACGCTCGGTACCGACTGGTCGCCTCCACGGTGACCCACTCGCAACGGCACCCGGTCGGCCACGTGCTCGGCGACCTCCTGGTCCGCGTCGAGTCCGCCTACGGCCGCCGGGCCGGCCGCGCGCTCTTCCCCGACGCCGAGGTGCTGCACATCGGGGGCAGCGGCCACGGGGGCCTGCTCAACCACCCCGAGGTCGCCGCCTCGCTGCGCCGCTGGCTCGCCTGACGTACGCCGAGCGCGAACGCGGCTCCGGATCGGGACCGCGCACGTCCGCTGTCGGCGAACACCGGGGGCGGGGCCGTGTGGACCGCTCCCGGCCGGGCTAGGGTCGGCCCCGTGAACGACAACCCCAACCACGAGACCGGCCCGCGGATGGACGCGGGCACACCCAGCTACGGACTCGACGACAACGTCTACCAGCGGCTGCTCCGCGAGCGCATCGTCTTCCTCGGAAGCGAGGTCCGCGACCAGAACGCCAACGCGATCTGCGCCCAGCTGCTCCTGCTCTCGGCGGAGAACCCCGAGAAGGACATCTCCCTGCACATCAACTCGCCCGGGGGATCGGTCGATGCCGGCATGGCGATCTACGACACGATGAACTACATCCCCAACGACGTGGCGACCGTCGGCATGGGTCTGGCGGCGTCGATGGGCCAGTTCCTCCTGTGTGCGGGCGCCCCCGGCAAGCGGTACGCGCTGCCGCACGCCCGGATCATGATGCACCAGCCGTCCTCCGGCATGGGCGGTTCCGCCTCGGACATCAAGATCCAGGCCCAGCAGTCGCTGCACATCAAGAAGGTGCTGCTCGAGCTGATCGCGCAGCACACGGGCCAGACGGTGGACCAGGTCACGGCCGACGCCGACCGCGACCGCTGGTTCACGGCCGACCAGGCTCTCGAGTACGGCTTGGTCGACAAGGTCGTCACGACGGTGCGCGAGGCCGCCGGCGTGGGTCCCTCCGGGAACAAGTGAGGACGAGACGATGAACTACTACATCCCGCAGTGGGAAGAGCGCACCTCCTACGGCTTCCGGCGGATCGACCCCTACGGCAAGTTGTTCGAGGAGCGGATCATCTTCCTCGGCACCCCGATCAGCGACGACATCGCCAACGCGGTGATGGCGCAGCTGATGTGCCTGGAGTCGATGAACCCGGACGCCGACATCCAGATCTACATCAACTCACCGGGTGGCTCCTTCACGGCGCTCACGGCGATCTACGACACCATGCGCTTCATCAAGCCCGACGTGCAGACCGTCTGCTTGGGCCAGGCCGCCTCGGCGGCGGCGATCCTGCTCGCTGCGGGAGCGCCGGGCAAGCGCCTCGCGCTGCCGAACAGCCGGATCCTCATCCACCAGCCCTACACCGAGGGCACCTTCGGCCAGACCTCGGACATCGAGATCCAAGCCAATGAGATCATCCGGATGCGGAGCCTGCTTGAGACCATGATCGCCGAGCACACCGGCCAGAAGATCGAGGATGTCTCCCAGGACATCGAGCGGGACAAGATCCTCACGGCGGAGCAGGCGGTGGAGTACGGCCTGATCGACAACGTGATCGAGTCACGCAAGGCCACCATGGCGGTCTGAACCAAGACGCGCGGGATGGATGCATACCCCGTGTCCGGTGCCGCAAGGCGTCACGCACGGGGTACGGTCATCTCCTGGGGTGGCACGGCTCATCCTGTGGCAGTCGACACTTGCACACGACGCCCGCGCAGGCGCGCGGGCCGGACCGGAGGATGACCGCCATGGCGCGTATTGGTGACGGAGGGGACCTGCTCAAGTGTTCCTTCTGCGGCAAGAGCCAGAAGCAGGTCAAGAAGCTGATCGCCGGCCCCGGCGTCTACATCTGCGACGAGTGCATCGACCTCTGCAACGAGATCATCGAGGAGGAGCTCGCTGAAGGCAGCGAGGTAGGCCTCGACGAGCTGCCCAAGCCCCGCGAGATCTTCGACTTCCTGAACTCCTACGTGATCGGTCAGGAGCAGGCCAAGAAGTCTCTGTCGGTGGCTGTGTACAACCACTACAAGCGGGTGCAGGCCGCGCAGGCGACCACCACCAAGCACAGCAAGGACGAGGTCGTCGAGGTCGCCAAGTCCAACATCCTGGTGATCGGCCCGACCGGCTGCGGCAAGACCTACCTCGCCCAGACGCTGGCCCGGATGCTCAACGTCCCCTTCGCGATCGCGGACGCCACGGCGCTCACCGAGGCCGGCTACGTGGGCGAGGACGTCGAGAACATCCTGCTCAAGCTGATCCAGGCCGCCGACTATGACGTGAAGAAGGCCGAGACCGGGATCATCTACATCGACGAGATCGACAAGGTGGCCCGCAAGGCGGAGAACCCCTCGATCACCCGGGACGTCTCGGGCGAGGGGGTGCAGCAAGCGCTCCTGAAGATCCTTGAGGGCACGACGGCCTCGGTCCCGCCGCAGGGCGGCCGCAAGCACCCGCACCAGGAGTTCATCCAGATCGACACGACGAACATCCTGTTCGTGGTGGGCGGCGCCTTCTCCGGTCTGGAGCACATCATCGAGCAGCGGGTCGGCAAGAAGACGCTCGGCTTCACGGCCGACGTCCGCGGTCAGTCCGAGCGGGACGCCGACGACCTGCTCGCCGAGGTGCGCCCGGAGGACCTGACCAAGTTCGGGCTGATTCCCGAGTTCATCGGCCGACTGCCACTGATCGCGTGCGTGAGCAAGCTGGACGCCGACGCGCTCGTGGAGATCCTGACCGTGCCGCGCAACGCGCTGGTCAAGCAGTACCAGAGGCTGTTCGACCTCGACGGGGTCGAGCTGGAGTTTACCGAGGAGGCCGTCCGCGCGATCGCGGAGCAGGCCATGGAGCGGGGGACCGGCGCCCGCGGACTGCGCGCCCTCATCGAGGAGGTGCTCCTCCACGTGATGTACGACGTGCCCTCCCGAGGCGACATCGGGAAGGTCATCGTGACCCTCGAGGTCGTGCAGGACGGGGTCGCTCCTACGCTGATCCCGCGTGAGTCGGAGGCCAAGAAGAAGAAGTCGGCCTGAGCGTGGCTGCCGGAGCGCGGCAGCCGGGTCCGCTGCCCTCCGATGCGCTGCTGCTGCACGTCGGACCGCCCAAGACCGGCTCCACCAGCCTGCAGTCAGCGCTGGCGGAGTGTCGTGACGAGTTGCCGCGGCACGGCGTCGCCTATCCCGGCCGGGGGTTGCGCTGGACGGAGGCGACCCGGTATGTGGTCGGCGAACGCCGATTGGCCGGTGGCCCGAGCGGGGCCGGTGCTGAATCCTGGGCCGAGCTCGTGGGGGTCGCGGCGGAGCACCGCGAGGTGCGCGTGTGCGTCAGCAACGAGATCTTCGCCCGGGCCGACGACGAGGTCGCCCGCAGGGTGGTGCGCGACCTCGGGCTCGCGCGCGTGCACGTCGTCCTGGTTGCCCGTGAGCTGGGCCGCCTGCTCATCTCGCAGTGGCAGGAGCGCGTCAAGCAGCGGCAACGCACCGGTGACCTCGACGAGTGGTTGCGCGAGGTGCTCGATCCGGAGGACGACGGGCACGAGCACCGCCACTTCTGGCGCCAGCAGGACCTCGGTGGCCTGGTCGCTCGATGGGCCGAGGCTGCCGAGGGACGGGTGACCGTGGTGGTGGGCGACCACCGGGACAAGGGCACGGTGGTGCGCAGCTTCGAGCAGCTGCTCGGACTGCCGCCGGGGATGCTGGAGAGCGGGCCCCGGAACCCCGCGTTGACGCACGGACGGGTGCAGCTCCTGCGGGAGGTCGACGGGCTGGCCCGCGAGCGCGGGTGGAACGGCTACCACCGGGGCCTACGGGTCGACCTGGTCAAGACCCTGGTGTCCCATCCGGCCGAGAACTGGGAAACCCACTTCCGGCTCCCTGACTGGGCGCTCGGCCGCGTGCGCGAGGAGAGCGAGCGGCACGTGGCGCAGCTGCGTTCCTCGGGTGTCCGCGTCGTGGGGCCCCTGGACGCACTGTTGCTACCCCCGGAGACCGGCGAGGAACCGCAGGCCGACGTCCGGTTCCCGGTCGGCCTGGCGCGCGAGCTGGTCGACCTGTGCCGGCGCGACGTCGAGCCGGGCCGGGCGCGACCCGGTCGGGGGCGGAAGCGGCGGGCCCCGTCGCCGGGGCAGGCCCCTCCGTCACGCAGGGGGCCCGGTTAGGTCTCCGCCACGAGGAGAATTCTCAAGAAATCCTCAATCGCCCGTCTAGACAGCCTCGTTCCCCGACGCTGGTCTTGGGGTGATGACGATGGTTTCGGAGCACAGGCGGCCGCTGCTCGCGTTCCTGGTGCTGTTCGTCGCGTGCGCGCTCACCATGAACAGCCTGCTCGGCGGCGGCTCGATCCTCTCGATGCTCCGGGAGGCGGGCTCTGCCGCCAACGACAGTCTCCTGACGGCTCCTGGCCCGACGGGCCCCGAGGACGGCCCGAGTCCCGAACCGGTGCCCCGTGCCGGAGAGGCGCCGAGCGAGCTGCCGGGCGGCGCCACCGGCGACCCGGGGTTGTCGGCCCCCGGTTCGGCCGTCGTCGCCGACCGCGGCCCGGTCGCGGCGGAGGACGCCGCGGGCGGTGAGGTCGCGGGCGGTGGTCTCCCGGACGGTGGCCTCCCGGGCAGTTTCCTCCCGGACGGTGGTCTCGCGGGCGCCACGCCCAGCACCCCGACGCCGCAGGACAGCTTCGGCGCGGGCGCCGGCGCCGGCCCGGTGGCCGCGGCCCCCGCACCCACGGACCCGGGATCCAGCGGGAGCACCCCGGGCGGAACCTCCGGTCCCCCTGGAACCGTCCTCTCCTCCGTCGAGGAGAACGACCAGCCGGGCGGCGGAAACGGAGACCCGAGCTCGCCGGACGGCGGCGGACCCGTCCGAGGAGCCGGGTCGCCGACCATCGGCGCCCAGGGCGACTGCATCGACGAGCCCCCCGCGGGCGAGGCCCCGAAGGGAACGTCCGGTTCCTCGGGCCCGAAGGCGCCTCCGAAGGAAGGCCCCTGCAAGGCCGTCGAGGACCCGGCCGTCGAGGACCCGGCCGTCGAGGACGCCGAGCCGGTCGAGGAGCCGGCCGTCGAGGAGCCGGCCGTCGAGGAGCCGGCCGTCGAGGAGCCGGCCGACCAGGAGCCCGCCGACCAGGAGCCCGCCGTCGAGGACCCGGCCGCTGAGGAGCCGGCCGACCAGGAGCCCGGGGAGCCGGCCACCGACGGGGCACCGGCGGAGGATCCCGAGCCGGAGACGAACTGCCCGCCGGGTGGCCACGAACAGGGCCCGCAGCACTAGGCCCCGACTCCCGCGCCCCGGAGCGGGAATGCCCCGCCCCGTGGGCGCACCACACCGCACGAGTGCGGTCCAGACCAGTGCGTTCTTGACTGTCAGCACCTAGGTTCGCGGTCCAGCCAGGCTGCAGACTGAGCCGGGGTGATGGGGCATGGTGGGAAAGCACGCGAGGCCATTGGTGGGCTTCCTCGCGTTGAGCGTTGCCTGCGGGCTCGTCATGGGCGGCATGCTTCGCAACGACGCGGTCGTGTCCTTGCTGCGCACCCAGGTCGGCCGTGCGATCAGCGACGGGGTCGCGGGCCTCGCCGGCGTGGCCCCGCAGGTCCTCCTCGGCGCCCGGATCGTCCCGTCGCCCCAGCGGAGCGCGCCGGAGCCTCCCGCGCGGGAGTCCGCCCCGGCGGGAGCGGAGAGCGGTGTCGCCCGGAGCACACCGGCCGATCCGGCGACGGATGGCCCGGGTGCCTCGATCGGCGATGGTCCGGCGTCGGGGGTGAGCACCGGTGGTCCGGGTCCCCAGGCCGGCGCAGCTCCCGCGCCTGCGGCCGCAGCGCCGAGCCCCAGTCGTGGCTCTGGTCCCGCGGGGATCGTGGCCGGCTTCTCGACCGATGGTCCTCCGCCCTCAGGTGGCGGCGGGAGCGGCGCAGCGCCCGGGGGCGCTCCCTCGGATCCTGGTCCGTCGCATGGTGCCTCGGAGGGCCCGGGGCCGCCGAAGGCGAAGCCCGCGCCGGATCCGGGGGGACCGGGCCAGCCGAGCGACGCCCCCGGGGAGGGCCGCGACGACGACCGGGGCCGTCCCCAGCAGGAGTCCGGGTCCACCGGTCAGCCCCAGGCCCCGTCCACGGGCAGGGGGAGGGACAGGCCCCGGGACCCGGGTCGCGGACAGGCGGTCTCTCCCGACGAGGGCCGCGGCGAGGCGCGCGGCCTCGACCAGCGGGAGGGCAGCGACCGTGACCAGGATCAGGATCGGGGTCGGGGTCGGGGTCACGAGACGGTCCGGGACCGGGCGTGGGGTCACGAGCAGGCCCGGGGCCGGGGTCACGACGCGAGCGAGAGCCACGCCCACCAGGGCCCCGGCTGAGCCCAGGGCTGCTTCAGTCCCTGCCGGCGAGCTCCACGTCGACGGCGATGCCGTCGGCGCCGTCGAGCGCGATGAAGGCGAGCTCCCCGGTCACCTTCCCCGCCTTGCGCAGGTCGTCCTCGGCCGCTCGCGCGGCCTCGACCAGCGCGGCCGGGCCGGTCACCTCGGCCCGCGCGACCTCGGTGCGCATGCCGACCTTGGCCTGCGACTTCGCCCCGCGGATGGCACCCAGGGCCGCCGCGACCGCGTCCAGCAGCGCGGGGTCGGCCGCCTCCGCCGACCTCAGGTCCGCCTCGCCCGGCCACGGCTGCCGGTGGACCGACCCGTCCTGCCACCACGACCAGACCTCCTCGGTGACGTAGGACAGGAAGGGCGCCAGCAGGCGCAGCTGCACGTGCAGGGCGACGGCCAGCGTGGCCCGGGCGGAGTCGCTCGCGGGGCCGCCGTCGGCGGCGTACGCCCGTTCCTTGACCAGCTCGAGGTAGTCGTCGCAGAACTCCCAGAAGAAGTGCTCGGTGACCTCCAGCGCCGTGGTGTAGTCGTAGGCGTCGAAGGCGTCCGTAGCGCGGCCCACCACGGTCTCGAGCCGTCCGAGCAGCGCGCGGTCGAGCGGCTCGGTGATCTCGGAGCGCCGCAGCGCGGTGGCCCCGACGCCGCCGAGCACGAACTTCGAGGCGTTGAGCACCTTCATCGCCAACCGGCGCCCCACCTTCATCTGGGAGTCGTCGAAGGGCGAGTCGAGGCCGGGCCGCGCCGTGGCCGCCCGCCAGCGCACGGCGTCCGCGCCGAACTTCTCCAGGATCTCGGTCGGGACGACGACGTTGCCCTTGGACTTCGACATCTTCTTGCGGTCGGGGTCGACCACGAAGCCCGAGATCATGGCGTGGGACCAGGGCACCACGCCGTTCTCGAAGTGCGCCCGCACGACACGCCCGAAGAGCCAGGTGCGGATGATGTCGTGCGCGTGGGTGCACAGGTCCATCGGGAAGACCCGGTCGAAGAGGTCCCCGTCGCTCTCCCAGCCACCCGCGATGTGGGGCGAGAGCGACGACGTCGCCCAGGTGTCCATCACGTCGGGATCGCCGAGGAAGCCGCCGGGCTTGCCCCGCTGGTCCTCCTCGTAGCCGCGCGGCGCGTCCGTCGACGGGTCGACCGGCAGCTCCGACTCGCTGGGCATCAGGGGGTGGGCGTGGTCGGGCTCGCCCTCGTCGTCGAGCGGATACCAGACCGGGAAGGGGATCCCGAAGAAGCGCTGCCGCGAGATCAGCCAGTCGCCGTTGAGGCCGTTGACCCAGTTCGTGAACCGGTGCCGCATGTAGGGCGGCGCCCAGGCGATCTCGCGGCCGCGCTGCAGCATCTCGCTGCGCAGCGAGGCATCCCGGCCCCCGTTGCGGATGTACCACTGCCGGGTGGAGACGATCTCCAGCGGCTTGTCGCCCTTCTCGAAGAAGTTCGCCACGCGCTGGGTGGGCGCCGGCTCACCCTCCAGGTCTCCCGACTGCCGGAGCTTCTCGACCATCGCCTCCCGGGCGCTGAAGACGGTCTTGCCGGCGAGGTCGGGGTATGCCGCGTCGGCCGGCCCGTGGGTCAGCCACGCGGGCGTCTCGCGGGTGAACCGGCCGTCGCGGCCGATGACCGTGCGGACGGGCAGATCGAGCTCGCGCCACCAGGTGACGTCGGTGAGGTCACCGAAGGTGCAGCACATGGCGATGCCGGCGCCCTTGTCCATCTCGGCCGCCGGGTGCGCCAGGACCGGGAGCTCGACGCCGAAGACCGGTGAGGTGACGATGCTGCCGAAGAGCGGCCGGTAGCGCTCGTCATCGGGGTGCGCGATGAGCGCGACGCACGCCGGGATGAGCTCTGGGCGGGTGGTCTCGACGTGGACGGGGGAGCCGTCCGGCCGGTGGAACGCGACGCGGTGGTAGTGGCCCGGGTACTCCCGGGCTTCGAGCTCCGCCTGGGCGACCGCGGTCTGGAACGTGACGTCCCACAGCGTCGGCGCCTCCTGGAGGTAGGCCTCGCCGCGGGCGACGTTGCGCAGGAAGGCGAGCTGGCTGACCGTCTGGGCCTTCGGCCCGATGGTCGTGTAGTGCTCCTTCCAGTCCACGGAGAGCCCGAGCGTGCGCCACAGCTGCTCGAAGACCTGCTCGTCTTGCAGCACCAGGCGCTCGCAGAGCTCGACGAAGTTGGGCCGGCTGACCGGGACCTGCTTCTTCGGGTCCGGCTTCTCGGGCGCCTCGAAGTCGGCGTCGTAGGGCAGACTCGGATCGCAGCGGACCCCGTAGTAGTTCTGCACCCGGCGCTCGGTGGGCAGGCCGTTGTCGTCCCAGCCCATCGGGTAGAAGACGGTCTTGCCCCGCATCCGCTGATAGCGCGCGATCAGATCGGTGTGGGTGTAGGAGAAGACGTGGCCGACGTGCAGCGACCCCGACACGGTCGGCGGCGGGGTGTCGATGGAGTAGACGTTCTCGCGTGGCTGAGAGCGGTCGAACCGGTAGGTGTCCTGCTCGTGCCACCGCTGCGACCAGGTCTCCTCGAGGCCCTCCAGCGCCGGCTTGTCCGGTACGACGACGGCGCGCGGGGGCGTCGGCGTCGTGGACTGCTCGGGCTGCGGCTGGGGATCGGTCATGCCGCCGATGCTACGCAGGAGCGCGGGAGCCCCGAAAACCCGTTCCCGCCCGCGACACGCGCTCCTGGCCTGCCTGCACGACGGGCGGGACGCTCGGCTCCACCCGCGCGGCCGGGCGGACGACGGCGTCGATGGGGACCCGGCGCCGGTCGATCCCTAGACTCGGGGATGCCATGACCGACACCTCGCCTCCCCCCGGGATCCGCCCCGTGGGCCGCCCCGCCGAGACCTTCGCGGAGGTCGAGGACGCCCTCCTCTCGCGCTGGCCCGAGACCCGGCTCGAGCCCTCGCTGGACCGGATCGCCGCCTTCTGCGAGCTGCTCGGCGAGCCGCAGGCGGCGTACGCCGTGATCCACCTGACCGGCACCAACGGCAAGACCTCGACGGCCCGGATGATCGACACCCTGCTGCGCGCCCTGGAGCTGCGCACGGGCCGCTTCACCAGCCCCCACGTGGAAGTCATGAACGAGCGGATCAGCGTCGACGGCGAGCCGCTCTCCGACGACGACTTCGTGCGCGCCTTCAACGACGTCGCCCCGATGACGCATCTCGTCGACGAGCAGGAGGCGCACCCGCTCTCCTTCTTCGAGACGGTGGTGGGGATGGCGTACGCCGCCTTCGCGGACGCCCCGGTGGACGTGGCCGTCGTCGAGGTCGGCATGGGCGGCTCGTGGGACGCCACCAGCGTGGCCCGGGGCGAGGTCGCCGTGATCACGCCGATCGCCCTCGACCACGCGCAGTACCTGGGCAAGGACCCCGGGACCATCGCCGTCGAGAAGGTGGGCATCATCCGCGAGGGCGCCGTGGCGGTCGTCGCGGAGCAGGATCCAGAGGTGATGCAGGTGGTGCTCGACCGCATCGCCGAGGTCGGCGCGACGCCGGCGCGCGAGGGTCTCGACTTCGGCGTGGTCTCCCGGACCCCGGCCGTCGGCGGGCAGCTCGTGTCGCTGCAGGGCCGGCGCGGCCGCTACGACGAGCTGTTCCTCCCGCTCTACGGCGCCCACCAGGCGCAGAACGCCGCGCTCGCGCTGGCCTCGGTCGAGTCGTTCGTCGGCGGCGACCAGCCCCTGGGCGACGAGGTCGTCCGCGCTGCGTTCGCCGAGGCCACCTCGCCGGGTCGGCTCGAGATCGTGCGCACCAGCCCGACGATCCTGCTCGACGCCGCCCACAACCCCGCCGGCGCGCGGGCCACGGCCGAGGCGGTCGAGGACTCCTTCGCTCTCGACCCGCTGGTCGGCGTGATCGGCGTCATGAGCGACAAGGACGCCGACGGACTCCTGCAGGCCTTCGAGCCGCTGCTCTCGGAGGTCGTCGTCACCCAGTGCCGGGGCGAGCGGGCGATGCCGGCGGAGCAGCTGGGGGAGCGGGCGGTCGAGATCTTCGGCGAGGACCGGGTCACGGTCGTCCCGCGGCTGGCTGACGCGCTGGACCGCGCGGCCGGGCTGGCGGAGGACGGGGACACCGGCGCGTCGCTGTCCTCGGGCGCCGTCCTCGTGACGGGCTCGGTGGTCACGGTCGGCGAGGCACGCAGCCTCCTGGTCCGGAGGACCGAGTGAGCGGCGCGGGGCCCGACGGTGCGGTGCGGGCCGCCCGACCGGAGCGCTCGCCTCGGCGGGGCATGTGCGCCGCGGTGCTCTCGCTCGAGGCGATCACGGTCGCCCTCAGCACGCCCGTGATGGTGGCGGTCTCCGACGTCGCCCTCGGGCCGGCGCTGGGCAGCGGCCTCGGGGTCGCGGGGGCCTGCGTGGTGATCGCCGGGATGCTCCGCTCCGAGGCGGGCTACGTGGCGGGCTGGGCGGTCCAGGCGTTCGCGATCGCCCTGGGCCTGCTCGTCACGCCGATGTTCCTCCTGGGCGGCATCTTCGCCGCGCTGTGGGCCACCGCCGACCTGCTCGGGCGCAGGATCGAGCGCGAGCGAGCCGCGGCGTACGACGCCTACGAGCAGGCACGCTCGGCGGAGTGGCCCGACGGCGACGGATCCGCTGGCGGGGAGTCTCGCTAGGCTCCGGCGCATGACGCAGCGAACCCTTGTCCTCCTCAAGCCCGACACCGTCCGCCGCGGCCTGGTGGGGGAGGTGCTCTCCCGCTTCGAGGCCAAGGGCCTGTCGATCGTGGCCATGGAGCAGCGCACGATCGACGCCGAGATGGCCGACACGCACTACGCCGAGCACGTCGAGCGGGACTTCTACCCGCCGTTGCGCGCCTTCGTCACCAGCGGCCCGCTCGTCGCGATGGTGCTCGAGGGCGACCAGGCCATCGACGTGGTCCGGTCCCTGAACGGCGCCACCGACGGACGCCAGGCCGCGCCGGGCAGCATCCGCGGCGACCTCGCGCTGTCCAACCGCGAGAACCTCGTGCACGGCTCCGACTCCCCGGAGTCGGCCGAGCGCGAGATCGAGCTGTGGTTCCCGGGGCTCTGACGGATGTCGGGCTCCGTCCAGCGCTGCCCGCAGATGCGGCTTTCCTGACGGAGATGCTGAGGGCAGCCGCGCCCTGGCGGGGTAGGGGAGTGGGACGGCGGCTCCATCACCATGAAGCTCGACCTCAGACGACGGAGGGCGAACGATGAGCGGTGCGCGGGCGCATGATGATGGCACGCATGCGCGCATGCGCCGCGCGCGGGCGGTGGGGGAACAGGGGCACTTCCATCAGGGCCCTAGGGCCCTGATCGCGGCGCGCCTGAGCACCTAGGCTCGCTGGCGAGGAGGTCGCGATGTTCGCTGTCCGCATCCATGGCCGCGGCGGCCAAGGGGCTGTGACCGCGGCCGAGATGCTGTCGGTGGCCGCGTTCTACGAGGGTCGGAACGCCCAGGCGTTCCCGACCTTCGGCTCCGAGCGCACCGGGGCCCCCGTCGTCTCCTTCTGTCGCATCGACGACCGTCCCATCCGGCTGCGCGAGCCCATCGCGGATCCGGACGCGCTGATCGTGCAGGACCCGACGCTGCTGCACCAGGTCGATCTCTTCGCCGGCCTGAAGCCCGCCGGCTTCCTGCTGCTCAACACCTCGCGCACGTTCGAGTCGCTCGGCCTGGTGGACCTGGCGACGGGGCTCACCCCCGCGCGTGCGGTGACGGTGCCCGCGACCGAGATCGCCCGGGAGCACCTCGGGCGGCCGTTGCCCAACGCGGCCCTGCTCGGGGCGTTCGCCGGCCTCACCGGTCAGGTGACGCTGGAGGCGGTCTGCGACGCGATCCGCGCACGGTTCCCCGGCGCGGTCGGCGATGGGAACGCAGCCGCGGCGGAGGCCGCCCACCAGCACGTCATGGAATCCGTGGAGAGGTGGAGCGATGCGTAGTCAGATCGAGGGCTCCCAGGCAGTGGCCCGGTCGGTCGCCATGTGTCGGCCCGAGGTGATCGCCGCGTATCCCATCTCGCCCCAGACCCATATCGTCGAGTCACTCTCGGACCGGGTGCGCACCGGAGAGCTCGCGCGCTGCGAATACCTCATGGTGGAGTCCGAGTTCGGGGCGATGTCGGCCTGCATCGGTGCGTCGGCGGCGGGGGCGCGCACCTATACCGCCACCTCCAGCCAGGGGCTGCTCTTCATGGCCGAGGCCCTCTTCAACGCCTCCGGACTGGGGCTGCCCATCGTGATGACGGTGGCCAACCGGGCAATCGGCGCGCCGATCAACATCTGGAACGACCACTCCGATGCGATGTCGATGCGTGACTCCGGGTGGATCCAGCTCTACGCCGAGTCCAACCAGGAGGCCGTGGATCTGCATCTCCAGGCCTACCGGCTCGCCGAGTCGCTGTCGGTGCCGGTGATGGTCTGCATGGACGGCTTCGTGCTGACCCACGCCTTCGAGCCGGTCGATCTTCCGACGCAGGAGGAGGTGGACGCGTTCGTGCCCGCGTTCGTCCCCCAGCAGGAGCTCGACCCCGACGAACCGGTCACGATCGGCGCCATGGTCGGGCCCGAGGCGTTCGCCGAGGTCAAGTACCTGATGCACGCCAAGCAGGTCGCTGCCCTGGACGAGATCCCCCTCATCGCCGACGACTTCTCCGAGGCCTTCGGACGCGCCTCCGGTGGGCTGCTGAAGTCCTACCGCCTCGAGGACGCCGAGACCGTGATCGTCGCCCTCGGCTCCGTGCTGGGCACGATCGAGGAGGTCGTCGACGTCATGCGTGAGGAGGGGCACCGGGTCGGTGCCCTGGGCGTCACCTGCTTCCGGCCCTGGCCCGCGGCGGAGGTGCGGGAGGCGCTCGCCCGGGCCACCCGGGCCGTCGTCGTGGAGAAGGCCTTCGCGGTCGGCGCCGGCGGGATCGTCGGCCAGAACGTCCGCGACGCCACGCGGGGTCTTCCCCTGCAGGTGTACGACATCGTGGCCGGCCTCGGCGGCCGGTCCATCACGCGGGCCTCGCTGCGGCACCTGTTCGACGACATCCTGGCGTCCCGGCTCGACCCGCAACGCCTGCACTTCCTCGACCTCGACTTCGCCCTGGTCCAGCGCGAGCTGGAGCGATCCCGGCACGGCCGGCGACCGGGCCCGCACGCCGAACACATGCTGCGCGACGTCGGCGCCGTCGGGGCGCGGGCGTACGACTAGGAGGCTGACATGGCGTTGCAGGAGATCAAGCTGTACCAGACCGGCACGTTCGTCGTCGGCAACCGCCTGCTCGACCCCGAGCAGCGGTCGGTGCAGGGCCGGATGGGCCGGTCGAACTCGCTGACCTCGGGTCACCGGGCGTGCCAGGGGTGCGGGGAGGCGCTGGGCGCGCGCTACGTGCTCGACGCGGCCATGCGCGCGACCGGGGGGAAGATGGTCGCGGTCAACTCCACCGGCTGCCTCGAGGTGTTCTCGACGCCGTACCCCGAGTCGTCGTGGCAGCTGCCGTGGCTGCACTCGCTGTTCGGGAACGGCCCGGCCGTCGCCTCCGGCGTCGCGGCCGCGCTGCGGGCCAAGGGCCAGGCGGATATCCGGGTCGTCGGCCAGGCCGGCGACGGGGGCACCGTCGACATCGGATTCGGCACCCTCTCGGGCATGTTCGAGCGCAACGACGACGTGCTGTTCGTCTGCTACGACAACGAGGGGTACATGAACACCGGGGTGCAGCGCTCCGGTGCCACCCCGCCTGCCGCCCGGACCGCGAACACCAAGGCCCTGGGTCCCGAACCCGGCAACGTCTTCGGCCAGGGGAAGAACGTTCCGCTGATCGCGATGGCTCACGAGATCCCGTACGTCGCGACGGGGACCGTCGCGGAGCTGCGCGACCTGGAGTACAAGGTCGAGCGAGCGATGAGCTTCCGCGGCGCCCGCTATCTGCATGTGTTCGTGCCCTGCCCGCTCGGGTGGGGCGCGGCGTCGGCCGACACGATCAAGCTCGCCCGGCTTGCCAAGGAGACCGGTATCTTCCCCGTCTTCGAGGCCGAGCACGGTGAGGTGACCGAGGTGTCGAAGATCAGGCGACCCGTGCCCGTGGAGGAGTACCTCCGCCCCCAGAAGCGCTACGCCCACCTCTTCGGCGATCCCGGCCGGCCCGACGTCGTGGCGCAGCTGCAGGACCGGGCCGACCGCAACATCGCCCGGTTCGGGCTCCTACCGGAAGAAGACGTGTGATGGACAAGCCCTTCGCGATCACCCTCGACACCGGCTCGAGCCGCGCGAACAAGACCGGCTCGTGGCGCACCGAACGGGCGGTCTACACCAACCGCATGCCGCCGTGCAACGACGCCTGCCCGGCCGGGGAGAACATCCAGGCCTGGCTCTACGAGGCCGAGGAGGGTGGAGCCGGCTACGAACAGGCCTGGCGGAAGATCATGGAGGACAACCCGTTCCCCGCCATCATGGGCCGGGTCTGCTACCACCCGTGTGAGACGGCCTGCAACCGCGCGCAGCTCGACGAGGCCGTGGGGATCAACTCCGTCGAGCGGTTCGTCGGTGACGAGGCGATCCGAGAGGGGTGGACGGTCTCCGTGGAGGTGCCGCCGACGGGGCAGCGGGTGCTGGTGGTCGGCGCCGGGCCCTCCGGCCTCTCCGCCGCGTACCACCTCGCCCGCCGCGGCCACACCGTGACCGTCCGGGAAGCGGGCCCGATGGCCGGCGGCATGATGCGCTTCGGCATCCCGCGCTATCGCCTGCCCCGGGACGTCCTCGACGCCGAGGTCCAGCGCATCCTCGACCTGGGGGTCACCCTCGAGCTGGACGCCAAGGTGACCGACCTGATGACGATGCGTGGCGACTACGACGCGGTCTTCCTCGCCGTCGGCGCCCAGCTGGGCAAGCGGGCCTACCTCCCGGCCGGCTCCGCCGCGCACGTGCTGGACGCGGTCAGCATGCTGCACGACCTCGAGACGGGCGAGAAGCCGCTGCTGGGTCGGCGGGTGGCGGTCTACGGCGGCGGCAACACCGCGATGGACGCGGCCCGGTCCGCGAAGCGTCTCGGCGCCTCGGAGGCGATCGTGGTCTACCGACGCACCAAGGACCGGATGCCGGCCCATGAGTCCGAGCTGGCCGAGGCCGAGGACGAGGGCATCCTCTTCAAGTGGCTCACCACGATCAAGCAGGCGGAGGCCGGAAAGCTGGTCGTCGAGCGGATGGAGCTCGACGAGTCCGGGTTCCCCCAACCCACCGGTGTGCTCGAGGAGCTCGAGGCCGACTCGCTGGTCCTCGCCCTCGGCCAGGAGACCGACCTGTCGCTGCTCGACGGCGTCCCCGACCTCGTGGTTCAGGACGGCGTGGTGGCGGTCGGCACCGACCTGATGACCGGCAGCGCCGGGATCTTCGCCGGCGGCGACATGGTGCCGTTCGAACGGTCCGTCACCGTCGCGATCGGGCACGGCAAGCGCGCCGCGCGCCACATCGACGAGTGGTTGTCCGGCCAGGCCCCCGAACCCCCCACTCGACCGGCCCTCGCGACGTTCGACACCCTGAACACCTGGTACTACGCCGACGCCCCCCGGGCGCACCGTCCCGTGCTGGCGCGCGCCCGACGTGAGTCGACCTTCGAGGAGGTGGTGCTCGGACACGACGAGTCCACCGCCCTCATGGAGGCCCGCCGGTGCATGTCGTGTGGCAACTGCTTCAGCTGCGACAACTGCTACGGCGTGTGCCCCGACAACGCGGTGATCAAGCTGGGCGAGCCCGGCGAGAAGTACCTCATCGATCTCGACTACTGCAAGGGCTGCGGCCTGTGCGTCGCCGAGTGTCCCTCCGGAGCCATCCAGATGTTCCCCGAGGAGATCTGAACCTGGTCACAGGCACCCGGAGCACCCGGAACACCCCCTGCGGGGAAGCCAGGGCGCTCGCCCGTGACTAGTGTCGGCGCAACTCACGTTCGTCATCCAGATCTCCGCGCCCTCCCGGGAGGAATTCCATGTCGACGACGGTGACACCCGCCGATGCCCGTCTGATCGAGCGTCTGGCCCGACCGAGCGACGACGAACTCGCGTCGCTGGACGCGTGGTGGCGCGCCAACAACTACCTGACGATCGGCCAGATCTATCTGCTGGCCAATCCGCTGTTGCGCGAGGCGCTCGACAACGACCACATCAAGCCCCGGCTCCTGGGTCACTGGGGGACCAGCCCGGGCTTGTCCTTCATCTATGCGCACGCGTCCCGGCTGATCCGCGAGACGGGACAGCAGATGCTGTATCTCGCCGGGCCCGGCCATGGCGGTCCCGCGCTGGTCGCCGCCGGCTACCTCGAGGGGACCTACACCGAGAGGTTCCCGGAGACCACCACGGACGCGGAGGGCATGCGCCGGTTGTTCCGGCGGTTCTCGGCGCCCGGCGGCATTCCCAGTCACGTGTCGGTGACCACTCCGGGATCGATCCACGAGGGCGGCGAGCTCGGCTATGTCTTGGTCCATGCCTTCGGCGCGGTGATGGACAATCCGGATCTGATCGCGTTGGCGGTGGTCGGGGACGGCGAGGCGGAGACCGGTCCGCTGGAAGGTTCGTGGAAGGGCATCTCCTTCCTCAACCCCAGCCGCGACGGCGCCGTGCTGCCCGTCCTGCACCTCAACGGCGCCAAGATCGCGGGGCCGACCGTCCTGGCCCGCAAGGACCCCGCCGAGGTCCGGGGACTGTTCGAGGGTCACGGCTACGACGTGCTCGAGGTCGAGGGCGAGGACCTTCCGGGCATGCATCTGCGCTTCGCCGAGACGCTGGCCACCGCCTGGCAGCGGATCCGCGCCATCCAGGCCGAGGCTCGCGCCGGAGCCTGGGACGGGGCCCGTCCGCGGTGGCCCCTGATCATCCTGCGCAGCCCCAAGGGCTGGACCGGCCCCAAGGAGGTGGACGGACAACGCACCGAGGGCTCCTGGCGATCCCACCAGGTGCCGTTGTCCGGGATCAAGAACAATCCCGAACACCTCCGGATCCTGGAGGACTGGCTGCGCTCCTACCGTCCCGAGGAGCTCTTCGATGCCGACGGATCGCCGACCGAGCTGGTGCTGCGCGCCAACCCGGACGGCGAGCTGCGGATGTCGGCCACACCGCACGCGAATGGTGGTGTGCTGACCCGGGACCTCGACCTTCCGGACCTGCGGGACTATGCGATCGACGTACCCTCGCCCGCCACCGTGCGGGCCGAGTCGACCCGCAAGCTGGGCGAGTTCATGCGTGACGTCTATGCCCGCAATCCCGACCGCTTCCGGCTCTTCTGCCCCGACGAGACCAACAGCAACCGGTTGGGCGCCGTCTTCGAGGTCTCCGAGCGGGCCTTTGCCGAGCGCATCGAACCCGACGACGTCGCGTTGTCGCATGACGGGCGCGTGATGGAAGTGCTCTCCGAACACAATTGTCACGGGTGGCTCGAGGGCTACACCCTCACGGGACGACACGGGTGGTTCGCGACCTACGAGGCCTTCGCCATGGTCAGCGCGTCCCAGACGATCCAGCACTCCAAGTGGCTGCAGGAGGCGGCACACCTGCCCTGGCGGGCGCGGGTGCCGAGCCTGAACGTCCTGCTCACCTCCACCGCCTGGCGCAATGATCACAACGGGTTCAGTCACCAGGGCCCCGGCCTGATCCAGAACGTGATCACGACGCGGGGGAGCATCGGCCGCGTCTACCTACCGCCGGACGCCAACTGCCTGCTGGCCGTCGGTGACCACGTGATGCGCTCGCGGTCCTACGTCAACCTCGTCGTGATCGACAAGCAGCCCCAGCTGCAGTGGCTGACGATGGACGAGGCGATGGACCATTGCGCACGAGGCGCCAGCTCCTGGGCATGGGCCGGCACCGACGACGGCACCAGCGATCCCGACATCGTGCTCGCCTGCGCAGGCGACGTGGTGACCATGGAGACGGTGGCAGCCGCCCAGATCCTGCGCGAACGGCTGCCGACCTTCCGCACCCGCGTGGTCAACGTGGTGGACCTGATGGCGCTGACCCGCCAGAAGGATCACCCGCACGGGATGAGCCAGACCCTGTTCAAGGAGCTGTTCACCGACAGCGTCGACGTGGTCTTCGCCTTCCACGGCTATCCCGGGGCGATTCACCAGCTGGTGCACGGGCGCCCCGATGCCGACCGCTTCCGGGTCCGCGGCTTCATCGAGCAGGGCACCACCACCACGCCGTTCGACATGCTGGTGCGCAACCGGGCCTCCCGCTTCCACCTGGTGATGGACGCGATCAACAACGCCGGACGCACTCCGCCTGGTGCGAGCGAGCTGATGGCGTGGTGCCAGCAGCGCCTGGCCGAGCACGCCACCCACGTGGTGGAGCACCTGCAGGATCTGCCAGAGATCAGTGACTGGGTGCTCCAGGAAGCCGCGCCAGCGACGGACTCATGAGTGCGTCGTGCGTCCTGGCCGTCAACTGCGGGAGCTCGTCGGTCAAGGTGGCGGTCCTGCAGCCGGCCTCCGGGCACCGGTTCGTGACCGGGTTCGGCGAGGAGATCACGACGGGGCACGGACACCTGACGCTGCGCCGGGGCGACCAGGTCGTTCCGGTCGCGTGGGACGGCAGCACGCACGCCGACGCAGTGGTGGCACTCCTCGGCGGCCTGACCGGGGCCGAGCGCGACGCCATCGCGGCGGTGGGTCATCGGATCGTGCACGGCGGCACCCGCTTCTCCTCTGCCGTGGTCGTGGATGACGAGGTGGCGGCGGCCCTGACCGGGCTGGTGCCCTTGGCCCCGCTGCATCTCCCGGCAGAGACGGCAGCCGTGGCCGCGACCCGGCGGGCCCTGCCCGGGCTGCCACAGGTGCTGGTCTTCGACACCGCGTTCCACCACTCGATGCCGGCCGTGGCGGCGCGCTACGCCGTGCCGGAGCACTGGTACGCGGACGCCGGAGTCCGGCGCTACGGCTTCCATGGCATCAGCCACAACTACGTGGCCCATCGGGTGGCGGAGCTCGTGGGGCGCCCCCTCCACGAGTTGCGACTGGTGACGCTGCACCTGGGCAACGGCGCCAGCGCGACGGCCGTGCGCGATGGCCGCTCGGTGGACACCACGATGGGCTTCTCCCCGCTCGAGGGGCTGATGATGGGGACCCGGAGCGGGGACGTCGATCCCACGGTGCTGGGCTATCTGGCCGCCCGTGACCACGCATCCCTCGACGAGCTGATCGCCGAGCTCAACCAGCACAGCGGACTGGCCGGGGTATCGGGTCTGAGCCATGACGTCCGTGAGCTCACCCAGGCCGAGGAGGAGGGATCCACGCGGGCGGCACGCGCCCTGGACATGTTCTGCTACCGCGCCGCCAAGGCGGTCGGGGCGATGGCGGTCGCCGCTGGCGGCCTGGACATCCTGGTCTTCACCGGTGGCATCGGCGAACACTCCCCCCGCGTCCGGGGGGGTGTCCTGGCCGCGCTGGGCCACCTGGGCCTGCGCGTCGACAGCGCGCGCAACGAGGCGCAGGCGGGCGCGGCTCCCGTGACCGTGCCCGGCCCGGCCGCCTCCTGGGTGGTGCCGACGGACGAGGAGGTCGTGGTCGCCCGCGAGGTCGCGGCGCTGATCCCCGACGCCCCGGAGCGCAGCGGCCCCGCACCCTGTTGAGCACCCTGCTGACCCGCCGGCACACGCCCCCGCTCGGGCAGATCAGCTGACTCGGGCGGATCAGATGAACAGCAGCTGGGCGCCCGCCGTCTTCTCGATGAAGTCGCCGGCGCTGATGATGGCCTCGACCTCGTCGTAGAGGTCTTCCTCGGTGAGGTGGTTCATGTCGGCCGACATCCGGCAGGCCCAGAGGTGACCGCCGGAGGCCACGATCTGCTCCAGGAACTCGGGCACCTCGGGTACGTCGAGGTCGGCGATCGACTTCTTCAGCTTCGAGGTCGCCATGGCCGTCATGCCGGGCAGGCCACCCAGCCCCTGGGGCATGTGGGTGGCCGTGTTGCCGAGCATCGTGAACTTCAGGTCGCCCATGGTCTTCTTGTTGATCATCTCGAATCCCCAGAACGTGAAGAACAGGTGCGTCTCGACGCCCTCGCCGAGTGCGGCGTTCGCCATGATCAGGCCCGGGTAGGCCATGTCCAGGCTGCCCTTGGAACAGATGATGGCGAGCTTGCGGCCCGCGTGCTCCTCGCTGTCGAAGCTGGGGATGATGGCGGGGGCGGTGTCGACGTTGGTCATGGTGACTCTTTCGTGAGCGGGTCCGTGGGCGGGTCCGTGATCGGGTGGGGTGGAGCGGGCACTTCTCAGACGCAGCCGTGCGGCTTGGGCAGGCCGGCGACGTAGGCCATCTTCTTGGCCGGCTTCTGCGGGAAGAGGGCGAAGAGCTGCTTGACGGGGATGCCGCCACGGGTGGAGACCCGGCGCAGGGTCGGGGTCTCGCCCTGCTGGGCAAAGTCCTCGCGCAGGAAGTGGATGGCCTTCCAGTGGTCGTCGGTCAGGGTGATGCCGATGGCGGTGGCGAGCACCGTGCCGAGGGCCTCGTCCCATTCGGTGGGGTCGGTCATGAAGCCTTCGTCGTTGACCTGGACGGGGCGACCGGCGAGCGTGGTGACGGGCACGAGCGACATCTCCTTCTAGTTGGTGCGGTTCTTGGGGACGTTCTTCCCGAGCATCGACATGTGCGCGGGGAGCGGCAGGGGACGCCCGGGCAGCAGCACGTTCCAGTAGATCCAGCGGAACGCGAGCTTGCCGATGTGGTTGCGCCGGGTCTCCTTGAGCAGCCCCAGCGGGCCCGCCAGCGGCAGCGGGTAGGTGCCGGTGAGCGGCTCGGTGTCGTAGTTGAAGTCGATCAGGAGCCCCTTGCCGTCGCCGGACTCGATGAAGCAGTTGGCGTGGCCGTCGAACGAGCCGGTCATCGGCTTCCCGGCGATGTGCTGGAGGAAGTTGTCGGCGAAGATCTCCACCGAGAAGTGCGCCACCGAGCCGGCCTTGGAGGTCGGGATGTTGGAGGAGTCGCCGACGGCGAAGATGTTCGCGAAGGCCTTCGACTGCAGGGTGTGCTTGTCGACGGGGACGTAGTTGAGCTCGTCGCCGAGCCCGGAGCGCTCGACGAAGTCGGCGCCCATGTTGAGGGGCACGGTGACCAGGAGGTCGAACGGCACCTCGCGCTCATCGTAGGAG
This sequence comes from uncultured Actinomycetota bacterium, assembly GCA_963731985.1. GTDB lineage: Bacteria > Actinomycetota > Actinomycetes > Propionibacteriales > Nocardioidaceae > Nocardioides. Next base: position 157,265 of record CAVSYA010000014.1, on the reverse strand, counting down.
ACCAAGGTCTTGCGCTCGCCGTCGATGTGCTCGACCAGGAAGTCGGACTCGAGGTGGATCTTGCGCTCCTCGAGCATCGATCCGAGGTGGTCGGAGGCGACCGGTTGCGTGAAGGCGCCGGTCAGCGGTGTGACGTAGACGATCTCGACGCGGTCGCGCAGGCCCTTCTCCCGCAGCCAGGCCTCGGCCAGGAAGGCGAACTCCAGCGGGGCCACCGGGCACTTGATCGGCATGTCGGTGATGTGCACGACGAGGCGGCCGCGGTCGAGCTTCGCCAGGGCCGGGGCGAGGGCCTGAGCGCCCTCGAAGCTGTAGAAGTCGAAGATGCTGCGCCGCCACTCCTCGCCCAGCATGCCGGGGGTCTGATCCGGCCGGGGGGAGGTGCCCGTGGCGATGACCAGGTAGTCGTAGGCCAGGGTCCGCCCGTCGGTCAGCGCCACCGTGCTGGCCGGCGCGTCGACCCGGTCGACCTCACCGACCACGAAGTCGACGCCCTTGGGCAGCTGGTCGCGGCGCGAGCGGGTGATCTGGTCAGGGGAGTAGGTCCCGAAGGGCAGGAACAGGTAGCCCGGCTGATAGGGATGGACATCGTCGCGGTCCACCACCGTGATGTCCCACTCGCCCCTGGGGAGTCGGCGCCGCAGCTTGTTCAGGATCATCGTCCCGGCCGTACCGCCACCCAGGACCAGCAGTCGCCTCTTCACAATCCACTCCTCCACTCAGCAGGACAGGTGCCTGTCCCACCCTCACGCTAGGGGCCGTCGGGGGAGCGTGTGAGAGGCAAACGTCCCGGGGGCGAGGGACTGCGGACCGGGCAGGCGAGCGCCGTTCCTCCCGCAGAGGCGGCGGCGAGCCCACACAGAGGGAAGATCGAGGCCAACGGGTCCTTGTCGGCGTCCCACAGGCTGCCTAGGGTCCGGAGGACAGAGCAGCACCGGTCCCGTTGCACACACGGAGAAGAGGGCATCGCCATGGAGGACGAGGTGGTCACCGAGCTGACCCCAGAGGAGTGCTGGGACATGCTGCGCGAGGAGGAGTTCGGGCGCCTCGCCTACCTGCTCGTCGACGAGGTCCACATCACGCCCATCAACTACGCGGTCGATGGGGACACCCTGCTGTTCCGCACGGCCGAGGGCAACAAGCTCCTGGCCGTCGTGATGGGGGCCGAGGTGGCCTTCGAGATCGATCGCTACAGCGAGGACCGCGCCCGGAGCGTCGTGGTGCGCGGGTCTGCGCGCCTGCTCCCCGAGGACGAGGCACACCGCGCGGAGAACGTTCCCCTGCGGCCATGGGTGCCGACGCTGAAGTACAACGTCGTGGAGATAGAGCCGAAGGCGATCACCGGCCGGGCCTTCGAGCTGTCCCGTCCGTGGCTCGACCTCCGACTGCACGAGTGACCTGATCACGCCTGTCGGTCGTGCGGCCCGACGTGCCCGCATCAACCGGGGCCGCATCAACCGGTCGGCGTGTGCCGGGCGGCGACCGCCAGGCCGGCCTTCCATCCCGGGGCGCGTCCGCCTGCCGGTGGCCGCACGTGGGCGAGGTCGTGCCCGCTGCGCGCGAGCAGCCAGGAGATCAGGGAGTTGGAGTTCCACATCTCGCCTGCGTGTTGCTCGTCGCGTCCCCAGGTCGCCATGGGGGCCTCGTGGGTGAGCCCCAGCACGCATGCGGCGCGCTCGCGGTCCGTGCTCAGCGGGAGTGAGCTGACGGCGTGGTCGAGGTCCGGGATCCGTCCGCCCGGCCAGCAGCGGACCTCGTAGCGGAACAACCGGGATCGGCCGAGCAGGGGCGAGCCGACGGGTCCGGTGGGCCGACCTCGCCGCGATGGCCTCGGAGATCCGACCGTTCCAGGCGACGACGTGCCCTCCGGCGCCGAGGGGTATCCAGGCGAGGCAGGTGCGCGCGCCGGAAGTCATGGTGCCACCCCGCCTGCGTGGTCGATCCGGGCGTCGCTCGGCGCGGACGGCGGCTCCGGGGGTGGTGGCGGCTCCGTGCCTCCCTGGTCCAGGCGGGAGGGCGGGTACCCACCGGTCATCAGCGCGACGTAGGCGATCACCCGGTAGCCCCACCGGGTCGCATGATCATCACGTCCTCGCGGCGATGCACCAGCAGGGCGGTCCGGACCACGCCGGTGAGGAACGCGAGGCCCGCCACCACGAGGACCGCCAGGCTGAGATCGGGCAGGAACGCAAACGTGGCGGCCCACCCGAGCCCCACGAGGAGGGCCGGATAGTAGAGGAGCACCGCTCCGGCGAGACCGAGCTCCCAGAACAACGGGATCGCAGCCCTACGGGTGCGGGCCGTCGAGGAGATCCCGTCTCGCACCAGCCTTGCCAGGCGCCACACCTGGGCCGTGACGAGGGCGAGCACCAGCGTGGTGAGGACGATGAAGAAGGGCGTCGAACCGCGCCCCTCGATCGGCGGGCCACCCTTGAGCAGGTTCACCACCCCTTGCGGGATCCGGCTCCACGTGGCGTTGGCGCCCCCGATCTCGAACTGGCTGCCCTCGTTGAGCAGCACGACCACGCCCTGGTCGGAGTCGGGCAGCAGCGCCATCCAGGCCGTGAAGTGCGGCAACGACCCCTGGTGCCACCGCGCGTCGCTCACCGCGCCGAAGGGACCGACGAACCAGCCGGCTCCGTACCGCGCGGTGAACTGCTGGCTCTGGAGGGCGAAGGTCCGGGGATCTGTCGCGGGGCTCAGCATCTCCTCGACGCCGCTCGTGTCGAGGACGCGATCGCCCTCCAGGCTTGTTCCGCCACGCAGGTCGAGATGGTTGCCCGCGGTCTCGAGCGGAAAGCCGAAGAAGGACCGGTAGGTCGAGGTCAGACCCGCCGCCTCGGCCGCATCGCGGTCGGTGAACGTCCGTTCCATGCCCAGCGGTTCGAAGATCGTGTGCTCGACGTACTCCTGCCAGGTCTGGCCGCTCACCTGCTCGACGAGCACCCCGAGGACGACGGAATTGAGGTTGGCGTACTCGAACGACGACCCCACCGGCCGGTTGAGCTGCGGGTCCGCCATCTGCGCGACGGTCTCCGCATCGCCGCCTCGCCGCCGCGCACCACGACCTCGATGCTTTCGCGTCGCGAGCTTGATGCAGGAGTTCACCCGAGCGACCGCGGCCGGCGGCCGGCCCACCGACGTCACCAACCGCGACCTCGACCAGCTGACCGACCGGGAGCGCGAGGTGCTGATCAACGTCGGTCACGGCCTTGCCAACCGCGAGATCGCCCGAGAGCTGAACCTCGGCGAGAGCACCGTGAAGACCCACGTCAAGCGAATCCTGATGAAGCTCGCCCTGAGGGACCGGGTCCACGCGGTCGTCTACGCCTACGAGACCGGGCTGCTGGCCCCCGGCAGGTACGAGGGCTAGGGGAAAGTCCGGCGGCACGACGCGCCGGCCCCGGCGAGTCTGCGGGGTGGCGGCACGGGCCCCTCCTACGCTGGCTCGCGGGGTCACTCCGCCCTCCCCACGAGCCACAGTGAGGCGCCCGCATGGCGAGAAGCATCTTCGGTCGGGACATGGCCGTGGACCTCGGCACCGCCAACACGCTCGTGTATGTCCGGGGCAAGGGCGTGCTCCTCGATGAGCCGTCCGTGGTGGCGCTGCACGCCACGTCGCACGAGATCCTCGCCGTGGGTCACGAGGCCAAGCGGATGATCGGCCGGACGCCGGACGCCATCATCGCGATCCGCCCGCTGCAGGACGGGGTCATCGCGGACTTCGAGGCGACGGAGCAGATGCTCCGCTTCTTCATCCACCAGGTGCACCGCCGCCGCTACTACACGAAGCCGCGCATGGTGGTCTGCGTGCCGAGCGGCGTCACCGCCGTGGAGCAGCGGGCCGTCAAGGAAGCGGGCTACCAGGCGGGTGCCCGCCAGGTGCACATCGTCGAGGAGCCGATGGCCGCCGCGATCGGCGCCGGCCTGCCGGTGCACGAGGCGACGGGCAACATGGTCGTCGACGTGGGTGGCGGGACCACCGAGGTGGCGGTGATCTCGCTCGGCGGCATCGTGACCTCGCTCTCGGTGCGCACCGCGGGGGACGACCTGGACCAGGCGATCATCGCGTGGATGAAGAAGGAGCACTCCCTGATGCTCGGGGAGCGCACCGCCGAGGAGATCAAGATCACCCTCGGATCGGCCTTCCCGCTGCCGCGGGACCCCGAGGCGGAGATCCGGGGCCGCGACATGGTCAGCGGGCTGCCGCGCACCATCACGGTCTCCTCGGCCGAGGTGCGGCACGCCATGGAGGAGGCCGTGCACGGAATCGTCGATGCGGTGCGCACCACGCTGGACCAGACGCCGCCCGAGCTGGCCGGCGACATCATGGACCGCGGCATCGTGCTCACCGGCGGCGGCAGCCTGCTGCGCGGCCTCGACGAGCGTATCCGGCACGACACCGGGATGCCGGTGCACGTCGCCGAGGAGCCGCTGCTCTCGGTCGCGCTGGGCGCCGGCCGCTGCGTCGAGGACTTCGATGCGCTGCAGCAGGTGCTCGTCTCCGAGGGCCGGAAGCGCTGACGGGGGCGCCATGACCGTGCGGGGGGATCGCCGTTGGCGTGGCCGACGGACTCGGGACGGCGCCCGCGGCTCCCGGGCCAGGCTGGCCGCCCTGCTGCTGGCCGCCGGCGTGCTGGTGACGCTCGACGTGCAGGGTGGCGACGACTCCCCGCTGGACCCGGCGCGCGTGACGATCGGCGAGGTGCTGGGGCCGGCCGAGGTCGCGGCCGCCTCGGTGACCCGGCCGCTGAGCGCGGTGCCCTCCTGGTTCCGCAGCCAGCGAGACCTGCGGGCCGAGGTCGCCGAACTGGACGCCGAGAACGCGGAGCTGCGGGGCGAGCTGACCACCGTCGACTACGACCGCAGCCGGCTCTACCAGCTCGACCGGCTCACGCGCGCTGCCCGCGACCGCGGCGTCGAGCTGGTGCCCGCCCGCGTGGTCGGCTACGGGCCGCGGCAGTCCTTCCAGCAGACCGTGACGATCGATGCCGGCACCCGCGCGGGCCTCCACGCGGACATGACCGTCCTCAACGGCGACGGCCTGGTCGGCCGAGTGCTGCGGGCCACGAGCCGCACCTCGACCGTCCTCCTGATCGTCGACGGCGACTCGGTCGTCGGTGGACGCGTCGGCTCGAGCCTCGAGATGGGCTTCCTGCGCGGCCGGGGCGGCACGGGCGACGACGGGTTGATCGACCTGGCTCTGATGGACGCGACGATCATCCCGGCGGCCAACGACACCGTCGTGACCTGGGGGAGCGAGGGGCGCGCGCCGTACGTCCCGGGGATCCCGGTCGGTCGCATCGTCGACGCCGTCTCCAGCCCGCGCCAGACCTCGCAGCGCGCGGTGGTGGCGCCCTTCGTGGACTTCTCCGCGCTCGACGTGGTCGGCGTCGTGGTGCCGGCTGGAAGCGAGAGCGACCGCTCCCTGGTCGGGGCCGACGGGAGCGTCGAGTGAGCACCCTCCGCGCCGCCGTCGTGACCCTGATGATCGTCCTCGCCGTGGTGCTGCAGGCGGTGTTCCTGCCTCCGCTGGCATGGAACGGCGTGGTCCCGGACCTCGCCCTGCTGATCGTCGTCTCCGCCGGGCTGGTGCGCGGCCCCGACTTCGGTGCCACCTGCGGATTCCTTGCCGGCCTGCTGCTCGACCTCGCCCCGCCTGCGGAGCACACGGTCGGTCGGTGGGTGATCGCGCTGGTGCTGGTGGGCTGGCTGGCCGGTCGCGTCCGCGGCGAGGGCCGCCGGCCGGTGGGCGTGCTCGTCACCGTCGCCGCCTGCTCGTTCGTCGGGGTCTCGGTCTATGCGTTGATGGGCGCCGCGCTGGGCGATCCGGTGGGCAGCGTCGCGGAGATGCTCGCTGTGATCGGCACCGCCGTGCTGCTCGACGTGCTGCTCACCCCGCTGGTGGTGCCCCTCGTCATGCGCGTCCTCGGGCGCTTCGACGAGGACGCGCGGCGCGACGCGCGGATCCGCCAGGATCTGCGTCGCCCGAATCCCACCGGCCCCCGCTCCGGGGTGGCGGCCTGATGGCGGGCCGACGGTCGCGGCCCGCACGCCGGCCGGCGTCCCGCGCCGCCGACCGCACGTCGCGCAGCGACCGTCCGGCCCGGCGCAGCCGACTGCGCCTCGTCGTGGTTCAGGTCCTGGTGCTCTCGCTGTTCCTCACCCTTTTCGGCCGGCTGTGGTTCCTGCAGGTCATGGACGGCGCGTCATACCAGGCTCAGGCCGCCTCGCAGTCGGTGCGCGAGATCGTCATGCAGCCGCAGCGCGGCCTCGTCGTGGACGCCCAGGGCCGCTCGCTCGTGGCCAACCGTGCTTCCTGGGTGATCAGCATCGACCGGACGTTGCTGGAGCGGATGCCCGAGCGCGCGCAGGGCCGTGTCCTGCGCCGCACCGGGAGGGCCGTCGACGTCCGCCCGAAGAGCATCCGGGCGGCGCTGCTGGACTGCGGCGACCCGGGCAGCATCGCGGGGACGTGCTGGAACGGGTCGCCCTATCAGCCGGTTCCCGTGGCCACCGACGTCGATCAGGACACGGCGCTGCGGGTCCTCGAGCAGCCTGAGGACTTCCCGGCGGTCCTCGCGGAGCAGCAGAGCGTGCGGGCCTACCCCCGGCCGTTCGGCGTCAACGCCGCGCACCTGCTGGGCTACCTCAGCCCGATCACCGCCCAGGAGTACGACGCGGCCCGGACGGCCGAGGACTCCTCGGTCAACGGAGCCTCCTCGGTGGGCCGGGCGGGGGTGGAGAAGTCCTACGACCGCTGGCTGCGCGGGATGCCCGGCTACCGCCGGGTGGCGGTCGACTCGATGGGCCGCGTACTCGGCAACGATGGCGTCGACGCGAGCACGCCCGGCGACACGCTGGTCACCTCGATCGATGCCAAGGTGCAGGCGCTCGTCGAGCGGGAGCTCGCGCAGACCATCAAGACCGCCCGATCGACGGTCGACCCGGTGACCGGACGGACCTACGCGGCCGACTCCGGGGCCGCCGTCGTCCTCGAGGCGCAGACCGGGCGCGTGGTCGCGATGGCCAGCCGGCCGACGTACGACCCCGGGCTGTGGGTCGGCGGGATCAGCGATCGGCAGCTGCGCCAGCTGTACGCCGAGAAGGCCGGCACTCCGCTGCTCGCTCGCGCGACCCAGGGCCAGTTCGCGCCGGGCTCGACCTGGAAGCCGTTCATGACCGCCGGTGCCCTGACCCACGGCTACAGCACCGACACCCAGTTGAACTGCTCGTCGGGGCTCCAGGTCGGCAACCGGGTGTTCAAGAACTACGAGTCGGGCGCCTACGGCTACATCGGCTTCGAGAAGGCGCTCGAGGTCTCGTGCAACACTTTCTTCTACCGGGTCGGCTACGACTTCTGGCGGCGGCTCGGCTCCGACATCGACGACGTGAACGCCAAGGACCCGCTGGTCGAGGAGGCCAAGGCCTTCGGCTTCGGCAGCGAGACCGGGATCGACCTGCCCGGCGAGGCCTCGGGGCGGATCGCCGACCGGCAGTGGAAGCTGGACTACTTCGAGTCCATGAAGGACTACTACTGCGGCATCGCCGACAAGCCGCAGGACGCGTCGACCTCCGACTTCGTCTACCTCTTCGCGCGGGAGTTCTGCATCGAGGGCTACGCGTACCGGGCCGGCGACGCCGTGAACTTCGCGATCGGCCAGGGCGACACGATCGTGACCCCGCTCCAGCTCGCTCGTGCGTACGGCGCGCTCGCGAACGGTGGCACGCTCTACGCCCCGCGCGTGGGGCGGGCGGTGGTCGACCCGCGAGGCCAGGTGGTCAGGAGGATCGCGCCGAAGCCGGTCGGCCGGGTGCCGGTCCCGAAGAAGACGATCGACTTCATCGACGGCGCCCTCCAGGGCGTGACCCGGACCGGAACCATGTCGTGGCGGATGGGCGGCTTCCCGCTCGACCAGGTCGTCGTCCGCTCCAAGACGGGCTCGGCGGAGGTCTACGGCAAGCAGTCGACCTCCTGGGTCGCCTCCTACAGCAAGGACTTCGTCGTGGTGATGATGGTCAGCCAGGGAGGCACCGGCTCGGGCACCTCGGGACCCTCGGTCCGGAGGATCTGGGAGGCGCTGTACGGCATCCGGGGCACCCAGGTCCGTCCGGCCCGCGCCGCGATCCCCGGGACGCAGCCCCCCGATTCCCTGCCCCGCTTCCGCAGCGACGGCTCGATCATGCCGCCCCCGACCGAGTCGTCCGGGAAGCCCTCATGACGCGGCCCGTCACGCGGGCGACCGTGCGGCCCGCGTTGCGCGCTCCCGGTCTCGACTGGGTGCTGCTGGCGGCGGTGCTCGCCCTCGTCACCCTGGGGACCCTGCTGGTCTGGTCGGCGACCTCCTCACGCGAGTCGCTGACCGGCGGTGACCCGATGGCGTACCTGCGCCGCAACCTGGTCAACGTGGCGATCGGGCTGGTGCTGATGGTGGTCGTCACGGCGGTCGACCACCGCTGGGTGCGCAGCCTGGCGCCGGTCGCCTACCTGCTGTCGCTGGTGGGCCTGGTGCTCGTGCTCGTCGCCGGGCAGACGATCAACGGCTCGCGGTCCTGGGTCCAGGTCGGCGGGATGTCGATGCAGCCGGCGGAGCTCGCCAAGCTCGCCGTGATCATCGGGATGGCCCTGCTGCTGGCCGAGCGGTCCCAGGGGTCCTGGCGCCGCAGCGTCGGCCTGGCCGACGTCGTCGGGATGTTGCTGATCGCCGCGGTCCCGGCGCTGCTGATCCTCGCCCAGCCCGACCTGGGCACGATGCTCGTGCTGACGGCGACCGTGTTCGGGGTGCTCGCGGTGTCGGGCGCCCCGCGGCGATGGCTGCTCCTGCTCGTGGGGGCCGGCGTCGTCGCCTCGCTCCTCGCGGTGCGCCTGGGGCTGCTCAAGGACTACCAGGTGGACCGCTTCCTGGCGTTCACCGATCCCGACCTCGACCCCCGGGGCGCCGGCTACAACGTCGAGCAGGCGCGCATCGCCGTCGGCAACGGTGGGCTCTTCGGGCAGGGGCTCTTCGAGGGCTCGCAGACCCGCTCCGGGTTCGTCCCGGAGCAACACACCGACTTCATCTTCACGGTGGCGGGGGAGGAGCTGGGCCTGGTCGGCGCGGGGCTGATCATCGGGCTGCTGGGCGTGGTCGTCTGGCGCGCCCTGTCCATCGCGGCGCGCACCGACGACGTGTTCGGCCGGGTCGCCGCCGCCGGTATCGCCTGCTGGTTCGGCTTCCAGAGCTTCCAGAACATCGGAATGTGCCTGGGCATCATGCCGGTCACCGGGGTGCCGCTGCCCTTCGTCTCCTACGGCGGCTCGTCCGTGTTCGCGGCCATGCTGGCCGCGGGGCTGCTGCAGAACATCCACCTGCGCACCACCGCGGCGCTGCCCGCGCGCTACTCCTCCCGGCCGAGCCGGCTCGTCGCCGCGCGCTGACGCCTGCGCGGACCGGGTCGCTCCCGACCGGCGGTCCCGGACGGGCCGGGTCGCCGGGATCACATCCCGTCGTCGAGACGGCGGCGGGGTCGGGCCCCTAAGATGGTTGGCAATGTCAACCAACTCCGCGCCGCCCGTCGCAGGGACCCACGACGGCGAGCTCACGCACCGCCAGATCGTCACCATCATCGTCGGCCTGATGATGGGCATGTTCCTGGGCGCGCTCGACCAGACGATCGTGAGCACGTCGATCCGCACGATCGCCGACGACCTCGACGGGCTGTCCCTGCAGGCGTGGATCACCACGTCCTACCTGATCACCATGACGATCACGACCCCGATCTACGGCAAGCTCGGCGACAACTACGGGCGCAAGAAGCTCTTCATGTTCGCCATCTCGGTGTTCATCGCCGGCTCGGCCCTGTGCTCGTTCGCCGGGTCGATGGGGGAGCTCGCTGCCTTCCGCGCTGTGCAGGGCCTCGGCGCGGGTGGCCTGTTCTCCCTGACCCTCGCGATCGTCGGCGACATCGTGCCGCCGCGGCGTCGCGCGAAGTACATGGGCTACTTCATGGCGGCCTTCGGCACCTCCAGCGTGCTCGGCCCGGTCATCGGTGGTTTCTTCGCCGGCCGTGAGGAGCTCTTCGGCACCGACGGGTGGCGCTGGGTGTTCCTGGTCAACGTGCCGCTCGGCCTGGTGGCGCTCGTGGTGGTCGCCCGGACCTTGCGCCTGGACGCGGTCCGCCGCGACCTGCCGATCGACTGGTGGGGGGCCGCGGCGCTGGTCCTGGCGCTGACGCCGCTCCTCGTCGTCGCAGAGCAGGGACGCGCATGGGGCTGGGCGAGCCCGCGCTCGCTGGCCTGCCTGGCTCTCGGTGGTATGGCCGTCCTCGCCTTCGTGCTCGTCGAGCGCCGGATGGGCGACGCCGCGCTGATCCCGCTGCGCCTGTTCTCCATCCGGGCGGCGGCCGTGACGCTCGGGGCCAGTGTCCTGGTCGGCGCCGCCATGTTCGGGGGCATCCTGCTGCTCCCGCTGTACATGCAGATCGTGCACGGGGCGACGCCGACCCAGGCCGGTCTGCTGATGTTGCCCATGGTGCTCGGGTTGATGACCGCCTCGATCGGCTCGGGCATCCTGATCGGCCGCACGGGCCGGACCCGGGAGTTCCCGCTCATCGGCTCCGCCCTGATCGTCGTGTCCCTCTCCCTGCTCTCGTTCACGACAGCCGACACCGCGCTCCCGCTGGTCAGCGCGTCGATGCTGGTGCTGGGCCTGGGGCTCGGCAACTGCATGCAGCCGCTCATGATCACTGTGCAGTCCTCGGTGCCGCCGTCCGAGATCGGCGTCGCCACCAGCTCGGCCACCTTCTTCCGCCAGATCGGCGGGACGCTCGGCGTGGCGGTCTTCCTCTCGGTGCTCTTCGGCTCCGTGGGCGGCAACATCGCCGACGCCGTGCGGGAGGAGGCGCAGACCCCCGCGTTTCGCTCCGCCGTCGCCGAGGCGCGCCAGCAGCCCGGCTCCCTCGACGCGCAGGTGGCGCGGGGCCTCGCCGAGCCGGCGTCCGGCGGCGACGTGCTCGCGCGGGTGCAGGAGGACTCCTCGTTCATCGACCGGCTCGACCCGGCGCTCGCCCACCCGTTCAAGGCAGGCTTCGCCGCCTCCATGGACCTGGTGTTCCGGATGACCGCCGGCGCGGGTGCCCTCGCCTTCCTCGTGCTCCTGCTGATGCCGCGCGTGGAGCTGCGGCAGGGGTCGCCGATGGCGGAGAAGCGCGCGGCCGCCGCGGCGTGACCCCCTCGGGCGGCGGCCCGACGCCACCCGGCACCACGCGCGCGGAGCGGGGGTCGCGCCGCTCCGGCGCCGGGCCCGCCAACGCCGCCGTCGGCGATGCCGCCGGGCGTTCTAGGCTGTTGGTCCTGCACCTGCAGCCCACGGAGTAGCCGCATGCCACCGAATCCCGACCCGTCCGGTCCCACCAGCGTGTTCCCCCGCCTCGAGCCGTTGCTGCCTGGCATCTCCAAGCCGGTGCAGTACGTCGGGGGAGAGCTCAACGCCACGGTCAAGGACTGGAACTGCGCGCCGGAGGGGCCGACGGTCCGCTGGGCGCTGATGTACCCCGACGCCTACGAGGTGGGCCTGCCCAACCAGGGCGTGCAGATCCTCTACGAGGTGCTCAACGAGCGTCAGTGGATCCTCGCCGAACGCACCTATTCCGTGTGGCCGGACATGGAGCGGGCGATGCGCGCGGGCGATGCGGACGGACCGATCCCGCAGTTCACCGTCGACGCGCACCGGCCCGTCGGCGACTTCGACCTGCTCGGGCTCAGCTTCGCGACCGAGCTGGGCTACACCAACATGCTCACCGCGCTCGACCTGGCGGGCATCGCCCTGCACGCCGTCGACCGGACCGACGCGGATCCCCTGGTGCTCGCGGGGGGCCACGCGGCGTTCAATCCCGAGCCGGTCGCGGACTTCCTCGACGCGGTCGCCCTCGGCGACGGCGAGGAGGTCGTGCTGGCGATCTCGGACGTCGTCCGCGAGTGGAAGGCCGAGGGCCGCCCCGCCGGCGCGATGCCCAGCCCGCGGCTCGAGCTGCTGCGTCGGCTGGCCGTGAGCGGCAACGTCTACGTCCCGCAGTTCTACGAGGTCTCCTACGGGGCGGACGGGACCATCACCGCCGTCGAGCCCACCGTCCCCGGCGTCCCGCACCGGGTCCGCAAGCACACCCTGATGGACCTCGATGCCTGGCCCTACCCGAAGCAGCCCCTCGTCCCGCTCGCGGAGACGGTGCACGAGCGCTACTCCGTGGAGATCTTCCGTGGCTGCACGCGCGGCTGCCGCTTCTGCCAGGCCGGGATGATCACGCGCCCGGTGCGCGAGCGTTCCATCGAGGGCATCGGCGAGATGGTCGAGAACGGCGTGCGCCAGTCGGGCTTCGGGGAGGTCGGGCTGCTCTCGCTCTCCTCCGCGGACCACTCCGAGATCGGCGAGGTGGCCACGGGGCTCGCCGACCGCTACGAGGGCCAGGGCGTCTCGCTGTCGCTGCCCTCGACCCGGGTCGACGCCTTCAACATCACCCTGGCCAACGAGTTCTCCCGCAACGGTCGCCGCTCCGGCCTCACCTTCGCCCCCGAGGGCGGGAGCGAGCGGATGCGCCGGGTGATCAACAAGATGGTCACGGAGGAGGACCTGATCCGCACCGTCGCGACGGCGTACGCGCACGGGTGGCGTCAGGTGAAGCTCTACTTCATGTGCGGTCTGCCGACCGAGACCGACGAGGACGTCCTGCAGATCGGTGAGCTCGCGAAGAAGGTCATCGCCACGGGACGTGAGGTCTCCGGGCGCCGCGACATCCGCTGCACCGTGTCGATCGGCGGCTTCGTGCCCAAGCCCCACACCCCGTTCCAGTGGGCCTCGCAGCTCGACCACGAGACGACCGACGAGCGCCTGAAGAAGCTGCGGGACGACGTCCGCTCCGACCCGGCGTTCGCGCGCGCCATTGGCTTCCGCTACCACGACGGCAAGCCCGGGATCATCGAGGGACTGCTCTCGCGGGGAGACCGGCGCGTCGGCCGTGTCGTCGAGGAGGTCTGGCGCGACGGCGGCCGGTTCGACGGCTGGAGCGAGCACTTTTCCTACGAGCGCTGGAGCGAGTGCGCCGAGCGCTCGCTGGCGGGCACGGGCGTGGACGTCGACTGGTTCACCACCCGCGAGCGCGGCCTGGACGAGGTGTTGCCCTGGGACCATCTCGACTCGGGCCTCGACAAGGACTGGCTGTGGGCCGACTGGGAGGACTCCCTGGCGGTCGCCGCGGGAACCGGCACGGAGTCCGAGGGGAGGGGGGAGGTCGAGGACTGCCGCTGGACGCCCTGCTACGACTGCGGCGTCTGCCCCGAGATGGGCACCGACATCCAGATCGGGCCGACCGGCCGGGGACTGCTGCCCCTGACGCCGGTCTGAGGCGCCGGCTCAGCCGGGGCTGGCGCCCTCGGCGCGCACCATGATCACGTCGAACTCGATCGCCCGCAGCGTCGCCCGGTGCAGCGTGACGGGGTAGAAGCCGGACACCTCGAACCCCGCCTCCTCGTAGGTGCGGATCTGCTCGGGAAGCCGGGGCATGCCCTCATAGATCGGCACGCAGGAGACCTCGGACATCAGACCGAGCACGTCGACGACGCGGTCGCCCAGTCCCCGCAGGGTGGCGAGGTCGTACCCCTGGGTGTCCATCTTCAAGAAGACGCGCGGCTCGGCCAGGCCGGCGATCGCCTCGTCCAGGATGCCGTCGAGGCGGCGGATCCGGATCGTCTCGCTGGTGGCCACGTTCAGCCGTTCGTGCCAGTCCTTGCCGAAGTCACTCGACGGCAGGAGCGAGCTCATCGACCCGGGCCGGACGTTGATCTCGGCCGACCCGTCCTCCTCGCCCAGGGCGAGCTGGTACACGATCCAGTCGGGATCGTCCGCCGTCGCCGTGCGCAGCTTCTCGGCCATGGCCGCGACCGGCTCGAAGGAGACGATGCGACCGGCGTACCCCATCCGGCGCAGGCGGGTGCCGAACTGGCCGACATTGGCTCCCACGTCCAGCACACAGGTCACCCCGAGTCGTCGCAGGGCCCACGCGATGTGCCGCTCTCCGAGATAGCTCCCCATCGCGTTGAGGAGCCCCGCCTCGTTCCGGTTGACCTGCTCCTCGTCCAGCACCAGGTGCGTGCCCTGGTGGGGCGGCCCGATCTGCCGGGCATGGCGTCGTTTGCCCCGCTGGACCAGCCAGGAGCCATCGGCGAGGCGTTCGTGGTCGAACCCGGCCCGTGTGAGCGCGGCGTCGGCGGCGCGGCGGAGCCACGCGGAGCGGGACGTGCGTGTCATGGCAGGCACCCTAGGGGCGACCTCGGGGGTCGCGATCACGGCCCCTGCCGGCAGGCCCGGGGGGGACCGACCTCGAAGCCGGCGAGCACGGCGTCGTGGTCCGAGATGCGGGACGGCACGACCCGGGCGCCCAACGGCCGCACGGTCTCCGACGTCATCAGGTAGTCGATCCGGGCGCGCGGCACCGTACGGCCGAGCCCCGTGCCGGCCGCCGGCCAGACGTCGCTCATCGCGCCGCGCGCGATGTCCAGCACCGAGGAGCCGGGAGTGGCATTGAGGTCGCCGCCCAGCAGGTGCGGGAGCGCCTCACGGCGCAGGGCTCCGGCGATGTAGCGCATCTGCCGCTGCCGGGCGCGGGGCGAGGTGTGCTCCAGGTGGGTCACGTAGATCGCCACCTGGACGTTCTCGATGCTTACCGTCACCCGCATGACGCCCCGCGGCTCGGAGCCGCCGCGGGGGAGGGGAGCCCTGCGTGCTCCGGTGATCGGGAAGCGGGAGAGCACGGCGTTGCCGATCGTGCCGCCGCTGCGCCGGGCGCTGTTGGAGTCGTACGCGACGTTCATCCCCAGCCGCGCGCCCAGGATCCGTGCCTGGTTCTGGCGCCGGCTGCGCTTTCGACCGCGGTCGACCTCCTGCAGCAGGATGACGTCCGCGTCCATCCCGGCGATCTCGCGGGCGATGCCGTCGAGGTTCAGATCCCCGCCTCCGAAGCCGCCGTGGATGTTGAAGGTCGCGGCGCTCAGGGTGCGCCGTCGGGCCACGGCCTCGATGCACTCCAGCGTCCCCGCCGCGAGGTCGGGGAGCTCGGGAACCAGGGCGCGCCGCTGCCGGGCCTCCCGCTTCGCGAGCCGCTCGGCGGAGGTGTCGGAGCCACGCCGGGGGCCGGGGCCGGCGACCGGGTCGGGCAGCCTGACCACCGACTGCTTGGGCGGCACGGAGGCTCCGGGCTCGGCGGGGGAGGCTGTCGAGGCCTGCTCGTCCGGCGAGCGGTCGGCGGCCCGGACCGTGAGGGCCACGATCACGCCGAGGACGAGGACCAGAACACCGACGGTGACCGCCCGCGCCCGGATTCTCATCGCCACCTCCCCCGACGCGCTGGCCCGGCGGCAGCCCGCTGCCTGCAGGATAGGCAGATGCGCTCCATCCCTGACACCGAACGCCGCGCGAGACTGGCGCGGCGGCACGGCCTCCGTCCGGGTCACCGGCTGGCGGACGCCGAGTCGGCCGTGCGGGCGATGACCGTGGTGCACGCCACCGAGCCGGCCACCGTGCACCTCTCGCTCCAGGCCCGCGTCGACGGGCTGACCGTTGCCGACGTCGAGGACGCGCTCTACGCGCGGCGCACCCTGGTCAAGCAGCTGGCGATGCGGCGCACGCTCTTCGTCTTTCCGCGCGAGCTGCTCCCAGCCGCCTGGGGCAGCGCCTCGGCGCGCGTCGCGGGCCAGCTGCGCCGCCGCCTGGTCAAGCAGCTCGAGGAGGGCGGGCTGGCGGAGGACGGCGAGGCGTTCCTCGAGGCCGCTGCTGCCGCGGTCGACGCCCGCCTCGCCACCGGTCGCGCGGCGGGTGTGCCCGCCAGGCGGCTTCGCGAGGAGGTGCCCGAGCTGGCGGGCACGCTGGTCGTCGCGCCCGGCACCGCCTACGGCGGGGAGGTGCCGGTGGCGCGCCACGTGCTCACGCAGCTCGCCGTCGAGGCCCGGATCCTGCGGGGAGACAACGACGGGCACTGGCGCATCAGCCGGCCCGGCTGGGCGCGGGCCGCCGACTGGCTCGGGGAGGACCCCGTGCCGCTGCCGGCCGCGGAGGGCTGGGCGACGCTGGTGCGGTGCTGGCTGGGCACCTTCGGCCCGGGCACCACCGAGGACCTCGTGTGGTGGCTCGGCGCCACCCTCGGCGTGGTCCGGACCGCGCTCGCCGACGTCGGCGCGGTCGAGGTCGGCCTCGACGGCCCGGCCCCGACG
Source organism: uncultured Actinomycetota bacterium (assembly GCA_963731985.1). Taxonomy (GTDB): domain Bacteria; phylum Actinomycetota; class Actinomycetes; order Propionibacteriales; family Nocardioidaceae; genus Nocardioides. The sequence goes on along the minus strand of CAVSYA010000014.1, from coordinate 141,028 downwards.
GGGTGGGTGCTGCCCGACGACGTCGAGGCTGGCGACCCGGTGGAGCCCTGGGCGGCGCTGCTCCCCGTGCTCGACGCCACCGTGATGGGCTGGAAGCGCCGTGAGTGGCTGCTCGGACCGCACGCCGAGCACCTCTTCGACCGCAACGGGAACGCCGGCACCACCGCCTGGTGGGACGGCCGTGTCGTGGGCTGCTGGGTGCAGGACGAGGGTGGCCGCGTCGAGGTCTCGATCCTGGAGGACCTGCCCGGCGCGGCGCACCGAGCCCTGGCGCGGGAGGCCGAGCGCCTCACCGCGTGGCTCGACGGCACCCGCGTCGGCACCGTCTACCCCTCGCCGGCGATGAAGGCGGCTCGCGTCTAGCCTGCTCCGGTGCCCCAGCGCCAGCCCGAGCAGCAGGCCCCGCCCGTTCAGCGGGTGCGGATCCGGTACGCCAAGCGGGGTCGCCTGCGCTTCGCCAGCCACCGCGACGTCAGCCGCGTCGTCGAGCGTGCGCTGGTGCGGGCCCGGGTGCCGATGGCCTACTCCTCCGGGTTCCACCCGCACCCGCGGATCTCCTACGCCGGCGCGGTGCCCACGGGCGCCGCGAGCGAGGCCGAGTACCTCGAGATCGGCCTCGCCGAGCGGGTCGAGCCCAGCGCCGTGCTGTCTGACCTGGCTGCCGCGATGCCGGCGGGCATCGACCCCGTCGCGGCGATCGACTCGCCGGGTGGCTCGCTGGCGGACCGGCTGGAAGCGAGCCGCTGGCGCGTCGACCTGATTCCGGACGCGGCGACCGGGTCCCTGCCCGATGCCGTCGCCGGGTTCCTCGCGGCCACGACCGTCGAGGTGGAGCGGATGACGAAGAAGGGCCTGCGCACCTTCGACTGCCGCGCCGCGGTCGTGCTGCTGTCGGTCGTCCCCGGCCCCGACGCTGGTTCGAGCCCGGCGACGTCCCGGCTCGACCTGGTGCTGCGGCACCTCGAGCCCGCCGTCCGCCCCGATGACGTCATGGCCGGTCTCCGGCGCGAGGCGGGGCTGGCCTCCGTCGGCGTCCCGGTGCTGACCCGCCTGGCGCAGGGACCGCTCGACCCGGCGACGGGCGAGGTCGGCGACCCTTTCGACGCGCGATGAGACTCACGCGGCGGCTGGTGTGCGATACTCGCCGCAGGCCGAGCAGCAGCTCCGGTTGTCGCCTCGGCCCGACGACGTTCTCGCCGGTCCCCGAGGGCCGGCACACTGGTGGGAGGTCGTCACCAGACCGCGACACGAAGGCGCACCCTCGGTGACAGCGACGGTGCGGGGGACCAGGTCACCACCACGGTCCCGGCCGGACGCTGACCGCGGCAGGTGACGACGGCCGGCCGGCGACGCGCCCCAGCGGAGGGCGTCGTCCGCACCCGACAGGCTTGAGGCCGCTGTGTCGTCCCGGACGGCGAGCGGCGTGACCGTCCGCCGCCACGCGCGAGCGGGCCGAGGAGAGCATCATGCTCGACAACGACGACTCAACAGACCCACCGGCCAGCACCGAGGAACCGCCCTCGGGAACCGCCCCGGACCCGGTTCCCCAGGAACCGGATCCGCCGGACCCGGACGCCCAGGGCCCGGACGCCCAGGGCCCGGACGCCCAGGGCCCGGACGCCGAGGACGGCACCGCCGCCGCCGAGCCCGCGAAGAAGGCCTCCAAGAAGGCGCCTGCGAAGAAGGCGGCCGCGAAGAAGGCCCCTGCGAAGAAGGCGGCCGCGAAGAAGGCCCCTGCGAAGAAGGCGGCCGCGAAGAAGAGCACCACCAAGAAGAGCGCCACCAAGAACGCGTCGGCCAAGCAGGCGGACGCGCCGGCGGACGAGGATGCGGCCCCCGAGGACGCCCCGTCGGTGGGTGAGGCGCTACCGGCCACGAAGGCCGACGCGACCTCGACGGCGAGGCAGGACGCGCCTCAGGACGAGGAGTCCGACGTCGAGGCGCCGGCTCGGTCGAACGAGGCAGCCGGCGCCACCGCGCCGCTGTTCCAGGCCCCCGAGCCGGCCACGGCGAGCGCGCGCCCGGAGGCGACCCCCGGGGACGAGGGGGGGAGCGCCGGCGACCCCTCCGGGGACTCCGAGACCGGGGACTCCGACACCGGGGACTCCGAGACCGGGGACTCCGAGACCGGGGACTCCGAGACCGGGGACGACGACGACTCCGGCCCGGACGGACCCCGGCGTCGTCGGCGTCGCGGCGGCCGGCGTCGGCGTCGGGGCGGCGGCGGGGGCGGCTCCCCGTCGGGCGACGGCGACGACGAGCGGGAAGCGACCCACCAGGTCTCCGGCGACCAGGGCTCCGGCACCAAGAAGCACTCGGACGACCGGGGCTCCGGCGACCAAGGCTCCGGCACCAAGAAGCACTCGGACGACCGGGGCTCCGGCGACCAAGGCTCCGGCACCAAGAAGCACTCGGACGACCGGGGCTCCGGCGACCAGGGCTCCGGCAACCAGGTCAAGAAGCAGGGCGGTGCCGACGGTTCCGACCAGGACGACGATGCCGGCAACGAGCAGGGCGGAGGCGAGGGCAGCGGCTCCTCGCGGCGGCGCCGCCGCCGCCGTCGCTCCGGGGACGACTCCGGCAGCGGTGGGGGAGGCGGCCAACCGGGCAAGACGGGCACCAAGGCCCGCGAGGGCCGTTCCGCGGAGGACGAGATCACCGCGCTGGCCGGGTCCACCCGGCTCGAGGCCAAGAAGCAGCGTCGCCGCGAGGGTCGCGAGGCCGGTCGGCGCCGTGCGCCGATCGTCAGCGAGGCGGAGTTCCTCGCGCGCCGCGAGTCCGTCGAGCGGTCGATGGTGATCCGTCAGCGCGAGGACCTCACCCAGATCGCCGTCCTCGAGGACCAGGTCCTGGTCGAGCACTACGTCTCGCGCGAGTCCCAGACGTCGCTGATCGGCAACATCTACCTCGGCCGCGTGCAGAACGTCCTGCCGTCCATGGAGGCGGCGTTCATCGACATCGGCAAGGGCCGGAACGCGGTGATCTACGCCGGTGAGGTGAACTGGTCCAGCCTCGGTCACAAGGAGGGGCAGCCGCGCAAGATCGAGTCGGTGCTGTCCTCGGGCCAGTCGGTCCTGGTCCAGGTCACCAAGGACCCGGTGGGCCACAAGGGCGCGCGCCTGACCAGCCAGATCAGCCTGGCGGGCCGGTTCCTGGTCTACGTGCCGGACGGCACCAACTCGGGGATCTCCCGCCGGCTGCCCGACACGGAGCGCAGCCGGCTCAAGTCCCTGTTGAAGGAGATCGTCCCCGGCGACGCCGGCGTCATCGTGCGGACCGCCGCCGAGGGCGCTAGCGAGGAGGAGCTGACGCGGGACGTCGAGCGACTCACGGCCCGCTGGGCGGACATCGAGGCCAAGCGCAAGGCGAGCGCCCCGAAGCTGCTCTACGGCGAGCCCGACCTGACCGTCAAGGTGGTCCGCGACCTGTTCACCGAGGACTTCAGCGAGCTGGTCGTCGAGGGGGAGGACGCCTGGACGACCGTGCACGAGTACGTCTCTCACGTCGCCCCGGACCTCGAGGACCGGCTGGAGAAGTACGAGCGTGAGGACGACGGACCGGACACCTTCGCCGCCTATCGGATCGACGAGCAGATCGCCAAGGGGCTCGACCGCAAGGTCTGGCTGCCCTCCGGTGGGTCGTTGATCATCGATCGCACCGAGGCGATGACCGTCGTCGACGTCAACACCGGCAAGTTCACGGGTTCCGGGGGCAACCTCGAGGAGACGGTCACGCGCAACAATCTCGAGGCCGCCGAGGAGGTCGTCCGGCAGCTCCGGCTGCGCGACATCGGCGGCATCATCGTCGTCGACTTCATCGACATGGTGCTGGAGTCCAATCGGGACCTCGTGCTGCGCCGGCTGGTGGAGTGCCTGGGCCGTGACCGCACCCGGCACCAGGTCGCCGAGGTGACCTCGCTCGGCCTCGTGCAGATGACCCGCAAGCGGATCGGCACCGGCCTGCTCGAGGCCTTCAGCGAGACCTGCGAGCACTGCCAGGGCCGTGGCCTGCACACCCATGACATGCCCGTCGAGCCGGGCAAGGACGACGACGACGGTGGCGGCCGAAAGGGTCGCCGGCGGAGCGGTCGTGGTCGCGACGGCGCCGGTGACGGCTCGGGCGGCAACGACACCAAGGGCGGCGGCACGAGGGGCGGCAAGGGTGGCCGCGCCCAGGGCGGTCAGCGCGGCGACGACGGGGGTAACCGCGGATCGCAGGCGGGCGGCGCGGAGAACGATGGCCGCAACCACCCGACCCCCGCCGAGTTCGCCGCCATGGCTCGCGCGGACAAGGCCGCCGAGGACGCGCAGGCAGGGAAGCAGGACGGGGACGGCCCGGCCGACCGCGCGCAGGCGGACGCGGAGCCGACGCCCGAGCCCGAGGCGACACCCGAGCCCAAGCCGGAGCCCGAGCCCGAGCCCGAGCCCAAGCCGGAGCCCGAGCCGGAGCCCGAGGCGAGGCCGGAGCCCGAGGCGAAGGCCGCGCCGGAGGCCAAGCCCGAGCCGCAGCAGGAGGCGACGCCCGAGCCGGGCCCGCGCGTGGTGTCCCGGACCCGGCGCAAGGCCAGCCGTCCGGCCGGGATCTCGGCGGCAGCGGTGTCGATCACCGTTCCCACGCCCGAACCGGTGTCCGCCGCCCAGGAGCCCGGGACGGACGAAGCCCCCGCACGCCCGCAGGTGGTGACCCGCACGCGCACCCGGGGGGGCGCGAGCCGGGCCACGACGCCATCCCCGTCCTCCGGACCCGAGGGGCAAGAGCCTGCCGACGAGGCGGAGTGATGGGTGCGGTCCTGGGTGCGCGCGCGTTTTGCGCCGTTCCACCGGGATCCGTAGGATGGATCCTCGGCGTGCTGCGGGCGCGCCCTCCGAGCATCGTCCCACCTGCGCCGCCCTTCCGAACCGGCTGAGCGCTGCCGGATGACGCTCGAGCCCGATTCCATCCGACAGCCGATCAAGGAGACCGCGGTGTACGCGATCGTGCGCGCAGGCGCCAAGCAGCAGAAGGTTGCCGTGGGCGACGTCATCGAGATCGACCAGGTGGCCACCCAGGCCGGGGAGTCGGTCCGGCTTCCGGTCGTGCTGCTCGTCGACGGCGAGACGACCACCTCGGACGCATCGCGGCTGGGCAAGGCCTCCGTGACCGCGGAGGTCCTCGGGGCGGCCAAGGGCCCCAAGATTCGCATCCAGAAGTTCAAGAACAAGACCGGCTACAAGAAGCGCCAGGGCCACCGGCAGCGTTACACCCGGGTCAAGGTCACCGACATCTCCGCCTGACGGCGAACCCCAGCGACGAAGGACTGCACTCATGGCACACAAGAAGGGCGCCGCCTCCACCAAGAACGGTCGCGACTCCAACTCTCAGCGTCTCGGCGTGAAGCGCTTCGGTGGCCAGGTCGTGAACGCCGGCGAGATCATCGTGCGCCAGCGCGGCACCCACTTCCACCCCGGTGCGGGCGTGGGGCGCGGCGGCGACGACACGCTGTTCGCGCTCACCGGCGGTGCCGTCGAGTTCGGCAAGCGCCGCGGGCGCCGCGTGGTCAACATCGTCCCGTCACCGTGAGCTGACGCTCACACCGAGACCACGCCTCGGAAGGGCGTCCCTGAGAACGGGGACGCCCTTCGTCTGATTTCGAGTCGTCTGACTTCCTGGAGAACCGATGGCCCTGCCCAGCTTCGTCGACCGGGCGACGTTGCGCGTCGGCGCCGGCAACGGGGGCGACGGCGCGGCCTCGGTGCACCGCGAGAAGTTCAAGCCGCTCGGCGGACCGGACGGCGGCAACGGCGGGCCCGGCGGCTCCGTGGTGCTGCGCGTCGACCCGGACGTCACCACGCTGCTCGACTTCCACCACTCCAAGGTCCGTCGCGCCGGGAACGGTGGACCGGGCGAGGGCGGAAACCGCAATGGCTCCCGCGGCGCCGACCTCGTGCTGTCGGTGCCCGAGGGCACGGTCGTGCGGGACGCCCACGAGGAGACGCTCGCCGACCTGGTCGGCCCGGGCACCGAGATGATCATCTGCGAGGGGGGCCACGGAGGCCTCGGCAACGCCGCGCTCGCCTCGAAGCGACGCAAGGCGCCCGGGTTCGCGCTGCTCGGCGAGCCGGGCGAGGAGCGGCAGATCGTCCTGGAGCTCAAGATCGTGGCCGATGTCGGCCTGGTCGGCTTCCCCAGCGCGGGCAAGTCCTCGCTGGTCGCGGCGATCTCGCGGGCGAAGCCCGAGATCGCGGACTACCCCTTCACGACCCTGGTCCCGAACCTCGGCGTCGTGACCGCCGGCGAGACGGTGTTCACCGTGGCCGACGTACCGGGTCTGATCGAGGGAGCCAGCGACGGCCGCGGCCTCGGCCACGCATTCCTCCGCCACGTCGAGCGGTGTGCGGCCCTGGTCCACGTCGTCGACTGCGCGACGCTCGAGCCCGACCGCGAGCCGCTCGCCGACCTGGACGTCATCGAGCGCGAGCTGGCCCGACACGGGGGGCTCGAAGACCGGCCGCGGCTGGTCGCGCTGAACAAGGTGGACACCCCGGACGGACGCGACATCGCGTCGTTCGTGGTCGAGGATGTCCAGGCGCGGGGACTCGAGGTCTTCGAGGTCTCCGCGGCGTCGGGCGAGGGACTCCAGGCACTCACCTTCGCCATGGCGGGGATTGTCGAGGCCGCCCGGGCCGAGGCTCCCTCGGCCGAGCGCCGGCGGATCGTGCTGCGACCGACCGCCGTCGGCGGGGCGGACGGCGTGGACGTCGCGTTCGACGGGCGGGGCTGGCGGGTCCGCGGGGCCAAGCCGGAGCGCTGGGTGCGACAGACCGACTTCGGCAACGAGGAGGCCGTCGGCTACCTCGCGGACCGGCTCGCCCGCCTCGGGGTCGAGGAGCGCCTGGTCGAGCTGGGGGCCGAGGAGGGCGACGCCGTCATCATCGGGCCCGGCGAGAACGCCGTGGTGTTCGACTTCCGTCCCTCCGTCGAGGCGGGCGCCGAGATCCTGAGCCGCAGGGGCGAGGACCACCGCTTCGGCGACGAGCGGCCGGCCGCGCGGCGACGGCGCCAGATCGATGAGGCGATGGCGGATCGCGCGCCGGGGGAGACCCGCGCCGACGTGGCGCGGCGCCTCGGGCTCACCGTCGGCGAGACCACCGGCCTGCGCGGCGGCTCGGGCCTCGGCCCGATGTCCTATGAGGTCGGCGGTTCCGACGACCCCGACGTCGATCCCCGCCTCGACCAGGGCGACCAGCCGTGAGACACGAGGTCACCGCCGCCCGGCGCGTCGTCGTCAAGGTCGGGTCCTCGTCCCTGACGACGACCGCCGGCGGGATCGACCCGTCCCGGCTGCGCGAGCTGACCCACGTCCTGGCCGGGGTGCGCTCGCGCGGCACGGAAGTCGTGCTGGTCTCCTCGGGTGCCATCGCCGCCGGCCTGTCGCCGCTCGGGATGGCTCGTCGCCCCGGCGGCCTGGCGGCGCAGCAGGCGGCCGCCTCGGTGGGGCAGGGCCTGCTCGTGCACCGCTACACCGAGGAGCTGGCACGGCACGGACTGATCGCCGGCCAGGTGCTCCTCACGCTGGACGATGTCACCCGCCGCTCGCACTACCGCAACGCCCACCAGACCTTCGCGACGCTGCTCGAGCTGGGCGTGCTGCCCGTGGTCAACGAGAACGACACGGTCGCGACGACCGAGATCCGCTTCGGCGACAACGACCGGCTCGCGGCGCTGGTCGCCCACCTGGTGCACGCCGATCTCCTGGTCCTGCTCTCCGACGTGGCCGGGTTGTACGACGGGCCGCCGCGCGATCCCTCGTCCCGGCTGCTCTCCGACGTGCGCGGGGAGGCCGACCTGGCCGCCGTCGACGTCGGCGGCCGCGGTGCGGCCGGTGTCGGAACCGGCGGCATGGTGACCAAGGTGGAGGCGGCCCGGATCGCCACGGGCGCCGGCATCCCCGTCCTCCTCGCCGCGGCGGACGCGGCCGGGGCGGCGCTGGCGGGCGAACCGGTCGGCACCCTCTTCCACCCCACCGGCCGGCGTCGCCCGACGCGCCTGCTGTGGTTGGCCCACGCCACCGAACCCGCCGGCCGGTTGCACCTCGACGCCGGCGCGGTGCGCGCGGTCGTCGAGCGGCGTGCCTCGCTCCTGGCCGCCGGGATGACCGCCGTCGACGGCGGGTTCGTCGCGGGCGACCCCGTCGACCTCGTCGACCCCGACGGGCACCCGATCGCCCGCGGCCTGGTCAACTTCGACTCGGCCGAGCTGCCCCGGCTGCTCGGCCGCAGCACCGGCGACCTCAAGCGCGACCTGGGGGCGGGCTACGAGCGCGAGGTCGTGCACCGCGACGACCTGGTGCTGCTGCTCCAGCAGCCCGCCTGAGTCACGCGCCGAGGTCCGCCACGAGGATCGCCGTCCCGGGGATCAGCAGGCCCCGGACACGCGACCAGCCGCCCCAGGTCCGGTCGTGGCCCTCCGGCCACTCGGGTTCCTCGAGGCGCCGGAGGACGAAGCCGCCGTCGGCCAGCTGGCGCACCCAGTCGCCGAGCGTGCGGTGGTGCTCGGCGTAGCGCACCTCGCCCGACTCGGCGTGCGTCTCCACATACGGCGTCCGGTCCCAGTACGACTGCGAGGCGACCAGCCCGTCGGCCGTCGGGTCGTCGGGGAAGGCCCAGCGGGTCGGGTGGGTGATCGAGAACGCGAAACGCCCGCCGGGACGCAGCACCCGCGCGGTCTCGGCGACAGCGTCGGTGCTGTCGGCGACGAACTGCAGCGCTCCGAAGGCGCTGAAGACCACGTCGAAGCTGTCGTCGCGGAACGGCAGCGCGGTCGCGGTCGCCAGCACCGAGGGCACGGCGATCCCGGTCTCCACGTCGATCCGCCTGGCATGCTGGAGCTGGCGGTGCGACAGGTCGAGAGCCACCGACCGCCCCCCCTGGGCCCGCACCCACCGGGCGCACTGCCCGGCGCCGGCGCCGACCTCCAGCACGTCGCGACCGGGCAACGGGCCGAGCAGGCCGGCGTCCGCCTCGGTGAGCCCCTCCGGCCCCCACACGAAGCCGACGTCGCCGAGGAATGCCCCGTGGCTGGCCTGGTACTCGTCGGCGTACCGGTCCCAGTCCGCGCCGTTGGCGCGCCGCGAGTGCTCCTCGTCGACGGGGTGACGGCCGACCGCCAGCGACGGGTCGGTGCCCTGGCCGAGCTCGTCCGGGACGCTCACCGCCGGGACACCCGCCTAGGACCGGGTCTCGAGCGGCTTGCGGCCCCGCAGCGGCAGGCGGGCGGCCAGCTCACCCAGCGGACCGACGGCCCGGTGCAGCTCGGTCGCCGTCTTCTCCAACGAGGGGATCAGGCCCGTGAGCTCGACCAGGCGCGGCTGGATCTCCTCCACCGTCGTGCCCAGCGCGATCAGCTGCTCCAGCGTGCCGCCCTCGGCGACGAGCCGCTCGACGAAGCCGTCCTCGGTCAGCATGCGGTCGACCAGCGCGCCCTCCGCCAGCAGGCGCTCGAGCACACCGTCGTCCACCAGCAGCCGCTCGAGCACTCCCCCCTCGGCGGTCAGGGCGTCCAGCGCGCCCCCGGTGCGCAGGAGCCGCTCGAGCAGCCCGTCGTCGGCCACCACCTGCTCCAGGGGGCCTCGCGGCGCGAGGAGGCGGTCCAGCGGCCCGCCCGGGGCCATCAGACGCTCGGCCGGCCCGCCCGGGGCCATCAGGCGGTCGACCGGCCCGCCCGGGACCAGCAACGGGAGCAGCGGACCGTCCTCGGCCAGCAGTCGGTCGAGGCTCCCGTTGCGCTCGATGAGCTTCCCGACGGGGCGCTCGGGTGCCAGGACGGCCTCGAGCTGGGCCACCAGCCGCATCGGCCCGTCCTCGTCGGTGAGGAACGAGGTGACCCGCTCGGCGTACCCGCCGTCGCCGATCAGGCGGGTCACGAGGTCCGCGTAACCACCGGGCCGCCTGATCGGGCCCTCGGGTGCGGCCAGTGTGCCGAGGGCGAGCGTGACGCGGGCGCCGGCGCTGGCCAGCCGCCAGGGCAGGGTCAGGGCGTCGCGCAGCGGCGGGGACCAGCGGAGCGACGCCATGCGGCGAGCGTAGTCGCCCGGCAGCGCGCGTCCGGGCGACAGGTCGGACCGCAGTTGGACCCATGCATCCCGACGCGCGTAGGCTGGCCGGTGCGCCAGAGGTCTGCCGCGTCCCGGACGGAGTGGACACGAGCTCGCTGTCGGCGTCGTGGAGTGCGAGGCGCCCCACTCACGACGGTGCAATCGGGCCTGTGGCGTGCCCGTACGACTCCTCAATCCACCCCAAGGAACCCCTTTCCACATGACGAGCAGCATTGCCACTCTTCCGGAGACCGACGCACCGCAGGTAGCGGTCAACGACATCGGGTCGGAGGAAGAGTTCCTCGCCGCGATCGATGAGACCATCAAGTACTTCAACGATGGGGACATCGTCGCCGGCACCATCGTGAAGGTCGACCGGGACGAGGTCCTCCTCGATATCGGCTACAAGACCGAGGGCGTGATCCCCTCTCGCGAGCTCTCCATCAAGCACGACGTCGACCCGAGCGAGGTCGTCGAGGTGGGCGACGCGGTCGAGGCCCTGGTCCTCCAGAAGGAGGACAAGGAGGGTCGCCTGATCCTGTCCAAGAAGCGCGCTCAGTACGAGCGCGCCTGGGGCACGATCGAGCAGGTCAAGGAGGAGGACGGCGTCGTCGAGGGCACCGTCATCGAGGTCGTCAAGGGTGGCCTCATCCTCGACATCGGGCTGCGCGGGTTCCTGCCGGCGTCGCTGGTCGAGATGCGCCGCGTGCGCGACCTGCAGCCGTACGTGGGTCAGACGCTCGAGGCGAAGATCATCGAGCTCGACAAGAACCGCAACAACGTCGTGCTCTCGCGCCGCGCGTGGCTGGAGCAGACCCAGTCCGAGGTGCGCCAGAACTTCCTGACCCAGCTGCAGAAGGGCCAGATCCGCAAGGGCACGGTCTCCTCGATCGTGAACTTCGGCGCGTTCGTGGACCTCGGCGGCGTCGACGGCCTGGTCCACGTCTCCGAGCTCTCCTGGAAGCACATCGACCACCCGAGCGAGGTCGTCGGCGTGGGGGACGAGGTCACGGTCGAGGTGCTCGACGTGGACATGGACCGCGAGCGGGTCTCGCTCTCGCTCAAGGCGACGCAGGAGGACCCCTGGCAGCACTTCGCCCGCACCCACCAGATCGGGCAGATCGTGCCGGGCAAGGTCACCAAGCTGGTGCCCTTCGGCTCGTTCGTCCGCGTCGAGGAGGGCATCGAGGGCCTCGTGCACATCTCGGAGCTGGCCGAGCGCCACGTGGAGATTCCCGAGCAGGTCGTGCAGGTCAACGACGACGTGATGGTCAAGATCATCGACATCGACCTCGAGCGTCGCCGGATCTCGCTGTCGCTGAAGCAGGCCAACGACACGCTGACGGCCAGCGACGTCGACGAGTTCGACCCGACGCTCTACGGCATGACCGCCACCTACGACGAGCAGGGCAACTACATCTACCCGGAGGGCTTCGACCCCGAGACGGGCGAGTGGCGCGAGGGCTTCGATGAGCAGCGCGCGACCTGGGAGCAGGAGTACGCCCGGGCGCACGAGCGCTGGGAGGCCCACGTGAAGCAGAAGAAGGAGGCCGCGCAGGCCGAGGTCGAGGCCAGCGAGGCCACCTCCTACTCCTCGGACTCCGAGGACGAGGATGAGGGCTCGCTCGCCTCCGACGAGGCGCTGCAGCAGTTGCGCCAGAAGCTCACCGGCGGCTGATCCGGCTCGATCCTTCTCGACCGCACGCACGAGGGCCCGGCCGCCGAGGGCGGCCGGGCCCTCTGCTCGGCTACTCGACCACCCGTGCGGAGGGCTCGTCCGTGAGCCGATCGCGCCTGACCTTGCCGGTGGCGGTGCGCGGGAGGCCGTCGAGGAGGCGGTAGGTCTTCGGCCGCTTCGGGGGCGCGAGCCGCTCGCGGGCCCAGGCGTCGAGGGATGCCGCGTCGGCGGTCCCGACCACCGCTGCGCACACGCGCTGGCCCCAGGCCTCGTCGGAGACGCCATACACCGCGACGTCGTGGACACCCGGGTGCTCGGCCAGCGCCTGCTCCACCTCGAGCGGGTAGACGTTCACGCCGCCGGAGATGATGAGGTCGACCCGGCGGCCGTCCAGGTAGACGTACCCCTCCGGGTCGATGCGGCCGAGGTCCCCGACGGAGAACTCCGGTCCGTCCGGGCCCTCGCGCCAGGCGTCGGCCGTCTTCTCCGGGTCGCCGTAGTAGACGAAGCGCGCGTGCTCCGGCGGCGCGCACCACAGGGTGCCGTCGGGATCCGTCCGCAGCGACCGCCCCTGCCGCGCCCGGCCGAGGGTCCCCGGCCGCTCGAGCCACTCCTCGCTGCGGCAGGCGGTGAACTGTCCCTCCGTGGATCCGTAGAACTCCCACGTCGACCCGGCCGGGAACTCGTCCATCAGCCGTCGCTTCACGGCATCGGGGCAGGGCGCGCCGGCGTGGGCGACCAGCCGGAAGGACGACAGGTCGGGGGTGCCGACCTCGTCCCAGTGTGCGAAGAGCCGCTGCAGGTGGGCGGGCACGCAGAACATGCTGGTCGGCCGCTCATGTTCGATCGCGGCGGTGACCAAACGGGGGTCGAAGGCACCGGGCACGACGACGCGGCCGCCGGCGAGCCGGGTGCCGAGGCTGAAGCGCAAGGGAGCCGAGTGGTACAGCGGGCTGAGCACCAGGTTCACATCCTCGGCGCCGAACCCCCAGGTCAACGCCTCCTCGGCGAGGGCGGCCTCGGCGCCCGCGGGGGAGAGGAGGCCGCTCCAGACACCCTTGGGCGTCCCTGTCGTACCGGAGGTGCAGTGCATCGGGCGCGCCCGCGGGATCCCCCGGCGCCCGGCCTCGGGGATCCCGTCGAGCAGCGCGGCCAGGTCGTCCCCGTCCTCCACGAGCAGGGTCGGGTCGAGGCCGCCCAGGATCCGCGGCCGCTCCCAGGCGCTGAGCCGGGGATCGAGCGGGATCGGCACCACCCCGTTGGCGAGGAGCGCGTGCACCGTCTCCAGCAGGCGCGGTGAGCCCGGCACGAGCAGGGCGACCCGATCGCCGGGGCGCAGGCCCGCGGGCAGCGGCGCGATCGGCAGGCGGCTGTCGTCGTGCGGAAGGTCGAACGGCGGCCGGCGGTGCGGGGGCTGGGTGTGCGGGGACATCGCGGCGAGGCTATCCGGCACCCGCGTGGCGTCGGCCGCCGTAGGCGATCGGGGTGCGTGGCGGGCGGCTGCGCAGGTCGGCGACGAAGCCGCGTCGCCCCAGCAGCACGAGGGTGCCCGCCACCACGAACAAGCCGGACCCCACGAGCCACGCGGCCGGGAACCCCGCTTGCCCGGCGAGGGCGCCCAGAGCCACCGGCCCGATCGACCCACCGACGAAGGCTCCCGCCTGGATCACGCCCGCGGCGCGGCCGGGGCGGTCGCGGCCGACCCGCGCGACCGCGAAGAGCAGGAGGCCGGGCCAGGACCAGCCGACGGCGAAGGCGAGGAAGCCGAAGGCGACGACGCTGGCGGGCTTCGCGACGGCCAGGCCGAGCAGGCTGGCGGCGCCGACATACATCTGGGCAGCGACGACCGGCAGGTTCCGCCCCGAGCGCCGGTCGGCGCGGAAGCCGCTGCCGATCCGGACGACGATCGACCCGGCCGACCCGGCGGCCATCACCAGGCCGGCGGCGGTCGCTCCGAGCCCCACCTCGAACGCCCAGGAGGCCACGAAGGCGCCCAGGAAGTTGGCGGCGGCGCTGGCGCAGGTGATCGCCAGGCCGCACAGGAGCAGCGGTGGCCAGGGCGGCCGGTCGATCGCCGCCGGGTTCGGGTCCGGCGCCGGGGGTGCCGCGGCGGGTCGATGCACGAGAGCCGTGATCGCGACGGCGGCCCCGCCCAGGGCGGTCGTCACGAAGGTGCTCCGCCAACCGAGCGTCGCGCCCAGCGCCGGGACGGCGAGCCCACCGAGCATGATGGCGAGCGGGATGGCCGACTGCTTGACCCCGAAGCCGAGACCCCGCCGGTGCGGTGGCAGGGCGCGGGCCATCGCCAGGTTGGCCGTGGTCTGACACGCGGCGTTGCCGAGCCCGAGCAGCACCATGCACGCGACCAGGGTGGCGGCGTCCTGCACGAGGCCGGCCATCACGGAGCCGCCCAGGCCGACCAGCGCCCCTGCCAGCACCCGCCCGGCTCGCCGGCCGAGGCGGTCGACCATCGCCCCGGCCGCCACCGCGCCCACGGCCGCGGCGCCGAAGAAGGCGCCGATGGACACGCCGAGCATTCCGAGGCCGATCTCGAGGTCGGCGCGGAGCCAGACGCCCTGCGCCCCGACGAGGAAGGGCGGGATCGCCCCCAGCGTCGTCAGCGACGAGGCGCCGGCCATCAGGCGGACGGTGTGGCCTCCGCCGGGCGAGACGCCCGCGCCACCCTTCGTCCTCACCCGGAGGAGGCTAGAGGACGAGATCGAGCGCGAAGGGCCCGAGGATGACCGTCGCGAGCGTGATGAGCAGCACCCCGACGACGTTGAGCACGACGCCTCCGCGCACCATCTCGCCGATGGTCACCGCGCCGCTGCCGAAGACGATCGCGTTGGGCGGCGTGGCCACCGGGAGCATGAAGGCGCAGGTGGCCGCGAGGGCGGCCGGGATCAGCAGCGTGGGGGGGTCCACGCCAATGCCCACGGCGACGCCGCCGAGCACAGGGATGAACGTCGCGGCCGTGGCGGTGTTGCTGGTGACCTCGGTCAGCAGCAGGACGATGACCACCACCGCCATCAGCAGCAGCACGATCGGCAGGGCCTCCAGTCCACTGACCTGCGAACCGAGCCACTCGTCGAGCCCGGTTCCCGCGACGGCGCCCGCGAGGCTGAGGCCACCGCCGAAGAGCAGCAGCACGCCCCAGGGCAGACCGCGCTCGGCGTCTTCCCACACCAGCGTCATGTTGCCGCGGCGATCGCCGGGGATCAGGAAGAGGATGATGCCGGCGGTGATGGCGATCGCGGTGTCGTCGAGTGCGCCGAGCCACGGATAGCCGTCCGCGAGCGGGCCGATGTTGGACAGCACGCCGGGCACGATCCACAGGAAGGCCGCGGAGGCGAAGACCGCCAGGACCACCTTCTCGCCCTGGCTCATCGGGCCGAGCTCGCTGATCTCGTCATCGATCAGCTCGCGGCCGCCGGGCAGCGAGTCCAGGTCGACGCGGAACATCAGCCGGGTGATGAGCAACCAGGCGATGAGCAGGAAGACGATCACCAGCGGGACGCAGAGCATCATCCACTGCGCGAAGCCGACCTCCTTGCCTACCTCGGACTCGAGGTAGCCGGCGACGATGGCGTTGGGCGGGCTGCCCAGCAGGGTGCCGAGGCCACCGATGGAGGCCGACCACGCCACGGAGAGCAGGAGGGCGACGCCGAAGAGCCGGATCCTCGGGTCCGACACGGCCTGGCTCACGGCCTCGCCGGACCTGATCCGGTCGGTCGCGTCGTGGTCGGCGTGAGCGTCATCCTGATCGCCGCTGTTGTCGATGACCAGGGACAGCACGGAGAGCGCGATCGGCAGCATCATCAGCGTGGTGGCGGTGTTGGAGACCCACATCGAGAGGAACGCCGTCGCGATCATCATGCCGAGGACGATGCGGCGGGGGGAGATCCCCACCCGCCGCAGGGTGAGCAGCGCGATCCGTCGGTGCAGGTTCCACTTCTGCATCGCGATGGCGATCAGGAATCCGCCCATGAACAGGAAGATGATCGGGTTGGCGTACGGCGTCGTCGCATCCTCCACCGTCAGGGCGGTCAGTGCCGGCAGCAGGACCATCGGCAGCAGCGCCGTGGCGGAGAGCGGGATCGCCTCCGTGACCCACCAGACCGCCATCAGCAGCCCGATGCCGGCCACCACCCGGCCATCGGCCGACAGGTCCGCCCCCGCGAGCCCCAGCCACCCCGCCGCAGCCACCGCGACGCCGAGGAGCCGAAGCAGCCACGTCGTCCGGGGCGGGCGCTGCGGGCCCGTTTCCTCCGTCGCGGCCCCGTCGCGCTCGCGATCGCTGATCTGGGTCATGCCCACCTCCGAGAACGTGTGACGCGCGGCACGGTAGCGGCCCGTCCGGGTCGCCAGCCCCACCGCAAGGGGTGTGATCGCCGGGGCTCCTCCCGCCCCGCCGCCGGCCTGCGGCCGGTGCCTGCCGGGGCGGCCCTAGGCTGGCGGGTATGCGCGTGGGACTGACCGGGGGCGTGGCCTCGGGAAAGAGCACCGTGGCCGCGGAGCTGGACGCGCTGGGGGCGACCGTGATCGATGCCGACCAGCTCGCCAAGGAGGTGGTCGCGCGGGGCACCCCGGGGCTGGAGGCCGTCGTGGAGGCGTTCGGGTCGGAGATCCTGACGCCCGAGGGCGACCTGGACCGGCCGGCGATGGGCCGAGTGGTCTTCGGTGACGAGGAGCAGCGGCGGCGCCTCGAGGGGATCGTGCACCCGCTCGTCTTCGAGCGCTACGCGGAGCTGGAGGAGGCGGCCCGGCCGGGCGACGTGGTGGTGCACGACATCCCGCTGCTGGTGGAGTCCGGACGCGCGGCCGAGTTCGACGCCGTCCTGGTCGTCGAGGTGCCCGAGCACGTGCAGGTCGAGCGGATGACCGACGAGCGCGGGTGGACCGAGGACGACGCCCGCTCCCGGATCGCCGCGCAGGCCACCCGCGAGCAGCGACGGGCCGTGGCGACGTACCTCATCGAGAACACCGGGACGCCCGAGGACCTTCGTCGCCGGGTGCGGGAGGTCTACGCGGAGCTGACCGGACGAGTCTGAGCCTCAGGCGGTGGGATCCCGGCCCTCAGGCGGCGAGATCCGGATCGGCGAAGCCGCGCAGCTTCTGCAGGGCCTCCCGCTCGAGCTGACGCACCCGCTCGGCGGAGATGCCGTGCTTCGTCCCGATGTCGGCCAGCTTGTGCTGGCGGCCGTCGGTGAGTCCGTAGCGCGAGCGGATGATGTCCGCGGCGCGCGCATCGAGCTGGGAGACCAGCGTACTCAGCCGGTCGCGGGACTCGTGGTCCAGGACGTTCACGTCCGGCCCCGGCGCGGTCTCCTGGGCCATCAGGTCGCCGAGCGAGGTGTCGCCGTCGTCGTCGACCGGGGTGTCCAGGCTGACGTGCTCGCGGCCCCAGGCCAGCAGGTCGATCACGCGGTCGAGGTCCATGCCGAGCTCGACGGCGATCTCCTCGGGCTCCGGCCCGCGGCCGAGCTGGCGCTCCAGCGTGCGGCGCGCACCGCCCACCTGGTTCAGCTCCTCGACGACGTGCACGGGGAGTCGGACCACGCGGGCCTGCTGCGCGATCCCGCGCGTGATGGCCTGGCGGACCCACCAGGTCGCGTACGTGGAGAACTTGTAGCCCTTGGCGTAGTCGAACTTCTCCACCGCGCGGATCAGCCCGGTGTTGCCCTCCTGGATCAGGTCGAGCATCGGCATCTGGGCCCGTCCGTACTTGCGGGCGATGGAGACGACCAGACGCAGGTTTGCGGTGATGAACGTGTCGACCGCCTTGCGGCCCTCCTCGGCGAGCCACTCGAGCTCCTCGAGCCGGGCCGACATCGGGGCGCCGCCCTTCTTGCGGCCGACGCGCCCCTCGGCGAGCAGACGCTCCGCGTACAGCCCCGCCTCGATGGTCTTGGAGAGCTCGACCTCGGTGGCGGCGTCCAGCAGCGGGTTGCGCGCGATCTCGTCGAGGTAGAGACCCACGCTGTCGCGGCCCTCGATCTCGCGGGCGCCGGTGGCGCGCGGGGACCGCGTCTGGCCAGCCTTGCCGCCCGTCGTCGCGGTGGTCGTGACGGCCGGCTGGGCCGCGCGGGCCCGCTCCACGGCGTCCTGGGCCTGACGCCCGGCGGCGGGCAGGGCCGCGTCGGTGGAGCGGGTCACTGTGCTCGTGGGCATGAGCCCTCCTCTGCGCCGGCGCCCCATGACGCCTCTGGTGTTCAACAGATCCGGAACAGGGCCTCTTCCCGGATGGGTGATGAGCGCCTGTATCTCTACAGACGCCAACCCGATGCGGATCATTCCGGTGGAGGGTGAACTCTCAGAAACTTCTCAGCCCCGCGGGGTCCCGGCCTGATGCTAGGCGAGCCCCATCCGGTCCAGCATCCAGGCGAGCGAGAACGCGCGGTCCCGCCACGCACGGTAGCGTCCCGAGACCCCGCCGTGGCCGGCGGACATCTCGGTGCGCAGCAGGACGTCCGGCCGGCCCGCACCCGTCGGGTCGGTGGCTCGCAGCCGCGCCACCCACTTGGCCGGCTCGACATAGAGCACCCGGGTGTCGTGCAGCGACGTCTCGGCGAGGATCGGCGGGTAGGCCTGATCGCCGACGTTGTCGTACGGCGCGTAGGAGGCGATCAGCTCGTAGGCCGCCGGGTCCTCCTCGGGATTGCCCCACTCCTCGTACTCGCCGACGGTCAGCGGGAGGGAGGAGTCGAGCATGCTGGTCAGCGTGTCCACGAACGGGACGCCGGCGCAGATCCCCGCGAAGAGGCCGGGTGCCTGGTTGGCCACGGCACCCATCAGCAGCCCGCCGGCGCTGCCGCCCTCGGCCACCATCGTCTCGGGCCTGCTCCAGCCCGTCGCCACGAGGTGCTCCGCGCAGGCCACGAAGTCGGAGAAGGTGTGCGGCTTGTGCTCCAGCTTGCCTCCGTCATACCAGCGGCGACCCATCTCGCCGCCCCCGCGCACGTGGGCGATCGCGAAGGCGGCGCCGCGGTCGAGCACCGAGAGCCGCGCGACGGAGAAGTAGGGGTCGATCGACATCTCGTAGGCGCCGTACCCGTAGAGCATCAGCGGGATCGGGCGGGTGCCCCCGCCCTCGTCCTCGCGGGCACCGCGGCGGCAGACCACCGAGACCGGGACGCGCTCGCCGTCGGGGGCGGTCGCCCACAGCCGGTGCTGCTCGTAGTCCGCCGGGTCGTATCCGCCCAGCACGGGGGCCCGGCGCAGCAGCCTCAGCTCACGGGTGCCGACGTCGTAGTCGTAGATCGAGGAGGGCACGCTCATCGAGGTGTAGCCCAGGCGCACCCGTGGCTGGTCGAACGCCGGGTTCGCACCCGAGCCGACGGTGTAGAGGGGTTCGGTGAACTCCACGAGGTGGTCGTCGGCGACGCCGTCGGGGCCCAGGTCGAGCACGCGCAGCTGGGTCAGGCCCTGGCTGCGCTGGTGGATGACCAGATGCGTGGCGAAGGCGTCTACGTCCTCCAGGCGCACCGCCGGGTCGTGGGGCAGCAGCGGGCGCCAGTCGTCCGGCCCCGCGGGCGCCACGGGGGCGACGCCCAGCTCGTGGTCGGGTCCGCTGTGGTTGTGCAGCACCAGGAACACGTCCTCGCCGCCGAGCACGGCGTGCTCGAGCGAGTACTCCAGGCCCGCCTCGCGTGGGTGGAAGACCTGCCACGCCCCGGTGACGGGGTCGTCGCGGGTATCGAGGAAG
Source organism: uncultured Actinomycetota bacterium (assembly GCA_963731985.1). Lineage (GTDB taxonomy): Bacteria > Actinomycetota > Actinomycetes > Propionibacteriales > Nocardioidaceae > Nocardioides. Next base: position 121,573 of record CAVSYA010000014.1, on the reverse strand, counting down.
CGGTACTCCGTGGTCGACTTCGAGGCCGACACGATCAGCAGGTACCGCTCGCTGCGGGTGCGCCCCAGGCCGGTCCAGAACCGGGCGTCGTCCTCGGTGAAGACGAGGACGTCGTCGGACTGCGGCGTCCCCAGTCGGTGCCGCCACACCTTGTCGGGGCGCCACGCGTCATCGATGGTCGAGTAGTAGCAGTCGGTGCCGTCGGGATGCCAGGTGACGCCGCCCAGCACCCCGGTCAGCTCGTCGTCGAGCAGGTCGCCACTGCGCAGGTCCTTGAAGCGCACCGTGTAGCGCTCGTCGCCCACGGTGTCGACCGAGTAGCCCAGCAGGTGCCCGTCGGTGGTGACCGACGAGCCGCCCAGGGAGAAGAACTCGTGCCCCTCGGCGAGCGCATCGAGGTCGAGCAGCACCTCCTCGCCGGGCAGCGCCGGCTCGAGGGCCGAGCTGTCCTCCGCCGGCCGTGGCGGGTTCCAGTCGTCCGGGTCCGCGACAGGCACGCGGCAGGAGGCGCCGTACTCCCGGCCCTCGAAGGAGCGACCGTAGTACCACCAGCCGCCGCGCCGGCTCGGCACGGACAGGTCGGTCTCCTGGGTGCGCGCGCGCATCTCGGAGTAGATCTGCTCGCGCAGGTCGGCGAGGTGGGCCGTGCGGGCCTGGGTCCAGGCGTTCTCGGCCTCGAGGTAGGCCGTGACCTCCGGGTCGTCCTTGGCGCGCAGCCAGTCGTAGTCGTCGGTCCGGGTGTGCCCGTGGTGCACCGACTCGACGGGGCGGCGGTCGGCGACGGGCGGCGCTGGCGACGACGAAGCGGACATGGTGGTGACGATAGGCGAGTCGCCCGGGGAGGGCGCGGCGCCCTCGGGGTCCTCGGGGTCCTCGGGGTCCTCGGGGTCCTCGGGGTCCTCGGGGTCCTCGGGGTCCCCAGGGTCCTCGGGGCGCCACCGGCGCAGGGCGGGGTCGTCGATCGCCAGGGACCGCACAGGTCCCGCCGGGGAGTCGGCCGTCTCGAAGCGCACCGTCACCACGCCCCGGCCCGAGCCCCACACCCAACCGCGGCCGAGATCGGCGTGTACGACGTCCGCGCCCGGTGCCCACTCGCGGCGGCCGGCACAGGCCGCGCTGAGGTCCAGGTCGGCGACACGGGCCTCCGGTGCGCCGTCGTCGTCTCCCATCCCCGGGTCGCCCCAGCCGGTCGACGGGCCGGTCGACGGGCCGGCGGCGGGATCGGGGAAGAGCTCCTCCTGCACCCAGTCCGCGAGCCCCGACACGCCGACGCCGAGCAGCCGGACGCCCCCGGAGGTGTCGAGACCGGCGAGCAGGGCGCGTGCGGTGCGGGCGACCACGGCCCCGTCGTCGGTGGGGGAGGCCAACGTGGTGGAGCGGCTCAGCGTGGTGAAGTCGTGCAGCCGCACCTTGATCGCCACGGTGCGCCCCGAGAGGCCCTGGGAGCGCAGGCGCTCCGCCACCCCGGTGGCGTGCCGGGTCAACAGGCCCTCCAGCAGCCGGCGGTCGGTCAGATCGGTGTCGTAGGTGTCCTCCGCACTGATCGACTTGGCCTCGCGCTCGGGCACGACGGGGCGGTCGTCCTGCGCCCGCGCGAGCGCATGCAGCCCGGCGCCATGGGCGCGGCCGAGGAGCCGGACGAGCTCCTCGAGCGGGAGCGCCTCCAGGTCGGCCACGGTGTGCACGCCGGCGCGCCGCAGCCGCTCCGTGGTCTGGGGGCCGACTCCGGGCACCACGCTCACGCGCATGGGCCGCAGCAGGTCGCGCTCGGTGCCCGGGGCGACGACGACCAACCCGTCTGGCTTGTCGAGCTCGCTGGCGACCTTGGCCACGAACTTCGAGCTCGCCAGCCCCACGGACGCCGTCAGCCCGCCGGTCACCTGCGCGACTCGAGCCCTCAGGGCCTCCGCCACCCCGGCGAGGGTGGGTACGGCCAGGTCCGGGAGGTCCGCCGCCGCCAGGTCGACGAAGGCCTCGTCCAGCGAGAGGGGCTCCACCAGTCCGGAGACCTCCTGCAGCGCGGTCATCACCTGCCGGCTCGCCGCCCGGTAGGCGTGGAACCGGCCCGACAGGAAGGCGGCGTGCGGACAGCGGGACCGCGCCTCGCGGGTGGACATGGCCGAGCGCACGCCGTAGCGCCGCGCCTCGTAGGACGCCGTCGCCACCACGCCGCGCCCGCCGGTGCCGCCGACGACGACCGGCTTGCCGCGCAGCGAGGGCTTGTCGCGCTGCTCGACCGCGGCGTAGAACGCGTCCAGGTCGAGGTGCAGCACGGAGGCGGTCTCGCGCACCCGGGCACGCTATCGCCCGGTCCACAGCTGCGGCCCGGGCGCTCCCCGTCCACAGGGGGCGGCCGCCGGCGTTCGTGCCGGCCCTGTCGGCGGCCAGCGTGGCGGCATGCCCGCGACGCCCGCCGTCCCACCCGCTTCCGACTCCGAGGGGCCCGAGCGACTCACCGTGCGCTCCATCGAGGACCTGATCGCGCTGGTGCCCGTCGTCATCGGGTTCGAGCCCGAGGAGTCGCTGACGCTGCTCTCGTTCGCCGCGCGGCCCCCGGGGCGGACGTTCCACGCGCGCGTCGACCTCCCGCCCGTCCGGGGTCGACCCGCCGGCGACCGCTCGCCAGAGGGGACGGCCGGGACAGCGGGGACAGACCGCTCAGCGGGGGCAGACGGGTCAGCGGGGGCAGACGGGTCAGCGGGGGCAGACGGGGCGGACGGGCCCCCGGAGCCCGCGGCCCTGCGCGAGATGGTCCGGTCGCTGACGGAGCCGGTGGTCGCGCATCGGGTGAGCCTCGGCGCGCTCATCATCCACTCGCGGCGACCCGTCCTCGCAGCCGCCGTGGCGCGGCGGACCGCGCTGGCGCTGGCCGGTGGCGACGCGCGTTCGCCGCGGGTGCGGCTCGTCGCGTGCCTGCGCGCACACGACCGCCGCTGGTTCCGCCTGCCCGGGCCCCAGGACCTGCCCGGTCCCGGCGCGGACGAGGGGGTGCCCTACGACGTCTCGCTGCACCCCTTCGTGCTGCGCTCCGTGGTCGCCGGTCGGGTCCTGCACGCCTCGCGCGCGGCGCTCGCGGCGTCCCTCGATCCCGATCCCCGCGCCGTCGACCGGGTGCGCACCCGCACCGCCGGCCGGCCGTCCTCCCAGGGGACCGACGAAGAGACGTGGGCGCGTGCCGTCGTCGGGAGTGCGGTGGGCCGGGGGGTGCCGCTCGCCGCGGACGACGGTGCCCGGCTCCTGCACGGCATGCTCGAGATCCGGGTGCGCGACGCGGCATGGTCGACGATGACGCGCGCCACGGCCCCGCAGCACGTGGCCCTGTGGACGGACCTCGTCCGGCGGGCGCCGTCGGAGCTCCTGGCGGCGCCGGGCTCGCTCCTGGCGTTCGCGGCATGGTTGGCCGGCGACGGGGCGCTCGCCTGGTGTGCCCTGGACCGGGTGGGCGCTTCGGATCCGGACTATCCGCTGGCCGGCCTGGTGGCCGCTGCCCTGGGGCGCGCGTGTGACCCGGACATCTGGCGCCACGACGGATCGGTGTTCGAGGGGACCGACGGCGCGGGCGCCCAGCAGCCGTCGGCGTCGGTCCTCCGGGGAGGAGGATGGCCTCCTCGACCGTGTCCGCGGGGGCCCGATCGTGGCTAGTCTCCGCCCATGGGTGAAGACGTGCAGGCACAGCAGTTCACGCGAGCGGACCGCACCAGGTACCGGGCGAAGGTGCACCGGAACCTCGATGTCTTCGAGCGGATGCTGCGGGACGCGGTATTCGACACCGACGACCCGATGACCGGGCTGGAGGTGGAGCTGAACCTCGTCGACGACGCGGAAGCCCCGGCCCTGAAGGGCACCGAGGCGCTGAAGGCGATCGCCGACCCCTCCTTCCAGACCGAGCTGGGCCAGTTCAACCTCGAGGTGAACCTCGAGCCGGAACGGTTGCGCGAGGGTGGCCTGCGCCGCTTCGAGGACCACCTGCGGCGCTCGCTCAACGACGCCGAGCAGCGCTCCGCGGAGGTCGGGGCGCACCTGGTCATGATCGGCATCCTGCCGACCCTCGGCGACGGGCACATGACCGCAGACACGCTGATGCCCAATCCCCGGTTTCACCTGCTCAGCGAGCAGATCCTCGCCGCCCGAGGCGAGGACATCCTCATCGAGATCGAGGGCGAGGAGTTCCTCACGACCACCACCGACTCGATCATCCCCGAGGCGGCGTGCACCAGCACGCAGCTGCACCTGCAGACGTCGCCGGAGAAGTTCGCGAACTACTGGAACGCCTCGCAGGCGATCGCGTCCGTGCAGCTCGCGATGGGCGCCAACTCCCCGTTCCTGCTGGGCAAGGAGCTGTGGCGCGAGACCCGGATCCCGCTCTTCGAGCAGGCCACCGACACGCGCAGCGAGGAGCTGCGGACGCAGGGGGTGCGGCCCCGGGTGTGGTTCGGCGAGCGCTGGATCACCTCGGTCTTCGACCTCTTCGAGGAGAACGTCCGATACTTCTCCGGGCTGCTCCCGGTCACGGAGGAGGAGGACCCGGTGGAGGTGCTCGAGTCCGGCGGGGTGCCCCAGCTCTCGGAGCTGCGGCTGCACAACGGCACCATCTGGCGCTGGAACCGGCCGGTGTACGACATCTCCGGGGGCGTCCCGCACCTGCGGGTGGAGAACCGGCTGCTCGCGGCGGGCCCGACCGTGGTCGACACGATCGCCAACGCCGCCTTCTACTTCGGCCTGGTCCGGACCCTCGCCGAGACCGATCGGCCGTTGTGGTCGCGGATCTCCTTCACCGCGGCCGAGGAGAACTTCCACGAGGCCGCGCGCCACGGCATCGACGCGCAGGTCTACTGGCCCGGCACGGGGCAGGTCCCCGCCACCGAGCTCGTGCTGCGACGCCTGTTGCCGATGGCACACGCCGGCCTCGAGGACTGGGGCGTGGCGGCCGAGGATCGAGACCGGTTGCTGGGCATCATCGAGCAGCGCTGCCTGACCGGCGTCAACGGTGCCGAGTGGTTCGCGCGGCGCTACCACGAGATCGCGGACCTCCCCGGCGCCGCCGAGGACGCGCTGCCCCGGACCCTTCGCGAGTACCGAGAGCGGATGCACACCAACGAGCCGGTGCACACCTGGGACTGAATCCCCCCAGCACGAAACCCAGCACGAAAGCCGGTCATGGGCTTCCGGTGGTGCCCGAGCGTGGGTCGTGCCAGCCCCGGTCCGTGACCACCGCCCACCACGGGTCCAGGCCCCGCTCGCCCGCCGCGGTCAGCACGGCCGCGAGCCAGGCCCGGTCCTCGTCCGGCTCCTCGTGCGACGCCGGCCGGGTCAGCCACAGGAGCGGGGTCGGCTCCTGCCCGCCCGCCGCGGCGAGCCCGTCCAGGAGGCGCCCCACGACGTCGGATCGCGCCGCGTGGTCGAGCGTCACCCCGCTCCCGGTCCGCCCGGCGTGGCCGGGCCAGGGTGCGACGAAGAGCGTCCGCAGACCGCCGGGCCGGCCCGCGTGCGCGGCGGCCGGATGCTCAGGCCGTCTCGGCCGGGCGCGGTGCTCGAGCACCGCGGCCGCCAGCTGCTGGGCCAGCTCGGTCGGGACGGGGTCGCGCAGCTCGGGCACGGGACCACCCTGCCGCCGTCGGGGGAGAACCGCCGGGCGCGTCCACAGGGGCGCCCACCTCCCGTCGGCATCCCAGGTTGGGTACCGTGCCCGCGTGGTCGCCCGACCGGGTGGCCAGCGTCGCGTGGAGGAGAGTCGATGGGCACCGTCGTCGTGGGTTACGTCGCCAAGCCGGAGGGTGACGCCGCCCTGGTCCGAGCGATCGCCGAGGCCAAGTTGCGCGACACCAGGCTGGTCGTCGTCAGCAGCCACCGGGGAGGCGCGGACTTCGATCGCGATGCCAAGGACCTCGCCGAGTCGGAGATCGGCGCCGTGCGGCAGCGTCTCGAGGACTCGGGAGTCGATTTCGACGTCCGACAGCTGGTGCGCGGCTTCGAGCCCGCGGCGGACCTGATCAGCATCGCCGAGGCCAATCGTGCCGATCTGATCGTGATCGGGCTGCGCCGCCGATCCCCCGTCGGCAAGCTGATCCTCGGGAGCAACGCCCAGCGGATCCTGCTCGACGCGCGCTGCCCGGTCCTGGCCGTGAAGAGCGGAGACATCGGCACCGAGTGAGCGCGCCCCGCCCGGGGCCTCTCGCTCAGGCGCCGGGGGCTCGCAGCAGCACGGCCGTGAACTGCTGGTTGGTTCCCCACGGCGTGAGGTGGTCCTCGCCGGCGGTGTCGACCAGCGTGCAGCCGGGGAACTCGGCGGCCAGCTCCTCGTGGGTGTATCGCACGATGGGCAGCCCGCTGCAGGTCGTCGGGCCGTCCGGACCGAAGGTGGCGATGACGAGCCAGCCGCCGGGCGCCAGGCAGCGCTCGAGCGAGGCGCGGTAGTCGTCCCGTTCGTCCTGCTCGGTCAGGAAGTGGTAGACGGCCCGGTCGTGCCACAGGGCGTATCGCCGGCCGGGATCGAAGTCGAGTACGTCGGCGACGTCGAGCGTCAGGTGCGCCCTCAGCCCCCCGACCCGCTCGCCCACGGTGTCCAGCGCCGTGCGCGACAGGTCGATGGCGGTCACGTCGGTGAATCCGCGCTCGAGCAGGTGGTCGGCCAGCGTCGACCAGCCCGCGCCCACGTCGATCACCGGCTCCTCGGGCGAGACCGTGGTGGCGTCGACCAGTCCCAGGGAGAGTCCGGGGACCGACTGCCACCACGAGACGCCATCGACGTCCTTGCCGTCGTGGACGCCCTCCCAGAAGTCTCGGCGGGCCTCGGCGTCCTCGGGCCGCCACAGTGGTTCGGCCGTGCTCATGAGGGAAATCTACGCCCCGCGAGCGCCTGGGCGAAGCCGCCAAGAACCCCGGTCTACACACACGACTGTGGTGGAGATCACCAACGAGCCTCACCCCCATGGATAGGGTGCCGAGGATGGGTGACCACGGTGCGGAGATGACCACGATCCTGCCTCGGGCGGGGGAGGATCACGTGCCGACGCCGGCGGGGGAGGTGGCGCGTCTCATCGACGGCGGCGACATGGACTGTGGCAGCGGTCTGCTGCTGCTCATCACGCGTTCGATGCGCCGACTCGACGATGGCGGCCTGCTCGGCATCCGGAGCGGGGAGTCCAGCGTGGACGTCGACCTGCCGGCCTGGGCCGACCTCGTGGGCCACAGCATCGCGACGCGGCACGCCGAGTCCGACGACGGCCCGTGGTGGTTCGTCGTGGAGAAGCACGGCGCCTCGCAGACGGTCTTCAGCCTCGGCGAGAGCGTCGCGATCGGTCGGCGGCTGTGGGTCTACACCAACTTCGACTGCAACCTGGCTTGCGACTACTGCTGCGCGCGGTCCTCGCCCCGCGCCGAGGCCCGCCGCTTCCCGGTCGACGTCGCGCGAGAGGTCTTCGCGGATTTTCGCGAGCTCGGTGGCAAGGAGGTCTTCCTCACGGGCGGCGAGCCCTTCATGCACCCGGAGCTCGACCAGCTGCTGGGCGCCGCGGACGGTCTCGAGCGCACCCTGCTCACCAACGCGATGATCCTGCACCGCGGACGGCGGCGCGAGATCCTGGAGCACCTGGACCGGTCGGTCGCCCTGCAGGTCAGCCTCGACAGCGCCACCCCCGACATCCACGACCAGCAGCGGGGGGCGGGCACGTGGGCCAAGGCGCTCTCCGGCATCGAGCTCGCCGCCTCGCTCGGTTTCCGTGTGCGGATCGCGGCCACGCTGTGGGACGAGGACCCGGCTGGCGTCGCCGCCCTGCACCGGCGACTCGATGACCTGCAGATCGCACCCGAGGACCGGGTGATCCGGCCTGTCGCCGCCGAGGGCTCCGCCGAGACCGGGCTGCACGTCTCGATCGACAACCTGGAGCCCGAGCCCACGCTGACCGCCGACGGCGCCTGGTGGCACCCGGTCGCGGTCACCAACCCCCACATGCGCATCGCCGACACCCCCTCGCCCGTCAGCGAGGTCCTGGGCGTGGTGCGCGACACGGTGGCCGTGCAGAGCGCCGCCGCCGCATCCGGACGCGAGGTGTTCCGCTGTGCGTGACCGACTGATGGTCCTCACCCGCTGGGTGGGTGCCCCCGACGCCGACGACGTCCCCCGCCACCAGGCCAGCGGCATGGCCGCCCTGCGGATCCTGCTCGGCCTGCTGTGGCTCTACAACGTCGCCTGGAAGGTGCCTCCCGACTTCGGCAAGGACGCCGGTCGGGGGCTCTACCATTTCACCGCGTTCGCGGTCGAGCATCCCGTGTTCCCGCCGTACAGCTGGATCGTCGAGAACGCCGTGCTGCCCCACATCGGGCCGTTCGGCTGGATGGTCCTCGCGGCCGAGACCGCGTTGGCGGTCACGCTGCTGTCCGGCACGTATGTCCGCGCCGCCGCCCTCCTCGGCATGGCGCAGTCGCTGGCCATCGGGCTCTCGGTGGCCTACGCGCCCGAGGAGTGGCCGTGGGCCTACTGGTTGATGATCGGTGCCCACTTGGCCCTGCTGGTCGGCTCGTCGGGTCGCGCGCTGTCGGTCGACGCGGTCCGCGCCGGCGTCGGGTCGCGCGCGAGGCTGCTGCAGGTGTGGGGCGGCCTCGCGGTCGTGGCGGGGCTCTTCAGCGTCGTGACGTCCTTTGGTGATCCGCTCGCCGCGCGCGGCCCCGCCCTGAGCTCCACGGACATCTCCGTCAGCCTCGGCGCCTACAACCTGCTCGGCGGCCTCGTCCTCGCCCTCGTGGGTGCCTCCCTGCTGGTGGCCGCCAGCGGGAACCGGATGGTGGCGCTGGCCGGGGCCGGGCTCGCCGTCGCCTCCGCGATCCTGCTCACCGTCCAGCGAGGGTTCTTCGACCCCTGGCTCGGCGGGACGGCCACCAGCACTGCCCTCTTCCTCACCCTGGCCGCGGTCGCCGTCGGCGCCACCGGTCGGGTGGCCGCACCCGCCCCCGCCACACCCGGAACGAGGACCTGATGAAGCCCACCGGCGCGGGGTCCTGTTCGGCTCCGCCGGCCTGTTGCTCCTGTCCCCCTGCGGATCCGAGGACTCCGAGTCGTCGGGTTCCGGCGAGTCCGCAGGGGAGAAGCCGACGTTGGGGACCTCCGCGACCCCCGACCAGGACCCCGAGCTGCTCAACCGGCTCTATCCCCTCGTCATCCCCTGGTCGCCGACAGAATCGTCGAGGCCACCGGCCTGGAGGTCGAGTACAAGCCGGTCACGGACTACACAGCCGTCGTGCGCGCCTTCGAGGTCGGTGACGTCGCCGTTACCTGGATGGGTGGGCTGACCGGGACGCAGGCCCGCAACCGGCCGGAAGGTTCGCAGGCGTTCGCCCAGCGCGACATCGCCCCGGATTTCCACAGCCTCTTCATCGCCACCGAGGACTCCGGCCTCGAGGAGATCCCGGACGCATCCGGGCTCACGTCACTGCGCTCCAGGCGGTCGGAGTGCCGCGCGGACTGGCGGGACTGGCGGCGACGACGCCGGCGAGTGCCCAGCACCTGGTGACCTACACGCTCTACCGGTTCGAGATCTGCGTGCGCGACACCGCGATCGTCGGGGTGGTCGGCGCCGCCGGGCTGGGGCGCCTGCTGCAGGAGAACCTGGCCTCGTTCCGGTTCGACGCGGTCGCCGGCCTGCTGCTGGCCTCCTTCGCGGTGGCCGTCGCCGCCGAGCTGTTCGGGCGCCGGGTCCGACGGGCCCTGAACGCCTAGCGAGATCCTGGGACGTCATGCGGTCCGGTCGCGTGAGCGGCCGGACCGCATGACGTGCGGGGACCGGCGCCGGTCCCCGCTCGGTTGCGGAAGGCGGCGTCGAGGTCGGCCGGATGATGCGCCGGCTCACTCCCGGCTCACTCCCATGGGCGACCATGAGGTTGTGCGTGGCAGAATGAGCGCACGGGCCCGGGTTGACACCATCGGGCCTCGCCGCGCCCCGATGTCAGTGACGAGAGGTGTTCGTGTCCTCGAACGCACGCAAGCTGCTCCCCGCCGAGGTGCTCGCGCACCCCGCCCTCACCGACCTCGTCGAGGCAGGCCGACCAAGCGGCAGGCTGACCGCGGACCAGGTGCGGGCCGCCGGTGACGACGCGGGCATCGCGCCGCAGCACCTCAAGGCGCTGCTGGCGCACCTGAGCGGGCTCGGGATCACGGTGGAGGTCCCGGCCGCCACGGGACGCCGCGCGGTCGCCGCCTCGGGCGCGCGCTCCGGCACCACCGCGAACACCGCCAAGAAGGCGTCGGCGCAGAAGGCCGCCGCCAAGAAGACGCCGGCGAAGACGGCCGCCGCCAAGGGTGCCTCGGCGGGCGGTGCCGCTCCCGTCAAGAAGGCCGCGAAGAGGGCACCCTCCGGCAGCGCGGCCGCCAAGGCCGCGGCAGCGAAGAAGGCGTCGACCAGCGACCCGAACACGGACGATCCGGCCGTGGCGGTGGCCGTCGAGGTGGCCGCCGACGGCACCGTCGAGCCCGTGGTAGGACCCGACGGCAAGAAGGCGCTGCCGGACATTCCCGACGAGCAGTTCGAGAAGGACGTGGCTACCGACCCCTCCATCAAGCAGGACGAGAAGGAGGGCACGTTCGTCGTCTCCTCGGCCGACGACACCGACGAGCCGGAGCAGCAGGTCATGGTCGCGGGCGCGACCGCCGACCCGGTCAAGGACTACCTCAAGCAGATCGGCAAGGTGCCGCTCCTGAACGCCGTGATGGAGGTCGAGCTCGCCAAGCGGATCGAGGCCGGCCTCTTCGCCGAGGAGAAGGTCAGCAAGGGCGGCAGGGTCAAGGCGGAGGTGCTCGAGGAGCTCGACTGGATCTGCGACGACGGGCGCCGCGCCAAGAACCACCTCCTCGAGGCCAACCTGCGCCTCGTCGTCTCGCTCGCCAAGCGCTACACCGGCCGGGGGATGCTGTTCCTCGACCTGATCCAGGAGGGGAACCTCGGCCTGATCCGGGCGGTCGAGAAGTTCGACTACACCAAGGGCTACAAGTTCTCGACCTACGCGACCTGGTGGATCCGGCAGGCGATCACCCGCGCGATGGCCGACCAGGCCCGCACCATCCGGATCCCGGTGCACATGGTCGAGGTCATCAATAAGCTCGCTCGCGTCCAGCGGCAGATGCTGCAGGACCTGGGTCGCGAGCCGCTGCCCGAGGAGCTGGCTGTCGAGCTCGACATGACCCCGGAGAAGGTCATCGAGGTGCAGAAGTACGGCCGCGAGCCGATCTCTCTGCACACCCCGCTCGGCGAGGACGGCGACTCCGAGTTCGGCGATCTGATCGAGGACTCCGAGGCGATCGTCCCGGCCGACGCCGTCTCGTTCACCCTGTTGCAGGAGCAGCTGCATGCGGTGCTCGACACCCTCTCCGAGCGCGAGGCCGGGGTGGTCTCGATGCGCTTCGGCCTGACCGACGGCCAGCCGAAGACGTTGGACGAGATCGGCAAGGTGTACGGCGTCACGCGTGAGCGCATCCGGCAGATCGAGTCCAAGACCATGTCGAAGCTGCGCCACCCCAGCCGCTCCCAGGTGCTGCGCGACTACCTGGACTGAGGGTCGTCGCCCTGGGTCCGTGTGTCCCGGTCAGCGCATTGCGCCGAACGCCATACCTTCGAACGCCGGACCTTCGAACGCCCAACGCCAGACCACAGCCCGGACGGCTGCTCGCACGACGGTCGGCATCGGCCCGCTGTGGCCCTGCGGTCGACTACGGTCGGCAACCCGCCAGAAGAAGGCGACATCCGCGGCCGACTCGGGCAAGGCCCACGGAAGGTCCGCACAGGAAGGCGCGGCCGGCCTCGACGCCCCTCGCTGGGCGCGGGGATCCAGGCCGGAAGGGCTGTTCAGGACGGCGCCACGATCACGGCGAAGACCATCGCCCTTCCTTCCCCTGCGCTGATGGACGGCCGTCCCATCCATCGCCGCGGGCGACGGCCGCCTGGTCTGGCCCGGTAGGCCGTTCTCCGGCCGCTTTCCCGGGAAAGCCTCGGGATCCGCGGGTGTGCCCCGAGGATGTGGCCAAGACGACATCGCGCGATGCGGGAGACCGACGGAGGTAGGCGGCGACGCCCTACCTGGCAGGGCTCGGTCGGGATCTCGAGGAGCGAGCGGTGGCGTCCGCTCACAGTCGCCGCGGCGGCGGCCGGCGTGAGGGTCCTGGGGGGCCGTCGGCCGCTGCCGCGGCGACGCAGCGCTCGCAGAGACACCCGGGGTGCTGGAAACACCGGTGTGGAGTCCCGGGCCCGCCTAGGCTGCCGGGTGCCGGCGCCGGGAGCCGGTGTCGCGGCTTACCGCTGCGTCGCGCCCACCGCGGGTGCTGCCCCACGAACGTCCGGCCGAAAGGCGCGCGCATGCCGGTCACCACCCGTCGCAGCCGGGCGGTGACCGTCGCGACCAGCCTCCTGCTCGCCGGGACGGGGCTGGCGCTCATGGCAGGGACACCGGCGGCCTCCGGGGCCGACCGCGACCAGGGGCCACTCTTCGAGCCGCTGCCCGGCTTCGAGCTGCCAGGCGGCGACCGGGCGCGCGTGCGTCCCCAGGAGTACGAGGCGTTCGATGTCCGCGTCGAGGCCGTCGCCGCCCGGCTCACGGATGCGCCCGGTCCGCGCCGGGCTGCGCGCGGCGCGGCGCGCAGCGTGGTCACGCTGCCGGATCCGCAAGGCCGGCCGGTCCGGTTCGAGGTCCAGCGCAGCCGCGTGGCGGAGGCGGGCTTCGCCTCCGCCCACCCGGAGCTGCAGACCTGGCAGGGCCGAGCAGCCGGTGACCCGACGACGCGGCTCGCCCTCGACGTCACACCCATGGGGTTGCACGCCTTCGTGCGACGCCAGGGCGCGGGCCGCTCGTGGTACATCGACCCGGCCATGAACCGGCGGGGGACCACCGCGCACCTGAGCTACTTCGGAGGCGACCTGAGGGCCGCGCCGTTCGACTTCCGGCCGCCGGTGGACGGGCCTCGAACGGGTCGCCGGGCGCGGCGGGCCGCGAGCGCCCAGGCCCGCACGGCCCCGGGTACCGCCGTCGTGCTGCGCACCTTCCGGCTCGCCCTCGTCAACGACCCGACGTACGCGGACTACTTCGGCGCCGGGAACGTCGCCGCGGAGAAGGTCACGCTGATCAACCGGGTCAACCAGATCTACCGCGACGACTTCGCGATCCGGCTGCTCCTGGTCGACGGCACGGACCGGCTCAACCTCGACACCGACGCCGAGGCCAGCGGTGCGGGCGGCCCCTGCGGCGCCCATGGGTGCTACGAGCCGGACGATCTGGCGTACTGCAGCCCCGACCTGATCGAGCGCAACGCGTTCGCCATCGGGCAGCTCGTCGGCGCCGAGAACTACGACATCGGCCACATCGGGCTCGGCGTCAACGGCGGCGGCATCGCCGGGCTCGCGGTCGTCGGCGACGCGTGGAAGGCCGCGGGCTGCACGGGCCTGCCGGTCCCGTACGGCGACTTCTACGCGGTGGACTACGTGGCGCACGAGATGGGCCACCAGTTCGCCGCCAACCACACCTTCAACGGCAACCAGGGCAGCTGCTCGCTGACGAACCGCAACCCGGGCACGTCGGTCGAGCCCGGGTCGGGCTCCTCGGTGATGGCCTACGCCGGGATCTGCGGACGTGACGACCTGCAGCCGCACACGGACCCGTACTTCTCCCAGCGGAGCCAGGACGAGGTCGACGGCCTGGTCACCGACGAGATCCTCGTGTGGGACGAGGTGCAGACGATCTCCCTGACCGACTGGGACGCCAGCGTCGACGCGTTCCAACTGACCGTGCCCGGCCAAACGCCGGTGCAGATCGATTTCGGGACCGCGGACTACAGCGCCGACGGTCTGCGCGACCGCGTGGAGGAGCTCACGGGCTACCGGCCGCGGGTGTTCGGGTACGACGGCGCCGCACAGCCTGACCAGGACGGCTTCGAGCTCGTCTTCGACCGAACCGGCGAGGGGGCCGGGATCGACGTCCCCCGCATCGGCGTGGAGAACGCCGGCGGCGACGTCACGGGCAGCACCGGCGTGCAGGTCGACGGCGGCGGGAGCACCAACCAGGGGTTCGCGGTCACCATGAGCAACCACGCGCCGTCCGTGGTCGCCCCGCCCGACCGCACCCTGCCGGTGCGCACCCCCTTCACGCTCACCGGCGCGGGCACGGACGTCGACGGGGACGATCTCGTCTACCTCTGGGAGCAGGACGACGAGGGGCTCGACCCCACCGAGGGCAGTTTCCTGCTGGACAACACCAAGACCGCCGGCCCGCTCTTCCGGATCTTCTCGACCGCGGCGCTCGTCAGCTTCGAGGACTCGCTCGAGTACTACGCGGAGGGCCAGAACGCCGCGGGCACGAGCCCCACCCGGACCTTCCCCGACCTCACCCAGGTACTGGCCGGCGACACCAACGCCGAGACCGGCGGGTGTCCCGAGCCCCCGGCCGACCCGTCGAAGCCCGTCCCCGCCGAGGTGCTGGCGTGCTTCTCGGAGTTCCTGCCCACGCAGGACTACGTGGGCGACCCCGCGGGGGAGGGCGCCGTCCTGAACTTCCGGCTCACCGCCCGTGACCAGGCGCCGACCGCCGCCGGCACCGGCTTCGACGACGTGACCCTGACGCTGGACCCGACCGCCGGCCCCCTGCTGATCGACTCGCAGGCGGGGACGGGCGCGGTCCGGGACGCCGGCAGCACCGAGACGGTCACCTGGGCGGTGAACGGGACCGACGACGAGGGGTTGGCGCCGCAGGTGCGGATCGCGCTCTCCGCAGACGGCGGGGCCAGCTTCCCCTATGTGCTCGCCCGCTCGACCCCCAACGACGGCTCGCAGGAGATCACCTGGCCCGCCATCTTCTCCGACCGGGTTCGGCTGCGCGTCCAGGCCGTCGGCAACTACTTCTTCGACGTCAATGACGCCGACCTCACGGTCATCTCGTCACTGCAGGTGACGTCGGACGCGGGGACGGCCTCGGCCGCGTTCAGCGACGACCTCGACACCCCGCTGGCGATCACCGCCCGCAGCGGCGAGGTCGACGCGGACGAGCTGACGATCGACGTGGACGGCGTCACGGGACTCCAGCCCGTCGAGTCGACGGCCACCGAGGACGGCGTTCGTCCCGCGGTGGCCACGTGGCTCCTGGACGGGCCGATCGCCGCCGAGCCGGGTGACCGCATCGCCGAGGTGACCGTCACCGATCCCGCCTACCCGGACGACGAGGGCGGCGCCGCGATCGTCGTGACCGTGCGCCCGGAGACCGCCATCGTGCGCTGGACCGGCCCCGACGAGGCGCTCGTCGACGAGCCCGTGACGCTCTCTGCCGACGTGAGCGACGCCGAGGACGGCTCGCCCGGCGACGTGACGACGTCCCGACTGAGGTTCGTCGATCGTGGCGACGGCTCGACGATCTGTGCGGCCGACGTGACGGGGACGTCCGCGGAGGGGTCCGCATCCTGCGAGGCGACCTTCGGCTCCCCGGGCGACCGCACGGTGGGGCTGGTGCTCAGCGGACCGCACGCCAGCGACAGCGCCGATGACGACCAGACCCTGAGCGTGGGCGAGCCCGACGAGACCCCGCCGGAGACCCGGATCACCGCCGGCCCCCCCAAGCTCGTGCCTCGCTCGGTGGTCACCGTGCGCTACGCCGCCGATGAGGAGGCCACCTTCGAGTGCCAGCTCGACGACGCCACGGTCGTCTGCGACGGCGACCGGGTGCGACTCGGCGGCCTGTCGGCGGGCATGCACCGCTTCCGGGTGTGGGCGGTGGACACGGCCGGGAACCGGGACGAGAGCCCGGGCGTCCGCCGGTTCGCCGTGGCCTACGACGACCGTCAGCTCCACCGCTCCCGGGGGTGGCGGAACCGGTTCTCGGGTCGCGCCTTCCGCGGGACGTATCGCCAGACCTTCGGCTCGGGCCCGCGGCTGTGGCGTGACGTGCGGGGCGGCAGGCGCATCGGGGTCGTCGTGGGCACCGGTCCGAGGCACGGCAGGATCGACGTGCTGGTCCGGGGCCAGCGGGTGCGCACCGTGGACCTCAGCGGACCGTGGCGGATGGGCAGGGTGGTCGCGGTGCAGCTGCCGCAGCAGCGCACCGGGCGGTTCGCCATCCGCAGCCGAGGCGGCGGGCGCGTGCGCATCGACGGGCTGGCGGTCTTCCAGCCCTAGGTCGCCGGCGGAGGCGGCTGGCAGGAGGGGCACCACCACGTGGTCCGGTCGCGGCCGGGGGGACCGTGGGGGCCGGCGAGCACCGTGGTCCCGCACCGCCGGCAGGGACGCCGCTCGCGCCGGTAGACCCAGTGCCGCTGGCCGGGCCGCAGGTCCCCGGTAGTCGTCTGGACGGCACGCCGCGTGCCCGCCGCGAGCACGCTGCGCGCCCGGGCGAGCAGACCCGGCAGGTCCCGGACGGTGCCGACCGGCGTCTGCGGGTGCAGGCCGCGCAGGAAGCAGAGCTCGGCGGCGTACATGTTGCCGATGCCCGCGAGCGCCGTCTGGTCGAGCAGCGCCTCGACGATCGGGCGACCCGGGCGCGCGCGCAGGCGCCGCTCCGCCTCGGCGGCGTCCCAGCCGGCGCCGAGCAGGTCCGGCCCCAGGTGGCCCACCGCCCGGGGCTCGTCGGCGCGCGCGAGCAGCTCGACCACCCCCAGGGAGAAGCCGACGGCGGTCGCCCCGGCGACGCTCAGCACCACGCGGGCCTGATGGTCGGGCCGCCGCCACCGGCGGCCCGCCGGGTAGACGTGCCAGGCGCCTTCCATCTTCAGGTGCGTGTGCAGCGTCCACGAGCGGTCGTGGTCGATGCGGGTCAGCAGGTGCTTGCCGCGCGGCACCGTGGCGACCACCCGCCCGCCCGCCAGGTCCACCGTCGCCAGCCGCGGCACGCGGAAGTCCGTCGCCACCAGCTCCCGGCCCGACAGGGAGCGGTGCAGGTCGAGTGCCGCGCGGAAGACCGTGTCCCCCTCAGGCATGGATCCATCCCACCGGGCTCCGGGCCACCCGCAGCGTCCTCACGAGCGCAACCGCAGCCCCTGCGGCGTTGAGGAGAACCCGGCCCCGGACAGCGCCGCGCGCAGCGGTGTGTCGGCTGAGCCGAGCAGGCGCTCGCCGTCGGCCTTCGCGACGGTGAGGCGGCCCAGCGCTCCCCGGGTCACCGCGGCCGCCAGGGCGTCGGCCGCGGGGTCGAGCCGGCCCGGGTCCTCGGACCACGTCAGCAGGGTCCGCCCGCCCCGCTCGACATAGAGCACCAGGGCGCCGTCGACCAGGACGACGAGGGCGCCCGCCTTGCGACCGGGCCGATGACCCGTGCCCGACCCCCATGCCCCGGGCTCGCGCTCGGGCCACGGCAGGGCGGCGCCGTACGGGTTCGCCGGATCGGTGGCGGCGAGCACCACGGCCACCGGCTCGGCGTCGACGGGCACCTCGGCGTAGGTGCGCAGCCGGTCGACCGAGCCGGCGGTGCCGAACTGCGCGGCGCCGAGCCCCTCGACGAAGTACCCGCGCCGGGCGCGCCCGGACTCCTCGAACGTGGCGAGCACCTTGTAGACCGCCGCGAAGCCGCCGGGCTGCCGCTCGCTGGTCACCGCTCCGCGGATCACCACGCCGTGCCGCTCCAGCAGGCCCTCGGCGGCCGCGTGCGCCCGGCGGGTGGCGTCGGCCTCGACCTCGGGCAGCAGGGCCCAGCGCCCGCCGGACTCCGGCGGACCGCCCCGCGCCGGCATCCGTGGCCGGCCGCCTCGCCCGGCGGCGACCCTCCCCGCCGCGCCCCTACCCACGGGTCTGGCCCGCGGCGGAGGTCGCCGCTGGCGGTGCGAGGTCGCCCCGCTCCGCATCAGCGCCCGAAGGGGCAGGAGCGTGTCGTTGCTGACGTGCCCGGCCCACACCAGGTCCCAGAGCGCGGCGGCGAGCGCCTGGTCGTCGGTCGAGCCGACCGACTCGGAGAGCTGCCGGAAGAACCAGGCGCCGCCGGGCGCCAGCGCCGCGACGACGGCCTGGTGCAGGTCGCCGCCGAGGGCGTCGACGAGCGGCTCGGGCGCCGGCAGCGTCAGGTGCGCCTGGTCGGCGAGGTGCAGCGAGACCCAGCCATCGCGACCGGGGAGCGTGCCGTGACCCGCCCACAGCACCTCGCCGGCCGCGGTGAGCTCGTCCAGCATCGCGGGCTGGTAGTCGCCCACGCGGGCGGGCAGCACCAGCGACTCCAGGGCGGACGCGGGAACGGGGCAGGCCGCGAGCTGGTCGAGCACCGCAAGGACGCCGTCCGGGCCGCGCAGCCGGCTGCCGCCGCCGCGGCGCCCCGGGCTCGCGGCCGTCACCCGCTGCCAGGCGGGCAGGAAGCGGCCGAGCGCCGCGGGGTCGACGGGTTCGACCTCCTTGCGCAGCCGAGCCAGCGAGCGCCGTCTCAGACGCCGCAGCACCTCGGCGTCGCACCACTCGGGGCCGGCTCCCGAAGGGCGGAACTCGCCCTCGAGCACCCGCCCCGGGGCCGCGAGCCGCTGCAGCCCGTGCCGGACCACAGCCGGTCCCAGGCCCAGCCGCGCGGCCACGTCGGCCGTGGTGAAGGGCCCGTGGGTGCGGGCGAAGCGGGAGACGAGGTCGCCCAGCGGGTCCTCGACGGGGTCGGTGAAGGCGTCGGGGGTGCCGGGCGGCACCGGGACGCCGAGGCCGTCCCGCAACCGGCCGACGTCCTCGATCGCCGCCCAGCGGAGCTCGCCGCCCACGCGGACCTCGACGACCCGGCGGGCCACGGCCAGCGAGGCCAGCGCACCCGGCGCGTCGAGGCTCTCGGTGCCGCGTTCGGCGACCTCCGCCACGGACAGCGGCCCGAGGACGCGCAGCAGGTCGGCGACGCCCTCGGCATCGCGGGCCCGCCGGTCCGGGGCGAGACGCTGCAGCTCGGCCTCGACCTCGGCGAGCACCTCGGGGTCGAGCAGCTCGCGCAGCTCGGCGCGGCCGAGCAGCTCGGCGAGCAGGCCCTGGTCCAGCGAGAGCGCGGCGGCCCGGCGCTCGGCGATCGGGGAGTCACCCTCGTAGACGAACTGGGCGACGTAGCCGAAGAGGAGGCTGCCCGCGAAGGGCGAGGGGCGCGGCGTCTCGACGTCGACGACCTGCACCTCGCGCCGCTCCAGCCGGCGGCTGAGCCCGACCAGCGCCGGGACGTCGTACACGTCCTGCAGGCACTCGCGCACCGCCTCCAGGACGATCGGGAAGCTGGGGTACTTCGAGGCCACCTCGAGCAGCGCGGCCGCGCGCTGCCGCTGCTGCCACAGCGGGGAACGGCGGCCGGGGTCCCGGCGGGGGAGCAGCAGGGCCCGGGTCGCGCACTCGCGGAATCGCGCGGCGAACAGCGCCGATCCGCCGACCTCGGTGGTGACGAGGTCCTCGATCTCGTCGGGGTCGAAGACGATCACCTCGCCGCCGGGCGGCTCCGCCTCGGTGTCGGGGATGCGCAGCACGATGCCGTCGTCGGAGGCGACCGCCTGCCCGTCGATGCCGTGCCGCTCGCGCAGGCGCGCGTTGATCGCGAGGGCCCACGGCGCGTGCACCGGCGTGCCGTACGGCGAGTGGACGACCAGGCGCCAGTCACCGAGCTCGTCGCGGAACCGCTCCACCACGAGCGTGCGGTCGGTCGGCAGCGTGCGCGTGGCCTCCTGCTGCTCCGCGAGGTAGGAGATGAGGTTCCCCGCCGCCCAGGCGTCCAGTCCGCGGTCGCGGACCAGCGCTTCGGCCTTCTCGGCGGGCAGTGCGCCGAGCTCGCGGACCAGGGCGCCGACGGCTTCGCCGAGCTCGGCGGGGCGGCCGAGCGTGTCGCCCCGCCAGAAGGGGAGGCGCCCCGGGATGCCGGGCGCCGGCGTGACCAGCACCCGGTCGTGCGTGATGTCCTCGATGCGCCAGCTGGTCGCGCCCAGCGCGAAGACGTCGCCGACGCGCGACTCGTAGACCATCTCCTCGTCGAGCTCGCCCACCCGCCGCCCGGGGCCCTCGCCGCTGGCCAGGAAGACGCCGAAGAGCCCGCGGTCGGGAATCGTGCCGCCGCTGGTCACGGCGAGCCGCTGGGCGCCCGGCCGGGCGCTCAGCGTGCCGGCGACGCGGTCCCAGACGAGACGGGGCCGCAGCTCCGCGAACTCGTCGGAGGGGTAGCGACCGCTGAGCAGGTCGAGCGTCGCCTCGTAGGCGCTGCGCGGCAGCGACGCAAAGGGGGCACTCCGCCGGAGGGTCTCGAACATCTCGTCGACATCCCAGACCTCCAGCGCGGTGGCGGCGACGACCTGCTGGGCCAGCACGTCCAGGGGGTTGGCGGGGACGCGCAGCGCCTCGATGGCGCCGCTGCGCATGCGCTCGACCGCGACGGTCGTCTGCGCCAGGTCACCGCGGTGCTTGGGGAGCAGGACGCCGCGGGAGATCTCGCCGACCTGGTGGCCGGCGCGACCGACGCGCTGCAGAGCGCTCGCCACGGACGGCGGCGACTCGATCTGGACGACCAGGTCGACGGCGCCCATGTCGATGCCGAGCTCGAGGCTGCTGGTCGCGACGACACAGGGGAGCCGACCGCGCTTGAGGTCGTCCTCGATCAGCTCGCGCTGCTCCTTGGAGACCGAGCCGTGGTGGGCGCGGGCGATCACGATCGCCGTCGCGTCGTCGCCGCTGCTCGAGCGCGCCTGGCCGGCCTGCGCCATCACCTGGGCCGGCGGGCGCGGCGGCGCCCGGCCGGAGAGCTCCTCGGCGTCCAGCTCACCGCGGGCCGCGGCGCGGTCGGTGGCGACCTCGTTGAGCCGCGCCGTGAGTCGCTCCGCGAGCCGGCGGGAGTTGGCGAAGACGATCGTGGAGCGGTGCTGCTCGACGAGGTCCACGACGCGCTCCTCGATGTGCGGCCACAGCGACTGGCTGCGCTCGGGGTCCGGCGGGGGTTGCGGCGGCTGGCGGAACGCCGCCGCGGGGTCGAACGCCTCCCCGAACGGGTCCGTCGGGTCTGCCGAGCCGGCGCCGGGCTCCGGGGCGGCGTACCCCTCCGGCGCGGTCATGTCCTCGACGGGGACGACGACCCGGAGGTCCCATCGCTTGACGGCGGGGGGCGCGACGATGTCGACCGGCGCCTGCCCGCCGACGAACCGGGCGACCTCGTCCAGCGGGCGCACGGTGGCCGAGAGCCCGATGCGCTGCGCCGGCGCGTCGAGCAGCTGATCGAGCCGCTCCAGGGAGAGCGCCAGATGGGCCCCGCGCTTGGTGCCCGCGACGGCATGCACCTCGTCGAGGATCACCGTCTGCACGCCGCGCAGCGACTCGCGCGCCTGCGAGGTGAGCATCAGGAACAGCGACTCGGGCGTCGTGATCATGATGTCCGGTGGGGCGCTGACCAGCCTGCGGCGCTCCGCGGCGCTGGTGTCCCCGGACCGGACGCCGACCGTCACCTCGGAGACCCGGGTGCCCAGCCGCGTCGCGGTGTGCCGGATCCCGGTCAGCGGGGCGCGAAGGTTGCGCTCGACGTCGACGGCGAGCGCCTTGAGCGGCGAGATGTAGAGCACCCGGCAGCGACGCTGCTTCTGCGCCGGCGCGGACTCGTGCATCAACCGGTCGAGCGAGGCGAGGAACGCCGCCAGCGTCTTGCCCGAGCCGGTGGGCGCGACGACGAGCGCGTGCCGTCCCGCCGCGATCGCGTCCCACGCGCCCGCCTGCGCGGGTGTGGGCTCCGCGAAGGCAGCCTGGAACCAGGCGCGCGTCGGCTCGCCGAACCTCGCGAGGGCAGGGCTGTCGGGCACGACGCCATCCTGACGCACGGCACCGACGGGGCATGCGTCCCGGCGGGCGAGCGACCGCCTCGGCGCGGGCGACCGCGCCGCCCGCTGGGCGCGAAACCCGTTCCGTGGTGTGGGCGAGCCCGGCTAGCCTCCTCGAGGTGGATGCGACGAACCGGGCCGCGACGGGGGAGGCGATGACGGACCAGGGTGCAGCGGACCAGGGTGCAGCGGACCAGGGTGCAGCCGACCAGGGTGCAGCCGACCAGGGTGCAGCCGACCAGGGTGCGGCGGGCCAACCCCGCGCCCAGGAGCACCCCACGGCCGTGATGATCGAGGCCCGTGGGCTGCGCAAGTCCTTCGGCGACTTCGAGGCGGTGAAGGGGATCGATGTCGAGGTCCGGGCGGGGGAGTTCTTCGGGTTCCTCGGTCCCAACGGCGCGGGCAAGTCCTCGACCATGCGGATGGTGGCGGCGGTCTCGCCGCCGAGCGCCGGCACGCTGCGCATCCTCGGCATGGATCCCGTCGCGCAGGGTCCGGCCGTGCGGGCCCGACTCGGCGTCTGCCCGCAGGAGGACACGCTCGACACGGAGCTGAACGTGCGCGACAACCTCTACGTATACGGGCGCTACTTCGGGATCGGGCGCCAGGAGGTCCACCGCCGGGTGGAGGAGCTGCTCGCCTTCGTGCAGCTCTCCGATCGCGCGGATGCGAAGGTCGAGGACCTCTCGGGCGGCATGAAGCGGCGGCTGACGATCGCGCGATCACTGGTGAACCGCCCCGAGGTCCTGCTGCTCGACGAGCCGACCAGCGGGCTGGACCCGCAGGCGCGTCACGTGGTGTGGGACCGGCTGTTCCGCCTCAAGAGGCAGGGAGTGACGCTGGTGCTCACGACCCACTACATGGACGAGGCCGAGCAGCTGTGCGACCGCCTGGTGGTCATGGACAAGGGCCACATCGTGGCCGAGGGCGCGCCGCAGGAGCTCATCCGCGCCCACTCCACGCGCGAGGTCGCCGAGCTGCGCTTCCGGGGCGGTGAGCAGGAGGACGCGGCCCGGCGCGTCGGAGACCTCGGGCGCGTGGAGTCGCTGCCCGATCGGCTGCTGGTCTACAGCGAGGACGGGGAGGGCGTGGTCGCCGCCGCCCACCGGCGAGGCTTGGCGCCGGAGTCGGTGCTGGTGCGGCGGTCCACGCTCGAGGACGTGTTCCTCCACCTCACCGGCCGGACGCTGGTCGACTGATGGCCGCCCCTTCGTCCGCGGGACCGTCCGCCGCCCGCGAGGAGCCACCCGGGACCCCGCCGCCGGCCGCCTCGGTCTGGAGGGGGTCGCTGCGCCTCCTCGACTACTGGGCCGTGGTCTACCGGCGCACCTGGAAGGCAAGCGTCTTCTCCTCCTTCCTCACGCCGCTGCTCTACGTGCTGGCGATGGGCGTCCTGCTCGGCGGCTTCATCGAGGCGAACCCCGACCAGCTGGGCGGCGCGACGTCCTACCTCGCGTTCGTGGTCCCCGGCATGGTCGCCGCGCAGGCGATGACGACGGTCTTCGGAGAGGTCACCTACCCCGTCATGGCCGCGATCAAGTGGCAGAAGACCTACTACTCCATGATCGCCACGTCGCTCGGCGTGCCCGAGGTGGTGCTCGCGCACCTGGCGTTCGTCGCCTTCCGCGTCGCCACGACCTGCGGGGTCTTCCTGCTGGTGATGCTGCCGTTCGGGGTCTTCGAGTCGTGGTGGGGGGTGCTCGCGGCCTTCCCCGTGCAGGTCCTCCTCGGCCTCTCGTTCGCGGCGCCGATCTACGCGATCTCCGCGGGACTGGAGGAGGTGACGGCCTTCGGCCTGTTCTTCCGGCTCGGGATGATCCCGATGTTCCTCTTCTCGGGGGCGTTCTTCCCGGTGGAGAACCTCTCCGCCCCGCTCGAGGCGCTCGCCCGGATCACGCCGCTGTGGCACGGCGTCGACCTGACGCGGATGCTCGTGCTCGGTCAGCCGGACGCGTCCTGGGTGGCCGTGCACCTGGCCTACCTGCTGGCGCTCACCGCCGCGGGTTGGCTCTGGGCGTTGCGGCGCCTGCGCCGACGGTTGATCGCGTGAGGGGCCACCCATGGCGCTCGTGAACGCCGGCACCGCCCGCCAGCTCGCCTCGCCGTTGTCCCCGCCCGAGGCGATGCGGATGCTGCTCTTCCGCAACGTGCTGGCCTACCGCCGGGCCTGGTACCTGTTCCTCACGGGCTTCCTGGAGCCCGTGTTCTACCTGTTCTCGATCGGGGTCGGGGTCGGCCAGCTCGTCGGCGGATTCACGGTGGGCGGGGAGGCGATCGAGTACGCCGCCTTCGTCGCGCCCGGCATGCTCGCGGCGTCCGCGATGAACGGCACGCTGATGGACTCGACCTTCAACTTCTTCTTCAAGCTCAAGTACAATAAGGTCTTCGAGCACATGCTCGCCACGCCGCTGTCGACGGGCGACATCGCCCGGGGTGAGCTCTCCTGGTCGCTGCTGCGGGGCGGGCTCTACGCCACCGGCTTCCTGCTCGTGATGGTGGCCATGGACCTTGTCTCGTCGTGGTGGGCGGTCCTCGCGGTCCCGGGCGCGCTGCTCGTCGCGTTCGCCTTTGGCGGGGCGGGGATGGCGATCACGACCTTCATGCGCAGCTGGCAGCACTTCGAATGGGTCACGCTGCTCACGCTGCCGATGTTCCTCTTCTCGGCCACGTTCTTCCCGGTCGACGCCTACCCCGGGGCCGTCCGCTGGCTCGTCGAGGCCACCCCGCTCTACCGCGGGGTCGTCCTGCTGCGCGGGCTGTGCACCGGCACCGTCGGCTGGGAGGCGCTGGTCTCGGTGGGCTACCTGGCCGCGACGGGCGCCGTCGGCCTCATGGTCTGCCGGCGCCGGTTGGGCACGCTCCTGCTGCGCTGACGGCCGGCGCCTCCCGGCCTCGCGGCAGGACCCGCCCCCGCTCCGGGAAGGGCGGGAGGGCGCTCAGGGCAGGTTGTGCAGCATCTTCTGGAACCAGGCCACGTCGATCCAGTGGTCGAACTTGTAGCCGACCTCGCGCAGCTGACCGACCTTCTCGAAGCCGACGTCGAGGTGCAGCCGCTCGGAGGCGGCATTCGGCAGGGCCACGAGCGCGACCGCGGTGTGCACGCCCGAGACGGCCATGGTCTCGAGCAGGGCGGGGTAGAGCATCCGGCCGATGCCCTTCCCGCGCACGGAGCTGTCGAGGTAGATCGACGTCTCCCGCGTCGAGTCGTAGGCCGGCCGCGGGCGGTAGGACCACGAGTAGCCGTAGCCCACGGCGTCGTCGCTGTCGTCGACCGCGACGAGCAGGTGATCTCCCGGGTGCTGCCCGTCGAGACGGGTCATCCAATGGGCGAGGTCCGGCGGCTCGAGGTCGAAGGTGGAGTGGGAGTGCTCGACGGCGTGCGCGTAGATGCCCGCGATCGCGGGGAGGTCGGCGGCGGTGGCGGAACGGGTCGAGTACTCGTCCATGGGGCACCATTCTCGCACCTGCGCGCCGGTGGACGCCTGCTGGTTCAATGACACCGTGACCGCCCAGCCAGTGCCCCATCCCGGTGCGAGCAGGGCCGCGTCGGTCGAGCGCCTCGTCGCCTCCGCGGGGCAGGGCGCCCGCGCGCGCGGCGGACCCTGGTCCGAGGTGCCGGCGCGCCGGGGGGGTGGAGGATGAGGCTGACCGAGTTCTGGTCCCGGATGGAGGACGCCCTCGGCAGCGACTACGCGCGGTTCTGGGCGGGCCAGCACGTCATCGCCGAGATCGGCGGCCGCACGGTCGACGAGGCGCTCGACGCCGGTGTGCCCGCGAAGCAGGTGTGGCTGGCCGTGTGGCGCACGCTCGACCTGCCGGCGCGGGACCGGTGAGCCCGCCGGCGGGCGTCGGGGCCGACCTGGCCGGCGTCCAGCACCGCACGATCCGGGTGCTCGCCGCCACCCAGGCCACCGGCGCGGTCGGGATCACGATCGGGATCGCCACGGCCTCGCTGCTGGCCCGGGACCTCTCGGGCTCGGAGAAGTTCGCCGGGCTCGCGCAGACGGGGCAGGTCCTCGGGGCCGCCATCGCCGCGTGGCTGCTGGCGCGCGTGATGTCGCGCCGCGGACGCCGGGTCGGCCTCGCCGCGGGCTACCTGCTCGGCGCGACCGGAGCGGCCCTCGCGGTCACTGCCGGTGCGCTCGGTTCGCTGGCCCTGCTGCTGCTCGGCGCCGTGCTCCTGGGTTCGACGACCGCGGCCAACAACGCCGCTCGGTACGCCGCCACCGACCTCGCCCTGCCCCACGCCCGCGGTCGCGCGCTCTCGATCGTGGTCTGGGCGACCACCGTGGGTGCGGTCGCCGGCCCGAACCTGAGCGGCCCCGCCGGCCGGATCGCCCGCGCCCTGGGCCTGCCGGCGCTCACGGGCCCCTTCCTGATCGGGGCGCTCACCATGCTGCTGGCCGGCCTGCTGGTGGCCGTGCTGCTGCGCCCCGACCCGCTGCTCCTGGCCCGGCAGGTGGCGGCCGGAAGCGACCGCGGCGCGGGGGCGCCGCCCGGCACCTCCTGGAGCCGCGTGCGCGGCGTGCTGGCCGACCGCCCCGCCGCGGTGGCGGCGATCGTGGGCCTGGCCTGCGCGCACGCCGCGATGGTCTCCGTGATGGTGATGACGCCGCTGTACATGGAGCAGGGTGGCGCGACCCTGCGAATCATCGGGGTCGTGATCAGCGTGCACGTGCTCGGCATGTTCGCGTTCGCGCCGTTGGTCGGCCTGCTCGCCGACCGCCTGGGGCGGACCCCGGTCCTCGCCGCGGGCGGGACCGTCCTGCTGCTGGCCCTGCTGCTCGCCGCGCTCGCGCCCCAGGGCACCTCGTGGCAGGTCTTCGGCGGGCTTTTCCTGCTCGGCCTGGGGTGGAGCCTGTCCACGATCGCGGCCTCGACCCTGCTCGTGGACGCCACGCCGCTGGACGCCCGACCCGACGTGCAGGGCGCCGCCGATCTCGTGATGGGCGTCTTCGCCGCGCTGGCGGGAGCCGTGTCCGGCGTGGTGGTCGGCGCCTTCGGCTACCCCGTGCTCGCCGTGGGCACGGGCGTCCTGGCGCTCGCCGTGGTCCTGGCGGCGCTGGCGGCCCGGCGCGCGCGGGAGATCGAGGATCCCCGGCTGCTCGACGGCACCCACCCGGACGGCGGCCCCACCGACCTGCTGGCACAGTGACCGGCATGAGCGAGTCCAGCCAGGCGGAATCCGGAGCAGGTTCGATGGCCGACGTCGGGGTGATCGGCGGCAGCGGCTTCTATGAGTTCCTCGACGAGCCCCGGCGCATCGCCGTCGACACGCCGTACGGCGCGCCCTCGGACGACCTGGCGGTCGGGACCGTCGCCGGCCGCCGCGTCGCCTTCGTCCCCCGGCACGGGCCCGGGCATCAGTACCCGCCGCACCGGATCCCCCACAAGGCGAACCTGTGGGCGCTGCGGTCGCGGGGCGTGCGGCAGGTCCTCGCGCCCTGCGCCGTGGGTGGCCTGCGCTCGAGTGTCGCCCCCGGCGACCTGGTGGTGCCCGACCAGATGGTCGACCGCACCGTGCGTCGCGACGGCAGCTACGTCGAGAGCGGCGCCGTGCACCTGCCGTTCGCGGACCCCTACTGCGGGCCGCTCGGAAGCGCCGTCGCCGCCGCGGACGGGGCCGTGCGCACCGGCGGCACCATGGTCGTCGTCGAGGGCCCCCGGTTCTCCACCCGCGCCGAGTCGCAGCACTACGCCGCCGAGGGCTGGGACCTGATCAACATGACCGGCGCCCCCGAGGCGCAGCTCGCCCGCGAGATGCTGATGTGCTACGCGGCGATCGCGCTCGTCACCGACATGGACGCCGGCATCGTGGAGGGGTCCGGCGTCGGCCAGGAGGAGGTGTTCGCGGCGTTCGCGCGCAACACCGAGCGGCTGAAGGGGATCCTCGCGACCGCGATCGGCAGCCTGCCGGACCCGCAGGGCTGCTCCTGCGCGGCGTGGGCCGACGGTCTCGACCTCACCTACGAGGTACCCGGGCCGCGGACCCCGGCGACGCCATGAGGGTCCTGCTCACCGGCTCGGAGGGATTCATCGGCCGGGCCATCGGGCGTCGGCTGGAGGAGCGCGGCGACGAGGTCGTCCGCGTCGACGCGATGATCCCGCAGGCGCACGGCACGACCGAGGCGCCCGCGGGCACCCACCCCCACGACGTGCGCGACCACACCGGCTGGGCCTCGCTGCTGGGCGGCGTCGACGTCGTGTGCCACCAGGCCGCCATGGTGGGCGCGGGCGTCGATCCCGCCGACCTGCCGCTCTACGCCGGCCACAACGACCTCGGCACCGCGGTGCTGCTCGCGGCGATGCACGAGGCGGAGGTGCACCGGCTGGTGCTCGCCTCCTCGATGGTGGTCTACGGCGAGGGGCGATACGTCTGTGAGGAGCACGGCGTGCAGGTCCCGCCGCCGCGACCGGTCGCGGCGCTGGACGCCGGCGACTTCGACAACCACTGCGCCAGCTGTGGCCGGCCGCTGGCCTGGCAGAGCGTGCCGGAGGACGCGCCGTTGGACCCCCGCAGCTCCTACGCCGCGTCCAAGCTGGCGCAGGAGCACTACGCCGCCGCGTGGCTGCGCCAGGCCGGCGGAGCGGTCGTGGCGCTGCGCTACCACAACGTCTACGGGCCGGGGATGCCGCGGGACACGCCCTACTCCGGGGTTGCGGCGATGTTCCGCTCCAGCATCGAGCGCGGCCGAGCGCCGACCGTCTTCGAGGACGGCGCGCAGATGCGGGACTTCGTGCACGTCGACGACGTCGCGACCGCCAACCTCGCCGCCCTCGACGCCGTCGGCGCGCGCGACCCGCGGGAGGACCCGGGGATGCGGGCGTACAACGTCTGCTCCGGCCGGCCCATCGCGATCCGGGAGGTCGCCGACCTCGTCGCGTCCGGCACCGGGTCGGACCTCGTGCCGGAGGTGACCGGCCAGTACCGGCGCGGCGACGTGCGGCACATCGTGGCCTCCCCGGAGCGTGCGGCCGCCGAGCTGGCCTTCCGGGCGCGGGTGACCCCGGAGGAGGGCCTGCGGGCCTTCGCCACGGCGCCGCTGCGGGCCTGAGCTGAGCCCCGCCGGGTCACGCCTACCAGCTCGTGTAGAGCAGGTGCTGCACCGTCAGCGCGACGGCCACCTGGATCGCGAGGCCGGACCGCCGCCACCGATGGGGCAGCAGCGCCGTCGAGATCAGCAGCCACGGCACGAAGGGCAGCCAGATCCGCTCGGTCTCGGCTTTGCTCATCCGGGAGAGGTCGGCGACGACGATCGCGGCCGAGGCCGCGCCGGCGAGGAGCACAGTCACCCGCAGCTGGTCGGCACCGACGGCCGTGCGGCCGACGCCCGGCCGGAGGACGTCGCGGACCCCGCGGGCCCGCAGCAGCGCGCCGGTGTGCGCGAGGCCGGCCGCCAGCAGCGGCCCGGCGCAGAGCATCAGCGCGGCCAGGTTGCCCCAGCCCCAGTAGGCGAAGGGCCGGTCCGCGGCCGTGCCGTCCCAGTACCGCTCGCGCAGCACCGGGAACGCCGACCACAGCTCGTACCCGAAGGGCACGTAGGCCAGCACCACGGCGCTGGCGGCCACGGTGGCCACCGGCAGCGGGAGCCAAGCGCGCACCCCGCCTGACGACCCCCAGCCCGACGACCCCCCGCCGGCGGCCGCGAGGACGGCCAGCGCGACCAGGCCGAGCAACGGCAGGCCGTAGGAGAACATCACGCAGCTGCCGAGGAGCACGCCCGCGACCATTCCCCACGCCCACCAGGAGCCGCGCCGGTCCCGCGCCGCGACGGCACTGCGCGCCAGGGCGGCGAGCCCCCACGCGGCGGTGGCGGCGAAGACGGCGTCGGCGGAGACGGCCGTCCACACGGCCGCGGGACCGAGCACCAGCAGGGGAGCGGCGCGGCGGGCGAGACCTTCGACGCCGAGGGTGCGCAGCGTGTCGAGCACCGCCACCGCCGTGGTCGCCGCGATCACGGTCACCACCACCCCGGCGACCAGGTCGCCGCCGAGGCCGAGGTTGACGAGCAGCACGAAGAACAGCAGTGCCCCCGGCGGGTGTCCGCCCACGTGGACCACCCACCGGTCGGCGGCCTCGTACGGAATCCGGGAGGTGAACTCCGCCAGCATCGCCGGGACGTCGCTGATGCCGCGGGCGGTCT
This sequence comes from uncultured Actinomycetota bacterium, assembly GCA_963731985.1. Taxonomy (GTDB): domain Bacteria; phylum Actinomycetota; class Actinomycetes; order Propionibacteriales; family Nocardioidaceae; genus Nocardioides. Next base: position 91,699 of record CAVSYA010000014.1, on the reverse strand, counting down.
CCAGGTACTCATAGCGGTTGCCCAGCACGCGCGAGAGCCCCGACGGGCCGTCCACGAGGGCCAGGGAGAGCAGCCAGGCCAGGCCGCCGGCGTACGCGAGGAGCAGGAGGGTGCTCCAGCGCAGGGTCGCGGCCCAGTGTCCGGCGCGCCACACGCCCAGGGCGGCGATCGCGAGCGCGGGCAGGGTGCCGGGGCCGAATGCCTTGACCGACCACGTGGAGTGCAGCGGGGGCACGTTGTCGGGCGGGACGTTGTTGTGGGTGTACACCTCCCAGCCCGTCAGCTGGGGCACGAGGTAGGCAGCCAGGACGAGCGCGACGGCCAGAGCGAGCGCCCACGCCGCGGCGCGGGCGCCGGCAGGCCCGCCGTCCGCGCGGCGCGCGACCGCGTCGGGATCGCTGGGCGTGCGGGAGGCCGGCGCGCTCATGGTCCTGACCATAGGAGGCACGCCCAACGCGGTGAGCAGGTGCGGGCTCCCGTGCCACCCTGGCGGCCGAGCGCCGCGCCGTCCGGCCGCGGGGGCTGGGTCCTGTGTGGCCACGCACCGTACGCTGCGCCCATGGACCGGGCCCCTGGGGACGGCCCCGCTCGGGCCGAGACAGTGTGCGACCTCGTGCTCCCGTGCCGCGACGAGGGCCCCGCGCTGGGGGACCTGATCCCGCGCGTCCCCGCGCTCTTCGCCGTGACAGTGGTCGACAACGGCTCCACCGACGACACCTCCGCCATCGCGCGTCGTCTCGGCGCCCACGTCGTCTGGGAGCCGACGCCCGGGTACGGCGCCGCCGTGCACGCCGGGCTGGAGGCCGCGACGCGCGACTACGTCGCGTTCATGGACGGCGACGGGTCCTTCGACCCCGGCGAGCTGCTGCCGCTGCTCGACGACGTGCGGTCCGGCCGTGCCGACCTCGCCGTCGGTCGCCGGCGGCCGGTCGACCGCGGCGTCTGGCCCTGGCACGCCCGCGCGGGCAACCGGCTGATCGTCGGCTGGCTGCGCCACCGGATCGCGATGGAGGCCCACGACATCGCCCCGATCCGGGTCTGCCGCCGCGAGGCCCTGCTCGACCTCGGCGTGCGCGACCGCCGTTTCGGCTACCCGCTCGAGCTGCTGCACCGCGCCACGCTCGCCGGCTGGCGGCTCGCGGAGCACGACGTCGCCTACCACCCGCGGGCCGCCGGGACGCGGTCCAAGGTCTCCGGCTCGGTGCGCGGCACGGTGCGCACCGCGCGGGACTTCTGGAAGGTCCTCTCGTGACCGGCGCGACCCCCGGCCCGACCACGGGCCCGACCACGGGAACGCGCGACGTGCGGGTCCTGGTCGTGGCCAAGGCGCCGGTCGCGGGGGTGGCCAAGACCCGGCTCGGCGTGGAGGTCGGCAACGCGGCCGCCGCGCGGCTCGCGGCCGCCAGCCTGCTGGACACGCTGGACGCCTGCGAGCGGGCCTTCGGGGTCGACCGGGTGTGCGTGGCGATGACCGGGGACCTCGACGCCGCCGAGGAGTCCGCCACGTTGCGGGAGCGCCTGGCCGCCTACTCGGACGGGTCCGTGTTCGAGCAGTGCCGGGGCGGCTTCGACGCCCGGCTGGCCCACGCCCACGCCGTCGTCGCCGACCTGGCGCCGGGAGCCGGGGTGGTGCAGGTCGGCATGGACACGCCCCAGCTGACCGGGGAGCTCCTCGCCGCCGTCGGAGCGGACCTGGACGACGCGGACGCGGTCCTGGGCCCGGCCGAGGACGGCGGCTGGTGGGTCCTGGCCCTGCGCGACCCGGCCGCCGCCCGGGCTTTGGCGGGCGTGCCGATGTCCACCGACCACACCGGGGTCGACACGCGAGCGGCCCTCGAGGGGGCCGGCCTGAGCGTGGCCCGGGCCCCCCTGCTGCGCGACGTGGACGAGGTGCCCGACGCCGTCCACGTCGCCGGGGAGGCCCCGGGCTCCCGCTTCGCGCGGTGCTGGCGCGAGGCGCGTGCCGCGACGGGCGGGCCCGCCCCCCGGGCGAGGGCGTCCCGATGACCCTGGACAGCACGGGTGAGATCCCCGCGGTCGACGCCGCGGTCGGCGAGCCCGGGACCCCGCTCTTCCCCCAGGAGGCCTGGGCCCGGCTCGACGTGCGGGACCGGGGGTCCTTCACGGACGTCTTCTCCTCGGCGCTGCGCGGGCTGCCCTGCACCGTCGTCGACGAGGGCGGCCTCGAGTTCCCGCTGCCGGTGACGCGCTGGCGGCGCTCCGCGGACCCCGACGACCACCTGCTCCTCGATGCCTGTCGGGGGCCGACCGTCGACATCGGGTGCGGCCCCGGCCGAATGAGCGCGGCGCTTCTCGACCGCGGCACCTCGGTGCTCGGGGTCGACGTGGTGGCCGAAGCGGTCGCGCAGACCCGCGAGCGGGGCGTGCCCGCCCTCCTGCGCGACGTCTTCCACACGCTCCCGGGGGAGGGCGAGTGGGGCACGGCCCTGCTGGCCGACGGCAACATCGGCATCGGCGGCGACCCGGTCGCCCTGCTGAACCGCGCCCGGCAGCTGGTGCGCCCCGGGGGGCGCGTCGTCGTCGACCTGGAGGCGCCGGGCCACGGCATCACCGCGAGCTGGGCCAGGCTGCGCTGCGGCGAGGCCGAGAGCAAGCCCTTCCGCTGGGCGCGGGTCTGCGCCGAGACGGTGCCCGGGGTCGCTGCCGCCGCGGGGCTGCGGGTGCACGACCGGGGCTCCACCGACCACCGGTGGTTCGCCGTGCTCGAGGCGCCGAAGATCTGATCCTCATGCACCGCTCAGCCGTCGCGGCTAGGGTCATCGGGTGGCTCCCGAGTCTTCCGGGCTGCCGGTCCGCCCGCCGTCGCCCGAGTCCTTCACCTCGGCTCTGCACTCCCCGCGCGTGGCCGCACGGGTCGGCCTGTGGCTGGGGATCGCGTTCGGCGTCTGCTTCCTGACGGGCCTGATCAGCCACTACGCGCAGGAACCCGCGCAGCCGGTCCCGTTCCCCAGCTCGCCGTCGTGGGGCTACCGCGTCACGCAGGGGCTGCACGTGACCACCGGCATCGCCGCCGTGCCGCTGCTGCTGGTCAAGCTCTGGACCGTCTACCCGCTGCTCTTCGAGCGCCTACCGTCGCTGCGGCCGCTGGGGGCCGGCGTGCGCCGGCTCGCGCCGGTCGCCGCGGAGCGCGGCTCCATCGCCGTCCTGGTTGCCGCCTCGATCTTCCAGCTGGCCACCGGGCTGATGAACTCCGCGCAGTGGTATCCGTGGGAGTTCTCGTTCCGCTCGACCCACTACGCCGTCGCCTGGCTGACGATCGGGGCGCTGCTCGTGCACGTCGCCGTCAAGCTGCCGCTGATCCGCGAGTCCCGGGCCGCCCCCATCGAGGACCAGCCCGCCGGCGCGGACGAGCCCTCGCGGCGCTCGTTGCTGCGGGCGACGGGCGTCGCCGCGGCGGTGGCGGTCCTGGCGACCGCCGGCAGCACCGTGCCCGCCCTGCGTCGCGTCTCCGTGCTCGGAGTGCGCTCCGGCGACGGGCCGCAGGGCGTGCCGGTGAACCGTTCCGCCGAGGCGGCCGGTGCGACCGGCGTCGACCCGGCCACCTACCGCCTCGTCGTCGCGCGCGGTGACCGCGAGGTCTCGCTGTCGCTGGACGCGCTGCGCGGCATGGAACAGGTGACCGAGAACCTCCCGATCGCCTGCGTCGAGGGCTGGAGCGCCATGGGCACCTGGACCGGCGTGCGGCTCAAGGACCTGGTGGCCCTCGTCGGCGGCGACGAGGACGCCGAGGTGGTGGTGCGGTCCCTGCAGCAGCGCGGGGCCTTCGGCACCTCGGTGCTGCAGCCCTCGTTCCTCGCCGATGACCGGACGCTGCTCGCCCTCGCGCTCTCCGGCGCCCCGCTCGATCCCGACCACGGCTTCCCCGCTCGGGTGATCGCCCCGAACCGGCCCGGCGTGCTGCAGACGAAGTGGGTCACGCGGCTCGAGGTGCGCGCGTGAGCGCGGCGCGGGGCCTGCTCGGGCTCGCCGGCGTCGCCGCCGGCCTGTGGGGCGCCTGGCTGCTGCTCGGCCCGGATCGCGGGGACAACGCCGGCCTCGTCTCGACCGCCGTCTGGCTCGTCGGCGGCGTCCTGCTGCACGACGTCGTGCTGGCACCGCTGGTGCTGCTGCTCGGGTTCGTGGCCGTCCGTCTGCTGCCCGGTGGCTGGCGGGCCGCGGTGGCCGGTGGACTCGTGGTGCTCGGCTCCGTGACGCTGCTCGCGATCCCGGTGCTGGGGCGCTTCGGCGCCAAGCCGGACAACCCGACGCTCCTGGACCGGGCCTACGGCCCGGGCTGGCTCGCCGTGGCCGCGGGCGTCGTCCTCGGCACGTTGGTCGTGGGCCTGCTGCGGCGCCGCCGGGCCGGGCTGGAGCGGCGCGGCGTGTCGCGCGGTTGATCGAACACCTGTTCGCTAGGGTCGGTGTCCACAGGGCGTGCCAGCGCCGTCGGCGTCCCCAGGCCGTCGCGGTCGCGGGGCCGGTGTCGGTGGGTCCGCCTAGCGTCCTGGACACAGACCGAGCCCGGCACAAGCGGGGCACACGAGCGATCGGGCCTCGGCCCGGACGGGACGGAGACATCCATGGCTGGTGGAGACCGGGACAAGGCGCTCGACGCAGCGCTCGCCAACATCGAGAAGCAGTTCGGCAAGGGCTCGGTCATGCGGCTGGGCGACGAGACGCGCGCGCCGCTGGAGGTGATCCCGTCGGGGTCGATCGCCCTTGACGTCGCGCTGGGTCTCGGTGGCCTGCCGCGCGGCAGGGTGGTGGAGATCTACGGCCCCGAGTCCTCCGGCAAGACGACGGTCGCCCTGCACGCGGTAGCCAACGCCCAGGCGGCCGGTGGCATCGTCGCCTTCATCGACGCGGAGCACGCGCTCGATCCGGACTATGCGAAGGCCCTCGGGGTCGACACCGACGCGCTGCTGGTCTCGCAGCCGGACTCCGGTGAGCAGGCGCTGGAGATCGCAGACATGCTGATCCGCTCCGGCGCCCTGGATCTGCTCGTGGTCGACTCCGTCGCCGCGCTGGTGCCGCGGGCCGAGATCGAGGGCGAGATGGGCGACAGCCACGTGGGTCTCCAGGCCCGCCTGATGAGCCAGGCGCTGCGCAAGATGACCGGTGCCCTCAGCGGTGCCGGCACGACGATGATCTTCATCAACCAGCTCCGCGAGAAGATCGGCGTGATGTTCGGCTCGCCGGAGACGACCACCGGCGGCCGGGCCCTGAAGTTCTACTCCTCGGTGCGCCTCGACGTGCGCCGAATCGAGACCCTCAAGGACGGCCAGGAGATGGTCGGCAACCGCACCCGGGTCAAGGTCGTGAAGAACAAGGTCGCTCCGCCCTTCAAGCAGGCCGAGTTCGACATCATGTACGGCAAGGGCATCAGCCGCGAGGGTGGCCTGATCGACGTGGGGGTCGAGGCGGGTCTCGTCCGCAAGGCGGGCGCCTGGTACACCTACGACGGCGACCAGCTCGGCCAGGGCAAGGAGAACGCGCGGGCGTTCCTGCGCGACAACCCGGACCTCGCCAACGAGCTCGAGAAGCGGATCCTCGAGAAGCTCGGGGTCGGCCCGGTCGTCGATGCCGCAGACGGCGTCGGTGCGGCGGTTCCCGGCGAGGCCCCCACCGCGCCCGCGGACCCGGTCGGCGTCGACCGGTTCTGATCGTGCCCGACCCGACCGAGTCCGTCGAGCCACCCGCGGACGCCGAGAACGTCGCACGCACGATCCTGCTCGACCAGCTGACGGGCCGTGCTCGCAGCCGGCGGGAGCTGGCGGACAAGCTGGAGGGCAAGGGCGTGCCCGACGACGTGGCCCACCGCCTGCTCGATCGCTTCGAGGAGGTCGGGCTGGTCGACGACCAGGCGTTCGCCCGCACGTGGGTGTCCCAACGCCAGCAGGGCAAGGGGCTGGCCCGCCGCGCCCTCGCTGCGGAGCTGCGGCGCAAGGGGGTGGGCGACGAGGTGGCGCGCGAAGCACTGGACGAGGTGGACCCCGCCGACGAGGCCGAGTCCGCCCGCCGCCTGGTGCGCAGGAAGCTGCCATCCATGCGGCGGCTCGACCAGGCGACGGCGACACGGCGACTGGTCGCGATGCTCGCCCGCAAGGGCCACCCGCCGTCCGTGGCCTGGGCCGCGGTCCGCGACGAGCTGGGCGCCGCGGCCGACGCCGCCGACCCCGGGTGGTGAGCGGGCGCGCAGGAGCACCGTGGTGCTTCCGACATGAGGGCCGGCGCTGATCCTCAGACCGGGACGAGCTCCACGGCTCCGACGGCGTAGCGCGCCAACACGGTGCGGGCGATCTCGGCGTGTGCGCCCAGCGGCGACGAGACCGCGACGGCGCCGGCCTCCCGGGCCAGCTCGGCCGCCCGGTCCGGCAGGAAGCCCGGTGCGAGGAACAGCGAGCCGACGGCGACGTGCCGGCGCCCCTCGGCGAGGAAGGTCCGCACCGCCTCACCGGCGGCCGGCGGCGTCGCCGAGGCGTACGCCGCCGTGACCGGCAGCCGGTGCCGCGCGCCCCAGACCCGGGCGAGACGGGCGACGGCCTGGTTGGCCCGCGCGTCGCTGGAACCCGCGCCGGCCAGCACCAGGGCGTCGAGCTCCCGAACCCGGGCGGCGCTCAGCGCCTCGCGCAGTCGCTCGTCGAGGATGCCGAGCCAGCGGTTCTCCAGTCCGAGGATCGTCGAGGCCCGGATGCGCAGGTGCTGGTGGCGCGACGACGCCTGGGCCACGGCGGCCGGGACGTCGACCTGGGCGTGGTAGGCGTCGTTGAGCAGCAGCGGGACCACCACGATCTCGTCGTGACCCGCCGTGACGAGGCGGTCCACCACGTTCTGGAAGGCGGGCGTGCTCAGCTCGAGGAAGGCGGCCTCGACGCGCAGGTCGGGCCTCTGCACGCGGACGTCTGCCACGAGGTGGCGGATGGTCGCCGCGTGCCGTGGGTCGCGGCTCCCGTGGGCCAGGGTGATCAGGGCTGGGGCGGTCATCTCGAGTGACTCCCTTCGGGAAGGCGGGGTGGGGCGGGGCGGATCCAGCTCATGTGTGGATCCCGCACTCGGTCTTGGACGTGCCGGCCCAGCGGCCGCTCCGAGCGGCCTCGCCCGACAGCACCCGCCGCGTGCACGGCTGGCAGCCGATGGAGGGGTAGCCGTCGTGGACCAGGGGATTCAGGAGCACGCGGTGCTCCTCGACGTAGGCGCGCACGTGCTCGTCGGACCAGCGCGCCAAGGGAGAGACCTTGACCTTCTGCTTCTTGGCGTCCCAGCCCACGACCGGCGTGACGACCCGACCGTGCGTCTCGCTGCGACGCAGCCCAGTGGCCCAGGCCTCGTAGCCGGCCAGCATCCGCGACAACGGCTCGACCTTGCGCATGGAGCAGCACAGGTCGGGGTCGCGCTTGAAGAGGTCGGTGCCGAAGGCCGCGTCCTGCTCGGACACCGTCAGCGGCGGCTCGATCGTGCGCATCTTCACCGGCAGGGTCGCCGCCACGGCGTCGCGGGTCCCGATCGTCTCGGCGAAGTGGTAGCCGGTGTCCAGGAAGACCACGTCCACCCCCGGCGCGACGCGCGACGCGACGTGCGCGAGGACGGCGTCCGCCATCGAGGAGGTCACGCAGAAGCGGTCACCGAAGGTGGCGACGGCCCACTCGACGATGTCCTCGGCGGGCGCCAGCTCCAGCTCCGCGCCGACGTGGGAGACGATCTCGCGCAGCTGCTCGGCCGTGTGACCCGCGGTGCGGCTGCCGCGGCGCAGGGCCGCGGCAGCCGTCGTGGCGGCGGTCACCGGTCCCCACCCCGTGGCGCGACCCCGGCGGGACGCAGCAGTCCCCGGAGCTTCAGCTGGAACGCGCGCCGGCAGCCGCGGCACTCCCACGCGCCGTGCGGGGAGCTGGTCTCGCCCGCAGCGTCGACCACCTCGTGCGGCCAGAGGTCCTCCTCGCCGCAGTAGGGGCAGTGGAAGGGGACGGCGCGGTCGCTCATGCGGTCTCCGGCCGGGTCTCCCCGGTGAGCAGGTGTTCCTCGGCACGGGCGACCCAGGTCGCGAACCGCTCGTCGTCGAGCCGGTCGGCGAGGAAGTGGCGCACCACGGTCTCGACGTAGTCGTCGAGGCCGGCGCTGGTGACCTTGTGCCGGCGCAGCTTGCGGCCGAAGTTCGCGCCGAGCCCGGTGGCGCCACCGAGGTGCACCTGGAACCCCTCGACCTGCTCGCCGTCGGCCATCACGAGCTGCCCCTTGAGCCCGATGTCTGCCACCTGGGTGCGAGCGCAGGCGTTGGGGCAGCCGTTGACGTTGACCGTGATCGGCACGTCGAGCTGGGGGATCCGCCGCTCGAGCTCGGCGATCAGGTCCCGGGCGCGGTCCTTGGTGTCGACGATCGCGAGCTTGCAGAACTCGATGCCGGTGCACGCCATGGTGTGGCGCCGCCAGTTCGACGGCCGGGCCTGCAGCCCGACCTCGTCGAGCTCGGCGACGAGGTCCTCGACCACCCGCGGCTCGACGCCGGTGAGCACGATCTTCTGGTAGGGCGTCAGCCGCGCCCCGGCCACGGCGTGCCGGTCCATCACGTCGGCCAGCGCGACCAGCATGGTGCCGGACACGCGGCCGGCGACGGGCGCCAGGCCGATGTACCTGCTGCCGTCCTTGGCCTCGTGCACGCCGATGTGGTCGCGGTGCCCGACCGGCGAGCTCGGGGAGGCGCAGTCGATGAGCGGGTGGCCGAGGTACTCGGTCTCGAGCACCTGGCGGAACACCTCCGTGCCCCAGTCGGCCACGAGGTACTTCAGCCGGGCCCGGGACCGCAGCCGGCGGTAGCCGTAGTCGCGGAAGAGCCCCGCCACCGCCGACCAGGCGTCGGGGACCTCCGCGAGCGGGATCCACACGCCCAGCCGCTCCGCCAGCCGCGGGTTGGTCGAGAGGCCCCCACCGACCCAGAGGTCGAAGCCCGCGCCGAGCTCGGGATGGACCGTGCCGACGAAGGCCACGTCGTTGGTCTCCGGTGACACGTCGTGGCTGGGATGCCCGGTGAGCGCGGTCTTGAACTTGCGCGGCAGATTCGCATACGCCGGGTCGCCGAGGTAGCGGCGCTTGATCTCCTCCAGCGCCGGGGTGCCGTCGATGATCTCGTCCGCCGCGACCCCCGCGACCGGTGAGCCCAGGAACGGACGGGGGCCGTCCCCGCACGCCTCCAGCGTGCTCAGTCCGGCGCCCTCGAGCCGCTCCCAGATGGCGGGCACGTCCTCGATCCGGATCCAGTGGTACTGGATGTTCTCGCGGTCGGTGACGTCGGCGGTGTCGCGGGCGTGGTCGCGGCCGATCTCGCCGAGCGCGCGGACTGCGCGGGCCGGCAGCAGGGCGCCGTCCGAGCGCACGCGCATCATGAAGTAGCGGTCGTCGAGCTCGTGCTCGCCCAGCGTCGCGGTCTTGCCGCCGTCGTGACCGGGCGCGCGCTGGGTGTAGAGACCGAGCCAGCGGAACCGGCCCCGCAGGTCACTCGGGTCGATCGAGTCGAAGCCGCGCCGGCTGTAGATCTCGAGGATCCGTCGGCGGACGTTGAGCGGGGCGTCGTCCTTCTTGGCCTGCTCGTTCTTGTTCAGCGGCTCGCGGTAGCCGAGCGCCCACTGGCCCTCGCCGCGCTGGGGACGCGGGGCGGCGAGGGGCTGGGAGCGCTCGGAGGGGGAGGGCGGGGCCTCGGGGGCTGAGCCCGGGATGGTCTGCGTGGTCACGGTCGGTCCTCTGACGTGTCGGGCGGACGCACGGACCGGGGAACGGGCGGGGTCGCCGGACGTGTCCGGGCCGACCTCGACCGCCCTCGATCAGATGGGGCGAGGGTCAGGAGGCCCGACAGGCCGTGCTGCGGACGCGGCCGAAGTCGACGTGCCGGCGCGCCACGAGCCACGCGTGGGTCGCCGGGGAGGTCATGGCGGGAAGTCTCGGGGGGTGGGCCGGATTGCACAACTCCGCGTCCCATGATGCGGGATACCTGTCTCGCCCATCGGACACCACAGCCGACCGCGTCGTCGATGCGGCGCGCGCGCTGCGTTCTGCCTAGGCTGGCGCCCATGACGGACGCCGCAGTCAGCAGTGCATACAACCAGGCCCTCGACGTCATCGCGGCGGTCGAGCCGCGCATCGCCGAGGCCACCCGCCAGGAGCTGGCCGACCAGCGCGGCTCGCTGAAGCTCATCGCTTCGGAGAACTACGCCTCGCCGGCGGTGCTGCTCACGATGGGCACCTGGTTCTCCGACAAGTATGCGGAGGGCACGGTCGGTCACCGCTTCTATGCGGCCTGTCAGAACGTGGACACCGTCGAGTCGCTGGCCGCTGAGCACGCCCGAGAGCTCTTCGGGGCGCCGTACGCCTACGTGCAGCCCCACTCGGGGATCGATGCCAACCTGGTCGCCTTCTGGTCGATCCTCGCCCACCGGATCGAGGGGCCCTGGCTGGAGCGGCTCGGCGCGAAGAACGTCAACGAGCTCTCGGAGGACGACTGGGAGTCGCTGCGGGCCGAGTTCGGCACCCAGCGGCTCCTCGGGATGAGCCTGGATGCCGGCGGCCACCTGACGCACGGCTTCCGTCCCAACATCAGCGGCAAGATGTTCCACCAGCAGCAGTACGGCACCGACCCGGAGACCGGGCTGCTCGACTACGACGCGGTGCGCGCCAAGGCCCGCGAGTTCCGTCCGCTGGTGCTGCTCGCCGGCTACTCGGCGTACCCCCGGCGCGTGAACTTCGCGAAGATGCGCGAGATCGCCGACGAGGTCGGCGCCACGCTGATGGTCGACATGGCTCACTTCGCCGGGCTCGTGGCCGGCAAGGTGATGACCGGTGACGAGGACCCTGTCCCGCACGCCCACATCACCACCTCGACCACGCACAAGTCGCTGCGCGGCCCGCGAGGCGGCATCGTGCTCGCGCAGGAGGAGCTGGCCGCCTCGGTCGACCGCGGGTGCCCGATGGTGCTGGGCGGCCCGCTGAGCCACGTGATGGCCGCCAAGGCCGTGGCCTTCGCCGAGGCCCGCCAGGAGTCCTTCCGCGTCTACGCCCAGCAGGTGGCCGACAACGCCAAGTCGCTGGCCGAGGGGTTCACCCGGCGTGGCGCCCGCCTGGTCACCGGTGGCACCGACAACCACCTCGCGCTGCTCGACGTCACCTCCTTCGGGCTGACCGGCCGCCAGGCCGAGACGGCGCTGCTCGAGGCCGGCGTGGTGACCAACCGCAACTCGATCCCGGGGGACCCGAACGGGGCCTGGTATACCTCGGGCATTCGGTTCGGGACGCCGGCGCTGACCACCCGCGGCTTCGGGCACGAGGAGTTCGACACCGTCGCCGAGCTGGTGGTCGACGTGCTCAGCAGGACCGAGCCCGGCACGACCTCGCGGGGGTCGCCGTCCAAGGCCCAGTTCAGCACCACGGAGGGCGTCGCCGCGCGCACCAAGGCGCGTGCGCTGGAGATGCTGGACAAGCACCCCCTGTATCCGGGTCTCGACCTGGCCTGAGCGCTGGTGATCCTGGTCATCGACCGGGGAGGCACAGGCGCGGCCCGGGTCGTCAGGGCTCTCTAGACTCGCGAGCGTGAGCGAGACGCAGGCAACCGAGCGGCCCGGCCGCGGCGACGGCGACCCCTCCGAGCATCTGGACGTCCTCATCATCGGGGCGGGTCTCTCCGGCATCGGCGCCGCGGCTCACCTGGTCGACGCGTTTCCGCAGCGGCGGTACGCGATCCTCGAGGCCCGCGAGCGGATCGGCGGCACCTGGGACCTGTTCCGCTACCCGGGCGTGCGCTCCGACTCCGACATGCACACGCTCGGCTACAGGTTCAAGCCCTGGACGGGCGACCGGTTGCTGGCCGACGGGGCCTCGATCAAGAGCTACGTGGAGGAGACCGCGGCGGAGCGCGGCATTGACGAGCAGATCCGCTTCGGTCACCGCGTGACGCGCGCGCAGTGGTCGACCGCCCAGCGCCGCTGGACCGTCACCGTCGAGCACGACGGTGTCACCTCGACGCTGACCGCGGCCCTGCTGTGGGGCTGCACGGGCTACTACCGCTACGACCGCGGGCACCACCCGGACTTCCCTGGTCTGCAGCGCTACACCGGCGAGCTGGCCCACCCGCAGTTCTGGCCCGAGGACCTCGACTGGTCGGGCAAGCGCGTCGTCGTGATCGGCTCGGGCGCGACCGCCGTGACGATCGTCCCGGCCATGGCCGAGCGCGCCGCGCACGTGACGATGCTGCAGCGCTCGCCGTCCTACGTCGTGACCCAGCCCAGCACCGACCGGCTCGCCCCCACGCTGCGCCGATTCCTGCCTGAGCGGGTGGCCCACACCATCATCCGCTGGCGGCACATCCTCGCGGCGTTGGCCTTCTACGAGTTGTGCCAGCGTCTTCCGCGGGCAGCCCGTCGCCTGATCCGCGCCGGAGTGCGCAAGGAGCTGGGGGAGGACTACCCGGTCGACACCCATTTCCGGCCGGTCTACGACCCGTGGGACCAACGGTTGTGCCTGGTGCCGGACGGCGATCTCTTCGCCAGCATCCGCGCCGGCGATGTCTCCGTGGTCACCGACACGATCGAGACCTTCACCGAGAGCGGCGTGCGCCTGGCCTCCGGCGAGGAGCTTGCCGCCGACGTCGTGGTCCCGGCGACGGGCATCACCGTCGAGCCGCTGTACGGCATCGACCTGTTCGTGGACGACGAGCGGGTCGAGCTCGGTGCGAAGATGACCTACAAGGCCATGCTGCTCGACGGCGTGCCGAACTTCGTCTACGTCTTCGGCTACACCAACGCGTCCTGGACGCTGAAGGCCGACCTGGTCAGCGCCTGGGTGATGCGGTTGCTGGCGCGCATGGACGCCCAGGGGCGGGAGGTGTTCGTGGTGCCACGCGACGAGACCGTCGGGCAACGACCGATCAGCGACTTCTCGTCGAACTACTTCCTGCGGGCGCTTCCCGCACTGCCCCAGCAGGGCCACCGCCGGCCGTGGCGGCTGGCGCAGAACTACGTGGCGGACCGGCGCCTGTTCGTCGGCGGCGATGTCGAGGACGGCGCGATCCTCCTCACCTGAGGCTGCGGCCCGCCTCCCGGGAGCGGCGCCTGCCGCGGTCTAGCGTGGCGCCATGTCCTCGGCCGAGCATGCCTCGCGCTGGTTGGCCGAGTTGACGATGTGGGTGCGCCACACCCTGTGGCGCCTGGCCGTCACCACGGTCGGCTCGTGCATGCGCAACCGGGTGACGGGCCTGGCAGGCGAAGCGGCCTTCTTCGCGATCCTCTCGGTGCCGCCGCTGATCTTCGCGCTCGCGGGGACGATCGGCTACGTCAGCGAGCGCTTCACGGCCGCGCAGATCGGCGACCTCCAGGCCTCCGTGATCGACCTCAGCGGCCGCGCCCTGACCGAGGGGGCGGTGGACCGGGTCATCACGCCCACCATCAACGAGGTGCTCGGCGGGGGCCGCTACGACGTCATCTCCATCGGCTTCGTCCTCGCGCTCTGGTCGGGGTCGCGGGCCCTCAACGTCTTCGTCGACACCATCACCATCATGCACGGGCTCGGCGGCCACCGGGGGATCGTGAGGACGCGCGCGCTCTCCTTCGTGCTCTACGTCCTCGGACTGTTCACCGGGATCGTCACGCTCCCGCTGGTGGTGGCGGGTCCGACGCTGGTGGGTCGCGTCGTCCCCGACCGGCTCGCGTTCCTCGAGCAACTGTACTGGCCCACGGTCGTGGTCCTGTGCGTGTGCTTCCTGGCCACGCTCTACCACGTGTCGGTCCCGGTGCGCACCAACTGGACCTTCAACCTGCCCGGGGCGGTGTTCTCGATGTTCGCCTGGCTGGCGGGCTCCTCCGTGCTGCGCTGGTTCCTCACGCTCACCTCGGCCGAGTCGGCATCCATCTACGGACCGTTGGCCGCGCCGATCGCGATCCTGCTGTGGCTCTATCTCGTCGCCATCGCCGTCCTGATCGGCGCAGCCGTGAACGCCGCGTTCGACGAGGTCTTCCAGCAGCAGTCGACGACACGGGCCCGGCTGGAGCTCATGCGGCGCCTGCGCGCCCGTCCGCCCGTGCGAGACTGAAATCGTGGCCACCACGCGTCTGCCCAGGGCCGTCCTCATCGCCGGGGCGGCCATGTTCCTGCTCGCTGGCTACGTGCTCGGCATGGCGGTCGGCGCCGACTCGCCGGAGCGGTCCACGGGCGTCGTCCGGTCCTACGACGCGAGCTCCGACGAGCTCTGCCTGGGCGGCAGGACCGTCTCGTCGGCCGCCGGGTCGGAGGGCGACCGGCTCTGCGGGACCTGGCGGCGCCGCTCGGGCTCGCCCGTGCCGGAAGAGGGCGACGAGTTCCGCTTCGTGTCCATCCGCGCGAGCGACGACCCCGACGACGATGAGGACCCGGTTCGGGTCCTGATCTACGGCGACGTCGTGGCCGGCTGAGGCGGCGGTCGCGTGGAGGATCGTGATCTACGGCCCGACGAGGTCGAATCGGACGCCTTCCGGACGACCCGAGGCACGGTCTCGCTCCCCGCGGCGGACCAGGACCCCCTCAAGGTTCTCGGTCGGCGCCTCGCGATGGCGCTCGCCCTCCTGGCCGGCACGGCACTGCTGGTCTACTTCGACAGCGGGGGCTACGGCGACAGCACCGACGGCTCCGTCAGCTTCATCGATGCGATCTACTACACGACCGTCACGCTGAGCACGACCGGCTATGGCGACATCGCCCCGGTCAGCGAGTCGGCGAGGCTGGTCAACGCATTCGTCATCACGCCCGTCCGGATCGCGTTTCTCGTCCTGCTGATCGGCACCACCATCGAGGTGGCGGCGTCGCAGGGCCGAGAGGCGGTCCGGGTGGCTCGCTGGAGGAGGACCATGGCAGACCACGTCGTCGTCATCGGCTACGGCACCAAGGGACAGCGTGCGGCCGAGACTCTGCTGGGCAACGGCTACACCGCGGACTCGATCGTCGTGGTCGACCCGAGCGACTCGGCGCGCGACTACGCGCACGAGAGGAACATCGCGGTGGTGACCGGCGACGGGACCCGGCGCGAGGTGCTCCGGCGCGCCTACGTGGGGCGGGCGAAGCAGGTCATCATCACGACCGAGCGGGATGACTCCAACATCCTGGCCACCCTGACCGTCCGCCAGCTCAATCCGGACGCCGTCGTCATCGCGGCCGTGCGCGAGCAGGAGAACGTGTCGCTGATGAAGCAGTCCGGGGCCGACTCCGTGATCACCTCCTCCGACGCCGTCGGGCGGCTGCTGGGCCTGTCCACGCTGTCGCCGACGCTCGGGTCGGTGATGGAGGATCTTCTCAGCCACGGCGAAGGCCTCGAGGTGGCCGAGCGCGACCTGCTCGTCTCCGAGGTCGGCAAGCCTCCCCAGTCGTTGCCCGACCAGGTCATCGCCGTGGTGCGTGATGAGAAGGTGCATCGATACTTCGACCCCGTCGTGACCTTGCTGGCCCGGGGTGACCGGCTCATCGTCGTCCGCCCCGCGAAAGAGCAGCCCTGGGCCCCCCGGCCGGGGACCCACGGCGAGGAGGACACCGCAGACGACGACTGACGCGTCGCAGGGGGTTGCGGCCCGTACGTCGGGGCTTAGCAAACCAAACAGTTTACGAGATCGCTGTAGGGGAGCGCGCGGAGACCGCAGTCACGGTCTTCGGGGCACTGGCGCTTGCGCCGCGGCGCACGCTGATGCGGCATCTCCTTGCCGGTGCGTCGCCGATGGGCGTGGGCGAGCTGGCGGGCGCAACGGGCATGTCGCCGCAGCTGCTGAACAAGCACGCCACCGCCCTGGAGCGGGCCGGCATGATCTCGCGCGAGCGCGTCGGCCGGGAGAAGCGCGTCGATGCCCACCCCGAGGCCCTCGGCCCGGCGCGGGCGTGGATCGAGGAGACGAGCGCGTACGGGAACCAGCAGCTCGATGCGCTCGAGCGATACCTCGAGGACCTGGGGGACCGGCGGGGTCCCTCGGACGGGAAGGGCTGAAGAGTCACCGCCCGGATCGATCGGACGTACCCGGTCGACATCGCCACCATGTGGTCCCCGTGGACCGACCCCGAGCACCTCTCCCGGTGGTTTCGTCCCTCCCTGGAGGACGTCGGGCCGACCGTTGCGACCATCGACCTCCGCGTCGGGGGTGCCTACCGCTTCGAGATGGTCGCCTCCGACGGATCCGTGCACGTCGTGGGGGGAGCGTCGTGGAGGGCGAGGAGCCCGAGCGGCTCGCCCTCACGTGGCGGTGGGACGGCGCGGACCACGAGTCCCGGGTCGAGCTGACCCTGACCGACCACGGCGACCAGACCACGAGCCACTCCTGAAGCACGGCCCACCCGAGCAGCACACGCACCCCGATCGTCACACCAGAGAAGGAGTGAGGCCACGACCATGACCACCTACGTCTTCATCTACCACGCCCCGACGCCCCCCGCCGACGCGACGCCGCCCCGTCACGAGGAGATGGAGGCGGTGACGGGCCAGTGGCACGCCTGGAGCGACAGGGTCGGGGACGGTCTGCTCGACTTCGGTACGCCGCTCGCCGGCGGCACCCGCGTGACGCCCGAGGGCACGTCACCGAGCAGCAGGGAGGTCGCCGGCTACTCGATCATCCAGGCCGAGGACCGGGCGGCGGCGCTCGCGCTGGCCCAGGCCCACCCGCACCTGAACATGCCCGGCGGTCGCACCATCGAGGTCCACGAGGCGCAGCCGACCCCGGGGATGTCGTGGACGCCGGAGGGGGTCGACGGATCGACACCCCGGAGCGGGGCAGTGCGGCTACGGCGCCGGCCGGGTGCTCAGTCCGGAAGAGCGGGACCCGGGTCGGCCGCGTCGGGCTCCACGCGGATCGACTGGGCGGGCAGCTGGCTGAACCTCAACACCTGGTGCACGAGGCCCCCCTCGGTCGCGAGCACGGTGAGGTCCTGCCCGAGGCCGGCGGCGCACGCGTGGATCCGCTCGACCATGGCGAGACCGCCGGACGTCAGCACCCCCACGCGGGAGAGGTCGAGCACCACGATGCCGCGCGCCTCGACCAGCTCGCGGAGGGCAGGCTCGATCGATGGGGCCGTGAAAGCATCCAGGGCGCCGACGATGCCGTGCCGGCGGGGGCCGAGACCGGTCAGCGTCGGGTGCGCCCAAGCAAAGCTGTCGCTGCTCGAGTCGGTCACGGCGTCCCCCCAACACACGGTGTCCCCCGAGCGTGGTCGGGGGACACGCAGGCCCTCCGACCAGACAACGCCGAACCGCCGCCCGCCTGCTCACCCGGCCGGGCGAGCAGGCGGCGCCGGGGCGGGCCCCCCCGAACGCGGCCGGTTGCATCTCCCGTGTCGCTCGGCCCGCCCGTCAGGACGCCAGGGCGGCGACGCCGCTGAACAGCCCCACGATCACCAGGCTCAGGGCCCAGACCAGGTCGAGGTTGAACCACGTGCGCGACACGCCGCGCAGCCCGAACCAGGCGTAGACGGCGATCGCCATGATCGCGCCCGCGGCCACCATGGCGAGGGTGTGCACGGCGGCGACGAGCAGCGCGGGCACGGCCTGCTGCTCCAGCAGACCGCCCACGGCCTGGTGGCCGGCCATGTCGTCCATGCCGCCATCCATGCCGCCGGGGGAGTTCAGGCCGAGATAGATCGGCAGCAGCATCAGGCCGGCGCCGTGGGCGGTGGCCACCAGGAACGACCAGAGCGCCAGTCGGTGCGGCGGCACCCGCGCGAGGAATCGCGGGTGCCGCCGGTTCAGGAGCAGATAGATCCCGAACGACACCACGATGGCCGAGGCCGCAATGCGGATCGGGCGCTCCCAGTCGACCAGCGTGCTCATCGCGGAGAACGGCAGCAGGATCGCCGCCATCGCCACGAAATGACCGACCGCGAGCGCGGCGAGCGCCTTCGCCATCGCCCAGCGCCGTTGCTCCATCAGGGCGGCGGACACGGCGAGCGGCCAACCCATCCCCGGGTTGAACCCGTGAAAGAGCCCGGATCCGATGACGGCCCACCACAGGGCCTGGGTCGATGCATCGCCCAGATCGATCATGCAGACGGGTAGCAGAAGCTGTCCGTCGAGCAGTCACCGCCTTCGAGCCGGATCTGGTGGGCGCGGTATCCGTCGGGGAACTCGACCCAGAAGTTGGCGTCCAGGCTCAGGCCGCCCTCGTCACCGACATCCGCCTTGACCATCGCCGCCGGCACACCGTCGGGATAGAACTGGTCGTCCCAGGAGGAGTACAGCGAGTTGGTCCAGTAGACCCGCTGGCCGTCGCGACTGATCTCGACCATCTGCGGCCCGCCGCGGTAGTCGTGGCCGCCCGGGTGCTGGGCCTTCCGCGTGATCCCGCCGGTGTACGCCGAGTCGGTCAGCACCGGGTTCATCGGGTCGCTGACGTCGTACTGACGCATCTCTCCGGTGCCCCAGCAGGCGACGTAGAGGAAGCGGTCGTCGAGCGAGAGGTCGATGTCCGTCACCAGGGGAGGAACGGCCTCGAAGCCCTGGAGCAGCGGCGGCAGGTCGGCCGCCGCCGCCGGCTCGGGCGGGATGGTCGCGGTCTTGCGGGCGTGGAACGTGCCGTCCTCGCGCCACCAGGTCCAGATCGAGCCCTCGAGCGTCGTCGTGTCGACGACCACGCCGCAGAAGCCGTACTCCTTGGACGGGTCGTGCGCCGGGCGCACCTCCAGGGCCATCTGGTGCTGCTCGCCCAGGTCGATGGTCTGCACGTTGCGTCGGCCGCTGAGGTCCCAGAAGTGGAGACTGTGGCCGTACTTGTTCGACAGCAGGTCCTCGGGCACGATGCCGTTCTCGAACTGGGGCGGCAGCCCCCATTCGGAGGAGACCATGTAGTTGCGCGGCAGGTTCCACCAGAAGTCGTAGTGCTTGTCCTGCACGCCCCGGTCGATCTCCCAGCGTCCGAGGATGTCGAAGGTCTCACAGTCCATGATGAAGACGCCCGGAGGCCCGTCGGTGCCGTCGGCCCCGCCGCCGCCGAGCGTCGAGACATAGATCCCCTCGGGGCCGCAGTGGATGGTGTGCGGCCGGGAGTAGCCGGTCTTGGCGAAGATCTCCTCGGGTTCGATGACCTTGTGGAGCTTCGCCTCCGTCGGTCCGCCCTTGACGTCGATGATGTAGATCCGCGAGGAGCGGATGCCGGGGATGATCAGGTAGCGCCGCTCGAGGAAGGTGTGCCCGGTCAGCGGCGAGAGCGCCGAGGAGCAGGCGTTCCAGCCGAAGTGGTGGAACTCGTCCCCGGTGTTGGGCATCAGCACCTGGTGGACGATCTGGCCGAAGCTCTCGGAGAGCGGGTCGACGTCCACGACGGCGAGCCCGTCGGGCTGCGACCCGTCGGGGCTCAGCATCAGCGTGTACGCCAGCGTCTCGGCTGGGGCCTCCATCGCCAGGCGGGGCGAGGCGTGGAACGTGGCGTCTGGTCGGGCCGTCATGGGGACCTCCGGAAATCGTGGCTGGTGGGGTGAACCTAGCCCTCCGGGCCTGCGCTATGCCAGAGGTGGGCAGGCCCCCGGGCCGGCGGCAGACCTCCGCGGTTTCCGATCAGGTTGACGCCGCGTCGTCGACGGGCCCACTCTGGCGTAGCGCCCGCATCCGCCAGACCTCCCGACACGCGGGTGGAGGTCGAGGCCGGGCAGCGGAAGAAGGTCGCCGGATGTCCGTGTTCCTGTACCGACTGGGCTCCCTGCTGGCGCGCTTCCGCGGCCGCGTGGTCGGCGCCTGGGTGTTGGTCCTGGCCGCCGTCGTCGGCGCCTCGATGATGCTCGGAGAGGACTACGACAGCTCCTTCTCGATCCCCGGTACCCAGTCCCAGGAGGGGCTGGAACTGGTCCAGGACCGGTTCGGGCAGAGCGGCACGGCCGCGCAGATCATCTTCACCGCGGACAGCGGGGCCATCACCGACGCAGCCAACGCCCAGGCGGTCAAGAAGGTCGCGGCCGCGGTCAACCAGGTGCCGCGGGTCGACATGAGCAACCCGCTGGGGCCACCCCCCGGCCAGTCCAAGCCCGTGCTCTCCTCCGACAAGGCGTCCACGTTGGGCTCGGCGCCGTTCGTGCAGGCCACCCCCTCGGACGCCACGCTGGAGGCGGTGCAGAAAGCGGCGCGGCCCCCGGTGGGATCGGGAATCAGCACCTCGGTCGGCGGTGATGCCTACAGCACGTCCAGCGATCCCAGCCGGGTCCCGGAGCTCATCGGACTGACGCTGTCCTTCCTCATCCTGGCCGTCACCTTCGGCTCGTTCGTCGCGGCCGGGATGCCGATCGTCTCGGCGGTGATCGGCGTGGGAGCCACCATCAGCGCGGTGGCGGTGCTCTCCAACGTCGTGTCCGTGTCCAGCTCCGCACCGAGTCTCGCGGAGATGCTCGGGCTCGCCGTGGGCATCGACTATGCCCTCTTCCTCCTCTCGCGCTACCGGCGCCAGCTCGACGATCCGGCGGTCTCGCCCGCCGTGGCGATGTCTCGTGCCCTGGCGACCGCCGGCAGCGCGGTGGTCTTCGCCGGGACGACCGTGATCATCGCGCTGCTCGGCCTGGCCGTGGCGCGGATTCCGGTCCTGACCGTGATGGGCCTGTCGGCGGCGGCCGCCGTGGCCGTCGCGGTGACCGTCGCCCTCACCCTGGTCCCGTCCCTCGCCCTGCTGTTCGGTGAGCGACTGCGGCCGAGGCAACGCCGAGGGGGAGAGCCTCGACGTCGGCTCCGGCGCCGAAAGAAGCAGGCCGCGCCGGCCCGGGAGCAGGTGGGCTTTCCGACCCGTTGGGTGCGCTTCGTGACCGCCGTCCCGCTGCTGACCATCGTGGTCGTCGTGGGGATCCTGCTGCTGGCCGCCTTCCCGGCGACCAAGCTCGATCTCGCGCTCGGCGACAACGGCTCCGCGCCGGCGGGCACCCCGGAGCGGGTGACCTACGACGACATCACGCGGGCCTTCGGGGAGGGCTACAACGCGCCGCTCACCGTCACCGCCGGCGTGATCACCAGCGAGAACCCCACCAAGACCGTGAACCAGCTGGCCACGGCGATGGGGAAGCTCTCGGGGGTGACCGCGGTGCCCCAGGCCAGCCCCAACCAGAGCGGCGACACGGCGCTGTTCCAGGTGATCCCCACGGCGGGCCAGAACGCCCCGTCGACCGGACGCCTGGTCGGGGAGCTGCGCGACCAGAGCTCCGCGCTGGAGAAGAAGTACGGCGTCACCGACATGCTGGTGACCGGCCCGACCGCGGTCAACATCGACGTCTCCGACCGGTTGACCGGGGCGCTGCTCCCGTTCGCCGCCATCGTGGTGGGGCTGTCCCTGGTGCTGCTGATGATCGTCTTCCGCTCCGTGGCGGTGCCGATCAAGGCCACCCTGGGCTACCTCTTGTCGGTCGGCGCCGCGCTCGGGGCGGTGGTGGCCGTCTTCCAGTGGGGCTGGCTCGAGTCCGTCGCGCCCTCCCTGAACAGCGGCGGAACGGTCGTGAGCTTTCTCCCGATCTTCGTCATGGGCGTGCTCTTCGGCCTCGCGATGGACTACGAGATGTTCCTGGTCTCCGCGATGCGTGAGGCGTACGTCGAGTCCGGCGACGCACGCGCCGCCATCTTCACGGGGTTCCGGGCCTCCTCGGTCGTGGTCACCGCGGCCGCGCTCATCATGACCTCGGTGTTCACCGCCTTCGTCCCGGGCGGCTCCACGACCATCATGCCGATCGCGTTCGGTCTCGCCGTGGGCGTCTTCGTCGATGCGTTCCTGGTGCGGATGACCCTGGTCCCGGCCGTGTTGATGCTGCTGGGTCGATGGGCGTGGTGGTTGCCGCGCTGGCTGGACGCCAGGATCCCCGCGGTCGACGTCGAGGGCGCCGCGATGCACCGCAAGGTGAACTACGAGGACTGGGAGAGGGCCCACGGGACGGCCGCGCTCGTGGGGCGGGACGTGGTGGTGCGGCCGGGCACCACGCCCGTCGACGTCCGGGCCCTCCCGACGGAGATGACCCCGCTGTCGGTGCCTGAGGACCTGGACCCGGTCGAGCTCGCGCTCGTGCTCGTGGGCCGGCAGCACTCCCACGACGGCGAGCTCATCGTCGGCGGCCTGCTGCTGCCCGAGCAGCGCGAGTCGGTGCACACCACGGCGGCCTACGTGGAGGTCGGGCGGGCGGGCGACGAGCGGTCGGTCGCCGAGCAGGTCGACGAGCGAGCCCGGCTGAGCGCGGTGTCGCGGCGACGCCGCTCGGAGTTCGCCGCGGAGGCCACGGCGCTGGCCGAGGGGCTGCAGGCCGCTGCGGAGAGCGTCGGCGGCCGTCCGGGCCCCGTCGGCCGCGCGGCCACCCGGTCCGCCGTGGTCGAGGCCGCGATGGCGGTCGCCGGCGGGGTCAGGCTGCTCGTCCTCATCGAGGAGGGCCCGGAGAGCAACGTCCCCGCGGGCACCGCGCAGGCGCTCGGCGAGGAGCTCTCGCGCGAGGACATCACGGTGGTGCTCCTGCGTCCCGAGGTCTGGCGCGAACCGACCGTGGAGCCCGCGTCAGCGGCAGGCACGGCTGGCGGAAGAGCCGGGGAGGCCCGATCGTGAGGAGCCGTGAGGACAGCGATACCGGCGCCGCGATCGGGGGCAGGCCCTGGCGCTGGATCGTTCTGATCGGGCTGGTGCTCCCGCTGGTGGCGGCGACCGTGCTGGTCTGGGCGACCACCGGGCGAGAGCAGAACCTGGACCAGGTGCCGGTCGCCGTGGTGAACAACGACGAGATCATCTCCAAGCCGCAGCCGATGGCCGCCGGGCGCGCGCTTGCCGCAGCCCTGACGGAGCCCACCTCGGGCGACGCCGGCCTCGACTGGACCCTCGCCAACACCCAGGACGCGAAGGTCGGCCTGCAGGGCGGAAAGTACTACGCCGTGCTCACCATTCCGAAGGACTTCTCCACCTCGATCCTCTCCACCGGGACCGACGACCCGTCCAGGGGCAAGGTGCAGCTGGTCAGCAACGGCGCCGCGAGCACGACGGTGCCGTACATCAGCAAGGCCGTCGCGTCCGCGGCGGCCGACTCGCTGGGTCAGCAGAGCACCCAGTCCTACCTGGGGCAGATCTACGACGGGTTCAACCAGATCGCCTCCTCGACCAAGGACGCGGCCTCCAGCGGTGACCAACTGGCCCAGGGCACGCAGCAGGTGAGCGACGGGGCGGGGCAGCTGGACGCCGGCGCGGCACAGCTCTCGACCGGGCTCAACGAGCTGACCAGCGGCGCCGAGGAGCTGGCGGCCGGGACCGGCTCGCTCACCCGCGGCGCCGACGACCTCGCCCGCGGCGCCCGCGGCCTCTCCGCTGGCACGGCCGACCTCGCCGGTGGCGCGCGGGGGCTCGCCCGAGGGGCCGGCCAGCTGGCGGCCAGCAGCCGGGAGCTGGCGGGCCGGGCGCAGGCGCTGGCTGGCTCGGAGACCGACTACGCCCGCGCAGCCCGCAAGGCGGCGGCCGGCTCGGCCCTCGTGGCAAAGGCCTCGCGGCTCCTCTCCCTGGGTAGCCGTGCTGTCGCGGCCAACGTGCGGGTGCTCTCCGGAGGCTGCGAGCGGCAGGGAGGGTCGCGGCGGTTCTGTCGCCGGCTGGGCCGCGCGAGCGACCGCGCGGCCCGGGTGGCCCAGGGCTCGGTGGAGGTCAGCTCCCTGACCCGCGACGTCGCCCGCGTCGACAAGAAGCTGGCCGTCGACGCGGGGAGGCTCGCCGCCGGCGCCCGGGCACTGGCCGCCGGCGCGGACCAGCTGTCCGCCGGCGCGGGAGAGACGGCCGCCGGTGCCCGCTCGTTGAGCGGTGCCGCCGCGGAGGTGGCCGCCGGAGCCCGGGACGTGAGCAGCGGCGCCGCGTCGGTCGCGCAGGGCGCCACCCAGACCGACCGGGCCGCCGGTCAGCTCTCGGCCGGGGCGGCCTCCTCCGCCCGCGCCGGTGCGGAGCTCGCCTCGGGGGCAGCCTCGCTGGACGAGGGCGCCTCGTCGGCGAACAGCGGCGCCCAACAGCTCAGCCAGGGTCTCGACAAGCTGGCGGCACAGAGTCCGACGTACTCCAAGCAGGAGAAGAAGGCGCTGGAGAACGTGGTCAGCGAGCCCGTGGCCCTGGCATCGTCGGTGGAGCACACGACCAACGCCAACGGGTGGCTCGTGGGGGTGGTGCTCGGGATCATCCTGTGGCTCGGCGCCCTGCTCGGCGTGCTGCGCCGCGACCTCGCCCAGGTGCTGCGGAGCGCGTCGACACCGATCTCCTCGCGCCGGCTCACCCAGCTGCAGCTTCGTCCGGCCACAGGGCTCGCGGTCATCCAGGGCGCCGCCGTGCTCGTGGCCCTGCCGCTGCTCGGCGTGGGCGTCTCGAGCCCGCTGTCTCTCAGTCTGCTGACGGTCCTCGCCGCGGTCACGTTCACGCTGGTGGGTCTGGCGCTGCGGTGGGCGCTGGGTGGTGCGGGCCTCATCGCCTTCGTCCTCTTCCTGATGCTGCAGGCGGCCGCTCTGGGCAACGTGCTCCCCATCGAGACCGCTCCCGAACCCCTGCCGACACTGAACCGCGCGCTGCCGCTGACCGCCTTCGTCGACGGCGCCAGCCAGCTGGTCTCCGGGGGCTCGGTCGGGTCGCTGGCGGGCGTCGTCACCGTGCTCCTCGTGTGGGCGGTCGGCTCGAGCCTGGCGGCGTTGATGGTCGTTCGGCGACGCCGGGTGGAACCGGCGCCCGCCGTGGCGGTGGCCTGATCGCCGATCCGGCGGCCGGACCACGACCTGCCCCGGCCCAGGCTGCCCGCGGCGCGGAGGTAGCGGGGCGACGCGGATGCACGTTCAATGGTCCGATGCCTCTCGAGCGGCCGAGCCCCGGTCCCCCCGTCGCGACCGAGACCACCGCCGGCGACGCTGCGGACGTCGACCCTCGGCCGTGGTGGCCGCTGCCCGACGCCGAGGAGCTGCGCGAGGAGCTGGTCCGGGCCTGGGACCGGGACGGCTACCACGGCCTGCGGCACCTTGCCGAGGTGTTGCAGCGGCTCGAGGAGCTGGCCACCGAGGGGGTGCGGTTCCGGTCCCTCCCGGTCCGTCTGGCCGCCTGGTTCCACGACGCCGTGTACGACGGGGAACGCGACGCCGAGGAGCGCTCCGCCACCTGGGCCGAGCACGCGCTCGGCGAGCTGGTCGACCCGGGCACGGTCGCCGAGGTGGCCCGGTTGGTGCGGCTCACCGAGACCCACGACCCCGAGCCGGCCGATGGCGCGGGCTGCGCCCTCTCCGACGCCGACCTGGCCATCCTGGCGGCGCCGCCCGGGCGCTACGCCGCCTACACCGAGCAGGTGCGCCGGGAGTACGCGCACCTCGACGACGCGACCTTCGCCTTCGGCCGGTCGAAGCTGCTGAGGGGGCTGGCGACCAGGCCCGCCCTCTTCCGCACCGCCCCGGCCCGGGACCGCTGGGAGGCGCCGGCGCGCGCCAACCTGGAGCTCGAGCTGGCTCGCCTCGAGCAGGCCACCCGCCCCTGACCCGGGCCGGCGCTGGATACCACCGCCAGGGCTCCGGCCCCCACCGCCGCATCGCTCGGCCGGCACGCCGTCGTGGTCGTGTGGTCGTCGCCGAAGACACGCCGCGGGACCCCGAGCGCCCGCCGGGCCAGCGAGGAGAAGCCCGCCCGCGTCATGGCACGTTCGGCGGCTCGATCAGGAGGGCCACGACCCGACACGGTGCCGAGTGTGCCGGTCCACCTCGACGGCACGCTCCGGGAGACGCCCAAAAAGGCCTCCCGGGCGGCGGGAAACCGCCATCCTGAGGTATGCGAGCGAATCGGGTTCTTGCGCCGGGGGTACCTGAGGCGTCCACGCCTCTGGACGGGTTCCTGGCCGAGAGCGCCTGCGTCGCGGCCGCTGTGGTGGAGGACGACGGCACGATCCTGGGGTCAAACCCGGCGCTCGAGCACCTGGTGGGATCGGCGGCGGCCATTCACGAGGTGGTCGTGCCTGGTCAGGGGGCGGTCGTGACCGACCTGATCGCCGGGGCCGGGCAGAGGTGGCATTCCGCCCAGGCGGGGCTGGTGCGCCAGAGCGGGGACACGGTCGACTGCAAGATCTGGACGCTCGTCCAGGGCGAGCACGTTCTCGTGCTGGCGGAGCCGCTGCGCACGCCCGCGGAGAAGCTGAACGCGCTTCTGCTCGAGCTCAACGACGATCTGCTCGGAGCGCGCCGCGAGCTGGCCGCAAAGAACCGCCGCCTGCACGAGCTCGACGAGCTGAAGAACATGTTCATCGCGTCGGCGACCCATGACCTCAAGGCGCCCCTGACCTCGATCCTCGGCTATGCCGAGATGCTCGGCGAGGACGACCTCTCGGATGAGGCCGGACGGATGGCAGCGAGGATCGTGAGCGGCGCACAGCGCATGCTGCTGATGCTCAACGACCTGCTCAGTGCTGCCTCCATCATGACCGGTGACCTGACTCTCGAGCGCACTCACACCGATCTGGTGGCCGTGGTCCGTGATGCGATGGAGGGAATCCGGCCAGCGGCGCGGGCGGGTCAGGTGACGGTCACGCGGACGGGTGTGGACTCCGCGGAGGCATTCGTCGATGAGCGCCGCGTGCTGCAAGTCCTGGACAACCTGCTCTCGAACGCGGTCAAGTACTCTCCCAAGGGCGGGCAGGTGCACATCACCTGCGAGGTCGGATCAGACGCCATCGTCCTCGCCGTCACCGACACGGGCATCGGGATTCCTGCCGCAGAGCAGCAGCAGCTGTTCGGCCGGTTCTTCCGCGCCTCCACGGCCGTCGAGCGAGGCATCGTGGGCACCGGTCTCGGGCTTGCCAATGCGCGCGCCTTCACCGAAGCGCACGGGGGCAGCCTCGAATGCACCAGCGAGCCGGGGGTCGGTTCCACGTTCACCGTCGTGCTCCCGGATGGGCTGACCCGGACATGAGCACCACCCGATCGGAGTCTCGCCGGCGGGTTGGCGAGGATGGGGCCGTCCGTCCCGTTCCACGCCGTGCTCGGACGGTTGCAGAACGACACCGGCTGCGAGATGGTCGCCGAAGGAGAATGGCATGAAACCCGAGCTCGCGGCGGAAATTGGTCGCATCCGTGACACGGTGGCCGACGGCGTCACCGACGCCTTTCTCCGCCGTCACCCTGACTGGATCGAGCGCTACGGCGACCGGGCGAGCGCGCACGGTGTGCAGAATGCCCGCCACCACGTGGACTTCCTGCAAGCATCCATCGAGCTCGACGACCCCGCTACGTTCCGCGACTACGCCATGTGGTGTCGCGATCTCCTCACGTCCCGGGGGATCAGCGCCGTGCTCCTCGTCGAGAACCTCGAGGCGATCCGCGACGAGATCGTGGGCCGAGTGTCGCCCAAGGCGGCGGAGGCGGTGAGCCGCACGATGGGCGCAGGCCTCGGGGCGCTTGCCGCCGGAGACGTCGCCACCCGGACGCGGGGCGCCCCGCTCTCACCCTCCGCCCGCCTCTACCTCGCAGCCTCGGTCTGCGGCCTCCGCGCAGATGCGCTCGAGATCGTGCGAGAAGCGATGCGGGGTGGAGAGTCGCCCGCCGACGTCTACGTCGACATCTTCCAGAGCGCGCTCTACGAGGTGGGCCGCCGCTGGCAGTGCCAGGGGCTCACCATCGCCGAGGAGCACATGGCCACGGCCACGACCCAGTTCGTCCTGGGCGTCCTCCACGAGGAACACCCCCGCCCCCGGGGCCACGGCGGAACCGCCGTGGTCACCGGAGTCGTCAACGAACAGCACGTGGTCGGCGCGAGCATCGTGGCCAATGTGTTGGATACGGAGGGGTGGGACGTGCGATTCATGGGCACGAACCTCCCGCACGACGACCTCGTGACGGCCATCGACCAGCACCGGGCAAGCCTCGTGGCCATCTCGGTCACGATGAGCGACGGCGTGGCAGACGCCCGCGACCTGATCGCCGCGATCCGACGAAGCAGCACGGACCCTCCCCGCATCATCGTCGGAGGCGCCCCCTTCATTCGCGACGAGCACGCGTGGCGGGCCATCGGTGCCGATGGATTCGCCGCCGACGCTCGCAGTGCTGCCGAACTCGTTCGCCGCTGACCGCCACCCCTGGCACGCCTCGTTATCAAGACGTGGCCCGTCGTTGACCAGCCCCTCCGGGTCGCTACCGAGGGGCTGCGTGCCGCAGATCCAGTGGCAGGGGTGCTGGGATCGCCCCGATGACCGGAGTCCGGGCGCGGTCCCCCGCCGCTCTCGCGGCGGCAACGCCATCGAGCGGGGCGACGAGCGCCCGGGGAGAGCACGGTCGCGACCGAGCGTGGCATCGGTGATCGACGCCTCTCCCGCCCGGTCGGCTGAGCGCGGGCGCGGGCAGCGGGTAGCGGGCCGGCTACGCCGCTGGCGCTGATGGGCGCACAGCTCGACCCGGCGCCCGTGGCCGGGTCGGGACCTGCTCGGGAGACAGCGCTTCCACGTCGAGCCGTGTCGGCGTATGTCCGGAGGGTCGATCACGCGCCCCGCCGGTTCCGGCGGGGCGCGTGACGCGGCCGGCTCGTCCGCCGGCGCTCACGTGGTCACTGGGTCTCGTACTCCAGCGACGGGATCCAGGTCTTCACACGGGGCAGGGTGGTGAACCAGGAGGTGTCGCCCCCGCGGCTGCCGTTGCAGCCGCGGTCGGATCGGCTGTGGATTCCGTATCCGTACCGGCTGCCCGAGCCGGTCAGCCAGTACCATCCGCCGCCCGAGTCGCCGCCGCAAGCGTCGACACCGTCGACCCGCGTCAGCCCGCGCACGCTGGCGTCGGCGTTGGCGCCGATGACGCCACATCGGTTGCCGAAGGCGTCGGGATCGGTGTAGTTGGCCGAAAGGCACACGGTTTCGCCCTCCCAGATCCATGACTGGGTCGGCGCGACACCGTCCATGTCGACGGCGCGGTTGGCCTTCCACTGGGCCCAGATCTCGCCATTGGACTGGAAGAAGAAGGGCCAGTAGCGCACCCGGATCGTGGACACGTCAACGTCGCCGGAGTTCTTTGCCGCCCACCGCGTGCCGATGGACCGGTTGGCCGTACCCCAGCGCTGGCCGAAGGCGCCGGCGCAGTGACCGGCAGTGAGCACGTAGCGGCGGTTGGTCGACGACGAGACGGCAGTCGCCCCGGCCGAGCACACGTTGCTGCCGCTGGAGCCCCTCCACAGGATGGACCCTGAGCGCACGGCATCGGGGCAGCGCTTGCGGTCGATGCAGGCATCGGCCTCGACGTTCTGCTGCTTCGCCGCCAGGACCTGGACGTTGCCCGGCGTCTGTCGACGGGTCCGCTTCCGGTCCTTGGCCGCCACCCGCACCACGACCTCGTTGGTCCGGACGTTCAGACCGACCCGGTCATCGACCGCCTTGCCCAGTCGGCCCCTCGCGTCCCGCAGACCGGCCGCCTGTCGGTCGTGCTCGTCGAAGGTGTTCAGGACGCGGTGGGTGCGCACGCTCAGGCCAGCCGCACGGGCTTCCGCTTGGACCTGCCGGCCGAGGCGCGGGTTGGTGACATTGACGTGCAGCGTGTTGGCACGTGGGTCGAACCAGGCCCCGCCGAACTCGTCGGTGTTGTCGGCCAGGTTTTCTTCTTGTTGGGTCTCCACGTGGGGGCGGCATCCGACGCCCCGGGCGCCGGATGCGGCCCATCGACCAGCGGTGGGCTCAGGCCGGGCTCCACAGGGCGAGCTCGTCGGCACGTGGCCCGCTCACGACGTCGGACTCGACGTCGAAGGTCATTACCGCCGGGTCCTCCGGCGTCCACGCGGTCCAGCCGGGGTCGCCGTCGCGGACGAACGCCACCCAGGCGCGGTGCATTCGGTCGGCCAACTGTTGGGGAGCGGTCTCGCCCGCCATCGCGGAGCCGTGGCCCAGGGTGTCGAAGACGAACCCGAGCTCGAGGGCGTGGCAGGCGCCGAGGCCACCGACGGGGGTGGGCCACGCGAACTCGTAGGCGTGGACGGCGCCGCCGGCGGCGTGCTGGGCGGCGGCGAGCGTGGTGGTCGGGACGCGGAACGCGGCGTCGGTGAGGATGGCGCTGGCGATGTCGCCTGCCGAGGCATCGGGTCGGTTCGCCGTGTAGGTCTCGATGGCCCCGGCCGGCCAGCCGTACCGCGCGGCCAGCATCGGCAGCATCTCGGTGCTCACCGCGTCGGCGAGACCGGTGGAGACCAGGAACAGCCGGTACTCCTCCTTCGTGGTCCCGAGCAGCAACGGCATCTGGGCGGCCGAGCCATCGGCGATGCCGGCCAGGGGCACCTCGGGCACCACGTCACCGTCGATCACCGGGAACAGGCTCATGATGCCCAGGCCGCCGCTGAGGATGCTGGCGCCCCAGCGCTGAGGGTCCGGATCGGCCTGGATCGCCAGCGCCACTGCGGTCTGCGCGGCGAGCACGTCGTCCGGGTCGAGTGAGCCGAAGGCCTCGGCCGTGGCGGGGACGCCGAGCTCGGCCGCGAGCTCGGCGCTGACCAGGCGGGCATCCTCGAGGGTGCAGGCCGCCGTCGCGCCCCCGCTCTGGACGATCGCCCGGTGGAACAGGCCCTCGGCCGCGGGCGAGGTCATCAAGGTGGCGACGCTCATCGCGCCGGCGGACTCCCCGACGAGGGTCACGTCGTCGGGGTTGCCGCCGAACCCGGCCACATGCTGGCGCACCCAGGCCAGCGCCGCGATCTGGTCGCGCAGCCCGAGGTTGGTCGGGGCGCCGTCGAGGACCGCGAACCCGGGGGCGCCCAGGCGGTAGTTCACGCCGACCACGACGACGCCGTCGCGTGCGAACGCCGAACCGTCATAGGTGGCGATGGAGTTCGCCCCCCGGACGAACGCACCGCCGGGGATCCACACCATCACCGGCAGGCTCTCGCCCTCGGCGGGGGCCCACACGCTCACGTTGAGGTAGTCCTCGCCCGGCGCCACAGAGCTGGGCAGCACCGCGTCCATCGGGGCGGGGTAGGGCGTCTGCGCCGGGGTGGGACCGTGCCGGGTCGCGTCGCGGTGGCCCTCCCACGGCACGACCGGCTGCGGTTCGCGGTAGCGGTCGAGGCCCACCGCCGGGGCGGCGTACGGGATGCCGAGGAAGGCGTTCACCCCCGCATGGCAGGTGCCGACGACCTGACCTCCGCCGACCGTCACGACAGGATCCATGGTGCCCATCCAAGCAGCCCGGCCAGGGAAGGTTCGGGCGGTCCCGGTGGTTGGGCCCGACATGCGCATCTTCTTCACCGGCGGCAGCGGCAAGGCCGGCCAGCACGTGGCGCCGTACCTGGCCGAGCAGGGCCATCAGGTCACCAACGCCGACCTCGTCGCGCTGGGGCACCCGGACGTGGCCGATCTGCGGGTCGACCTCACCGACGCGGGGCAGACCTACTCGGCGATGGCGGGGCTCGCGACGATGGACGAGCTGGAACTGCCCCGGAAGCCCGCCTACGACGCCGTGGTGCACTTCGCCGCGGTGCCGAGGATCCTGCTCGCCCCCGACGCGACGACCTACGCCACGAACGTGCTCAGCACCTACCACGTGCTCGAGGCCGCGACGCGACTCGGCGTGGGCAAGATCGTGTTCGCCTCCTCGGAGACGACCTACGGGATCTGCTTCGCCCAGGGCGAGCGGCGCCCAGAGTACGTGCCGGTCGACGAGGACCACCCGACGGTCCCGGAGGACTCCTACGCGATGTCGAAGGTCGCGAACGAGGTGACGGCGCGCTCCTTCGCCGCCCGCGCCGGCGCCGACGTCTACGGCCTGCGGATCAACAACGTCATCGAGCCCCACGAGTACGCCGAGATGTTCCCGCCGTTCCTCGCCGACCCGTCGTTGCGGCGACGCAACGTCTTCGCCTACATCGACACCCGCGACCTGGGCCAGATGGTGCGGAGGTGCCTGGAGGTCGACGGGCTGGGCTATGAGGTCTTCAACGTCGCGAACGCCGACATGTCGGTCGCCGCCACGACCCAGGAGGTCCGGGACGGTTTCTACGGCGACGTGGAGCTGCGCCGGGAGATGGGCCGCGACGAGACCTTCTACGCCATCGACAAGGCCCGCGACCTGCTCGGCTACGAGCCCCGGCACTCCTGGCGCGACGTCCTGCAGGACCCCGGGGCTCGGCCCTCGACCTAGGGTCCGAGCGGGCCCGCGGACCGGGCCTCGGGGCGACTCAGCGAAGCCGCAGCGTCGCCACCACGCCGGCGTGGTCCGAGGGCCAGATCGGCCGGGGCGGCTGCGTCGACGGCGACCGGAACGGCTGGTCGCCGACGACGTGCGCCTCGACCGTGCGGACAGCCCCGTGGAGGAGGACGAGGTCGATCCGCTGGTCGAGCTGCGAGACCGGGTTCGTGAGCGTCGCGTTCTGCCCGCTGGTGGAGCCGGAGTCTCCGGGATTCACCGCCCACGCGTCCCGGAACCAGCCGGTGAGGGCGTCGTAGGAGTCTGTGGTGCCGCCGTCGGCGGCGGAGTTGAAGTCGCCGAGGGCGACGTCGGCGCCCGGACCGTCGGCGGGCCCGGCCAGGAACTCCTGCGCCTGCGCCTCCTGCGTCTCGGGGAAGCCGGCCACCTCGAGGTGGGTGTTGGCGACGTGGAACCGGCGCCCGCGGTACTTGCCGTCGATCGTCACCCAGCCGCGGTTGAACGAGACCGGGGTGTCGCCGGCCAGCGCGATGCGCTCCTGGGCGGCGTAGGTGCCGGACCGGGCGTTGCGCCAGTGCAGGCCCGGGGTGTCCTCGTTCACCAGGATCACGTCGCGGTCCTGCAGTGTGACGACGCAGTCCGGCGCCGGCTGGGTGGCGGTGCATGCGAAGCCCGGGGCGACGAGCGGCGCCGGACCGATGCTCGCGTTCCGGGAGACCCCCGCGACCTCGTAGTCCAGGCCCCGGGCGGCGAGCTCGGCCATCAGGATCTCCAGGAAGTCATAGCTGGGAGGGCTCGCGCTCGAGCCCGGAGCACTCGCCTGGGCGATCCACCTCGTGACTTCCTGCAGCCCGATGACATCGGGCTCGTCGGCGGCGATGATCTCGGCGACCGCGTCCGCCCGGGTCGGGAAGTCGGTGAAGACCGCGGTGCCGTAGATCTCCGCGACCGCCGCGACGAACGCTTCCGGCCGCTCGGTGGCCGGCAGCCCGGCGACCTCCAGGGCCGGCTCCAGGCTCGATCCGAGATAGAGGTTGTAGGACATGAACGTGAGGTCGCGCGCCGGCCGGGCGTGGGCGGTGCCGGCCGCCGGCGCCAGCAAGGCGACCCCCAGCACCGTGACGAGCAACGCCCGGACCGCTCGGTGTGCCCGCATCGTGACCTCCCGTCAGGCCCGCGTGCCGACGTGACAGGCAAGGGCGCGGTGACCATGAAACACCGGCGCCGCCCGTCTCACCACCCCCGGTGTGCGCGGTGAGAGCTGACGCGCGCGTCGGCGCTCGAGCCTGGGGCGCGACGCGCCTAGCATGTGACGCAGCCCACATTCTTTGGGGAGGGGACCCATGAGCGCGACCGCATCCGTCGACGATGACACCCGCCGGGGATCCTTCTCCTCCCGCAGGGTCTTCATCCTGGCCGCCATCGGATCCGCCGTGGGGCTGGGCAACATCTGGCGGTTCCCGTACGTCGCCTACGAGAACGGGGGCGGCGCCTTCGTCATCCCCTATCTCGTGGCCCTGCTGACCGCCGGCATCCCGTTCCTGTTCCTCGACTACGCCCTGGGGCACAAGTTCCGCGGCTCGGCGCCGCTGTCCTTCGCCCGGCTCCGTCGCGGCGCCGAAGGCCTCGGTTGGTGGCAGGTCGGGATCTGCTTCCTGATCGCGGTGTACTACGCCGCCGTGCTCGCCTGGGCCGTCCGCTACACCTTCTTCTCGTTCGGCCAGGCCTGGGGTGACGACCCGGCCGCCTTCTTCTCCGGCGAGTTCCTGCAGGTCAGCGATCCGGGGGTCACTCTCTCGCCGGTCGCCGGAGTGCTGGTGCCGCTGCTGGTGGTCTGGGCCGTCGTGATCGGTGTCCTGGCGCTCGGGGTGCAGAAGGGCATCGGGTCCACCGCGATGGTCTTCATCCCCGTCCTGGTGCTGACCTTCGGCGCCCTGGTGGTGCGCTCGCTGTTCCTGCCCGGCGCCGGCGCGGGTCTGGACGCCCTGTTCACCCCGGACTGGGGGGCGCTCACCGCGGCAACCGTCTGGGGAGCCGCCTTCGGCCAGATCTTCTTCTCGCTGTCCATCGGCTTCGGCATCATGATCACCTACTCCTCCTACGTGCACCGCGACACGGACATGCCCGGCGCCGGCCTGGTGGTCGGCTTCGCCAACTCCGGGTTCGAGCTGCTGGCGGGGATCGGTGTCTTCGCGGCGCTGGGCTTCATGGCGCAGGCGAGCGGGGTGGCGGTCGGCGAGGTCGCTTCCGACGGCGTCGGCCTGGCGTTCATCGCGTTCCCGACGATCATCAGCGAGGCCCCCGCGGGGGCGCTGATCGGCGTGCTGTTCTTCGGATCACTGGTCATCGCCGGCCTGACGTCTCTGGTCTCGATCAGCGAGGTGGTGATCTCGGCGGTCCGCGACAAGTTCGACCTCACCCGGGTGGGGGCGACCGTGGCCGTCACCGTGCCGATGGCCGTCCTGAGCCTGGTCTTCCTCTCCACCACCAGCGGACTGCACGTCCTCGACATCGTCGACCACTTCATCAACCAGTTCGGCATCCTGCTGGTCGCGGTCGTGTCGATGGTCGTGGTCGCCTGGGGTCTGCGAGCGCTGCCCATGCTCGCCGCCCACCTCAACGACGGCGGCTCGGTTCGCGTCGGCGCGTGGTGGCGGGTCCTGATCGGCGTGGTGACGCCCGCCGCCCTCATCTACGTCCTCGCCGACTCCCTCGTGACCGACGTCAAGCAGCCGTACGGCGCCTATCCGGGCTGGATGCTCGGTGTCTTCGGCTGGGGGGCGGCCGCCGCGGTGGTCGTCTTCGGCTTCCTCGCGGCGCGGATGCCGTGGCGTGGCGATGCCGTGCTGTCCGAGAGGCCGAAGCAGAAGGGAAGGCAGTCATGAACACCTCCGCCATCGTGATGATGGTCGTCGCCATGCTGATCATCTGGGGCGGCCTCGCGCTGGCCATGCTCAACCTCGGCCGCCGCAGCGCCGACACGCCGGACACGTCCGAGGTCCGCCGGGACCTCTGACCACGGCCACGGCGAGGTCGGCCGACGGGCACGCGGAGCTGTCAGGGGTGGGCAGAGCTCACGTCCGGGCGAACTGGGAGATGTCTTCGGTGAACTCGCGCACCATCTCGGCAGACAGGGTCGGGCGCAAGCCGGAGATGGCGTCGAGGTAGTCCTCGGCCATGGCCGTGCGGCGCTCGCCCTCGTCGATGCTGAGCTCGAACATCTGCTGCGAGACGGTCCGAGCGGCGTGCGCGATGTCGGCGGGGGTCAGGTTCGCACTCGCATCGACGAGGACGCCGGGGGCGACCTCCTCACCCGAGGCGTCCAGGTGGCGCTCCCACATCGCCGATCGGGCGTCTGCGTCCGGAGGCCCGATCGGCAGGACGTAGTCGAAGCGGCCGTGGCGCAGGAACGCCGGGTCGAGTGCCCGGACCGAGTTGGTGGCGCAGACCAGGAGTCGACCGTCCTGCTCGCGGAAGGTCACCAGTGCCTTGAGGAGCTCGTTCACCACGGCGACCGAGGCGAGCCCACCGCTGCGGTGCGCGGCGATCTCCTCCACCTCGTCGATGAAGACCAGGACCCGACCCAGCTCGGAGATGCGCTGGAAGGCCACGCTGATCCCCGCTGCGAGCCCACCCTCTGCGGCGGCCATGCGCGAGGGGAAGAGCTCCACGAATGGCCACGCCAGGCGGCTCGCCACCGCGCGGGCGAACGTCGTCTTCCCCGTGCCGGGAGGCCCGAACAGCACGACCGCCCGAGGCGGCTCGACCCCGTGCTCGTGCGCCTGCGCCGGGTGGGAGAGCGGCAGCACGATGCGACGCTCGATCAGCCGCTTCTCATCCACCATCCCGGCAACCTTCTGCCACAGCCCCGCGGCCGGGACGGAGCCGCCCAGCTGTCGCAGCAGGGTCGCCGCGTGCGGGTCCACGCTCTCGCTCTTCTCGAACAGGGTCATCGCAGGGCGGGCGGTGAAACCGCTGTTCGCGAACGCTTGGCTGCCGGTCTCCTCGGCCGGCAACAACGCCCGGATGCGTCGTACGCCGGCCGCGACCAGCCGGTGCTCCAGCTCGGAGATCAGCGTGCTGCCGAGGCCGAGGCCCCGCCAGTCCGGGTCCAGGGCCAGCCGCAACAGCCACGCCTGGTCGCCCTCCACGCGGCCGACGGCCGCCCCGACGATCTGGCCGGAGGCCACTGCCACGACCGCCGGGTTGCGATCCGAGACGGCGGAGACGACGTCGGAGAGGGCAAACACCGGAGGCTGGTGCGCGGTCGAGGACGCGTCGTCCAGCCGGACGAGCTCCTCGAGGTCGGAGGGCACGAATTCCCTGAGCTGCCATTCGGTCACGGGGGAGTCACCCTTCGCATCGTGGGTGAGGCACGCCGGCGCACATCACGGCGAGTACAGCAGTGGCGACCGAGCGTCCACAAGCCGGACGTCCGCACCGATCAGGCCGGCGCGCACCGAGACCGGCGGCGGTGCGTCCGCAACCGGCCTCGCCGTCGGAAGCGGCGAGCGTCGGGTTGACTCCGGAGGGCAAGCCCGCGTGCGGCAGGATCAGCCCATGAGCACCAAGAGACGGGTCCCGCCGCAGGACGCGATGTTCCTGTGGACCGAGACGCCGGAGACGATGATGCACGTGGCCTCGTTGATGCCGTTCACGCCGCCGGCGGATGCGGGACCGACGTACCTGCGGGAGGTCCTCGACGGGGCGCGCGAGCATCCGGTCACGTCGCCGTGGAACCTGAAGCTGACACACCCGTTCCTGCTGCGCCACCCACGCCAGGCGTGGGTCGAGGACGAGAACTTCGACATCGACTACCACGTACGCCGTTCCGCGCTGGCCAGCCCGGGCGACGAGCGCGAGCTCGGCATCCTGGTCTCGCGGCTTCACAGCCATCAGCTCGACTTCACCAGGCCGCCGTGGGAGCTGCACGTCATCGAGGGTCTCGAGGGTGGTCGGTTCGCGCTCTACACCAAGATGCACCACGCCCTGGTGGATGGCTTCACCGCCGTAAAGATGCTCGGTCGCTCGCTCTCGGAGGACCCGGAGAGCGAGGAGGGGAGGTTCTTCTTCAACCTCGACCCGCCGAAGCGTCCGAAGCCACCGAAGCAGTCCGCATCGCTGGTCCGCGCCGTGGGCGGCACCGTCACTGGGGTGGCCAAGGGTGCGCTGGGCGCGGTCGGGTCCGCGGCCGGGGTGGCCAAGGCCGTGACCACGCTCGAGCTCAGCCGCGGCGAGGAGCACAAGAACCTCAAGGGCGGGTGGAGCGCGCCCGCCTCGATCCTCAACCAGCGCACCAGCCGCACCCGCCGGTTCGCCACCCAGCAGTTCGACACCTCCCGGTTCAAGACCATCGCGAAGGCGTCCGGCGGCACGCTGAACGACGTGGTGATGGCGGTCTGCGGCGGCGGGCTTCGCGCCTACCTCGAGGAGCTGGGCGAGCTGCCGGCGAAGCCGCTGGTTGCCTTCGTGCCGGTGAACATCCGCGAGGTCGGAGACGAGGGCGGCGGCAACAAGGTTGCCGTGCTGATGGCCTCGATGGGCACCCACGTGGAGGACCCGGTGCGCCGGCTGGAGGCGGTGATCGACTCCACCGGCCAGGCGAAGAAGCAGATTGCCGGGCTGAGGCAGCTGCCCGCTCTGGCCTACTCCGGCTACCTGCTCGCGCCCAGCGTCGGGCAGACGTTGGCCGCGATCGCCGGGGTCAAGAACCCGCTGCCCACCACCTTCAACCTGGTGCTCTCCAACGTGCCGGGGCCGAAGAAGACGCTGTACCTGCGCGGGTCGCGCCTCGAGGCGGTCTACCCGGTGTCGATCCCGGCGCACGGGATGGCGCTGAACATCACCCTGGAGACCTACGCCGACACGATGAACTTCGGCTTCATCGGGGACCGGGATGCGGTGCCGCACCTGCAACGGCTGGCCGTCTACACCGGTGAGGCGCTCACCGCGCTCGAGCGGGGCCTCGGCCTGCCGTCCGGCGCCGTGGACGACGGGGTCACCGAGCCTCCGGAGGGGGCACGCACGCGGGGGGAGAAGCCCTGAGCAGGCGATGGAAGCCGGGGGTCGTCCCGGGACTCATGGGACGTGAGGTCGCGTGGCCGGTGCAGCACCGCCCGTACGATCGACTCATGTCACGGGAACCGCAGGTCCTGCTCGGAATCAGCGGGAGCCTGCGTCGGGACTCCTTCAATACCCGACTCCTCGCGCGTGCTGGCAGCCACGTGCCCCACGGGATCCGGTTCGAGACCTTCGACCAGCTCGTCGAGCTCCCGTACTTCTCGCAAGACCTCGAGGAGGACACGCCTCCGGTGGTGGCGGCCCTGAGGGCTGCCATCGAGTCGGCCGATGTGATCCTGGTCGCCTCTCCCGAGTACAACAGTGCGATGCCGGGCGTCCTCAAGAACGCCCTGGACTGGGCCTCTCGTCCCGCGGGTCGCAGCGTGCTCGCCGACAAGCCGGCCGGGGTGCTCGGCGCCAGTCCCGGGAGGTTTGGGGCAGTGCGTGCCCAGGCCGAGGCCCGCAAGGTTCTCGTCGCGATCGGGGCGGATGTGCTGGACCAGGAGTTTCCCCTGGCGCGCGCCCACCAGGCCTTCGATGGAGAGGGCCGGCTTGGTGACCGCGACCTCGATGCTGCGCTGTCCGAGTTCGTGGAGACGCTGGTGCGACACGCGGGATTGCCCGCGGTGGCCGTCAGGCCCCAGCGCGTCAGCGAGTCGGCGGAGTACAGCAGGAAGTGCCAGCATGTGGGCTCCTGAGCGGCACGATGCGGCGCGGTGGTCTTGTCCGCCCCGTTGCCCCGCCCGGGGGCGAGTCCTCGGCGGCTGAGCCTGATGACCGGATCGCCTGGGGTCACCGAGGGCTGGTGCGGCAGTACTCCCTGAAGGGCACCGACCTCTCGGTGCGCCCCGAGGTCCACCTCGGCCCCCCGGCTGAGGACGACTTCTGCTCTCGGTGTCCCGGTGCGACCTCAGCGGCAACGGCGACGGCGAGCTCGACCTGGACGACGTCGACCGGGAGGAGCCCACAGAAACCCCCGCGCGCGGATCCGGCTCGGGATCGTCTACCGGCCCGCCACGAAGGGTGCCTGCCGCACGTGCAGCTCCTGATCAAGAACGTCGGCGACGAAGACCGCGAGGTCGGCGCGCGTGATCGCGGTGGACCGGGTGGACACGTGCGCGTCGTGCTCGACGTCTCCGCTGGCGGGTCCGTCGGTGAGCCGCGGCGGGCGCACGAGCGTCCACTCCAGGTCGCTGTCGGCCACGACCTGCAGCTCGGCGGCCTTGTCACCCACCATGGCGCCGCCGAACGTGCTCATGGCCGCGGAGATGAGCCGGTCCCGCGTGCGCTTTCGGTCGCCACGGGCGTCGACACCGGCGCCGCTCACGCCGACGAAACGGCGGATGCCCTCGACGTCCATGGCTGCGACCAGGGCGGGCGCGACGGTGGCATGCACATGCTTCTCGCCCTTGACGGGCCCCAGCGCGGAGACCACCGCGTCGACTCCCGCGAAGGCTCGGCGCAGCGTGTCCCCGTCCCGCGCGTCGCCGACCACGGGGGTGGTGCGCTCCGGTGCCCGGGTGGCGTCCCGCACGACGGAGACCACCTCGTGTCCCCGGCGGTCCAGCTCGGCGCAGACGAGCCGTCCGGTGCGGCCCGTGGCTCCCAGCACGACGATTCTCATGGTGTCTCCCTCGGGGGCTCGAACGCCGCGCGATCACGTTCGAGGACGGGGCGTACGCCGGTCGGCGCCAGCCCGGTGACGGTGTGCACGTCGTCGGTCAACCCGGCAGCGAGGCCGAGCCTCGCGGTGGTGTAGATCCCGGAGGTGACGGCGACCAGGGTGGACGGCATGCCCCAGGACCGGGCTTGGCGCGCGTAGTCCAGGAGTCCGGGCGCCGGGTAGGTGATCCGCCGCCCGAGCACCTCGCTGAGCTGCGCGGCGACGTCGGTGTAGGTCAGCGCCTCCGGGCCGGTCGGCGTCCAGGCCCGGCCGGTGTGCGCGCCCGGGTCCAGCAACGCGGCCGCCGCTACCGCAGCCACGTCGCGGGCGTCCACGAACGCGGTGCGGCCGTGACCGGCGGGCATGAGCAGCACGTCGTGCTCGCGGACCTGGGCCGCGTGCACCTGCGCGAGATTCTGGGTGAAGAACGACGCTCGGACGAAGGTCCAGCCCATCCCCGAGCTCCGCAGCCACGACTCGATGCGTGCATGCGGGATGACCTTGAGCCGATCGGCGCCCTGCACGGAGAGCAGCACGACATGCCGTACCCCGATCGCGCGGGCTGCCTGCATCGCGGGTGCGACGTCGCGGCCGACGTTGCCGACCTGCGGGGGACGGAGCAGGAACATGGTGTGCACGCCGGTGAAGGCCGCTGACCACGTACCCGGATCAGTAAGGTCGAAGCGGACCGTCTCAAAGCCGTCGGGCTGCTCTCCCGTGTCCGGGTGCCGGCTGGCCGCCCGCACGCGGGCGCCTGCGTCGAGCAGTCCGGCGACCAGCGGAGCGCCCACCGTGCCGGTGGCGCCGGTGACCAGGACGGGCTGCGAGGGACTCACATGTGTAGAGTACATTGATATGAAAGAGGGCCTCCACGAGATCGACGACGCGTTCCTGCGCCTGCGGCGACTGTGGAGCGCGTCCCGGCAGCGCCTCGTCGACGACCGGGGCGCGGTGGTGGACATCTCCAACCTGATCGTCCTGGAGGCCTGCGCCCGGGGGGCCGCGCGGGGCCGCGAGGTCACCATTGGTGACGTCGCGATGCTCGCGGACGTCGCCCCTTCGACCGCCACCCGTCTGGTCGACCGTGCCGTCGACCGGGGCTGGGTACGCCGGACGGCGTCGGGGTCCGGCCGCCGTCGCACGGCCGTGGAGCTGACGCCGGACGGCTCGGCGCTGCACGAGCGCGCCGCCCGGGCACGGCAGGCCTGGCTGGAGGAGCAGCTGGTCGCGTGGGACGAGGCCGACACCGCCCGGTTCGGACAACTCCTCGTCCGATTCGCCGACGGCCTGGACAGCGACAGGTAGCCGAGGCCGGATGCCCAGCCGGGGCACCACCTTGCCGGCAGGGAAACGGGCCACGATGGGACGATTCTCGGGTGCGCTCGTGTCTCCAGACGTTCCTTGCCCCGTCGATCACCGCGCACCACTCGGATGTGAGCGGTACGGGGCCGAGGGCGCTAGATCCCCCGCTCCGCGACGTCGGTCACGGCATGCGGAGACGCGCTCAGCGCGGACGGAGAGCACCCGGCCACGCCGAAGGATGCGTGAACTCGGCATAGCCGGGCTCTCCTCTGGCGGGGGGCCTCTCCGTCCGCACTTCGCATGGTGCTCGCTCCGGGCGTGGGGGGTAACCCACAAAGGTGTGAATCACGACTCGGCGTCACGCGAGCAAGGCGCGCCCTGCCACGGACGGCATGGACTGGAGGTCGCCCCGGGTGCGCGTGGCGCTGCGAGGAGCTCACCGAGCTCAGAGGGGGCGGCCTCGAGCTGCGTACCGGCCGCGTGAAGATCCGCTGGGCCGTGGTCCGGGCGGGCGCCGAGCGGGCCTGTGCCGATCTCGACGCAGTGTCCAGCGAGCGGAAGGCCTGCGGGGGAATGCCGGGCGTGGGTGGAGACTGTGTTCTCCACGACGAGGGGGAATGCCTGTGCCTGACCTGGGCCCGACCAAGACCGACTTCACCGACATCTACACCGAACCCGACCCCCGGTCCTACTACCGCACCCTCGCTGCGCTGGACTATCAGATCACCGCGAACGCAGCGCCGTACGCCGAGCGGGTGCTGCAGGCCGCCCCCCGCGACGGCGACGAGCGCACCGTGCTGGACGTGTGCTGCTCCTACGGCGTGAACGCCGCGCTGTTGCGGGGGAACACGCACGAGGAGCTCATGGAGAACTACCTGGACCCGGGCCTGGACGACCTCGGGCCCCAGGGGGTGCTGCGCCACGACCGGCAGGGCCTCGGCGAGCAGGCCGGCGCCGGACGCACGGTTCGGGGCCTGGACATCTCCGAGCCCGCGATCGAGTACGCCACCGCCGCCGGACTGCTC
This sequence comes from uncultured Actinomycetota bacterium, assembly GCA_963731985.1. Lineage (GTDB taxonomy): Bacteria > Actinomycetota > Actinomycetes > Propionibacteriales > Nocardioidaceae > Nocardioides. The sequence continues at coordinate 49,596 of CAVSYA010000014.1, read as the reverse complement.
TCGGACGGCTGGGCCGAGGACCTCGAGCAGCACGACCCCTCACCGGGGCTCGTCGAGGGGATCAGGGACACCGGACTGGTGCTCTCGACCGGTGCCGTCGGCTACGTCACGGACCGCACCTACCGGCGCATCCTCGGGGCGCTCGACCGGCCCGAAGACGTGTGGCTGCTCAGCTGCGTGCTGCGGATGTACTCCTTCGACTCGATCGGCGAGGCGTGCGCCGAGCACGGCCTGGTGACGGAGAAGCTGCCCGGAGTGCTGCTGCGTCAGCGCCGGTTCGCCGACCGGTCGGAGGCCGACGCCGCAGTGAAGTCCGTCCGGGACCGAGGGTTCGACACCACCGGCGCCGAGGACGACGGCTGGTACCTCGCCGAGGTCTTCCTCACCCGCCCCCGCGCCGCGGTCGAGGCGCAGAGCGCCGAGCGGCTCTTCGAGGATCTGATCCCCGCCCCATGACCGCGCGGGACGAGCGCTGCGGCATCCTTCTCCGCGCGCGTCCCGCCCGACCATCCGGACCGGCACGCTCCGCTTGCCTAGCCACGTGCGGCGACTCAGTCGGCCGCTAGAGCCTCACAGGATCAGATCGGCGTGCGTCCAGGCATTCCATCCGTCGGCCAGGACGGCTCGGCACGGTTTCTGGAGCTCCGGGCAGCCATACTGACTGTTGGTCCAGCTTCGGGCGTCCGGGCCTTCGACGCGTGAGTTCACGAGCGCTGGAAGGGTTTCCCAGCGCTGCGCGTGGGCCTCAGGCCTCGAGCGAGACCCCGATCGACCGGGGCACGGCCTCCCAGCCGGTACTGTTGCCGCCGACGATCGCGCGGTCCCAGGCCCGGAGGCGCAGGACGTATCCGCACGGCGCCATGATCGCGGTGTTGAGTTCCCACGTGCCCGACGTCCCGGCCGTGGGCGCGAGGGGGAACGTCGACGGACCGGAGATGGTCGGCGAGCTTGAACTTCCTGCACTCCTGCGCCGGGAATGTGGTCCCGCCACGGATGAAGTGCGTGATGCTGAACGAACTGGTCGGTGCGACCTCGTCGAGGCGGAGCCGCACGTTGGCGCGGGTCGTCCCGTCGACGCAGAGGATGGTTTGCGCCGAGTGGACGCTGAACGAATCCATACCGACGTCGACCCAGTTCGCGCCGCTGTCGGAGGAGACGAAGAACCGCACGTACTCGCGGGACCCGCCGTTGCACAGCGTGCCGCCGTAGCCGGGGTTCGCGTTGACCCGGACGACGGCCTCGGCTTGGTCGAGGGCCGGGTTGAGGCCGACACAGGTCAGCGTCTCGAAGCTCGTGTTGCCCTTCACGGGCGCGATGACGAGCAGATCCGAGTCGAGCACCGTCCCGACGTAGTTCGGGTGGGCGAGCAGCAGCGCGGGATGTCGGGCGCGCAGGACGAGGTGGGCCTTGTCCACCCTGGCCGGACGTGCGGCACCCTTGGTTGCGCTGGTAGGCATGCGAATCCTCTCGGTGGGGCAAGGCCTCCGAGGCCGCGCCGACACCGAAGAGGAGGCCCGAAGCATCCGATAGATACACGACCGTCACGAGCAGAGCGGAAGGGATCCCACTCCACCCAGTCCGCACCGAGCCATGGCAGTCCGCACCGAGCCATGGCAGTCCGCACCGAGCCATGGCGACAGGTCATCGCGCGTCTCTCGTCTCCCCGGTGCCGTCTTGCTGGGTGTCGCTCCACAAGCCGTGAACGCCCGCGAAGAGACGCGTCTCGCCTGCCGAACCCGCTATGGCGATGCCCGCGCGGTTCGGCCAAAATCGGCGGTCGGCGTCCCGCAGAGCGTCCCGTACCGGCACGCTGCGCGCGATCAGCCGCTTGTGGGTCCTCGTGCGAGGCCGGGGGCCCTGGCAGAGACGACGAGGCAGTCGGCCGCGGGCTGGCGGCTCGGAGGGGGGCCACGTGTGTGCGCGTCCTCCTGCAGCACCGCTCCTACGGCGTGCACCAAGGCGGCACATGGTCTATCTCCGGTGGCGCCCGCGAGCCCGCGGAGACCGCGTGGCAGACCGCGGTGCGTGAAGCCCGGGAGGAGGCCGGCATCCGAGCTGAGCAGGTCGAGCAGGTCGGCGAGCACGTCAGCCGCTGTGGTGGCTGGCGCTACACAACCCTCGTGGCCCGCCCATTGGCGCCGCTACGGGTGCGCGGCAACGTCGAGAGCAACCGGCACCGATGGGTGCACGTCGATGGGGTGGACCCGCTCACGTTGCACCCGGCGTTCGAGCCTCGTGACCGTCGCTACGGGTTCCCGGTGTGCTGTCCCGCCTTCCTGCAGAACGTCGCTCGAAGGTTCTCAGAGGACCAGCATCAGCAGCACGATGACGGCAATCACAAGTGCGGCGATGGCAAGGGTGCGAGTGTTCATGTGGTCAACGTCCCGTCTTCGTCCGAGAATGGGCAACACGACACGCGAGAGCGTGCCGTGGTCATTGTGCGACACCCTAGGCAACAGCCCCATGCATGCCGGGGTGAGTACTCCTGCCGTGGTTCAGCCGAGCGGTCGCGGTGATCGACAGCACGTCGCCGCGCCGGGCCCGGTGGAGCCACGGTGACGGCCGGGAGGTCTACCAGCGGTTGAGCAGGCTGGTCGGCCTCGGGCTGGTGATCGGTCGTGAGGGGTGGTCATGCGCGGTTCCTCTCGGGTGAGAGCCGCGTGCCTTCGGCGCCTTGATGGCGCGTACATGGCACGAGGCCGGTCTCCAACTGGAACCGACCTCTGAGACGGACGGCCGCGGACGGCGAGAGCGCTCCATCGAGCCACCCTCGTTGACTTGGCAGCGATCCCGTCAACGCATCAGAGCCCCTCAGGCGGTCCAAAGCAGGGGCACCAGGGTGACGGTCAGGATCAGTACGGTGAGGGTCAGCACCCAGCCGAGTCGGGCGTAGTCGGTGAACCGGTAGCCGCCGGGGCCGTAGACCATCATGTTCGTTTGGTAGCCGATCGGTGACAGGAACGATGCTGAGGCAGATACCGCGACCGCGATGGCTGCGCCGCGGGGATCGAGATCGGTGGCTCCTGCGGCGGAGACGGCGATCGGCAGCATCAACAGCGCCGCTGCATTGTTCGTTACCAGCTCGGTGAGGATGATCGTAGCGAGCACCAGGCCGAGCAGTACCCCACGGTCGCCGAAGCCTCCGAAGAGGTCGACGAGGCCGGTGGCGATGGTGGAGGCCAGGCCGGATGCCTGCATCGCGGCGGCCAGCCCGAACGCGGAGGCGATGACGACAATGACCTCGATGTCGATCGCCCGTCGTGCTTCCAGGGGTGACAGGACGCGGAAGGCCACGAGGAGGATGGCGGCCACCAGCGCTCCCTCGAGGATGGGGACGATCTCGGTTGCGGCGAGCCCGACCACGGCCAGGAGCAGCGTGACAGGAACCCAGGCTCTCGAGGTCGCTACCGGGGGAGTGCCGTCCAGCGGCGCGACCAGCAGGAAGTCGGCGCGATCTCGCCACCGCTCCCGGAATCCGAGGTCGGAGACCAGGATCAGGGTGTCTCCGACGTGGATGGTCTCGGTGCCGATCCGCCCTTCGAGCAGATGCCCCGAGCGGTGGATCCCCAGCACGGCTGCTTGGTAGGTAGAGCGGAATCCGACGTCTCGCAGGTTCCTTCCCACCAGGGGGGAGCGGGACCCGACGACGGCCTCGTAGTAGCTCACCGAAGGGTCGTCGAGGTCGAGGACGTGCTCCAACTCCGCGGAGCGCAGACCGCGGATGTCCTGGAGCTCGACCATTCTGCCGATCGGGCCGGCGAAGTGCAGTCGGTTGCCGCCGCGCAGCACGGTTTCCGGGCGGACGGGCGCGATCGTGGTGTCACCTCGATCCACCGATGCGAGAAAGAGCCCTGAGAGATGGCGGAGCTTTGCCTGCTCAACGGTCTTTCCGTCGATGGCACCCGCTGGCTGCACGATCATCTCGACGCTGAAGCGACGACCTGCCTCCTCCATCTCGGCGCGAGCCGAGCGGCGGTCGGGTAGGACTCTGGGTGCCAGCGCGATCACGGCGATCAGCCCGAGCACGGCGATCGGCAGACCCAGCTTGCCGATCTCGAAGAAGCCGATCTCGCGCAGCTCCAGGGCCTCCATCTGGCCGGACACCACGAGGTTGGTCGAGGTGCCGATCACGGTGATGAGCCCGCCGAGCACGGCTGCGAACGAGACGGGCATCAGCAGCTTGGAGACCGACACGCCGCGACGGTGGGCCCAGGTCGTCACCTGCGGGATGAGCATCGCCACGATGGGGGTGTTGTTGAGGAACGCCGAGGCGCCCGCGGTCGGCGCGAGCGTGCGGATCAGGGGTAACCGGTACCAGCCACGCTCGCCCAGCGTGCTCTGCATCACCGGCGTGAGTGCACCGGTCTTCTCGATGCCCGCGGCCAGCACGTAGAGCGCAGCAACCGTGATGGGCGCGGAATTGGAGAATCCGGAGAACGCCGCCTCGGCCTCGATCACGCCAAGGACCAGCACCGCGACGGCACCGCCGAAGACGGTAACGGCAGGCGAAACCCGACCACGCACCAGTAGAGCCAGGACAGCGAGGATCACTACCAACGTAATCCAGGCATCGGTCGGCACGGTCGGATACTCCCGGAAGATCTGTCTGGTGGATGGCACCACCAGCGTTGACCGGGTCACGGTAGCGCCATGAGGTCAGGCAGAGGGCATCCGGCCTATGTCGGGCATGAAGAAACCCGCTGGCCGAGGAATGTGCCTCTGACCAGCGGGTTTGGAAGTGGGCGATACTGGGTTTGAATTGTTCAGAGCGGGGCTACCACGAGCCCTGCCCATCGCGCCAGTTTCGCGCTAAAGTCGCAGGTCAGACGGCATGTGGGCGACTGACAGGTCAGGACAAGCTCGGACAGGAAATGACCTCACTATTCCCCGCATGTTCCCCCAAAGGCGATACTGAAGGTGTAAAAGATGGCGGGCGCGCCGAGGACGAGGCGGGGGTTTGGCCGGGTCGAGCCGCGGGCGAACGGGCGTTACCGAGCGGCGTACACGGGTCCGGACGGTGCGCTCTACCGGGCACCCATGACCTTCGCGAGCAAGGACGACGCCATCGCCTGGCTGTCCAAGCGTCGCGCCGAGATCGAGATGGAGGTCTGGGCCCCGGACGTCGCGGCCCGCGGCGCCGCGAGCCGGTCGGTGCCGACCCTCCAGGCCTACGCCGACATCTGGCTCGAGACCCGGCGGACCAAGGGGCGTGAGCTACGGCCCACGACCCGGCGGCAGTACCGGATGCTGCTCGACACCTTCATCTATCCCGAGTTCGGCGTGACGCGGATCGATCGGATCTCCAACGACGACGTCAACGCCTGGTACGACGCCCTCGCACCGGGACGCGAGACGATCCGGGCCCAGTCCTACAGCCTGTTGCGCACGATCTTCGCCAGCGCCGCCTCCGAGCGACCACACCCGCTGATCCCGTACAACCCGGCTCATATTCGCGGGGCCGGCAACACCAAGCGGGCGCATCACGTGCAGCCGGCGACGCTGGCAGAGTTGCAGGCGATCGTCGAGACCTTGCCCGACCGCTACAAGCTGATGGCGCTGCTCGCCGCCTGGTGCGCGATGCGCTTCGGCGAACTTGCCGAGCTCCGCCGCGGCGACGTCGACCTGCGCACCGGCCGGCTCAAGATCCGGCGGGGCGTTGTGCGGGTCGACGGCGAGTTCATCGTTGGGCCACCGAAGAGCGACGCCGGCGTCCGCGACGTCGCGATCCCGCCCCACCTCGTGCCGCTGGTGAAGGACCACCTCGCCACCCAAACCGGGACCGGACGTGACGCCTTGCTGTTCCCCTCCGCTACGGACGGCAACCACCACATGGCGCCCTCGACGCTGTACAAGGTCTACTACCCGGCCCGGAAGGCCGCAGGCCGCGACGACCTGCGCTGGCACGACCTGCGCCACACCGGCGCCGTCCTCGCCGCCCAGACCGGCGCGACGCTCGCCGAGCTCATGGGGCGGCTGGGGCACTCCACTCCCGGCGCTGCGATGCGGTACCAGCACGCGGCGGCCGACCGCGATGCCGAGATCGCGAAACGACTCTCCGCGCTCGCCGAAGTCCGCGCGGAGAGTGATTGATCGGGGTGTGCCGTCGCGCATTCGAACCATTTTCGGCGCGGACGCCTATCCCGGCCTCAACGGGAAGGCCGCCGCGCTGCTGCACTCGCTCGTCACCAATCACGCCCTCGTGGACGGCAACAAGCGCCTGGGCCTGGTCGCGGTCCTGCTGTTCTACGGCATGAACGGCTACGACCTCACGGCCAACGAGGATGAGCGAGTGGATCTGATGCTGGCCATCTCCGAGGGGCGACTCGGCGAGGTGGAGAAGATCGCGGAACACCTCGCTGCATGGGGTGGTCAGGCTCTGACTGTCCTTGGTGCATGTTCCGAGCCGGTAGCTGCCAACCAGGGATCAGCCTGACCCGCGACCGAGGACCTGCGCAGGACCGGGAGTTCCGGGAGGGTGCTGTCCGGATCGTCCGGGCGACCGACGAGCCGATTCCGCAGATCGCTCGCGACCTCGGCGTGAACGAGAGCACGCTGGTGCACTGGGTGAACCGTGCTGGGGTTCTGGGTCGCTCACCGGGCTCAGGTGCGATGACTTTCAGCTGGCGTTGGTTCTGACCCAAGCCGCTGAGCGACCCGTTCCCTCCGGCCGTACGGCGCCGGTCTGCTTGAGCTGGTCGAGGGCGAGCCGGATGGTGGGATCGCTCACGCCAGGCAGTGCGGCCCGGATGTCGGCGATCTTGAAGATGGTCGGAGCGTGCTCGGTGACGTACTCGCGGACCCGGTCCTGCTTCGTGCCAACGGACCGGTTCGATGCAGTGCCCTGCTCGAATCGTTCGTAGGCGCGAGCGAGGACGTCGACGAAGTAGGTAAGCCACGGCCACGGGTCGTTCTCGCCCTCGTGCCAGTCATGCGTGGACGCCAGCAGAGCCTCGTAGTAGTCGTCGGCGGTCTCGGCGATGAGCTGCTCGAGCGAGACGTACTTGCCCACCGTGTACCCGGCATCATCGAGCAGAGCGTTGGTCAGCGCCCGCACGACGCGGCCGTTGCCGTCGTCGAACGGATGGATGGTGAGCATGTCCAGGACGAACAGCCCGACCAGCAGGACGGGGTGGTGGGCGCCCGCAGCGATGGCGTCCCGATAGCGGTCGATGAGCTCAACGGTGAAGAGTTCGGTGCGAGCGGCCGGGACCGGGACGAAACGGACCTCGACGTGTCCGTCCGGTGAGCGGTCCACGACCAGGTTGTCGCTCTCCTTGAACACTCCGCCCGGCGCGTTCGTGTTCGCGAACAGCTCGCGGTGCAGGTGGAGCAGGAGACCGACGTTCACCGGCCGCCAGTCGCTGGTGAACAGGTAGTCCAAGGCGGCGCGGTAGCCGGCAAGCTCTTGCTCGCTGCGGGTGCGGAGCACGGCCGCCTTGCCGCTGATAATCGCCGCAGCGCGGGCCTGGTCGGCGACCACCACGCCCTCGAGCGCGGACGATGCGGTGATGCTGGCGACGCGCGCCCGGTTCGCGAGCTCGGTCAGCAGCGCCGGGAGCTGATCGCGGAACAGCTCCTCGCGGCCCCGCCCGGTGTCGACGCGGCCGAGCTTGGTCACGACGAAACCCGGGACCTGCCCCAAGCAACGGTCGAGGTCGACGAACGACTTCACGGAACCTCCCAAACATACCAATGCGGGAACCATTAGTTAGTTTAGCGGAATGGTTGGGCAGTTGGGGCGTGGTTGGGCCCGCCGATATGGTCTCGACATGGCTCGCGGACAGTCTGTCCTTCCGGCACCGCTGGGTACTGCCGCCAAGGGCGGCGAGGTTGCTACGAGCGTCCTTGGGTCGACGGCCAAGCCTCTCGCCTCTACATCAGATGAACTCCGCCGGTCACGGTGTGAGGCCCGGGCCCTGGTCGCCGACGCCGAGTGTCGGCGGGTGCCGCTCCTGCGGGTAGCGGTGGACGACCTCGTTCGGTCTCGGACCGCCGTCGTGTTGCGACGCGATGTTGTCGGTCGTCGCGACGTGAGCAGTCTCCTGATGAGCCGCATCGAGCAGCCGGCACAGATCGAACGCCGATTCTCGGGCGGTGTCGAGGTGGAGCCGGGCGGTGTCGATGGCGAGACCGGGGTCGTTGGTCGTGGCCATCGCGTCCATCCTCAGGTCGTGGGGTCTGGCACGCCTGATCGAACACGTCGCCAAGCTGGCTGAAGGCCTGGGGCAGGGCCGCGGCCGCTGCGGCAGAGGTGCGCGAGGATGAGGTCGGTCTAGGCGGGCCTGAGGTCCGGGCGCCCGAGCGTGGCGCGACACAGGTCCTGGACGGCGCCCTCGACTGTCAAGGCTGCCCGCATCGCGTGGGACGCGTCGTCGGTGGGCCGAGCGTGATCGGTCATGGGGCTCACCACCTCGCCGAGGGCATGCGACGGAGTGCGGCCTCGAGCTCGTCGACCCGGATCCGGATGGCCCGGCGGCCGCACTGGTATGCCGGGATGGTGCCGTCGCTGATGCGGCGGCGGATGGTGCGGGCCGAGAGCGACATCATCTCGGCGGCTCGCTCGATGCTGACGTAGGTCGGCAGCTCGGTTTTCCGCGTCATCGGGCGCCTGCCTCACCAGCGGTGGCGGCGCTGAGGAATCTCCGGGCCTCGGCGATGGTGATGTAGAGCCGCCCGCAGCCGTTGAAGCGGGCCCAGCGGGGTCCGATGCCGCGTTGGCGCCAGTCGCGGACGGTGCGTTGGGGGGTGCGGATGAGGTCGCAGAACTCTTCGAAGGTGAGCAGGCCGGCGTCGGGCCAGTCCTCGGGGATCTGGATGGGGTGCATGGGGGGTACCTCTTCCTGGCGGTGGGTGTCTACTCCTGCCAGATGGCAGGCATCCCCCTGCCGGGGATCACCTCGACCCGAAGTTCGTCCACTCCTCGTCACCGGCTGATGCCGGGCGAGCGGTCGTGGCCAGGGGTGGTCCAGGGTGGCGCTGGCCGTGGGGGAAGTGGGCCGGGTTCGGGTGAGGTCTCCCGGAGACCAGGTGGCCGGGGTGGTGGCTGGGGTCCGTAGCGGTCGATGTCCTCGGCAGCGGTCTGGGCGGCGTGGGTGGGGCCGAGGTCGGCACGGTCGCGGCTGAAGGCGTCGATCCACTGGGCGCGGGCGTCCTCGAGGGTCTCGGCGACGAGGTGGGCGGTGTTGGTGTGGCGGCCGCGGGTCATCGCGACGTAGGCCGCGGCGGCGCCGGTGGTCTCGCCGAGGAGGAGGTGGGCGTGGTCGACGGTCTCGCCCTGGACTCCGTGCACGGTGGTGGCGTAGTCCAGCTCTACGTGCTGGGCGACGTAGTCGGCGGGCAGGCTCCGCTGACCGAGGCGCCCACGCACGACTACGCCGCCGTTGTCGTCGATGCGGGTCACGGTCCAGCGGTCGCGGTTGGCCACCCCGAGGTCGTGGTCGTTGCGGCGGGTGGTGACCCGGTCGCCGGTCCCGATCGGTTCCCCGCTGCTGGTGGTGGCCACCCGGCCGGCTGGAGTCTGGCTGGTCTGGCCGGTCTGGAGTCGCTGGTCGCGGATCGCCGCGCTGAGGGCGGCGACCTGGTCGCGGGTGTCGGCGATGATCCGCACCCCATCGGCTGGGTCGGCTGTGTCGCCGGTACCTGCGTGTTGGGTGGCGATGTCGGTGAGTGCTGCGTGTCGTTCGGCGTCGCTGGGGTGGATGGCGATGAGTCCGTGCTGGTGGAGGGTGTCGAAGACCTGGCCGGGGTGTTGGCCGGTGCGCATGAGGAGGGTGAGGTCGGCGTAGTCGGGGTCGGTGAAGCGGTGCAGGGTCTCCAGGGCGAGGTGGGAGTTCTCGGGTGCGGCGCGGGCGGCGTGGTCGAGGACGCCGCCGCGTCCGACGGCGGGGAGCTGGTGCCGGTCGCCGAGGAACGCGATCCGGGCGCCGGTCTCATCGGCGATGCTCAGCAGCGCGCGGGTGGTGTCCTGGTCGAGCATGCCGGCCTCGTCGATGAGCAGCAGGTCGCCGGGGTACAGCCGCGCCCGGATATCGGGTCGGGTCTCGGGCCGGTGGTAGTAGTGGCCCTCGGGTGGGCGGTGGGGGCGGGTCCAGGCGCCGTCGTCGTCCCAGCGCCAGCCGTGCTGGTAGGCGAGCCAGGCGGCGGAGTAGGCGTCGGCGCCGGTCTCCTCGGTGGCGACGTGGGCGGCCTTGAGGGTGGGGGTGACCACGACCAGGCGCCGGTCGTGCATGTCGAGCAGCTCGCGGGCGGCGGCCAGGGTGGTGGTCTTCCCGGCGCCGGCGGCGCCTTCGACCACGACCAGGGTGCCGGTGCCGGTCAGCGCGGCGACCACCAGTCGCTGGGCGTGGTCGAGGTCGCGTCGCGCGATCACCGGCCCGACCCGCGCGGGGCGGGCCGGCTGGTGGCCGCGGGCGGTGAGCCGATCGACCAGCTCGGTCTCGACGGCGAGCACCTCCCGCGAGGTCAGTGCGCGGACGTGCTCGGGAACATCGATGCGGTCCAGCAGCGAAACGCACCGGCCGGCGGCGCGGGCGGTGAGGTCCTCGGTCAGCTCCCGACGGACCCGGGGGTCGGCGACCACGTCCAGCTCGGCGACGAGCCGCTCGGCCTCCCCACGAAGGTCGGCGATGTTCCACGAGGACCGGCGGGCGCCGAGCCGCACCACCGCAAGCTCGGCACACGCATCCCGATCCACCCGCCCCACCGGCGTACCGGCACCCGGCGCGCCCGGGGTCGCGGGTCTCGTCCCCGTGCTCATCGCTTGGCTCATCGGTGAGGGCGGGGGTGGGGGAGTGAAGCCGAGCTCGTGCAGCTCGTGGATCCACCGGTAGGCCAGGGCCCTGCCGTCGATGGGGACGACCTTGTCCGGCCGTGCCTGCGCCCACGCCCGCCGGTCCCACGATGCGCCGCAGCCGGGCGTCGGGCTCTTGGTCTCGGGGTGGTCGCGGCGCCACTCGGCCTCGTAGCGGTCGACGTTGCGGCCGATCTGCGCGGCCCGGGCGCTGAACCTCGCGGCGTACGGCGCGAGCTGGGCGACCTCACCCGATCGCCGGGGTCGAGGGTGTAGCCGTGCCCGGCCAGCGCGGCCCGGAACTGCGGGTCACACATGATCGCCGCGTGTGCCGATGCCGTTGAGTGCCTCGATGGAGTCGACCACGCCGACCGAGTGCAGCCCCCGCCACCGCCCGGCCGCGTACACGCGGGCGTTGACCTGCAGGTGCAGGTGCCGGTGCGGGTCCCCGGCGCGGGAGGTGTAGTGCCGCACCACCGCCGCCTCGAGCTGCTCGACGCCGACCTGGACCTGCCGCCCCCGCGGCCCGACCCGGGTGGTGGCGTGCTCGGCCAGCCACCCGATGATCTCCCCGGCCGCCCGGTCCTGGGCGGCGTCGTAGGCAGCGGCGATCTGCGGGTGCAGGGCGGCGGCCAGGGACCAGGTCTTCGGGCCGTTGACCACGACCTCGACGAACCGCAACCCCCGGGCATCGGTACGCAGCCGCCCCCTCGCCGCGCCGCGTCTCGACGTCGTAGCCGGCGACCCAGCGTTCGTAGGCCGGCCCGTCCATCGTCCCCCCGCCCCTGACACCGCCGAGGCTGCGTCCCCCACTGCGTCCCCCCGCGCGCTCTGGTGCGTCCCCCACGCCACCGAGACGCTCGGCGATGAAGCGCGTGGCGAGGCCGGTGCCCTCGGCCAGGTAGTAGTCATCGACCCGGGAGCGGTCGGCCTCGACATAGGAACGCGCCGCCGAGGCCGCGCCGCGATAGAACTTGACCCCGCCGTGCACGCCCCGCCACCACCCGTCAGCCGACGTCAACTACCCTTGAAATGACCGACGGCCCGCCCAGGTGGGCGAGCCGATCTACGGAACTTCGTAGCATGCGTGCCGCTCGATCTAAAGGCTTCGCGGATGGGACTGGGGGAGCGGACAGCAGGTTCGTCACTACTCATCAGGGCGGCTGCGTGACGAGTCTCGATGACGGCGGCGCGGCTGCGGTCGTGCCGACCTGTGCGACGAACGTCATGGCTGGGCGACTCCGGGAATCTCACGGTGGAACCGGGACAACCCGCGGCTGTCGGTGTCCCCAGTTGACGCCCCCCAGGTTCTATCGATCGACGCAACGCCCTCTTGTGAAGGCGGTCGTCGATGCATCTGCAACGGGATTCTGCTGCTGGGGTTCGGTTCCTGGCTGCGGTGAAGGAGGGGCGTGGTCTCAAACGGTCCGCCCGGGCTGCTGGGGTCGGCAAGGAGACCGGATACCGGTGGCTGCGCGAGTCGTTCCTGGTCCTGCGCGAGGATGGGCTCAGTGTCGAGGCCGTGCAGGTCGAGCTGGGCTACTTCTCTCCACTGTTCGCGCGGTGGGACCGGCGCTACCCGCGCGGCGACGGACGGCGCCATCACCTGCGTGTCGATCCCAAGGTCGAGGAGGAGTTCTGGCGTCGCTTCTTGGCCGGCGACTCGCTGGAGGCGGCACGGCGGGGCGCCGCGGTGGGCCGTTCGACGGCCTACCGATGGTGGCAAGCGCGGTATGTGAGTCTCCGCGAGCAAGTGTTTCGGCGCGCGCCGCGGCACGGCAGCTGCGCGTTCGGCCCGCGAGGGCCACCGCCTGGGAGGCCGAGCGCCGCGAGGCGGATCAGCGTGCTCGCCGCACCCGTGAAGCGGCCGAGCGGCGCGCGGTACGGGACTCCGCACGACATGCCGAGGAACTGATGCGTGCTCGCGCGCCCCGCTCGGACCGGCAGCTGCGCGACACGCGCTACTGGGAGTTGATGCGCTCCGGGCTGACGAACACCGAGGCCAGCAGGATCCTGGGCATGCATCGCAAGACTGGAGCGCGGATCCGTGCCCGCCACCACCAGCAGACGGCTCCTCTGTCCCCGGCGAGCGCGCCAGTGGGCCGCTACCTGAGTCAGCGTGAACGGCTGCAGATTGCCGATCTGCTGCGCCTGGACTGCTCGATGCGCACCATCGCTGCCGAGCTGGGCCGCAGCCCCTCGACGATCAAGCGCGAGCTGGATCGACACCGCGATGCGCAGGGCCGGTACCTGCCGCACATCGCAGACCACGCCGCCCGCGCGCAGCGGCGCCGGCCCAGGCTGCATAAGCTGATCGCCAACCCGAGATTGCGTCAGCTGGTCCAGCGCAAGCTCAATCGTTGTTGGTCACCGGACGAGATCAGCGGCTGGCTGCGCCGCACCTACCCCGAGGACGCCTCGATGTGGCTGTGCCCAGAGACGATCTACCGAGCCCTGCTCGTGCCCGGCGGCAAGGGCCTGCACAAGCGCTACTGCCGCAAACTGCGCACCGGGCGACGGATCCGCAAGTCTCGCTGGCTGACCCGTCCCGGACACGGCGGTGCGGTGCAGAACATGACGATGATTGATCAGCGGCCAGCCGGGGTCGAGACCAAGCAGCAGGTCGGGCACTGGGAGGGCGACCTCATCCTCGGTGTCGGCTGCCGATCGGCGATGATGACCCTGCGGGAACGCAAGACCCAGTACGGGATCGTGGTCAACCTCCCGGCCGATCACACCGCTGAAACCGTCAACGCCGCGGCTATCAGGGCATTCGCATCGCTGCCGCCACACCTGAAACGCACCCTGACCTGGGACTAGGGCACCGAGATGGCAGCGCATCGCAACCTGGCGAGCGCGACCGGCCTCGACATCTACTTCGCCGAGCGAAGCAGCCCCTGGCAGCGTGGTGCGAACGAGAACTACAACGGCCTCCTGCGTCAGTACTTTCCGAAGGGCACCGACCTGTCCGTGCACTCCGCGGCGCACGTCGCCACTGTCATGCACGAGCTCAACACGCGACCACGCAAGGGCCTGGACTACGAGACCCCGGCCGCTCGACTCCGCGCCGAGTCCCGGCGCCCCGACCCCAAGGCGGGCTCGACCGATACGCTCAGATCGACAGCAAATCCAGCTCCGCGTTGCGTCGACCACTAGATTCCGCCGCCCGATTCCCGGGAACCTCACCGGACGGGTCCTGCGGAAACCTCGGCGATCGATGCCCGCATTGACCTGCGCCTTCCCAGAGCACGTTCGGTCACCGGCACACCGCGTGCCCATCGCTTGGGACGGCGAGTCGTCCGTGCGCAGAGGTCTCTCCTTGGCCAGCCGACGAACTGCGGGGGGGTGGTAGGGCTTCGCCGTACCAGGCTGGGATGCTGGGAGGTGGTTGTCCCGTGCCGGGCGAGGAGGAGCTGGGGTGTTTGTTGTCCACGGCTGTTGGCTGCCGGGGCGGATGCATGGGCACACCGCCGAGCCCGGCCGGCTTGGGATTTGGGGTGAGGACTCCTCGGGGCCGGGGGCGCCTCCACGCAGGCCAGGGCGCAGACCGCGCGTGCAGCCGCACCCGTTCGCCGCAGCGCAGGAAGACCTTGCCGGGGTCCTTGCTTCGGCTGCCCTGAAGGCAACCGCCTCGGCGGTCACCCTCACCCTGCCGACCCGGGGCGGGGGGCCGATCGCCTCGCCGGAGCTGGTGCGGGATCGGCTCGACGCTGCCGCCGGAGAAGTGACCTCGGGCCAGTGGCAGGTGCCCGTGCTCGAGTTGGACGCTGACGTGGCGCTCGGGGTGCTGAGCGAGCCGGACACCGACGGCGGGGCGTGGGGCACGTCGCTGACGCATCTGTGCGAGCTCAGCCACTTCGCACGGGATCTCGTCTCACGGGGACGGCTGCTGCCTGGCGTCATTCCTGAGGCACCGCGAGCCGTGTGGCGTCCGGTGCTCACCGCAGCGGACGCGGCCTGGGCACGCACGCTGGCGGTATCGGCGCCGCCGGCACTGTTCGCGGCAGATCCCGACGACGGCCTCGACCCTTGGGGCGAGGCTCTGGACTGCCTGGTCGACGCGGCGGCGCGCGCCGCGCTCGGCCGGTCCCGACTGACGCTCGGTCGTGCGGGTGATCCGGTCACCCGTGTCTGGCTGAGCGCATTGACCGGCACCGAGCGGGTGCTCGCCGCCGACGCCGCCGGGCTAACGATGCTCTCAGAGGCGCTCACACATTGGCAGCGCGATGCGGCCGCAGGGCCGGCGCGGGCCTGCTTCCGGCTGGTCGAGCCGGTCGACGACGACGGGGAGTGGCAGGTGAAGTTCGGGCTGCAGGCCGCGGACGAGCCCAGCCTCGTCGTCGACGCCGAGGCGGTCTGGCGATCGCGCGGCAAGCTTCCCGCGCTCGCTCGGTACGTCGACGCGCCGCAGGAGACCTTCCTGGCTGAGTTGGGCAAGGCGACCCGGCTGTATCCGGAGCTGGACCGCGCGCTCCGCACCGCCCGGCCCGGGCACCTGGCGTTGAATACCGAGGCCGCTCACCGATTTCTCAGCGTGACGGCTCCGATGCTGGGAACGGCCGGGTTCGGCGTCCAGCTGCCGGGCTGGTGGACCAAGCCATCCTCCCGGCTCGGGCTTCGGCTGACCGCCTCGACCCCCAGCCAGCCGGCGCAGGTCGAGGACGGCAGCGCCGCGTTCGGGTTCGACGCGCTCGCCGAGTTCCGCTACGACCTCGCGGTCGGCGGGAAGGTGCTGGACGCCGATGAACTGGCCGAGTTGGTAGAGACGAAGGCGTCGATGGTCAGGCTGCGCGGCCAGTGGATCGAGCTGGACGCGGCCCGGCTGGCTGCCGGGCTCAAGCTGGTGGGGAGCCGCGAAGAGGCGACGGTGGGTGAGTTGCTGCGTCTCGGTCTCGACCTCGACACCGCTGCTGGGGATCTGCCGATCGAGGGCGTCGAGGCCGACGGCTGGCTCGGCGACCTGCTGTCCGGGAGGGCTGAGCAGAAGCTCTCGGCGGTCCAGACCCCGGAGTCCTTCTCCGGGCAGCTGCGTCCGTACCAGTCCCGCGGCCTGTCCTGGCTGGACTTCCTGCACCGCGCGGGGATGGGCGGCGTCCTCGCCGACGACATGGGGCTGGGGAAGACGGTGCAGTTGCTCGCCCTGCTGGCCCACGACGCAGATGCTGGACCGAGCCTGCTGGTGTGCCCGATGTCGCTGGTCGGCAACTGGCACCGCGAGGCAGCCCGGTTCACCCCACATCTGCGGGTGCATGTCCACCACGGCAAGGAGCGTGCCCGGGGCAAAGCGTTCACCGACGCCGTCGCCGCCGCCGATCTGGTCGTCACGACCTACGCGCTCGCGGCCCGCGACGCCGCCGACCTGCGCAAGATCTCCTGGCGGCGTGTCGTGGTGGATGAGGCGCAAGCGATCAAGAACGCCGCGACCAAGCAGGCCACCGCCATCCGCTCCCTGCCTGCGGTGCACCGGATCGCAGTCACGGGCACGCCGGTCGAGAATCGCCTCGCTGACCTGTGGTCGATCCTCGAGTTCGCCAATCCCGGCCTGCTCGGGACGGCAGCGACCTTCAAGAAACGGTACGCCGAGCCGATCGAGCGCCACGGCGACGAGATTGCCGCCGAGCGGTTGCGCCGGTTCACCGGGCCGTTCATCCTGCGGCGGGTCAAGACAGACAAGTCCATCATCGCCGACCTGCCGGAGAAGCTCGAGATGGACGTGGTGTGCAACCTGACCACCGAGCAGGCCTCGCTCTACCAGGCGGTGGTCGACGACATGCTGGAACGCATCGAAGCGACCGACGGGATCGAGCGACGCGGCCTGGTGCTGGCGACCATGACCAAGCTCAAGCAGATCTGCAACCATCCGGCGCACTTCCTGCGTGACGGCAGTCAGCTGGCGGGGCGATCGGGGAAGTTGGAGGGCCTCGACGACATCCTCGAGGAGGTGGTCGCGGTGGGTGAAAAGGCGTTGCTGTTCACCCAGTACGCGGAGTTCGGTGCCCTGCTGCGTGGACACCTGGCCGGGCGGTTCGGGCGCGAGGTGCTGTTCTTGCACGGTGGCGTCGCGAAGCCGGACCGCGACGAGATGGTCGCCCGCTTCCAGGCCGACGACCCCGCGTCGCCACCCATCTTCGTGTTGTCGCTGAAGGCCGGCGGCACCGGGCTGACCCTGACCGCAGCCAACCACGTCGTACACGCCGACCGTTGGTGGAACCCGGCCGTGGAGGACCAGGCCACGGACCGGGCGTTCCGGATCGGGCAGCGTCGGACGGTGCAGGTGCGCAAGTTCGTCTGCGCCGGCACGATCGAGGAGAAGATCGCGGCGATGATGCGCGACAAGCGCGGGCTGGCCGACCGCGTCGTCGGCACCGGAGAGCAGTGGCTCACCGAGCTCTCCACCGGCCAGCTCGCCGACCTGTTCCGTCTCGAGGCCGGGGCGGTGGTCGAATGACCGAGGGTCGTTGGTACCCGCCGTCGCGGCCACGGGCGGTCGATAACGGCCTCAAGGCCCGCACCAGCCGCGGCGCCATCGGGCAGTCGTGGTGGTCGCGCCGGTTCTTGGACGTGCTGGAGTCCTTCGCGATGGGCAACCGGCTCACCCGCGGCCGGACCTACGCGCGCAAGGGACAGGTCATCTCGCTCGACGTCATGCCCGGTGAGGTCCGCGCGACGGTGCAGGGTTCGCGGGCGAAGCCCTACCGAGTCACCGTGGGTCTCGCGGCCTTCTCCGAGCTGGTGTGGGCCAAGGCCGAGATCGCGCTCTCCGAACAAGCCCTGCCCAGCGCCAAGTTGCTCGCCGGCGACATGCCGCCCGAGCTCGAAGATCTGTTCGCCGAGGCGGGCGTCCCCCTGTTCCCGGGCAGGATCAACGAGCTCGATCAGCGCTGCACCTGTCCGGACCGGGAAGTGCCGTGCAAACACCTCGCCGCGACGTTCTACCTGCTGGCCGAAGCCTTCGACGACGACCCGTTCTTGATCCTGCGCTGGCGTGGCCGCGATCGGGAGGCACTTCTGGGCCGGCTCAGAGAGCTGCGGACCGACACGCCCGCACAGGAGCCCGACGACGCCGCGCCTGCCGCGGCGGGAAGCGCGCTCGTGCTGGCCGGCCTGCCCCGGCCGGCCGGTCAGCCGGAGCACTTCTGGCTGCCTCCACCCCCGCTGCCGGCCCGCCCGGCCACCCTGGACGTCGACGAAGACCTGCTGCTGCGGCAGCTTCCCGTGCCGGGCCGTGGCCTGGGCGGCGAGACGCTCGTCGCGAAGTTGCGGGTGGCATACCAGCGATTCGGGGGGACGTCGTAGCGGTGGCGCGCAACGACGTCGAGGCACGGTTACGCCGCGTCGGCGAGCAGGTGCTGGCCGAGCAGCAGTACGTCCGCCCGATCGACGTACTGCTCGGCCTCGGGTGGTTGGCTCCCTCCCACCTGGATCGCTGGCGGCAGGGACGCGTCCCCGACCTCGAACAGGTGATCCAGGCCAATCTCGGCAAGGTCTCGACCGCGATGGCCGCGTTCCGCCGCTGGGCACAGGAGAGCGGCTTGACGCCTTCCGAGACGGCATATCTGGCGCGCACCCGCGACCGCCGACACCTCCGGTTCAGTGCGAGTGCCGATCCCACTGTCGAGCAGGCGTACCGGACACATTGGGTCTCGCCGAAGCTGTCCGAGCGCAAACGCGAGCACCTCGCCGAACAGCAGAGCCGGCCACCGGGCCTGGTGGTGATCGCTGCGATCAACCCGTGGACGTGCATCCGGTGCCAACGTGAGTTCGGCATCGGTGAGCTTCTGCTCATGGAGGATCCCGGCCCGCACTGCATGGACTGTGCCCACCTGGGTCACCTCGAGTACCTGCCTGCCGGCAACGCCGCGCTCACTCGCCACGCAAAGAGGTTGAGCGACCTGTCGGCGGTCGTCGTCCGGTGGAGCCGGTCCCGGAAGCGTTACGAACGCCAAGGCATCCTCGCCGACCCCGCGGCCATCGAGCGGGCCGAGACGGAGCGCTGAGCGAAGGCGAGGAGCCCCCGCCACACGGGCCAGGGATGAGCACGCCGGCGGCCGGACGGTCAGCTGGATCCTTGATGGGCGCCTGGACTCGCCGACATGGTCGTGCCGAGAGTGCGCGAACCGTTTCCCTTGCTGCTCCCCAAGCGGGCTGTGGTGTCGTTGACAGGAGGGTGCCACAGCGGGATGGGCACGCGGAGCGTGCCGGTGGCGGATCCCGCACCGGGTCGCTCCGCGAGCCGATCGGCCCGAGGCGGGTCGCTATCCCGCGCGGCACCTCTGAAGCGAACGCTCCGCAGCAGTTCTCACGTCGGCTCTGGCGTCGGCCAAGGCCCGGGGGCCCTCACTGGTCCCTGGTGTTGTGATCGGCGGCTTCGCGGATCAGGGCGCAGAACGCGTCGCTGTCGAGTTTGTCTGCCTCGGTGAGGTCGATGGCTCGCCAGGCTTTCCCGCCCAGGCCGGCGTTGAATAGCTGATGGCGGTCTTCGAGACGTGCGCCTTGGGGGAAGGTGAGCTTCACTTTCGCCTTGTGGGCGTTGCCGACTGCGATGATGCCGTGGTGCTCCCACACCGGGCTGCCCATCCACTTCCAGGTCTCGGTCACCTCGGGAAGCTCCTCGTGGATGAGGCCGCGGACCTCGGCCAGCCGGTCTCCTCGCCAGTCGTCGAGCTCGGCGAGCAGTTCCTCGATCCTGTCCGCCGCCGCCTTCCCTGACCCGTTCTCACTCACCATGTTCGGCATCCTCTCGGTCACATGACCTCAACCTCGCTCGTCACGATGACGACACCAACGGGCAGGATGTGACCGTCATGGACTCAGCCACGCAATTCGAGGTCGAGCGGCCGCGCCTGCTGCGCCTGTCCACTCGGATGCTCGGAGACGAGGCGGAGGCCGAGGACGTTGTCCAGAAGGCCTGGCTCAGACTGCACGGCATCGACCAACAGGCGATCACCAACCTCCCCGGATGGCTGACCACGGTGACCGCCCGGCTCTGTTTGGACCGGCTCCGGGCCAAAGTGCCCACGCCCGATGATCAGATCGAGGTGGCCGAGCTGCATCCGGACCCGGCCGACGAAGTCGCGCTGGCCGACACCGTGGGGATCGCCCTGGCCGTCGTACTGGACCGGCTCACCTCCACCGAGCGAGTCGCTTTCGTGCTGCACGACAGCTTCGGCTTCGACTTCGCCACGATCGCCTCGGTCCTCGACACCACCCCAGGGGCCGCGCGGAAACTGGCCTCACGGGCTCGAGCCAAGGTTGGCCAGCCAGCCGCTGAGGACGCTCTGGCCGACTGGGAGGTCGTCGACGCGTTCCTGGCCGCGGCCAAGGGAGGCGACTTCAACCGGCTGCTGCAAGTCCTGGCCCCCGACGCCGTCGTGGCAGCAGACCCCGCAGCGGTGGCCTCGGGCACACCCGAGCAGATCACCGGTCAGCGTGAGGTCGCCACGTTCTTCAACGGCGCCGCCAAGGCCGCCTTCCCGGTCTTCGTCGGCGAGCGTCCCGGTGCCGCCTGGGTGCACCGCGGCGAACCCAAGGTCGCGTTCGACTTCACCGTGAGCGACGGCCACGTGACCCGAATCGACTTCCGCGCCACTCCCGCGATCCTGCAGGATGTGCGGGCCAGGAAGGGCGGCGCGGCCAGATGAGGCGGAACGCCGGATGATTCACTCCTTCGGAAGTTCCGCGAACGCCTTCTTGGTGCCGCGGTACCACCCCATCGCCGCGAGCGGGCGTCGCCAACGGCGCTTCATCTCCTCATGCGCCTGTTCATGGTCGCTGTCCCCCGCCCGGACCGCATCGCGCAGGTGCCGGTCTTGAGCCTTGATCACCTCGTCAGCGGTCTCGCCCCGCAACGTCCGGTCACAAGGCCCACCCAACTGCCGACACGTCATGGTCTTCATCATCACTGCCCTTCTCGAGTCGAAACGCGTCCCGGAATGCTCCCGGGCCATTCCCATCAATGACGACGCCCGAACGCCAGGTGTGACCAGTGCAGGATCCGCAATCGGTCACCGCACAACCAGCGAGGCAGGTAGCCCGGCGCAGCTGACGAGTCGTCGTATGCGGTTCCGCTTGCGGAACAGCCACCGCCTCATCGGCGGATCCGGCCCGACCGGGCTCCTCGACCAGCACCTCGTCGGGGACCAGTCCAGCATCGGCAGGCTGCTTGGCGCTCTCGAACGCACCGGCCGCGACTGGACCTCGCTGGCCCGCCGTTGGACTGACCTCGCCTCTGCCAGGCGCCAACCCCTCGCCCGCGCTGGTACGCGCGGCGGCCCAGCTCCGCGCCGCCCACCGCGAGCTGCACCAGCGCGCGGAGATCGAGGAGGCCGCCCAGGCCCGGGTCATCGTCCACGCGGCCGCTCGGGCCGGTGCCGAGCTCGCGCACGGGCTGGCCGAGCACGCCGAGAACCCCGACCTGACCGGTCCCGCCCGCGCCCTTTCCATCCGAGCCCACAACGACACCCATCACGAGGGCAGCGTTGGGGTTGAACACGCGACGAGGAAACGATCTGGGTGCTCCCCCCGGAGATTCTCGCCAACCGGTTGGTGCCGTTGCCCCGGCCCGTGGCAGAAGGACTAGAGCGCGCGGCTGATCGGGCTGTGGAGTCCTCAACTCGCGCGTCCATTGCCGCAGAATTGATGGCAGCAGAGGAAGCAGGGGCGGCCGGAGCCGACCTCGCGCATGCAGACAACCCGGCAAGTCAGCACATGTCTCCGCCCGGCGACCGAGACAGTCCGACCGTTGACCCGCCAGAGCCGCCGTCGCTTCCGATCTGACAGCTACGCGCGAATGAACGCTGCCACGCCGCAAGCCCCGCCTGGCGACCAGCTTGAGTCTGCAGTGAAATGCGGGCTCGCGGTGATCACGATGCTGCCGGCCCTGCTGGTCCTGGCCGGCCTGACGTTCGCGCTGTCAGGGCTGCGCCGCGCTGGGCGGCCATGGCCAGGGTCGGCGTCGCGCTCTCCGTCGTGATGGGTCTGCCGTCGAGAGCCTGGAACCCCCACAGTGGCTGCGCGATGTGTCTCCGTTCGAGCATGTGTCCGCGCTCCCGGCCGCGTCCTTCGATCTGGCGCCCGTGGCTGTCCGCCTGGCGGTCGCGGCCACCCTGGTCGCCATCGGCGCCGTCGCCGTCAGGCGTCGCGACATCGACTCACGGCCGTCGCTCCCGGGCAGGCGAGCGGATCACTCCTGGCGCCTGACTTCGAGGTGCAGACACTCCATCTCCTCGTCGGCCTGACTCGCTACGTCCGTGGCCGAGGGCAGCTCCGCCACGAGGGCCGACGGCACGGCCCGGTGAGCTGGACGGAAGATGGAGCACCTCCATCGTGAGGTCAGCCGTACTCCGTAGCTGGCCGGTTGACCGAGGGACGGAGCTGCCGGCACGGTCGTGGCTGTAGGACGCGACGGACCCGCTGCTCGCGAACGGTGCGGCCCGTCCTGCGGCGAACGCCGCGTGCCTCGACCACGTGTAGGTTCATGCTCGGAAGCGGCGTGACCGGCGGGGCCGCAGAGGGTCTGGCCGGCGTACGACCAGTTGTCGTTGGACCGGTACTCACCACGGACGATGCGGCGTCCGGACGGGTCACGCGGGTTTGTCGAGGCTCGGAGGCGGCCAGTGGACGTGTCGATCTGGGTGTGGGCACTGACCGTGGTCGCCATCGTGGCCATGCTCGCCTACGACTTCTTCTTCCACACCCGCAAGGCCCACGTGCCGTCGCTGCGCGAGGCCGCCGCCTGGTCGGGGGTCTACGTCGGCATCGCGCTGCTGTTCGGCGTGCTGGTCCTGGTGTTCGGCGGGGTCGCCATGGGTGGGGAGTACTTCGCGGGCTACGTGACCGAGAAGGCGCTCAGCGTCGACAACCTCTTCGTGTTCCTGATCATCATGGGCAGCTTCCGGGTGCCCCGGGAGGACCAGCAGAAGGTGCTGCTGTTCGGCATTGTCTTCGCTCTGGTCGCCCGGACGGTGTTCATCTTCATCGGCGCGGGGCTGATCAGCCTGTTCTCCTGGGTCTTCTACATCTTCGGCTTGATCCTCCTCCTGACTGCCGGCAACCTGATCAAGGGCGAGATCAGCGAGGAGGACGCGCAGCACGAGGACCCGAACCTGATGGTCAAGCTCGCCCGCAAGCTGATCCGCACCTCCGCGGAGTACGACGGCGACAAGCTGTTCACCCAGGTCGACGGCAGGCGGGTCCTGACCCCGATGCTGCTGGTGATGGTCGCCATCGGCGGCACCGACATCCTGTTCGCGCTCGACTCGATCCCCGCCATCTTCGGCCTCACCCAGAGCACGTTCATCGTCTTCACCGCGACCGCGTTCTCCCTGCTCGGCCTGCGCCAGCTGTTCTTCCTGATCGAGGGCCTGCTCGAGCGGCTGATCTACCTCTCCTACGGTCTCGCCGCCGTGCTCGCCTTCATCGGGGTCAAGCTCTTGCTGCACGCGCTGCACGAGAACGAGCTGCCGTTCATCAACAACGGCGAGAACGTCGAGGTCACCGAGATCGGCACCGGGACGTCGCTCCTGGTGATCCTCGGCATCCTGGTCGTCACCACGCTCGCCTCGCTGCTCAGTAAGAAGGGCCGCGCCAAGACCGCGATCGGCAACGCGCGCCGCCACGCCCGCGACTACCTCGACCTGCAGTACACCGCCGACGAGCAAGAGCGCGAGCGCATCTTCGCCAAGCTGGTGGAGGAAGGCGAGCAGGTCCGCTCGCTGGGCCCGGAGTATCGGCGGATGATGCGCGACGAGACCGAGCTGATAGAGCAGATCGAGGAGGCCCGCCGCCGGCACGAGCAGGCCACCGGAGGCCGGGTGGATGATCCCGCGCCGCCCGCGCCGCCCGCGCCGCCCGCGCCGCCCGCGCCGCCCGCGCCGCCCGCGCCGCCCGCGCCGTCCGTGCCGGGGGCCTGAGTCGTCGGCCGTGCGCAGCCGCTCGACGATGACTGCCTCCGCCCCGTGGTCGAGCGCGCCCGGGCTGTGACCAGGCCTGGTCACGCTCAGATGTTGGCGGCGCGCCGGGTGAGCGGGAACGCCGCCCACAGCAACGCGAAGAAGACCAGCGCGATCGAGCCGGACACGATGCTCGCGACGCGGTTGGTCACGATGTCGAAGACCAGGAACGGATCCTCGAACGGCGGCACCGAGGCCATCTGCGGCCTAATCGCTGCTCCACCGCCGCGTCACCCGTAGGTTCCGCAACCGAGACAACTATCGGCTCTGTCGCCTGCCATGAGCATGGGACCGGTCTGAGCGGTTTTCTGCCAGCTTCATGGGACCACCTGGATTGCCAGTCATGGGACCACCCGGCGCGCCTGGCCGGTGGGTCCTCGATCCGCTCGTTGACTCCCTGCGTCATGTCGCCGTGCGCGGAGGTCGTCGAGCGTGGGATTCAGGGAGGTCAGTGTGGTTGAGGTGCGAGAGGTACTGCGTGCGTGGCTGGAGGGCCACGGCCTGCGGACGGTGGCCGAGCGGGCGGGAGTGGACCGCAAGACCGCTCGTCGGTACGTGGCCGCGGCCGAGGACGCCGGGCTGTCTCGTGACGCCGACGTCGCGGCGGTGAGCGAGGAGCTGGTTGGGCTGGTGGTCGAGGCGGTCCGGCCGGCACGTCCGAACGGGCACGGCTCGTCCTGGGCGGCGCTGCTGGAACGCGAGGAGCAGATCACCGTCTGGGTCAAGGGCGGCAACGGCCAGGACCCGTTGTCGGTGGTGAAGATCGAGGAGCTGCTAGCGAGGTCGGGGTGTGTGGTCCCGTACCGGACGCTGCACCGGTTCGCGGTCGAGCGGTGCGGGTTTCGGCCCAAGACGACCACGGTCCGTGTCGTCGACGGCGAGCCCGGGGTGGAGTGCCAGGTCGACTTCGCCCAGGTGGGTTATCTGACTGACCCCGAGTCCGGGAAGAGGCGCAAGGTCCACGCGCTGGTCTTCACCGCGGTGGTCTCTCGGCACATGTTCGTGTGGTTGACCCACGCCCAGACCCTGGCTGCGGTGATCGCCGGCTGCGAGGCGGCCTGGGTGTTCTTCGGCGGCTGCTTCAAGGTGCTGATCCCGGACAACCTCAAGCCGGTGGTCACCAACGCCGACGCGGTCAACCCGCAGCTGAGCGTGGGCTGGCTCGACTACGCCCAGCACGTGGGGTTCGGCACCGACCCGGCCCGGGTCCGCTCGCCTCAGGACAAGCCGCGGGTCGAACGGGTCGTGCAGTACGTGCGGGGCAACTTCTGGGCCGGGGAGTGCTTCGCCGACCTGGCCGACGCCCAGGCCCGCGCCGAACAGTGGTGCGCCGAGCGGGCCGGGATGCGGATCCACGGCACCACCGCGCAGCGGCCCGTGGAGGTGTTCACCGAGCTCGAAGCCGGCTGCTTGTTGCCGGTCGCCGAGCCCTATGACGTGCCGATCTTTACCCGGGTCAAGGTGCACCGCGACTACCACGTCGAGGTCGCCCGGGCGCTCTACTCGGTGCCCGAACAGTGGATCGGTCACCATCTCGATGCACGCGCCGACTCGACGCTGGTCAAGCTCTACTCCACGGGAGGAGCCGGCGCGGGGCGATTGGTGAAGACCCATCCGCGGCAGCCGCCCGGTGGCCGGTCCACCGACCGGGCAGACCTGCCCGAGCACAAGGCCGGCTACGCGTTGCGCGACCTGTCCCGGCTGATCGCCCTGTGTGCCGGCCACGGGGAGAACATCGGCATCTATGCCGAGAGGCTGCTGGACGACCCGCTGCCCTGGACCCGGATGCGCTCGGTCTACCGGCTGCTCGGCCTGGTCCGCCGCTACGGCCCCGACCCGGTTGAGGCCGCCTGCGAACGATCCCTGGACCTCGATGTCGTCTCGGTCTCGAAGATCGCCGCGATGCTGGAGAAGGCCACCGAGCGCGAGCAGCCGGTACTGCCCGCCGCGGCCGGCTCACCCGGCGGACGGTTCGCCCGCGACCCCAGCGAGTACTCAGGACGCACCACCACCCCCGGCAGCGTCCAGCTCACCCTCATCCCCGGCGGCGCTGAGGCGCCCCTCAGCCCAGACCAGGAGACAACCCGATGACCACCACGACCACGGCAGCCGGGCCGCTCGATCCGGTCGGGACCGACCTGATGCGAACGTTGAAGGCGCTCAAGCTCGGCGGGCTCAGTCACACCCTGCCCGAGCGGCTCGCGCTGGCCCGGCAGCAGAAGATGGGCCACGCCGCGTTCCTCGAACTCGTCTTGGCCGACGAGGTCACCCGACGCGAGTCCCGCTCCGCGATGCTCCGCGCCAGGACCGCCGGCCTGGACCCCTCGATGCGGCTGGACACCTGGGACGAGGTCGACGACCTCACCTACGACCGGACCCTGCTCAGCGACCTGACCAGCCTGCGGTTCACCGAGGCCGGCAACGGGGTCCTGGTCCTCGGACCGGTCGGGGTCGGCAAAACCCACTTGGCCACCGCGCTGGGGCACATCGCGATCCGACGCCGACTCAGCGTGCACGCCGCCCGCGCCGACAAACTGTTCACCCGGCTCCGCGCAGCACGGCTGGACAACAGCCTCGAGGCCGAGACCCGCAAGCTCGCCCGCATCGACGTCCTCATCCTCGATGACTTCGCACTCCGCCCACTCGACACCACCCAGACCAACGACTTCTACGAGATCGTTGTGGAACGGCACCGCAAGGCGAGCACCATCGTGACCTCGAACAGGGAGCCTGAGGTGTTTCTGAGTTCCCGATAGAGATGCGCGGCGAATCAAACAACATCGTCGGGCCCGTGGGTGGTGGCATCTTCTCGTGCTGCTCGGTTGACTTCAAGGCGTCGATGGCGGGCTTGCTGGAGGCCGGCTTCGCGGGCCTTGCGGATCGCCTCGCCACGGCCTTCGTGTTCGTCGTCGGGGGTGACGTAGCCGATGCCGGCGTGCAGCCGGACCCGGTTGTAGTGCTCCCGGACGATGGCGAGCTCGGCGCGCAGGGTGGCCGGGTCCTCGATCGTGAGCAGGTGCGGGTTCTCGATCTTGATCGTCCCGTTCAGCGACTCGATCCAGGCCTGGTCGGTCGGTGTGCCGGGCCGGCCGAAGTGCTGCGCGATCGCGCACAGCGCCATGAACTCCCGCGTCGAGCCGGAGGTCATCTGGGGTCCGTTGTCGCTGACGGCGAGCAGGACCGGTCGGACCTCGTCGTCGGAGCCGATGTCGACCAGCCCGTCGTCGTGACGAGCATCGATGAGGTCGAGGAGGCCTTCGGCTTCGAGGGCGGCGGTGAAGGCGACCTCGACCTGGGTGTGGGTCTCCTCGGCCGAGACGATCTCGGTGATCCACTTCCGGGACACCAAGTCCTCGATGATCAGCACCGCCATCCCGGCCCGGGTGAAGTGGGTCGTATCGAGGGTCCAGATGCTGTTCGGGGTGTACTCCACCCAGTCCGGGAACGGTCGCTTCTTCGAGCGTCCAGGCCGCGGGAGCGGACGAAAGTGCAGGTCAGCGACGTGGAGCACCCTCCGGACGGTGGACGGGGAGACCCACACCCGGGACAGGTAGGAACCCCGGTGGGCGAGCTTGCGGTGGGACCGGTCGACCTCGCCCCACTCCTCGAACAACGCCAGGATCTCGGCCTCTTCTTCGGGCAAGACCCCGTGCATCGGGCTCCCACCGGGGGCGGAGTCAGCCAGCCGACCTCGGGCACGGCGGGCGTACCAGCGATGGGCACGGACCTCGCCGAGCTCGAGGACACCGCAGGCGCGGCGGATGGTCCAGCCGGCATCGAGCGCCTCGTCAACCAGGTCCAGCAGCCCGGCCTTGGTGGCCGCGTCGACCCGGTGCGGGACCCGGCCACTCAGCCCCAACCGCCTTTTCCCTCCACCATCGTGAGCTTGACCGCGAGCTCCTTGCACGCCTCCGACAACCGGGCGATCTCGGCCCTCGCCGCCTCCAGCTCGTAGTCCCGCTGCCGGGCCTTCACGCCGGGCTTGGATGCCGCCAACGCCGACAGGGCGCCTTCCTTGGCGACCTGCTTGATCCGCATAATCGTGGACCGGTCGACCTGCTGGGCCGAGGCGACCTCGGCGACCGTGGCCTCCTGCCGCACCAGCTGCAACCAGATCTCGTACTTCTGCGACGGCGACAAGAACCGCTTCGCCCGACGCCTGTTCGACGGTTCGTTCTCGGACATGACCTGATCCTCCTGTTGGGGTTGGAGGACCCGTCGGATGTGGTCTGATCGACACGCCGATCTCTATCGCGAAGTCAGGCGCAAACCAAGCCCTCCGAGTGGCTGACCATGATGAGTGACGCGCTGCTCGCCCAGTCCGCAGTCGACCGGCTCACCGCCGGCGCGCACACGCTGGTCATCGAGGGTCCCTCCTACCGGCAACGCAGCCACCAAACGCGCACCGTCGTTGACGACCAGGGTCAGGCCCAGTGATGCTCACTCACACATCCAGGTGGTCCCATGCTGCTGGCAACGGGGTGGTCCCATCACGCTGGCAAGCGACAGGCTCCTCATGCCGGAGTTCCGCAGCTGTTGGTCCGTCGAGTGATGTGAAAGTGGGGGTTGACCTGCGGAAACGCGTGTTTGGCCGGTGACACGGCGTGTCACTAGAGCTCGGAGCGGGCCTGCTCAGGTGGTGTCGAGCTGCAGGATCCGCGGCGGGGCGGCCAGGTCGAGCTGGGTGAGGATGTGCCGCTGGGCGGAGGTGGCCTGGGTGGTCTGGTGGTAGCTGCCGGCGGGGCCGGTGAAGTAGCCGACGTGGAGGCGTTGCAGCTCGCGGCTCAGGTTGTTCCAGGTCTGGTCGGTGGTGGTCTCGGCGATCCGGATCAGCAGCAGCGCGAGCCAGCACAAGGTGACGTGGGCGCGGATGCGGTCCTCGAGGCGGTGGTGGACCGGGCGCAGGTCGAGGATCTGCTTCATGTCGCGCCAGCCGCGTTCGACCTCGAGGAGCTGCTTGTAGCCCAGCGCGATGTCCTCGGCGCTCAGGTGCGGGTCGTTGGAGCGCAGCAGGTACTTGCCGTCGAGCTTGGCCTCGGCATTGATGGCCTGGGCGTCGACGCGCAGCAGCCCGCCGGGGGTGGTCCGCAGGAACCGGTTCAGCCCGGGCTTGGTGGAGATCACCCCGCGCAGCTCGGCGCGCTTGGTCGCGGTGAGCTTGTCGGAGCCGGTGATCATCTCGGCCAGCCGCTGCACGAGGTTGGCGCGGACGGCGGCGTCGTGGCAGGCGGCCTCGGGGTTGTGGCAGATCACGAACCGGTCGCCGTCGCCGAGGCGGACCTGCTTGACCCGCAGGTTGCCGGCCACCTGCTGGTAGCGCCCGGCCCGGGACAGGGCGGCGGTCGCCTCCGCGGATCCGGAGCGCAGCTTCTCGCCGAGGATGTAGCCGCCGCCGGCGCGTTGGAGGTAGCGGCGGTTCTCCGCGGAGGTGAACCCGCGGTCGGCGACCCAGATGACCCTCGAGAGGTTCCAGTCGCGCATCTCGGCCTTGACCTGGCGGATCAACGCCGAGTCGGAGGTGTTGCCCGGCCAGCACCACACCCGGACCGGGATCCCGGTCCGGGTGACCGCCATCCCGACCACCACCTGCGGCAGGTCGTCGCGGTGGTCCTTGGACTTGCCGTGGGTGCGGAACCCGACCTCGCTGTCCGCCTCGTTCTGCACGCCCTCGGCGACGACCCGGCCGTGGGTGTCGCGGGCGACCGGCTCGTCGGCGGTCTCGGTCTCGAAGTAGGTGGAGGTGGTGTCGAAGAACAACAGGTCGACCTCGAGGTTGAGCAGGTCCGCAGTCGAGGCGTACACCGTCTTGGCCAGCTCGGCCTCCACGCTGATCAGGGCGTCCATCGCCCGGTAGCAGGCGTCGTCGGAGACCTCCGAGAGCCCACCGATGTGCACGTCGTCGGTGACCCAGGATGCGGCGGCCAGCTTCGAGGACGGCGCCAGCGCCCGATTCGCCACCAGCGCGAACAGCACCCGCTCGGTGGCGGCGGCATCGCGGCGCGATTTGCCGAGCAGCTTCGTGATCGCGGTACCGATCCCGAGCCGGTCCCACAGCCCGTCCAGCACCCAGGCACCCCCCACCGGCCGGGACTCCACGAACGACAACCCCTCGGCGTCGGCGACCCCCCGGTCCGGCAGCGTCGGCGAGCCCAGCACCCGCTGCAGCGAGCCGATCAGCCGCTCGATCCCGGCCCGGTCCACCTGCTCGGCGCGGCCGAAGTTGTACAGCACCCGCATCTTCGAGGTCTGGGTGGCCGGGTCCCACTCGTTGTGCGCCAGCTGCAGGTAGGACACCTTGCTGCCGTCCTTGTTCCGCCGCGACGACGTCCTCACGAACATGTCACCAGACACTACCCGCAAACCACCCCCACAAACAGGCTAGACACGCCAAGTCGTGTCACTAGGCAAATCCGGCTGTGACACCACCCCGCAAGCCGCTGACCAGCGACTTTACCCAGCGACGTGCCCCAAAACACCGATCAGCTGCGGAACTCCGGTCATGCTGCTGATCGTAGGAGACCTGACCAGCCCCCACCTCTACCGGCTGGGCCCGAGCGCCCGGGGACGACGAGAGGTCGTGTGGTGAGAGCATGGCGATGTCCGTAGTACGTCGCAGACCGTCCATGAGGAGCGCAAAGCAGTTGCCCAGAGCTTCTCGTCTCGACCCTCGCCTGGTTCGTGGTGTCGGCCTGGCGGGCCTGCTGGCGGCGGAGGCCCCGAGGGCGGCGCTGGAGCTTGGAGCCGCACTGGCTCTGGCTCCGTTGCTGGCTGCCGACCGGCGGGGCGACGGTCGTCCGGTGCTGGTGGTGCCGGGCTTTCTGCATCACGACTCCTCGACGACGGTCCTGCGTGCGTACCTGCGATGGCTCAACTACTCGGTCTCGGGGTGGGAGTTGGGTGCGAACCTCGGGTCCTCGGAGGCGGTGGTGAGCGGGTTACGCAGCCGTGTCGCCTCACTGAGCGAGAGCTCCGGTGAGAAGGTCACCATCCTCGGGTGGAGTCTGGGAGGCATCTACGCCCATGAGCTGGCTCGCCGGGCGCCAGGAAGCGTGCGTCAGATCGTGACCTTGGGCAGTCCCGTCCAGCTAGCCGGCCGGCGCGGTCGCTCGACGTCGGCCGCCTTCGATCAGCTCTCTCGGATGAACATCTCGTTGCCGATGCTCGCCCGTCCGTGGCGAGAGGCCGGTCCTCTGCGCGTGCCCGCGACGTCGGTCTACTCCCGCAGCGATGGCGTCGTGCCGTGGCGAGCTTGCCGTCTCAGCTCTGGGAAGCACCGCGAGAACATCGAGGTCTTCGGCAGCCATCTCGGCCTCGGGAACAACCCGACCGTGCTCCATCTGCTAGCCGATCGGCTGGCCCAGCGCGGGCCCGCCTGGAAGCCTTTCGTTCCCGGTCGGCTGGTCGGTTGCGCCTACCCGTAGCGACCCCATCGATGATGAGTGCGTCTATGGGGGGCGTCTTGCATCGGGCACAGAAGAGTTCGACTGGCGCAGTCGAGAAGGGCCGAGTGGCGCTTCTGCGTCGGCGGCCGACAGGACGAGAACGCCGCGGGGTGGGTGCTGGGCGACCCTGATCAACCGCCGGCGTCGCCTGGGAGGTTGGGAACGGAGCACGCCCCGTGGCCGATCCCGTCTCTCAGCGCGTCCCGCGTGCCCATCGCTCACCAGGTCGCTCCGCGAGCCCATCGGTCACCGGTGTCGGCTGCAGCTCAATCTGAGCAGTCGACAGCAACTGCGAGGGCGGCACAGATTTCACGTATCCTGACCTCGGCCACACGCCCCAGCCGCTCGACGAGGATCGCGATCGAGACGCTCTCAATCGAGTCGAGATTGACCGCCGAGCGAAGCGGCACCGGGTCGTCACCGGGTTCCAGAAGAACCTCGCTCGGGAGGCTTCGGATGGTGGTGGTGCAGGGCGCGACGAGAGCGCGGCGATGGCGCGGTATGACCGCGTCACGAGACAGCACAACGACCGGCCTGCGGCCGATGTCCGCCATCTCGCACCACCACATCTCTCCTCGCGCGGGGATGTCCGTCATGAGGCGGCAACCGCTCTTCGGAACGAAGCCAGGTCCCCCCACTCGTCTGGTTCGTCCAGAGGGTGTTCGTCGTAGGCGGCGTAGCTGGCGTCCGCCTCGGCTGCGCGATGGCGAGCCAGCAACGCAGCGAGCGCATCGTCAACAAGCGCAGAGTCGGGCTTGCGGGAAACCTCGCGAGCCCTCTCGAGAAGGTTGGCGTCCACCGTGGTGCTCAAACGTGTGCGGCTCATGCCACAACTATGCCACACGTTCCACTGAGGTGGGCCCGGCTGTGCTCCGCAGCGGGATGGGCACGCGGAGCGACCCGGTGACCGATCGGCTTGCGGGACTTGACGCTCACTCGCGGCGCTGTGACGCAGGCACACGACGTGCGGATTGCGGCATGGTCGGACGCTCCGCTCCGACACGGCATGAGCAACGGCTGTCCTGCCGATCGCTCGCAGATCCGCGCGGGGCGGCTGAGGGCCGTCAGTGAGGTCCGCGCAGCTGCCTGGCCCGGATTGCGGCGAGGAGTCCGACAGCCGTGGTGCCCGCTAGGAGGACGGCCGCCCAGGCGACTCCCCAGGAGATGAGGCCATCCGACGCGATGTTGTCGATGAGGTCACCGTCGAACAAGCCAGCCAGGAGACTGAGCAGGCACATCGCGCTGAGAAGGAAAGCCGCGATCACGCCCACCGGAGGCCGCGTGTTGCGCACGGCCAACCACGCGAGGGCAAGCTGCGCCGCCCCGATCGGGAGGGGCACCGTGTTCTCGGTCTCGAAGCCCCATGCCTCGTTCCACGTGTCCGCGCCAGAGGCGAGGGCAATGAAACCGCCGATCACGTCGCAGACCAGCAACCCCGACATGGCCACGAGGAGAGCTCGTCCGGAGGTCACCGACGGGGGGGACCCAAATCGTCGGAGGGGTCGAGGTCGATCGCGACTCGGCTCTCTGGACACATGGCAAGTATCGCGTACTTGCGCTCCTCGGCGTGATCGCTCAGCGGCATGACAGTGCGCCTCTCCAACGCCTCTGAGAAGCCCGGATGCCGATGGTCGCACGGGACGCGCTCCGGTCAGGATCGGCAACTGACACGGGCAGCGGCGTCGTGCATTGGCGTTGGGAGACCGTCACGTACTTCTTGTCGGCGGGAGGACGAGTCCGGTAGGACTGTCACTGGAAGACAACCCATCCGCATCGGCCCGGAGGCACACGTGAGCGTTTACAGAGTGACAGACCTCGTCGGAACAAGCACTCAGTCTTGGGAAGACGCCGCGTCCGTGGCCATCAAGGCAGCGAGCGGGACGCTTCGCGATCTGCGGGTCGCCGAGGTTGTCGCGCAGGACATCCACCTGGCAGATGACGGCGGGATCACGTATCGGACCAAGCTTCGCGTCTCGTTCAAGTTCGAATCTGGGGAGTAGGCGGTCCAACGCACCGCCCACGAACTTCCGCTCCGTCCTCATCGATGAATCCTCGACCGGCTGGATTCGCGGACGCGAACGTGCTCAGCGGGGATAAGGTGGTTGGGTCGTATCAGCGCAATAGTCGATCGTCGCAGTGATCGATCCCGTCGGGAGCGCGTCCCGGGCGACGATCCCCGTTACGGCGATCGGCCTCACGGCGCCGAACGCGAAAAGGCCCGCGGCGAAGAGGATGCCACCCAGGCCCGTGGCAACCGCACCAAGTGCGGCCAACCTAGAGCCGCGCTCCCGAACCAGCAGCCACACGCCCAACCCGGCCAGCAGATATGCGCAGCCTGCGCCAACCCCACCCAAGAGTGCGAACCACCACTGGGGATCGCGCTTCGAGGCGACAGAGGCGAACACCTCGAACTCGGCAGATTTCAGCGGTCTGGCGAGTAGGTTGACGGCGCTCATCGCCGCCGCCAGCGCCAGCAGACCGCCCAGCAATCGACGTTGGTCACGCTCCCCCCCACCGACTGCACGTGCACCCTCGAGACCTGTTCGCATGGCACAGCTCCTCTCAAGCGATCTAGTCCCACCGCGCCACAAACCCAGCAGCCCAAAATCCCATGTCGCGTCTGACCACCGTGCGTCAGGCAACACAGGCGTCGCGTGGGGCATCACCCCTAATCGGACGCGGCCATCGTCTCCGCGGCCTGCCCGCGCCACGCAGACCGGCCAGAAGATGTGGTGGATTCTGCGATTACTCGATGGTCTCCTGTGAGATCGGCAGGCTCGCTCGGCCGACGCGAGCGAGGGACCGACTGACCCGTGTTGGACCGCGGGATCGATGCCTGTCCCCCGAATCGCAGAATGGACGCACTTGTCTCGCGACTTGTGGCAGACGAGGACATCCCTTCTGTCAATCCACGGATCCCTGCGGCGCTCGCGCAGTGAGCCGTGAAGCGGCGGCGAGCACTATGGGCTGATAGAAGCCGCTTTGGTGGGGCATCAACCACTCGACCGCCTCGAAGCCGACTCTCGTAAGCACGTTCTCCAGCGTTGCGCGGCGGAGCGCCCGATAGCGCGTCGTGCCGGAGCGCCCCTGCCAAACCCCGGGCGCGGTCTCGTTCAGGGTGAAGAGCTCGATGTCGACGTAGTCACCGTCTGTCGTCCACTGCCACGACTGGCAAGACCCGTGTCGCACCCCGGCGTGGTCGTGCACCGAGATCGGCACTCCCACGGGTCGTGACTGCCTCAGCGAGTCGTAGTCGCGGATGGACGCCAGGAGCAGTCCGGACGGTCGCAGGCAACGACGGACGCTGCGCAGAGCTTGCTCGAGCTGATCATCCGTGAGCAGGTGGGGGAGCGCGTTGTCGCACGAGATCACCGCGTCGAAGTGGCCGTCCACGTTCTGGCGTACGTCGAGTGCATCGCTGACCACGAGCTCGACCTCGAGCCCCCTCCTGACTGCTTCCGCCCGAGCACGGTCGATCGCGGCGGGGCTCACGTCGGTTCCTGTTACGCGGTACCCCAGCGAAGCCAGGGGGAGAGCCTGGGTTCCGACCCCGCACGTGCAGTCCAGCAGTCGTCCCTCGGCGAAGCCGCGTGACGCGAGAACGCCGGCGATCACCTCGCCGTGCCATTGCGCTGCCGCCCACCAATCGCCGAAGAGCAAGTGGTAGTGCGAAGCAAGCGCGTCGTAGAACTTCGCCGGAGACTGGTCCGTCATGGCCTCCCGCCTCCGTCCCCTCGTGAGTTCCCTGCGAGCGCGGCGCGGGTGCGGTAACCCCGCCTACGGGAGACTATGGCCGGATGGCTCTCGATTGCCCTGACGTCCATGCTGAAACTGTCGAGTGACGGCAATGGAAATTCCGCCGCCTCCCCATCGCACAGGGACCCTCACCGCACGCCGACCATGAAGTCACGCCGGGACAGGGACCCTCCCAGTACCAAGTCGTTGCATCATTTCTGGCAACACATTACGGCGCGGTGCCTACAGGCGGCCTCCAATGGCACGCGTCGTTGTGGGATGGACACATCGTCGGAGAGCAGGTCCGGCCAGGGATGGGCTCGCGGAGCGACCCGGTGAGGGATCCCCTTGCGGTGATCGATGGAGATACCCAGCGAGATCGGCAAGGAGCTCAGGGGCGTCCGATGGTCGTTCGGCTTACGGGACATGAAGGGTGAGGGCCGGTCTTGGGCTTCTTGGCGGCGCTCATCCATGTGTGGGTGGGGCGAGGTGGCTTCATGCTCGACGGCTCCCAACGTTGCCACTGGGAGTTCTCCGGGGTGGCGATCGTGTCCCCGAAGTCGGCGCGGGCGGAGGCCAGGAGTTCAGGGTCGGGAACTGCTGCGGTCGTAGGAGCATGTCGCTCGCGCCTACGTACACCTATCGGGACCCTTCCCCGCCGTCCGTGGGTCCCTCGGGGACTTGGGTAGGTGCGGCGAGCCGAGTCTCGAGGAAGGCTCGCTCCACGGCGTTCTCGGTGAGGAGCAGCGCTTCCTCGTAAGCCTGGCGGGCCTCGTCAGTGCGATCGAGTCGCCGGAGCTGGTCGGCGCGTGCCGCCGGCAGGTAGTGGTATCCGGCCAGCTGAGGCTCGTTGGCCAGTGCGTCGATGGCTGCGAGCCCGGCTTCGGGTCCGTTCGCGAAGCCGAGAGCCACGGCACGGTTCAGCTGCACCACGGGCGAGGGCCACAACTGGACCAACAGGTCGTACAACGCCACCAACTCGTGCCAGTCAGTGTCCTCCCAGGTCGCCGACTCCGCATGCACTGCTGCGATCGCAGCCTGAAGGGCGTACCGGGAGGGTGGGCGAGAACGCAGCGCCTCATGCACAAGAGACACGCCTTCGGCGATGGCGGCTTGGTCCCAGAGCGCGCGGTCCTGCTCTTCAAGCAGAAGAATCCGACCGTCGACGGACGTGCGGGTGTCGCGTCGGGAGTCGGTCAGGAGAAGCAGCGCCAGGAGGCCGGCCACCGCAGGATCCCTCGGCAGAAGCCGACGCAGCATCCGGCACAACTCCAGTGAGCGGCGTACGAGGTCGTCGCGCG
This sequence comes from uncultured Actinomycetota bacterium, assembly GCA_963731985.1. GTDB lineage: Bacteria > Actinomycetota > Actinomycetes > Propionibacteriales > Nocardioidaceae > Nocardioides. Next base: position 13,379 of record CAVSYA010000014.1, on the reverse strand, counting down.
TCAGCTCCTCGCCCGCAGGCACGGTGTGTCCGGTGGTGAAGAGGAGGTGTACGACGGCCAACACAGCACCGATCCGTTGCGGGAGCTCTGCGGCCGGCGGAACCCGATAGGGGATACGCGCGCCGGCTATCTTCTTCTTCGCACGAGTGATCCGCGCCGCCATCGTCGACTCACTGACGAGGAAGGCGCGGGCGACCTCCGCAGTCGACAAGCCGCACATGAGCCGCAGCGTCAGTGCGACCTGCGCGGGCTGGTCGAGGGCCGGGTGGCAGCAGGTCACGATGAGCCGCAACCGGTCGTCCGGGATTGCCGCGTCCTCGTCAGCAGAGATCAGATCTGCCGGCCCGGGAGTGGTGGCATCGTCCTCCACCAGGAGTGGTAGGTACTTCGCTTCCACCTTCAGATGACGTAGAACGTTGAGCGCCCGTCTCCTTGCCGCCGTGGTGAGCCACGCGCCGGGTTTGGTCGGCACGCCATTCGCGCCCCAGTCGGTCAGTGCCACGGCGAACGCGTCCTGGACGCACTCTTCCGCGCGGTCAAGGTCGCGGGTGACGCGCACGGTCGCTGCGAGCACAAAGGCCCACTCGCGACGGTGCGCGTCCGCGACGGCGGCAGCGACCGCAGCGGCGTCGGTGGCGCCTGACCGAGTCACGCCCAGTCGCCCGGCGTCAGCCGTTCCCAGGGTTCACGGGGCGGACCTCGACGCCCCCGAAGCGTGCCGGCACCGTCTTGGCGACCGCCAGCGCGACGTCAAGGTCGGGAGCCTCAACGAGGTAGTAGCCGCCCAGTGCCTCCTTGGTCTCCACAAACGGACCATCGGTCACCTCGCTGCCGCCGCGGACACTGGTGGCCATCATCGTCGGGTGAAGCCACGCACCGCCGAGCAGTTGCGCGCCGTACCCCTCGACGCCCTGCGCGAACACTCCGTGGTCCTGGACGATTTCGCCCATCAGTTCCGGGGAGGCAGTGGCGTACTCAGCCTCAGCTTCATAGATGAGAATCAGATATTGCGACATATGGGTTCCTCTCAACCGGGGCCAGCTGGTCAGGCCCTCCATCACATCGACACCCCACGCGTTGCCAGATCGACAGCCAGTGTCAGCAAACGTAGGGGATTTCGGTCACAGCCGACATGCCCTCGACCAGCGCACCCATCGACGCAGGTTCAGCTGCGACCGATCTGCGCAGCAGATCGAGCTCCTGGTCAGTGACAGGGATGGAGGATCCCTCTCCTGGACCTCGATGCGGGTCCATGCTTCGCTCTTTCGGATGCGGCGCGCGCTCATCGGCATTATGCGCAGGATCGGGGCGGTCGCTCATGTTGCTTCGCCTTCCGTGATGCCGGTGAGGAGCTGGTTGACGAGATCGGCTCGGTGGTGTTGGACCTTGGCTGCGGCGTCGTCGTGTTGGGCTTGCAGGGTGGGTCGGTAATCGATGCTGGTCTGGAGGAAGCTGCACTTGTCGCAGATTGAGGTTCCCCCCGGACCGTAGAGGCATGCCGTAGTGGGACGTACGCAATTGACGTGCCGGTCGTTGCATGGCTCCGGCATGGGGGTCTACGGATCGCGCTGGCGGACGTTTGAGGAGTTCCGCGACCTTTTCGTTAGGGGCGGGTCGGTCGCTGGGTGTTGCCGAGGCCGGCGGTCTTGGCGAGTGCGATTGCCTCTTGGCGGTTGGCGACCCCGAGTTTGGCGACCATGCCCGAGATGCGGTTGTGGACGGTCTTGGGTGCGAGGAAGAGGATGGCGGCGACGCGGGAGGCCTGATGGCCGCGGACCAGGAGCTCGAGGATCTCGAGGTCGCGGGCGTCCAGGGCGGCGAGCGCATCGGTTCGAGGGGCGGAGACCGCCGCCGCGACGACGGCTTCAGAGGCTCCTGCGCCCAGGACCAGTCCTCCTCGGGCTGCGGTGTGGATGGCCGCGACGATCTCTCGGGGGTCGGAGTCCTTGAGGAGGTACCCGTCGAGTCCGGCTCCGAGTGATCGCAAGATGGCCTGGTCGTCGGCGTGCATCGTCAGGATCAAGACGCGCAGGGGTGGCCACCGTCGTTTGAGCTTGGTGCCCAGCTCGATGCCGTCGCCGTCCGGGAGGTCGAGGTCGACCACCGCCAACGCTGGTTCGGCGTTGGCGGCGAGCGCCTCGCCGACGGTGCCGACGGCGGCGAGGAGCTCCAAGCCGTCGTCGGCCTCGACGAGCGCGGAGAGCCCGGACCGAACGATGGGGTGGTCGTCGACCACCAGAACTCTGATCACGTCGAGCCCGCCGGAAGGAAGTCGACCCGTAGCCTGGTTCCACCGTTCGGTGGGGACTCGATCAGCAGACTTCCGCCAAGGTCTTCGGCCCTACGGCGCAGCGAGGTGAGGCCGACGCCCGGGACGATGATGCCCGCCGTGCCATCGTCGTCCACCTGGACATGGACGCCACCGTCCGGGGACGCGGTCACGCTCACTGTCACCACGGCCGCGCGGCCGTGGCGGAGGGCGTTCGTGACACCCTCGGCGACAGACCTGTACACCGCTACCTCCAACGGATCAGAAAGCCGGCAGGGGATCTTCGTCGCGAGCAGCACCCGATGGCCACCTCCCTGGAACGACGACACCAGACGCGCCAGGGCGGCGTCGAGATCAATTCCGTCCAACGCCGAAGGCGCCAGGTCGCCGACGATGCGCCGTAGGTCGCCCCGCGACTCCGCCAGGCCCTCTGCCAGCGCCTCCAGGGCCAGCGTGGGGTTCCTTCCCAGCTCGGCTTCCACCCTCATGCTCATACCGGCGAGCACCGGGCCCAGTCCATCATGGAGGTCGCCCAGGATCCGTGCACGCTCGTGGTCGCGTTCGCGGACCAGATCTCGACGCGCATGCTGGGCGTCGACTGCCAGTGACACCGCCAGGCAGACGAGCGAGACAGTGGGCAGCAGTTGCTCGACGATCCGGCGCTGGCGCTGCTCCGGCCCATCCGGATCCTCGGCGTACACCAACAGTGAGCCGACCCGGTCGCCGCCGACAACGAGAGGGTGCTCGACCCAGTCCCGTGGTACCTCGTCGTGATCTTGTCCGAGCACGATCAACGCCTCGGGAAGCCCGCTGGAGGTGGCGACCATCTCCGCGGCCTTGCCGAGCACCTCGCGAGGTTCCGCGCGCGCGTGGAGGTCGGCGGTGATCGCAGCGACGTCATCGGTGGTGAGAGTGCCGGGACCGTAGCGCCGAGCGAGCCAGCGCTTCCTGGCCGTCATGGCCGCTGGCCACGCCAACGCCGCCATGACGACCGCGGCGAACGTCGCCGACGCCTCCAGCAGTGGAATACCGGCCCGGGCGCCCACAAGCCGAAACACGATGCCCGCCACGGCTCCAGCGGCCAAGATCGCCACCCCGGTCACTAGATCGGCGAGTGGCTCGGCCAGGGGTCGCAACTCCGAGGCGTTGGACAGCCTCACCACCACCCCCGCCAGGGCCCACAGCATCAGCGTCATGACCACAGCCGACGTCCGGTGGGGCGCGGTCACGCTGGCCGCGGTGACCGACGCGGCGACAACACAAGAACATGAGAGCAGCCACCACAATCGGCGTCGAGCCGTTCGGTGGGGCGTGTACCCGACGGCCGCACACAGCGCGACGAGCGCGAGCAGCACGATCCAGACTCCCGCGGACGCCCAGATCTCCTCCATGGGCAGCCACAGAGGTCGTCGGCCGGTCGACGCCGCTGCCACCACGCCCATGGGGAACAGCGCAAGCACCATGAGCACCCGCGTCAGGCGCTGCAGGTTGTCGCGATCGGCGACCAGAGCGGCACACAGCCCGAACGCCGGCCACCCGGCAGAGTAGAGCGCGGCGGTGGGAATCGTGTCGGCGCTGAACCCCGCCGCCACCGGAACGGCACCCACAGCAGTCGCCACCCCGGCCGTCAGGATGTGACGGACCCCCACGGCGCCACTGGTAGCCGGCACGCTCACCCGTTCATGATGAAGCATGCCGGTGACGAGGGGGAGTGATCCCTCACGATGCGGGAACCCGCCGGGCAACCGCGGGATCGGGCGGGAATGTCGGGGAACCAATGCCCCTGGCAGGCGGGAGCCGCCCCAAGTCATTGTCGACTGCGGCTCCGGACCCGCCGGGGCAGGAAGAACCAGGAGACCACGATGACCACGACCACCGCCGAACCCGTCACCCTGAGGATCCGGGGACCCCTGCTGGTCCTGGCGACCTACGCGCTGACCACACTGCTCAGCATCCTCCTGCACGTCGGCGAGATCCTCTTCACCGACCACGACGCCCACGCTTCCGACGGATCCATCGCCAGCATCGTCGACGCCGCAGTCGTGGGAACCCCGGCCCTTCTGATCGCCCTCGCCATCGCCATCCCACTGCACCATGACCCCGCGCGGGCTCGCGTCGGCGCCATTGTCCTCGGTGTGCTGATGATCGTCAGTCTGCCGGTCTTCTGGTCCGGCGCGTCGGCGGTGTTCGGAGCGGCGGCGGCATGGCTCGGCGGGCTGACCCGAGACTCCCACCCCCAGACCGGAGCCGCGCGCGGATTCGCCATCGCCGGCCTGGTCATGGTGGTGCTGCAGATCCTGCTCACCGTGGTCGGTGGAGCGGCAGCCTCCGTCTTCGCGTGACGACCAGCAACAGGCAGCACCGAGACCGCCAAGCCCCGGCAGTACAACACCCCCGTCGCAGCCGAGCTCCCAAAGTGGTCGGTGTTCATCACCTCGCACTCGACCGTGAAGTCGTCCCCACAACCGGAACCAGATCCGGTGCCCGTCGGAGCGGTCGAGCTCGATCAGTACCGCCGTCCCGCAGGGGATGGGGTACTGGTCACGCTCCGCATGACGAGGGCCGTTGCCTTCGTTGAGACCCGACAGGTTGGACTCGGGCGGGTCGGGTAGTTCCTCACGGTTTGCGTCAGCGTGGCGGGCCGCCGACCCGCCACCAGCGGGCGTCGGAGAGCACCAGTGCCAGGCAGACCACGGCGAGAGCAGCGACCACCGTCCAGCCGATCCTACTGGTGGTCCAGTCCGCGTAACCCTTGTCGGCATAGGGAAACACCGGGAAGGTGCGGGCGAATGGCCGTACCAGCGCCAAGAGGGCGGCGATGGGCACGATCGTGGCGGCGAATCCCATACCCGGTGTGCGCACCCCTGTGGATCGCCGGCAGGTGACCCACGCCGCGCCGACCAGGCCGCCGGACAGGCCCTGGGCCCACACGTCCCAGGGGTGACCGAACAGGCTGTCCCGCGACCACCACACCGCGACGCTCCACACTCCGACCAGACCCGCGATGCCGGCAGCGTGGGCCGACGTCCGCCACCACAATGGTCGCGGTAGGGCGTCGACGATTGCGCCAGCGGGTTCGTCGAGGCACCACGCCACGGCCGCGGCCAGCAGCCCCACCGCGATGCCCTCCAGCGGCCACAGGACCCACGGCCAGCGGCGTACTCCCTCCATCAGGATGCCCAGCAGCACCGCTGCGGCTGCCAGCCGTCCCCACGGAAGCGTGTAGGCCGCGACGCGGACCATGGCTACTGGGCGATGGGGTTGACGATGATGCTGTCGACGCCGAGGGTGATGGAGAGCCCCGCGAAGACGGTCGCGGCGACGGCAACGCCGAGCATCGCCCTACGGATCGCCGGGCGGTCCGATTCGGGGTCGTGGTGGACGGCGGCCAGCACCCCGAGGGCACACACCGCCGCGAGGTACAGGACCCAGAAGTACGGCGACCCGGGCAGGAACCCGAACGCGGCGTCGCCGCCCATCGTGTCGCCGTCCAGGCCGACGGGGCCGGCCCACTGGGTCCAGACCCAGACCATTCGCCACGACATCGTCGAGGAGAAGATGCCCTGCATCAGGATCGTGACGATGATCATCGACACCGACAGCAGCGCGGCCATGCCGCGGAAGCGCAGGTAGCGTGCGGCGACCAGGCCGAGCAGCGGGCCGCCGACGGACGCCATCACGCCCTGCCCGAAGGTGACGGCGAGCAGGTGAGCGTCCGAGACGCCGTAGTAGGCGTTGGGTACGTCGTACCCCTGCACCTGGAAGCCGATCCACTCCACGATCCACAACACCAAGCCGACCGTGCCCGGGACGACCACGGAACCGGCCAGGGCCAGGGTGCGGTCGCGTTCGCTCACCGCCGAGGCACCCGCGGCGGCGGCGAGCCGGTCGGACCGGCGGACCATGCCAGCCATGACGCCGATGCCGAAGACGCCGAGGCCTGCCGCAATGGCCAGTCCGAGCCAGAGCGCGCCGTCCCGCTTCCCATCCTGGTCAGGAAAGAAGAACTGCTGGACGAAGGCCAGGATTGCCAGCGCCAGGCCGACCCAGAACAACTTGCTGGTCAAGTAGTTGCGGATCTCGTGTCTTGTCAGGGAGGCCAACGGTGAGCCGGTGATCACGTCGGTCATGGCGATACTCCTTCGGGTCGGGTGCTCCCGCGCAGGAGCAGGTAGGCGTCCTCGACGGACGGGTCGAGGGGCTGGGCATCGGCTTCCGGGGTCCCGCCGACCGAATGGATCTGGCCGGTTCCGGTCTTCCAGGTGGCGACCGCCCCGGCGCAGGCTTGCGGGGCGACGTGGACCTGCCCGACCGCGGTGTCCAGCAGGTCACGGACGGCGCCGTCGAAGCGGACGGCACCGGCGTCGATGACGATCACCCGGTCGCACAGCGCGCCGACGTCCTCGGTCTGGTGCGTCGACAGCAGCACCGTGCCCGGCAGCCCGGACAGGATGCCGCGCAGGGACGCCCGCTGCTCGGGGTCCAGGCCGGTCGTCGGCTCGTCGAGCAGCAGCAGCTCGGGTGCCCCGATCAGCGCCTGGGCTACCGACAGCCGGCGGCGCTGACCGCCGGAGAGCTTGCGGATCTTCATCGTCGCCCGCTCGGCGAGGCCGACCAGTTCCAGGACCCGTTGCACCTCGGTGACGCGTTGCTTGCTGTGCTTCCACTCCTTGAGCACTGCGATGTAGTCGACGAAGCCGGCGACGGTCATGCCGCTGGGGTAGTGCACCTCCTGCGGCAGGTAGCCGATGCACCGCCTGGCCTCGACCCGCGCGGCATGACCGGCGGTCACGTCGTGGCCGGCGATGGTGATCCGCCCGGCGGTGGGGGGCAGCACGGTGGCGAGCAGTGACAGCATCGTGGTCTTGCCGGCTCCGTTCGGTCCGAGCAGGCCGACCACGCCGGGCCGGAGCTCGAGATCGACCGGGGTCACCGCCTCGAGCCGGCCGTAGCGTTTGCTGACTCCTTCAAGAGTGGCAGTGGGGGTCATCAGCCCTCACCCCCCGGCAGCCGGAACGAGGAGGAGCGAAGCACGAAGACGGCGGCCATCCCGACCGCGACGGCCAGGCAGGCGACTTGGACTGCTGACGCGGACAGGGCGGTGACCTCGCCACTGCGCGTGGCGGCCACCACGACCGCGACCCAGCCCCCGGCCGTCAGCCCGGCGGCGGTCCATGAACTGAGCCACGTGTTCAGGACCAGCGCGAGCGAGGTCAGCGCCAGCGAGGGCAGCAGCCAGACGAAAGCGAGGTTCGCCAGGCCCGGCACAGCCAGCCCGACGCCCAGCGTCGCTGGGATGGCGACGGCCAGGGTCGCGACGGTTCGCTGTACGGCGAGGCGGACCTTGTCGTACGGCGTCGCGCCCATGATCGCGCGCAGCTGCTCGGTGGCGTCGAAGGCGGCGATGACCGCGAACACCGGGGCGGTCGGTGCGATCAGCCAGAAGGTCTCGTCCTGGCGGGCCGGGATCATTGCGGTCAGCAGGGCGCAGATCAGTGCGGCCCCGACGGCCAGCGACCACGGCAGCACGAACCCCTCGGACGCGGCAAGGATGACCAGGTCCTCCTCGGCCACCCCCAGGCGACGCAGCCAGCGCACCGATCGCGGCAGCCCTGGCCGCCGAACTTCGCTCACGATGCCGGACCACGCCGCGGTGGTCAGCCGCTCCGGCGCCACCTCGCGCGCCGAACGCTGGCACCCGGAGCACCCGACCACGTGCCGGTCGATCGATGCCGTCGCGATGTCATCGAGACGCCCGGCGCCGTATGCCTGCCATGCCTCGGCGCTGACATGCCATTCGGGCATGGTCACCATCCCTCCACGTTGATCAGCTCACGACGCAGCTGCTGCTCGGCCAGCCGCACCCGCGACTTGACCGTCCCTTCGGGGATGCCGAGGAGTAAGGCCGCCTCCCTGGCGGTCAACCCGTCGATGACGGTCACCTGGAGTGCTTGCCGCATCTCGGGAGAGAGCGTGCGCAGCGCATCACCCACCGGGCCGTTCTCGACGGCGAGCAGCAACTGGTCCTCGGCGCTGGCGACAACCGGGGAGGCCGCTGCGATCGTGTCGGCCGCCACCGGGGTCGGGGCCGTCTTCTTCCGCAGCTGGCTGATCAGCCGGCGGATCGCGATCCCCCACAACCAGGCGCCCACGTCGCCGCGGCCCCGGTAGCCGCGTGGCTTGTTCCACACCGCGACGAACGTGTCCTGCAGCGCTGCGGAGACCAGTTCGTCGGACGAGCAGCGGCTGCGCAGCCGCAGCGTCAGCCAGGCCGAGTGCCGGTCGAACAGCTCACGAAGCGCCGCCTCGTCACGATCCCCCACGCGCACCAGCAGTGCGGTGTCGGAGTCGGCGGTGTGGTCCATACCGACACTGTCGCGCACCGCGGGCCTGGCGGATCACGTATCGGCCGAGCAACGTTCCTGACCGCTCTCTTCTGCGCGAAGTCGGCGACAGGGTGATCCAGGTCCGGGACCCGGAGCGACAGGGGAGATGTTCGAGTCACGCCATCGCAAGGAGCATCCCATGAAGCGCATCGTCCTCGGCACCTCGACCGGTTTGGTCGCGGCCGCACTCACCTTCGCGTCGATGCCGCCGTCCGCGGCCGACCCGAAGCCGATCAACGACGGCTGGGAGACCTCGGTCTGCGACAACGGGGAGACCTACTCTTACCCGATCACCCACCACGCCGCCGACCCGTCCGCCTCGGTCGACCACGCTCCGGTGCTCGTGCCCGACAGCAACGTCGTCCTGCAGCCGCTGTCCTTCGTCGGCACCGTGTCTTTCGAGGTCGACGGGGTCATCGTCGAGTCGTTCCCGGTCGAGCTGACCAACCAGCGCACCGCGAACCCGAGGAACACCATCACCTGTGACTCGACCTTCGCCGTCACCGCTCAGGACGGGACCATCGTTCACGTCGGGGGGACCGACGTGTTCGCGCTTGCCGGACGCTGAGGCGATCGGGACATACATGCAACCGAGCCGAGCCCTGCGAGGGGCCTGATTCCGTTCGTGCGCATGAACTGAGCAGGGTGGGCGCTCGATTTTGTCCAGCTCGGCCGCACCTGCCGGACGTCCTGGTGGGCTCCGAAACGCACCGAACTGCCTGCGGGTCCAGTTGAGGAACCGTTGCTGGGATGCAGCGCCCCGCGGCTGGCTTCCAGGGAGCTTCGCTCGTCGGCGTCCCGACACCACGAGGGGGGCTGGATGTCGTTGGACCACCGCCATCCCGGCTCGAGGCGCTCGCGGGCCACGGTGACCCGCAGACGTTTCTGACAAACGACAGATCGTGAGCGTTCGGCGAAGCTAGCCTTGGCCTGTGCCGGACGGGCATCGTATCGAGGTCAAGGGGCTCTCCAAGTCGTTCGGGGATGTTCGCGCTGTCGACGCGCTCTCCTTCTCTGCCGAGCCTGGAGAGGTCACTGGGTTCCTCGGACCCAACGGCGCGGGCAAGACCACGACCCTGCGAATGCTGCTCGGGCTGGTCGACCCGGACGGCGGTACGGCGACCATCGGCGGCACGACGTACGCACACCTTGATCAGCCGGCTGACGTGGTCGGTGCTGCGCTCGAGGCCGGCAGTTTCCACCCCGGCCGCAGCGGCAGAGATCATCTGCGGGTCTACTGCGCCGTGAACGGCTACCCCGACACTCGCGCCGACGACACGCTGGCGCTGGTCGGCCTAACCGCCGCAGCCCACCGCCTGGTGCGCGGCTACTCGCTCGGCATGCGGCAGCGCCTCGGTCTGGCGACGGCCCTCCTCGGTGACCCGCCTGTGCTCGTACTCGACGAGCCGTCCAATGGGCTGGACCCGGCGGGTATCGCCTGGCTCCGAGGGTTCCTAAAGCGGCTCGCCGGCGAGGGCCGCACGATGCTGGTCTCGAGCCACGCCCTGTCGGAGGTGCAGCAGATCGCGGACCGCGTGGTGATCATCAACAAGGGTCGGCTGGTTCGTGAGGGGCGTCTCGACGAGCTCACCGCTGGTGGCCGGGTCTACGTGACGACGCCCGACGCGGAGCGGTTCGCTGGCGTGCTTGAGTCGGCCGGGGCCACCGTGAGCCGGGACCACATCAACACGCTGGAAACCAGTGGCCTGACCGCGCGGGACGTGGGTCGGCTGGCCTTCAAGCACAGCGTGGAACTGCACGCTCTCGAGAACCGGCGGGACGGACTGGAGCAGATCTTCTTCTCGCTCACGGGCGAGGAGAACCACCGATGACAGGCCTTGTCCGGGCCGAGTTCCGCAAGCTCACCACGACCAGGCTCTGGCTTTGGATGCTGGTGCTGGGCCTGGCGATGACCGCCGCGACGACGAGTGCCGCTATCGGTTTCGCGGAACCGGGACCGCTGAGCCTGGAGACTGCTGCAGGCCAGCGGACGGTCTTCGCGCAGGCCACCGCGACGCTGGTGGTGTCCGGGATCCTCGGCATCATCGCCGTCACGGGCGAGTTCACGCATCAGACCGCGACGCCGACATTCCTGGCAACGCCGAATCGCGGGCGCGTGGTAGGCGCGAAGCTCCTGACTTACGCGGTGGTAGGACTGGGCTACGCAGCGGCCTGCACGGCGTTCGTCCTCGCTGTTGCCCTTCCCTGGCTTGCCGCGAAGGACGTCGATGTCGTGCTCTCCGGCACCGACCTGACGCGAACGCTTGGTGGGGTCGCCCTTGAAGTGGCTCTCTACGCGGTGCTTGGTGTCGGGCTGGGGTGTCTCATGCGCAACCAGATCGCAGCGATCGTGGGGTTCGTCGTCTACATCTTCGTCCTGGGCCCGATTCTGAGCGGTGTGCAGGCTACCTCCGACGTGGCGCAGTACCTGCCCTACCAGGCCGGTAACGCGCTGGGCCAGCTCACGTCCTCGGTCGACGCAGCAATGCTTGGACAGGCCACGGGCGGGCTCGTGCTGCTGAGCTGGGCACTCGCCTTCGCCGCACTGGGCACGCGAGTCGCCATCCGTCGCGACATCACCTAGCAAATCCAGCCGGCACGATTGTTCACGGCCGCAGCAAGAATGAGTGTCAATAGCGCGATCAGCCGCGCTCGCACATCGGCCATGTCCGGACGTTCCGCAAGACGAACCCCGATTGGGCACTTCAGCCGATCCGACGGCGGTCGACGCCGGCGTCCCGATGGTGTGTCGGATGCGGGACAGCCGCCCCGAAAGCGGATCGGTCACCGGGTCGCTCCGCGAGCCCATCCCTGGGTTCGCACGGTGATCGCTCACCGGGTCGCTCCGCGAGCCCATCGGCTACCGGGTCGCTCCGCGAGCCCATCGGGCTCCGGCACGCTCCGGCACTATCCGAGCGGGGCGCGACAGCGGAGGGGCTTGGGCGAGCGGCGCCTAAGGTCGGCGATGTCGGTGCCATCGCGGATACTTGTCCCCATGAGCAGCGAGGAAGCGGCGCCGCCGCCGCGCGGCGGGAGGGGGCCCGCGGGGGACCCACGTCGGGATTGGGCTTAATTCATGGCCGACTCCGTGCGGAGGCAGGTCTTTAGGGCTGTCGCTGAGCCTTTCCTCGAGCAGAACCGGCGAAACGTGGCAGCCAACCTCTCAATTGGGCGCAATCGGAAGTTGCTCGACATCAACCTGGCTGCGAAGCCCCACTTGGCCCCGTGGGTTAACACCCTCGCGGAACGGGCCGGGCGACCCGCCGCGCGGTACGCCGAGTTGCTCGTCGGCGAACAGTTTCGCGCTTCTACCGGCTGGACCGAGCAACTGAGGGAAGTGACGCGTGCTTGGGCGCGCAGCCCTCAATGGTCATCGATGCTCGAGGGCTGGAAGCACCTCGCCGATGGCGTCCTTCCCGCCAACTGGCGGGGACACTCTGTCGACCTGGACCGCGTCTGGGACGTTGCGGAAGAGGGAATCGCGTTGGTGTGGGTCCTACGCGGCGAGCTGGTCCAGGAACTCCTCGGGTTGCCCGATGCTGCGTCTCGCTGGGAGACACTGGCGCAACGGGGCGCGGACATCGCCACAGACTGCAGTGAAGCCCTTGCCCATGTCGAGAATGAGCATCTTTCCGAGTACCGGGAACGGCTGCACGAGGCGCTTGCTGCCTACTGGGATGGTCATTCCGCAGCAGCACAAGCGTTGGCAGCGGTCGTGTTTACCTCCTTGCTTCAACATGCATACGGCCACCGAAAGCTCCAGAAGGTTGCCTCGTCTCACTGGCGTAGTCACGAGCGCGGGTCCACGTCGACCCGTCGATTCAAGGCGGCGCTACTGATCGAGGCCGCGGTTCCGAGCCTCAATTCGATCGGTGATCTCGTGCCGGAGGAAATGGCCCGACGGGTTCAACCGTCACCTGACCCTCCACCAGGTGTCCAAGCGGCAATACACCGAGGCACACGCCGTCAGCGCCCTCATGCTCGCAACCGGCTTGCTGGTCGAGGTTCAGTCCCTGCTCGAGCGAGGCATTCTGGTTGTGATCGAAGACGACGATCACTCCGAAGTTGGCTAGCAGCCAAGGACCGCCGCGAGCCCATCGGCTTGTGGGGGACGCAAGTCGCTCGTCTCAGGGGAGGAGTTCCCAGTACTGCTTGCGAGCTGGCATGGCGTGAATGACCATCTCGTCGCCGTCTTCGAAGATGAGGACGACGGTCTCGAGCAGGCGGGCTTGGGTATCGAAGCCCAGCCGCAGTTCGCGATGCGGCCAGTCCTCCTGGTCGATAGGTTCGACCCAGAGCGGCCAGTCGGCTGCCTGGACGACATCCTCGGCGAGTACCCCGTGTTTGAGTGCGCTGTCGTGGACCTTCACGCGGCGAAGCCGGCCAGCGCCCTGCGAATCGCTTCGGATCGCGAAATGTGCTCACGCTCAGCCATGGCGTCGACCGTTGCAAGCTCCTCAGCGGTCAGCCGAACCGCAACGACCTGCATCGGCTCAGCGCCTCGACCGGGCCGGCCCCGCCCGCGGCCCTTCATCTGCTCGACGTCGTAGCCAGCTTCGGCCTCGTCTGCCCACTGCTGGATCTGCTCCTCGCTGACCATGCCTAAAATCGTATGACGAAAAGCGCTGCGGCGGAAGGAAGACCGGAGGTCTCGACACTTGCCGACCCGGCACGAAAGGCGGTCGCTGGCAGGGTCGGGCATTGCTCGATGCCCGAGCCGACCG